>NZ_WUBS01000006.1 GCF_010131535.1 Acerihabitans arboris
CGAATGCCCCCAGTTATCGGCTCAGCTCGGGCGCGCCATATGGCTCAAAGTGGAAACGCTTAATCCGCTGCGCTGTTTTAAAGGGCGCGGCGCGGGCCTGGTTATCGCCGGCGCGGTCGCCCGAGGCGAATCGCGTCCGCTGGTCTGCGCCAGCGCGGGCAATTGGGGGCTGGCGCTGGCGTACTATTGTCATAAGGCCGGCCTGCCGCTGACGGTATTTGCCGCGCAAAATGCCAACCCGCTGAAAATTGAGGCCATTGCAGCCTACGGCGCTGATATCAGGCAGGCCGGCGCCGATTTTGATAGCGCCAAGGAACAGGGCCGGCGATATTGCGACAGCATCGGCGGCTGGTTTATCGAAGACGGCCTGGAGCCGGAAGTGAGCGAAGGGGCCGGCACTATCGCTTTGGAGCTGTTGTCAGCCGGTGTTCCGTTCCGCGCAATCTATATCCCGGTCGGCAACGGCGCGTTGATTGGCGGCATGGCGAGCTGGATCAAAGCGTCGGCGCCGGATATCCGCATTATCGGTGTGTGTCCGCGCGGCGCTGACGCCATGTACCAAAGCTGGCTGACTCATCGGGTGGTGATCGGCGGAGTGGTAAATACCCAGGCCGAGGGTTTGGCGGTGCGCGTGCCGGTGCCGCAGGCGCTGGAAGATATGCGCGATGTGGTTGATGAAATGATATTGGTTGAGGAGGAGCAGATAGCCGTGGCGACACGTTATGCGCTTGAGTATGCCGGGCTTATCCTGGAGCCTTCCGGCGCGGTATCCCTGGCTGGCATTTTGTCACAGTCGCCAGGGGAACCGGTGCCATGCCCCGGCCCGGTCGCTGCTATTCTGACCGGAGCGAATATAGCATGTGGCTAAGCGTCGTCATCTGGCAATAGTTTTGTATATCAAACCGCATGGGGCCAACTTTTGCGGTCGCTGAGCTGCGTTAGCGTGTGGTCATGGCCGGCGGCGGCGGACTCAGCAGCAGTGATGGGGCAACGCGTGAGCGTCGGGTGCCATCGAGCACGTCCTGCGGCAGGGCCCATACTTCTCAAGCGAGGCGTGGGCTAAGGCGTTGTTCGCGGCGAAATCGTCGCGCGTGGTGCCTGAGTAGCGATACTGCTGGGTCGATGAAATTGCGATGTGGCGTCAATCGGCTATCCCCAGGGGATAGCGCGGAATAGGCCGCCACGCTTGAGGACGCCTTTACATACCCAGATGCCAACGGTGTCGGATCTATCCCCGGGGGATAGTTGTGGGTTGACCGGGCACGGCTTACGTGCGATGGCGCGCACGATCTTATATGAGGTGCTGGGCTTTCGCCCTGACTACACCGAGCACCAACTGGGGCATGCGGTGCGCGTCCATGGACCTGGCCTATAACCGCACAACGCACCGGGCTGAACGCCGGAAAAGTATCAGAGTTTAAGTCACAGCCAATGGGAGTGTTCGTATGACGTCGTGTTCATTCCTAAGCGGGGATGAGAGAGGTTGTGCAAGGGGGATTCGGATCCACTTGGGCGAGGTGTTTCAGCGCCTGGCTGTGGAAAAGGAGAGCCAATTTGAGGAAGGTGAATTTGTACACAGGTCAAGTGCACATGATGTTGCTGATGCCGTTGAAAGATGATCGCATGAATCAGTCGCACCTGCTGTGATAGGCCATCCACCACTAAATAGCGCCAACTCAGGGACGCGCATTAGCATCCACGCCAGCCGCTTTTTGAGCGGCTTACGCTATGAATGCCCCGGCCTTGCCGGGAGATTGTTACCTTGAGCCGTTCAGAAAAGGCGAGTTAGTCTCACTGTAGCGTAATTGCTGTAAGGGGCTCCCTCGCTCATTTTGTTTAATTTTCTCGTGGGGATGGCTGTGGCTGATGAAACGTTGTCCGACGTGCTCCATTTTCAACAGGGGTGGATAAGGTAATGGTCATCTCTTCCTTCCCGCTATTAGTTTGCAGGGGCACTGCACTCATGCCGGAATTGATGCTGGACATTGTTGGAATACCGGCTATTTGAATAACCAACCGGCTATTGGCGGCGTCTATATGCCCTTGCTCTAACAAATCAAGACGGTCCGCCCAATCCTGCATCATGATCCGTCGCTGTTCAACGTAGGCCGCGTGGTTGTAGGCTGCGCTCACTTTGTTCGGGTCGGTATGAGAAAGCTGTGCTTCTATCCATGTCTTTGGATAACCAATTTCATGCAGTGCTGTGGAAATTGTGCCGCGGATACCGTGGCCAGTCAGACGATCTTTATATCCCATTCGTTTGAGGGCTTGGTTGAGTGTGTTTTCACTCATGCGCTTTTTCAGGTCAGAACTGTGGGGTAAAAGGAATTGCTGCGCAGGTCTACTATTTCCGAGCAGGTGGCGGATGATTTCAATAGCCTGGACAGATAAAGGAACGGTATAGGGCGGGATATCTTGCGTGTGTTTGCCGTTCTTGCGCAAAAGTTTTTTTAGCTGTTTTACGTTATCCGGCGGAATAAGCCATAACCCGCGCGCCAGATCAAACTGCTCTGGCGTAGCCAGGCGTAGCTCGCCGGTGCGAACACCGGTCAGCAGCAGCAGTCGAAGCCCCATCTGGGTGTTCTGTTGGCCAGGATAACAACGTAGGTTTTGTAAAAAAGCGGGGATCTCATGCATCCATAAAAAGGGGTTATGGACAGAAGGTGGTTTAGGCAGTGCGACCACCTTCAGGTCGGTAGCAGGGTTATTCTCCAATCCTTCCACTTTGACTAAAGCAAAGCGGAATAACTGATTCAACCAGCCGCGGACTTTTTCGGCAACGGTGAATGCGCCGCGATGTTCAATTTTGCTCATGATTTGTAAGAGGTCAGTCCGGCGGACATCATAAATAGATGTTTTGCCAATTCTCGGCAGGACATCATTGTTGAAAACTCGCTTGCACTGGGAAAGCGGCGACTTTCTCCCTTCTTTCGACGTCAGTGCCCGGTATGCAGTCCATTCCCTGAATACGGTTTCAAAGCTGTTCTCAGAAGCCAACAAGGTGGCATAACGTTGCTGCTCGCGGGCAGCCCGCGGATTAATGCCCTTTGCCAACAGGGCAGAAGCTTGATCTCTTGACTGTCTTGCTTCACGGAGTGTTACGCTTGGATAGCAACCCAGGGAAATTCGCTTTTGTTTTCCTCCCCAGTAATAGCGGAAGTGCCAGGTTTTTCCACCCTTGGGTGAAACAGCCAGCGAAAGGCCGGCATCATCGGAGAGGGTATAGGCTTTGCCGGTCGCTTTGGCCCGGCGGATTGCGGTATCGGAAAGTGCCATGATCGTAGCTCCTGATTTATGGTCAGAGCTGGATTTTGGTTTCCAATCGTAGAGTCATCTAGCAACAATCCGGAATCAAACTCCCCCGCATTTCCGATGGACTTAAAAATGGACTTAAAAGCATCGGATATAGGTGGATTTCAGTGGACGTCGCTGGAACGGAGAAGGATGGATTTCATCCATATTTCAATAGCCTGTAGATGTCAGTAGACATCTACAGAACAGAATTTGGCTCCTCTGACTGGACTCGAACCAGTGACATACGGATTAACAGTCCGCCGTTCTACCGACTGAACTACAGAGGAATCGCGAGAACGGAGCGAATACTAAAGGCACCGGCCGGTTTTGTCAAAGTTCTTTTCAGCAATTGCCGCCGGATGGCCAGGAGATCGCCAGTTTGCTGATTATCCGCGCAATTTCCGTCGCTTGAGCGCCGTTTCCGTGCGCTGGACGCGTGACATCCAGGCAGGCGCCAAACTCCGCTTCCCACTATGCCAATGCCTGCTTATTGCAATGTGCCAATCCCATGCCAACCCGGACCCTTACCGCGGCCGGGAGCCGCACAGGTTCTGTCTGCTTTATGACAAAAGGTTTGATTTTTGTCCATAACCCGGTGGCGACAAAATTCCACGACATATTTTTATCGTTATATTTCATATGATTGAGATATGGCCGCTTCTGGTACGTTCCCTGCTTAATAGAAAGGGTCAATCGACTAACAGGAGAACGCACATGGCTATCCGTCAATGCGCCATTTATGGCAAAGGTGGCATAGGTAAATCCACTACGACACAGAATCTCGTTGCCGCTCTGGCCGAGATTGGCAAAAAGGTGATGATCATCGGCTGCGATCCCAAAGCGGATTCCACTCGCCTGATCCTGCATGCCAAAGCACAGAACACCATTATGGAACTGGCCGCCGAAGTCGGCTCGGTGGAAGACCTGGAGCTGGAAGACGTATTGCAAATCGGCTATCGCGGCGTGCGCTGCGCTGAATCAGGCGGCCCTGAGCCGGGTGTGGGCTGCGCGGGCCGCGGCGTTATCACCGCCATTAACTTCCTCGAGGAAGAGGGCGCTTACGAAGAAGACCTGGACTTTGTGTTTTACGACGTGCTGGGCGATGTGGTTTGCGGCGGGTTCGCCATGCCGATCCGCGAAAACAAGGCGCAGGAAATCTATATCGTCTGTTCCGGCGAGATGATGGCGATGTACGCCGCCAACAATATCTGCAAGGGCATCGTGAAATACGCCAAGTCCGGCAAGGTGCGCCTGGGCGGCCTGATCTGCAACTCGCGCCAGACCGACCGCGAGGATGAGCTGATCATCGCGCTGGCGGAAAAGCTCGGCACGCAAATGATCCACTTCGTGCCGCGCCATAACATCGTGCAGCGGGCTGAAATCCGCCGCATGACGGTGATTGAGTACGATCCGACCTGCACCCAGGCCGAAGAGTACCGCACGCTGGCGCGCAAGATTGTCGACAACAAAAAAATGATAGTACCCACCCCGGTCACCATGGACGAGCTGGAAGCGCTGTTGATGGAATTCGGCATCATGGATGTGGAAGACGAAACCATTATCGGCAAGACCGCGGCGGAAGAAGCACAGTCGGTCTGATAGCGGCGCGCGCTGCTCCCTGAGCCGGCAACGGCTGGCTTAGGTCACTACCTCCAATCATTATGTAAGGACATCGCCATGACTGATATAACCGGCGAACAAACGCTGGCGCTGATTCAGGAAGTTCTGGAAGTCTTTCCTGAAAAAGCCCGCAAAGAACGTGCCAAGCACTATATGCTCAGCGATCCGGAAATGGAAAGCGTTGGCAAATGCATTACCTCCAACCGTAAATCCCAGCCCGGCGTGATGACGGTGCGCGGCTGCGCCTACGCCGGTTCGAAAGGGGTAGTGTTCGGACCGATCAAGGACATGGCCCATATCTCCCACGGCCCTATCGGCTGCGGCCAGTACTCCCGCGCCGGCCGCCGCAACTACTATACCGGCGTAAGCGGCGTCAACGCCTTCGGCACCTTGAACTTTACCTCGGATTTCCAGGAAAAGGACATCGTGTTCGGCGGCGACAAAAAGCTGACCCAGCTGATTGAGGAAATGGAAACCCTGTTTCCGTTAACCAAAGGCATCTCCATCCAGTCCGAATGTCCGGTCGGCCTTATCGGCGACGATATCGAGGCGGTGGCGCGGGAAATGCAAAAAAAACTCGATAAACCGATAGTGCCGGTACGCTGCGAAGGGTTCCGAGGTGTTTCCCAGTCGCTGGGACATCATATCGCCAACGACGTGGTGCGCGACTGGATCCTGTCCAACCGCGACGATGAAGCGTTTGTTACCACCCCCTACGACATCGCAATTATCGGCGACTACAATATCGGCGGCGACGCCTGGGCCTCCAGGATCCTGCTCGAGGAAATCGGCCTGCGGGTCGTGGCGCAATGGTCCGGCGACGGCACCCTGGTGGAAATGGAAAATACGCCCAAGGTGAAGCTGAACCTGGTGCACTGCTATCGCTCCATGAACTACATCTCGCGCCATATGGAAGAAAAATACGGCATTCCCTGGATGGAATATAACTTCTTCGGCCCGACCAAGATTGCCGAGTCCCTGCGCAAAATTGCCGCGCTGTTTGACGAAACCATCCAGGCCAATACCGAAGCGGTGATCGCCAAATACCAGGCGCAGACCGATGCCATTATCGCTAAATACCGCCCGCGCCTGGAAGGCAAACGCGTGCTGCTGTATCTCGGCGGCCTACGTCCGCGCCATGTAATCGGCGCGTATGAAGATCTGGGTATGGAAATTATCGGCAGCGGCTATGAATTCGCCCATAACGATGACTACGACCGTACCTTGCCGGACCTGAAAAAGGGCACGCTGTTGTTCGATGACGCCAGCAGCTATGAGCTGGAGGAAATCATCAAGGCGCTGAAACCCGATTTAATCGGCTCCGGCATCAAGGAAAAATACATCTTCCAGAAAATGGGCTTCCCGTTCCGGCAGATGCACTCCTGGGATTACTCCGGCCCGTATCACGGCTATGACGGTTTTGCCGTGTTCGCCCGCGATATGGACATGACCCTGAATAACCCAAGCTGGACCCAGTTGACCGCGCCCTGGCTGAAAACCGCCTGAGATTGTTTGCCTGAAGCCTGAACCCGTCAGTTCACAGATTTGTGGCGCGGGAGGAGAGAATCATGAGTCAGAGTGTAGAAAAAACCAAGGCCTGCTATCCGTTGTTTGAGCAAGCGGAATACCAGGCGCTGTTTACCAGCAAACGCGAGCTGGAGGAGGCCCATGGCGAAGCCCGGGTCAAGGAAGTGTTCGAGTGGACCACCACGCCGGAATACCAGGAACTGAATTTTAAGCGCGAGGCGCTGACCATCGACCCCGCCAAGGCCTGCCAGCCGCTGGGCGCGGTGCTCTGTTCGCTCGGTTTTGCCAATACGCTGCCCTATGTGCACGGTTCGCAAGGCTGCGTGGCCTATTTTCGCACCTATTTCAACCGCCATTTCAAGGAGCCGGTGGCCTGCGTGTCCGATTCGATGACCGAGGACGCGGCGGTATTCGGCGGCAATAACAACCTGAACAACGGCCTGCAGAATGCCCATGCGCTGTACAAGCCGCAGGCCATCGCCGTTTCCACCACCTGTATGGCGGAGGTGATCGGCGACGACCTGAGCGCCTTTATAGCCAACGCCAAGAAAGACGGTTTTATCGATACGTCGGTGCCGGTGCCTTATGCCCATACCCCGAGCTTTATCGGCAGCCATATCACCGGCTGGGATAATATGTTCGAAGGTTTTGCCCGCGAATATACCGATAAGACCGACGCCCGGGATTACCAGCCCGGCCGTAACGGCAAGATCAACCTGGTGGCCGGTTTTGAAACCTATCTCGGCAACTTCCGGGTGCTGAAACGCATGATGGACCAGATGGGCGTCGGCTACAGCCTGCTGTCCGATCCGTCCGAAGTGCTGGATACCCCGGCGGACGGCGAATACCGCATGTACGCAGGCGGCACCACCCAGGACGAGATGCGCGACGCGCCGAACGCCATCGATACCCTGTTGCTGCAACCCTGGCATCTGCTGAAGACCAAAAAAATGGTGCAGGAGAACTGGGGGCAGCCCGCCACGCCGGTGGACGTGCCCTTGGGCCTGGAAGCCACCGATCGGCTGCTGATGACAATCAGCGAGCTGACCGGCAAGCCTATTCCCGACGCCCTGACGCTGGAGCGCGGCCGGCTGGTGGATATGATGCTCGATTCCCATACCTGGATCCACGGTAAAAGCTACGGCCTGTACGGCGATCCGGATTTTGTCATGGGCATGACCAGGTTCCTGCTGGAGCTGGGCTGCGAGCCGACGGTTGTCCTGTGCCACAACGCCAATAAACGCTGGCAGAAAGAGATGAAAAAGGTGCTGGCCGCGTCCCCTTACGGCCAGGAAAGCGAGGTGTATATCAACTGCGATTTGTGGCATTTCCGTTCGCTGATGTTTACCCGCAAGCCGGATTTCATGATTGGCAACTCCTACGGCAAGTTTATCCAGCGCGATACCCTTGCTAAAGGCGAGCAGTTTGAAGTGCCGTTGATCCGCATCGGCTTTCCGATTTTCGACAGGCATCACCTGCATCGCCTCTCCACCTGGGGCTACGAGGGCGCCATGACGGTGCTGACCACCCTGGTCAACGCCACGCTGGAAAAACTGGATCGCGATACCATGAAGATCGGCAAGACCGACTATAACTTCGACCTGATCCGCTGACCGACCGGCTCCGGGGATCCCCTCCGGAGCCGCCCCGACGGGAGAAAGCCGCTATGCCGAGTGTGTTATTCAGTGAAAAAGGCGACGATCTGTATTGCTATATCGCCAAGCAGGATTTGGAAGCGCGGGTGATCCGCATTGAATTCGATGATGCCGCCTGCTGGGGCGGCATGTTCGAGCTGGAGGGCGGCAAGTCGTACTACATCTATCCGCAGCCGGGGAAACCGCCGTTCCCGGTGCGTTTACGCGCCAGCAAAAATGCCGGTTAATTACCGGCAACAGGAGCATACCGATGAATGTCGCAACCGACGATCCCTTATTCTGGCGTTTGTTCGCCCTGGCGCAGACCTTGCCGCGGTTGCCGCCCCGTGAAATGATCCTATGGCTGGAGAAGGTGTCCGGCCAGCCGTTGACGCCGGCCCGGCTCGCCCGGCTTAGCCTAGACCATCTGGCGCGGGAATTCCCGTCGGTGGCCGGCCAGCCGACGGTGGGGCTGTGGCAGTTGGTGATGTCCTGCCTGGCGGGCGAACTGCCGGAGCATCTGACCACCCACCCGGAGCGGGCGGAACCGCTGCAGTTGCGCGCCGCCTTTGCCTCCAGCGACGGCCTGATGATTGACGGCCATTTCGGCCAGGGTAAGCTGTTTTTTATCTACGCCTTTGATGATAAAGGTCCCTACCTGCAACAGGTCAGGCGCCACCGCGACGAACCCGACGCGCCGGAGGAGGGCAACGAGGCGCGGGCGCGGATGCTGAGCGACTGCCATTTGCTGTTTTGCGAGGCGATTGGCGGCCCGGCCGCGGCCAGGGTGATCCGCAATAATATCCATCCGATAAAAATCAAGCCGCCGATGACCATCGAACAACAGCTGCAGGCGTTGCGTACCATGCTGGCCGGGCGTATCCCGCCGTGGCTGGCGAAACGCCTGGGCAAAACCCACCCTCTATCGCAGCATCAATTTTCGCTGTGACGCTCCGCGGGCTTGATGAGCAAGCTTAGCCCCGGGGTATAACAGGGAGCGCTCAGGGCGCGTTGGCCCGCCGCCGCCCTGACCTAACCCGTTGTCAGCCCGTTTCGGCGCCCCCTGTGGGCGCCGTTTTTTTATCTCATGGATGTATCGCGAAAAAAAAAGCGCCCGGCGGCGCGGCGGCTAATATAGTTTCCAGGGGAAGCGCTTAACCGGATGCGGGCACCAGTGCTGTTGGCCGGCATGGATTTTAAGGGCGGCCGTATATTTTTATCTCTATATCACGAGGCTAATGGATGGTCGGTAAAAAATGTAACCTCGGCAACGTCGCATCGATCCGGCGGTATATCGGGCTGGTATTGTCAGGGGTCATGCTTTCCGGCTGCGTGGCCATGCCGGGAAAGGTGTCCTACATCGTCAAGGATCCCTCCGCGTCATCGAGGATTGTCGCCACTGCGGACGGCTCGGTACGGGGCGTCGTTTCGCCCCGCGGGCAGGCGTTCCTGGGCATACCCTTCGCGGCGCCGCCCGTCGGGGAGCTACGGTTCGCGCCGCCGGCGCCGGTAATCCCCTGGCATCGGGCGCGCGCCGCCGACAGCGTTGGACCGGCGTGCCCGCAGTCCGTGCTGCTGGCCGCCGGCAATAGTTCCGAGGATTGCCTGACGCTGAATGTCTACGCGCCGCATAATGCCGGACAGGGCATGGTTTTCCCGGTCATGGTATGGCTATACGGCGGCGCGCTCGCATTAGGTTCCAACGCGCAATACGATCCGAGCCTGCTGGCGGAACGGCAAGGCGTTATCGTGGTGGCGCCCAACTATCGCGTGGGCGCCCTGGGTTTCCTGGCTCATCCGGCGCTGCGGGGACCAGGCGAGGGAAACTATGGCGTGCTCGATCAGCAGGCCGCGCTGCGCTGGGTAAAGCGTAATATCGCCGCGTTCGGGGGCGATCCCGGCAATGTCACGCTGTTCGGCGAGTCGGCCGGGGCGCTCAGCGCGTGCGTTCATCTCCTGTTGCCCGGATCGCGGGGTTTGTTCCAGCGGGCGATCCTGCAAAGCGACAGCTGCGCGCAGCCGGACACGTCATTGCCGATGGCGGAGGCGGAAGCCGGCGGGCTGATGATGGCGCGCGATCTCGGCTGTGGCGACGGGCATAGCGCGCTGGCGTGTTTGCGCCGCCTGCCGGCGGAAAAGCTTTACCGCGCTACCAGCCATCGGCGTGGTAATGGCGGCCGCGATGGGTGGGCGCCGATGACCGGAGGGGATGTGCTGCCCAAGCCGCCGGACCAGGCGTTTGCAGCGGGCGAGGGAGCGGCGGTGCCGGTGCTGATGGGCAGTAACCGCGACGAAGGCCGGCTGTTCGCCAACGTCAAGTCGTTCAGTTTTGCCCTGAGTACCCGCAGGGCTTATGAAGATACCGTCGCCAGCGCCTTGCCCGGCGATATAGCCCCCGTGCTGAAGGAGTATGCCGGCGTTGCCGCCGGGTCGTACTACCAGGCTTTTGCCGATATCGTCACGGACTCGCACTTTGCCTGTCCGATCCTGACGATGTCCCGGCTGCTCGGCGGCCGGGCGGCGTTCTATGCCTACGAGTTCGACGATCCCCGCGCGCCCATGTCGTTGCCGCGCGCGCCGTTCACCCCCGCCATGGGATCATACCATGCCGCGGAAATCGCCTATGTCTTCCAGCGTCCCTGGGCCCTGGGCGATCCGAACGACTTCGACCTGAGGCAGCAGGCGCTGGCCGGGCGTATCCAGCATGCGTGGGGGACGTTCGCCCATACCAGCCAGCCGGCGGGTAACCCGGCGTGGCTGGCCTTTGACGGCGCGCGGCCCTACGCGCTTTCCGCGCAACGGACCGGTTATGTGGAAGACTTTGCCCGCCGGCATCGCTGCGCGTTCTGGAACGCCAGGGGCTACTGAGATTGACGCTATGCCGCAGGCGTCCTGAACCGGCGGGCGATCCGGGGTGAATGTGTATTTCCCTGTCAGGCCGGTTGTCTGTTTTGTCGCGTTCACGACAATAAAAATCCTTTTCAAAACAGCAGGTAAACCCTGGCGCGTGATTTGCACATCTTAGTCATCACGAGACTATTGCCGGTTACGGAGAGAACCTGATGAAAAGCACTGAAATCGCCGCGCTGTTCGTGGAGCCTGCCTGCGAGCACAACGGCAAGCATAAAACCGGGTGTAAACCGCCCAAACCCGGCTCCACCGCCGGCGGCTGCGCCTTTGACGGCGCGCAGATCACCCTGCTGCCGGTGGCGGACGTGGCGCATCTGGTGCACGGGCCGATCGGCTGCGCCGGCAGCTCTTGGGACAATCGGGGTAGCCGCAGCTCGGGACCGACCCTCAACCGGCTTGGTTTTACCACCGATTTAAGCGAGCAGGATGTCATAATGGGACGCGGCGAACGCCGGCTGTTCCACGCAGTCAGGCATATCGCCGAGCGCTACCATCCCGCCGCGGTGTTTATCTATAACACCTGCGTACCTGCCATGGAGGGCGATGATATCGAGGCGGTCTGCCGTTCCGCCTCGGTGGCGGCCGGCATCCCGGTGATTGCAGTCGACTCCGCCGGGTTTTACGGCAGCAAAAACCTCGGCAACCGCATTGCCGGCGACGTGATGCTGCGCCGGGTGGTGGGGCAGCGCGAGCCGGCGCCCTGGCCGGTGGATTATCCGGTGCCCGAACCCCGGGGCCATGACATCGGTCTTATCGGCGAATACAATATCGCCGGTGAATTCTGGCAGGTACTGCCGCTGCTCGACGAGCTGGGGGTGCGCGTGTTGTGCACGCTCTCAGGCGACGCGCGTTTTGCCGAGATCCAGACCATGCACCGCGCCGAGGTCAATATGCTGGTCTGCTCCCGCGCCCTGATCAACGTCGCGCGCAGGCTGGAAGAACGTTACGACACGCCCTGGTTTGAGGGCAGCTTTTACGGCATGCGTGAAATGTCGGCTTCCCTGCGCCAGTTGACGCGGCTGTTGGACGATGCGGATTTAACCGCGCGCGCCGAAGCGCTTATCGCGCGCGAGGAGGCGGCGACGCTGCGGGCGCTGGAACCCTGGCGCGACCGGCTGCGCGGCAAGCGGGTATTGCTGTATACCGGCGGCGTGAAGTCCTGGTCGGTGGTCTCGGCGTTGCAGGATTTGGGGCTGGAAGTGGTGGCCACCGGCACGCGCAAATCCACCGAGGAGGATAAGGCGCGCATCCGCGCCCTGATGGGCGAGGACGCGCTGATGCTCGACGAAGGCAACCCGCGCCTGTTGCTCGATACCGCCTATCGCTTTCGCGCCGACATGATGATTGCCGGCGGCAGGAATATGTATACCGCGTACAAAGCCAGGCTGCCGTTCCTGGATATCAACCAGGAACGCGAGGAAGCTTTCGCCGGCTACAGCGGTATGGTTAACCTGGCGGAGGCGGTCTGTCGCACGCTGGAAAGCCCGGTGTGGTCGCAGGTTAACCAGCCGGCGCCATGGGCGCATAAAGGCTGAGGAGAAAATCATGACGCAAGTTGTCCGTTCGGTAAAACCGCTCGCCACCAGCCCAATCAAAAGCGGCCAGCCGCTGGGGGCTATCCTGGCCGCCATGGGGCTGGAACACTGTATCCCGCTGGTGCACGGCGCCCAGGGGTGCAGCGCGTTCGCCAAGGTATTTTTTATCCAGCATTTCCATGAGCCGGTGCCGCTGCAATCCACCGCCATGGAGCCGATCACCACCATCATGGGCGCCGATGATAATATCTATGCCGCCCTGGAAACCCTGTGCGAGCGTAATACGCCGCGTATTATCGTCTTGTTGAGCACCGGCCTGTCGGAGGCGCAGGGCAGCGATCTGGGGCGGGCGGTGACGCTGTTTCGCGCCAGCCATCCCAAACACCGCCAGGTCGGCATCCTGACCGTCAGCACGCCGGATTTTTACGGTTCGATGGAAAACGGCTACGCCGCGCTGTTGGAAAGCGTGGTGCAGCAATGGGTGCCCGCCGAGCCATCGGCGGGGATCCGCAGCAAACGGGTGAATATTTTCCTGAGCCATATGTTTACCCCCGGCGACCAGGAGCTGATCCGCAGCTATGTCGAGGCCTTCGGCCTGCAGCCGGTTATCCTGCCGGATCTGACGCAGTCCATGGACGGCCACCTGGCGGTGGGCGACTACAGCTCGCTGACCCAGGGCGGGACGCCGCTGCGCCTGATGGAACAGCTGGGGCAAAGCGTCGCCACCTTTGTGATCGGCGTCTCGCTGGCCAGGGTGGCGGCGCTGATGGAGCCGCGCGGACGCGGCGTCTGCGTGCGCCTGCCGCACCTGATGACGCTGACGCAGATGGATGAGTTTATCCAGCAACTGCACCGCATATCCGGGCGCGAAGTGCCGGCCTGGATCGAGCGGCAGCGCGGCCAGTTGCTGGATGCGATGATCGATTGCCATGGCGAACTGCAGGGCGGGCGTATCGCGCTGGCCGCCGAGGCGGATCTGCTGCGCGGCTGGAGCGATTTTGCCCTCAGCCAGGGCATGAGCGTGGTAAACGCGGTGGCGCCGGTTAACCAGCCCGGGCTGGCCGCGCTGCAGGTGGATAAGGTGACCATCGGCGATCTGGAGGATCTGGCGGATCTGCTAGATGCGACGCCCGCCGATATGATATTCGCCAATTCCCACGCCGCCGACCTGGCAGAACGCCTGGATGTGCCGCTGGTGCGCACCGGCTTTCCCCTCTATGACCGCCTGGGGGAATTTCGCCGTACCCGGCAGGGGTATGCCGGCATCCGCGACACCCTGTTCGACCTGGGCAATATCATGCGCCACCGCCACCATCATCAGCCGGTGTACCACTCGCCGCTGAAACAACAATTCCCTGCCGTCTCACGCGCACAGGACGCCGGCTTATGAACAACTTCCAGCGCAATCTTAGGGTCACCACCGCTTCCGACTGGGCGTTACGGGTCGCTTTTGCCAGTACCGACCTGCATTTGGTCAACCAGCATTTCGGATCGACGCCCCGTCTGGCGATTTATGGCGTCAAACCCGACCGGGTGACGCTGCTGCAGGTGACGGATTTTATCGTCCAGCCGGGACACGACCTGGATAAGCTTAGCTGCCGTATCGCGGCGCTGGACGGCTGCCTGTCGCTGTACTGCGTGGCGGTGGGAGAAAGCGTATTCCGGCAGTTGCTGCGCGTCGGCGTGCGGGCGGTGAGCGTGCCGGCCACCACCTCCATTGCCCATCTGCTGACTGAAATCCAGCAAAATTGGGACGCGCCGACCGTGCAGCGTCATCAGGAAAAACGCGATCCAAGGCGCTTCGAACGTTTCCAGCGGGAGAGCCGATGGGAGGAGGACGAACGCTGATTTGTGTCATTTCCCTGACAAAACCGACAACCAGCCCCGACATGTGCGGGGTTTTTTTTGGCCCCGATCCCGCTATCTTGTTGAAATTTCGATAAAGATGTGACTGGCATCGCATTTGCTCATTACTTGGTACCCCCCAACGCGGAGCGACATCATGATTCAGATCGAAGCGGAAGCCTTGCAGCAGTTACTTTTATTGCGCCGGAAGCTGACCGAACCCTGTGCCGGTCTGCGCCTGTGGCTTGACGGCGACGCCTGTCACGGCTGGCGGGTGTCCCTGGAATGGAGCGGGGTACAACGGGAGGAGGAGTACTCCGTCGAGTACCAGGGATTGGTGTTGCTGGCGGCCATTGCGCACTGGCCTTATTTGCAGGGCGCGACGCTCACGGCGGGAGCCCGGGGCGGGGAGCAGGGCGTCTGGATTGACCTGCAGGCGACAGCCTGCCATTGCGACAATCAGGTGTGCTCATCATAACCGGCATTCAGCTAAGGCATTCACCCGGGGTATTGCCAGGCATCGCCCCGTGAACTGGAGAAAAATGTATGTGGAATTATTCAGAAAAAGTCAAAGACCATTTTTTCCATCCGCGCAATGCCAAAGTCGTCGAACAGGCGAACGCGATAGGCGATGTCGGCTCGCTGAGCTGCGGCGACGCCCTGCGCCTGATGCTGCGCGTCGATCCCGAGACTGAAATTATCGAAGAGGCGGGGTTCCAGACCTTCGGCTGCGGCAGCGCCATCGCCTCATCCTCGGCGTTGACCGAACTGATTATCGGCCGCACCCTGACCGAAGCGGCGCAGCTGACCAATAAGCAAATAGCCGATTATCTCGACGGCCTGCCGCCGGAAAAAATGCACTGCTCGGTGATGGGCCAGGAAGCGCTGCGCGCCGCCATCGCCCAGTTCAGGGGCGAGGCGCCGGAAGCCGATCATGAAGAAGGGGCGCTTATCTGCAAGTGTTTCGGCGTCGACGAAGGCCATATCCGCCGCGCGGTAATCGAAAACGGCCTGTCCACCCTCGAGGACGTTATCAACTACACCAAGGCCGGTGGCGGCTGTACCTCCTGCCATGAAAAAATCGAGCGGACCCTCGGGCAGATCCTGAGCGCGCAGCCGGCATCGTCGCCGGCCGCCGCCGGGCCGGCGCCGGTCGCGCAGCCGCGCGACGAAAACTGGCTGGCGGTGGAAGAGGTGATTGCCGGCCTGCGCCCGCATATCCAGGCGGACGGCGGCGATATGCGCCTGCTGAGCGTGTCTGAAAAACAGGTGACCGTGTCGCTGTCCGGCAGCTGCAGCGGTTGCATGATGACCGATATGACCCTGGCCTGGCTGCAGCAGAAGCTTATCGAACGCCTGGGCCGGTTTATGCATGTAGTGGCCGACCCGGCCACGGTCTCCACCAGCGAAGTTGAATGAGGTAAGCCGATGAAAGCCGTTTATCTGGATAATAACGCCACTACCCGTCTGGACCCGATGGTCCTCGAAGCGATGCTGCCGTTTCTCAGCGAACATTATGGCAATCCTTCCTCAATCCATGATTTCGGCCAGCCCGCGGGCATTGGCCTGGCCAGGGCGCGGGAACAGGTGGCCAGCCTATTGGGCGCGCGCCACGACAGTGAAATTATTTTCACCTCCTGCGCCACCGAGGCCACGTCCACCGCCATCCTGTCGGCGGTGGAGGCGTACCCCGAGCGGCGGGAAATCATCACCAGCATCGTGGAGCACCCCGCGACGCTGACGGTCTGCGAACACCTGGAACGCCAGGGTTACGTGATTCACCGCCTGCCGGTGGACGGCGAGGGCGCGCTGGATATGGACGCCTACCGGGCGGCGCTCAGCGATCGCGTGGCGCTGGTCACCATCATGTGGGCCAATAACGAAACCGGCGTGGTCTATCCGGTGGCCGCCATGGCCGAGATGGCCCATGAGCACGGCATTTTGTTCCATTGCGACGCGGTGCAGGCGGTGGGCAAGGTGCCGGTGGCCGTTGGCTCGACCGCCATTGATATGATGTCCTGCTCCGGGCATAAATTCCACGGTCCCAAAGGCATCGGCTGCCTGTATCTGCGGCGCGGCACCCGGTTTCGGCCCCTGCTGCGCGGCGGCCACCAGGAGCGCGGGCGGCGCGCCGGCACCGAGAACATCGCCGGCATCGTCGGCATGGGCGCGGCGGCGGAGCTGGCGGATATCCATCTGCCGATGATGACCGGCCAGATAGCCCAAATGCGCGATCGCTTGCAAGACGGCATCCTCGGCGCCATCCGCCACACCCTGGTGATGGGCGGCGACCAGCCGCGCACGCCGAACACGGTGAATATCGCTTTTGAATATATCGAAGGCGAGGCTATCCTGCTGCTGCTGAACCACGTCGGCATCGCCGCCTCCAGCGGCAGCGCCTGTACCTCCGGCTCGCTGGAGCCTTCCCATGTGATGCGCGCCATGGGCATTCCCTATACCGCGGCCCACGGCACCATCCGGTTCTCGCTGTCCCGCTATACCCGCGAAAAAGAGATTGATTACGTCATCGGGCAACTGCCGCCGATCATCGCCCAACTGCGCGCCTTGTCACCTTATTGGCAGGGCGATCGTCCCCTGGTGGCCGAAAACGCCGCTTTTGTGCCGATCTATGGTTAACCAGGGGAAACAGGCCAATGACCGCGATCGTGATTAACGACACCACGCTGCGCGACGGCGAGCAAAGCCCCGGCGTGGCGTTCAGCGCCGGGGAAAAGGTCGCCATTGCCTGCGCGCTGGCCGGGGCGGGGGTCGGCGAGCTGGAGGTCGGCACGCCGGCGATGGGCGACGAGGAGTGCCGGCGCATTGCCCTGGTGCGCCGGGCGCTGCCGGAGCAGGTGCTGATGTCATGGTGCCGGTTGAACCGCCACGAAATCCAGCTGTCGGCCGGCCTGGGGCTGGACTGGGTGGATGTCTCGCTGCCGGCGTCCGGGCAAATGCGCGACTATAAGCTGCGCATGGGCTGGCCGCAGTTGGCGCGGGAGCTGTCCGCGCATATCGCCTACGCGCGGTCGTTGGGGCTGAAGGTCAGCGTCGGCTGCGAGGACGCCTCGCGCGCCAGCGACGAGGAGCTGCGGCAGATAGCCCTGGTGGCCGGCGACGCCGGCGCGCTACGGCTGCGATTTGCCGATACCCTGGGCGTGCTCGATCCCTTCACCACTTTCGAACGCATCGGTTTGTTACGTTGTCACTGGCACGGCGAAACCGAGATGCACGCCCATAACGATCTGGGGCTGGCCACGGCCAATACGCTGGCGGCGGCGCGCGCGGGGGCGACCCATGTCAATACCACGGTCCTGGGGCTGGGCGAGCGCGCGGGCAACGCATCGCTTGAAAGCGTGGCGATGGCGCTGGAGTCATGCCTGCACATCGACACCGGTGTCCATTTCAACCGCCTGCCCGGGTTATGCCAGCAGGTTGCGCAGGCGGCGCGGCGATCGATCGATCCCCAGCAGCCGCTGGTCGGGGAACAGGTGTTTACCCATGAATCGGGCATCCATGTGGCCGGCCTGCTGAAAAACCCCGCCTGTTATCAAAGCATCGATCCGGCGCGGCTGGGCCGCGGCCACCGGCTGGTGCTGGGCAAGCACTCAGGGCGGCATGCGGTCGAACGTATCTACGGCTCCCTGGGTTACCAGCTTACCGGCGGGCAGGTGGAGCAACTGCTGTACGCGCTGCGCGCGCGGGCCGAAGAGTGGAAGCAGATCCCCTCCAACGACCGGCTGCACGATCTTTACGCGGAGTTATTCGGCTTGCCCGGTTCGGGCTTCGGTTTGGCATGTTGCGCGGGAGGATAGGATGGAGTGGTTTAGCACATTACCGGGCGTCGATGAGCTGGAATCCGCCGAAGCGTTTTTTAACTATTTCGAATTGCCCTGCGACCCGGCGGTGATCCGCACCAAGCGCCTGCATATCATGCATGATTTCCACCAGCGCCTGGCCGGGGTCATCAGCCTGCCGCTGGCCGATCTGCCGCCGGGCGAGGCCGGTGAACTGCGGCGTATCAAGGCGCACTGGTCGCTGGCAAGGCGCCTGTTGAGCGAAAGCTACCGGCGCTTCCTGGCGGGCGAGGTGGCCGAGCAGTCGGGGCTGTCAATCTACCGGCGCAACCAACGCTGCTTTACCCCCTGGAGCGGCTTAATGGAGGTTCACCATTGAAACCGACCTATGAATTTGGCGACCGGGTACGGGTTATCCGTTCGCTGCGCAACGACGGCACTTTCCCCGGCAAGGCCCGGGGCGCGATGCTGGTCCGTAAAGGCAGCATCGGCTACGTGCGTGAATGGGGCACGTTTTTACAGGATAATATTATTTACCAGGTACACTTTGTCGAGGAAGACTGCATCGTCGGCTGCCGCGAACATGAGCTGGTTTCCGGCGAAGCGCCGTGGATTGCCGGGCAATTCCAGTTCGGCGACTGGGTCAGCGCCGCGCTGCCGCTGGCGATCAACGGCGAGCCGGTGGTGACGGAAGGCCAGGTGGGCCAGATTATGGACGAAATCCGCGATTTCGAGCCCATGGCCTACGTGGTGCTGTTCGAGGGCAGGTTGTTCCGCGTCCCGGAGCAGGCGCTGGCCCCCAGGGTCTGCGAGCCGTGAAGCCCATGCGGGAAAACGGGCCGGGCCGCGGACCACGCGTTCCACCGCAGGATAACACTATGGAAAAATGGCAGATTTTTTCCCGCGTAAAGCTCTCGCTGGCGCTGTATCAAACCCCGCCGTGGTTATTGAGCGCCGAGGTGCTGACGCAGTTCGAACCGCGCTACGCCCGTCAGCTGCGGTTGGAGAGCCGCGTGGTGGCGCAGGCCCAGGCGCTTGGGCTGCGCGCCACGGAAAATGAGATCCGGGCGGCGGTGGCCGACCTTGACCAGCGCCTGGATCATGCCGTCCTGCAACCCCGGCAACTGGCGGAAATGGGGCTGGATGCCAGGGGATTATACCAGGCCATGACCCATGAGGTGCTGCTGGACAAGATGCTGGAGCAGGTGGCGCAGCAGGCGCCGCAACCTTCCGGGGCGGAGGTTGCGCAGTGGTATGCCGCGCACCAGGACAAATTCACGCGCCCGGAACAACGGGAATGCAGCCATATTTTACTGACGGTGGATGAGGAGCAGCCGGGCTGCCGGCCGGATCAGGCGGCGCGCCGCATCGGCATCTTGCACCGGCGACTGCGCCGTGACGCGCGCGACTTCGCCCAACTGGCGCTGCGCCATTCCGAATGTCCCACGGCGCTGGACGGCGGCAACCTGGGATGGATCGGCCGCGGCCTGCTGTACGAGGCGCTGGATAACGTGCTATTTTCCCTGCCGATGGGCGATATCAGCGACGTTGTCACCAGTCCCATGGGCCTGCATATCCTCTACTGCCGGGATATCCGTCCCGCCGCGCCGATACCGGCCGCGGAGGCCATGGCCGCCGTCGAGGCCCGGCTGCGCGCCGAATCCCGCCGGCTATTCCAGCGCCGTTGGCTGGAGACCCTGGCGCAGGATGGACGGTTTCCCCCGGCGGAGCGGTAACGCGTCCCAGGCACTGGCGCGCTGGACGGCGACCGGTAGCCAACGACCGCTGTTCGCGGGTCCCGAGGGCTTGGATCCCATTGCCGCCGGCGCGCCGACGGACAGCTTGCCTGTGATTAGGGCAATATCAGATAGATTCCGGCGGCGAGGACCGATCGCTTGCCCTATATTCTTCCGCCGCCGTTTTCAGCCAGTCACAGAAGAGCGTGGCTTTGCGGTTTTGTTTCCGGCGCCGCAGGGCAACATAGTTTAAGCCGCTCTCGATAAACCCGCAGGGGGCAATCAGCCGCCCCGACGTTACATCTTCCGCTACCAGCGGCCATGGCGATACCGATACGCCCAGGCCGGCGATTGCCGCTTCCAGCATAAAATAAAAATGCTCGAACTCGGCCGAGCCTTCACCGTCGGCATCGATTCCCGAACGCGCGCTCCAGTCAGACCAGGCGCCGCGCCGCGAAACCGTATGCAACAGCGGGACATGCCAGGATTTTCCCGGCAAAAGAGCGATGGACGGCGCGTGAACCGGGCCGAATTTTTCGTTAAACAGGTAGATGACGTCAACCCCCTGCGGCCAGGGCGCGCAACCCACCCTGATGGCCACGTCGACATTATCCCGGAGGGGATCGGACGAGGTGCCTGATGAATTCAGGCGCACATCGACATGGGGATGCGTTGCATTAAAATGATGAAGACGCGGTATCAGCCAGCGCATGGTGAAGGTGCCGGGACAGGAGACATCCAGCGGGCCTTCATCGGTGTCCGCAATCCGTCCCACCGCCTGGCCCAACTGATCAAACGCGGTGGTTAATGCCGGGAGCAGCGCGCTTCCCGCCTCGGTCAGCCGCGGCGCATGCTTTGGGCCGGCGAATAAGGCCACGCCCAGCCATTCCTCCAGGTGGCTGACCTGCCTGCTGATCGCGCCGTGCGTCACGCACAGCTCTGCCGCCGCCAGCTTCATCAGCCCCAATCGGCCGGCCGCTTCAAAGGCCCTGAGCGCGTTCAGGGAAGGGATTCGGCGTCTCATTGTGATTTTTCCTCACTTACGCAGTCACGAAAAGTCGATTAACAGCGATCTAATCAGGAAGTAAGGTGGTATGCAAGAAAGGTTGATTATCTCTTGAGGAGGCCAAATGGATCAAACAACGTGGCGGGCGGTGGACGATTACCTAACCGGCTGGCTGGTACCTGAGGACGCGGCGCTGCGGCGTGCTTTGGCGGCAAATATCCAGGCGGGCCTGCCGCCCCATGATGTCGCCCCTAACCAGGGCAAGCTGCTGCATATTTTTGCCCGCATGGTACGGGCCAGGCGTATTCTTGAAATCGGCACGCTGGGCGGGTATAGCACTATCTGGCTGGCGCGGGCGTTGCCTGAAAATGGCGAATTGGTAACATTGGAATGCGCTAAAAACCACGCCGCTATCGCGCGTCAAAACCTGGAGCGCGCGGCGCCGGCCGCGCGGGTTACTTTGCGGGTGGGGCCGGCCTTGGATACGCTGGCGACCTTGGATGTTAACGACCCGTTCGATCTGATATTCATCGACGCGGATAAGGCCAACAACCCTGCCTACCTGGGCTGGTCGTTAACACTGTCCCATCCCGGCACGGTCATTATCGCCGACAATGTCATTCGTGACGGGAGCATTTTGGATCACGCCAGCCGGGATGAACGCGTGACGGGTATACGGCACTTTTTCTCTGCCTTGTCCGCTAATCCCGGGCTGACGTCGACCGCCATCCAAACGGTGGGCAGCAAGGGATGGGACGGTTTTTCCATTTCGCTGGTGAATTAGAACGCCACGACGTGCCACCGGGGTGGCCGCAGCGATATATTACGTTATTAACTAAGCTATAGAGCAGGGGGGCGTATGCAAAACGACATACATAACGATGGTGATTTTCGCATCACACGGCCAGAACGGCTGGAGCGTCTTTATGGCGCGGTAGCGCCGCCCTCGACTCTCAAAGAGACGGAGTATATTCATCGGGCGTATCGGCCTTTTATCGAAGCCGCGCCTTTCGCGGTGCTGGCAACGGCGGGCAGCGCCGGGCTGGATGTCTCGCCGCGTGGCGATCCGGCCGGCTTTATTCATATCGAAGACAGCCGGACGCTGCTACTGCCCGACCGGCGGGGTAATAACCGCATCGACAGCCTGAGGAATATCCTGGAGGACCCGCGCGTCTCGTTGCTGTTCCTTATTCCCGGCATCGGCGAGACGCTGCGGGTAAACGGCAGCGCTGAAATCAGCATCGATCCCGCATTGCTGGCGCGTTTTGCCATGGCGGGCAACCTGCCGCGATCGGTACTGCGCATCAAGGTGGCAAGCGTGTTTTTCCAGTGTAGCCGCGCCATTATGCGCTCGCGCCTGTGGGATCCCGCCACGCAAATCGAGCGCGCCAGGTTGCCGAGCACCGGCAGCATTCTCAAGGCGATTTCCAACGACGCCATCGACGGGGACGCGTATGACCAGGCGTTGCCCGAGCGTTTAAAAACCACGCTGTATTAGCCAAGCCTGATCTGGCCTTGCGCATCGCATAAGCCCGGGGCTGCGCAAGCCGTTGTCCGGCAAATCCGCTAGGGTTAATTCGGGATACAGGGCACAATTCCATTTGCCGGCAAGCGCATACTGGTCTTAACCTCACAAAGATAAGGGTTAAGCATGAAAAAAATTCTCATATGCTGCGTTTCCGGCACGTCCTCTTCGGTACTGGCGCGCCGGATGCAGGCGCTCGCCGAGGCCAAAGGACTGGCTATCCAGGTAAGCTTTGTCGACCTGGAGCATATCGGCGACACCTGCGCCGACTATGATTGCCTGTTGCTGGGGCCGCATATCCAGTACAAGCTAAAAGAAATAACCAGCATCTATAACTCGCCGTCCAAGCCCGTCGCCATTATCCGCGGTATTGACTACGGCATGATGGACGTGGAAAAAATCCTGCGCGACGCCCTGGCGATGCTGGACGAATCGACGCCCGCATGAGATCCGGTCATTGATAGGGGGTTAACGCGATCAAATCGGTATCCCGCGGCAAAGGAATAGCACAGACGCGGGCGATCCGCGCCTGCGCCATTACCGGCTACAGCGCCGCTTTCACCTGGCCGACCCAGGCGGCTACCCGGTCGGCGCTAAGATCCGCTTGGTTATCCTGGTCCAGCGCCAGGCCGACAAATTCATCCCCTTCCAGCGCCGCCGACGAGCTGAAGACATAACCTTCCCGCGGCCAGGCGCCGATGACCCTGGCGCCCGCGTCAGAAACGATATCGTAAAGCTCGCCCATGGCGCTGACAAAGTTATCCGGATAGGCCTCCTGATCCCCCAGACCGAACAGCGCCACGGTTTTGTCGCTCAGGTCGGCCTGCGCCAGGGTATCGGCGAATTCCGCCCAGGATTCGCTCTGGCATTCCGCCTCCAGGCCCGGCAACTGGCCGTCGGCCAGCGTCGGCGTGCCGAGGATCAGCACCTGGTAGCCGAGCAACTCGTCGATGCTGGCGCGGTTAATGTTTTTCGGCTCATCCGCCTCGCCGTCAAAATGCTGGTGAATCAGCTTGGCGATCTTGCGGGTTTTGCCGGTGTCGGTACCAAAAAATATGCCGATATTAGCCATTAATATGCTCCCCAAAAGTTAACTTTGTCAGTAAATAGGATAGCCTGCGGGCAGGCTTGCCCGGGCGTCGTGCGGATGGCCTGCCGTCCGGTAAAACCTGGCCGGAAGCCGGCGCCGCCGGCCGGGAACGGCGCGTTGTCCCGGACGATGATCCCAGCCGGCGTTAATCCTGCTCATCTTCATCGTCGCCGCCGCCGCGCGCCACCGGCAAATAAATCTCGACCCGATCGCCTTCGCTTACCGGCGTATCCGGCGCGCACAGCCGGCCGTAAATGCCGGTGCGGTGCGTGTCCGGATCGAGATAAGGAAACAGATGCGGCAGCGGCGAGGCCAGTATGGCCTGGCGTACCGTGACCGGCGCGTCGAGCTTCATTTCGATGCAACGACCCTGAGCGCCGTTGACGTGGGCTACGGAAAATTTCATCAATGACAGCCCCCGCTGGGTTGACGGGCAAGTTTAACCGATGCGTTTTCCCGGCTGGTCAGGCGTTTTACCAGACGTATGCCGCTGAGCAGCATGCCCATCACCACAAACCCGCCGGGCGGCAACAGCATCAGCAAAAAGCCCCGGTAGCCGGGCAGCAGGTGCAGTTCGAGAAAATGGAAATGCGGGCCGAGCAGCAGGGCGGCGCCGCTGAACAGCGTGCCGCTGCCGAGGATTTCACGCACCGCGCCGACGCTGGTCAGCCCGAGGGTGAATCCCAGCCCGGTGGCCAGACCGTCCAGCGCCGCCGGAATGATTTTATTATGGGCGGCAAACGCTTCCGCCCGGCCCAGCAGGGCGCAGTTGGCCACGATCAGCGGAATAAACAGCCCCATCACCTTGTGCAGGTCGTGCATCCAGGCATTCATGGTCAGATCGAGAACGGTTACCAGCGACGCGATAATGGAAATGTAGACCGGGATACGGATCTGGTTGGGCGTGACCTTGCGCAGCAGAGATACGATAAAATTGGAGCAGGCCAGCACCAGGGCGGTCATCAGGCCCAGGCCCAGCCCGTTGGTGGCGGTAGTGGTAATGGCCATCAGCGGGCACAGCCCGAGGATTTGCACAAAGGTGACATTATTGGTCCACATGCCGGATTTCATGATATCCCGCAGCAGCGGCTGGCTGTTTTCACTCATTATTTGGCCCCTCCATTATCTGGCTTGTCCTGGCTACCCAAGAATTCCGCCTGTTTTTCCCGATACAACACCAGGTTTTCATGTACGCCCTTGACCACGGCGCGCGGCGTGATGGTGGCGCCGGTAAAGGCGTCGAACTGGCCGCCGTCCTTTTTGACATGCCACTGTTGCTCGCTAAGATTGTTCAGCGACTTGCCGTCAAAGCCGCGGATCCACGGGCTATGGCCCAGCTCGATGGCATCGCCCAGGCCCGGGGTTTCCTTATGGCTTATTACCCGCACGCCGGTGATCACGCCCTTGGCGTCGATACCGGTCAGCAGCTGGATCGGGCCGCCATAACCCTGGGTTTCGCTGGCCAGGACGATGCCGCTGGGCTGCCCGTTCAGGCTGGCGCGGAAAAAGCTTACCGTCCGGCCGTCGATAACGATGCTCCGCTGCGCATCCGCCAATGCGTTGTCGTAATGACCGGCGGGGAACACCTGCGACAGCATGGCCTGGGTATCTTCCTTTTCGCGCCGCACGATCTGTTCGTGGGTGAGCCACCAGCAGCCGGCTACCAGCAAACAGACGACCAGGGTAAAGGAGCCCAGTAGAAATCCCTGGGTAAACGGGCTTTCCCGCGCCGGCAGGTATTGCGCCGCCGCGCGGTTTAGCATATTGCTCATGATGACTTCTCCTTGCCGCCCACATAGCCATAGGCCTTCGGCTGGGTATAGTTGTCAATCAGCGGCGTGACCGCGTTGACCAGCAGCACCGCGAAGGCCATGCCCTCGGGAAAATTGCCGAAGGCGCGGATGCAATAGGTGATGAATCCAGCCAGCAGGCCGTAGATCAGCCGTCCGCGCACGCTGCCCGGGCCGGTGACCGGATCGGTGAGGATATAAAATGCCCCGAGCAGCAGTCCGCCGCTGGTCAACTGGGCCAGGGGCGGCACTATGCCCGCCGGCGCAATCAGCCAGTGGATCAGGCCGGGGACCAGGCATCCCAGCAGCGTGGCCACCGGGATATGCCAACTGAACACCCGCTGCTGGATAAGCCAAAGCCCGCCGAGCAACAGCAGGAGCGATGAGGTTTCGCCCAGGCTGCCGCTACGGTTGCCAAGCAGGTTGGACAGCAGTTCCAGCGGGGCGCGTCCGCTTTCTTTAAAGCCGCCCAGCAGGGTGGCGCCGGTGATGCCGTCCACGCCCAGGTGGTAAAAGGCGCCGTCGTAAAAGGCGGCGGGGCTGACCCAGCGGGTCATCTCCACCGGAAAGGCGATCAGCAACACCACCCGCGCCAGCATGGCCGGGTTAAACAGGTTTTGCCCCAGGCCGCCGTAGATATGCTTGCCGAAGACAATAGCCACCGCGCTGCCGAAAGCCCCCAGCCACAGCGGCGCATGGGGCGGCAGGCTCAGCGCCAGGAGTAGCGACGTCAGGATGGCCGCGCCGTCGAAGGTATGCCCCTGGGCCGCTGGATTGAGCTTCAGGCACAGGGCTTCACAGATAAGCGCGGTCAGCAGGCAGCAAAAAATCAGCAGGATCGACTGGGCGCCAAACTGTAAAAAGGCCAGGATCACCACCGGGAACAGGGAAATATTGACCCGATACATCAGCCGGTCGACGCTGAGCCCCTGGTGGGCATGTGGCGCGGTTAACATGGTGTTTCCTCCGAGGGCGGCGCGGCGCGCCTGGCGCGCCTGGCGGGTTTTGCCGCCTGGGCGGCCGCTTTTTCGGCGGCTTCCCGCGCCAGGCGTTCCTGGCGTTTGGCGCTGTTTAACCGGGTGCGCGCCAGCTTATCTTCCTGGCGCTTGATAAGACGTAGCTGCTGTTGGCCCCAGTCAAAAAACTGGGTCAACGGCAGCGCCGCCGGGCAGACGTAGGCGCAGGAGCCGCAGAGCAGGCAGGCGTTTAGCCCCTGCTGCCGGGCCTTGGCGAAACCGTCGTTTTTCAGTTCGGCAAATATGGCCTGGGGCGCCAGGCTCATCGGGCAGGCGTCCAGGCAACGGCCGCAGCGCAGGCAGGCGCTGGGCCGGGTCTGCGGCAGTTCGTCGCCGTTCAGCAGCAGCAGCCCGCTGGTGCCTTTGGTGATTGGCGTATCCAGCGACTCCACCGCCCGGCCCATCATCGGTCCGCCGAGCACCATGCGCGCCGGCTGGGATTTCAGGCCGCCGCACTGGCCGATAATGTCCTTGATCGGCGTGCCGATCGGCACCAGCAGGTTGGCCGGTTGTTCAATGGCGCGGCCGCTGACGGTGATCACCCGGTGGGTGACCGGCTTGCCGAAGCGAACGGCGTGAAAAATGGCGATGCAGGTGCCGACATTTTGCACCAGCACGCCCATTTCGGTGGAGCGGCGGTTTTGCGGAATTTGACGGCCGGTCACCGCTTCGATCATCTGTTTGGCCGAGCCGATGGGGTAGAGCGAGGGCAAAATCACCACCTCGATATGCTCTTCCTGCCGGCACAGCTCGTCCAGCCGGGCGATGGCCTCGGTTTTATTGTCCTCGATGCCGATATAGACCTGCTTGGCATGGGTTATGGCCTGCAGGTAACGGATGCCGCCGATGATGAATTCGGCCTGCTCGCGCATCAAACGATCGTCGGTGGTGAGATAAGGCTCGCATTCGCCGCCGTTGACGATCAGCGTTTCAATGGGGTGGCGCAGGCTCATGCGGATTTTGTCGGCGGCCGGGAACATGGCGCCGCCCATGCCGACAATGCCGGCCTGTTCAATCAGCGACAGCATGGCCTGCGTTTCATCCAGGCCATCGGCAGCCGTCAGGCGGGGCGCCGCCGGCTGGTCGACGGACACGTTGACGGTAATGGACCCCTGTTCGCCCTCAACGATCCGGGTCACCACTCCGGCCAGCGCGCTATGTACCGGCGCGGACATTCTTTCGCGCGCTCCGGCGATCTGCTGGCCTGCTGTGACACTGTCACCCAGGGCGACCAGCGGCACCGCCGCCGGCCCGGTATGCTGGCGCAGCGGGATAATCAGCTGGCGCGGCATGGCCAGCGGCCGGATGGCGATATCGCGGGTTAAGGATTTATGGCTATAAGGACGGATGCCGCCGTGGGGTTTTAACCTGGCGCTAAACATAAGATGCCTCCCGAACGTCAAAACGCGGTTTTGCGGCCGACGGGGTGAGCTGCGGGTCGGCCCGCAGCTCGATGGCCTGCTGCGGACAGATGGCGATACAGGCGGCGCAGCCGGTGCAATCATCGCCCAGGATGCCGTGCTGTTGCCGGGTCGCGCCGATAATAGCGTCAAAATTGCACTTTTTCTGGCAGCGGCCGCAGCCGTCGCAGGCCTGGGCATTAATCACCGCCACCTGCGGCACGCTTTCCTCGCCGTCGTCCGGCGGCAGATCCAGCAGCACGGCGATGCGTTTCGCCAGCGCCGCGCCGCCCGGGGTGCAGGCCCCGACCGGCGCTTCGCCGCGCACCATGGCGCCGGCGGCCTGGGCGCAGCCGGGAAAACCGCATTGGCCGCACTGGCCGTTGGGCAGCAGGGCGATGACCGCTTCGATACGCGGGTCTTTCTCCACCTTAAAATAGATGGCGGCATAACCCAGCAGGTAACCGATCAGGGTGCCGATGGCGGGAACCGCCAGCACCGGTAAGATAAAATCCACGGTTCTCTCCTTAGCCGGCCAGCCCGGCGAAGCCGGTGAACGCCAGCGCCAGTATGCCGGCGGTAATAAAGTTAATCGGCGCGCCGCGGAACACCAGCGGCGGGGACGCGTTGCCCTGGCGTTCGCGCAGGCCGGAGAAAATCACCATCACCAGCGAATATCCCAGCGACGAGCTGAAGCCGAACACCACGCTGTGGAGGAAACTCAGGTTGTCGTCCAGCACCAGCAGCGCCACGCCAAGCACCGCGCAGTTGGTGGTAATCAGCGGCAGGAAGATGCCCAGCGTACGGTACAGCGCCGGGCTTTGTTTGGCGATAAACAGTTCCAGCAGCTGTACCAGCGAGGCAATCACCATAATCAGCGACAGCAGCCGCAGGTATTCCATGCCCAGCGGCACCAGGATCCAGTGATAGATCACCCATCCCAGACCGGCGGAGAGGGTGATGACAAAAGTGGTCGCCATCGACATGCCCAACGCCGAATCGACTTTGTTGGTCACGCCCATAAAGGAACACAGGCCGAGGAAGCGCGCGAGCACGATGTTGTTCACCAGGCCGTTGGCCAACACTATCAACAATATTTCTTTCATTCGGGTCCCCGACGACGCAGCACATATTCATAGGGGTATTGCGAAAGCTGTGCCAATTCGTGCTGGACAAAAAATGCGCAAATACGGTGCAGGGAAGGGATCATTACGGCGCGCGCGGCCGCCGGCCGGGACCGCGCGCGCGGGCGGAAATGGTTTTTTATGCCCGAAAACCCCTGTCCAGATCAAGATTTTCGGCGGTTTTTCAACTTTAGGTACCAATCTTGCACAATTTATAGGGTTACCGCGGTTCATGCCATCCTGTCGGGAGATCAGACAAATTGTCGTGAATCGCACAGCATATTTCTATCCCGACCCGCAGGAGTTGTTATGCGCATTCCTTTATTTGATGATGCTTCGCTGATGGAACAAACCGCCTGCGCCCCGATGCCGTCGGCATTGCGTCCCGGGCTGTTTTACACGGCGGTGGAACAGTCGTCGGTGGCGATATCGATAACCGACCCCAACGCCCGCATCGTCTACACCAACCTGGCGTTCCGCCAGTTGACCGGGTATGGCGAGCCGGAACTGACCGGGACGAACCACAATATATTGTCCAGTCGCCAGACGCCGAAAAAACATTACCAGGAAATGTGGAGCACCATCACCCAGGGCCTGCCGTGGGTCGGGCAATTAATCAACCAGCGCAAGAACGGCAGCCTGTATCTGGCCGAGGTCAGCATATCGCCCATTTTCAGCGCCGACGGCCAAATCGAGCATTTCCTCGGCATGCATAAGGACATCTCGGACAGTTATGCCCTGATGCAGCGCCTGCGCAACCAGATGTCCCTGATCGCCGCAGTATTGAATAACGTGCCGGCGCCGGTGGTGGTGCTGGATGAACATGACCATATCGTGATGGACAACCTGGCCTATAAAACCCTGTGCGCCGACTACGGCGGCCGGGAACTGCTGGCGGAGATGGGTTATCCGGCCAATAAGGCGGGTCTGGCGGCCGGCGAGCGCGTGACCCTGGATATCGGCGGCGTTCAGCGGGTGTTCGGCCTGAATATCTGGCAGCTGGCGGAGGTGAATGAGGAGGTTAGCCGTTATTTCTCCGATGTCGCGCCGCCGCGCACCCTGGTAACGCTTATCGATGACAGCGAATCACAGCGACAGCGGGCGCAGCAGCGGCTGGAACGGCTTAAACACAAGCTGGTCTCCGGTAAGCTGCTGGCGGCGATCCGCGAATCCCTGGACGCGGCGATGGTACAGTTAAGCGGTCCGCTGAATATGCTGGCCGCCGCGCGCCGCCTCAGCCTCGACGGCGCCCTGCATCCGGGTCTGGACGCCGCCTGGCAGGAAGGCCAGCAGGCGCTGGCGCGGCTGCAGGCCTGCCGGCCTTCGCTGGAACAGGAAGAGAGCGATTTCTGGTCGATTGGCGATTTGCTTAAGGATTTGTCCGATCTCTACCAGCCGCGCGTTCGCGATCTGGGCGAGCTGCAATGGCGGTGCGAACCGGAAATGCTGCTGGGCTTCGGCCAGCGTCACCAGATTCTGGCGTCGCTTAGCCTGTGGCTGGATCGCTGCCTGATCCTGGCCAATGAGCGGCCGGCCTCTCCGCTTATCATTACCCTGCATGCCTACTCGCAGGATAACGCGTTCTTTTTTGCCCTGAGGGATAACCTGTCCCTGCATCCGGTCCACAACGCCGTGCCGACGCAAACCTTCACCATGCCGGGGCATGGCATGGAGCTGCGGCTGATACAAACCCTGATTGGCAACCATCAGGGCATGATTGATCTTCATACCCAAGCGGAGGGCGGCACGTTGTTAACCCTGCGCCTGCCTTTGCCCGCCAGGCTGTTCAGGCATCCGGTCATGACAGGAGAATCAGAATGAGTCAGCTTCCCACTACCGCCCAGGCTTCACGGCGTTTTGATCTTTCCCAACAGTTTACCGCCCTGCACAAGATAAGCGTGGCGCTCAGCCGCTCGCTGGATTTAGGCCAGACGCTGGAGGCCATGATCCAGGCCTTGTATGAGCACGCCTATATGCAGTACGGCATGGTTTGCCTGTTCGACAAAACCCGCAGCGCCCTGTTTATCGAAGCGCTGTACGGTGCCGACACCGAGGTGGTCAAGGGGTGTAAAAACGTCCGCTACCGTATCGGCGAAGGCATCCTGGGCACGGTGATGAGCCAGCAGCGTTCGCTGGTGCTGCCGCGCGTTTCCGACGATCCGCGCTTTCTTGACCGGCTGAACCTGTATGATTACGGCCTGCCGTTTATCTGCGTGCCGATCCCGGGACCGGACGGCGTGCCGCTGGGCGTGCTGGCGGCGCAGCCGATGGAGCTGCACGAGGATCGCCTGCCGGCCAGTACCCGTTTCCTGGAAATGGTGGCCAACCTGATCTGCCAGACCGTGCGGCTGGTCGGCCATATGAGCGTCGAAACCGAAGCCCTGCGCCAGGAACGCGATACCCTGCGGCGTAAGGTCAAGCATCAGTATGGTTTTGACAATATGGTCGGCAACAGCCAGCCGATGCGCCAGATCTTCGACGTGATCCGCCAGGTGTCCAAATGGGACACCACCGTGCTGGTGCGCGGCGAGAGCGGCACCGGCAAGGAGCTGATTGCCAACGCCATCCATTACAACTCGCCGCGCACGCTCGAGCCGTTCGTTAAGTTCAACTGCGCCGCGCTGCCGGACAACCTGCTCGAAAGCGAATTGTTCGGACATGAGAAGGGCGCGTTTACCGGGGCGGTGCGCCAGCGTAAAGGCCGGTTTGAGCTGGCCGACGGCGGCACGCTGTTCCTCGATGAAATTGGCGAAAGCAGCGCGTCGTTCCAGGCTAAGTTATTGCGTATCCTGCAGGAGGGCGAGATGGAGCGCGTGGGCGGCGACACCACGATTAAGGTCAATGTGCGCATCATCGCCGCCACCAATCGTAATCTGGAGGAAGAGGTCCGCGCCGGTCATTTCCGTGAAGATCTTTATTACCGGCTTAACGTGATGCCGATAAACCTGCCGCCGCTGCGCGAGCGCCAGGACGATATCGTCGGGCTGTCCCAGTTCCTTATCGCCAAGCTGGCGGCGAAACAGGGGCGTGAACTGCGCATCAGCGACGGCGCGCTGCGTTTATTGATGGGCTACAGCTGGCCGGGCAATGTGCGCGAGCTGGAGAATTGCCTGGAGCGCGCGTCGGTGATGTCGGAGGAGGGGCTTATCGATCGTGACGTGATCCTGTTCAACCACAGCGAGACGTCCGCCATGGCGCCACAGGGATTGCCGCGCGGCGTTGCGCCGCCGGCGCATCTGGACGCGCCCGGCGACAGCGATATGGACGATCGGCAAAAGCTTATCGCCGCGCTGGAAAAGTCCGGCTGGGTGCAGGCCAAGGCCGCGCGGCTGCTGGGCATGACCCCGCGCCAGGTGGCTTACCGCATCCAGATTTTAAATATCAATATGCATCGTTTGTAAGCGGTTTGGCGGTTAACCCGACGCAGGGCGCCGGGTTGATCCGCCGCGTTTACTGCTGCTTTGCGTGCCGGCGCCCGGCGGCCCACAGCGCGCGCTGTTCCGCGTTATGGAAGGTCCAGGCGATAAAGCGGCTGATTTTCTGCCCCTGCGCCATTTCCACGGTGCGCACGTCGGCGGCCCCGGCCTGCTTCAGCGCCTCATACAGCGGCGGCAGCGTGGTGTGTTTGGAAATCAGCGAGGTAAACCACAGGCAATTTTTACCTTTGCCAACGCTCTCCGTGACCATCTTGCCGACAAACGCCAGTTCACCGCCTTCGCACCACAGCTCGCTGCTCTTGCCGCCAAAGTTCTGCACCGGCTTATCGGCCACCTCGCCTTTGCCCAGCTTATGCAATTTACGCCGCGTGCTGGCGTTCGCCTCTTCCTCCGAGGCATGGAACGGCGGGTTGCACATGGTGGCGTCGAAACGCTCGGCGATGCCGATCATGCCGTTGAGAATGGCGCTGTCGTCCTTTTGCTGACGCAGGCGCACGCTGTTTTTCAGCGTCGGGTTCATCGCCACGATCGTTTTTGCCGCATTGAGCGACTGCGGGTCGTTTTCCGTGCCGGTGAAACGCCAGCCGTATTCGCGCTGGCCGATAATCGGATAAATGCAGTTGGCGCCGATACCGATATCCAGGATGGCCACGCCTTTGCCGGTGGGGATTTCCCCGCCGCTGCTTTCAGCCAGTAAATCGGCTAGGTAATGCAGGTAGTCCGCCCGGCCGGGGATCGGCGGGCAAAGATAATTGGCGGGAATATCCCAATGCTCGATGGCGTAATAGTGCTTCAGCAGCGCGCGGTTAAGCATTTTCACCGCATTGGGATCGGCGAAATCCACCGAAATATCGCCCCAGGAGTTGGGTTTGACAAAAGGCTCCAGGGCCGGGAGGCTGGTTATCAACGCGGTGAAATCATAGCGTGAACGATGGCGGTTGCGCGGATGCAGGTGATTTTTCTGCTGCGGGAAGGTCTTCTTTTTTTCCATCATAGGTTCCACCACGTATTTTCCATCCTTAAGCCGTCATTCTCTGACCGGCTTTTCCGGCGCTTAAGATAACACATAGCGGGCAAAAAAGGCCGATACACCTCGCATTGCCGGCGCGACGCCGTTAGCGCGCATGGCGCTGCTGCCCGGTCTTTATCAACGCGCGGGGCGGCAGTGGCTGGCGCTGTGGCGCGGCAATCGTCCCGCCGACGACAACGGCTTTACCCTGTATCGGCTTGCCCCGCGGGATGATGGCGCGGACGGCGCAACCGGCATCCGGACGTCGCCGCATCGGGCGTCCGGTAACACATTCCCAGGCAGCTAAGGCTTTGCCGACGGCCTCCCGGACGTTGTCACGCGTTGTCGGGTTTAAGACATTGTCGGGACCAGTCGTTGCCATGCGCCGGAGCAGAAAAAAACGCGCACAAATAACCCATTGTTAAATCGATGATTTGTGTCTTTTTTTATCCGGGCATGGCGATTGCAACAACCTGGCCTATGTCGTTTTGAATAAGGCGGTTTCCATGGCATCCTGTCATTCCTCATCAAGCAACAGCGGCTGCGGCTCCTCCAGCCCCGGCGTTTCCCTGACGCCGCTACAGGCGGACAAGGTGGCGCAGCATCCCTGCTATTCGCGTTTTGCCCATCACCGCTACGCCCGCATGCACCTGGCGGTGGCCCCGGCCTGCAACCTGCAATGCCATTATTGCAACCGCAAATACGACTGCAGCAACGAATCCCGCCCCGGCGTGGTATCGGAGGTCCTGTCTCCCGCCGAGGCTATCGCCAAGGCGCGCCATGTGGCGGCGGCGCTGCCACAGCTGTCGGTAATTGGCATCGCCGGTCCCGGCGATCCCCTGGCGAACATCGCCCGCACGTTTAAAACCCTCGAGGGACTGCGGCTGGCGCTGCCGGATATGAAACTGTGCCTGTCCACCAACGGCCTGGCGCTACCGGATGTGGTCGACCGGCTGGTGGATATCGGCGTCGATCACGTGACCGTCACGGTCAATGCGCTGGATGTGGATATCGCCACGCAGATCTATCCCTGGTTATGGTTTGACGGCGAGCGCCTGGAGGGACGGGAAGCGGCGGCCCTGCTGCTGGAACGCCAGCAGGAAGGCATCCGCCGGCTCACCGCGCGCGGCGTACTGGTGAAAATCAATTCGGTGCTGATCCCGGGCATCAACGACCGGCATTTACCGGCGGTCAGCGAAAAAGTGCGGGAATGGGGCGCGTTCCTGCACAACGTGATGCCGCTGATTTCCCAGCCGGAGCATGGCACGGTATACGGCCTGCGCGGCCAGCCGGAGCCTACCGCCGGGGAAGTGGACGAGGTGCGCAGGTTATGCGGCGGATCCATGCAGCAAATGGCGCATTGCCAGCAGTGTCGCGCCGATGCCATCGGCATGCTCGGCGAAGACCGCAGCCAGAGTTTCCCGATGTCGGCAATACCGCGAAATGCCGGATCCTACCTGCCGGTGATGCGCCGACGCGCGCAAATCCAGGCCGGTATCGCCTCGCAAGGAGAATCGGAGTCTCCGGATGCCTGCCTGGTGGCGGTGGCGACCTCCCATGGGGCGGCAATCGATGAGCATTTCGGCCATGCGCGGCGCTTCCAGATTTACAGCGTATCCGCCGCCGGCGTGATCCCCATCGGCGAAAGGTTTACCCCGCCGTTTTGCACCGGTAAAACCGACTGCGACGACGAGGCGCTCCAGCCGGAGCTGCGCCTGGACGCCGTGGTGGACCTGCTGGCCGACGTGGCGGCGGTATTTTGCGCCCGCATCGGCATGGGACCCTGGCAGCGCCTGGAACAGGCCGGTATTGAACCCTGCGTCGGCGGCGCGTGGCAGCCTGTCGCCGCCACGCTCGGCCAGTGGTGGCGGCAGCGCGGCAAGGAGACGGACGCCGTCGCAACCGGGCAGGGGCCGGCCATCAAGGGGGTGGCCTGATGGGAGCCTGTCCCGCCAATAAACTGCCCGGCGCTCCGCCGGACATCTGGCTGCGCCGGCTGCTGGCCAACCATCTGGCGGGCGGCGCGCGTTTTCCCGCCGCCATGGGGCTGCCGCCCGGGCAGTACCGGGAACTGGCGCGTCGGCTACGGCTGGATCCTGGTCCCCGCAGCGCGGTATTGCAACAACAGGACGCGCTGCTCGCCCTGCTCGCGCGTACCCGCCAGCCGGAATGCCGGGCGCTTGGCGACTGGCTGGCGCAATATATGTGCGCCGGCGCCGAACCGCTCAACCGGCTGATTGCCGCCGCGTCCCTGGGGTTTAATCATTTATGGCAGGATTTGGGATTGGCGTCGCGCGGCGAGCTGCGCGAGCTGATGCAGGCATGCTTTCCCGAACTGGTGGTGATGAACCAGGGGAATATGCGCTGGAAAAAGTTTTTTTACCGCCAGGTATGTCTGGCGGAGACCGGCGAGGTGACCTGCCGATCCCCGAGCTGCGACAGCTGCTGCGAACGCGAAAGCTGCTTTGCCCCCGAGGACTGAGCAAACGACGCGCCGGAACGCTGTTTTGCTCCCGACGACCGATCGGGCAACGCGCCGATAACAGCCAGGTTGCCCCCAGGCGGGGTAGCGCCCCGGCGCCGGAACGCCGATTGCCCGCGCCGCTGCGGGGCAACCGCGGGCGATAACCGGCAGCCACGGCCTAGCGGGGCTGCTGGCCCCAGGTTAACAGGGCGGACACCAGCGAGCGCAGCGCCTGCTGCAGCTGTCCGGCGCGCTCCGGCAGGTAGTCGAACGGCTGCCGCTCGCTCATATAATTGCACTGGGCCAGTTCCAACTGCACCGCATGCTGGCGGGCATGGGGCTGGCCGTAGGCGCGGGTAATATATCCGCCCTTGAAGCGGCCGTTAATCACGTGGGTGAACGGCTGCTGCCGGCAAAACTCGGCCAGCGTTTCGCTCAGGGACGGCGCGCAGCTCAGTCCGTCGTTGGTGCCGAAATTCAAATCGGGCAGGGTGCCGTCAAACAGCCGCGGGATAACCGAGGCGATGGAGTGGGCGTCCAGCAATAGCGCATACTCATGCCGCGCCTTGATCTCGCTCAGGCAGTCCTGCAGCTTGCGATGGTACGGGTGCCAAATCTCGTCAAGATAACGCCGGCGTTCGGCCTTGTCCGGCGTGGCGCCCGGTTTGAACACCGGCGTGCCGTCGAACAGCGTTTCGGGATACAGACCCGTGGTGGCGGTGGTATACAACGGCTGGTCGTCGGCGGGCCGGTTAAGATCGATAACCATGCGCGAGTAGGTGCCGATAAGAATATGCGCGCCCAACGCGCGGGCAAAATCATACAGGCGGGGGATATGCCAATCGGTATCTCCCAGCGGCCGGGCGGCGTCGCTCAATCCGTCCTCCACCGCGGGCGTCAGCCGGGTGCCGGCATGGGGAATGCTCAACAACAAGGGAATGGTGCCGGCTTCGTAGGTATAAGGTTCGGTAAGATTCATAGGGTGCCCTCCTGATAAGTCCTGAGAATAACGTCTTACGCGCGGCGTACGCCGCGGTAAATAACGGTGCCGGCAAGCTGCCCGCCCAGCCAGTAAGCCAATTCCGCCGGATGCGCCACCGGCCAGTGGACAAAATCGGCCATCTTGCCGGCTTCCAGCGTGCCGATAGATGCGGATAATCCCAGCGCCCGCGCCGCGTTAATCGTCACGCCGGCCAGCGCCTCTTCGGGTGTCATGCGAAACAGGGTACAGGCCATGTTCAGCATCAGGCGCAAGGAACAGGCGGGCGAGGTGCCGGGGTTGATGTCGCTGGCCAGCGCCAGCGCCACGCCGTGGCGGCGAAACAGCTCCACCGGCGGCAGCTGGGTTTCCCGCAGCATATAGCAGGCCCCCGGCAGTAACACCGCCACGGTGCCGGATTGCGCCATGGCGTGGGCGTCGGCGTCGGTGGCATATTCAAGATGATCCGCCGACAGCGCGCCATAACGCGCGGCAAGGGTGCTGCCGCCCAGGGACGAGAGCTGTTCGGCGTGCAGTTTTACCGGCAGGCCCGCCAGAACGGCGGCATCGAATACCCGGGAAATCTGCGCCGGGGAGAAGGCCAGATGCTCGCAAAAGCCGTCCACCGCGTCGGCCAGCCCCAGCGCCGCCACTTCGGGGATCCAGCTTTCGCAGATAAGCGTAATGTAGTCGTCGGCCCGTCCGCGGTATTCCGGCGGCAGGGCGTGGGCCGCCAGCAGCGTGGTCCTGACCTGCACCGGATAGGCCTGCGCGATGCGCCGGGCGACGCGCAGCATCTTTATCTCGCTTTCAAGGGTCAGGCCGTAACCGGATTTTATCTCGATGCACGTGACGCCGTCGGCCATCAGCATCGCCAGACGGGCCTCAGCCGCGGCCATCAGCTCATCCTCGGACGCGTTGCGGGTGGCGTTGACGGTGGACAGGATTCCACCGCCGGCGGCCGCAATCTCCGCATAGCTGACCCCGTTGAGCCGCTGCTCGAATTCATGGCTGCGATTGCCGCCGAACACCAGATGGGTATGGCAATCGACCAATCCGGGCGTGATGATGCCGCCGCCAAAATCGAATTGAGCCGTCACGTCCGCCGGCGGCAAGGCGCCGCGCGGACCGACCCAGGCGATGCGATCGCCCCTGACGGCAATCGCGCCGTCCCTGATGATGTCATAGCGGCCGTTGCGCAGAGTGGCTATGTCGGCGCCCGACCAGACGGCGTCGAATTGTTCCGTTACCGGCATGGGTTGCTCTCCCGATAGGTTCATAAAAACATTAAGCAATAAAGCTGCCAAAAAGCTGATAGCGCGTGCCTGGATACAGTAGGCGCGCCGAGGTCACCACCAGTTTGCCGAACCAGGTGCGCCGGTGAATCAGCAGGCAGGGTTCATTTTCCGCCAACTGGAGCAGCTCGCGCTCCCGGCTGCTGGCCCATACCGCTTCCACCCGGTGCTCGCCGGCGGTAAGCGGCGCGGCCTGCGTCAGGTAATAATACGGCGTGATCCGGTTAAAATCCTGCCGCAGGTAGTCAGGCGCGGTCAGGGGGTTGACGCAGCGGTCTTCCAACTGCACGGCAATATCGTTTTCATAATGCACGATCATCGAATGGAACAGCTGTTGTCCGGGCTGGATGCCCAGCGACAGCGCTTCCTCGCCGGTGGCCTGGCGCGCTTCGAGGGCCAGCAGCACGCTGCTGTGACGGTGGCCGCGCGCGGCGATTTCATCGGCGATGTTGCGCACCTCAAGCATGGCGGTCTGCGGCTTCAGCTCGGCGACAAAGGTGCCGACGCCCTGCATGCGCACCAGGTAGCCCTCGCCGGTCAGTTCGCGCAGCGCCCGGTTGATGGTCATCCGGCTGACGCCCAGTTCGGCCACCAGCTCGCTTTCCGACGGGATGCGCCGGTGAGGCTCCCAGGCCCCGGAGCGTATCTGCTGCACGATAGCCTGCTTGACCCGCTGGTAAATGGGGGCCGGGGTATCGCTCATGATGGCGGACAGTTGCGCCGCGGACTGTAGTTCATGTAGTTCAGACACGTTTCCGACCTCTGCTGGCAGGGATAATGACAAAACAGTTTACTGTTCAATTCAGCGTATGTATATGTATAGACAAGTGGATAAGCATTTCGTCTGGATAGGCCCTCCACCCCCCTAACATTAATCGGAAACCGCTATGCCTCTCTATATTGTCCCCAGAGCGCCGTTGGCGTTCACCCGTGTCCGGCGCCCATTGCGGCAGGAGGCTCCATGAACCGCCCGGTCAGGTTTTCATTCGACACGCTGCCCGTCTCCCGCTGGCGCAATGGCGGCGGCGAAACGCGGGAAATTATCAGCTGGCCGGGTCCGGACGCCGCCGCCGATGCCCGCGTTCCGGCGGAGCCGGCGGTGGCGTTTGCCTGGCGCGCCAGTATCGCTACCATCGACCGGGATGGGGCGTTTTCGTCGTTTCCCGGCGTGGATCGGATCATCGCGCTGCTGGAGGGCGATGGGGTGACGTTGCATAACGCGTCGGGCCAGTCCCATGATTTGACCCGGCCGGGCGCGCCCCACGCTTTTGCCGGCGAGGAAGCGATTAGCGCCGCCCTGGCCGGCGCCTCAAGCCGCGATTTTAATATCATGACCCGGCGCCGGGACTGGCGGGCGCGGGTAGAGCGCCTTACCGGCGAACACCTGCTGCCCGCCGGGCGCGACGGCGTGATCTATATCCTGTCGGGCCGGTGGCAGATGGACGACGGAACGCCGCTGGCGGCGCGGGAAGGGGCGTGGTGGCACCAGCTCGGCGCGCCGGCTCGCCTGTGGCCGGCCGGCGGCGGCGTGGCGCTGTGGGCTGATATCGCGCAGCGGTAACGATTCTGCCGGCGTTTGCATGATTTTGGTGCGTGACGCGCCAAAATGAATCACCGCCTGCGGCACAGGCCATGGCCCTTGCCCCCTTAACGCGACGCTTAACGCGAATTAACCAACCGCGGGCAATATGGCACAGGCTTTGCTTAGTTCTTGCCTGATTAAAGCGTCTTGTATAGACAAGCTTATACAGTGGTTCGCCGCGACGATCGGCACCTGTACCGATTGCGATTAAGGTCTTTTGCCGGTTTTTACCGTCAATTCTTCAGGAGTGGGATATGAGCATTGTCAGCACCTCTTTACGTCGCTTTCAACCGTTGACGTCGGCCCTCGCCCTGGCGCTGGGACTGGCCGGCGTTTTGCCGGCGATGGCGGCGGATACGCCGGTGGCCATCGGCATTTCCGGCTGGACCGGTTTTGCGCCGTTAACCCTGGCCGACAAGGCGGGGATATTTAAACGCCACGGGCTGGATGTATCGGTCAAGATGATCCCGCAAAAAGACCGGCACCTGGCCATTGCCTCCGGCGACATACAGTGCGCCGCCACCACGGTTGAAACCTACATTTCCTGGAACGCCAGCGGCGTGCCCATCACCCAGATTGTCCAGCTCGATAAATCCTACGGCGCCGATGGCCTGGTGGCGCGCAACGGCATAGACAGCATCAAGGCGTTGAAAGGCAAGACCATCAGCGTCGACGCGCCCGGCACCTCGCCCTATTTTGCCCTGGCCTGGATGCTGGATAAGAACGGCATGAGCCTGAAGGACGTCAAGACCACCACGCTCTCGCCCGAAGCCGCCGCCCATTCGTTTATCGCCGGCAGCAACGATGCCGCCATGACCTATGAGCCTTATCTTTCCTCGGTACGGCAAAGCCCGGATAAAGGCAAGATCCTGGCCACCACGCTCGATTATCCGATGGTCATGGATACCCTGGGCTGTACCCCCGCATTTCTCAGGCAGCATCCCCAAGCCGCCAAGGCGCTGGTCGACAGCTACTTCGACGCCCTGGATATGATCAGGGCGCAGCCGGATAAATCCAATGAAATCATGGGCGCGGCGGTGAAGTCTTCCGGCAGGGAATTTGCCGAGTCGGCCAGCTACCTGCGCTGGCAGGATCGGGCGCAGAACCGCCAGTTCTTTAACGGCGAAATCGACAGTTTTAGCCATGAGGCGGCCCAACTGCTGCTACAGATGAAGGTAATACGCAAGATCCCCGATATCAAGACGCTCTATGATGCCAGCTACGTTAATCAATAAGGTTGAGCATGATGTCTGTTGAAAAGGACGCGCCGGCGCATGCCGCCGGCCAACCGGCGCCGCTGCCACCGGCGGGAAAAGTGCGGCATAACCCGTTGATGGTGCCGCTGCGTCCGGTGTCATTCGGGCAGCGCTGGTTTCTCGGCGTCGGCTTTTTTATCCTGTTTTTCGCCTTTTGGGCCTTGGCCACCTTTGCCGGCTGGGTATCGCCGACCTTCCTGGCCGACCCGCTAACCATGGTGCGCGAAGGCTACCTGCTGTTCACCGAATACAATTTTTCGCTGGATATCGGCATGACGGTGATGCGCGTGCTGGGCGGTTTTATCCTGGCGGCGGTGCTGGCGGTGCCGCTCGGCATTATGATGGGGTCGTATAAGCTGGTGGAAGCCTTTCTCGAGCCTTTCGTCTCGTTTTGTCGTTACCTGCCCGCGTCGGCGTTTATCCCGCTGCTGATCCTGTGGGCCGGTATCGGTGAAATGCAAAAAATCCTGGTGATTTTTATCGGCTCGTTCTTCCAGATTGTGCTGATGATAGCGGTCACGGTCGGCGCGGCCAGGCGCGACCTGGTGGAGGCGGCCTATACGCTGGGCGCCTCGAACCGCAGTATAGTCCGGCGGGTGCTGATCCCCGGCGCGGCGCCGGAGATAGCGGAGCTGCTGCGCCTGGTGCTGGGCTGGGCCTGGACCTACGTGATCGTGGCCGAGCTTATCGGCTCCTCCAGCGGCATCGGCCATATGATCGTCGACAGCCAGGCGCTGCTGAATACCGGGCAGATTATTTTCGGCATTATCGTGATCGGCTGTATCGGACTGATCTCGGATTTCCTGTTCAAGGCGGTCAACCGCCGTCTGTTTGCCTGGAGCATGGCGTCATGAACCACAGCAAGCTTGCCATCCGTCAGGTATCGCGCATTTTCGGCGGACCGAAAGGTCAGCAGACCCAGGCGCTGCTGCCCATCGACTACCTGGTGGAGGAAAATGATTTTATTACCATCCTCGGCCCGTCGGGCTGTGGTAAATCCACCCTGTTGCGCATTATCGCCGGCCTCGACCGGCCCACATCCGGGGAAGTATGGCTGGACGGGGGCCTGATTGATGGCCCGGGCGCCGATCGGGGCATGGTGTTCCAGAGCTATACCCTGTTTCCCTGGCTGACGGTGGCGCAGAATATTTGCTTTGGCCTGCGCGAGCGCGGCCTGAGCCTTAGCGTGCAGCAGGAGCGCTGCGATTATTTTATCAACCAGGTGGGACTGCGCGGCTTTGAGCAGCATTTCCCGCGCCAGCTGTCCGGCGGCATGCAGCAACGCACCGCCATCGCCCGCGCCCTGGCCAACGATCCCAAGGTGTTATTGATGGACGAGCCGTTCGGCGCGCTGGATAACCAGACCCGGGTGCTGATGCAGGAGCTGTTGCTGAAAATCTGGGAATCGTCACGCAAAACGGTGCTGTTTGTCACGCATGATATCGACGAGGCCATTTTTATGGCTAATAAAGTCGCCATCTTCAGCGCCAGGCCCGGACGGATCAAAAGCGAGGTGGCGGTAAGTTTTCCGCATCCGCGCGACTATACCTTAAAGACCACGCCGGAATTTATGGCGCTGAAGGCGCGCGTCACCGAGGAAATACGCGGCGAAACGCTGCAAAGCATGGCCCTTTGAACACCGGACCGGCCCGATAGGTTTTAGCGCAGCGGGTATTGATTACGGGCCGCAACTGCGAGGGTAACGGCGCAATCCAGAGATGCGCCTTACCGTTGGTTTTACTTGTATAGACAGGAATAGATTATGTCATCTTCTGTAACATCTTTACGCCCATACCGTCTGGTGCCGGGCGAAGTGGACCTGGCGACGCTGCGGGCCATCTATCATGGCGAGCTGGCGCTGTCCCTGGATCCAGGGGCTTTTGCCGCCATTAACGCGGCGCAGCATACGGTGGAGCGTATCCTCTCCACCGGCGAGGTGGTCTACGGCATCAACACCGGTTTCGGCAAGCTGGCGCAAACCCGCATTCCCGCCGAACGGCTGGCCGAGCTGCAGCGCAACCTGGTGTTGTCGCACAGCGTCGGCACCGGCGCGTTGCTTGAGGACAATGTGACGCGGCTGATCATGGCCTGCAAGGTGATAAGCCTGGCACGCGGCCATTCCGGCATCCGGTTATCGGTGGTGGAAGCCTTGCTGTCGCTGTACAACGCCGGCGTCATGCCGTGCATCCCGGCCAAAGGATCGGTGGGCGCCTCCGGCGATCTGGCGCCGCTGGCGCATTTATCCCTGATGCTGATAGGCGAAGGGCAGGTACGGGTCAAGGGTGAGTTGATCAGCGCGGTGGAGGGGCTGCGGCTTGCCGGCTTAAGCCCCATCGAGCTGGCGCCGAAAGAAGGGCTGGCGCTGCTCAACGGCACCCAGGTGTCCACGTCGCTGGCGCTGGCCGGCCTGTTTGGCGCCGAACGATCCTTTGCCGCCGGGCTGGTGGCGGGCGCCCTGACCCTGGAAGCCATCAAAGGCTCGGTGAAACCCTTCGATGCCCGAATTCACCGGGCGCGCGGCCAGGCGGGACAGATTGCGGTGGCGCAGGCGGTGTCGACGCTGCTGGACGGCAGCGAGATCGTGGTCTCCCATGCCAACTGCGGTCGGGTGCAGGATCCGTATTCCATCCGCTGCGTACCGCAGGTGATGGGCGCCTGCCTGGACAACCTGACCTATGCCGCGCGGACCCTGCAAATCGAGGCCAACGCCGCTTCTGATAATCCGCTGGTCTTTACCGATAGCGGCGAAGTGATTTCCGGTGGTAATTTCCATGCCGAGCCGGTGGCGTTCGCCGCCGATATCATCGCGCTGGCTATCGCGGAAATTGGCGCGATTTCAGAACGCCGCCTGGCGCTGCTGCTTGATACCGGCCTATCGGGCCTGCCGCCGTTCCTGATCAACGAAGGCGGTGTGAACTCGGGATTTATGATAGCCCAGGTCACCGCCGCGGCGCTGGCCTCGGAGAATAAATCCCTGGCCCATCCGGCCAGCGTCGACAGCCTGCCGACCTCGGCCAACCAGGAGGACCATGTGTCGATGGCGACCTTTGCCGCCCGCCGCCTGGGCGATATGTGCTTCAACACCTCGGTGGTGGTGGGCATAGAAGCCATGGCCGCCGCCCAGGGTATTGATTTTAACCGGCCGCTTGCCAGCTCTGCGGCGCTCGAGCAACAGCTTGCGGCCATTCGCGACCGCGTCGCCTTTTTGGCCAGCGACCGGCTGCTGGCGCCGGATATCGAAGCGATGCGTCTGTGGGTCGCCGAATTCAGCCTGCCGCCGGAAGTGCAATCTCTACTACCCAGCTATGCGTCAACGCGCTAAGGATTAAGGAATCCGTAATGAAAAACGATTTTAGCAATGCCGTTTCCCGACCGGTCAGCGCGCCGCGCGGCGCCGAACTGACCTGCAAAAACTGGCTGATTGAAGCGCCATACCGCATGATCCAAAACAATCTGGATCCGGACGTCGCCGAGCGTCCGGACGATTTGGTGGTCTACGGCGGCATCGGCAAGGCGGCGCGCAACTGGCCCTGCTTCGAGGCCATACTGCAAAGCCTGCGCGACCTGGAGGAAGACGAGACCCTGCTGGTGCAATCCGGTAAACCGGTCGGCGTGTTCCGCACCCATGCGGACGCGCCGCGCGTGATGATCGCCAACTCCAACCTGGTGCCGCACTGGGCGACGTGGGAGCATTTCCACGAGCTGGACCGGGCCGGTTTGATGATGTACGGGCAAATGACCGCCGGCTCCTGGATTTACATCGGCGCCCAGGGCATCGTGCAGGGCACCTTCGAAACCTTTGCCGAGGCGGGCCGCCAGCATTACGGCAACGATCTGAAGGGCAAATGGATCCTCACCGCCGGCCTGGGCGGCATGGGCGGCGCGCAGCCGCTGGCGGGCGTGCTGGCCGGCGCCAGCGTGCTGGCCATCGAATGCCAGGAGTCGCGCATTGATTTTCGCCTGCGCACCCGCTACCTGGACCGCAAGGCCTATACTATCGACGAAGCGTTGGCGATGATTGAGGACGCCCACGCCAAAGGCGAGGCCATTTCCGTCGGACTGCTGGGCAATGCGGCGCAGATCATGCCTTTGCTTGCCGAACGCGCCGCCGCCGGCGGCGCACGTCCGCATATCGTCACCGACCAGACCTCCGCCCATGACCCGCTGAACGGCTACCTGCCCGCCGGCTGGAGCCTTGAGCAATGGAATCAGGCTAAAACAGAAGACCCGCAAAGCGTTATCAGCGCCGCCAGGGCGTCGATGGCGGCGCACGTCAAGGCCATGCTGGCGTTCCATGAGATGGGCGTGCCGACGGTGGACTACGGTAACAATATTCGCCAGGTGGCGCTGGAGGAGGGCGTGTCGAACGCGTTTGACTTCCCGGGGTTTGTCCCCGCCTATATCCGCCCGCTGTTTTGCGAAGGCAAAGGGCCGTTCCGTTGGGTAGCGCTGTCGGGGGATCCGGAAGATATCTACAAGACCGACGCCAAACTCAAGGAACTGTTCCCGGATAACCGGCTGCTGCACAACTGGCTGGACATGGCGCAGGAGCGCATCGCCTTCCAGGGCCTGCCTGCGCGCATCTGCTGGCTGGGGCTGGGCGAGCGTCACCTTGCCGGACTGGCGTTTAACGAAATGGTCCGCACCGGCGAGCTGAAGGCGCCCATCGTTATCGGTCGCGACCATCTGGACTGCGGTTCGGTCGCCTCGCCCAACCGTGAAACCGAATCCATGAAAGACGGCTCGGACGCGGTCTCCGACTGGCCGCTGCTGAACGCCTTGCTCAGCACCGCGGGCGGCGCCACCTGGGTCAGCCTGCACCACGGCGGCGGCGTGGGCATGGGCTTTTCCCAGCATGCGGGCATGGTTATCGTCTGCGATGGCACGGAAAAGGCCGACCAACGTCTGGCGCGGGTGTTATGGAACGACCCGGCCACCGGCGTGATGCGCCATGCCGACGCCGGTTATCCGGAGGCAATCGCCTGCGCGGAAAAATACGGCCTGAAGCTGCCGATGATCCGCTAAACGCCCTGTGGTGGGAACGGCCGTGAAGCACCATTATCATGGCCGTTCATCGCCATTGTTTTTACGCGGCCGCCGCCGCGCTTTTTTTCCCTTTGCGCGAAAATAATGTCACCGACAAAATAATCAACGCGGCGCCGGCGAACATGCGTAGCGTCGGCCGCTCGTTGAACAATCCCCAGGCAAACAAAATGGCGTAGACCGGCTCCAGGGCGAAAAACACCGCCGCGGCGCGCGCCTTGACGAAACGCAGGCTGGTGACCATCAGGCTGTGCGCCACCCCGGTACAAAATATGCCCAGCAGCGCCAGGTAAAACCAGTCGCCGGCGGACGCCAGCGCCAGCTCATGGAAAGCGAAAGGCAGCATCAGCAGGCTGATGACGACGTTTTGGCATAACGCCGCCTGCACCGGCCTGATGCTCACGGCGGTAACACGGTTGCAGATAATCAGCAGCGCCAGCAGCGCCCCGGACAAAATTCCCCATAAAAAGCCCCGGGTATTGCCGCTGCCCAGATCAAATGACGGACAGACCATTATCAGGCCAAGGCAAATCAGGGCAATCAGCATCACTTCGGGCAGCGAAATCCGCTCGCGAAACCCAAGGCTCTCAAACAGGGTGGTAAAGGCGGGAAAACTGGCGAACCCCAGCGTGGCGATCGCCACGCCCGCGGCTTTAACCGAGATAAAAAAGGTCAGCCAGTGTCCGGCCAGGATCACGCTGGCGCCAATTACCACCAGGGCGCTTTTACGGCTGATGCGTTCCCAGCGAAAGCCGCGGAGGCCCAGCATCAGCAGCGATAGCGCCAGCACGGCGAACAGGGCGCGGCCAAATACGATGGCGGCCGGCGAGATGGCAATAACTTTGCCCAGGATGCCGGAAAGGCCAAAAAAGAATGCCGCGATGTTCAGCGAGACGAGAGCGTGGCGTTTGTTCATTAAGCGAACCGGGATATAAAAAGGCGAATAGCGTCTATGCTGCCTGTCAGCCGCCTGTTTTAACAGCTTTTAATGTGTAGATTTCATTCTATTCGCCTATGGCCGAATTTATCGTGCCGGCGTATCCCCGCCTGCTATTCTTTTAACCAATGCGGGACGAAAATAACAACATGTCCGGCAACGAACGGTCGGCGGCGTTTTCTACCCGCTGGCCGGCGGGTTATCACGGGGGGGCGATGAATCAGTTAGTGCTGGAACAGATCTACCGCAAAATCGATCCCAATGGCTGGCGGCGGATCTTTATCGTGGGGGATTTGCATGGCTGTTACGATCTGCTGCTCGCTAAACTGGCGCGGCAAGGGTTTGATCGCTCGGCCGATCTGCTGATCTCGGTGGGCGATCTGATCGATCGCGGCGCGCAAAATCTCCAGTGTCTTGAACTGCTCGAACAATCCTGGTTTTGCGCGGTGCGCGGCAACCATGAACAGATGGCGATGGATGCCTTATCCTCCAGCGACGAGGGACTTTGGCTGGCCAACGGCGGTCAATGGTTTTTGCGCCTGGACGACGAACAGCGGCGGCGGGCGGCGGCGCTGATTGAACGCTGCGCCGGCCTGCCGCTGATTATCGATATCGAGATGCCGCGGCGTCATGTCGTGGTGGCGCACGCGGATTATCCCCTGGACAGCTATCGCTACGGGCAAGCCGTCGATCCGGAACTGGTGGTATGGAGCCGCCAGCGCATCAATCGCAATCAGCGCGGGCGCGGGGCGCCCATCACCGGCGCGTCGCACTTCTTTTTCGGTCATACGCCCCTCGAACGCGTCAGGCATTTCTACAACCAGTTTTATATCGATACCGGGGCGGTGTTCGGCGGCGCGTTAACACTGGTCGAGTTAACGGCCCTGCCGTTCTAGTACCGGGGCCGCTCGGCGTCGGCCAGCGTCCGTTGCCGGCGGACGGCGGGGAATAGTTGCCCTTTGCCAGCATAATCATCACCTTCGGCTATACTGGTAAAGGTTTCTGGGTTCATTTATTCAAGACCCGTGTCAATCAAGCATTTTGCGAAAAGCAAACGCTATATAAGGAGTGTGGTTATGGGAATTCTATCTTGGATTATTTTTGGACTTATCGCCGGCATTATCGCTAAATTTCTCATGCCGGGCAGGGACGGCGGCGGTTTTATCATCACTATCATCCTCGGTATCGTCGGCGCCGTGGTCGGTGGTTATATCAGCACCTTCTTTGGTTATGGCCGCGTCGACGGCTTTAACTTCGGCAGTTTTGTCGTGGCGGTGATCGGCGCCGTCGTGGTGCTGTGGATCTACCGCCTGGTGAGAAGGTAATCGGCATCGCGGTTAATTTCGCGGATCAGCGCGCCGCGGCATTGCCGGTACCGGCTCCGGGCGGTGGAAGGGTAACTTAAAAGGCACGGTGACGCTGTTGGCGCCCCAGGCCGCACCTTATATAAAGCGTCTTATCGCCGCATCGGGCTGCAACCGGCCCACCGCAGTATCAGCAAGGCTGGATTTTCCAGCCTTCTTTTATTGCAGGGTCACGGCGTCCAGCGCGCGCAGGTGGCGCTCCTGCCAGGAGAGGGTAACCTCGCTGCCCGGCTTCCAGGCGGCATCCATAGCGGCGGCGCTGAGCTTCACCATAAAGTTGGGCTGGCCCGCCACCTCGGTCATCATGCGCACGTGATCGCCCAAATAGATGAACTGCGTGATCCTGGCGTTGATTTGCTGCGACCCCGCCGGCAGCTGGCCGGCCGGCACATTGATGCCGACGCGCTCCGGCCGGATGGACAGCATGATCTTGCGTCCCGGCGAACTGGGGCGCACCTTCAGCGCGCGCAGCGCGGTGCCGTCGTCCAGGGCGGTGCGATAAAATTCATCCTCGCTGCCCGTCTGGGTGGCCAGCAGACTGTTGTTTTCGCCGATAAACCGCGCCACGAAGCTGTTCTGCGGTTCTTCATACAGCGTGCTGGGGCTGTTGATCTGCTGGATAATGCCGTCGTTGAATACCGCCACCCGATCCGACATGGTCATCGCTTCGCTTTGATCGTGGGTCACATAGACGATGGTCAATTCCAACGCCTGGTGCAGCGCCTTGATTTCCATCTGCATATGCTCGCGCAGTTGTTTATCCAGCGCCCCCAGCGGTTCGTCCATCAAGACCAGCTTGGGTTCGAACACCAGCGCCCGCGCCAGCGCCACGCGCTGCTGCTGGCCGCCGGACATCTGGGCGGGATAGCGGTCGGCCAGGGCGGTCAGCTTGACCCGATCCAGCACCTTATCCACCTTCTCCTTGATATCGCTTTTATTCATCCGGCGAATCGACAGCGGAAAGGCCAGGTTCTGCGCCACCGTCATATGGGGAAATAAGGCGTAGTTTTGGAATACCATGCCGATATCGCGCCGGTGGGGCGGTAGATGATGTAACGGCCGATCGCGCAGGTAGATTTCGCCCTGGGTGGGCGTTTCGAACCCCGCCAGCATCATCAGGCTGGTGGTTTTACCGGACCCCGACGGGCCGAGCAGCGTCAGGAATTCCCCTTCGCCTATATCGAGGTTGAGGTTTTTAACCACCAGCTTGTCGCCATCGTAGGTCTTTTGGATATTTTTAAAGCTAACGTAATTCTTCATGATAAAACTCAACCTCGTAATCAAGACCGATTCGGAAACGATGTCCTGTTAATGGGAGTTAAGCAGGCGCAGCGGTTTGCCGACGAGGTTATGGCACGGAATATGCTTATCTTTAGGCGGGCGGCATGTCCCGGTGCTTACGGTGATTATTTTTACCATCGCGCCTGTGCCGCGACAAGCGATTTCAACGCTGAAAAGGCAAATATCCCGGGTAGGCTTTATATAAGCAAGCTCATGAATTTCTACGCTTTTTTAGCCATAATCGGCGCTCCGCGTCCACGCCGTACCCGGTCACCTAGCACCTCAGGCGCCTGGTTGATCGCCGCGTTCCCGCACTTAACCGCGCGCACCAAAAGGCGGCAACCGGCCCGATCCCGCGCATGGGCGCCCTGGCCACACGGCGCCGTCCCTGAAAGGCGGGCGCCATTATCCGGATGCGCCAGAACGTCGTATCAGCGCGGTTCGACAGGCGCCGGCTGCGTCATACAGGCCAGCAGGGTCATGAACGCGCTTTCTATTTGTTCTTCATCCACGCAGGCATACCCCAGCAACAACCCCTTTTTGCGCGCCGAACCGAGATAATAGGTCGACAGCGGCCTGACATAGACGCCTTGCCGGCCCGCCGCCTGGGAGAGCAGGATATCGTCGGCCTCGTCGGGCAGCGACATCACCAGGTGCAGGCCGGCGTTGCTGTCGTCGCGCAGCGCGTCCGGTCCGAGATGCGCCAGGATAAGCCGGCTCAGGACGGCGCGGCGCTTGCCGTACAGGAGGCGCATGCGGCGGATATGGGAAGCGTAGTGCCCTTCGGCGATAAACTGCGCCAGGGCCAGCTGGGTTATCCAGTGTCCGCCGCGATACAGCTCGGCGTGGGCCACCCGCATCTCCCGCGCCAGCGTCTGCGGCAGCACCATATAGCTGATGCGCAGCCCTGGATAGAGCGTCTTGCTGAAGGTGCCGATATAAATCACCGGCGCCTGCGGCGTCAGGCTTTGCAAGGCGGGAATAGGGTTGCCGGAGAAACGGAACTCGCTGTCGTAATCATCCTCGATCACCCAGGCGTTATGCTCCTGCGCGAGAGCCAGCAGGCGCTGGCGCCGCTGCAGGCTCATTACCGCGCCGGTGGGATATTGATGTGACGGTGTCACGCAGATCAGCCGCGGCGGCGTTTCACTGCCTTCCGGCGGCTTTAATCCCTGGTCGTCCACCGGTACCGGCTGGACGTCGACGCCGTTAATGGTCAGCACATTGCGCATGCCCCAATAGCTAGGTTCTTCAATCCAGGCGCGATCGCCCGGGTTGCACAGCATTTTCGCCAGCAAATCGACCGCCTGATGGGTACCCTCGGTAATGATAATCTGCTCCGCGCCGCAGTTTACCGAACGCGCCACCCGCAGGTAATCCACCAGCGCCTGCTGCAGCTCCGGGCTGCCGCCCATGCGGGAATAGGTCAGGTAATCGGGTTTGATGCGCCGGATAAGCCTGGAATGGATACGTCGCCACAGGCCGTGCGGAAAGCTGGATACATCCGGCACTCCCGGCATAAATGCCCCCCATTGATGGGGCGACGCGCCGGAACGGGCCAGCAAATTGGCGCCGCGCGCCGAAAACTCGTCCCCGGCCAGGCGCTCGCAGGCGGGCTGCTGCTCGTTCACCGGCGCCATGGCCCCGTCGGGCATATGATCGGTAACGAAGGTGCCGCTGCCGGCGCGGGTGAAAATATAGCCCTCCGCCAGCAGCTGTTCATAGGCGGCGCTGACGGTGTTGCGCGAAAGCGTCAGCTCTATAGCCAAGTCGCGCGTCGGCGGCAGGCGGCTGCCGGCACGGATGTCGCCGTCGAGGATCGCCAGGCGAATACAGTCATATAAACGCCGGTGCAGCGGCCCCTCGGTGCGGGCGGATAGATGCTGCAGCAGCATATCGGTTAATAACGAACGCAATTGGCACCTTCAATAAATTAAAACTGGCACTGGATTATAGATCCACAAAGCGGGTAAATAGCAATCGGGAGTTAGGCCGGGATCGATACCAGCGCACGTTATGCCGCATCATATTGGGAGAAGTGCCAGCATGAACAACAGCGAATTAAACCAACGTCGTCTAGCCGCCACGCCGCGCGGCGTCGGCGTTATGTGTGATTTTTATGCCGCGCGCGCGGAAAACGCCACGCTGTGGGACGTCGAGGGCCGTGAGTATACCGACTTCGCCGCCGGTATCGCGGTATTGAACACCGGACACCGCCATCCGAAAATCGTCGCGGCGATCAAAGCGCAACTAGAGCTGTTTACCCATACCGCCTACCAGATTGTGCCCTACGGCAATTATGTGGAACTGGCCGAACAGCTTAACGCCCGGGTGCCGGTCGCCGGTCCGGTGAAAAGCACGCTGTTCAGCACCGGCGCCGAAGCGGTGGAAAACGCGGTGAAAATCGCCCGCGCCTATACCAGGCGTCCCGGCGTCATCACCTTCGGCGGCGCGTTCCATGGCCGCACGCTGCTGACCTTGGCCCTAACCGGCAAAGTCGCGCCCTATAAGCTGGGCTTCGGTCCGTTGCCCGGCCAGATTTTCCATGCGTCTTATCCCAATGAGCTGCACGGCGTGTCCGTCGGGCAGGCTCTTGCCAGCATCGACAGCCTGTTCCATACCGATATCAGCCCGGATCAGGTGGCGGCGATTTTGTTCGAACCCATCCAGGGGGAAGGCGGATTTAACGTCGCGCCCGCCGAATTTATCGTTGCGTTGCGCAAGCTGTGCGACCAGCACGGCATTTTGCTGATTGCCGACGAAGTGCAAAGCGGTTTTGCCCGCACCGGTAAACTGTTCGCCATGGATCACTGCCCGCAGGTTAAAGTGGACTTGATAACCATGGCGAAAAGCCTGGGCGGCGGCATCCCCATCTCCGCCGTCGCCGGCCGCGCCGACGTGATGGATGCCCCGGCGCCGGGCGGGCTGGGCGGCACTTACGCCGGCAATCCGCTGGCCGTGGCGTCCGCGCTGGCGGTGCTGGGGGTGATTGAGGATGAACAGCTTTGCCAACGCGCCCAGCGCCTTGGCGGCCATCTGATGGAAGTGCTGCAACAGGCGCGGCAATCTTGTCCGTCCATTTCCGCCGTGCGCGGCCGGGGTTCCATGGTGGCGGTCGAATTTGCCGACCCGGCCAGCGGCAAGCCTGACGCGCGGTACGCCAAGACCATCCAGCAACAGGCGCTGGAACAGGGATTATTGCTGTTGACCTGCGGCGTGCACGGCAACGTAATTCGTTTTCTGTATCCGCTCACCATCCCCGATGACCAGTTCACCGCGGCGCTGGACCTGCTGAGCCGGCTACTCAAGTCATAAATACGTAAGGATGTAACGATTATGCAGCTTAATCACCCGCAACTGCTCCGTCACCAGGCGTTGATCGACGGTGAATGGCGCGATGGCGACAGCGGCGCGCGCGAAGCCGTCATCAATCCGGCGACCGGGGAAATATTGGCTGAGGTGGCGCAGGTCAGCGCCGCCCAAACCCGGTTTGCCATCGATGCCGCGGCGCTGGCCCTGGCGCCCTGGCGGGCGCTGACCGGCAAACAGCGCGCCGCGCTGCTGCAACAATGGGCAAGGTTAATCAGCGAGCATCAGGAAGATCTGGCGCGGCTGCTGACCGCCGAACAGGGCAAGTCCCTGGCCGAGGCGCGCGGCGAAATCGCCTATGCCAACAGCTTCATCGAATGGTTTGCCGAAGAGGGCAAACGGGTTGAGGGCAGCATCCTGCAGTCGCCCCAGGCCCGGCAGCGGCTGCTGGTGTTAAAGCAGCCCATCGGCGTTACCGCCGCCATCACCCCCTGGAACTTCCCGGCGGCGATGATCACCCGTAAGGTTGCACCCGCCCTGGCGGCGGGTTGCACCATGATCGTCAAACCCGCCGAACAAACGCCGCTTACCGCGCTGGCGCTGGCGCAACTGGCGCTGCAGGCGGGCATCCCGCGCGGCGTTTTGCAGGTGGTGACCGGCCCCGCCGCCGACGTGGGCCGGGTACTGTGCGCCAGCCCGGTGGTGCGCAAACTGAGTTTTACCGGATCTACCGAGGTAGGGCGCCTGCTGATGGCGCAGTGCGCGCCGACCGTCAAAAAGCTCTCGCTGGAGCTGGGCGGCAACGCGCCGGTCATCGTATTCGATGATGCGGATCTCGATGCCGCGGTGGCCGGCATCATGGCGTCGAAATTCCGCAACAGCGGGCAGACCTGCGTTTGCGCCAATCGCATTTACGTTCAGCGGGGGATTTATCCCGCCCTGGTCGCCCGGCTGATAACCGAAGTGGGGGCGCTCAGGGTGGGCAACGGCATGGCGGAGGGCACCACGCAGGGGCCGCTTATTGACGCGGATGCCGTCGGCAAGGTGCGTTCGCATATCGACGATGCGCTGTCGCAGGGCGCCACGCTCCTGGCGGGCGGCAAACCCCACGCGCTGGGCGGCACCTTCTTTGAGCCGACCCTGGTAGGCGATGTGACAAGCCGGATGCGTTTTGCCCGCGAGGAAACCTTCGGTCCCGTGGCGCCGCTGTTCCCCTTTGGCGACGAAGCCGAGGCTATCGCCATGGCCAACGACACCAAATTCGGCCTGGCCGCCTACGTATTTACCCGTGACGCCGCCCGGCAATGGCGGGTGCCCGAAGCGCTGGAATACGGTATGGTCGGCATCAATACCGGCTTGATTTCCAATGAAGTGGCGCCGTTTGGCGGCGTCAAGCAGTCAGGACTCGGGCGCGAGGGATCGCGCTTCGGCATCGACGAATACCTGGAAATGAAATACCTGTGCGTGGATATCGCCGCGTCCTGATAACCCGCGTTTCCCCGGCCCGCTTTCGCCTGGGACCGGGGCCGCAACCCGGGTTGCATCGCCAAGGTGCAACCCGGTAATTAAATGCACAGCCTTAACGCATCATCCGGGTACAACCCGGTATCCAACGCCCAGCCATACCCTGATTTTACCGCTTCCTGCTCCATTTTCAAAAAGTCGCCAAAGTGGCACGAAACCTGCTTGATGTATGATGCATCATTTAACTTTCGCTGGCGAAAATTTTAGGGGATAGGGTATGTTGAAACAATTAGCGGTATCCACATTACTGGTCGGTCTGGCCTTCCAGGCGCAGGCCGACACGCTCACCGTGATTTCCTTTGGCGGACAGAACAAGGTCGCGCAGGAAAAAGCCTTTTACCAGCCGTTCAAGGCCGCGGGCAAAGGCGAGATCGAGGCCGGGGAGTATAACGGTGAAATGGCCAAGATCCGTTCCATGGTCGAAACCGGGCAGGTGGGGTGGGACCTGGTGGAAGTCGAAGGGCCTGAACTGCGCCGCGGCTGCGACGAAGGGTTGTTCGAACCTCTGGACTGGTCGAAGCTGGGCGACAAAAGTGAATATGTGCCGGGATCGGCCACCGAATGCGGCGCCGGTATTTTCCTCTGGTCCACCGTGCTGACCTATGACGCGCAGAAACTGAAAAAAGCGCCGACCAGCTGGGCCGACTTCTGGAACGTGAAGGATTTCCCCGGCAAGCGCGCGCTGCGCAAGAGCGCCAAGTTTACGCTCGAGATTGCCCTGCTGGCCGACGGCGTAAGGCGCGAGGACGTGTATTCACAACTGGCGACGCCGGTGGGTGTCGACCGCGCCTTCCGTAAGCTCGATGAAATCAAATCCCATATCCAATGGTGGGAATCCGGCGCGCAGCCGCTGCAATGGCTGGTATCCGGCGACGTGGTCATGAGCTCCGCCTATAACGGTCGCGTAGCGGCGGCGGCCACCGAAGGGCATGATTTCAAGATGGTATGGGATAACAGCCTGTACGATCTGGACAGCTGGGCCATCGTAAAAGGATCCAAGCACAAGGCCCTGGCCGAACAGTTTATCGCCTTCGCCAATCAGCCTGAAAACCAGAAGGTATTCGCTGAAAATATTCCTTACGGCCCCACCAATAAAAAAACCATCGGCCTGATCGAACCGGCGATTGCCGCCAACCTGCCGACGTCCCCGGATAACCTGGCCAATGCGCTGGCGGTGGATACGCAGTTCTGGATTGAGCACGGCGAAGATCTTGAACAGCGCTTTAACGCCTGGGCCGCTCAGTAAGGTTTGACCGAATGGAATCGCCATGCACACCGGAGAAGAAACAATGACACCCATGGAAGCTATGCCGGCGAAAGACGTGATCGCCGACGCTTTAAACACCACCACGCTGAAACAGCAACTGTATCAGTCGCAAAAGGTCTACAAGCGCCGCACCTGGCTGCTGGTGGCCCCGCTATTGCTGTTTATCCTGGTCAGTTTTGTGGTGCCCATTGCGTCTGTCCTGATGAAAAGCGTGGCGAATCCGGAAATTCGCGCAGGCTTGCCCACCCTGACGGCGATGTTGTCCCGTTGGGACGGCGCCAGCCTGCCGGATGAGGCAACCTTCCAGGCGCTGGTCAGCGATCTGCGCCTGGCGCGCGCCAACGGCCAAATCGCCTCGGTGGCCAAGCGGCTGAGCTACGAAAGCCCGGCGTACCGCAGTTTGATTATGCATACGCTGCGCGCCGCTCCCGACGCGCAGTCCGGCACGCGCGCGGCGCTGATCGAGGCTCTGCCGCAGTGGGGGGACGTTACCGTCTGGCGTTCGGTGCAGCGCGCCAGCCGGCCCTTAACCAGCTATTACGCCCTGGCGGTCTTCGACCGCAAGGTGGATATCCGGACCGGACAGATAACGCACCTGCCGGAAGGACAGGCGCTGTATGTGGATGTGCTGCTGCGCACGCTGCTGATGGCGGCGGTGGTGACGCTTATTTGCGTGGCCCTGGGTTATCCGTTGGCCTATTGGCTGGCCAAACAGCCGGCCGGGCGCGCCAATCTGCTGATGATTATGGTGTTGCTGCCGTTCTGGACCTCGTTAATCGTGCGCACCGCCAGCTGGATTGTATTGCTGCAATCCGGCGGCTTAATCAACGGCGCGCTGCTGCATACCGGCATTATCGACAAACCGCTGGTCCTGGTGTTTAACCGCGTCGGCGTCTATATCGCCATGACACATATCTTGCTGCCTTTTATCGTCCTGCCGCTGTATGCGGTGATGAAAGGCATTTCACCCAATTACATGCGCGCCGCCATTTCGCTCGGCGCGCATCCGTTCACCGCCTTCTGGCGGGTGTATGTGCCGCAAACCTACGCCGGCGTGGCGGCGGGGGGATTACTGGTGTTTATCATGGCCATCGGTTATTACATCACGCCCGCGCTGCTCGGCGGACCCGGCGATCAGATGCTGAGTTATTTCGTGGCGTTCTTTACCAATACCACGATGAATTGGGGCATGGCGGCGGCGCTCGGCAGTCAACTGCTGATCATCGTGATCCTGCTCTACATCGTCTATCTCCGGGTGACCCGGACTCAGGCGGAGCTGGCCGCGCATTAACCGGGAGAATAAAAATGATCAGACAAGAAGGCCTGTTGCTGATGCGGTTGTGGAACGCCGTATTTAATTTTTACGGCGCGGCGGTGCTGCTGTTCCTGGTGGTGCCGGTACTGATAATCGTGCCGTTGTCGTTTAACTCCGGTTCGTTTCTCAGCTATCCGCTCAATGGCTTTTCCCTGCGCTGGTATCAGGCGTTTTTTCATTCCCGCGAATGGCTGGGGGCGCTGGGCAACAGTTTGCTGATAGCGCCGCTGGCCACGCTGCTGGCGACGGTCCTCGGCGTATTGGCCTCGGTGGGCCTGGTGCGCGGCGAGTTTCGCGGCAAGACCCTGGTAATGGCGATCATTGTCTCGCCGATGATAGCGCCGGTGGTGATCGTCGCGGTGGGCATGTTTTTCTTTTTCGCCCGCATTTCGCTGTTGAACAGCTATCTCGGCCTGGTGCTGGCGCACGCCATGCTGGGCGTACCCTTTGTGGTCATCACCGTTACCGCGGTGCTGAAAAACTACGATCGTAACCTGTCGCGCGCCGCCGCCAGTCTCGGCGCGCCGCCCTGGCTGGTGTTTGCCCGGGTGACATTGCCGCTGATTGCCCCCGGCGTTTTTTCCGGCGCGCTGTTCGCTTTTGCCGCGTCATTTGATGAAGTGGTAGTGACGCTGTTCCTGGCAAGCCCGGGGCAGCGTACCCTGCCGATCCAGATGTTTGCGGGCATCCGCGAGAATCTCGACCCGACGATTGCCGCCGCCGCATCCCTGATGGTGGGCGCCTCGCTGATACTGTTATTGGTCATGGAGATGCTGCGCCGCCGGGCCGCGCGCATTCGCGGCGCCGAAGGACGCTTCTAAGCGGACGGAAGGTCGTCCGATGGACGGTTGGCCGCGGTAAATTGCGCCAGGATTCCGTGACTGTCCAGTATATCCTGCCGAATGGCGGCGGCGGCGGCATCGCCGTCGTGCTGGCGCAACGCGGCCAGCAGTTCCTGGTGATGGCCGATGGTCATCTGCTGGGTTAACTGGGCATAAGCCTGGGCGATAAGCGGGCCGGTGCGCATCCAGAGCCGGTCGACAAAGCTGCTCAGCACCGGCATCATCGCGCTTTGCGCCACCAGTAAATGAAATTCGCTGTTGAGCCGCAATGCCGCCACCCAATCCTCTTCGGTAATGGCGCGGATATTGCGCCGGATATTCACGGTCAGCAACTGGACGGCGGCGGGGGTGATCCTGGCCGCCGCGCGCTGCGCGCCCAGTCCTTCCAATTCAATGCGCAGCGTCTTCAGCTCCAGGTACTGTTCATGGGTCAGCGACGGTACGCGAATATCTTTCGGGGTACGCATCTCCAGCGCCTGTTCGTTGGCCAATTGCAACACCGCATCCCTGACCGGCGTCACGCTGGTGCCGACCTGGGCGGCCAGCTCACGGATGCGCAAGCGATCGTTGGGCTTTAACTGGCCGGTAATCAACGCCTGGCGCAGATTGGCGTAAACGCTTGAGCCAAGATAAGAGTGTTCTATGGGACCTGGTTGGTAACTCAAGGGTGGACCTGCCTGAAAGCCGCCGCGGCGGCAAAAAAATGTCTACATCAAATATACAACATGATGCGTCAAATGCCCACGCGCGCCGCGATCCCGTTAATGCGGGTCCGCAGGGCGGCCGGGGATCGTGATTTACACTTTTGCCGAGTAGGTGTTAGTTGGTTTTGACGATAGGCGTTCGCCAAAAAAAAGCCTAATCTTTCATATCGTTGACCGGCGCCGCCGGTAACGGCCCATGGCGCAAGGTTCGCCGCCGAGGCCGGATGGTCCGGGCTTATTCATTATTAAGGGAGACACACCTATGAAAGCGATTGCTTATACCCAGCACGGCTTACCTATCAAAGACCCCCGGGCGCTGGTTGATATCGACCTGCCCAAACCGACCCCCGGTCCACGCGATATCGTCGTGGCGGTCAAGGCTGTTTCGGTGAATCCGGTCGATACCAAAGTCCGCGCCGGCGCGGCGGTAACCGCGCCCCGCGTGCTGGGCTGGGACGTCGCCGGCGTCGTTGACCAGACCGGGCCGGAGGTCACGCTGTTCAAGCCGGGCGATGAGGTGTTTTACGCCGGTTCCATCACCCGCCCGGGGTGCAATAGCGAATTCCATGTGGTGGATGAGCGCATCGTCGGGCGCAAGCCGGCCTCGCTGGACTTTGCCAATGCCGCCGCGCTGCCGCTGACCTCGATTACCGCCTGGGAGCTGTTGTTCGACCGCCTGGGCGTGGCCGAAAACGGCGGGGAAGGCGACGCGCTGCTGATTATTGGCGCCGGCGGCGGCGTCGGATCGATATTAACGCAGCTGGCGCGCAGGCTGACCCGCCTGACCGTCATCGGCACCGCCTCGCGCCCGGAGACCCGCGAGTGGGCGCTTAAGCTTGGCGCTCACCATGTGATCGATCATCGCCGCCCGCTGGTGGCACAGTTAACGCAACTGGGCATCGCGAATGTCAGGTACGTGGCCAGCCTGACCCACACCGACAGCTACTATCCGCAGCTGATCGACGCGCTTGCGCCGCAGGGCCGCCTGGCCCTGATTGACGATCCGGCCGCCCTTGACGCCATGCCGCTCAAAACCAAATGCCTGTCGCTGCATTGGGAATTTATGTTTGCCCGCGCCAAATATGAAACCGCCGATATGATCGAACAGCATCACCTGCTGGATCGCGTCGCGGCGCTTATCGATAAGGATGTGCTCAAGACCACCTTGGGCCAGCATTTCGGCGTCATCAACGCCGCCAATCTCCGTGGAGCGCATGCGCTGTTGGAAAGCGGCGCCGCGCGCGGCAAGATCGTGCTCGAGGGCTTCTGAAGCCCGCGCTGGTATTATCATTACATTAACGCCGACTTATTTAGCGGCGTTAATGTAATAAGCATGAAAATTAGTGAGTGCTGTCAAAGACAACGCGGGAATTTTTCGGTAATTTAGCGGGCCGATATCCTCATAATGCCCTCACTATGCCAGGTTGCGAGCCGCGCATGACGGGAGTTATTTTCCGAGCCGTTGTCTATGCATGAGTTCAATTTGGTTTTACTGCTGCTGCAGCAGATGTGCGTCTATCTGGTCATTGCGTATCTGCTGAGTAAAACACCGCTGTTTATCCCGTTGATGCAAGTCACCGTCCGCCTGCCCCATAAGCTGCTGTGCTATGTCATGTTTTCCATGTTTTGCATCATGGGCACCTATTTCGGCCTGCATATCCAGGACTCCATCGCCAATACCCGCGCCATCGGCGCGGTGCTGGGCGGTCTGCTGGGCGGTCCGGTGGTGGGGGTGCTGGTCGGTTTGACCGGCGGCCTGCACCGTTATTCCCTGGGCGGCATGACCGCCGTCAGCTGCATGATTTCCACCGTGGTGGAAGGGCTACTGGGCGGCCTGGCGCACCGGCTGCTGCTCAGGCGCGGGCGCATCGATCGCCTGTTTAACCCCTTTACCGCGGCCGGCGTAACGCTGCTGGCGGAAATTTTCCAGATGATCATTATCCTGTCGGTAGCCCGACCGTATGAGGAGGCATTGCGATTGGTCAGGAGCATCGCCCTGCCGATGATTGTCACCAACAGCGTCGGGGCGGCGATGTTTATGCGCATCCTGCTGGACCGGCGGGCGATGTTCGAAAAATATACCTCGGCCTTTTCCGCCAGGGCGCTGAAAATCGCCGTCTGTACCGAGGGTTTCCTGCGCCAGGGGTTTAACCAGGAAAACAGCATGAAGGTGGCCGAGGTCATCTACCAGGAGCTGGATATCGGCGCGGTGGCCATTACCGACCGGGAAAAGCTATTGGCGTTCATCGGCCTCGGCGACGACCATCATTTGCCGGGCACGCCGATTTCCTCGGCGCATTCACGCCGGGCCATCGACAACAATGAGGTCTTTTACGCCGACGGTAACGAGACGCCATACCAGTGTTCGTTACAACGTAACTGCAAGCTGGGCTCGGCGCTGGTGATCCCGCTGCGGGGCGAGAACGGCGAGGTGATCGGCACCATAAAGCTGTATGAGGCCAAGAACCGCCTGTTCAGTTCCATCAACCGCACCCTGGGCGAAGGCATTGCCAGCCTGCTGTCGGCCCAGATCCTGGCCGGGCAGTATGAGCGGCACAAGCTTCTGTTGACCCAGTCGGAAATCAAGCTGCTGCACGCCCAGGTCAATCCGCATTTTTTGTTCAACGCCCTGAATACGCTGGTGGCGGTGATCCGCCGCGACAGCGAACAGGCCAGCCAGCTGGTGCAAAGCCTTTCGACCTTTTTTCGCAAGAACCTCAAGCGCTCGGAAGAAGTGGTCACGCTGGCCGACGAAATCGAGCATGTTAACGCCTACCTGCAGATCGAAAAAGCGCGTTTCCAGGACCGTCTGCAAATCCGCTTTGATTTGCCGGAAGCCCTGCTCGGCATGCACCTGCCGGCCTTCTCGCTGCAGCCGCTGGTGGAAAACGCCATCAAGCACGGCACGTCGCAACTGCTCGGCGAGGGGATCGTGACGCTGCGCGCACGGCGGCATGACCACCGCTTATTGCTCAGCATCGAGGATAACGCCGGTTTATACCAACTGGCGGCCGGCAATACCGGCCTTGGCATGAACCTGGTGGATAAACGCGTGCGGGTACGCTACGGCGAGGGCTATGGCATCAGTGTCGAATTCAAGCCCGAGCTGTTTACCCGTATCATCCTGAGCCTGCCGCTGGAGGAAGAGGCGAAATGCTGACCGTGCTGATTGTCGATGATGAGCCGCTGGCCCGTGAAAACCTGCGCTGCCTGCTCCAGCAGGACCCGTTAATCACTATTATCGGCGAGAGCGCCAACGCGCTGGAAGCCATAGGCGCGGTGCACCGCCTGCATCCGGACGTGATTTTCCTTGATATCCAGATGCCGCGCATCAGCGGGCTGGAAATGGTCGGCATGATCGACCCGGCCTGCATGCCCTATATCGTGTTCCTCACCGCCTTCGATCAATATGCCATCCGCGCCTTTGAGGAGCATGCGTTCGATTACCTGTTAAAGCCGATTGAATCGCGCCGCCTGGCCAAAACCCTGAACCGCCTGCATAATGCGCGGCCGGAGCAGGATATTGCCGTATTATCGGGACAGGAAAACGACCTGAAATATATTCCCTGCACCGGCCACAGCCGGATTTATTTATTGAAAACCGACGAGGTGCTGTTTGCCAACTCCAGGCTGAGCGGGGTGTATGTTACCGGCCTTGAGGGCGGCGAGTGCTTCACCGAGCTGACGCTGAAAGTGCTGGAAAGCCGCACGCCCCTGGTGCGCTGCCACCGGCAATTTCTGGTCAATATGGCGCATCTGCGCGAGATTCGCCTGGAGGAGTCCGGGCAGGCCGAAATCGTATTGAACAACGGCCAGTCGGTGCCGGTTAGCCGCCGTTACCTGAAGTCCCTCAAGCAAATACTGGGACTGAAGGCCTGAGCGGCAACGCGTCGCCCGCGGCAGGCGCGTGGCGTCATGCCGCACCTGACGGCCCGGCTGCGCGGGAGATTCAGGCTATCAGCGCCGGCCGCCGGGGGCCGGCGGCGGCGTTCAAGATTGGCCGGGCAGGGTTTTTTCCATTAGCGCCCGTACCCCGGCCCGATCTTTTGCCGTTGCCGGATTGTAGATCACCATGCCCAGATCCGGTTTGCCGTCGACCGCGAAAGCCGAATATTCCAGCGTAATCAGTCCCAGGGTCGAATGCTGGATATATTTGGTTCCCTCGCCGTGCAGGCCGACATCCTGGTCGCGCCACAATTCCCTGAACTCCGGGCTGGACAGGCCCAGCTCATCGACCAGCGCCTTGGCGCGCGCGCCAAACCCGGTCCTCGCCGTTTCGGCGCGAAACGTGGCCACCACAAAGCGGGCGACGCTTTCCCAGTTGGGTATCTTGGCCTGGACGCCGGGCTTGCAGAAGATCATGCGCAGGATATTGCGCTGCGCCTCGGGAAGCGTCGCATAATCGGCCAGCACCACCACGGCGGCGCGATTCCACGCGATGATGTCCCATTCGGCGGTCTTCACATAGGCGGGGATGAACTCCAGCGAGTCCAGCACCCGCTGCAGTTGAGGCGATACGCAGCGACTCTTGGGATAATCGATTTCGGGCGGGCGGTTTTGCGCAAGGAGAAACAGATGCTCGCGCTCGACGTCCGTCAGTTCGAGCGCGCGGGCGAGCCGGTCCAGCACCTCGGCCGAGGGCGCGCCTCCGCGTCCCTGCTCAAGCCACGTGTACCAGGTGACGCTGACGTTGGCGCGCTGCGCCACCTCTTCGCGACGCAGCCCCGGCGTGCGCCTGCGGCTCATGGGATACCCCAGGCGCGACGCGTCCAGCCTGGTGCGGCGGTACCTGAGATAGTTTCCCAGCAGATTGCCATCCTCTGAAATTGCCATGCCCTACCTTCCCGCGGGTCCTCGCCGCGCATGGTCGCATGCCCGGCCTGTCGGTTATCGTAGCAGTATAACGCCACGGCCTTTCGCCGGCCAGACGGCGTTATCGCCTATCCCTTGTCCTGCTTGGCAGGGCCGGCATAATAGGGCAAGCTGGCGGTAAAGATAGCGTGCGGGGAAACGGACCTATGCAACATCATGACCTGCTGGCGTCGCTCTGGCGCCTGGGCGCGCTGCCGCCCGAGGCGCTGGCGCAAACCTTCCTGACCGGCGCCGATCCGCTCTTTCCATCCTCTTTCCGCGTCGGCGCCGCCGCGCAAAGCGCCATAGCCGCCGCGGCGCTGGCGGCCTGTGAGCTGGGACACGCGCGCGGCGCGGCCCGCCAGCGGGTGGCGGTGGATATGGCCCATGCGGCGGTGGAATGCAGCGGCTGGTTCTCCCTTGACGGCCGGGTGCCCGGCCCGTGGGATCATTTTTCCGGCCTGTATCGCTGCCGCGACGGCCATGTGCGCATTCATGCCAACTTTGCGCATCATCGCGAGGGGGCATTATTCCTATTGGGCCTGGATCCGGCAAACGCCACGCGCGCCGACGCCGAACGCGCCTTGTCGGCCTGGGACGCGTTTGACTACGAACAGGCCAGCGCCGGGCGCGGCCTGGTGGCGGCGGCGCTGCGGCGTTTTGACCAATGGGACGACACGCCGCAGGGCCGGGCGGTTGCCGGCCAACCCCTGCTGACCCTCGAGCGTATCGGTGACGCGCCTCCGGCGGATCTTACGCCGCTGCGTGATGATCAATTGCCCCTGACCGGGGTGCGCCTGCTGGATTTGACCCGGATCCTGGCAGGTCCGGTGGGCGGCAGGGCGTTCGCCGCCCTGGGCGGCGACGTGATGCTGGTGAATTCGCCCAACTTGCCCAATATCGAGTCGATTGCCGACACCAGCCGGGGAAAACGCTCGACGCTGGTGGATTTGCGCACGCCGCAAGGCTGCGCCACGCTATGGCGCCTGATTGGGCACGCGCACGTGTTCTCGCAGGGCTATCGTCCGGGCGGGCTGGCGGCGCTTGGGTTTTCACCCGAGGCGCTGGCCGAACGCCGGCCGGGCATCGTCTGCGTTTCCCTTACCGCCTACGGCACCCAGGGTCCCTGGGCCATGCGCCGCGGTTTTGACTCACTGGTGCAGACCGCCATGGGGTTTAACCATGCCGAAGGCGAAGCCGCCGGCAACGGCCGGCCGCGGCCGCTGCCAATGCAAATTCTCGATCAGGCCACCGGCTACCTGATGGTCTTCGGCGCGGCGGCGGCGCTGTGGCGCCAGCGGCGGGAAGGGGGGAGTTGGCATGTACAGGTTTCGTTGGCCCAGACCGGCCACTGGCTGCGCGGACTGGGACGCGTCGAGCGCGGATTGCACCGCGTCCCGCCGGATTTCAGCCCCTGGCTCGATACCGCGGCGTCCGGCTTCGGCGAGCTGCGCGCCGTAAGGCCCAGCGCACAGCTTGAACGCACGCCGGCGGGATATGCGTTCACCTCGATGCCGCCCGGCAGCAGCCCGGCGGTATGGTGGTGAACGGTTACCACGTCGTCATATCCCGTCGCGGCGGCGCGCCAAACATACGCGCGTATTCACGGCTGAATTGGGACGGACTTTCATATCCTACCCGCCAGGCCGCCATCTCCGCGTTGGCGGCGCCCGTCACCATCAACTGACGCGCCGCAAGCAGGCGCAGGCGCTTTTGGTATTGCAATGGCGTCATCGCGGTCAACGCCTTGAACCGGCGGTGAAACGCCGATGGGCTCATCCGCGCCACCGCCGCCAGTTCACGGATACGCACCGTCTCGGCATAGCGCTCCCGCAGGGTGTTAATCGCGCTGACGATCCGCTGCGCGTGACCGTTTGCCAGCACGATATTGGCCACCTCGCCGCCATGGGGACCGGTCAGCAGCCAATAGCATATTTCCCGCATGATCATCGGCGCCAGCACCGGGATCGCGTTGGGCGTATCGAGCAAACGCACCATCCGTAGCACGCAGTCCGACAGCGGGCCGGCAAAGTCGGTGACACAAACGCCGTGGCCGGTCGCGACATCCAGTGCCGGCGGTGTCCCGAGATGGGCTAAAACGTCGCGCATTACCCCCAGGTCGAACTCAATCACCACGCCAAGAAACGGCTGGTCGGAGCTGGCTTTAGCCACCCGGCTGAACGCGGGCATTTCAACGCTGACGACCAGCGCCTGGCCCGGCCCGTAGTCATACCGCCGGTTGCCGAACAGCGTCCATTTCGCGCCCTGGGCCACCACGCAGAGGGCGGGTTTCATAATCAAATGCGAAGGCGGCCTTTCATGCTCCGAGCACAGGATTGTCAGCCCTTCGACGGCGGTCACGAAAGGATTCTCCCCGGCGTGGGTGTCGGTGTAACATTCGAGGGCGTCGGCCAGGGCATTTTTCACGGCGATATCTCCGCGTTCGTCGGTGATAGCATAGTAGCGATGTGCGGCGCCAAAGTGTAGGGGCCTGGCAGGATTGGGCAAGAATGGGGTGAGATCGGGCATTCAGCCGACCGACCGGCCGGCATAAGCTGGTTCGCACAGCGTATTAAGGAGCCAGATATGACGACAGAACATGCAAGGGGGCCGGCGGCAAAAGTTGCCATTGTCACCGGGGGAAGCCGTGGCCTGGGGCGGAGTACCGTACTTAACCTCGCCAGCCGGGGAGTCAGTTCCATCTTCACCTACCGCGCCAACCGGACGGAAGCGGAAAAGGTGGTCAGCCTGGTGGAGGCTGAAGGTCAGCGGGCGGTGGCATTACCCCTCGACACCGGCCGGGCCGAAACCTTCGGCGTATTTGCCGGGCGGGCGGGGGAGGCGCTGGCTAAGCTTGGCGCCGCGCGTTTCGACTACCTGGTCAACAACGCCGGTATATCCCATCACGCGCCGTTCGGGCAGGTCACCATGGAAGAATTGGACAATCTGTATAATGTCCATTTCAAGGGCGTCTTTTTCCTGACGCAACGGCTGCTGCCGCTGATCAATGACGGCGGACGTATCGTGAATATCTCATCCGGCCTGACGCGCATTACTTTTCCAGGCAGCGCGGCCTATGGGTCGATGAAGGGCGCGGTCGAGGTGCTGACCCGCTATCTTGCCCTGGAGCTGGGGCCGCGCCGCATTGCCGTCAACACCGTGGCGCCGGGCGCTATCGCCACCGACTTCAGCGGCGGCATGGTACGTGACAATCCCGAGATGAATAAACGCGTTGCGCAGAGCACCGCGCTGGGCCGCGCCGGCCTGCCGGACGATATCGGGCCGATGATCGCCGCGCTGCTCAGCGACGATAATCGCTGGGTCAATGCCCAGCGTATCGAGGTCTCGGGCGGGATGCGTATTTAGTCGTACACTTGCACAACACATAAGTATACGCTAATGTATTAAGCATGATTGAAAACGACATCTTCAAGGCGTTGGCCGATCCGACCCGCCGCGCCATCTTTGAAAAACTGGCGGTCGGCAGCATGAACGCCAGCGCATTGCGCGTAGGCATTGAGATTAGCCAATCCGCCATGTCGCAGCACCTGGCGGTGCTGCGTAACGCCGGGCTGGTGCGCGAAGAGCGGCAGGGCCGTTTTGTTAACTACCAAATTGATCCGCGGGGCTTGGCACTTGTCGCCCGATGGCTGGCGAAGTATCGTGCCTACTGGCCCGCGCGGGTGGATGATTTGAAGATTTTGCTGAAGGACATGGATCAATGACCAACCCAAAAACCGAAAATCATGCCAACGAACTGCTGTTCGAATACGTGCTTGATGCGTCCCCGGAGAAGGTGTGGCGGGCCCTCAGTATTCCCGCGCTGCGTGAAAAATGGTTGCCCGATGTTGCCTGCGCGCAGTCCGAGCCCATTTCATCTACCCCGGAGGCGGAGATATGTTACCGCATGCGTGATGATGAAGAACCGCCTTTCCTTGAAAGCCGGGTCACCTTGCAAATCAGGCCCAACGACATGGGCGGAACCATTCTGACCATCATCCACCGGCTGCCTGACGCGCGGCTGAACGGTCATTCGTCGGCTGCGGCAAACGACGACGCGTGTTATCTGATGCTTGCCGCCTGAGCCGGCTTGGCGGGGCACACAATAGTTGGCAAACAGGAGTCGTCCATGCGCGAAGCGATGCAACTCATCCCGATGGTCGTCGAGCAATCCAGCCGGGGTGAACGATCGTTCGATATTTATTCACGTCTGCTGCGCGAGCGCATCATCTTCCTCAATGGTGAAGTCGACGATGCGATAGCCGCTTTGGTCTGCGCGCAGCTTCTTTTCCTGGAAGCCGAGAATCCGGAAAAGCCCATCCATCTGTATATTAATTCGCCCGGCGGGGTTATCACCAGTGGTCTCGCCATGTATGACACCATGCAATTCATCAAGGCGCCGGTCTATACCCTTTGCATGGGAACCGCGCGCTCAATGGGATCATTCCTGCTGATGGCTGGCGAGCCGGGCCAGCGTGCGGCGCTGCCCAACGCGAGTCTGCATGTTCATCAGCCGTTGGGCGGTTTCCAGGGGCAGGCATCGGATATCTTTATCCATGCCGAAGAAATGCGGCAAACGAAACGCCGCATTACGCGGTTGTACGCCGAGCATTGCGAACGCGCCTATGACGAGGTTGAGCGCGATCTCGACCGCGACCGCTTCATGTCGTCCGAGCAAGCGCTTGAGTGGGGATTAATCGATCGCATTCTGTATAAGGCGCAAGGTTAATGCCGGAAGTCATGCCGGTCGCGACGGCCGATCGCCATTGACAGCCGCTTCCACGCCATCAAGAAAACCCGCGACGATTAACCGGCTCTCGCCAAGGTCGCGCAGCCTTTCGTCCATCTTCTCGACTTCCCGGCGCAACGCCGCCCTGACCTCGTTGCAGGGTACAAAACGCGGCTGGTTGTCCAGGATACAGGGCAGCAGGATACGGATGGTTTCAATCTTCAAACCCGCCGCGCTCAGCATGCGGATGCGCTGCGCGGCCTGTATTTCCATCTCGCCATAGTCGCGGTAGCCTGACACCGCGCGCAGCGGTTGCAGCAAGCCTTCCTGTTCGTAGTAACGCAGCATCCGCTCGCTGACGCCGGCGCGGCGCGCCAATTCTCCAATGCGCATGACCAACCCCTGTATTTTTGCTTGACCTTGACAGCACTGTCAGAGTTTAGCCTATAGCCTTCATAGATAACAGAGAGCGTTAAAATCATGCCGACGATCGAAATTGAGGGTACTACAGTCTCCTATCAGGCCGATGGAGCGGGTCCTGGACTGGTCTTGGTGCATGGCACCGGCGGCGATGGGGAAAGCAACTGGGGAAATGTGGTCGAACGTTTCACGCCGCGCTGGAAAGTCGTGCGGCCCGACTACGCGGGGTCAGGAAAGACCGTGGACGGCGGCGCGCCGCTGTCTATCGCGCAGCTGGCCGCGCAGGTTGTCGCGTCCGCGCGGGCCGCCGGCGCAACGCCGTTCGATCTGGTCGGTTTTTCGCTGGGGGCGAGCCTGGCGGCGTATATCGCCGCCGAATATCCGCAGGAGGTGCGCGCCTTGGTGCTGCTGGCCGGCTTCGCCTCAGCTGGGGACGGGCGTATGCAGCTGGAGTTCGGCCTGTGGCGCGACCTGATCCACAGCGACCGCCGCGCAATGGCCCGTCTTCTGTTGCTGACCGGGTTGAGCCCCGATTTTCTCGCCGGCCTTAGCCCCCGGCAGATTGAGGAAAATATCGACGCCATTATCGCCGGCAACCAATGGGAAGGCATGGGGCGCCAGGTGGCGCTTAACCTGACGCTGGATGTGAGCGGACAGGTCAGGCGCATCGCCAAACCCACGCTGGTGATCGGCTGCCTCCGGGATCACATGGTGCCGCCCGCCCATGCGCGGGCGCTGGCCGCGTCGATTGCCGGCGCCCGCTATGCGGAGCTGGCCTGCGGACACCTGGCGACGCTGGAACGTCCTGATGAATTTACGCAATTGGTGACGGACTTCCTGCTCGCCGGCGGGCGATAAGCGTTTCTAAACGCCTGAGAGGACGGACGGATCGCCGGTAAGCCAGACATTGTCGACCGTGTTGCGCTGGATGAGCCAGATCTCGCCCCGTCTCACCAGTTCGACATTGTAGCGGTTTTTCATCAGGTAGTGGCGCGAGCGATCGTTTCGCGGCACGTGCTGCGCTTCCACCAGCGCCTCCAGATGCGCTGTATCACCGTCGACGGTTATCCGCGGGTTGCTCACGGAATGCGTGGTGTCGAGTTGGCTGAGCGCGTTCGACAGGGCCGTGACGATATTGTCCCTGCCTTCCAGCACGGGATATTCAAAGCCGGCTTTTGCCGCGGCGGGCCTGAAATCGGATACCGCATCCTCTGTAAGCGCGGAAGCGAGCAGGTCTTTGTCGCGCAGATCGATGCCGGCGGCGAATCGGTATAAAGCCTCGACCACAGCGAGCTTGACTGCGGTTTCCTCAACATAGGTGGACGACATGGGTAACTCCTTATTAAAGTGGGCCTCAATGGTATATTAGGTATACTAGGTGTCAATCAGGCACTTAAAAGCCAGCAGGTATCCTGGAGGAAACCGCATGTTGAATACCGGCGATCGGCTGGTGGCTTAAGCCGGGTTATCCTTGTAAGCAGGGGCAAAGGGCAGGTCTGCCGTCAGTGGCTACAGATAAGAAGTCTGTCCCGATCCTCATGACGCTTTGCGAGATGCCGTTGTCGTTAAAGGCCACCAGACGCCGCGTGAACGGCATCATCGATAACACGTTGACTTATCGTCTTCCCTGGCTCGAAAACCGAGCCGTTATTATCCGTCTAATATTCAGTCGTTGTCTTACGAATAAAATATATAGCGGATTATTCTGAAGCATATTTTTTTAATTTTATATTCAATTATAAAATTAGGGATAACAATAAATTATTTGATAAATTTATCTTTTTTTTAAATTCAATAAAATCATATCTGAAATGCTTTAAAGTATTTATGCTGGCCTTGGATAAACTTGTTGACATCACTATGGTTAATTATATATAAAAGATTGCGGCTGAAGAAATGAATGTCCTTAGACCGCTAACCTTTCTTGAATTAAAATTAATTGGAGGAAATATATATGCCTGAATTGCAAAAAATTCTTGAAGGACTCGATGAAAAAGATTTTCTGAAGGCGCAAGAAAACGTTGATGTCATGCGTAACGAAGAAGGCTGTTTCGTGAATGTTCGAATGATTGCTTACGACGATTTGGCCTGAATGTAAATATGGTGGGGAACTCAACATGTTCCCCGCTAATATAAATATAGATATGGAGATGGAAATGATACATTTGATCGGCGTAGATGAAGTTTTGAAAAACATGGCTGTACTTGGGGCTCCGCTATCGAGGAAGTCTCCTGCTGGCTTTGATGAGATAGAGTTTGGATTCCATGATTTTCTGAGAGATTATCAACCTGATGTACCGCGATCAAATATTTTGGGCTCACAAATAATTGATGATCGTGAAATGGAAGACAAACTGACAGAACTTTATCGCACAGATGCTTTGTTAAATGACAGAGAACAATCTTCATTGATTGGAGACCCTCTAGAGGATGGACTGCGTGAAAAAAGAAACAATTTTTTACTAACAGCAATTGAGGAAATGAAAGATAAAATGCCAAAAAACTTCTATGTTTTCCAGATGACGATTGATTCTTTATTTCAAAGGAATTCAATCGGCTCAGGTGGAGGTTCTACTTCTAATGCCGTGGGCGTTATCTGGATAAATAGCCGTAATCACTGGCATAAACAGGACTTGACAGAGTTGCTTATACATGAGTTAACACACAATTTAGTATTTATTGATGAACTGCGTTACTTACATTTTAGGGATTATAAACTCCTTCAGAAAAAAGAGAACTATGCAAAGTCAGCAATACTTAATATGAACAGGCCAATTGATAAGGTCTTTCATAGCATCATTGTCGCTGTCGAAGTGCTGATTGCCAGACGTAACTATCTCAGTGAACCGGAAAAAACTCACGTTCACCCACCATCAGGTAAAATGATTACTCAAACACTTGAAGCGCCGGATTCATTAACCAGCCTTGAAAATTATAAAAATTTGCTAACAGACAGAGGGCAGTCACTCATTCTGAAGTGCCGTGAGCATATTGACATCATGATTATGCAGGAAAGGAAAAGTGCATAGCTCGTAAAATAACCGCTGGGGTTCTGATACTTACACCTTCTGATAAAGGACTAAAGTTAAAATGGCAGGAAGGAATTCAGCGTTCAGATTCTTGATTAACCGATATTTTTTTCTCTCTCTGTTTTTTCTCATCATCCAACAACTCATTGTGGCTTCATCCACATATTGGATAGGTGGACTGGCTGAACAAGTTGGTAGCAATGAAAATTTCACGTTGTATTTGGTTTTTTTTGTGTTGTCTTTGATAATAGTATATATTCCTTCTTTTTTCTCTGCGATTTTTCTGGAAAAATCAAAGTTTATAGCGCTCGAAAAATACATAGATATATTTAGACGTAATTTCTGGAATAAAGCCTCCATAAGAACAAATAAAAATTATAAAGATCTCCATCTTCCCTATGTTTCTACTGAGGGATTTTTAGTGTTTGAGGAGAGCTTCAAATTCATTTTTGACTGGATATCTGTAATTCTCAATGTCTCGTTTAGTGTCTTAGTATTAGCGCTAGTTGTTAATGTTTCAATTGTATGGCCATATATTATAAGTCTCTGTTTGATATGCGTTAATGTTTTTTTATTCAGGAAAAAAATACAGGATGAAGGCGCTCATTCTCAAACTTCAAGAACTGCTCTTCAGCGGGTATTATCACTTTCATGGGATAATATCTTATTGGGTAACAAATACAATCTTTTGCTTTATCAACGCGAGTTGCAGGTACGCCAGATATTAGCCTCGGAATCTGCAATTCATTGTCAATATTGGAGCAACATTGCATCCACTTTGGGCATGCTACTGACGATGGCGCCGGTCTTCATATGGTCAGGTGTGCTGTTCTATAAAAATATAGCAGTCCCGTCTATCCTTGCTGTACTGGTTGCCACACTGCCTAGGCAAATAATGATTCTTCAACATGCTTATATCGCTATTTTTTATACTACAAGTTGGTCAGCGTTAAAAGCCAGATTATTGGGCCTTGGTAAGTCCGCCGAGATCCCAGTGATATCTCAGAAAATTGAGGATCGTATCCAATGGGAACTATTTGAATGTGAGACTACCGGTGCTTTATCTGAAGGAGTAAATTTACAGCACATGAACAGCGCTTCTATGCCTCTCTCTGGTAGAATAACGATTAGAGGACCGAACGGCGCAGGTAAATCTTCTTATCTTTGCTGGCTTAAAGAACAAATTGGCGATTGTGCCTATTATCTGCCGGCACATCATGAATTGATTTTTAAAAATACCCTCAGTAAAAATCTATCAACCGGACAAGCGGCACAGGAATATCTTGAGGAACTTTCACAAGTGGCTGCGATAGAAATAAAAATTCTCATGTTGGATGAGTGGGATGCTAATTTAGATCTTAGTTCACGTACTAGGTTGAATAATCTGATCGATAAGCTAAGCCAGTCGATACTGATTGTTGAAGTTCGTCACGGCTACTAATTTTAGTGAAGGTCGCTTTAAAACTTAAAATATTTGGCTGGCGCGGCCGAACGACGTTACGTAACCGATGTCAGCAAATCGCGGGAGGAGGGGCAGTTCTTGACCGGGTCACGGATGCCCATGCGCGGTCGAGTTTGATGCTTATATAGCACCGGGGCGGCGGCTCGCCACCCGGACAACCCAGGCCAACGTGCCTCAGGAACCGGCGGGCGGGGCCGATTTTCGGCTGGCGCCGGGCGGCAGGCCGGTGGTGCGCTTGAAGGCGCGGCTAAAGGCGGCCTGGGACGTGTAGCCGAGGCGCAGCGCCACGGCTTCGATGGGCAGCCTGTCGTGGATCAGCCACTGGCTGGCGAGGCGCATCCGCAGTTCCGTGGCGTAGCGTAGCGGCGGCGTGCCGATAATGGCCTGGAAACGTTCCGCAAAGACGGAGCGGGAGGCATGGCATTCCGCCGCCAGCGCTGGGGGTATCGGAAGCCTTGGCGGGGCAGGCGGTAACGGTGACGGCGGCGGCGGCGCTGTTTTCCGGATTGCTGGTGCCGGGCCTGACGCGAGGGATCGACCGGCGGTTGGTACTGCTGTGTTTTTCCACGCTGATGACCGCCTCCAACCTGCTGGTGGCCTTCTCCTCAAGCCTGACGGTGCTGCTGCTGATGCGGATCCTGCTGGGCATTGCACTGGGCGGTTTCTGGAGCATGGCGGCGGCAGTGGCGATGCGCCTCGTGCCCGCGGCGCTGTTGCCGCGCGCCCTGTCGATTATCTTCAGCGGCATTGCGGTGGGAACCGTCGTGGCGGTGCCGCTTGGCAGCTACCTGGGCGGAATGTACGGCTGGCGCAGCGCCTTCGTGGCGGCGGCCGCGGTCGGTGTGGTGACGTTGATCTTCCAGTTGTTCACGCTGCCGCGGCTGGCGCCCCGCAGGACGGCGCGGCTGAGAACGGTGCTGGAGGTGCTGTTGCGCCCGGGTATTGCGCTGGGAATGCTGGGCTGCGTGCTGGTGCACACCGGTCACTTCGCGCTGTTCACCTATATCCGGCCGTTCCTGGAAAGTACTACCGGCGTCGGCCCCGACGGACTGGCGCTCATGCTGCTGGGGTTCGGCGTGGCCAACTTTGCCGGCACGCTGCTGGCCGGGCGGCTGCTTGAGCGCAGCCCCCGCGGGACGCTGGCGTTGATGCCAGCGCTGGTCGGCGTTGCTGCGTTGGCCCTGGCGCTGCTGCCTGCCTCCGTGGCCGGCCAGGCGCTGCTGGTGGCGCTCTGGGGCATGGCTTTTGGCGGCGTGCCGGTGGCGTGGTCGAACTGGGTGGCCCGCGCGGTGCCCGACCAGGCGGAAAGCGCGGGCGGGATGGTGGTGGCGTCGGTGCAGGCCGCCATCGCCGCCGGCGCCGCCGCGGGGGGCGCGATGTTTAGCTTCAAAGGCATCGCCGGCGTGTTCATGGCCGCCGGCGTCTTGATGATGCTTGCGGCGCTGCTGATAGCGCTGCGGGTCAGGGTCGAATCACCCCGGCACGGCGCCGGCGCTGGTCCGGCGTCGCATCGGTGATATCCGCGGGCGGATGCCGGGGTAGGTTCGCGCCGTTCGCCATCTGCCCCGGATGATAGATTGGCCTGTGCGCGGACCATGTGTACCGGGCGTTTGCCCATGCACGGGGATGCAAACCACGCCGATGTTGCGCCCACGATCGGCAACCCGCGGGGATCCCGCCTTGCAATTGATCCGTCACTCGCTTAGCCTTTAGGCGAACTGTGGGATGGCGATACGGTAATGAATCTTGAGACCACCATGCTGATGCAAATTAGATTAGCCCAGCCGGCCGACGTCGCGGGTATGTTCCATGTCCGAACGTCGGTGACCGAGAACATCCTGTCCAGGGATGAGTTGGCCGAAGCAGGCATAACCGAGGCTTCGATCACCAAGATGATCCTCGGCGCTTCTTGTGCCTGGGTGGCAAACGATAAGGGCCAGGTCGTTGGTTTTTCGATGATTGATCTCGCGGAAGGTTCACTGTTCGCCGCGTTCGTGCTACCGTCCCATGAAGGTAAGGGCATTGGCAAAATGCTCGTGCAAGCCGCGGAGGAGGCTTTATTCCGGCAACACACCGTCGCATGGCTTGAAACAGGTAAGTCGACCCGTGCCGCTGGTTTCTACCGCCATCTGGGATGGGGAATGGAGCAGGACGTTGGCGGGGGCGATATCCGTCTTGAAAAAAAACGGCGCATCTAACGTCGTTGCGGCTAGCGTAAATTGAGCTCCTTATGCCGGGTGTCGCCACTCCTTTCAGGAAGCACAGGATTATTTGCCGGTTTTCTCCACGATGGCGCAGTGTCTCGTCCAGCTTCTCGACTTATCCCGGTGAATGGCGGATGGACCATGTTAGCTTGGCCACAAGTGTTCCATCTGTTAAGGCCTTTGTTGCGAGGAGATAGATTTTGGCAATAATCAGGACCGCCGTGCTCTCAGACGCACCCGCTATTGCATCGTTGCTTTCCGATCTCGGTTATCCAGACACCGGCGGGTTTATCAACGACAGGATGCAACAGCTTCTTGCGCATCCTGATGAAACGCTGCTGGTGGCGGAAGAGGACAACAGCATCCTCGGCGTCGTTTCACTGCATTTTATTCCCCAGTTGGCGCTGGCCGGTGATTTTTGCAGGATTAGCTATTTTTGCGTGGACCCGGCCGCCCGGGGTAAAGGAATTGGCAACGCGCTTGAATCCCGTGCGCAAGAATTGGCCCTTGCGCGCCGCTGTGACAGAATTGAAGTGCATTGCCATGCCAGACGGACCGATGCCCACCGTTTTTATTATCGGCAGGGGTATGCTGAATCACCTTTATATTTCTGCAAACGGATCAAAAGGGATAACTGATGCGTGATGCTGTGAACAGGCCACCTCCCTACCGTATACAACCTAGGGCTGGTAAACAATCACCGTCACTCAGCCAGTCACAGGCAAGGGGCGGTCATTCAGGGATGCAAATGAGAGAACTAAAGCTCGCCACGTAGGCGTTATTTAGATGCTGGGTGATGGAAAATGTTGGAATTCCTTACGGCTCAACCGGTCATTGAAATTCAGCAGGTTGAGTTTAATGGGGAGGAATAGAGAGCCACGTCATCAACCGGCAATTTCCAATAATGGGCGGAGCTGATTCGGGGGGGCGGGTCATCAAAACGATGTTACTGATTAAATGTTGGCTTAATTTCCGGGGCAGGTCAACACGACAGATGCATTCGGCCTCATTAATATTGAATAGCAAAATAATATGATGACATCATTCATTTCACAAAAAATTAATATTTACTTAATTTCACTCAAGCCAATATGATGATAAAATACAGATAAACATCATTATCAAAAAAATCAATCTATTTGTTCTCTAACCACTATAAAAAATATTATAACCAATTGTTTATATTATCTTAGCAACTATTTTTCGTTATTCACTGCTTGCCATAATGAAAAGCAATCCGTTATTATAACCCGGCATTATTCTATTATTGCCGGGACACTCACTCCCTATCCTACTAACGGCATAATATGCAGGTTGTGTTATGTCGTTATCTAAGTAATCATTGCACAGCGAGCTAACCCTCGTTTGTCATGTCAATGGTGGCTCAGATCGGGCAGCTTAAGAGCTGGCCGCGTGGTAGGGCGGTAGTGAGATCCCGATTTGGGCCACCGCCATCGATTTTTTTCGCGGTGGCGCTTGCAACTGAGGCCACCGTATCTGTTTTCTTGCTTGCCATGAGTGAATATTTACGCCGTACCTCTTCTTTTTCAGGTGATTGCCATGGAAAATCTTATCAATCCCGCTGAGCTGTGTTTTGACGATGTGCAGGGCCAATGTCAGGCGCTGGCCTATGCCGCGTATAAAATCGAAGATGAAGATGTCCGGGAGCTGTTGTTATATACCTTGATAGAAAAACAGCAGCAGCTGGAAATTCGGTTACCGGCTACCCAGCTGATAAAGGTCGACTCGCTGAATTAATACTGCTGCTTTTAATGACCCTGCAAGTCCCATAATGAGAGAGGTGGAGTTGCAGCCCCCGGCTGAGCCACATGCGTCAAGGCAAACTGCGTCTGGCCCAAAACATAGGGTGGTACAGATTTACGACATAAAAAACGGGCGGCAATAAGGAGATGGTAATTGTTCTAATGTTGTAGAAACAGAAGTTTCCCTGGTGTAATGGATATGGGGAAATGATTGAGTTCGATATGGCTATTGACGTAGCGAAAGAATGCGTTAAACAGCGCGTACCGCATGCAAAGGATGTTACTGTCAAAGGAACAGTGATTTCTGATGATGTTAAATTGTAGGGAGTAACATTAAGTTATGTGTTGGAAGATCATTGCTTACCTGAAAATTTTATCAAATATAATAATTTTTGGGCATTGGTTCAGATAATGAGTAATAGGAGATGGGACGGATTTGACGAGGCCGATTATCAAATTGTTGTAACTTTTATGAAAAGCCATGGAAATGTTTCATAACCCACTATATTGCTGCGAAATTATTTAATCTCATTGATGTTAAGCAAGAAGCAGGCGCAAAAGCCGATGAAATTGCCAGAGTCATGTTGAGGACTTTTCTCATATAAATTCGAAAATGGATGATTACCACCTATGATCAAAAATATCGTTAATATCTTTTATTGGCCCTGGAAAGAAACGCCAACGCCAGAAAGCGGAGTCTGCGCTCGGCTTGTCGCGCAACTGGAAGAGATCCGGCAATCGGATGCTGATTTGAAAAATTCGTCCGAGGCTACCTTGATTGCACAGGAAATAGTAAAAGCATCAGACTTAAGGGGAATAAACCTAAGCGGATTAAACCTGCGCGGTGTATACCTGGGCGGGGCAAACCTGGGCAAAGCGGACCTGAGCGGGGCGGACCTGCGCGGGGTAAACATGGCTCTGGCAAACCTGTCCAAGGCAAACCTGGCCGGGGCAAATCTGGCCGGGGCAGACCTGACCGATGCAAATCTGAGCGAGGCAACCCTGACCGGGGCGTGTCTGGATGAAGCATGCCTATCCCGGTCAGATTTGCACAAAGCAAATCTGACCGGAGCAAACCTGAAAATGGCAAGGCTGAAGATGGCAGATTTGCGCGGAGCAAACCTGACCGGAGCAAACCTGACCGGAGCAGCCTTTAGTAGAGCAGGAGTAAATAGGGCGGTTCTGACCGGGGCAAACCTGACCAATGCGAGGGTAATGATTGATATTAACACTTGGATGCCCCTCCTTTTTGCACTCAGGGACTTTCCGCGCCAGCTAGACGGGGCTAGCCTGCAGTTGACATTGCCTGACCGGTGGGATAAAGCCATGCTGGACAGGCATTTAAACCACATCAAATATCCCGGGATCGAGAGTCTGCTGAAGCTTATAGACAGTCTGGGTAATAACAAGCTGAAGGTACAATTTGCTTTACAATTGATGGAGTCATTACAACATGTTGACGTTTCTACCGTTGCGTTACCCCTGCGGTCTATCCTCGGAAAATCCCCTTATTCCAAAGATGAACGCCTGTCAGCGTGGCTGGACCTGATTTCTTTGGCAAAGCAGGAGTAAATAGGGCGGATCTGGCCGGGGCAAGCCTGACCAATGCGAGGGTAATGATTGATATTAACACTTGGATGCCCCTCCTTTTTTCACTCAGGGTATTTCCGCGCCAGCTAGACGGGGCTAGCCTGCAGTTGACATTGCCTGACCGGTGGGATTGGGATGAAGCCATGCTGGACAGGCATTTAAACCACCTCAATCATCCCGAAAGCGGCAGTCTGCTGAAGCTTATAGACAGTCTGGGTAATAACGAGCTGAAGGTACAATTTACTTTGAAATTGATGAAGTCATTACAACATGTTGACGTTTCTACCGTTGCGTTACCCCTGATGTCTATCCTCGGAAAATCCCCTTATTCCAAAGATGAACGCCTGTCAGCGTGGCTGGACCTGATTTGCGCCGGTTATCCACTATTCATCCAGCGCAGTCTTCGGCACGGAAGATAATTTCCCGATAATGCTCAGGTATTATGCCTGGGCCTTGATGGCAAAGGCGAAACAGCTTGATTCGGCTGTTTTTGACTCAGACCAATTTACCAACTGGACAAATCGTTTGCTGGGGCTGAAAGGGAAATTTACCTGCGTTGCGATGTTATCTCAAATGATGACGGAACATAGCGGAAAACGGTTTCAAGAGGTACTGGCAGGCATCATGCCCCCCGCCTGGAACTGAACGCAGCCGAAGGCGGCGCTTTGATGAAATAAACAGGATGTTTAGATTTCAATAATATATTTCACATTGGCATCATTAAGTGATGAGTTGAAAGATTATTGCTCACTTGAAAATATTATCAAAGATAATAATTTATGTATGCGCCTTGGTGCAGATAATGAGTAATAGGAGATGGGACGGATTTGATGAGGCCGATTATCAAATTGTTGTAACTTTTATGAAAAGCCATGGGAATGTTTCATAACCCACTATATTGCTGCGAAATTATTTAATCTCATTGATGTTAAGAAAGAAGCAGGCGCAAAAGCCGATGAAATTGCCAGAGTCATGTTGAGGACTTTTCTCATATAAATTCGAAAATGGATGATTACCACCTATGATCAAAAATATCGTTAATATCTTTTATTGGCCCTGGAAAGAAACGCCAACGCCAGAAAGCGGAGTCTGCGCTCGGCTTGTCGCGCAACTGGAAGAGATCCGGCAATCGGATGCTGATTTGAAAAATTCGTCCGAGGCTACCTTGATTGCACAGGAAATAGTAAAAGCACCAGACTTAAGGGGAATAGACCTAAGCGGATTAAACCTGAGCAATGTAGACCTACATGGGAAAACACTGGCCTGGGCAAACCTGAGCGAGGCGGACCTGCGCAAGGCGAACCTGCGCGATGCAAACCTGGGCGGGGCAAAACTGGGCAAAACGGACCTGCGCAAGGCGGACCTAAGCTATGCAAACCTGGGCGGGGCAAACCTGGGCGGGGCAAAACTGGGCAAAGCGGACCTGTCCGGGGCAAACCTGGGCAAAGCGGATCTGAGCGGGACGGGCCTGCGCAAGGCGGACCTATGCTATGCAAACCTGGGCGGGGCAAACCTGGGCAAAGCGGACCTGAGCGGGGCGGACCTGCGCATGGCGGGCCTATGCTATGCAAATCTGGGCGGGGCAAACCTGGGCGGGGCAAAACTGGGCGATGCAAACCTGGGCAAAGCGGATCTGAGCGGGGCGGACCTGCGCAAGGCGGACCTATGCTATGCAAACCTGGGCGGGGCAAACCTGGGCAAAGCGGACCTGAGCGGGGCGGACCTGCGCCAGGCGAAGCTGCGCGGGGCGGACCTGCGCGGGGCGGACCTGCGCAAGGCGAACCTGCGCGATGCAAACCTGGGCGGGGCAAAACTGGGCGGAGCAAAACTGGGCAAAGCGGACCTGAGCGGGGCGGACCTGCGCAAGGCGGACCTGTGCGGGGCGGGCCTGCGCGAGGCAACCATGCATATGGTAAACCTGACCGGAGCAGACCTGCGCAAGGCGGACCTGTGCGGGGCGGACCTGCACAGGGCAAACCTGACCTGGGTAAACCTGACCAATGCGAGGGTAATGATTGATATTAACACCTGGATGCCCCTCCTTTCTGCACTCGGGGTATTTCCGCGCCAGCTAGACGGGGCTAGACTGCAGTTGACATTGCCTGACCGGTGGGATGAAACCATGCTGGACAGGCATTTGAACCACCTCAATAATACCGAGAGCGGCAGTCTGCTTAAGCTTATAGACAGCCTGGGTAATAACGAGCTGAAGGTACAATTTGCTTTGAAATTGATGAAGTCATTACAACATGTTGACGTTTCTACCGTTGCGTTACCCCTGCTGTCCATCCTCGGAAAATCCCCTTATTCCGACGAAAAGCACCTGTCAGCGTGGCTGGACCCGATTTGCGCCGATTTTATGCAGAGATATGCCGGCACTGTCATGCCGCCGCTGGATGAGCCGGTTATTACTGCGCTACTTTATTATTTTCAGCGTACTCCACCGCTGATGTTGCAACACAATCACCTATTTATCCAGTTAATCAGCCGGGGCATCCCCCGGGAAGATACCTTGCGGGAGAAAAACATTGAGCTTTACAATCGCTACCTAAGCGATGAACAGGTTATTCCCTATACGCGGCTGAACATCTTTGGCAATTTCAAGGGCCGGCCGGATTGGTCGACCCCCTTTGCCGATAATTATGTGCTGTTTTCTTCCCGGGAAAACGGCCCGGTGATAATGCTGTCACAACATACCCTGAACGGTATGCTGAAACCCGACCCGGCCAGGCCGGTCTGGAACCATATTTTTGTTTACCGGGGGTTGGAAAACCAAAGCGCCGGCCAATATCAGCTGTCCGAACTCTTTGAACATGATTTCCACCTGTTTCTTGGGCCGTATAAGGAGAAGGAGAGAGCCGCCGGTTTTCGCAAATTACTTAACGCCATGCAGCTTGGCGCTATGCGCCCTCTGTTTGAATCCGCAACCAGGGAGAAATCCTGTTCGGAAAAGCTGGTCAGCCCAGAAAAGCGAGAGGAGCTCAAGAACATCTTCGATACCCTACTGGATCCCTCGCCGGAGAATGACCGCTACTTTTTAAAAGAGGCGCATTATCAGGCGGTAATGGCCGCAAGTGGTTTGTCCGCCGCTGACCTGAGCCAACAGGCCCGGACGTTGCTTTGCCTGGCCGCGGTGTTTATCCGCTATTCATCCAGCGCCGTCTTCGGCACGGAATATGATTCCCCGATAATGCTCAGGTATTATGCCTGGGCCTTGATGGCAAAGGCGAACCAGCTTGATTCGGCTGTTTTTGACTCAGGCCAATTTACCAACTGGACGGATAGTTTGCTGGGGCTGAAAGGGAAATTTACCTGCGCTGCGATGTTATTTCATATGATGACGGAATATAGCAGAAAACGGTTTCCCGAGGTACTGGCAGGCATCATGCCCCCCGCCTGGAACTGAAAATGGCCGCCGGCGATCGCGCTGTCAAGGGAGCAGTCCTTCTTGCTTAGTGCGACACGGCACGCAACATTCACCTCCGCTTCAGAAGAACTGCATATCACCCAAAGCGCGGTAAGTCATTAACTGAAGAATCGTTCGGAACCCGCCTTTGTCAATAGCCGCTCAAAACTCCCGGCAGGCTCAGCCGCATTCGTCACCTGTGCCAGGACTTTTATGCGCAGCGTCGCCGTCGCCGGTCATAGAGGAGGCCATCCGACGCATTGTTCGGCAAGCCTTTGATTTAAAAAACCTGCCCAGTTCACTGAACGCCCTCGGGGGCCGAAAAAATCGTCAGACGTTAAACAGGAAGTTCATCACATCGCCGTCTTTGACAATATACTCCTTGCCTTCGGAGCGCATCTTGCCGGCTTCCTTGGCGCCTTGCTCGCCTTTATAAGTGATAAAGTCGTCAAAGGCGATGGTCTGCGCGCGGATAAAGCCCTTTTCGAAATCGGTGTGGATTTTACCTGCCGCCTGCGGGGCTGTGGCGCCGACCGGGATGGTCCAGGCGCGCACTTCCTTCACCCCGGCGGTAAAGTAGGTTTGCAGGTTCAGCAGCTCGTAGCCGGCGCGAATCACCCGGTTCAGGCCCGGTTCATCCAGCCCCAGCTCCGCCATGAATTCGGCCCGTTCGTCCTCTTCCAGTTCGGCGATATCGGATTCCACCGCCGCGCATACCGGCACCACCACCGAGCCTTCGGCTTCGGCAATCTTGCGTACGATATCCAGATAAGGATTGTTTTCGTAGCCGTCTTCATTGACGTTGGCAATATACATGGTGGGTTTCAGCGTAAGAAAACTCAGGTAGCGGATGGCCGCTTTTTCTTCATCAGCAAGATTCAGCGTGCGCAGCATTCCGGCCTCGCTCAAATGGGGCAGGCATTTTTCCAGCGCGGCAAGTTCGATTTTTGCCTCTTTATCGCCGCCTTTGGCGCGTTTTTGCACCCGGAACAGCGCCCGTTCACAGGCTTCCAGATCGGACAGCGCCAGCTCGGTATTAATAACATCGATATCATCCGCCGGATCGACCTTGCCGGCCACATGGATAATATTGTCGTTTTCAAAACAACGCACAACGTGACCAATGGCTTCGGTCTCGCGAATATTGGTCAGAAATTGGTTGCCCAGTCCTTCGCCCTTTGACGCCCCTTTAACCAGGCCGGCGATATCAACGAATTCCATGGTGGTCGGCACGATACGCTGCGGCTTGACGATGGCCGCCAACTGGTCCATGCGCGGGTCGGGCATCGGCACCACGCCGGTGTTCGGTTCAATCGTGCAGAACGGGAAATTGGCCGCTTCAATCCCCGCTTTGGTCAATGCATTGAATAGCGTGGACTTACCCACGTTCGGCAGACCCACAATACCGCATTTGAAACCCATGGTTATATCACCTTAAATAGCTTTATTATCAGATGGTTAAATTTAGCTAACAATACCATCAATACCTTAGCGCCCTATTATACACACAAACCGGCCATAACTCGATTGACGGCGGGCGGGTCGTTGCCGCCGGCATTTCGATGCCCGGCTGCCGCGTCGGGGCCTGGCTGGCGGGCCAGCACCCTACAAAACGGCGCTCAGGCCGCTTTGAAGCTATGCAGGCGGTTCATGGCTTTCACCGGGCCGTCCTGGATTAAGATATCGGTACATTTAATCGCTTCATCAATGGCCTGCCCGATCAAGGCCTGCTCGCTAGCGGGCGGTTTGCCCAGCACAAAACCCACTACCTTGGTTTTATCGCCCGGGTGGCCGATGCCGATGCGCAGACGATGGAAATTGGGGTTATTGCCCAGCCGGCTGATGATATCCTTCAGGCCGTTATGGCCGCCGTGCCCGCCGCCCAGCTTCAGGCGGGCGTTGCCCGGCAGGAGGTCAAGTTCGTCATGCGCCACCAGGATCTCTTCCGGCAGGATTCGGTAGAACGTGGCCATCGCCGCCACCGCCTTGCCGCTCAGGTTCATAAAAGTGGTCGGGACCAGCAGCCTGACATCCTCCCCGGCCATCGCCAGGCGGGCGGTATAACCGTAAAATTTGCTCTCTTCCTTCAGCGGCTGGCGAAACTGGTCCGCCAGCAGGTCAACATACCAGGCGCCCGCGTTATGCCGGGTGGCGGCATATTCCGCGCCCGGATTCGCCAGGCCAACGATCAACTTGATAGTCATTACGCTATAATTCTCTGCTTTTCCAATAATTTTAAGATGCCAACCGATAGGGGACCCGATGGGCCGTTGCCTTGCGCGCGCGCGGTCCCCGCGGCTTATGATACCAGTCGGCCATGTTAGCAGATTTAAGCCGGAGCGGCTTATCCAAACTGGAAGGTCTTTCTTTAAGGTACGGGCAGGGGCAATAATAAGGCAATGCGCCGGACGGGCGCTGGAAAAGAGGTAAATAATGAACCTAAGGCTGGCGCGTCCCGATGAGGCGCAGGAGTTATGGGGTATCCGCAACCAGGCGGTACGGGCGGGATGCGTCGAGGTATACGATGCGGAAACCATCAGCGCCTTCACGCCCGATACGATGCCGGCGGGCTTTCGCGCCTGCGTCATGCAAAATCCCTTTTTTGTCATAACCGATACGGACGCCGACAGGCCGGTGGCGACCGGGTACCTGGATATTGAACGTCGGCTGGTGGAAGCCATCTTTACCCTGCCGGCGTATCAGGGCAGGGGGTGCGCTTCAAGGATTATGCGGAGAATCATAGGCGAAGCCAAAGCCCGGCATTTGCCGCGTTTAGCCCTGTCCTCCACGCCTAATGCCGTGGATTTCTACCGTCGCCACGGGTTCAGGGTGCTGGGACCGGCGCAATATTATTCCCGTTCGGCGCAACGCTATCTGCCCTGTATCGAGATGAGGCTGGATATGGATCAATAGCCTGTGCGCGGTTGTACCATGGGCGTGTTGCGGCGTCAGTACGATGCCAGTAACAATGCCAGTAACAATGCCAGTAACAATGCCAGTAACAATGCCAGTAACAATGCCAGTAACTACAGTCGCGCTAATCTTACAGCAGGGCGCAGAACAGAATAATAACCCCCAACGCCAGCGCCATGGTGGACATCACTTCCAGATCGTCAGTGTACATAATCACCTCCTCTCTTTTGTCCAGATAATGGCTCCATCCGCCGCGCGGGGTTGTGATCTGCTATTCATAAATTCTGCAAGAATGCATGTCAGGGTGTTATTGGCCAGGCAGTTGATCCAGATCAATTCGCCGTCAAAGCAGTAAGATAACGCTTTATTGATTTGTGTGACTAATTGTTGAGGATGTGATCCGGGGCACGATGCCCTTAGCGATATATTGACTATACTTTACACAGATACAAAGGACGGCAACGAGAAGAATTCACGATTTCATTGATTAACCCGGAGGTGAACGATGAAACGCAAATCAGCACTGCTGTGCGGTAACAGCTTGATGGGCCTGGGTATGGTAATGATGGTTGCCGGGCTGGCCTGCTCAGTGTTAAACCAGCTGCCGCAACTGCATTTTACCGCGCTGGTCGCCCATAGCGCAGTCATGGGGATATTTATCGGCGCGCTGTTATGGGTTGCGGGCGCCCGCATGGGTGGGCATGAACGCATTAGCGATCGTTACTGGTGGCACCGCAGATTTGACGAACGCTGCCGTCGCACCGGACACCGTTAATCATAAATTAAACCGCATGGAATATAGACAGCATTGAATCGACGGAGCAGTATTTCCTGCACTGTCGGTTGTACAACCGGTCATCAATTGACGCCATTGACACGGTGTCTGTGTCTCATACTGCATGTTAAAAGCGATAACATTCAAAAAATAACGACATAGGTAACAACCCAAATGACTGGTTTTTCTTCCCTATCCTGAACCTGCCTTGCCGGTTCGGGATTTTTTTGCGCTCAATCCAGCAACCCGCATGCCGGAAGGTTAACGACCAAAGCCCGGAGAAACGCTGCCGCGTCCCGCGGCATCATCCGGCGTGTGGAATGTCTGGACTGGCGTGCCGCCGGGACGGCATCGCCGGTGGAAATTAATGCTCGAACATGGCCGAAATGGACTCTTCGTTGCTGATGCGGCGAATAGCCTCGGCCAGCATGCCCGACAAGGTCAGGGTACGGACGTTGGGCAGCGCCTTGATCTTCGGATCCAAAGGGATGGTATCGCAAACAATCACTTCATCGATAACCGAACTCTTGATGTTTTCATACGCGTTCCCGGAAAAGATCGGATGGGTGGCGTAAGCAAAAACCCGTTTTGCGCCGCGATCCTTCAACGCTTCGGCCGCTTTGCACAAAGTGCCGCCGGTATCGATCATATCGTCGACCAATACACAGTCGCGACCCGCCACGTCACCGATGATATGCATCACCTGGGAAACGTTTGCGCGCGGACGACGTTTATCGATAATGGCCATATCGGTATCGTTGAGCAGTTTGGCGATCGCGCGGGCGCGGACCACGCCGCCGATATCAGGCGAAACCACGATCGGATTCTCCAGATCCTGCTGCAGCATATCCTCCAGCAAAATCGGACTGCCGAACACGTTGTCCACCGGGACATCAAAGAAGCCCTGGATCTGTTCCGCGTGCAGGTCCACCGTCAGGACACGGTCTACCCCTACGCTGGATAAAAAGTCCGCCACCACTTTCGCGGTGATGGGCACGCGGGCGGAACGCACGCGGCGATCCTGGCGGGCATAACCAAAGTAGGGGATAACAGCGGTGATACGTCCGGCGGATGCCCGGCGTAACGCGTCGACCATGACCACCAGTTCCATCAGGTTGTCATTGGTGGGCGCACAGGTGGACTGGATGATGAAAATATCACCACCGCGTACATTTTCATTGATTTGCACGCTGACCTCGCCGTCGCTAAAGCGACCTACAGCGGCGTCACCAAGGCTGGTGTATAAACGGTTGGCAATACGTTGTGCTAGTTCCGGGGTGGCGTTACCAGCAAAAAGCTTCATATCAGGCACGAGAAGAACCTCAGGCTTGCGTCCAGAGAAGGTATTGCACAGCATAACACTCGGGACCGGAGCGCCATACAGGGCAATGCCACACGGGTATATATTATTAAGGTAACCTGGCGGAACCGTCTACTTTCGGCGGCGTGACGGTCCGGCTATCTCAATCTGCCCCGGCCAGCGCGCGATGCAGCGGCGAGACGTTAACGCCTCGGGCTACAAAACCACGCATCCATGCCGGGGCCTGCTCAAGCACCTGACGGGCGGCGGTCTCGGTATCGAATTCGGCAAATACACAAGCACCGGTGCCAGTCAGTCGCGACGGCGCGTATTCTAACAGCCATGAAAGATGCTGTTCAACCTCGTAAAAGTGTTTTCTTGCGATTGGCTCACAATCATTATGGAAAGGCCCGGCCAATAAGTCCTCAACCGAGCGTACCGGCGAGTCCCTTTTCAAGGCCGGATCGGCAAAGATAACCGGGGTTGAAATGCTTACGCCGGGGAGGGTGACCAGGTACCATTTTTCCGGCGGCGCGGCGGGGGTTAGTATTTCGCCGATTCCTTCGGCAAAGGCCGCGTGGCCCCGTACGAAGACCGGTACGTCGGCCCCCAGGGACAAGCCTGTACGGGCCAATTCCCCGCAGGAAAGACCACATTGCCACAAATGATTAAGGGCTACCAGCACCGTGGCGGCGTCGGAGGATCCGCCCCCCAGTCCGCCGCCCATCGGCAGGCGTTTGTGCAGCCGGATATCGGCGCCGGGCAGGGCAAAATTATTTTTTCCGCTCCACCGGCGGCGCTGCAGCAGCCGCGCCGCCCGGACGATGAGATTATCCTCGTCCGGGACGCCCGGCAACGGGGTCAGCAGGCGGATAGCCCCGCCCGCCGTTGGCTCTATGGTCAGGGTATCGCCGTAGTCAAGAAACTGGAACAGCGTTTGCAGCAAATGATATCCGTCGGCCCGCCGGCCGGTGATATATAAAAATAAATTGAGTTTGGCCGGCGCCGGCCATTGGCGAATCATTTCAGGTTCCAGCTATCCATTTTGAGTTTGATTCGCTGCTCGCCCTGGCGCAGCTCCAGGTTGGCCGGCAGTATCGGCCGGCCGTCGTCGTGATAGCCCAGATAGACCACCGTCCATTTCTGGCCTTCCTGGTCATAGTTGACCTGTTTGAGCAATCCACGGGCGTCCAGGGTGAAGTCGGTGGCGTCGCCCGGCAGTCCAAGCATCCATTTACGCAGGTTGTCGAGGGGGATATTCATGCCGGTCAGCTTTTGGATCATCTGCTGCGGATCGTTGCTGACATATTTTTTGCCCTGGTTGTTGGTAATCTGCGCCACGCCGGGCTGAACGTTCAAATCCATTTCGGTGCTGCCGAGCGGATTGGTCAGCAGCAGCCGGTAGCGATCGGCGCCGGTTTGCTGCCAGTTAAAGCGGGCATACACTTTTTGCTGGCCCGATATATAGGCAAAAGAACCGCGGGTTTGGTAACTGGCGAGCTGCGACACCGATTGTTGATGTTGTTGCCACTCGGGGGAGGTTTGGCTTTTTGCCGGACCCGAGGGCGTGTGGACGCTACAGGCCGCGAGGATCAGGCTGGCCAGCGGCAGCACGCGGTAGAAGGCTAAAATACGCTTCGGCATAGGGAACTGCTTCCTTAATTTTGCTCGTGGGTTCGACGTTAAATCAAAGGGTCAAAACCATGATAGCGTCAATTTTCACGCTAAGTTGCATTTATTTCATTACCGGCATCACAGCTGGATAGGTCGAAAATGCGGTGTGACTTTTCTTGATCACGCTCATCAAGTAGAATGCTCTCAAACGATAACCATACTAACACTCGTATTATTTAATAGCCGTAATCCATGACTCTGCTTGCATTAGGTATAAATCATAAAACAGCGCCGGTCGCGTTACGCGAGCGGGTGACGTTTTCGCCGGAAACCCTTGACCAGGCGCTGGTCAGCCTGCTCCAGCAGCCGTTGGTGCAGGGCGGTGTCGTGCTGTCCACGTGTAACCGGACCGAATTATACCTAAGCGTGGAGCAACAGGAAAATTTCAAGGAATCGCTGGTAAGCTGGTTGTGTGATTATCACCATCTGCGGCCGGACGAGGTGCGCCAAAGCCTCTACTGGCATCTGGACGACGAGGCGGTCAGCCATCTGATGCGGGTGGCCAGCGGGCTGGATTCCATGGTGCTCGGCGAGCCGCAGATTCTCGGGCAGGTGAAGAAAGCCTTTGCCGATTCCCAGCGCGGGCACTCCGTTTCCGGCGAGCTGGAGCGCTTATTCCAGAAATCCTTTTCCGTCGCCAAACGGGTGCGTACCGAAACCGAGATCGGGTCCAACGCGGTGTCGGTGGCGTTTGCCGCCTGTACCCTGGCGCGGCAAATCTTTGAATCACTGGCCGATGTCACGGTGCTGCTGGTGGGCGCCGGTGAAACCATCGAACTGGTGGCGCGCCACCTGCGCGAGCATAACGTCAAACAACTGATGATTGCCAACCGCACCCGCGAGCGGGCGCAACTGCTGGCCGACGAAGTGGGGGCGGAGGTTATCGGCCTCGCTGAACTTGACGGCCAGTTGGCCAAGGCAGATATCATCATCAGCTCCACCGCCAGCACCCTGCCGATCCTGGGCAAGGGCATGGTGGAACGGGCCATGAAACAGCGCCGTAACCAGCCGATGCTGCTGGTGGATATCGCGGTGCCGCGCGATATCGAGCCGGAAGTGGGTAAAATCCCCAATGCCTATCTCTATACGGTCGATGACTTGCAGGCCATCATTGAAAAGAATCTGGCGCAGCGCCAATCCGCCGCCGTCCAGGCCGAAACCATCGTCGAGCAGGAATGCCTGGATTTCATGGGCTGGCTGCGCGCGCAAAGCGCGGTGGAAACTATTCGTGATTATCGTTCCCAGGCCGATATACTACGGGCGGAAATGGAGCGGCGCGCCCTGGCGGCCCTCAGGCTCGGCGCCGATCCGGAGCTGGTTATTCGCGATATGGCCCACCGTCTTACCAACCGTCTTATCCACGCTCCAACCAAATCGCTGCAACAAGCCGCCCGTGACGGTGATGTCGAACGGCTGCAAATCCTGCGGGACAGTCTGGGACTGGACTAGCTCATTATACTAATAAGGTAAAACCATCACCTATGAAGCCTTCTATCGTTGCCAAACTGGAAGCGTTGCAAGAACGCCAGGAAGAAGTCGAGGTATTGCTTGGCGACGCCGGCATTATTAACGATCAGGATAGATTTCGCGCGCTGTCGAAAGAGTACGCGCAGCTGACCGGCGTTACCGCGTCCTTTAAGCGTTGGCAGCGGGTGCAGGAGGATATCCACACTGCGGAAATGATGCTCGACGACCCGGAAATGCACGACCTGGCGCAAGATGAACTGAAACAATCCAAGGCGCTGCAGGAAGAGCTTGAACAGCAGTTGCAGCTATTGCTGCTGCCACAGGATCCGGATGACGAACGCGGATGCTTCCTCGAGGTGCGCGCCGGCACCGGCGGCGATGAAGCCGCCATTTTCGCCGGCGATCTGTTCAGGATGTACAGCCGTTATGCCGAGACCCGGCGCTGGCGGGTCGAGATTGTCAGCGCCAGCGACGGCGAGCACGGCGGCTACAAAGAGGTTATCGCCAAAATCGACAACGACGGCGCCTATGGCCAGTTGAAGTTCGAGTCCGGCGGGCACCGCGTGCAACGGGTGCCGGAAACCGAATCCCAGGGTCGCATCCATACTTCCGCCTGTACGGTGGCGGTGATGCCGGCGATTCCGGCAGAAGAATTGCCGGTGATCAATCCCGGTGATCTGCGTATCGATACCTTCCGCTCTTCCGGCGCGGGCGGCCAGCACGTTAATACTACCGATTCCGCCATCCGCATTACCCATCTGCCCACCGGCCTGGTGGTGGAATGCCAGGATGAGCGGTCGCAGCATAAGAATAAAGCCAAGGCGCTGTCGGTGCTCGGCGCCAGGCTGCGCGCGGCCGAGGTGCGCCGTCGCCAGCTGGAGGAGGCGTCAACCCGGCGCAATCTGCTGGGCAGCGGCGATCGTTCCGATCGTATCCGTACCTATAACTTCCCCCAGGGCCGGGTGACCGATCACCGTATCGGCCTGACGCTTTACCGGCTGGATGAAGTGATAGAAGGCAAGCTGGACATGCTGGTCCAGCCGATCATGCAGGAGTATCAGGCGGATCAGCTGGCGGCGCTGGCAGAACAGTCCTGATGCGGTGCGTCCAGTGGCTTGATAACGCCTGCCGGCGGCTCGCCGGCGGCGACAGCCCCAAACGGGATGCGGAAATCCTGCTTGGTTTTGTCATCGGGCGCACCCGTACCTGGCTGCTGGCCTTTGGTGAAACCCCGCTTACGCCGCAAGAGCTTTCCCGTCTGGACGCCCTGTTGGAGCGGCGCGCGGCGGGGGAGCCGATAGCCTACCTGACCGGCGAGCGCGAGTTTTGGTCCCTGACGCTTCGGGTTTCTCCCGCCACGCTGATACCGCGTCCCGATACCGAATGCCTGGTCGAGCAGGCGCTGGCCTTGCTGCCGGACCTGCCGGCGGAAATACTGGATCTGGGCACCGGCACCGGGGCCGTCGCCCTGGCGTTGGCCAGCGAAAGGCCGTCATGGCGGGTGACCGGAGTGGATGTGCTGCCGGATGCGGTGGCACTGGCGCGCGAGAACGCCCTGCGCCTGGGCATCGCCAACGCGCGCTTCGAAACGGGAAGTTGGTTTAAATCATTGCAGGGAATGCGCTATACCCTTATTGTGAGTAATCCACCTTATATTGATGTGAACGATCCGCACTTAGGCCGGGGAGACGTGCGCTTCGAGCCGTCAAGCGCGCTGATGGCAGGCGACGGCGGGCTGGCCGATTTGGCGGCCATCACCGCAGGCGCCGGCGGACATCTGCAACCCGGCGGCTGGCTGGCGCTGGAGCATGGGTGGCGGCAGGGCGAGGCGGTGCGCGGGCTATTGTCACGCGCCGGCTTCGGCCAGGTGGGTTCGCGGAAGGATTATGGCGGTAACGAACGCGTATCAATGGGACAATGGCCGGGTTAAGTCCTGTCCCGTAATAACGATGCTGGAGCAGTGATGAGTGCTTATATGGCAATCAAGTACTTACATTTAACAACGGTAGGGATCACCATTACACTGTTTGTTATCCGTTTTTATTGGCGCTGGCGCGGTTCCCCCTGGTTAACGCGGGGGTGGGTGCGAGTGACTCCGCATATCAACGATACCTTGTTATTGATTACCGGCGCGACGCTTATCATCCTCTCAGGCCTCTCTCCTTTCAGTGCCAACGGCCGCTGGCTGCTGGATAAACTGGTGTTGGTCGTTGTTTACATCCTGCTCGGCTTCGTTGCATTGGGCAAACATACGCGGCGTGAAAAAATTCGCTGGCTGGCATTTATCTGCGGGCTGGCGTGTCTGTACACTATTTACCGGCTGGCTAGCAGTAAGCTTCCCCTGCTGACAGGATCTCTATGAGTAATATTGCGGATTTCGAATATAACCTTTCACCGCTCAGCGAGGGTGTCATACGTATTTCCCTTGCCATTCGCCAGGATTTTCCCGCCGATAGCGTCCGCCAGCAGTTGCGTGTGCTGGCTGATGAGGCGCGGGAACAGATCCCGATGGAGCTGAACCAGGACGAACAGCTGGGTCTGTTGATAAAATTGTTTTACCGCACCTGGGGTTTTGGCGGCGTAGGCGGGGTTTACCGCCTGTCGGACGCGTTATGGCTGGACAATGTGCTGGAGCGCCGCCAGGGCCTGCCCGCGTCGTTAGGCATTATCCTGCTGCACGTGGCGCAGGCGCTTGATATTCCCCTGCTGCCGGTGATATTCCCGACCCAGATGATCCTGCGCGCCGGCTGGCTTGACGGCGAAATGTGGCTGATCAATCCGATCAACGGCGATACGCTAGACGAGCATACCCTGGATATCTGGCTGCGCGGCAATATCGGCACCGGCATTGAACTGGCGGATGAGGATCTGGAAGAGGCGGATAACAATACCGTGGTGCGCAAGCTGCTCGATACGCTTAAATCCGCGCTGATGGACGAAAAACAGATGGAATTGGCCCTGGGCGCCAGCGAGGCAATGCTTGAATTTGATCCCGATGATCCGTACGAAATACGCGATCGCGGTTTGATTTACGCGCAGTTGGAATGCGACCATGTGGCTTTGTCGGATCTCAATTATTTTGTCGAGCAATGCCCGGAAGATCCGATCAGCGAGATGATTAAGGTACAAATACATTCTATCGAGCAAAAATCGGTGACCCTACACTAAACCCGATGACGCCCGGCATGACCCTGACTGGCATTTCGATTAAGATTATAAGGTATAGGTATGAAACAACTCGTGGTTAATATTGGCGATATTCCGGTGGCAAACGATCGTCCTTTCGTGCTGTTCGGCGGCATGAACGTGCTTGAGTCTCGTGAACTGGCCATGCGCATTTGTGAGCATTACGTGACCGTTACCCAAAAGCTGGGTATTCCGTATGTATTCAAGGCCTCGTTTGATAAAGCCAACCGTTCGTCCATTCACTCCTATCGTGGACCGGGCCTGGAAGAGGGCATGAAAATCTTCCAGGAGCTGAAAGCACAGTTCGGCGTGAAGGTGATTACCGATGTGCATGAAGCGGCGCAGGCGCAGACGGTGGCCGAGGTGGTTGATGTTATCCAGCTGCCGGCGTTCCTGGCGCGCCAGACCGATCTGGTGGAAGCCATGGCCCGTACCGGCGCGGTGATCAATATCAAGAAACCGCAGTTTATCAGCCCTTCACAGGTGGGCAATATCGTCGATAAATTTCGGGAAGCCGGTAACGAGCAGGTTATCCTGTGCGATCGCGGCAGTAACTTCGGCTACGATAACCTGGTGGTGGATATCCTGGGATTTAACGTGATGAACCGGGTATCCGGCGGCTGTCCGGTAATTTTTGACGTTACCCATGCGCTGCAGACCCGTGATCCTTTCGGCGCCGCTTCCGGCGGCCGTCGCGCGCAGGTAGGCGAGCTGGCCCGCGCCGGCATGGCGGTGGGTATTGCCGGTTTGTTTATCGAGGCCCATCCCGATCCGGATCATGCTAAATGCGATGGTCCCTCGGCGCTGCCGCTGGATAAGCTTGAGCCGTTCCTGGTACAAATGAAAGCCATCGACGATCTGGTGAAAAGTTTCCCGGCGCTGGATACGGGCAGCTAACCGGACCTCATTGGCGCGCCCTCCCTTTAACACGTTTGATTTGAGTGCGGTGAACGTGCGCGCGGCGTGCCATGAGTACATGGTCAATAAGCAATAACTGGGGGTAACCATTGGTATCCCTGTTATTGCCCGGCGTTCCGGCGTGTCAGTCGGCCGGTACCGGCCGGGGCTCGTCGCGCAGCGCCAGCTCCAGCGTACTGTAAAAGGCCAGTCGATCCGCTATCGGATGGATATTGGCCCGCGCCAGCGTTTTCAGCGGCTGGAAAGGAATATCGGTAATCACCAGTCGTTTGCCCGCCGGCAGGTGTTCACTGAAGTTCAAAAAGGCTTGCAGGCCGCCGGCGTCCAGCACCGGCACCGCATCCCACTGCAGGATAATCACCTGATCCCGGGCGGTGAGGGTGGCAATTTCTTCAAAGATACGCTCGGCGGCGGCAAAAAACAGCGGACCATTCACCCGCAGCACCCGGCGCCCGCCGGCGCTCTGCGGCAGTTCGCTGATACGCGTCATGTTGGCAATGCGCCGCATGAACAGCAGCGAAGCCAGGACGATGCCGACCGTAATGGCTATCACCATATCGAACAAGACCGTCAGCGACATACACAGCAGCATGACCACGATGTCATCTTTCGGCGCGCGGCGCAGCAGGTAAATCACCTTGCGCGCCTCGCTCATATTCCAGGCCACCAGCAGCAGCAGCGCCGCCATGGCGGAGAGCGGCAGGTAGGACAGCGCCGGCGCCAGCACCAGCAGCGCCAGCAGTACCAGCAGGGAATGCACCAGCGACGACACCGGCGAGGTAGCGCCCGCGCGTACGTTGGCCGCCGAGCGGGCAATGGCGGCGGTGGCGGTGATGCCGCCGAAGAACGGCGCGACAATATTGCCCAAGCCTTGCCCGATCAGCTCATTATTGGACTGATGTTTTTTACCGGTCATGCCGTCGAGCACCACGGCGCACAGCAGCGACTCGATGGCGCCGAGCATCGCCATGGAAAACGCCGCGGGCAGCAGCACGGAGATGGTATGCCAGTTCAGGCCCATCGGCACGCCGCGCGCGTCCGGCATATTCCAGGGTACCAGCCACTGCGGCAGGATCGGGGGAATGCCCTGGCCATGGGTGCCGTCCGCCAGTATATAGCCGAAACGGGTGCCGATGGTGGCCACCGGCATATCAAACAGCCATAACAGCGCCATGATGCCTGAGCCGACTATCAGCGCCGGCAGATGCGCCGGGAAACGGATGCCCAGGCGCGGCCAATAGACCAATACCGCCATGGTTCCCACGCCAATCAGCGTATCGCCGATGTTAAACGTCGGCAACGCGCCGACCAGCGCCGCCACCTTGCCGACATATTGTTCCGGCACCACCGGCAGGTATAGACCAAAGAAGTCTTTGATTTGCATGGTGGCAATGGTGATGGCAATCCCCGAGGTAAAACCCAGCGTGACCGACAGCGGGATAAACTCAATCAGTTTGCCCAGCCGGGCAAAACCCATGATCACCAGGATCAGGCCGGAAAGCAGGGTGGCTATCAGCAACCCTGCCAGCCCGAACTGCTGGGACACCGGATACAGGATCACCACAAAGGCCGCGGTGGGACCTGATACGCTGAATCGCGACCCGCCGCACAGGGCGATGACGATACCGGCGACGGCGGAGGTATAAAGCCCGTATTGGGGCGCCACGCCGCTGCCGATAGCCAGCGCCATCGCCAGGGGAATGGCAATAATGCCGACGGTAATACCGGCAATGATGTCTTTGATGAAGCGTTGAGTGGTGTAAGGTTCTTTCCAGCAGGCATCGATAAGCGCGCTGAACGGCCGTATTCCGGCAAAGAGACGATTTTTCATTAAAACAACGAGCCAAAACGTTAGCAGAGGCGGGCCGTGCGGTCCGTCGTAAAGAGCCGTTAAAATACCAGCTATGGGGAATGGAAAACCAGTACTACATCATTATAAAGGTGAAAAAGAACAGGCATGGCTACTATTTTGCTTTAAATTCTTTCTTATCGGCATAAAAAAGGGCTTTATGCCGCCGGGCGGCGTTGGGGACCCTCCATTTCCGCAGGCTGGTGGGCATTAAAAAATGAGCGGGGGAGCCGCGTTGCTCCCGCTAAGCGTTTCAATTTGAGGGGTATACCGTCACAGCATCAGGGTCATCACATAGGCGCCGAACAGAGCCAGATGCGCGGTTCCATTCAATACATTGGTGCGCCCGGTCGAAAAGGAGATTTGGCACAGTATCATCGAGGTTAATACCACCACGATTTGCGGCATGCCCAGGCCGAACGCCAGCGGATGGTCGGTGAGGATGGCGATGATGGTGACGGTGGGCACCGTGAGGGAAATCGTGGCCAGCACCGAACCGAAAAACAGGTTCATGGCGCGTTGCACCTGGTTTTTAAGCACCGCCCTGATGGCGCCCAGTCCCTCAGGCGACAGGATCAGCAGCGCGACCAGAAAACCGGTAAATTGCTGGGGGGCGTTCAGGTCGCCGAGCAGTTGCTCCAGCGGGCCGGCGTTGAACTTGGTAACGCTGACCACCGCCAGCAGGTGCAGCAGCAGCCAGATGCTGTGCCATCTGGAACTGTGGGCGGAGGGTTTGCCGTGCGAATCGTCGTCGTCGCCATCTTCATGCTCGTAGATGAAATATTTTTGGTGCGTTTTGGTCTGTATCAACAGGAATACGCCGTACATGGCGGCGGAGATGGCGGCGGCGAACAGTGCCTGCGCGGTGCTGAAATTTCCCTCCGGCAGGGCCGCGGGCAGCACCAGCACAATCACCACCAGCGGGATAATGGCCATCAGGTATTGCTTGATGCCGGCCAGGTTCACCGACTGGGTGGCAAATTTCCGACCGCCCAGCAGCAGGGAAAACCCTACCAGGCCGGTGGTAACAATCATGATGACCGAAAACAGGGTATCGCGCATCAGGCCCGGTGAGGCGTTGCCGGTGGCCATAAGCGCCGAAATCAGGCTGACCTCGAGGATCACCACCGACAGGCTCAGGATCAGGGACCCGAAGGGCTCTCCCAGCCGGTGCGCCAGCACATCCGCGTGGCGCACGACGTTGAACGCGCTGACCAGGATAGCGGCCAGGGCGATAAGATTGATGATAACCGTCACGGCGAAAGAGGGCGTGGCGCCCCATACTATCAATACCGCCAGCGCCGCAATGGGAAACAGCAGAGTATATTCCTTGTGACGCGTTTTGACACCTTGGACGGAGGATTTCATCGTAGTTGATCTCCTTGCAAAAAGTAAGGTCTGATACCGGATATCATTATAACCAGGCGCCAGCGATGATATTAATGGAACAAGCCTACCAGAAAACGGGCGAATATAACGTCAAGTTATGTATAAATCGCTGCTTCGATAAAAATAGGCCGTAATTCGCCGATAAAATACAATATGTAATCAATTTTACCGGGTAAATCACACCCTAGTGGAGGAAATGATAATAATTTTCTCTTTTTGCCGCCATATGTTACTTATCTAATGACGTATATTTGAAGGTTTTTATGAAGTATCGATATTAGGCACCTATAATTAGACTCATGTGCGTCGGCCTGTTGCCGGCCGTCCTGGCGAAGGCCTGCGAAGTTCCTATACTTTAGGGAGACTTTGTCAGCGCAGCCAAGGAGACGCACCATGCCTTATAAAAGCAATTCATCATTACCGGACAGCGTGGCCAACGCATTACCCAAACATGCGCAGGATATTTATCGCGAGGCGTTTAACCACGCCTGGGATCAATATGCCGATAAGTCGGCGCGGCGCGGTGATGAATCCCGCGAGCAAACCGCGCATAAGGTGGCCTGGGCCGCGGTGAAGCACGGTTACCAGAAAGGCGATGACGACAGATGGCATCCCAAGAAATAACCCAACGCCCCGGCCGCTCCCGCCATTATTTCCCCCGGATTGAAAGTAACGGCCTTGCCTGATATCTGCGCCGGGCAAGGCCGCCGCTTTTTTTAGCGTGATAAAGATCAAACTTGCCAGCGTCCCGATAAACGAATAATGTCATAATGTTCACAATAAAATAATTGACTCTTACATAATTCTTATTGTTAGTGTCGGGTGAACGGCTTTACCTTAGCCTGTGGCAACCGGGGCCTGGAGAAAACAAACGAGTGTTAACACGTGATTTTTTGCAAAAAGCCGACTGTAAGACCGCCTTCGGCATTATCGACGAGGCGCTGCTGCTGACCGCTGAACAACGCTCCGCCTCACTGCAAAATACGCTTTCGCGTCGACCGGACAATAGCCCGGTGTGGATCTTCGGCTATGGTTCCCTGATGTGGAATCCCATTTTTGAAGCGGACAAAGTCAGTCCCGCTACGCTGATGGGATGGCACCGCGCTTTTTGCCTGCGGCTTACCGCCGGGCGCGGCACCGCCACCCAGCCCGGACGGATGCTGGCCCTGAAGGAGGGCGGGCAGACCACCGGCCTGGCCTTCAGGCTGCCGGAGGAAAAATTGCATGAAGAGCTGGAATTGTTATGGAAGCGGGAAATGTTGACCGGTTGTTATATTCCGACCTGGACGGAGCTTAGGCTTGAAGAGGACGAAAAAGTCACGGCGCTGGCGTTTGTGATGGACCCGCAACATCCTTTTTTTGAAGCGGATACCCGCTCGCAGATTATTGCTCCGTTGATTGCCTGCGCCAGTGGTCCGTTGGGGACCAACGCCCAATATCTGTTTGCCCTGGAGCAGGAACTGAATAATTACGGGATGCATGATGAATGTATGGTCGAACTGGTCAAGCATGTCCGTCAACTGCTGCAGGCTCGTTCCGCTATCAACCGTCACCCCTTTGACGGCTCACCGCTCGCGCTCTAGTCTATGGCGGCGCAGCGCTTCCGGTAAATGGCAGGGTGAAAAGACCCCGGCCGGTTTTTATCCTGGCGTCAGCGTTGACGCATACCGCCCGGCATTGACCGGGCGGCGTGTCGCGCTTAGCGCGTTGGGGTGATAATCAGGAAGGGGAACGGCCGGGTGCGCCTAAACGCCGGACATGCTGGTCCTTGGTTAAAAATCTTGCCACCAGGCGTTTGCGCATGCGGGTAACAAACTGTTCCTGGAAGACGACGCACAGCGCGATGGTCATCAACAGATAAGTAACATACCCGCCGACAGACAGCTGTACGTTGCCCGCCGCGGCGATGCAACCGCTCCAATCGCTGAAGCACAAGTTGGGATCGCCGCGGAAAAACTGCTCCAGGGTGCGCCAAAGGTTGAATAAGGGCACATGCAGCGCGAACATGGACAGCGACGCCGCCCCCAGGCGCGGGGACCAATGCCGCAGCCATTCGCTGTCCGGGTTGCGCGCCAGGGCGCAAAGGTAAATCAGCGCAATCTGCGACGGCAGCAGCAGGCCGTTATGCAGCAGGAAATACCAGTATTTCGGCCCGTGGGTGAACAGCACCGCCGCGGCCACAAAACACCCAAGGATGGATAAGGCCATGGCGCGGCGTTGCCACAGGGTCAATACCTGCTCTTTGAGCCGGGCGCGGCGGAACAAGGCATAACCCAGTATCCCGCCGAAGAATTCCGGCACGCGAAAAATCGGCACCCGCTGCAGCAGGCCGGTATAGGGGACGCCGTACAAATGTTTCCATACCACCCACGCCGGCGGCAGCAGGTAAATCACCCAGATAACCGCCAGCCATAGCCAGGTGCGGCGCGCGTTCATCAGCCGCGGTGCAAACCAGGGGAAAAGGATATAAAAGAAAAACAAGGTGGAAAGCGACCACAGCGGCGCGTTAAACGTCAGGAAGTAGGGGTTCCAGGCCTGCATCAACAACAGCTGCAGCACGCTGTTGAAGGCCAGCTGGCCGTTGTCCATATAATGGCGGAACAGCTCCGGGTTGGTCTGGCCCAAAACTTCGTTGGTGTCGTACACCACAAAACGCACGCTGGCGGCCGGACCTTCGGGCGGGATGGCCAGCCATTGCATCAGCGCGATGACCAGGATGGACGACACCAGCGCCACGATATGGATCGGGTAAAGATTAAACAGACGCTTGGCCCAGAACGTGGCGGCCGGATCGCGCAGCTGATTGCCGCGCACATAGACATGCGCCAGCAGGAAACCGGATAAAACAAAAAATGAACTGGTGGCAAAAAAACCCATACTGGTCAGTTCACCGACCCCCCCGAGGCTTTGGATCTGGGGATAGGTATGGGCGGTATGGTAGAGCATGACATAACAGCCGAGCAAAAAACGCAGCCACTCTAAGCCAATAAATCGTTCCTTTTCTAAGGGTTTCATAACGTTATCTCCGGGCCGTAGTCTTGTATGGACTTTTTTTGTGGCGGGCAGGTGCCGGTTAAAACATAGCAGTTTAATAATTGTAGTTTAAAATGCTTAGTTGGCTTGGGTGTTAGCGACGATCCCGGGTTATGTTATAGTGCCCGTCTCGGGTTACTTTATGAGCAGTCCGGCATTGCGCCGGTCATCAAGGCGCCGCGCCTGTTTTCGGGTGCGAACTGAGAGGGGATATCATCCTTATGCCCTATCGTATGCAATGTCGTATGCCCTGTGAGCGGCCAGCTCACCTGCGCGCGTTTTTTCCCCCGCTGGCGCTGGGTGGCGTAATCATGGGCCTGTTGCCGCTAAGCGCAGCGGCGTTGACCCCGGATGAGACAACACCAGCAGGTGCCGAACAGCAGACTCTACCGGATTTGGGGAGCGGAAGTTTAAACGAAAGTGATACGGAAAAGAAGCTCGCGGCGCTGGCTAAACAGCTGGCCGCGGCCAATAACGACTCGGCCGATCGGTCCTGGCGTACCTATCTATTTAATCAAGCAAAAGAAAAGATGTTAAACCAATTGCAGCAGCAAAGTGAGAGCATGCTGCAACCGCTGGGGCATTCCAGCGTCTCGCTGGATGTTTCCCCGGACGGCGATGTGTCCGGCAGCGCGGGGCAGTTGCTGCTGCCGCTATTCGACAACCCCAATCGGGCCTTGACGTTCAGCCAGGTCGGCGTGCTGGGTACGGACCGGGGCGCGGTGGCCAATATCGGCCTCGGGCAGCGCTGGAATACCGGCCGCTGGCAGGTGGGCTATAGCCTGTTTTACGATCAATATCTCGAGCAGGAGTCTTTGCGGCGCGGCGCCCTCGGTGCCGAGGCGAGCGGTGATTACCTCCGTTTTTCCACCAACTATTATTATCCGTTGTCCGCCATGAAAGCCGGGCAAAACGCCGAGAGGTTCCTGCGGCAAACGGCCAGCGGCTATGACATGACCACCCGCGGCTACCTGCCGTTTTACCGTCAGTTGGGCGCCTCGGTGAAATATGAGCGTTATTATGGCGATAACGTGGATTTATTCGATAGCGGCAACTATCGCAGCGATCCATCGGCGCTGGAATTCGGGGTCAACTACACGCCGGTGCCGCTGATGAGCCTGACGGCCACGCATAAACAGGGCGACAGCGGCGAATCGCAGGATCACTATTCCCTGACGGTGAATTACCGGTTCGGCGTGCCCTTTGAACAACAGATTTCCGCGCGCTATGTCGCGGATGCGCACGCGCTGCGCGGCAGCCGTTATGATCTGGTTTCCCGCAACAATACGCCGGTGCTGGCGTTCAAGCAGCGCAAAACACTGTCGGTATTTCTCGCCACCCCGCCGTGGTCGCTGCATGGCGGCGAATCCCTGGAACTGAAACCCCAGGTTGACGCGCGTAATAAAATTACCGCCGTCAGCTGGCAGGGCGATACCCATGCGCTCAGCCTGACGCCGCCCGCGCGCGGCGACCAGCCGGACGGCTGGAGCATCATCATGCCGCAATGGGATGACTCGGCGGGCGCCGCCAACGAATACCATTTGTCCCTGACGGTGGAGGATGAAAAACAGCAGCGCGTAACCTCGAACTGGATCGTGCTGAAAGTCGAACCTCCATTAACCATCGGCGCCGGCAGCGGCGTTTATGAGTGAATTCCCTATGCGCATGGACGGGATTCGGGCATAGATGTTTTAACATCCGCCGGTCATCGTTTCCGCGCGCGCAGGCAAAAGGGCGGTCAGGTGATAAGACGTCCCGACGCACCGTTTTGGTGCCGTCGCGCGCGCTAATGAGGCATGGCCGCCAACCGGGAGCCGCCGCGCCGCATCCGCACATCGTCTCCATGCCCGCCTGTCGCAATGCGTCATCGCTTTGCATAAACTTTCTCCTTTAAGCGCGCAATCGCACCGCCAGTGCATAATATTCATTTTATATTCATAAAAAATGAATAATGATGTTATGTAACTTATTGTTTTTAAAGACACCATTAAATTTTATTCACTTATTTGGCTATGGCTGGCACGGTGTGTGCAGTCTATACTCAATATCAACTATCGCGGTTCACCTGTGGCTCACAGGCGGGGTAGATCCAGCCACGTTTTCCATTAATCGGGCCTGGACATTGTGCCCATTAATAGGGCGATCGGTTGAAAACCGTTTAATTACACCCCATTGCGTTCCGAGGAGCCTTAATTATGATGATTATCCGGCCGGTTGAATACCGTGATCTGGGGGATATCCTGGCGCTGGCGGGCAAGGCCGGCGCGGGACTGACCTCCCTCCCGTCCAATGAGCAGGTGCTGGCGGCCCGCATCGATCGTTCGGTGCGCACCTGGCAAGGCATCGTCGCGCGCGGCGAACAGGGTTACCTGTTTGTGCTCGAAGACAGCGAGCGGGGCAAGGTGGTCGGTGTCAGCGCCATCGAGGTGGCGGTGGGACTCAAGGAACCCTGGTACAATTTCCGCGTTGGCACCCTGGTGCATGCGTCCACGGCGTTAAACGTCTATAACGCCGTGCCGACCCTGTACCTGAGCAACGATCATACCGGGCTGAGCGAACTGTGCACGCTGTTCCTCGATCCGCAATACCGTCACGGCACCAACGGCCAGTTGCTGGTCAAAGCGCGCCTGATGTTTATGGCAACCTTCCGCGCGCATTTTGGCCAGCGCGTGCTCGCGGAAATGCGCGGCTATTGCGACGAACAGGGCCATTCACCTTTTTGGGCCAATCTCGGCCAGCGGTTTTTTTCCATTGATTTTGCCCAGGCTGATTACTTAAGCGGCACCGGCAACAAGGCGTTTATTGCCGAACTGATGCCGAAACATCCGCTCTACGTCGATTTCCTGGCGCCCGAGGCCCGCGCGGTTATCGGCCGGGTGCATCCGCAGACCGAGCCGGCCAGGGCGCTGCTCGAGTCCGAGGGGCTGGGTTATCGCGGCTATATCGATATTTTTGACGGCGGGCCGACGCTTGAGGCTGAAATTGATCATATCCGCACGGTGCGCGACAGCCGCCAGGCGACGGCGCGTATTGCCGCTGATGGCGACGTCGGGTCGCGACAGGACGCCGCCTGGTGCCTGCTGGCCAACGAGGATTACCAGGGGTTCCGCGCCGTGGCCTGCCGGTGCGTTATCGGCCAGGAACCGCTGGAGATAGGCGTCGATACCGCCGCGGCGCTCGGCCTTTCCCCGGGCCAACCGCTGCGGGCGGCGACACTCTACGCCGACGGGCGCTCACGTGCGGGATCTACCGCCTCACATCATCAAACAGGATTTACCCATGCAGCGTTGTGTTGAAGCGAACTTCGACGGACTGGTCGGCCCCACGCATCATTACGCGGGGCTTTCTTTTGGCAACGAGGCCTCGACGCGCCACCGCCGGCAAGACGCCAATCCGCGCCTGGCCGCAAGGCAGGGGCTGGCTAAAATGAAAGCGTTGTCCGACGCGGGGTTTGTGCAGGGGGTCCTGCCGCCCCATGAGCGGCCGCATTTGCCTTATCTGCGCCGGCTGGGGTTTAGCGGCAGCGACGCGCAGATCCTGGCGCAGGTGGCGCGGGATCACCGGCAACTGCTATCGGCGCTCAGCTCGGCGTCGGCCATGTGGGTGGCCAATGCCGCCACCGTCAGCCCATCGGCGGACAGCGCCGACGGCAAGGTGCATTTTACCGCCGCCAACCTGCATAATAAATTCCATCGCGCCATAGAAGCCGACACCACCAGCGCCATTTTGCGGGCGGTGTTTCGCGACGCGCGTTATTTTTGCCACCATCCGGCGTTGCCGCAGTCGGCGCTGTTCGGCGATGAGGGCGCGGCCAACCATAATCGCCTGGGACGTTACGACGCCCCGGGACTGCAAATGTTTGTCTATGGTAAACGTGGCCTGGATGAAGGCCGCGAGCCGATGCGTTATCCCGCCAGGCAGACGCTGGAAGCCAGCGAGGCCGTCGCGCGCCTGCACCTGCTGGCGCCGGAGCGCTGCCTGATGGTGCAGCAGAATCCCGCCGTCATTGACCAGGGCGTGTTTCATAATGACGTTATTGCGGTGAGCAACGAGCAGGTGCTGTTCTATCACCAGCAGGCGTTTACCGACGGCGGCGCGGTGCGCGGGCAATTAAGCCGCGGCCTGGCGCTGCTCGGCCAGGAATTCATCGGTCTTGAAGTGCCGGAGCGGCGCGTATCCGTGGCCGACGCGGTGGGGACGTACCTGTTCAATAGTCAGCTATTGAGCCGAGGGGACGGCAAGATGACCATCGTCGTGCCGCAGGAGTGCCGGGAGCATCCGGGCGTCTGGGATTACCTAGGCGAAGTGGTCGCCGAGGGCCTGGCGATAGACCGGGTCGACGTGGTGGATTTGCGTGAAAGCATGCGCAACGGCGGCGGTCCGGCCTGCCTGCGCCTGCGGGTGGTGCTCACGCCACGGGAGCAGTTGGCGGTTAATCCCCGTACCCTGATGACCCCGGCGTTGTTCGACAGCCTAAACCTTTGGGTCGACCGTCATTACCGTGACCGGCTTAACCAGGACGACCTTGCGGATCCGGCGCTGCTTAATGAAGTGCGCACCGCGCTGGACGAACTGACCCAACTGCTGGATTTGGGCGCGATTTATCCATTCCAGCAATGAAGCCATCATTTCAGGTCAGGCGATTGCGGGCCTAACCCGACATAGGGCGCAGTCTCCGTAACGTACAATATCCGGGCCGGCGCTGGCGGGTTTTATTTATCGCGGGCATAATCCGCGAATACAGACAATTATTATTCATGCGGGGCCGCGCTGGATATTACTAAGTATTCGTTGGCGGGTGAGGAAGTAAGAGTTATCATATTGACATGAGCTAAAATAAAGTTTCATTGCCACGAAAAATAACGCTTTCCACACACAAAATCCATCTTTTCTCCATGATTGGCAGCAAAGTGAGTTTCAGGCTTTAAGTTATTTACTTTTACTCGCATTACTTGAAGATAACCGGAGTACACTTATATTTGTAACGAACACTGCCGGCGAAATTATTTTGCGGCAGACGATAATCAGATATGAGGAAATTATGCGCAAATTAACCGCTTTATTTATGGCCACTACCCTGGTGTTAGGTTCTGTTCAATTAGCCAGCGCCGCCGATACCACTGCCGCCACCGACAATGCGCCGGCCAAAGGCGAGATGCATCATAAAGGCGATATGCAACATAGAGGTGGTCCTATGATGATGGATCACATGTTCAAGGATCTTAAACTCACGGAACAACAGCGCCAGAAAATGCATGATATTGCGCGTGATTCCATGAAAGATATGAAAAAGCCGTCTGCCGCCGAGCATCAGCAGATGCATGACGTGATCGCCGCCGACAGTTTTGATTCCACCAAGGCCCAGGCCCTGGTAAGCGCCATGTCCCAGGACCAGAACCAAAGGATGTTGGCTAACCTGGAAATGCAAAACAAAATGTATAACGTTTTGACGCCGGAACAAAAGACGGAATTTAATAAAAAATTCCAGGAACGCGCGGAAAAAATGCAACAGCGCGATGCAAAATAATTTACCTAGCGACATAACATAATAACGCGGCCGGCCGGCCGCGTTTTTTTATCTTTTTATATCGGCATTACCAGGACGCTATTAGCGCACCGGCGACGCAGCGGACAATGCGGCCGCGTTTTTATCGCAGCCAGCCTGCGGCGCACTGCCCATTCGGTCATGGTTGCCAGAAATCGTCAAATACCGTTACCGGCGGGCGGCGTTTATGTTCGGTGCGATGATACCAGCCTTCAATAATTGTTGCCGCGTCAGGCGCGATAGTTTTTCCTTCCAGATAATCATCAATCATTTCATAAGTCACGCCGAGAGCGGATTCGTCCGGTAGCGCCGGGCGATCTTCTTCCAGATCGGCGGTCGGGGCTTTCAGGTAAAGGTGTTCCGGGCAGCCCAGGTATTTTAGCATCGAGCGGCCCTGGCGCTTGTTCAGGCGGTAAATCGGATTGATATCCGTGCCGCCGTCGCCGTATTTGGTAAAAAAGCCGGTTACCGCCTCGGCCGCGTGGTCGGTGCCGACCACCAGCCCGGCATTCATGCCGGCGATGCTGTACTGCGCCTTCATGCGTTCGCGCGCCTTTTCATTGCCCTTGATAAAATCGCTCAGGGTGATGCCGGCGTCCCGCAGCGCGGCTTCACTGGCCAGGACGGCGGGTTTGATATTCACCGTCAGCAGGCGATCGGGCTGGATAAAGGCAATGGCGTCCCGGCAGTCAGCTTCGTCCTGCTGCTCGCCGTAGGGCAGGCGCACGGCGATAAATTGATAGCGCGCGTCACCGGTTTCCCGGCGCAGCTCGCCGACGGCGGCCTGGCAGATCTTGCCGGTAAGGCTGGAATCCTGGCCGCCGCTAATGCCCAGCACCAGCGAGCGGATAAACGGATAGGTTTGCAGATACCGTTTCAGGAAATCCACGCTAACGCGAAATTCGTCCGCCGGATCAATAACCGGTTTCACGCCTAACGCCTCGATAATGTCTTGCTGTCGTGCCATCCGTATCTTCCCCTCAATAATACCGCGCTGCGGTATCGCTGCCAAAAATTGATTAATTACCTGAGTGTAAGGCGAATTGATTTCTGGAGAAAGCATAACCCACGGCACGCGCTCCGATTGTACATTATGTGGGCGGATGAAAAAAGTGACTAACCGCTGCGCTTACATTTGTGAAAAAGCCTTTTGCCTTCTACACTTAACCATACATACCCAAAATGAGGTGACACTTATGAATAAGAAGATTGTTATTGCTTTTACCGCGGCTACCGCGCTTGCCATCCTTTCCGGCTGTACCGTTTACGATCGCGCCGATAGTTATATGAAAAAACCTGTAGTGAGCGATGTAAAAAAAGGCATGACTAAACAGCAGGCGCGCGCTATCGGTGGCATTCCTTCCACCTCCGCCACCATGATCAACGCCCGCGGGACCTGTGATTCCTATGTCCTGGGCACACGCGACGGCAAGCCGATCAATTATTTCGTCAGCTACGACCAGAACAATATCGTGCTGAACAAGGGCTTCCAAAGCTGCCAGGAATACGATACCAACCCACAGAAATAATCCGTTCCTGACGATTGGCTAAGCTTGGCGATGGGCGATAAGTGAATAATTTCACTTATCGCCCATTTGGTTTCTGCGCCCGTATCATCGCAGGTCAGGCCCCCGGGAAAGGGCGCCACGCGCCGGCGGTCAGGCCGGCACGCCGTCAATCTTGGTAATTCGCGACCACACCCGGTGCAGTTTCAACTGATCCAGGAAATCCTGCATCAGCTGGCCCTGGGTCGAGGCGCCTTCACAAATCCCGTCTTCCAATTGATCGGTCAATCCCAACGGCTGTTTGAAGCGATTGGCGTCGCCGCTCAGGGCGATGACCTTCAGGTGCTTATAAGCTTCCAGGATATAATGACGAGCGGCGCCGTTAAGCAGTAGAGCGTCCAGATTGCCATTCGGCACGATCACCCCGTCGACGGTTATCGACGGCGAACCGTCAAAGGTGGCGTCGATAGGCAGGGTGGAACCGTCGTTCGCCACTACATTGCCGCCGTGGCCGGCCAGTATCTTGGCATGCACGCCCTCGGCTTTCAGCGCCTGCAATGCCTCCAGCACATCGGCGGCGTCGACGCCGTCGCTGACCAGCAGCGCCACCTGGCGGCCCTTCAGCGCGCCGCTGCCGGTGGCATACAGGCTTAGGGCCGGATCCTGCGTAACGCCGTTAACCGGCTTGGGCGGCGGCGTGCTGAGCGCATCGTCGGACAGCTGGATGCCCAGCTTGGTCGCGACCTGCCTGGCCAGATCGACATCGACGCGGGTCAGCAAATCCACGACGCGCTCACGAATATAGGCACGTCCGACCTTGCCCAGTTCGAAACTGAAGGCGTCCACGATATGCACCTGTTCGGCCGGGGTCTGGCTGAGCCAGAACAGGCGCGGATGGGAAAAATATTCCAGGAACGAGTCGCTGCGTTCGCGGATTTTATGGCCGTCCACCCGTTCCTGATACGACTCAAAACCGCCGTTTTCCGCCGCCGGCGCGGTTTCCCTCGGCCAGTTGTCATTGATTGAGTTGGGTCCATGCGCCGCGGGATTGGTATCGATATCCTGCCGGTGCATACCGTCGCGTTGAAAATTATGATAAGGACAGACCGGGCGGTTGATCGGGATTTCATGGAAGTTCGGCCCGCCCAGCCGGCTGATCTGCGTGTCGGTATAGGAGAATAACCGGCCCTGCAACAACGGATCGTTGGAAAAATCGATGCCGGGCACGATATGGCCGGGATGAAACGCCACCTGCTCGGTTTCCGCGAAGAAGTTGTCCGGATTGCGGTTCAGCGTCATTTTGCCGACGATCTCCACCGGCACCAGCGCTTCGGGGATAAGCTTGGTGGGGTCGAGCAGATCGAAGTCGAATTTATGTTCGTCCTCCTCCGGTATCAGCTGCAGGCCCAGTTCATATTCCGGATAGTCGCCGGCCTCGATGGCGTCCCACAGGTCGCGACGGTGGAAATCAGCGTCTTTACCGGCCAGTTTCTGCGCTTCATCCCATACCAGCGAGGCTTTGCCCGCCACGGGTTTCCAATGGAAACGCACGAAGGTGGCCTTGCCCTCGGCATTGATCAGCCGGAAGGTATGAATGCCGAATCCTTCCATGGTGCGGTAGCTGCGCGGAATGCCGCGATCGGACATGGCCCAGAACACGTTGTGCAGGGTCTCCGGCTGCAGGGAGACATAGTCCCAGAAGGTATCGTGGGCAGACCCGCCCTGCGGCATTTCGTTATGCGGCTCGGGTTTGACCGCATGCACGAAATCGGGGAATTTCACGGCGTCCTGGATAAAAAACACCGGCGTATTGTTGCCCACCAGGTCGAAATTGCCTTCCTGGGTATAAAATTTGGTGGCGAACCCCCGGATATCGCGCACGGTATCCGCCGAGCCGCGGGAACCCTGCACGGTGGAAAACCGGACGTAGACCGGTGTCTTGACCGCCGGGTCGTTCAGGAAGCCGGCCTTGGTGATTTCGGTCAGCGGACGGTAGACCTCGAACACCCCGTGCGCGGCGGATCCCCGGGCGTGGACAATACGCTCGGGAATGCGCTCATGGTCAAAATGGGTGATTTTTTCACGCAGGATAAAATCTTCCAGCAGGGTCGGCCCGCGCTTGCCGGCGCGCAGGGAGTTTTGGTCGTCGGAGATTTTTGCGCCCTGGTCGGTAGTCAGCGGCTGCTGGTAGCCTGATTTACGGTGGGGTTCCAGGGCGTCGAGCTTGGCATTGCCGTTTTGCGGGCTTTTAACCGAGCCGGAGACGGTGGGCTGCTTTCCGGGTTCCGAACTGCCGGGTTGCGCCAGATGACTGTTGTCGTCCGGGGCCAAATGGCCCAATCCAGGTTGCGCCGAACTGCCGTCGGGGGCAGGGGCCGGATGGGTCAGGAGTTTTTTACCTTGCGCGGGATCTGTGGGTTTTGACATTGTACATTGCTCCTCTTACCAGTGAAATGGCAAACATTGGCTGGTCCGCAGTTATGGTTATATGCGCGGTAGATCAACTATAGAACAGTTTTTGCAGCGGATCGGGGGGCGTGACGCAATTGCACTTTATTTTCTGAAAAGATGATATTGGCGGCAAAAGGGAGGTTAGAAATTACCGCGTACCCTGTGCCATAACGCCGCAACGGAATCCGGCATGGATATTTGGGCGCCCAGCGGCGTCCCCTGGGGATGCTGCACGGCAAAGATCAATACCGCCACGCACAGCGCCCGTTCCAGCTGGTTGCCTTTTTGCGGATAGAGTATCGGCAGGCGAAAGCGCCACCGGCACGGCCACAGCAACGGCACGCCGGCCGGTGTCAGCATATCGGCGACGATATGGCTCAAATAGCCGAGAATCATGCCCTGGAACGCATCCAGCGGGATGAGCATGGCGGGGTCCGGCTTTAAGGTAAACAGCAGGATACCGGCGATAATGGCCAGCAGGCTGTGGGTAAAGCCGCGATGCCCGAACGCGCGGGCGATGGGCAGCGACAGCCATTTCAGGCGTTGACCAAGAAATGACTGGGGATGATCGATATCGGGCAGCAGGCAGGTCAACAGCCCGCCGGCCACGATATGCCACCAATCGCCTTGGGCGAGCGCAGGTGAAAGCTCCATTTTTTTGGCCAAAATGGTGCTTGCCAGAGCAAAGATGAGGTGCCCTTCAGCGGTCATAACGGGTGGATGCCTATCGAACTGGTCATTTGTCCAGTATAGAGGAATCCGGCTAAAGCTGAAATAGGTTACATCGTAACAAAAAAAAACTGTATAAACAGCGTTGAATTTGCCGGCAAATCTGCGCATGGGTTTGATGCGGGGATGGCGGGCGAGGGAAAAAAAACGTAGCGCGCCACGGATGGCGCGCCTGAGCCTGCGGGGATGTGTTTACGGCGTCTTTACCCATCCCCGCATTCATGGTGTTGCTCTCAGCACGTTCCGATTAACGCGCCAGCCAGCCGCCGTCCACGGCGATGGTGTAGCCGTTGATGTAGTCCGAAGCGGTGGAGGCCAGGAAAATGGCCGGACCTTTCAGATCGCCCGGCAGGCCCCAACGACCGGCGGGGATACGTTCCAGGATCTCTTTGCTGCGGCCTTCGTCGGCGCGCAGCTGCTGGGTGTTGTTGGTGGCCATGTAGCCCGGCGCGATGGCGTTGACATTGATATTGTGCTTGGCCCATTCGTTGGCCAGCAAACGGGTAACGCCCATGACGGCACTTTTTGACGCGGTATAGGAGGGCACGCGGATCCCGCCCTGGAAGGACAGCATGGAGGCGATATTGATGATCTTGCCGCCTTTGCCCTGCTTAATAAACTGGCGCGCCACCGCCTGCGACATAAAGAACACGGTTTTGATATTGATGTTCATCACGTCGTCCCAGTTCTTTTCACTGAACTCGATGGCGTCTTCGCGACGGATAATCCCGGCGTTGTTCACCAAAATATCGATATGGCCGTATTCAGCTACTGATTTTCCAATGATGCCCGGGATATCGTCGGTCTTGGTCAAATCGGCGGTTAGGCTCAGGAAACGACGCCCCAGGGCGGTGACTTTGGCAATGGTTTCCTCCGGATCGACGATGTTGACCCCGACAATATCACAACCGGCTTCCGCCAGGCCGATCGCCATGCCTTGACCCAGGCCGGTGTCGCAACCGGTAATCAGCGCCACTTTACCCTGCAAATTGAATGAATCTAAAATCATACCAGAACCTCATTATTGGCGGCCGGACGCGGCCGACAACGTTGTGTGTTTAAAGGGCCGGAAAGGTGCGGCCGGAAACGTTATTAGCGGATTTCGCTGACTTTTACATGGTCCATATCGTCGAAAACCTGGTTTTCGCCGACCATGCCCCAGATAAAGGTATAGTTTTTAGTGCCCACGCCCGAATGGATCGACCAGCTCGGCGAGATCACCGCCTGTTCGTTATGCACCAGCAGGTGACGGGTTTGCTGTGGCTGGCCCATCATATGGAATACCGCGGTTTCTTCGTCCATATCAAAGTAGAAATAGACTTCCATGCGGCGCTCATGGGTATGGCACGGCATGGTGTTCCACAGGTTGCCCTCGGCCAGCTTGGTCAGGCCCATGGTCAACTGGCAGGTCGGCAATACGTCGGGAACGATAAATTTGTTGATGGTGCGCAGGTTGCTGGTGGCGTTATCGCCTATGGTCTGCGGAGACGCTTCGGCCAGGGTGATTTTGCGGCTTGGGTAAGTCGTGTGCGCCGGGGCGCTGTTGTAATAAAATTTGGCCGGCTTGGCGGCGTCCACGCTGGTGAACTGCACGTCTTTAGCCCCCATGCCCACATACAGGGCTTCCTGATGGCCTATTTCGTAGGTTTTGCCGTCGACGACGATGACGCCCGGTCCGCCGATATTGATAACGCCCAGTTCGCGACGTTCCAGGAAATAACTCACGCCCAGCTGCTTGCCCACTTCGGCGCCGATGGCGACCGCTTTGGTGACGGGCTTGATGCCGCCGACGATGATGCGGTCGATATGACTATACGTCATGGTATAGGCATCTTCCTCGAAGATTTTCTCGATCATGAACTGGCTGCGCAGTCCTTCGGTATCCAGTTGTTTAGCGTGATCGCTATGAATGCTTTGGCGAACTTGCATAATGGTAATGCCTCTCTTTCAGAACATGTTCTCAATATGGCTTTAACCCGAAGGAAAGCGTTCTCGTTTAATGCTGAAATGATAGTGCTAGCGGGATGTTAATTCAATAAAAATGAAATATTGTTTTATTTATTTTATGAGGAACGTCATGCTTTTGATGTTTTTCGGTTTCATTCCGTCCGCTTCACTTTAAAATGAGTCATCTGAAAAGACGTTGTACCGCCGCCGCAAACGTCGTTTTACGCACCCTATCGGCCGGGCGGTTTTAATCGGGAGTGAGCATGAAAACTTTTTATATCGATCGGGAAACGCCATGGGAAGCCGTGGGCGAGGGCGTTAAACGAAAAATCATGACCTGGAGCGACGACCTGATGATGGTCTGCGTCCATTTTGCCAAGGGGGCGATCGGCACGCCGCATCAGCATGATATCCACGATCAGATCGCCTACGTTGCCGCCGGCAGCTTCGAGGTAACCATCGAAGGTGAAACGCGGGTGCTGAAAACCGGCGATGCCTATCGCGCGGTAAAACATGAAATGCATGGCGTACTGGCGCTTGAGGATAACAGCGTGCTGATCGACACCTTCACGCCGAAACGGGATGATTTTCTTTGAATCGCGCTGCCCGCGGGGCGCGTATCGGCCCCGGCCGGCATGCGGCGCGTTGGTGTTGCCGATAACCGGCGGCGCGGGAAGCGACAGTGCCGCTTACCCGTTATTTAGCGGATGTGCCCGGGGGTTAACTCCTCAAGCGACGCCAGCCTGAAATCGGCCACCGCCCAGCGGGGATCGGCGCGCAAGGCGGCATCCGGCACCACAATCGAACGCATCCGCGCCGCTTTGGTGGCGATCATGCCGTTAAAGGAGTCCTCAAGGGTGGTGCAGCGTTCCGCCGCGACGCCCAGGCTTGCCGCCGCCTGCAAATAGACTTCGGGGTGCGGTTTGCTGTAGGGCAAATTCTGCGCCGACGCCAGATGGTCGAAATAGCGGCGCAGATTGAACATTTCCAGCACGTTCTCCAGCATAAACAGCGGCGAGGCCGATGCCATGCCAATCTTCAAGCCACATGACCTGGCCGTTTCCAGCGCGTGACCGACCCCCGGCAGCAGTGGACGGCGTTGGTCTATCAACGTCACGGCGCGCTGGATGATGCCGTTGGTGACTTCTTCCAGCGTGGCTCCCTGCCACGGGCTTAACTGATACCAGACTTTTACCACCTGATCGATGCGCATGCCCAATGTGTCCGGTATCCTGTCGTGCGCCGACGAGTCCAGGCCCATGGCGGCGAATATATCCAGCTCCGCCTGATGCCACAGCGGCTCAGAATCGATAATCAGTCCATCCATATCAAAAATAACGGCTTGCTGGGGAAGATTTAACGCCATGCCCTGCGCTCCTGGTTGCAAAAAAGGATGAGCGTTGAGGGTAGCACCAATCGGCGTATAACGGGATGCCGGCGCGGAAAAATCGATAGGCAAAAAACTACCCGGCATAAAACAAAGCAGAAAAGGTAAATTATAGATAAACTTAAGGGCTATGGTTGGCGTCGTTTAACAAGGGGAGCACATGACGTATCAACAAGCTGGCCGCCTGGCCGTGATCAAACGGCTCGCGGGATGGATTATCTTTATACCGGCTTTACTCTCTACATTGATCTCTATTCTGAAATTTCTCTACCGACATAGTGAACAAAATAAGGGAATAAATGCGGTAATGGCCGATTTTTTTCATGTCATGATCGACATGCTGCGGTTTAACACCTCATTTCTGAATGTATTTTGGTATAACTCACCGCAGCCGGTATTCTCCGGCCAGGGGTTCAGCTCTAACCTGCTGTTTTGGCTTGTCTATATCCTGATCTTCGTCGGGCTGGCGCTGACCGCCTCCGGCGCGCGCATGTCCCGCCAGGTACGGCATGTGCGCGAAGGCGTGGAGGACCAGATGGTGCTGGAACGGGCCCGGGGAACCGACGGCCTGAGCAGGGCGCAAATGGAGGAAAAAATCGTCATGCCGCGCCATACCATCCTGCTGCAGTTTTTCCCGCTGTACATCCTGCCTATCATTATCGTGGTCGTGGGCTATTTTGTCCTCAAACTGCTCGGCATGATCTGAATACGCTGGGGCGGCGGCCTGCTGCCCCGATATCCCGTCCTATTCGGCGCTTAACAGCTTATCCAGGGCTTCGCTGGCGATGGCGATATGTTCACCACCAAACAGGCTCGCCCGGTTTAACAGGTAATAGAGCTGATAAATCGGCTGGCGATCGATAAAACCTTTATCCAACGGCCAGACGCTTTGGTAACCGTCGTAGATTTGCGGCAGCAGCTGGTCGTATAAAGGCAGCATGGCCAGGTCGCATTCACGATCGCCCCAGTAGCAGGCCGGATCGTATAAAAAGCCGCCGTTACTGCTGTTGGCGCAATTATCCGGCCATAAATCACCGTGCAGCAGCGAGGGCTGGGGCTGGCGTTCGTGCAGGCGTGTGGCGATCTGGTCGATAATCATATCGATATCACCATAATACAGGCCTTTTTCCGCCGCCAACTGCAGTTGCCAGCCGATGCGCTGTTCGGCGTAGAATACCGCCCAGCGGCGCTGCCAGGCGTTGGGCTGCGTTACCGTGGAGAGGTCGTTATCAAAATCGAGGCCGAACTGAGGCTGTTCGCTCCACCGGTGCAGCCGGGCAAGCTGCTGGCCGAGGCAATAGGCGCCATGGGCATCGAAAGGCCGTTCCACCAGGAATTCCAGCAACAAAAAACTTTCATCGCGGGAACTGCCGACGCCATACACCTCCGGCACCCGGACCGTACGGCTGCGCGCCAGCATCGCCAGCTGGTCGGCTTCGTTGGTGAATTTTTGCAGCAGCTCACGCGTATCGGATTTTACAAATACTTCGTGTGCGCCGTAGCGGATATACCAGGCGGAATGTAACTCTCCGCCGGGCAATTCACGTCGTGCGCTGATTTCGTCCCTGGTAAATTTTTCTGCCAACATCGTGCTAATGGCGTGCCACATCGTCATTTCCCCCACAGTCGCTTTGCCGATAAGGTCTGAATCATTTCGATGAGAACTCGGTGACAACTTTGCAAAAACAGCCGGTCCGGCGCATCCGCCGGCGGTGCGACGACGATGGGCCGTTGGAGCGAACCGGCAACTGCACGGCCTTAAAAAAATCAACGGCGCGTACCGGATTCAAATGAAAGGACTTGCCGAAGAAGCCGGATGCGCGGCACGGCGTTAGCGCGGGAAGACTTCTGGTAAGCGTTGAGAGAGTGTTGTTGTGAACGCCGCGTATGTCAACTGATAATTATGGATCTTGGGAAGTTAAAACAGTGGGATAGTAAAAACGATCCCGCGCAAACAACGTCGGTTTGCACGGAAAAGAAAATTGACTGATTTCAACCGGCCGTGGGTCGGCCGGTAACCTGCGCCTGGTTTACTCCGGCAATATATGACCTGTCCGTGATGATGATCATCGGGTCAGATAACGTCGTCCTGGCGCAGGTAATCATAAATGCGCCGCGTATCCTTTAATGTGCATAAGCGCGTACCTTTATGCAACGTGGCGGCACTGCCCGCCGCCACCCCGTAACGCACCATATCCAGCAGATCCGCGCCATCGGCAAGCTTTTGCGTCATTGCGCCCACCATGCTGTCGCCCGCGCCGACGGTGCTCATTTTTTTTACCGGCGGCGGCACGACCTGGAACACATTATCCTTATCTACCGCCAGCGCGCCCTGGGGACCGAGCGACACCACCACGCGCTGCGTTTTACCCTGCCTGATGATTTCCAGGGCCGCCTGCCGTACCGCGTCGGGATCGATTAAGTCGCGATTGACCAGTTCGGCCAGCTCTTTTTGATTGGGCTTGACCAGCGCCAGGTTGCCGACCTCCAGGCAGGCTCTCAGCGCGGGCCCGGAAGTGTCGACGATACACTGCAGGCCCTGGCGTTGCGCCTCGCGTAATAAATGCCGCAGGTTCTCCACGCCGACGCCCGGCGGCAGGCTACCGCTTATCACCAGCAGGGAACCCTGCGGCAAGCCCGCCAGGTGCCGTTCGAAAAGCTGGAATTCATCAACCGTCAGTCGTGCGCCCGGCATGACAAAACGATATTGCTCGCCGGTGCTTTCCACATGGACATGCAGGTTCTGCCGCGTCCAGTCATGGGTTTCCAACGCGACGGCGGTTACGCCTTCCTCGGTCAACAGGTCGGCCAGATGCCGTCCGGTGGGACCGCCGATGGGAAACAGCGCGGAAGCCTTGCCGCCGAGATGCACTATCGCCCGCGCCACGTTGATGCCGCCGCCGCCGGGCTCGAACTGCGGTGCGGAGCAGCGCAGTTTCCCTTCGGCATACATACGGTCGGTGGTGGTGGCGCTATCCAGAGAAGGCGCCAGGGTAAGGGTCGTTATTTGTGTCATAACATTCTCCTTGCAACGAAACGACCACCAGCATAGCACCAACCACGCCCGGTCCCGATGACGCAACAAGGGTTGGCGTAATTATTTTATTTTTTTCGCTCAAGTTTTTACCGACCCGGTCGATATAGCCATTGACGGATTAGGGGAGAACAAGATGAGTAGCAAATCAGAACAGCGTTGGAAGTGGATTAGCCTGCTTTTGCTGGCGGTACTAGCCGGTTTATCCGGTGTTTTGGTGCAGATCAACGGCCAGATGTGACGAGCGGGAACCTGTCGCCGCAATTACCCGTCGTCCGGGGAGAATACCCGGTGCGTAACGTGATCCAGCGAGCGTTTTGGATAGATAATATTTATTAAAGAATGATCCAGATCCTGTTTTTGATACAAGAAAAGGTGTAGGATTATTCTTAAAAGATGTCAGGTAAATGTGAGGTTGTTATGGATCAGTTCTATCGTTTAACGTTGCCCAGCATAGTATTGATATGCATGGCTTTTTGGGTCGCTGTCGTTACTGCTTTGGTATAATTTACCTCATGATGACATGCTGATTCATGCAAACCCGCTTCGGCGGGTTTGCTGCTTTTTGGTGCAAAGCAATTTTTTTTACTTGACACTTTATACGCCGTGATAATGTTCTGTTGGGTGCCCATTATTAAGATGTTTTCAATTTGTAGCAAAATTCCATCCTCGCTTCCGACCCGATTGCCGCCATCCTCGATGGGCTTAACGGCATCTCCCGGGATAGTTAGCCGTCCTTCTTGATTATATACCTCGGTCTGTTCTTGGTTTCCATATAGATTCGTCCGATATATTCGCCGAGCACGCCGATGCCGATAAGCTGGACGCCGCCCAAAAACAGAATCGCCGTCATCAGGGAAGGATAACCGGGCACGTTATTGCCCCAGACTAATTTATCGATAATCATCCAGATGGCGTAGAAAAAAGAGGACAGGGCGACGCTCAGGCCGATATAGGACCAGATACGCAAAGGGACGGTGGAAAAACTGGTGATTCCCTCGATGGCCAGGTTCCATAACTTCCAGCCGTTGAATTTAGACTCGCCGGCCACCCGGCTGGCGCGCGAATACTCCACCACCGCGGTGCGGCCGCCCACCCAGGAAAGTATGCCTTTCATAAACAGGTTCCGCTCCGGCAGCGTAAGGATATTATCCACCACCTGGCGCGACATTAAGCGAAAGTCACCGACGTTTTCCTCGATTTTCGGCGAGCTGATTTTATTATGCAGCTTATAGAACCATTCGGCGGTTTTACGTTTCATCCGGCTGTCGGTCAAGCGGTCCGAGCGTTTAGCCAGCACGATTTCAGCGCCGTCCCGCCATTTTTGGATCAGCAGGGGAATCACCGCAATCGGGTCTTGCAGATCGACGTCGATAGGGATCACAGCCTCGCCGCTGGCGTAGCGCAGACCGGCGAACAGCGCTGGCTCCTTGCCGAAATTGCGGGTGAAGTCCACCGCCACCACCAGGCTGTCGGCCAATGCCAGCGCCGCGATAATATCAGCGGTTTTGTCCTTGCTGCCGTCATTGATAAACACGATCTCCACGTCATATTGCCGCAGGAGTTCAAAACCCCGCACCTCTTGATAGAATAGCGGTATGGTCTCAGCTTCATTAAAGACGGGAACGACCAGCGATATTTTCATGTGTTATTTCCATCGAAACAGCGTCTGTTGAATAGACTTTGGGTTATTTCTTTCCGGCCAGATAGCCCGGTTGGTATCTCAATGTATACGGCTTCGGGAAACTGGTTTTTTATATAGACCGGCATGCTGGAACGATCGCGGCGCAAAAGAGCTTAGCACCATGCCGGTAGTAAGTGGACACAATTATTATGGTTTTTAGGTGTTAACCAGCGCCTGGCCTGACGCTAAGGCCACGCGCCTGGTTCTCGCCCGCGCCAAAGCCGTCAAGGCGCCGGTGAAATCAAGGGTGCGGAGTGCCCAGGCATTTTTTTGTAGATGCCAATAAGTTCATAGTGTTACTATCTGGCCCTAGTTGTTTATGTAATATCGGGATGATTTGGCAAGCTAAGACATCTTTGTGTTCATATTTCGTAAGGTATAACGAGATAGCATAATCAACCTGCTGATTTTATAACATAAATTAAATTTGTATGTGATCTTGCGTGTGGATCACCACTGCAAATCAAGGAAACCACCATGCCTGTTATTACTCTTCCTGATGGAAGCCAGCGTCAGTTCGACCACCCCGTTTCACCCCTGGATGTGGCCCGAGATATCGGTCCTGGCCTGGCGAAAGCCTGCATTGCCGGACGCGTAAACGGTGAGTTGGTCGACGCCGTCGATATGATTACCGATGATGCGCAACTGGCCATCATTACCGCCAAAGACGAAGCCGGCCTGGACATTATCCGCCACTCCTGCGCGCATTTACTGGGACATGCCATCAAACAGCTGTGGCCCGCCACCAAAATGGCCATCGGCCCGGTGATCGACAAGGGCTTTTATTACGACGTGGATCTGGATCGCACGCTGACCCAGGAAGATATCGACCTGCTGGAAAAGCGTATGCACGAGCTGGCCGACAAAGATTACGACGTCATCAAGGAAAAAGTCAGCTGGCAGCAGGCGCGCGACGCGTTCGTCGCCCGTGGCGAACAGTATAAAGTGGCGATCCTCGATGAAAATATCAGCCATGACGACCGCCCGGGCCTGTATCACCATGAAGAATATGTCGATATGTGCCGCGGGCCGCACGTGCCGAACATGCGCTTTTGCCATCACTTCAAGTTGCAGAAGACCTCCGGCGCATACTGGCGCGGCGACAGTAAAAACAAGATGCTGCAGCGCATCTACGGTACCGCCTGGGGCGATAAGAAGCAGCTGAACACCTATTTGCAGCATCTGGAAGAAGCCGCCAAGCGCGATCACCGCAAAATCGGCAAGCAGCTCGATCTGTACCATATGCAGGAAGACGCGCCCGGCATGGTGTTCTGGCACAACGACGGCTGGACCATCTTCCGCGAACTGGAAGCGTTCGTGCGCATGAAGCTGAAAGCCTATCACTACCAGGAAGTAAAGGGTCCGTTCATGATGGACCGTGTGCTGTGGGAAAAAACCGGCCATTGGGAAAACTATGCCGAGCATATGTTTACCACGTCCTCGGAAAACCGCGAATATTGCATTAAACCGATGAATTGCCCCGGCCACGTGCAGATTTTCAACCAGGGATTAAAATCCTACCGCGATTTGCCGCTGCGCATGGCCGAGTTCGGCAGTTGCCATCGCAACGAGCCGTCCGGCTCCCTGCACGGGCTGATGCGCGTGCGCGGCTTTACCCAGGATGACGCCCACATATTTTGTACTGAGGACCAGGTGCGGGATGAAGTAAACAATTGCATCAAAATGGTGTATGATATTTACAGCACGTTTGGCTTCGACAATATCCTGGTTAAACTTTCCACTCGTCCCGTTAAGCGCATTGGTTCCGATGAAACCTGGGATCGTGCGGAAAAAGACCTGGCGGCCGCTTTGACTGAAAACGGCATCGCATTTGAATTCCAGCCGGGAGAAGGGGCGTTTTACGGTCCCAAGATTGAATTCACCCTGCTCGATTGCCTGGATCGCGCCTGGCAGTGCGGCACGGTGCAGCTGGACTTTTCGTTGCCGGGTCGCCTGAGCGCCTCTTATATAGGCGAGAACAACGAACGTTTAGTACCGGTGATGATCCACCGCGCCATCCTGGGTTCGATGGAACGGTTTATCGGTATATTAACCGAAGAGTACGCGGGTTTTTATCCGACCTGGCTGGCCCCGACGCAGGTTGTGGTGATGAATATCACCGACAATCAGTCGGAATACGTCGCAAAAGTGACAGAAAGATTGTCCGCGGCCGGCATTCGTGTAAAAGCAGACTTGAGAAATGAGAAAATAGGCTTTAAAATCCGCGAGCATACTTTGCGTCGGGTGCCCTACATGCTGGTCTGCGGTGATAAAGAAACCGAAGCGGGCAAAGTTGCCGTGCGTACACGCCGCGGCATCGACTTGGGCAGCATCGACGTTAACGAGATTATCGAAAAGCTGCAGCTTGAGATTCGCAGCCGTAATCTTCATCAACTGGAGGTATAAAGTATTAAAGGCGGAAAACGAGTTCAACCGGCGCGTCCCAATCGTATAAACCGAGAAATTCGCGCGGCAGAGGTTCGCCTGACGGGTATCGACGGCGAGCAGATCGGTATAGTCAGCCTCAATGAAGCGCTTGAAAAAGCCGAGGAATCGGGCGTAGATTTAGTTGAAATCAGCCCTAATGCCGAACCGCCGGTTTGCCGAATCATGGATTACGGCAAGTTCCTCTACGAGAAGAGCAAGTCCACCAAAGAGCAGAAAAAGAAACAAAAAGTTATTCAGGTTAAGGAAATCAAGTTCCGGCCTGGTACCGATGAAGGCGACTATCAGGTAAAACTACGCAACCTGATTCGTTTTCTGGAAGACGGCGATAAAGCCAAAATCACGCTGCGGTTTCGTGGACGTGAAATGGCGCACCAGCAAATTGGTATCGAAGTGCTTAACCGCGTTCGTGACGATTTGAGTGAACTGGCGGTAGTTGAGTCTTTCCCGAGTAAAATCGAGGGACGCCAGATGATCATGGTGCTCGCACCCAAGAAGAAACAATAAGGCCTGACAAGTAGGGCGGCCTGGCGCCAAACGGCGGCAAGCTGCCTTCGCCTCATTGATTCATATTATTAACAATGCGCAGTAGAGAAATGAAAAATGCCAAAAATCAAGACAGTACGCGGTGCTGCCAAGCGCTTCAAGAAAACCGCTTCCGGCGGCTTTAAGCGCAAGCATGCTAACCTGCGTCATATTCTGACCAAAAAAGCCACTAAGCGTAAACGTCACCTGCGTCCTAAATCCATGGTCTCCAAAGGCGATCTGGGTTTGGTCATCGCATGCCTGCCGTACGCATAAGCGTCATTTTAACTGGTTCGAATAAGACTTTAGGAGAGAGCATATGGCTCGCGTAAAACGTGGTGTGACAGCTCGCGCACGTCACAAAAAGATTCTGAAAAAAGCGAAAGGTTACTACGGTGCCCGTTCTCGTGTGTACCGTGTTGCCTTCCAGGCGGTTATCAAAGCAGGCCAATATGCCTACCGTGACCGTCGTCAGAAGAAACGTCAGTTCCGTCAACTGTGGATCGCGCGTATCAACGCCGCGGCCCGTCAGAACGGCATATCTTACAGCCGCTTCATTAATGGCCTGAAAAAAGCCTCTATTGAAATCGACCGTAAAATCCTGGCAGACATCGCTGTATTCGACAAAGTGGCCTTTACCGCCCTTGCCGAAAAAGCGAAAGGCGCGCTGGCGTAACACGATAGTAGCGAGGGAGTTTAACTCCCTCTTTTATTATCTGGATTTATTTATTACACTACTATCAATTACCTAACCGATACGTGTCGTACAACTTTTAAGGTAATGCAAGCATGAATGCTGCTATTTTCCGTTTCTTCTTTTACTTTAGCACCTGAATCCGGGGGCTTGCGCGTAAGAAAAGAAACGAAAAATAGCGCTAAAGCCTCCCGGTGTGGAGGTTTTTTTTTGCTTGCCATTAACGATTAAGCCATTCAGGCCGGAAAAAGAGGAAAGCAATGCCACATCTCGCAGATTTGGTTGTGCAAGCCAAAGCAGCCATCGCACAGGCCCAGGATATTGCGGCGCTGGATAACGTGCGCGTCGAATATCTTGGTAAGAAAGGGCATTTAACCCTGCAAATGACCACCTTGCGCGACTTGCCGGTGGAACAGCGTCCCGCGGCGGGGGCGGTGATCAACCAGGTAAAACTGGAAGTGCAACAAGCGCTGAACGAACGTAAAGACAGCCTGGAGTCGCACGCGTTAAATGCCCGCCTGGCGCAGGAAACCCTCGATGTGTCGCTGCCGGGCCGACGTATGGAAAATGGCGGACTGCATCCGGTGACCCGCACCATTTCACGCATCGAGCATTTCTTCGGCGAGCTGGGTTTTTCCGTCGCCACCGGCCCGGAAATCGAAGATGATTACCACAACTTCGACGCCCTGAATATTCCCGCCCACCACCCGGCCCGCGCCGACCATGATACCTTTTGGTTCGATGCCACCAGGTTATTGCGTACCCAGACCTCCGGCGTGCAGATCCGCACCATGAAAAGCAAGCAGCCGCCGATTCGCATTATTGCCCCGGGGCGCGTTTACCGTAACGACTACGATCAGACCCATACCCCGATGTTCCACCAGATGGAGGGGCTGATCATCGATACCAATATCAGCTTTACCAATCTGAAGGGCACATTGCATGATTTCTTGCGCAACTTCTTTGAAGAAGATTTGCAGGTGCGTTTTCGTCCATCCTATTTTCCGTTTACCGAACCCTCCGCCGAAGTCGATGTGATGGGCAAGAACGGCAAATGGCTGGAAGTGCTGGGCTGCGGCATGGTGCATCCGAACGTATTGCGTAATGTCGGCATCGACCCGGAAATCTACTCCGGTTTTGCTTTCGGCATGGGCATGGAACGATTGACTATGTTGCGTTACGGTGTCACTGATTTGCGGGCATTCTTCGAAAACGATCTGCGTTTTCTTAAACAGTTTAAATAGAGCGGGACAAGCACATGAAATTCAGTGAACTTTGGCTGCGTGAATGGGTGAATCCGGCCATCACCAGCGACGAGCTGGCGGAACAAATCACCATGTCCGGGCTGGAAGTGGACGGCGTGAGTGACGCCGCGCCCGCGTTCGCCGGGGTCGTGGTGGGACGGGTGGCGGAATGCAGGCAGCATCCGAATGCCGATAAACTGCGGGTGACCAAGGTTGATGTCGGCGGCGAGGCATTACTTGATATCGTCTGCGGCGCGCCCAACTGCCGCGCAGGACTGACGGTGGCGGTGGCGACCATTGGCGCCGCGCTGCCCGGTGATTTTAAAATCAAGGCCGCCAGGCTGCGCGGCGAACCGTCCGAAGGCATGCTGTGCTCCTTTGCCGAACTGGGCCTGGTCGATGACCACGCCGGTATTATCGAACTGCCGGCGGATGCCCCGGTCGGCGCCGATATCCGTGATTACCTGAAGCTTGACGACCGTATTATTGATATCAGCGTCACACCTAACCGTGCCGATTGCCTGGGCCTGCTGGGTATCGCCCGCGACGTGGCCGTGGTTAACCGCCTGCCGCTGGACATACCGCAGATTGACGCCGTGGCGGCGGAGATCCCGGACCGGCTGGAGATCCGCGTCGACGCCCCCGAAGCCTGCCCGCGCTATTTGGGCCGCGTGGTCAAGGGCATCAACGTCGCCGCGCCGACCCCGCTGTGGATGAAGGAAAAACTGCGCCGCTGCGGCCTGCGTTCGGTGGATGCGGTGGTGGATATCACCAACTTTGTGCTGCTGGAATTGGGACAGCCGATGCATGCGTTTGATCTGCAGCGCATCGAAGGTGGTATCGTGGTACGCATGGCGGAAGAGGGCGAATCCCTGACCCTGCTGGACGGCACCAAGACCGCCCTGCGCAGCGACACCCTGGTGATTGCCGATCGGCAGAAGGCGCTGGCGCTGGCCGGTATTTTCGGGGGTGAATTCTCCGGCATCGGCACCGATACCCAGGATGTGGTACTGGAATGCGCCTTTTTTAATCCGCTGGCCATCGCAGGCCGCGCGCGCCGCTACGGCCTGCATACCGACGCCTCCCATCGTTATGAGCGTGGCGTGGACCCGGCGCTGCAGCATCGGGCGATTGAACGCGCGACCGGGTTGCTGATCGCTATCTGCGGCGGCCGGCCGGGACCGGTTATCGATGTAACCGCGCCATCCGCGCTGCCGCGTCAGGCCACCATCACCCTGCGTCGCGAGAAGCTCGATCGCCTGATTGGCCATCGGATTGAGGATGCGGATGTCAGTGACATCCTGGCGCGCCTGGGGTGCGGCGTGACCGCCGGGCTAGACAGCTGGCAAGCGGTGGCGCCGACCTGGCGTTTCGATATGGAGATTGAGGAAGACCTGGTGGAGGAGGTTGCCCGGGTCTTTGGCTACAATAACATTCCCAATGTGCCGATCCGCGCCAACCTGGAAATGACCCGGCACCAGGAAGCGGCGCTGCCGCTTGACCGGGTGAAAACGCTGCTGGTGGATCGGGGTTATCAGGAGGCGATCACTTACAGCTTTGTCGATCCGAAGATACAATCCCTGCTGCACCCCGGCCAGGAGGCGTTATTGTTGCCAAGCCCAATCTCGGTTGAGATGTCCGCCATGCGGTTGTCCCTGTGGAGCGGACTGGTCGGCGCGGTGGTTTACAATCAGAACCGCCAGCAAAATCGGGTTCGTCTGTTCGAGAGCGGGCTGCGCTTTGTTCCTGATAAAACAGCGGACCTCGGTATTCGTCAGGATCTTATGCTGGCGGGTGTGATTACCGGCCCGCGTTTTGACGAACATTGGGACCTCGCGCGCCAACCGGTGGACTTTTACGATTTAAAAGGGGATCTTGAATCATTACTTGAACTTACCGGCAAAGTTGCCGATATTGAATTCAGGCCCGAACATAATCCCGCTTTACACCCAGGCCAGAGCGCGGCATTGTATCTGGCTGGGGAACATATTGGATTTATTGGTGTTATACATCCAGAACTGGAATCAAAGCTGGATTTAAATGGCCGTACCCTGGTGTTTGAACTACTCTGGGATAAGGTTGCAGCGCGCAAAGTACCTGAAGCCAGCGACATTTCGCGCTTCCCGGCAAACCGCCGCGATATCGCTATCGTGGTGGCTGAAAGCGTCCCTGCAGCAGATATTATGGCAGAGTGTAAGAAAGTTGGCGCAAATCAGGTAGTTGGCGTAAACTTGTTTGATGTGTACCGGGGGAAGGGTGTAGCGGAAGGTTTTAAGAGCCTGGCTATCAGCCTGATATTACAGGATACCGCTCGTACACTGGAAGAAGAGGCTATTGCCGCGACCGTGGCTAGATGCGTGGCGGCACTAAAACAGCGATTCCAAGCATCCTTGAGGGATTGAACCTATGGCGCTTACTAAAGCTGAAATGTCAGAATACCTGTTTGAAAAGCTCGGGCTGAGCAAACGGGATGCCAAAGAGATAGTGGAACTGTTTTTTGAAGAAGTCCGGCGAGCGCTGGAAAATGGCGAGCAGGTGAAATTATCTGGTTTTGGTAATTTTGACCTGCGCGACAAAAATCAACGTCCAGGGCGTAATCCGAAAACCGGTGAAGATATCCCTATCACTGCCCGTCGGGTGGTGACCTTTCGTCCGGGGCAAAAGTTGAAAAGCCGTGTCGAGAATGCCTCACCTAAAGAGTGATGTATTGTCAGTCATCAGAAAGGCCGCCATGGGCGGCCTTTTTTTTCGTCGCGCGCCGGCGCCGTCAGTTTTTCGTAAGGTAATGGCGTGTTTATCGTAAAGGCGGCGTTGTCTGATAGTGGGGCCTGATGCCCACTGCTATAACGGCAGCAAATCGTATCTGTGCCACAGGTTGAGATGATGAAAAAGGCCACTTTATTATGTGCGCTGGCGCTGCTAATGCCCTGCGGCGCGCTGGCGGATGTGTATATCAGCACCAATGGTCCAGGCATGGTGATTAACCTCGGCAGCCAAGATCAGCGCGGTTATTTCTGGGATGGCGACGAGTGGCGTCCGCCGCATTGGTGGTACGATCACCGCGGCCGGCACGTCGGCGAGCGTAACGTGCGCGGCTGGTATTGGGACGGTTACCAATGGCGTACGCCGCAGTGGTGGTACGATCACGAGGATGATGATATCGGCGATCGCAACGATTTCGGCTGGTATTGGGACGGCGGACGCTGGATAGAAGATATGCCTGAAGGCATGCGAAACGAACGGGGCCAGTATTGGTATAACGGCATCTGGACGATTGCGCCGCCTCCCGGCTATGGCCGGCGCGTTCGTGGCTACCCTGGGCCTGGGCCGCGCCGCCAGCAGGTCTTTTCCACATGGGATCATGACAACCGGCGCGATAACCGTCCGCGGCAGAACGGCGGCGGCCAGCCGCAGCAGGGCGGCCATGACAATCGACCGCGGCAGAACGGCGGCGGCCAGCCGCAGCAGGGCGGCCATGACAATCGACCGCGGCAGAACGGCGGCGGCCAGCCACAGCAGGGCGGCCATGACAATCGTCCGCGGCAAAACGGCGGCGGCCAGCCACAGCAGGGCGGCCATGACAATCGTCCGCGGCAGAACGGCGGCGGCCAGCCGCAGCAGGGCGGCCATGAAATTATCAAGCCCAAGCCGCATTAACATAGCATTGCGCCCGGCCCGGCAGCCGGGTTTTTTTTTGCCGATCGCCGTGAGCAGCCAGGATTAAGTGTAAGTATTCCGTCTGGTTAGCGTAAGGGTAATGCAAATCCACCCATGCCTGATAGTGATGCTTTTCGACGACTGCTATAACCATTAGCAAACGAATTCAGGGAAACAGAATATGAAGCAAAAAGCAGCATTATTGGCGATGGCCCTGTTGGTAACGCCTAGTGCGCTACCCCTTGGCGCAATCGCCGGGGTGTCGGTCAATATCAACGCGCCGGGCGTTTCGGTACGGATCGGCGAGCGGAATGACCGCGGCTACTATTGGGACGGCTATGACTGGCGCACGCCTGCCTGGTGGCGCGGCCATCAGGGCAAGCATTTAGGTGAACGCAACAAGCACGGCGAATACTGGGACGGCGGCCGCTGGTCGCCAAAACCGCCCGCCGGGCACGGTAACCGCGACAAGACGCGCCAACAGCCTGCCGCTCATAAAACTTCATCCCATAACACCGGCGGCGGGCCTAATGCCAATCTCCAGCAGAATGGCGGCAACGGTAAGCAAGGGCAGGCGCGGGCCGGACATGACGGCAAAAACCAGGATAATAAAAGCCAGGATGGCAAGAATCAGGGAACCGCCGGCGAACCGATAAAACCGCCGCAACAATAATAACAGCAGAAAGAGTATTGACCTTTTTGGTCTTTTACGCCGGCGCCTTCAGGTCTCCCCCTGTTCGGGCGCCGTTTTTTTACCCGATGCGCCCCAGAACCCGGTATTCCAGCGGCGCGGGATCCGGCTAGGCTGGCGCCGCCTGAGCCGTACCGATGGTTTCCCCCCATTTTTCGCGCTACCGCTTTGCCGTTAATCCCGGTAGGATAAAGGCCGTTTCGCCATGCTTTTGATTACCTTATATTACCGGACCTCAAGCGATGACGCCGTCAAACGATTCTCTGTTCAGCGATCTTAAATATCGGCAATATCGCCACGATACCGTACGCATACGCGCGCTAGCGCTGTTCTTGCTTATCGCCCTGCTGATAAGCCTGTGCGCCGGGGAAGTCTGGTACTGGCCGACCCGGTGGCTTGACGATACGGCCAGGGTTTTTATCTGGCAATTGCGGCTGCCGCGCGCCCTGGCGGTGATGGCCGTCGGCGCCGCCCTGGCGCTTGCCGGCGCCGCGATGCAGAATATTTTTGAAAATCCGCTGGCCGAACCGGGGCTGCTGGGCGTGGCCAACGGCGCCGGCGTGGCGCTGACCCTCGGCGTGCTGCTTGGCCGGGGGCTGATACCGGTATGGGGGCTAGGCCTGTGCGCCGTGGGCGGCGCGCTGGCGGTCACGCTATTGCTGCTGTGGTTCGCCAGGCGCCGCGCCTCCAACGCCCGGCTACTGCTGGTCGGCGTCGCGCTCGGCATCGTGTGCAGCGCGGTGATGACCTGGGCGGTCTATTTCAGTACCAGCCTGGATCTGCGCCAATTATTGTACTGGATGATGGGGGGCTTTGGCGGCGTGGACTGGCGCGACAAATGGTTGGTCCTGTCCCTGCTGCCGTTTATCATCTGGCTATGCCTGCAGGGCCGGGTCATGAACCTGCTGGCGCTGGGCGAGCAGCAGGCGATGCAGTTGGGCCTGTCGGTGTTTATCTGGCGTAATCTGTTTGTACTGGCCTTTGGCTGGATGGTGGGCATCAGCGTGGCCCTGGCCGGGGTGATCGGTTTTATCGGCCTGGTGGTGCCGCATATTTTGCGCTTGTGGGGATTGACCGATCATCGCCGGCTGCTGCCCGGCTGCGCGCTGGCCGGCGCCGGCGTACTACTGCTGGCGGACGTGATTGCCCGCATCGCATTGTATTCCGCCGAGCTGCCGATAGGCGTGGTCACCGCCACCCTCGGCTCGCCGATATTTATCTGGCTATTAATCCGGATAAGGGGATAAGCTTGTGCCCAAGAGGTTAAGCTGCTGATTTTACCTGTAACCTGTAGGAGATTCAGATGACTGATACTATTTTTACCCTGCCGCTGAAAACCATTACCGGGGAGACCACCACCCTGGAAAATTATAAAGGCTCGGTACTGCTGATTGTCAACGTCGCCTCGAAATGCGGCCTGACCGATCAATACGAGGGGCTTGAAAGCCTGTATAAGTCCTGGCATGCGCAGGGACTGGAAGTATTGGGATTTCCCTCCAATGAATTTGCCGGCCAGGAGCCCGGCAGCGACGACGAAATTTTGGCGTTTTGCCGCGGCACCTTTGGCGTCGAATTTCCCATGTTCAGTAAAATCGAAGTCAACGGCGCGCACCGCCACCCGCTGTACCGGGCGCTGATTGCCGCGAAAGCCACGGCGATAAAACCTGAAGGCAGCGCATTCTACGACCGCCTGGCGGGAAAAGGCCGCGCGCCAAAACAGCCACAGGATATTTTATGGAATTTCGAAAAATTCCTGGTGGGGCGTGACGGTACCGTTATCGAGCGCTTCGCGCCGGATATGACACCGCGGGATCCCATTATCCTCGATGCCATCAAACGGGCCTTGGCCAAATAAACGGCGTCCCGTCGATGCGGCCGTCGTCGTGTTTAACTCTGCGCCAGGTCTCAGTGCCGCGCCGTCTTGCGACCATATCGGCCCAGGTCTCGCCCGGCAGCCTGATTCATATCATCGGACCTAACGGCGCGGGCAAAAGCACGCTGCTGGCCTGTATCGGCGGCCTGATGCCGGCGGCGGGCGACATCAGCCTGCTCGGCAGGCCGGTGGCCCAGTGGCATGGCGCTGATTTAGCCCTGCGGCGGGGCTATCTGTGCCAGCAGGCGTTGCCTTATGCCGCCATGCCGGTATTCCAGTACCTGATGCTGCACCAGCCGCACAATGCCGACGAGGCGGCGGTCGATCGGACAGTCGGCTATCTGGCCGCGGCGTTGTCCCTGGGGGACAAGCTCAATCGCCCGCTAAACCAGTTGTCAGGCGGTGAATGGCAACGGGCCAGGCTCACGGCGGCGTTATTGCAAATCTGGCCGGCCGTTAATCCCCTGGCGACCCTGCTGCTGCTCGATGAACCCGCCGCCAGCCTGGATATCGCCCAGCGCGTGGCGCTCGATGCCCTGCTGGCGGAGTTAACGGACGCCGGTATCGCCGTGCTGGCCTGCGCGCACGACCTTAACCATACCCTGCATCATGCCAGCCGGGTATGGCTGATGTCGTCGGGCAACCTGGCGGCGCAGGGCAGCGTGGGGCAGGTGATGCGCCCCGACGTCCTGTCGCCGGTGTTCGGCGTGGATTTCACCCTGCTCCAGGCCGGCGGGCGCCGCTGGCTGGTGGCATCAGGCGCGCCGTCGCAGGTCGTCTCGGGTGCTTTTTGCTAAGCATGGTTAACCTATCAAGTCATGAGCATACAATGAGACGGATGTCCTTCTGGCTATTGGCCGCGACGTTACTGATTACCGGCTGTAGCCACCATGCGCCAAGCCCGGATCCGCGGCTGGCCGATGCCGGCGAGGTGAAATCGCGCCTCCACGCACAGCTGCGCCAATGGCACGGCGTACCCTATCGCTATGGCGGACTGGACCAGGGCGGGGTGGACTGCTCCGGTTTTGTCTTCCGCACCTTCAGGGATCGTTTCGCCATCATCTTGCCGCGCACCACCGAGGCGCAGGCCGACATCGGCACGCGTATTTCGCGGGATGATCTGCTGCCGGGCGATCTGGTCTTTTTCAAAACCGGCAGCGGCAGCAACGGGCTGCATGTGGGCATCTACGATACCGACGACCTTTTTATCCATGCCTCGACCAGCCGCGGCGTCGTCCGTTCATCGCTGAACAATGTCTATTGGCGTAAAGCCTATTGGCAGGCGCGGCGCATTTGATCGGCGGGCCGGACGTCTTCGCGATCGGAGAAGAATATGTCAACCTTGCGTTTATTGCTGTCTGATTCCTACGATCCCTGGTTCAATCTGGCGGTGGAAGAGTGCATCTTTCGCCAAATGCCGGCTACCCAGCGGGTGCTGTTTTTATGGCGCAACGCCGATACCGTGGTGATTGGCCGCGCGCAGAACCCCTGGAAAGAGTGCAATACCCGGCGTATGGCGCAGGATAACGTCAAACTGGCGCGGCGCAGCAGCGGCGGCGGCGCGGTATTTCATGATTTGGGCAATACCTGCTTTACCTTTATGGCCGGCAAGCCCGGTTACGACAAATCCATTTCGACCCAAATCATCCTTAACGGCCTGCGGGATATGGGCATCGCGGCCACCGCCTCGGGGCGCAACGATCTGGTGCTGGCGACCCCGGACGGCGAACGTAAATTCTCCGGCTCCGCGTATCGCGAAACGGCGGACCGCGGATTTCACCATGGCACGCTGCTGCTGGACGCCGATCTCGACCGCCTGGCGTTGTATCTTAATCCCGACCCGAAAAAACTGCAGGCCAAAGGGATCACGTCAGTACGCGCAAGGGTAGCCAATCTGGTCGAGGTGATGCCCGCCGTCGAGCACCATCTGCTGTGCCGCCATCTCCAGGCCGCATTCAGCCAATGGTATGGCGAGCCGGTGGAGCCAGAGGTCATTTCACCGCAAAGCGTCCCGGACCTGCCGGGTTTTGCCGCGCTGTTTGCCAGGCAAAGCAGCTGGGAGTGGAACTTTGGCCAGGCCCCTGCGTTCAGCCAGGTCCTGGATACCCGGTTTAGCTGGGGCGGAGTGGAACTGCATGTCGACGTGGAGCACGGCGCGATCGCCCGCGCCCGGTTATTTACCGACAGTCTTAATCCTACCCCCCTGGAAGCGCTGGCCCAGGCGCTGCCGGGCGTGGCCTACCGGCCCGCAGATATGGCGCTGGTTTGCCATCGGATAATGGCCGATTTCCCGCAGGAACGGGCGTCGCTCGCGGAATTTACCGCCTGGCTGACCGCCACCGTGCGCTAGCGGGGCCTCGGGCGGGTGCTCAGGGACAAACCGGCCCGCGCGGCGCAAGGCCGGGCAAACTTCGCGCCAAATCAATCCAGGCCGTCGCCATATATGCCGCCGGACGTTCTACACTTGTATAAGGAGGCAACCATGGCATCAACCCCGGTATTCAATAATAGCTATTTTCAGCAATTGCCCGGCTTTTATACCGCCCTTGAGCCGACCCCGCTGCGCGGCGCGCGGCTGCTCTATCACAGCGCGGATTTGGCCGATGAGCTGGGACTGGCCGACGAGCTGTTCGCTGCCCGGCATGCGGCCTGGTGGTCAGGTGAGCAACTGCTGCCCGGCATGCAGCCGCTGGCGCAGGTCTACAGCGGCCATCAGTTCGGCGCCTGGGCCGGCCAATTAGGGGATGGGCGCGGCATCCTGCTCGGCGAACAGCAACTGGCGAACGGACGGGCCATGGACTGGCACCTGAAAGGGGCCGGTCTGACGCCCTATTCACGTATGGGCGACGGCCGCGCTGTGCTGCGCTCGGTGGTGCGTGAGTTCCTGGCATCCGAAGCGCTGCACCATCTGGGCATCGGCACCACCAGGGCGCTGACTATCGTGACCAGCGACGAGCCGGTCTGGCGGGAAAAGCCGGAGCCGGGGGCCATGCTGCTGCGGGTGGCGGAAAGCCATGTGCGGTTCGGCCATTTTGAACATTTTTACTATCGACGCGAGCCGGATAAGGTACGACAGCTGGCGGATTATGCTATCAGCCGTCACTGGCCGCAGTTGGCGGGTCTGGAGGACGGCTACCGTTTATGGCTGGCCGACGTGGTGGAACGGACGGCGCGCACCATCGCCCAATGGCAGGCGGCGGGGTTTGCCCATGGCGTCATGAATACCGATAATATGTCGATCCTGGGCATCACCATCGACTATGGGCCGTTCGGTTTTCTCGATGCCTATCAACCTGGTTATATTTGCAATCACTCCGATCATCAGGGGCGATATGCCTTCGATAACCAGCCGGCGGTAGGGTTATGGAATCTGCACCGCTTGGCGCAGGCGCTGTCCGGGCTGATGCCGGTAAGCGACCTGGAGCAGGCGCTTGATCGCTATGAGCCGGCGCTGATGGACGCCTATGGGGAAGAAATGCGGGCCAAGCTGGGTTTTGCCACGCGCGATAAACAAGATAACGCCATCCTTACCGGCCTGCTTGGCCTGATGGCGCGTGAAGGCAGCGACTATACGCGGGTATTCCGGCTGTTAAGCGAAAGCGAGGCTGATAATCCCCGCTCGCTGCTGCGCGATGAAATGAAGGACCTGGCGGGGTTTGACAACTGGTATCAGGTTTACCGCCGGCGGCTGCTGCAGGAAGGAAAGGATACCGATAGTCGCAGGCAGGCGATGCTGGCTAAAAATCCCAAATTTATCCTGCGCAATTACCTGGCCCAGCGGGCCATCGAAGGCGCCGAACATAACGATACCGCGTTTTTAAGCCGTCTCCATCAGGCCCTGCGCCGGCCATTCGAGGATAATCCGGCGCTTGACGACCTGGCGGCGCCGCCGCCGGAGTGGGGCAGGCATCTGGAGATATCCTGCTCAAGCTGAGACCCTTTGCCGGCCTGGTTCGCTCTGGGGCGCAAGGTGGTTAAACCGGTCAGATAAATATTTAAACTCATCGATCGATAAAATAATATCCATAAAAGCCTGTTCGATAATGAAATCTTCCTCGTCACCAATAATAGCGTAATCCATCAATATTTTATCAAGCAATAAAAGTGAGTTGGAATTTAAGGTAATATTACCCACGGTGCGGGGATGATGACGATTTGGCGTAAAAAATATTTGCAATATATCGATATAAATAAACGGGACGTGCTTGGCTACACCAAGTAATGGGCTTTGTTCAATATCTCGCCTACGCCGAACAGAGCCCAGCCTGCGAATAACCTCGCGAACTTCATGCATAACATCATGCATTGCGCGATGTGTAACCTGCACGTCTATAAACTCTTGGTCGTTATGCCAAGAGGACGCTTGGCTGAGGCTGAGGTTGCCCCTGTTAGTTATGCGAACGTCGCATGGCTCAAAATCATGAAACCATTCCGGTCTTCTTCGCCGTACCGCGTCAGTAATATAATGCGGCGCGGTGCGGATTTTCATGCCGAGCTCATCGGCAAGTATCTGCGCGGTGGAGTAGCGGCGTCCATAGCCAGAAAAGCAGGAACCCAGGTCGATGCCTGTAATATTTTTTAGTGCGAATTTTGCGCCATCAAGATAGGCAAGCCCCTTAATGATATCCGAGAATTCAATGGCATCCAGATTATTAACATTAAACGGCGCGCCATGAAATTTAATAGACAAACGCGGTTTGTCACTGCCAATGACGGCGATATGGCATTTTTTGCCCAGCAGAACCTGTTCCCGAGGTATCAGTTGTTCAAGGTACCCTTTAATACGGCCATCGCTTGAATATTGAGGTATCTTTTTTTTAGGAGGATCGTCCAGTATCACCTGGGTATCATCGGTTGCGCCGAAAGCATCACCGGCAAAGACAGAAAATTTTTTTTCACAGTGATATGGTTTCAGTATGCCATGGATAAAAACGCCCATTTGCTCAACAATGATTAGCGAGGATCTTGACTGAGGCGTTAAACCAAAAAAATCATTCCCCAATCCTATAAAACGGCCATTACCTAAGCATAATGATAAATGCTTAAGGTGATTTGAAGAATCATAAAAGGCGACAAGTTTACCTTTATTTACCTTTAATAGTGTTACCAAAGAAGATGCTTTTTGCATATTACCTAAAATCGCCTGACTCATCACGTGGTCGGTTTTAGCGAGTTTTATCATGCGCAGTAAGTTCGCAGCACCCGTATTGTCAAGTAATCCAGCATGCCACAAAACATCTAAGAGGAATTTTTCTTTATCTACGTAACCACCTGGTTTGTTACGCAATGCCCTTGCTGCAAGCAGAAGATCATGTTTATCGGCATGTCCATATGAAATATTTGTTTTCTTAGAGATATTGGTTTTGCTAATCATTAAAGGCTTGTACCAAATGGGTTCTTTCAGTAGAAAACCGTTTTTTATATAAGCATAAGGCGCAGTGGCCTCTCGATAGCTGAAATATTTGGCATCTGTAATATAATAAAAATTTTTGAATTTGATCAATTCAAATATAGAGGGCGAATTGTTCATCATCATAATCCACTCGTCTTCCATAAAGACATCTCCTTTGTCAATGATGCCTAAAGAGGAACGAATATCTTCTAAATCAATAACATATTTTAAATTTTTTAGCTCAATGAGCAAAGCGAAGTACGTCTTGGCCATAATGTCATGCTTACTGCGCCAACCGCATATGGCGCGCAAATGCACTATGCTAACATCCTGCTCGTTCATCGTTTTAATCGCCAGTTCCGCGGCCTTCTTATCATGGGAAAACCCATCAAACTCCTGTAATGCCAGGATTTCATGTTTGATGGAAAAAGAGTGAAAAGATTTATCAAGGAAGAGATCATATTCAACTTTCCTACCTATGACCCGCTGCGAAAAATAATGCCTTTGCAGATAAAAGTTAAGTATTTTTTTATGAAAACGTATCAAGTCATTGTCAGGGGGTTTTACATTAGTGATAATTCTGGCCGGCTCGATGATAATTATCTTCGCACTGTCAAACCACTTGGGATGCACAGGGCTGAAGCTAAATGATGAAAATTTAAGGTCGACCAGTTGACCAACACTGGCTACCCAGTTACCAGAATGGCTCCGGGCAACCGGAATGGCTAAATTCTTATAGTCAGGGCCATATGAGTTAATAATTCTCCACTCGCCGTAATATTTATCCCAAAAAACCGGGAAGTAGTCATTATCATTGATGACAAAAAAATTCTCTGAGGCTGTTGAATTTTCCGTGAAAACACCGGTAGTTAATGTTTTTAAGGTTTTTTCATCGACATCCGATTTCCAAGGCTGGCGTAGCATTTTTTTTTGCAAGCTCTCGGATTTTATTAATTGATTGGCTAGAGATATGGTTTCCAGGACTTTAAATTGTATGTTCTCAATAAAAACTGTTAATGCTTTTCCTGAAGGATGAATGATGTTATAAAAAGAAGATATTTCATTAAATACAGATTTTGTCATTTTTACCCCTATTCCAGAAGATGAATTAATGAGCTCATCGATGATAAAGCTTTTGATATGGCTATGGCTAACTTTCTGGGCGATGGCTTTATGTAAGGCCTGTTTTAATGTTTTTTCGGATAGATTTTTGAATTGTCCGGCAAGAGATACCAATGTTGATATCAGATCATAGATATCAAAAATAACTTCCTGAAATTCGAATTTATGCTCTTCATCATGCCAGTGACGGAACAACGTAGTAAAAAACGGAATAAAAGAAACAACATGTTCCAGCCAAGTATATTCGCGCAAGCTGTCTTTTAATACGTCGGTAATTGATATTAAGGTTGCCTGATATAAATAGTCGAAATTAGTCATTAATGAATTATTGATGCTTAATGGTTGAAAAAAATCATTACGATTAGGCGTGTAATCTGATAAAATTGAATCAATATCGTTGTTTTTTACGGCAACCAATGTATATTCAGGTGCGGCAATGTCTAGCGATTGTTCCTCCGGGGGATGCAGGAGTATATCTAACATGGACGTTGACCGGTGGCTATTGGCATCAACGCTGGGGATCAGCGTTAACAATGTGGTTTCATTCATTGGAAAATAAGGTCTATTTTTTAAATTTAAACTGGTTTTACAATCAGTCCAATACACTTTTAGCTGGTTGATGACGTCATTTTTTTCATGGTTATCGATATCAGTAATAAAAGGTAAACCGTTTAGCGTGGATGCCAATATGATGCGGTTGCTATATAATTTTACAAGCATTATATACCCAATATTTTCTCCAGGCAGGTAGGTTGAGGTAAATGGGCTCAAATAGTTAGGAACATAATTGCGGGAAAATACCTTAAAACATAATATATATTCTGAGGGGTATATAATGTCTATGTAATTTATGGCCGAGTTGTCTAAAGCACGCATGGTGAATTTTTGTGCTTCTGAAAAAGAATCATGCAATTTATAATGTTTGAATTGTAGATAATATTCATCTAGGTCATGTATTTGTGATGAAGTCTTAAGCTGGAAAATACTGGTAAAATTTTGTTGATGACGAGAATTATACTCAAGCATTATTCTCTGCTGAGCGGATATAAACTGCTTAAGAACAGCAAGCACATTAATCGTGTTTAGGGATTCATCGTTGATGTTATCTTGTTGAGAAAAATACCATAATACCGCCGCTTTGATCAAAATAACTAGATGACCGTCCTTTTCAAGATCCAGATATTTTGTCAATATACTAAAATCATCTTTATCTCGCGCCCACGTTCCAAACTCGTCCCGCACCGCTTCGATTTTAGCCGCTATTATACGTTGCTCTTGTGTTGCCGCTGTTAAGCGTATTTTATCAACCAAATATTCGACGGTAATATCAATAAATAATTTTTGCAGGTTGGTTAAATACGTCAATAAAATGTAAATCGTTTTATCACTGTGTATAATTCTCGTAAATTCATCATGCCAAGCACGGTGCTCATGAAATTTAACTTGTTCAATATAATTATTTTCTATGAGCTTCGATAAAATTTGATGGGCATGATTGAATGGCTTTAGATTTTTTTCATACCAGTTCACACTGTCGCCGGCGTTTCTTTCATCCAGGCGGGACAAATTGATTAAATCCAATAGCTTATCCAGGTACAAATGTGCGGGTTTTCGTTGGTAAATAAAGCTTAACAGATCTTCAGTGAATATTTTGTCCATTCTATCTTTGTCGAATTCATGCTCATCTTCAATAAAAATACGCCATAAATTTGTTATTTCTCCTGGCAAAATGAAATTTAAGCTAAATATGCTAATGCCATTTAGACGTGTATATTCAAATATATGATAAAATTTTAATTTCACTAAACAGTCTGCCAAGTGTCTAGGCTCACCCCCAATCAATGCGCTATAAATCTGTTGAGTGTTTAAATATAACATCCGTGCCAATGGAGGGAAATTATCTAAGGTCAACTGGAGGCGATATTCATCAAAAGCCTCCTGGCACAACGAAAGGTAATGTAATTTTTTTTCGAGATGAATTTTGTCATCATGCTCTGCATCCATTATTTTTTCAATTATTTTCTCTTTTGCCATGGCGAAGCTTTTATTCTTTAGGTGAGAAACAATATCATTGATAATATCCATATCAACACGGCGTGAGCCTTTGGTGACTTTCTTTTCAATATCGAGAATGTAATCGCTTATCCTAATTTGATTAACGGCATGTTTTACTATGAGTTTAGCCGTGTCTGAATTTTCCGCCGCTAATATCCCCATGGTCAAAATAATATTTTCAGAACACATCTTGAAAACGATAACATTCAACGATTGATTTTTATCTTTGAGATAGAGACCTTGATGAAATATTATCGCCATTTTTCGCCCTATATACGCGTCAAATTCGAGCAACATTGCCAATGAATTAGCTGCTGCATAGGTTTTGTGCTGCAAAAAATCTTGCATAATGCTTTGTAGCTGAGTTTCGGCCTCGAGATTGGCGGGTAAAATTTTAAATTCATGCCCATCGATATTAAATATTAATTGACTGGAAATGTCGGCCGTTGTATTGGTGGCACTGGGTAAATACGCTGAGGCCGGCGTCGCCAGGGGCGATAGGGTAGCTAGCTGGGTAAAGTCTATATCGCGTTCCGTCGGACCACCGGGTGCCAACTGCGCGGAAAATTCAGCCTTTGCGCTATAGAGGACGGATTGTGAGCTGAAATTGGCGGGATAAATCATCTTGGCGCCGGCCTGGGGAAAAACCAGCGGGTCGCGCATGTCGCTAAACCAGTTAAAGGCGCTTTGCATCCAGCCGGGCCGGCCGTTTGCGTCGGGCCAACCGCTACCCTGCGTGAGGTGCGCAATCAGGCTTGATAACGTTGCCACAAGCGTTGGTTTGTTTTGCCGGGGGCATTCGATATAATAATTACTACCGTCTGATATGATCAGGTTTTTCTCAAAACATCCTGCATAAATCGACCTGCCGCTGGGCAGTGAAATGCATTTAGTCAAAATAGAAAATTTTCCGTAGTCCAATTCAATATTAATATATTTTTCATTACCCGGATTTAATAAACAGTCCAAGTTACTTCTAAGTTCTTTGACGCAACAAAATAAATGATCAACTTTTTTATCATTAATATCCCTTGCCCGTTTTTTATTTAGGCAGATATCGATTTGCCGTTTTTTTGGGATGTGGCTGGTTTTTTTTCCAGTGTAAATATTTTTGACATTAATAATTGATTCAGCATAGTGGTGCAAAAAAACCGTTGATGTTGTATTAGGCCGGAAATGTTGAGTCTGGCTTGAAAAAACATTATTTGATGATTTATATACATTATTCATAAATATTTCCTTATACCCTAGGCTACGCCAATGAATGATAACGTTGTCATAAGGGAAAATTATCGTCGCTAATCGTTATTTCATTTACTTTTACGGGTTATTAATGGGAATATCTGCTGGCAGGTAACACTATATCACCCTGTTTTAAAAATAAACTTCACGCTTTGTTTTTGGTTTAGAAAAAAATGATATTTTAGCGCCGTAACCTTATTACGTGATTATTATTAGCATAAAAAAAGCCGGCTTTGGGCGTCGGCCCGGCCGCAAATGAACTGGCGCCGCCAGAGTGGGGCGGGCACCTGGAGATATCCTGCTCCAGCGGAGGCGGTGAAACGTTCACGGTGTCATTATCCTGGTAATAAGAAAAGATCAATTAAGTTAAAAAATACCTATAGCATTCTATCCTTAGCATGCGCCGATTCCTTATGATCATTGCTCGCCGGCAGAATACTATTGAGGATGCCCCTCCGATAATGCTTCACCTCGGCTATTTGGGCTGTCTTGATTATCACTAAGGGGGGCAGGCATACAACGTACAATAAGATCGGAAATCGTTTAAATTCAGCGTGAGCCGGCCATTGTCCGGTTAATTTGCATTTTGCCAAGCACTCGGCTGTCTCAAAGGCCGCCGTCGCGCAACCTTTAAGACGGCCGATGACCGGCCGCGGATAGGATAGCGTTATGTTATCAGAAGCGGCTGTCCGCGGCAGCGGCCAGCATGGCCAGCAGCCGCTCGCTGTCTTCCCACCCCAGGCAGCCGTCGGTAATGGATTGGCCGTAGGTCAACGCCTGGCCGGGGATCAGGGCCTGGCTGCCTTCCACCAAAAAGCTCTCGGCCATGATGCCGACCACAAGCCGCGACCCGTCGCCGATCTGCCCGCACACCGATTCTGCCACGTCGAGTTGGCGCCGATACTGTTTCTGGCTATTGCCGTGGCTGAAATCCACCAGCAGATGCGGCGGTAGCTCAAATTGCTGCAATTGCGCGCAGGCCTGCTGCACATCCGCCACGTGATAGTTGGGAGCGCGGCCGCCGCGCATGATGATATGGCCGTAGGGATTGCCCGCCGTTTGGTAAATGGTCATCTGGCCCTGTTTATCCGGCGACAGGAACATATGGGACGCGCGGGCGGCGCGAATGGCGTCGATGGCAATCTGCGTATTGCCGTCGGTGCCATTTTTAAACCCGACCGGGCAGGACAGCGCCGAGGCCATCTCCCGGTGAATCTGGCTCTCGGTGGTGCGGGCGCCGATGGCGCCCCAGCTGATTAAATCGGCGATATACTGCCCGATCACCATATCCAGGAATTCCGTGGCGGTGGGCATGCCCATTTCGTTTATCGCCAGCAGCAGGCGCCGCGCGGCTTCCAGACCGTCGTTAACCCGGTAGCTGCCGTCCAGGCCCGGATCGGAGATCATGCCTTTCCAGCCGACGACGGTGCGTGGTTTTTCGAAATAGGCGCGCATCACGATTTCCAGGCGATCCTGGTAACGAACGCGCAGGGTATTCAACTGCCGGGCATAGTCGATGGCGGCGTCGGTATCATGGATGGAGCAGGGGCCCACCACCACCAGCAAACGCGCGTCCCGTCCGTGCAGGATGTTCTCGATGCGTTGGCGGGCGGCGGTGACATGTTGCGCGACCTGCGGGGTAAGAGGCAATAATTCGGCGAGTTTCGCCGGCTCGATAAGACGACCTATGCGCCTGGTGCGCAATTCATCTGTGTTAAACATGGACAATCTCTAAAATGGCTTCTTCGCAACGGTGGAAATACCGGGAAGTGATGCCTGTCACAATAAACTAAAAGCACATGAATTCAAAAATAATAATACAATTTGAATTAGTACATGCGCCGGTTTAATCCCAGCAAATCCATTATTTTGGTCGCCATCTCTTCCACGGAATGATTGGTTGAATTGAGAAAAGGGATTTGATGGTTGCGAAACAGCGACTGCACTTCATTGATCTCCAGCCGGCACTGGCGCAGCGAGGCATACTGGCTGTTATTCAAGCGTTCGTCGCGAATGGCCGCCAGCCGCTCGGGGTCGATGGTCAGGCCGAACAGCTTATCGTGATAGGGTTTGAGCGCCGCGGGCAGGCGCAGGTTATCCATATCATCGGCGATAAACGGATAGTTGGCGGCCCGGATGCCGTACTGCATGGCCAGGTAAATACTGGTGGGCGTTTTGCCGCAGCGCGACACGCCCAGCAGGATAATCTGCGCCTGATCCAGGTTACGCAACGAGATGCCGTCATCATGGGCCAGGGTGTAATCGATGGCGGCGATACGGGCATCGTATTTGGTCAGGTTGGTGGCGGTCAGGCCATGGGTACGATGCGCCACCGGGTCCGGCGCCAGGCCCAGTTCCTGCTGCAATGGCGCCACCAGGGCCTGGACCACGTCCTGGCAAAAGCCGGCGCTGTTTTCCACGATGGCGCGGACCACCGGCGACACGATGGAATAAAACACCAGGGGGCGCGCGCCGCTTTGTTTATACAGCGCGTTGATCTGCTCGCTGACCGCAATCGCCCGGGCCTCGCTTTCGACAAACGGCAGGGTATAGCTGGTGGTCGACACCGGAAATTGCGACAGCACCGCGTGGCCGACCACTTCAGCGGTGATGGCCGTGCCGTCGGAAATAAAGAATACGCTGCGTTCCATGGTGCTCTCCTGGGCTGGTTTTGTTAAGGCAAACTCTGATTTTTGGCGCTGGCACGATTCATCTTAGGCAGATGCAATACGCTTTATGCTACGCTCAGTAAGTCGTCAACACCCGGCATTATCACTGGCAACACCCTATTTCATTATAAGTTATGAAAGGATGACTCAGATGTCTCAAGCTGACAATGATTCAGATAGCGTATTATGGTACAACCAGCTCGGAATGCATGACGTAGACCGCGTTGGCGGTAAGAATGCTTCCCTGGGCGAAATGATCACGCATTTATCCGCCCTGGGGGTTTCAGTGCCCAACGGTTTTGCCACCACGGCCAAAGCCTTTAACGATTTCCTTAATCAAAGCGGCATCAACCAGCGTATCTATGACTTACTGGATCACACCGATATCGACGATATTGGTGAATTGTCCCAGGCCGGCAAGCAAATTCGGCAATGGATCATCGATACGCCGTTCCAACCGGAGCTTGAACGCGCTATCAGCGACGCCTACGACCAGCTGTCGGCGGATGACGGCGAGGCGTCATTCGCGGTGCGTTCCTCCGCCACCGCCGAGGATATGCCCGACGCCTCGTTTGCCGGCCAGCAGGAAACCTTCCTTAATGTACAGGGCATCGACGCCGTCATGACGGCCATCAAGCACGTCTATGCCTCGCTGTTCAACGATCGCGCCATTTCCTACCGGGTGCACCAGGGTTATGACCATCGCGGCGTGGCGTTGTCCGCGGGCGTGCAGCGCATGGTGCGATCGGACCTGGCGGCCGCGGGCGTGATGTTTACCATTGATACCGAGTCCGGCTTTGACCAGGTGGTCTTTATTACCGCCGCTTACGGCCTGGGCGAAATGGTGGTGCAGGGCGCGGTCAATCCCGATGAATTTTATGTGCATAAACCCACGCTGACGGCGGGGAAACCGGCTATCGTCCGGCGCAATATCGGTTCAAAAAAAATTCGCATGGTGTATGCCGACAGCCAGGAACACAGCAAACAGGTGCGCATCGAGGATGTGCCGGAACGCGAGCGCCGCCGTTTTGCCCTGACCGATGGGGAAATACAGGATCTGGCCCGCCAGGCGCTGCAAATTGAGCAACATTACCAACGGCCGATGGATATCGAGTGGGCCAAGGACGGGCACACCGGCCAGCTGTTTATTGTCCAGGCCCGCCCGGAAACCGTGCGCTCGCGCGGCCAGGTGATGGAACGCTACCAGCTTAAATCGCGTGGCGAGGTGCTGATTGAGGGCCGGGCAATCGGCCATCGCATCGGCGCCGGGCCGGTCAAGGTGATCCATGATATCAGCGAAATGGACCGGGTCGAGGCCGGGGACGTGTTGGTGACCGACATGACCGACCCGGATTGGGAACCGATTATGAAAAAGGCCTCGGCCATTGTCACCAATCGCGGCGGGCGTACCTGTCATGCGGCGATTATCGCCCGTGAACTGGGCATTCCGGCGGTGGTGGGCTGCGGCGATGCCACCGAACGCCTGGCCGAGGGCCTGGAAGTCACGGTGTCCTGCGCGGAAGGCGATACCGGTTATGTCTACCAGGAGCTGCTGGATTTTGCCGTTAACAGCTCTACCATCGACAAGATGCCTGTGTTGCCGCTGAAGATCATGATGAACGTCGGCAATCCCGACCGGGCGTTTGATTTTGCCGGTCTGCCCAACGACGGCGTGGGCCTGGCGCGACTGGAATTTATCATCAACCGTATGATTGGCGTCCATCCCCGGGCCTTGCTTGAGTTTGACGATCAGACGCCTAAGCTGAAACAGGAAATCAACGATCTGATCCAGGGCTATGACAGCCCGAAAGAGTACTATATTGCCCGCCTTACCGAAGGGGTCTCGACGCTTGCCGCCGCGTTCTGGCCAAAACGGGTCATCGTGCGCCTGTCCGATTTCAAGTCGAACGAGTACGCCAACCTGGTGGGGGGCGAGCGCTACGAGCCGGACGAGGAAAACCCGATGCTGGGTTTTCGCGGCGCGGGCCGTTATGTTTCCGAGAACTTCAAAGCCTGTTTTGCCTTGGAGTGCGACGCCATTAAACGGGTGCGTAACGATATGGGCCTGACCAATGTCGAAATCATGGTGCCGTTTGTGCGCACCGTGGCGCAGGGCAAGGCGGTGGTGGATGAGCTGGCGCGCCAGGGGCTTAAGCGCGGCGAGCAGGGGCTGAAGATCATCATGATGTGCGAAATCCCGTCCAACGCCCTGCTGGCGGATCAATTTTTAGCGCATTTTGACGGTTTTTCCATCGGCTCGAACGATATGACCCAGCTGGCGCTGGGCCTGGACCGCGACTCGGGGCTGGTATCCGAATTGTTTGACGAACGCGACGAGGCGGTGAAAGCGCTGCTGTCGATGGCCATCAAGGCGGCCAAGCAGCAGGGTAAATACGTCGGCATATGCGGCCAGGGACCATCGGATCATGAGGATTTCGCCGCCTGGCTGATGGAGCAGGGCATCGACAGCTTGTCGCTTAATCCGGATACCGTGGTGAAAACCTGGCTGAGCCTGGCTGAGCTTTGAATAGTTGCACGTCGAGAGGTAAACAAATAAGCCGGGGCAACCCGGCTTATTTGTTTAGAATGGCAAAGAAATAGCCGGATAGATATTAATTTGATGATATTCGCGGATGACGGAAAAAAAACGAAAAAAAAGCCCATCCTATGAGACGGGCAAAGACTACACACAGCAATTCGTTTAACTCAGGGGAAACCTTGATTTAAAAATCAGTAAGTTGAGTTAATTGATGGTGTAATCATATTAATTACGCGCCGGAGAGTCATTAAGAATCCTCCGAATAAGTAAACAAAAGGTTAATAAAACTGACGGCTAATACCGGTGACATATTAATACCCAGATGAGTATTACCCCATCTGGCAACGTTATATACCTAACCATTAAGGCCTACAGTTCAGACAGGTCGCTCAGGTGTTTTTCCGGATCGTGCATTTCGCTTGGCGAAGGCGCCTCATGGACCCAGGCAAAGATCAGCCGGTAGGATACCGCCAGCACCACCGGACCGATAAACAGGCCGATCATGCCGAACGCCAGCAATCCGCCGATGACGCCGCACAATACCAGAAGTATCGGCAAATCCGCGCCCATGCGAATAAAAATCGGCCGCAGGATATTGTCGAGCGTGCCGACCACGCAGCTCCATATCAGCAGCACCGTGCCCCAGGTGGTATCGCCGCTCCAGTAAAGCCAGATCATGGCAGGGATCAGGATGGGCAGCGGGCCCAATTGGGCAATGCACATGATAAACATGACGATGGTGAGGATGGTGGCCAGGGGGATGCCGGACACCGCCAGGCCGATGCCGCCCAATACCGCCTGCACGATGGCGGTCAACACCACGCCCAGCGCCACCGCCCGAATGGCCTGCGCGGCCAGCAGGACCGACGCGTCGCCGCGTTCGGCGCCCAGGCGAATGGCGAAATGGCGCACCGCCAGGGCCACGCGCTCGCCGCGGATATACAGCAGCACGCTAAACAGGATCATCAGGCCGCAATGGATCAGGAAACTGCCCACCTGCGCCACCTGCGATAACAGCCAGGTGGCCGACTGGCCGATATAAGGCTGTATTTTAGTCACCAGCGGGCCGCCGCCGCCGGAAATCATGGTTTGCCAGCCGGAATAGAGCTTATGGCCGACCAACGGCACGTCGCGCAGCCAATGCAACGTCGGCAGGGTCAGCCGGTTCGGCTGGGTCGCCCAGGCCACCAGCGGCGCGCTGTTGTCAATGACGCTGCTGATAAGGATGGATACCGGCAACACAAACAGCAGCACCAGCAACAGGGTCATGACGACCACTGCCAGCGACCGCCGACCCCAGAGTAAGCCTTGTATTTTAATCAATAACGGCCAGGTGGCTATCACCACCATGCTGGCCCAGGCAAACCCCAGGATAAAAGGTTGTACCACCCAAAAACACGCCAGGGTCATCAGCGCGATAAAGGTAACGCTAAACAGCATCCTTGGCAGATCAAGCAGTTGACGCGGGTAATCCATGAAAAAGTTTTCACCTCAATAAGCGGGCTGGTCAATACGGTATGACAGCGATCGGAGAAACGGGATCCGTTCATCAGCAACCAGCTTAATGATGCGTTATTTCACCGTTTTTTGACAGGCCGTAACTAAATATTTAACGCTTTATCACCGCAAACCGGCATTTATGGCGGCGGCGGGAAATCATGCCAACGGAAGTTTTTTCGCCGGCAACGGCGCGCGCTAAAAAAAAATATGATAAAACAATCGGGACGCCCCCTCAAAAGAACCATTATGCCGACCCCATTCACATTTAAAAAGCAGGCTCACAGTCAATGATCCCACAGATCTCCCAGGCGCCGGGACTTGCCCAACCGACGATCGATTTTATCAACGCGCTGCAGCTCAACGGCTTTACCGGCGACAGCGCCACGACCTACGCGGACCGCCTCACCATGGCGACCGATAACAGCATTTACCAGTTGTTGCCCGATGCGGTGTTGTTCCCGCGCTCCACCGACGATGTGCTGATCATCAGCCGCCTGGCGCAGGACCCGCGCTTTGCCGCGCTGACCTTTACCCCGCGCGGCGGCGGCACCGGGACCAACGGCCAGGCGCTGAATACTGGCATCGTGGTGGATATGTCGCGCTACATGAACCATATCCTCGAGGTTAATCCCGAGCAGGGGTGGGTCAGGGTTGAAGCCGGCGTCATCAAGGATCAGCTCAATCAGTATCTCCGTCCGCTGGGCTACTTTTTTGCCCCTGAGCTGTCCACCAGCAACCGCGCCACCCTGGGCGGCATGATCAATACCGACGCATCGGGCCAGGGTTCGCTGGTCTATGGCAAAACCTCCGATCATGTCCTGGGCATCAGGGCGGTGCTGATGGGCGGAGAACTGCTCGATACCCGCGCCATGCCCACCGCCGAGGCGGAAAGGCTTGCCGAAGAAGACGGCGCGGCGGGGCGGATCTATCGTACGGTGCTTGGGCGTTGCCGCGAGCAGCGCCAGCTTATCCTGGAAAAGTTCCCTAAACTGAATCGCTTCCTCACCGGTTATGATTTGCGCCATGTGTTTAGCGACGACCTGCAAACCTTTGACCTGACGCGCATCCTTACCGGTTCCGAGGGGACGCTGGCGTTCATCACCGAGGCGCGGCTGGATATTACCCCTTTGCCGCAGGTCCGCCGGCTGGTAAACGTAAAATATGACTCGTTTAACTCCGCGTTGCGCAACGCGCCGTTTATGCTGCGGGCCCATGCGTTGTCGGTGGAGACGGTGGACTCGACGGTATTGAACCTGGCGCGGGAGGATATCGTTTGGCATTCGGTGCGCGACCAGATCCAGGATGTGCCCGGACGGGAGATGCTCGGTCTGAATATCGTCGAATTCGCCGGCGACGACCAGTCGCTAATCGACGCAAGGCTGTCCTCGCTGTGCCGGGGCCTGGACACGTTGATGCGCGAAGGGCGGGACGGCGTCATCGGTTATCAAATCTGCGAGCGGCTGGCCGATATCGAACGTATCTATGCCATGCGCAAAAAAGCGGTGGGCCTGCTTGGCAACAGCAAGGGCGCGGCCAAGCCGATTCCCTTCGCCGAGGATACCTGCGTCCCGCCGGAACATCTGGCCGACTATATCGTTGAGTTCCGCCAGTTGCTTGACGGGCATCACCTCAGCTACGGCATGTTCGGCCATGTGGACGCCGGCGTGCTGCACGTGCGCCCGGCGCTGGATATGTGCGATCCGGCCCAGGAAGTGTTAATGAAACAATTGTCGGACAGCATCGTGCAGCTTACGGCAAAATATGGCGGCCTGCTGTGGGGCGAGCACGGCAAGGGCTTCCGCGCCCAGTACAGTCCGGACTTTTTCGGCGCCGCGCTTTACCATGAGCTGCGGCGGATTAAATCGGCCTTCGACCCCGGCAACCGGCTCAATCCCGGCAAGATTTGCGCGCCGGTGGATAGCGATGCGCCAATGAAACAAATCGACGCGATCAAGCGCGGCACCTACGATCGGCAAATACCGGTGGCGGTGCGCGGATCCTTTCGCGGCGCCCTGGAGTGTAACGGCAACGGCCTGTGCTTTAATTTTGACGCGCGCAGCCCCATGTGTCCGTCGATGAAAATCACCGGCGATCGCATCCATTCGCCGAAGGGCCGCGCCACTCTGGTGCGGGAGTGGCTGCGCCTGCTGGCCGGGCAGGGGGTCGATCCGTTATTGCTGGAAAAAAACCTGCCCACCGGCATCGCCACCCTGCGCGATTTGGCCGCCCGTGCGCGCAACAGCCGGCGGGCGAGACGGGGCGAGTATGATTTTTCCCATGAGGTCAAAGCGGCGATGGCCGGTTGCCTGGCCTGTAAAGCCTGCTCGACCCAATGTCCGATAAAAATAGACGTGCCGGGCTTCCGTTCCCGTTTCCTCCAGCTCTATCACAGCCGTTATCTCCGGCCGGCGCGCGACCACTTGGTGGCGGGCGTCGAGGGCTACGCGCCGCTGATGGCGCGCGCGCCGCGGGTGTTTAACTTTTTCCTGCGGCAGCCGTGGCTGCGGGAGCTGAGCCGCGCGCATATCGGCATGGTGGATTTGCCGCTGCTTTCGGCGCCATCCCTGCGCGCCCGTCTTAGCGGGCATCGCGCGGCCGGCATCACCCTGGAGCAGCTTGAGGCGATGACGCCCGCGCAGCGCCAGGGACATGTGTTGATTGTGCAGGATCCCTTTACCAGTTATTACGACGCCGCGGTGGTGGCGGATTTTGTCCGGCTGGTGGAAAAGCTGGGCTGCACGCCGGTCATGCTGCCGTTTTCTCCCAACGGCAAAGCACAGCATATCAAGGGCTTTTTGCAGCGTTTTGCTAAAACCGCCGCTAAAACCGCCGATTTCCTTAACCGCACCGCGCGCCTGGGGCTGCCGATGGTGGGCGTAGATCCGGCGCTGGTGCTCTGCTACCGGGATGAATATCGTGAAATCCTCGGCGATCGGCGCGGTGATTTCCAGGTATTGCTGGTGCATGAATGGCTGCTGGCGCTGCGGCCGGCGACCCCATACCAGACGAAAGTGACAACGTCACAACAACCTGCGGCCGTTGGCCCCGCCGGGGGTAATAATAGCGACGCCCGTGGCGCAACGGCGGGCGCGGCGAGCAGCAACAGCGGCGCGGCGGTGGGCGCGGATCTCGCGCGCACGCCGGCGCGCGAGCCCGATCGGGGATGGTATCTATTCGGACACTGTACTGAATCCACCGAGCTGCCGGCCAGCGGGCAGCAGTGGGCGTCGATTTTTGCCCGTTTCGGCGCCAGCCTTGAGACCGTCAGCGTCGGCTGCTGCGGCATGGCCGGCACCTACGGTCATGAAAGCGCCAATGTCGAGAATTCCCTGGGTATCTACGCGTTGTCATGGCAACAGGCCCTGCGGCGCCTGCCGCGCGCCCGCTGCCTGGCCACCGGCTATTCATGCCGCAGCCAGGTCAAACGTATCGAAGGAGAAGGCATCCGCCATCCCTTGCAGGCATTGCTGGAGATTATTTAATGATATGGAACCGCCCGACGTCATTAGACGCCCTTAACCGACAAAGCGAAGGCACCCTGGCCGCCCACCTGGGCATGGTCTATACCCGCATAGGCGACGACGAACTGGAGGCGGTGATGCCGGTGGATGAACGTACCCGCCAGCCGTTCGGCCTGCTGCACGGCGGCGCGTCGGTGGCATTGGCCGAAACCCTCGGGTCGGTGGCCGGCTACCTGTGCACTAAAAATGAGGAAATGGTGGTCGGCCTGGACATCAACGCCAACCATCTTCGACCGGTCACCGACGGCGAAGTGCGGGCCGTTTGCCGGTCGATCCATCTGGGTAACACGCACCAGGTGTGGGATATCCGCATTTATGACGGGCGCGGCAAGATCAGCTGCATTTGCCGCCTGACCACGGTGGTGCTCAGGCCGGCGGCGTAACCATCACTCCGTCTGCCGCGGCGTAAAGCGCGATTTCAGGCGCAGCATCAGCAGCGCCGCCAGGGCGGCCATCGCCGCCGCGCACAAATAGATACTCGACATGCCCAGATGGGACATTACCAGTCCCGCCGCCGGTCCGGCCAGGCTAAGGCCCAGGTCCAGAAAGGCCGAAAAGGTGCCGAGCGCGGTGCCCTGGTTTTGCGGCGCGACCTGTTTAACCGCCTCCACTCCCAGCGCCGGGAAGACCAGCGAAAAACCGGCCCCGGTCAGCAAGGCACCCAGGCCCGCCACTACCGGATTGGGCGCCGCCCAGATTAACAGCAACCCCAGGGTTTCACCGATAAACGACAGCAGTGAAACGTTCAACCCGCCGTATTTATGGATGGAATTGCCCAGCACCAGGCGCACCCCGACAAAGGCGCTGCTCATCAGGGTCAGCGCGAAGGCGGCGCCGCCCCAGGCATGTTCGGCGTAATACAGGGTGATAAAACTGACAATTACGCCGAATCCGATGGTGCCTAATCCCAGGCCCAGCCCATACAGCCAGATTTTGCCGACCACGATGCTGAAGGCAATGCGTTTGCCGGGGGTAATCGATATCGGGGTTTTGCGCAGCGCCAGCAGCCAGGCGAGCAGGGCGGCAACCAGGATAAACGCGCCGATGGCGCCGAAGCCGCCAACGTCGTTTAACCACACTCCCAGCGGCGCGCCGATGGCGATGGCGCCGTAGGTGGCCACGCCGTTCCAGGAAATGACGCGTGCGGTATGCCGTTGGCCCACGCTTGCCATGCCCCAAAGTATCGAGCCGGTACTGGCGAAACTCTCACCCACCCCAAGGACCAGTCGTCCGGCGAACAGCAACCCGAGACTGGCCCACGGCAGGCCCGCCGTCCCTTTGGCCAGCAGGCAAAATAACCCGCTCAGGCTGCAACAGGCCAGCCCTATCAGCACCACTTTTTTCGGTCCCAGCAGGTCGGCGTAACGTCCGGCATGGGGACGGCTGAGCAAGGTTGCCGCATATTGTATGCTGATGGCAAAACCGGCGATTACCTGGTTGTAACCCAGGGTATTGTGGGTAAATCCCGGGATTATCGCCAACGGGATGCCGATGGTCAGGTAGCAGATAAAGGTAAAAAAAACGATGGGGAAGATCCGGCGGTTTAACTGAGGCGTGTTCAGCACCGGTGGGGAAACGGCTGGCAAGGGCATAAGGACAGGTTATCCGGGCAGAGAGGGAAGCGTTAGCATACCGTCCGTGTGGCCGGACGGCGCGATAAAAAATGCAAAAAATCGTGACTTCCGGCTGATGCGGCCGCCAGCGCGGCAATTAGCGCCCGCGGTTTTGCCAGTAACTGTGATATAATTGTATAATAAATGTGAACGAACCGCTGCTGGCCATGTGTGACCAACCGCACATATTGCTTGTGCAGCCACCCGATGGCGGGGGTAAGGTAAATGGATGCGCATACCGACGCCGGCCGGGATTTATCCGGCGCACAAAAAGTATTAACATGAATATTTATGCGTAATTAATGCTAATTAAAATAGGGATGGTAATCATTATCAATTAGCGCGGCGCTGATTTGTGCTAATAGCCGGGTGATTGACGGCCGGGGCTTATTAAAAAACGGGTAGCAAATGCGTGGTCACGCCATGCTAATGTTATTTTTGATTAAACCTTCCATAAAAATAGTTTTTTTCGATGATTATTTTTATATTCGCCGGCGTAAAAGTTCTGGTATTTTTAATAGGGTTATGTTGATAAAAATATCTTTCATATCAGTATATTATAAAAAAAACACGTGGGCGGGGCAGCGAAGCGGCATCTAATATAGCGGCTATAATTAACCATAGAGCCGTTTTGAACGCTACTTTTACCTATTCCCCTGCAAAGTGCAAGGTTGCAGTGATAATTCATATCACTAACATAGAGAGATTGCTGTTTATCGGCTTGAAACATTGAGAGGTAAGTTTTATGCAAATGGACACTGTTGCAACGTTTTCATTGGAAGAAAACATCTGGCAAGGGCTGACCCTGAGCGAGGCCGCCGCCAGGCAAATCCGTCATCTGATGGAGAACAATTCCGCTATGCGGGGACTACGGCTCGGCGTCAAGCAGTCCGGCTGCGCCGGTTTCGGTTACGTGATGGACGTGGCGGCCGAAGCGGGTGAAAACGAGCTGGTCTATGAACGTGACGGCGCGCGTCTTTTTGTCCCGCTGAAAGCCATGCCTTTTATCGACGGCACCGAGGTGGATTTCGTGCAGGAAGGCCTGAATCACGTATTTAAATTCAACAATCCCAAAGCTCAGCATGCCTGCGGGTGTGGCGAAAGTTTTGGTCTTTGAGCGATGAACCATTATGGCACGAAGCAATATAGAAACTCCTGAGGCGATTGACGCCGCGCAGCCCTGGATTAAGAGCGAACGTTATAAAGAGGGCTTCTTTACCCAGTTGGTTACCGACGAATTGGCTCACGGCATCAGTGAAGACGTGGTGCGGGCGATCTCGGCTAAACGTAATGAACCGGAATGGATGCTGGAGTTTCGTCTTAATGCCTACCGCGCCTGGTTGGACATGGAAGAACCCCACTGGTTGAAAGCGCATTATAAAAAGCTGGATTATAACGATTACAGCTATTACTCCGCGCCGTCGTGCGGCAGCTGCGATGACAACTGCGGTTCCCAGCCGGGGGCGATGCAGCAGTCAGGCCCGGACGCGGCCAAAAACTACCTGACCGACGAAGTGGAAAAGGCGTTCAATCAGCTGGGCGTGCCGGTGCGTGAAGGCGCGGAAGTGGCGGTTGACGCTATTTTTGACTCGGTGTCCGTCTCGACCACTTATCGCGATAAGCTGGCGAAAGAAGGCATCATTTTTTGCTCATTTGGCGAAGCCATCCACGAGCACTCGGATCTGGTGCGCCAGTACCTGGGCAGCGTCGTGCCGCCGAATGATAATTTCTTCGCGGCGCTGAACTCCGCCGTCGCCTCCGACGGCACCTTCGTGTATATCCCGAAAGGGGTGCGCTGCCCGATGGAGCTGTCCACGTATTTCCGGATTAACGCCGCGAAAACCGGCCAGTTCGAACGCACCATCCTGATTGCCGATGAAGGCAGCTATGTCAGCTATATCGAAGGCTGCTCCGCGCCGGTGCGCGACAGCTACCAGTTGCACGCCGCGGTGGTGGAGGTCATTGCCCACAAAAACGCCGAGGTGAAATATTCCACGGTGCAGAACTGGTTCGCCGGCAGCGAAACCGAAGGCGGCATCCTGAACTTCGTGACCAAGCGCGCATTATGCGCAGGTGAAAATTCCAAGATGTCATGGACGCAGTCGGAAACGGGTTCGGCCATTACCTGGAAATATCCGAGCGTTATCCTGCGCGGCGATAATTCGGTGGGCGAGTTCTTCTCGGTGGCCCTGACCAACGGGCGCCAGCAGGCCGATACCGGCACCAAGATGATTCATATCGGCAAGAATACCCGTTCAACCATTATTTCCAAGGGCATTTCGGCCGGCAACAGCGAGAATACCTATCGCGGCCTGGTAAAAATCATGCCCAGCGCCACCAACGCGCGAAACTTTACCCAATGCGACTCAATGCTGATTGGCAGCGAAAGCGGCGCGCATACCTTCCCTTATGTGGAAGTGCGCAACAATACCGCCCAGCTGGAGCATGAGGCGACGACCTCGCGCATTGGCGAAGACCAGCTATTTTATTGCCGCCAGCGTGGTATCAGCGAGGACGACGCCATCTCGATGATCGTTAACGGGTTCTGTAAGGACGTGTTCTCGGAGCTGCCGCTGGAATTTGCCGTCGAGGCGCAAAAACTTTTGGCCATCAGCCTTGAACACAGCGTGGGTTAATCCTGCTTTTAGTTGCCGACCGCGCACCAGCATTGGCTCCCAGTACGGGCGCACAGAAAGTCGGGTAAAGGAAAAAATATGTTAACAGTTCGCAATTTAAACGTCAGTGTGGAAGATAATGCCATTCTCAAAGGAGTGAACCTGGAAGTCAGGCCCGGCGAGGTGCATGCGATCATGGGGCCGAACGGGTCCGGTAAAAGCACCCTGTCCGCCACGCTTGCCGGTCGGGATGATTATCAGGTCACCGACGGCGAAGTGCTGTTCAAAGGCAAGGATTTGCTGGCGCTGGAACCGGAAGAACGGGCTGGCGAAGGCATCTTCATGGCGTTTCAGTATCCGGTGGAAATTCCCGGCGTCAGCAATCAGTTCTTTTTGCAGACCGCGGTTAACGCGGTGCGTAAGTACCGTAACCAGGAACCCCTGGACCGCTTTGATTTTGCCGATTTTATCGAAGAAAAAATCGCCTTGCTGAAGATGCCGCCCGATCTGCTGACCCGCTCGGTAAACGTCGGTTTCTCGGGCGGTGAAAAAAAACGTAACGATATTCTGCAAATGGCGGCGCTGGAGCCGGAACTCTGCATCCTCGACGAGACCGATTCCGGCCTGGATATCGATGCGCTGAAAGTGGTGGCGCACGGGGTCAATTCGCTGCGCAACGAGCGCCGCTCGTTTATTATCGTGACCCATTACCAACGTATTCTGGATTATGTCAAACCGGATCACGTACACGTGCTTTACCAGGGGCGCATTGTTAAATCCGGTGATTTTTCCCTGGTGAAACAGCTTGAGGAGCAAGGCTATGGCTGGCTTACCGAACAACAATAATGCCCAGGCGTTGCAACAATGGCACCATCTGTTCGAGGGACAGAGCCTGAGCCGCTCCGCCCAGGCCTATGAACACTGGCATAGCGTCGAACGCCTCGGCCTGCCGACGCGTAAACACGAAAACTGGAAATATACCCCGCTGGACGGCCTGCTGTCGCACAGCTTCGCCTTTATGGAAGCCAAAAGCGTCAGCCCGCAGCGGCGCGACCAACTGAGCCTGGGTCTGGAGGCCGTGCGCCTGGTATTTGTCGACGGCCGTTTCGAGCCAAGGCTGAGCGATGTCGATACCGGCTTCTGGCAGGTCAGCGTCGAGCGGGGCGCCGAGCGCCTGACGTTGCCCGAGCCTATCCAGCCGGAGATTTTCCTGCACCTGACCGAAAGCCTGAGCCGCGAAACCACCCGCGTGCGCCTGCCGGCCGGTAAGGCGGCGGAAAAACCGCTCTACCTGCTGCATATCAGCAGCGGCGGGGCGAACGGGGAAGCGCTGAATACGCTGCATTACCGTCACCATATCGAGGTGGCGAGCGGGGCGCAGGCGCAGATTATCGAACATTTTGTCAGCATCGACGACGGCCAGGCGCATTTTACCGGCTCGCGCCTGACGCTGATGGTTGGCGATAACGCCCAGGTGGCGCATATTAAGCTGGCGTTCGAAAACCGCGCCAGTTACCACTTTGCCCATAACGATATTCATATCGGCCGCGATGCGGTGGTGCGCAGCAGCAGTTTCCTGCTGGGCGCGGGGCTGACCCGCCACCAGACCAGCGCCCGGCTCGACGGGGAAGGCTCGGATCTGGCTATCAACAGCCTGCTGCTGCCGTCGGGCAACGACGTAACGGATACCCGGACGTATCTTGAGCATAATAAAGGGTATTGCCTAAGCCGTCAGCTGCATAAGGTCATTGCGCGCGAGCGCGGCAAAGGTGTGTTTAACGGGCTGATCAAAGTCGCTAAGCACGCCATCAAGACCGATGGGCAGATGACCAATAACAATCTGTTGATGGATCGCCTGGCCGAAGTCGATACCAAACCGCAGTTGGAGATTTACGCCGACGACGTGAAATGCGGCCATGGCGCCACCGTGGGGCGTATCGACGAAGAGCAGATGTTCTACCTGCGATCGCGCGGCATTCGCCACGAGGATGCGGAAAAAATGATTATCCATGCCTTCGCCGCTGAAATCACCGAGGCGATTGGTAACGAGACGGTACGGGAAACGGTTCTGGCCCGCATCGCCGATTCTTTACAGGGGGGAGTGAATGTCTTATCCCATTGAGCGCGTCCGGTCGGATTTCCCGATACTGGCACGGCAGGTTAACGGGCATCCGCTAGCCTATCTGGACAGCGCCGCCAGCTCCCAGAAGCCCAACGTCGTTATCGACAGTGAAAGCGACTATTATCGCCAGGGATATGCCGCCGTACATCGCGGCATCCATACCCTGAGCGCCGAAGCCACCGGCCGGATGGAAGACGTCCGCGCCCAGGCCGCGCGTTTTATCAACGCGGCCTCGGTGGATGAAATCGTCTTTGTCAAAGGCACCACCGAAGGCATCAACCTGGTGGCCAACAGCTATGGCCGGCATTTTTTCCAGCCCGGCGACAACCTGATTATTACCGAAATGGAGCATCACTCCAATATCGTTCCCTGGCAGATGATCGCCCTGGAAAAACGGGTTGAAATCCGCGTATTGCCGCTGCTGCCCGACGGGCGGCTGGATGAGTCGCGCCTTGACGCGCTGGTGGATTCGCGTACCCGCCTGCTGGCAATCACCCAGGTATCCAATGTCCTGGGCACGGTCAATCCGCTCGACCGGCTGATAGCGCGCGCGCGCGCCTTGGCCCCGCTGGTGGTGCTGGTGGATGGCGCCCAGGGCATCATGCACCAGAAGGTGGACGTGCAGGCGCTGGATTGCGATTTCTACGTGTTCTCCGGCCATAAAATCTACGGCCCGACCGGCATCGGCATTCTGTACGGCAAAAAACAGCTGCTCGACGGCATGCCGCCGTGGGAAGGGGGCGGTTCGATGATCCGCACCGTCAGCCTGAGCGAAGGCACCACCTTCCTGGACGCGCCATGGCGCTTTGAGGCGGGTTCGCCCAATACCGCCGGGATGATGGGGCTGGGCGCCGCGCTGAGCTATGTGGAGGCCCTGGGCATCGACCATATCCATGCCTACGAGCGGGAGCTGATGCGTTATGCCCTGGAGGCGCTGCAGCAGGTGCCCGATCTGATCCTCTATGGCCCCGCCGATCGCGCCGGGGCAATCGCCTTTAACCTGGGCAAGCACCATGCCTATGACGTGGGCAGTTTCCTCGATCAGTACGGCATCGCCATCCGCACCGGACATCATTGCGCCATGCCGCTGATGGCGTATTATCAGGTGCCTAGCATGTGCCGCGCTTCCCTGGCGCTCTATACCACCCGGGAAGACATCGATCGGCTGGTGGCCGGTTTGATCCGCGTGCGGCAGTTGCTGGGTTAATTCTGATAGCCAGGGAGAACATCAATGGCAGGTTTACCGGATAAAGAAAAACTATTACGCAACTTTTCCCGCTGCGGCAATTGGGAAGAGCGGTATATGTATATTATCGAGCTTGGCGGCCAGCTGCCGCCGTTGCCGGATGACGCGCGCAGCGCCGATAACCTGATTGCCGGCTGCCAGAGCCAGGTGTGGATTGTGATCTCCACCGATGAAGCGGGCAACGTCCGGCTGTTTGGCGACAGCGACGCGGCCATCGTCAAGGGCCTGATCGCCACGGTGTTTATCCTCTACCAGGGATTAACGCCGCGGCAGATTGTTGAACTGGATGTGCGGTCCTTTTTCAACGAGTTGGCGTTGGGACAACATTTGACCCCGTCCCGGTCCCAGGGTCTTGAAGCCATGGTGCGCGGCATCAGGGCCAAGGCCGCCAACCTGTAGGTCCACGTACCGTCCGCCCTCCGCGGGCGGAGCTTCCCCCGGCCGCCCGTCCACGCGCATGGCCGCGCCCCTGGCGGCATCGGGCGCTGTCCCGCCGCCCGGCACGCAACGCAACTCTCCCAGTTTTCCCGCTGCGTTTACCCGGCATTCGCCTGCTCATTGGCTAAACTCACATTATCAGCGTTATCCGATGGCGAGCGATGGGTTTGGCTGTTATTCGTGTAGCCGGGCCCGCGCTTGTCGTCGATACGGCAACGGGAAGCCTGGAACCAACGATAACAACAATTCGGGATTAAAACTTAGCGGGATATGATTATGAAACATGCGTGGACCCTGAAATGTATCGCCTTCGCTACCTGCCTTGCCGGGGGAATATCCGCCGCGGGCGCCACCGAATATGCGTTGCCGGCGGAAAACAGCCGTTTAATCGGTGAAAATGTCACCGCCACCGTCGCCAGCGACGGCGGTTCGCTGGAATCCATCGCCGCGACCTACAAAATCGGCCTGCTGGCCATGCTTGAGGCCAATCCTGGCACGGATCCCTATCTACCCCAGGCGGGTTCGATCCTGACCATACCGACCCAGATGCTGTTGCCCGATACCCCCCGCCAGGGCATTGTCATCAACCTGGCCGAGCTGCGGCTCTATTATTACCCCAAAGGTGAAAACAAAGTGATCGTCTACCCCATCGGCATCGGCCAGCTTGGCCGCAACACCCCGGTGATGACGACTGCCATTACCCAGAAAATCCCCAACCCGACCTGGACGCCGACGCCCAACATTCGTAAGCATTACCTGGTGGAGCAGGGCATCACACTGCCGGCGGTGGTCCCGGCGGGGCCGGACAACCCCATGGGGCTGTTTGCCATGCGCCTGGCGGCCGGCAAGGGCACTTACCTGATACATGGCACCAACGCCAACTTCGGTATCGGCATGCGCGTCAGCTCCGGCTGCATGCGCCTGCGGCCCGAGGATATCAAGGCGTTATTCGACCAGGTGCCGGTGGGGACCAGGGTCCAGGTAGTAAACGATGCGGTGAAGGTATCCCTAGAGCCGGACGGCAAGCGCTATATCGAGGTTCACCAACCGCTGTCACGCAACGATCGCGACGATCCGCAGACCATGCGCATCGCCTATAGCGCCAAGGTGAAGACGTTCCTGAACGACCCGGCCACCGATCGCGCCGTGGCCGACCAGGCTATCGTGCGCCGTTCCGGCATGCCGGTGCTGATCTCCACCGGCGAGGCGGTGGACCGCCTGCCGGCGGACGCGCCGGCGGTACAAAGCGTCAAAACGCCGGTGACGGCGACGCCGGTCACCAGCGTCACCAATAATAGCCCTGCCCGGGATGCTGCCGGGGTTTCGGCGCAATAACCTTTATTCCTGCGCACCGGCCGTTAGCGGCCCGTCAGGCGCGTTGCAGACGCAATTTCAGCGGTGCCGCCTGCGTGGGGTGGTGTCGCAAGGCATTGTCTGGGCACGGTTGGGAAAAGCTTAGGCAAATTACGGCGGGGGAAGGTCGAATCCGCAGCACAGGGCCGGAGTTAGGCGGGAAAAAAAATGGCGCACCAAGTGCGCCATTTTCTAAACAAGTCTATGACTCTTATTTACGATAAGAGTGAGCTTGGTTATCTAAACGTTGGTTAGCACGGGCAGCGTCTTCTTTAGCAGCCTGTGTGTCCGCACGAATAGCGGTTACATCGTTGCTGAGCTGGTCAACTTTCGCGTTCAGAGTTTGAACGTCAGAGGACAGCTGATCGATTTTAGCGTTGCTTGAACAGCCAGCAAGCAGAGTGGAACCCAAAATTACCGCGCCCAGTACCAGTTTAGTACGATTCATTATTAATACCCTCTAGATTGAGTTAATCTCCATGTAGCATTACAAGTATTACACAAAGTATTTTCGAAGGAGAACAATTTTTAGCAATAAAACGATTAAATTCGATTGAGTGCTCAAAGAAACATCTTGTTTTACAGAGAGGTTAAAAAAAAAGGGCTTATCAGCCACCTTCCATAAGAAAACTCTGATTAAGGTCGGGTAAAATGGCAGGGTGTTTTTGTGCTATTACCGCTTTTTTATTGCCGGGTTTTGCATTAACGAGCGGAAATTACCCGGTCCGGGGTTTTAACAGGCAAAAAAAAAGCCCCCGGCAAGCCGGAGGCGCAGGTGATAAAACCCGGATTACAGCAGATGAACGGACGCGGTGTTGGTGGTTCCGCTTGGAACCAGGGCACCGGAAACCATCACGATGATTTCGCCTTTCTTGGCCAGGCCGGTTTCGATGGCCATGGCTTTGCCGATGCGGTAAAAATCATCGGTAGAGGCGATTTCGTCCACCAGCTGGCAGGTAACGCCTTTGGACAGCAGCAGCTGACGCGCGGTAATGGCGTTGGTGGTCAACGCCAGGATTTCCGCTTTAGGGAAATATTTGCGTACCGCTTTGGCGGATTTCCCGCCTTCGGTCGCCACGACAATCAGCGGCGCTTCCAGTTTTTCGGCGGTTTCCACCGCGCCGCGGCATACGGCTTCGGTGATGCGCAGCTTACGGCTGTCGTTAATGCTGTCGATACGGCTCGGCATAACGCGGTCGGTACGATCGCAGATGGTGGCCATGATGGTCACCGCTTCCAAAGGATATTTCCCTTTGGCGCTTTCACCGGACAGCATTACCGCATCGGTGCCGTCGATGATGGCATTGGCCACGTCGCCGGCTTCCGCACGGGTCGGACGGGGGTTCTTGATCATGGAATCAAGCATCTGGGTGGCGGTAATGACCACTTTGCGCGCGCGATTACATTTCTCGATCATCATCTTCTGGGCGAAGATCACTTCTTCCACCGGAATTTCCACGCCCAGGTCGCCACGGGCAACCATGATGCCGTCGGACGCTTCCAGGATTTCGTCAAAATTGTTCAGGCCTTCCTGGTTTTCAATTTTGGAGATGATCTGGATATGCTCGCCGCCGTGTTGTTTCAGATGTTCGCGAATTTCCAACACATCGGAGCGTTTACGGATGAAGGAAGCGGCAATGAAGTCCACGCCTTGTTCGCAGCCGAAAATCAGGTCGCCCTTGTCTTTTTCGGCCAGCGCCGGCAGCGCGATGGAAACGCCCGGCAGGTTAACGCCTTTGTTTTCGCCCAGGTCGCCGTTGTTCAATACTTTGCAGACCACGGTGCCGTCGGTAACGTCGATAACTTCCATGCCCAGCAGGCCGTCATCGACCAGCACGGTATTGCCGACCGACAGGTCCCTGGCAAAGCCCGAATAGGTTACCGCGACGCGGTCCCTGGTGCCGACGACCGTTTGGTCGGTGGTGAAGGTGAAGGTCTGGCCGGCGGTCAATGATACGTCATTGCCGTTTTCCAGTTTCATGGTGCGGATTTCCGGGCCTTTGGTATCAAGCAGGATGGCCGCTTTCTTGCCGGTCTCCTGCAGGATGGCGCGCAGGTTGGTAATGCGGTTGCCGTGTTCTTCAAAGTCGCCGTGGGAGAAGTTGAGACGCATGACGTTCATGCCTGCGTTCAGCAGTTTGGACAGCATTTCTTTCGATTCAGTTTTTGGACCGATGGTACAAACGATTTTCGTCTTTTTCATAACAATGGTATCTGCAAGTTGTGTTGGATGATAAATCTGATATATCGCCGGTGAGCGTCGACGACGAAAAATTGTGCAGCCTTGCGAGCCTGTTCCCCATGTTCAAGGATAGGAGACAAAAGTGAGAAAATGATGAAAATAAATCTAAACTCTCTGGCCGGACGTTCCGGCAAGCGGTAGTGGATAGGTCTGTTTTAATTAGTATTTGGCTAATCAATGGGCTAAAGCCATTCAATTGAAATAACGTTTTGTATTATAGTTATTGAGCCGGCGGAAACAAGATAAAAACAGCACAAATAATGCGTAAGCCGTGAAAAAAAGTGCATTTGTGGAATTTTTGCAAATTTTTAGTATCAAGTGTTGCGCAGATGCACAACAAAATCAGTAACCAGTATGCAACAATGGGGTTAAAAGCGGGCAAGGGATTTGAATAACGGCAAAGCGTCTTTTTAGGCGCGGCATAGACGTCATAAACGCGCCTTGGTAAACATCGGGAAAAAAAGGGTAAAGGGCGACTACAAGGAAAGGATTTATTTGGTGCGTCCGAGTGGACTCGAACCACCGACCCCCACCATGTCAAGGTGGTGCTCTAACCAACTGAGCTACGGACGCACAAGAGGTGGTGCGTTCTAATGGACTCGAACCATCGACCCCCACCATGTCAAGGTGGTGCTCTAACCAACTGAGCTAAGAACGCATACTGCAAAACGCCGTCTGCCTGACAGCGGGACGAATATTAGCGGGCTATATCACCGCATGCAAGAGGAAAAAGCGTTTTTTCCCGCCTGGCGTGAACAACTGCCCATCTAATACACAGCGTGCCGGTTTTTTGACCGGCATGGGTGTGGCGGCACCGCCGCGGCGCTCCATCCGGTAGCGGCGCCGTCAGCGCGCCGCCCGGTTAAGGATAAGCCTGGATGGCTGGCGCTGGAGCCACAGCATGCGCATCATCATCAATATCGCCGCCGACGTCAGGCCGATGATAAAGCCGAACCAGAAACCGCTGGGCCCCATGGCGGGCGTCACATAATCCGTGAGCGCCAGGACATAGCCGCAGGGCAGGCCCAGCAGCCAGTAGGCGGTGAAGGTGATGAAAAAAATGGATCGGGTGTCTTTATACCCGCGCAGCACGCCGTTGCCGATCACCTGGATGGAGTCGGAGATCTGGTATATCGCCGCCAGCGCCATCAGATGAGAGGCCATCGCCACCACCGCCGGCGAATCGTTATACAGCCTGGCTATCTGCACGCGATACATCAGGGTAAAGACAGCCGTCACGCAGGCCAGCATGATACCCATGCCCAGGCTGGTCCAGGCGGCGACCCGTGCCTGCTCCACATCGTTTTCCCCCAGGCGGAATCCCACGCGTATCGTCGCGGCGACGCCCATCGACAATGGCAGTACAAACATCAGGGCGCTGAAGTTCAGGGCTATCTGGTGTCCGGCCACCGAGACGATGCCCAGCGGCGTCACCAGCAGGGCCACCACGGCGAACAGCGTGACCTCGAAGAACAGCGACAGGGCCACCGGCAATCCAAGCCCGGCCAGCCTGCGCAGCGTCCGCCAGTCGGGCATGACCCGCGCCCCCGGCAGGCGCAGATCCTGGAAACTGCCGGCCCGGCGCATGTAGCACCACATCAGCAGGTACATTATCCAGTAAACCGACGCGGTGGCGATGCCGCACCCCACGCCGCCCATGGCCGGGATGCCGAATTTACCGTAGATGAAAATATAGTTGATGGGGACATTGGCCAGCAGGCCGAGAAAACCGATCGCCATGCCGGGTTTGGTTTTGGACAGCCCCTCGCACTGGCAGCGCAATACCTGGAAAAACAGATAGCCGGGCACGCCCCACAGCAGGTAGTGCAGGTAAGCCACCGCTTTTTGCGCCAGCACCGGGTCCACATGCTGCATTCTTTCGATCACCAGGCGGCTGTTGTACAACACCGCCATCACCAGTATCGCCGCGCCCGTGGCCAGCCAAAACCCCTGGCGCACCTGATGGGCAATGCGATCGCGGCGCCCCGAGCCGTTAAGCTGCGCGATAACCGGGGTCAGCGCCAGGATAAGGCCGTGGCCGAACAGGATGGCGGGCAGCCAGATGGACGTGCCGACGGCGACGGCGGCCATATCGGTAGCGCTGACGGAGCCGGACATGATGGTATCGACCACCCCCATCGACGTTTGGGCTATTTGCGCGAGAATAACCGGTATTGCCAAGAACATTAATGTACGCGCTTCCAGGAAGTACTTCTGCACGTAGGCACCTATGATTTATGAGTTTGAAGTCAGCAGGCGAAAATTAACATAAAGGTTAAAAATCTGCGGCATAGTGTAAAGCATTTGCTCGGTTATACCAGTGCGGGCCAGCACAAATACGCGCGGCGGTCGATTTGGATTTCCCCTGAAAATCGGGCACACTAGCCTTACTTATTCCAGCGGTGGTTTACAGAGGCCTAGGTTATGTTTACGGGTATTGTTCAGGGTACCGCGCCCATTGTGGCTATTGAAGAAAAAGCGAATTTCCGCACCCATTTCATCACCCTGCCGGCGGCGATGCTGCCGGGGCTTGAGGAGGGCGCCTCCGTCGCGCACAACGGCTGTTGCCTGACGGTGAGCGGCATCAACGGCGATGTGGCGGCGTTTGATTTAATGAAAGAAACGCTGCGCGTGACCAATCTGGGCGAGCTGCAGGTGGGGGACGAGGTGAACGTGGAGCGCGCCGCCACCTTTAACGCCGAGATTGGCGGGCACGTGATGTCCGGACATATCATGTGCACCGCCGAGATCGTGAAAATCGTCACCTCGGAAAATAACCGGCAAATCTGGTTCAGGATGCCGGACAAAAATCTGATGAAATATGTTTTGTACAAAGGCTATATCGGCATCGACGGCATCAGCCTGACCATCGGCGAGGTGGCGCAGGATAAATTTTGCGTGCATCTGATACCGGAAACCCTGCTGCGAACGACGCTGGGTAAAAAAAGATTGGGCCAGCGGATCAATATTGAAATCGATCCCCAGACCCAGGCGGTGGTGGATACGGTAGAACGCGTGCTGGCGCAGCGGGAGGCGGTGATGACCGCGTCGATAAATACCCTCTGACAGGGCTGCCCGGCGTTGACGGGCCTATCGCGCTAGGGGGCGCTCGGACGCGCAGAACGTCACGCCCGCCCCGATCCCACCCGCATGCTCTCCCTTTGACACACCGGGTTTGAATCCGGTGTTGGCGAGCCTAGCGCGGCACGCGTATTCCGCCTTCCACGCCTTCCGGGCTGAACAATACCTGCCATAAATGGATATTGCGGGCGCGGAACGCACCGGCGCAGGCGTTCAGGTAATAACTGAACATGCGATAGAACCGATCGGAGTACTTTCCGGACAACGACGGCCAGGCGGCGATAAAACGTTCATACCACGCCATCAGCGTCTTATCATAATCGGTGCCGAAGTTATGCCAATCCTCCATTACAAAATGTTTTTCGCTGGCATGGGCTATTTGCTGCACCGACGGCAGGCAACCGTTGGGGAAGATATATTTATCTATCCAGGGGTCGACATTCATATCGGTGATGTTGGAGCCGATGGTGTGCAGCAGGAACAGGCCGTCTCGTTTCAGGTTGCGATCGATGACGTCGAAGTAGGTGGCGTAGTTTTTGGGACCGACGTGCTCGAACATGCCCACCGATACGATGCGGTCGAACTGCATGTCCAGATCGCGGTAGTCCTGCAGCAGGATGGTGACATCCAGGCCTTCACAACGTTTCTGCGCCAGCTTTTGCTGCTCGGCGGAAATGGTGACGCCCTGTACCGAAACACCATAGTTTTTCGCGGCATAGGCGGCAAGCCCGCCCCAGCCACAGCCGACGTCCAGCAGCGTCATTCCCGGGCGCAGCTGCAGTTTTTCGCAGATCATCTTCAGCTTATCCTGCTGCGCCTGTTCCAGGGTGGTTGCCCGGTGCCAGTAGCCGCAGGAATATTGCATATAAGGGTCAAGCATCATTTCAAACAGGTCGTTGCCCAAATCGTAGTGCTCTTTACCCACGATCCAGGCCCGCTTGCGCGACTGCAGGTTCATCAGCCGGGCGGCGGCAATACGCAAGGTATCCTTTAAATGATGGGGAAGTTTATTTTCCAGTCCCGCCTTGAGAACCCGCTGGAAAAATATGTCCAGCCGATCGCATTCCCACCAGCCGTCCATGTAACTTTCACCCAATCCCAAGGACCCGTCTTGCAACACACGTTTAAAAAATCCCGGATTCTTGATTCGGATATCAAATGGTCTTGAACCATTGAGTTCAATACCGGCTTCAGAGAGCAATTCATGGACGATACGGTACCAATCATTATCATGAAAGCTCAGATCTTCAACGCACGAGGAACTCATAGCTTCTCCATCACCTTTCTTCTGCAATGCCCCGTCAGGAAAAGCCAAGACCATGCCTGCGGGCTTTTATAAGAATCCACGGTTTAACCGTGGTGTCTGAAAAACACCATCAACAGAGGAATATAAAGTAAACCTGTGACTGCAACTTAGCCGGGCGCTTTATAAAAAGGGTGATGCCATGTGAAAAGACACGACATACTTTTAAACAATTTTATTAGACAACTCGTTATAATTGTTAACGATATTGAGTATAAGCCTGCATCTGTATTTAGACAATAGCTAACGCGCTAATGTATTTCATAGGATAACTTAATGATTTCTATCCGAAACAATAACTGTTTGCACAGAGATGCCTGACCGCAATATGTTGTGTCCGCGAACGGCGGCGGCTGTCAATAAAGGTAAAGATGGGCGGGCCGGCCCGGGAAGTCCGGCGCCGGGACTTACGCGGGGAAGGGGCCGTCTGCGACCGATTGCCGCTCGATAAGCGAGGGATGCACTTCAATGGTTCTGGCATCCTGGCGTTTGCTGGCGATCCTATCAAGCAGCATGGTGAGCGCCGCCTCGCCCAAATCATCTTTAGGCTGGTGGATTGTGGTCAGCGCCGGGCTGAAAAAGCACGAATTGCGCACATTGTCGTAGCCGATAATAGAAATGTCCTCAGGCACGCTCAGCCCCATTTCGTTAATGGCGCACAGGGCTCCCATGGCCATGATGTCGCCGCCGCAGAATACCGCGGTGGGACGCTGCGGCTGCGCCAGGATTTGCTTCATCGCCAGGTAGCCGGACTCAGGCTCGAAATTACCTTGCACAATCCAGCGCTCGTTTAATGGAATACCGGCTTCCGCCATAGCCTGCAGGTAACCGCGGTGACGGCCGCCGCCGGTATTGCGGGCCAGTTGGCCGGGTATGGCGCCGATGGCGCGATGGCCGCGTTTAAGCAGGTATTGCGTCGCCATGTAGCCGCCGGCGAAGGCGTTATCGATAATGGTATCGGTAAAATCGCGGCGGGCCTCGCCCCAATCCATGACCGCCATGGGGATATGCCGATACTCCTCCAGCATATCCAGCAGCGCTTCGGGATATTCGGCGCACATCACCAGCAGGCCGTCGACACGCTTTTGCGCCAGCATTGCCAGGTAGGCGCGCTGTTTGTCCAGGTCGTTGTGCGAGTTGCACAGTATCAGCGTGTAACCGCGGTCAAAGCAGTGATGTTCAATCGCTTCTATAATCTCGGCGAAATAGGGCGCTTCGCTGGTGCTGGCCAGCAATCCGATGGATTTGGTGCGATTGACCTTCAGGCTGCGCGCCACGGCGCTGGGTGAATAATGCAGCTGTTTGATGGCGTCCAGCACGGCGATTTTGGTTTCTTCCGCTACAAAACGGGTTTTGTTGATGACGTGGGACACGGTGGTTGTCGATACGTTAGCGCGTTTCGCCACATCTTTAATGGTTGCCATGCCTTAATACTCCTGGACGCCCTGGATGAATTACCTGTCGAAGGCGCAAGCACTTTACGACGCTTTGGGAAATAACCGTGAATTTTCCTTGATCCAGCGCCAAAGTGAAAGCGTTAAATGTGGCGCGGCCGGGTGAACAGCAAGCTTTTTCACCGCCGATATGACAAACTGGGATCATTAAAAACCACGGGCCGGTGGCCAACACCGGCGTCCCAGCTTGCGCATAAGGAGATAGGATGGACAGCGATTTGAAAATGTCTTTACTCACCACGGTGTTTTCACTGCTGGTGATTATCGTCTTCAGCTTTACCGCCGTAATGAACTGAACGCGCGCGACCCATAAAAAAGAGGAGCCAAGGCTCCCCTTTTTTATGGGTAAAACAGTGCCCGGGGTCGGGTGTGTGGGCAATCAGCGAATGTTTTTAGGCGTTACCACACGGCGGGCGCCGACGTAGTGATCTTGCCAATAATCTTCATTCAGGTAGCTGATGCGAATATCGCGACCGGTGCGGGGTGACTGGATAAAACGCCCGTTGCCCAGGTAGACCCCGACATGGTCGGCCGCGCCGCGGTTGGAAATATGGAAAAAAACCAAATCCCCGCTTTCCAGCTCGTCTTTTTTCACCGGCGCGGCATCGCGCAAATGATACATCTCATTGGCGGTGCGCGGCATATGGATGCGCACCACGTCCTTATACGCGTAATAAATCAGCCCGCTGCAGTCAAAGCCGGTATTGGGCGACATACCGCCCCAGCGGTAGGGTTTACCCATCTGCGACAACAATTTGTTCATGGCGGTGAGCTTGGCGGTCTGGTAACGTTTTTTATGGCTCTCGCTCATTTTCATGGGCCGATCGTTGGCCACCAGTTCAACCGCCGCCTGCTCCTTGACCATCCGATGCCTGCCGTAGCCTTTTTTATACCCTTTTTTCGGCGGGGTAAATCGGGCTATTTTTTTGACCATAGCGGTCTTGGGCGCCTTGGCGACCGGCGTCTCTTTGGCTTTTTTACCGCCGGCTTTAACCGTAGCCGGCTCGCCGGGCTTTTTGACGCGCTCGCCCCTGGTGGCGGTCTCGGTAACGACGGTCTCGGCGGCCACGGGTTTGGTTTTCTTGGCCATCTTGACCGGTTTGCGTTTGCGCCGGTCGCCGGTTTTGGCCGCCGCCGTCTGGGACTTACGCTGCTCCGCGTTAACGCCGGCGCTGGGCGCGGCGTGTGCCAGGTTCAAAAACAGCTGGGTAAAAAGCAACACAAAAAGCGTAAAGCACAAACGCATGATAAACGCTATCCTTATGTAGCCCAATATTAGGGGGTTATCAACACCTCACAGGAATTTAAGCTATTTACCCGGTCATTGCATCATGAATTCACTCCTTATTGTGAATAAACGTGAATAAACTCGATTTTGCTGCATTTTTCAGCGTTCACCGGCGCAATATTCAACACAATTTTCGGATTTTAAACGAATGTTTAAGCTCGTTTTGCCAGGCCGGACGGGTAAATTACCGCTTAAGTGATATCATCGCCCCTCATGTGGGGGAAATATGAGCGGCCAATGATGTTCTTGAAACGCGCCCGCCGGAAAAAAAACGTTTATTTGTTTACCCGGTAGTGGCTAGAATGAAGATACTGCGTGTAATCCCGCACAGTGCAGAGTAAGCAGATAAGGCCAGATGCTGGCTTGAGGAAGCGAGACAATGACGACGATTGAAAAAATCCAGCAGCAGATAGCTGAGAACCCGATTCTTCTTTATATGAAAGGCTCGCCCAAGTTGCCCGGCTGCGGTTTTTCCGCTCAGGCGGTGCAGGCGCTTTCCGCCTGTGGTGAGCGTTTCGCTTACGTGGATGTCCTGCAGAATCCGGATATTCGCGCCGAGTTGCCTAAATTCGCCAACTGGCCGACTTTTCCACAGCTGTGGGTTGACGGTGAACTGGTCGGCGGCTGCGACATCATCATCGAGATGTATCAGCAGGGCGAGCTGCAACCGCTGATCAAAGAAACTGCGGTAAAATATAATTCCCAGGAAAATCAAACGCCTTCCTGATGGCGTTCGTCATCGCTGGCGATGAAAAAGCCCCCCCGGCCTTGCCTCCGGGGGGGCTTTTTTTATCCGCCCAAGCGTTAGCCTTGCCCGCCGTCCGCGGGTTGGTCAACCGGTGGAACCGGCCAGCCGCCCAGGCGCTTCCAGCGATTTACCAGCTCGCAGAACAGTTCGGCGGTGCGTTCGGTGTCATATAGCGCCGAGTGCGCCTGGCCGCCGTCAAATTCTATCCCCCCGGTGGCGCAGGCCTTGGCTAAAACGGTCTGGCCCAGTACCAGGCCGCTGAGCGCGGCGGTGTCAAAGGTGGCAAACGGATGGAACGGATTGCGTTTCAGCGCCGCCCGTCCGGCCGCCGCCATCAAGAAGCCGTGATCGAATCCGGCATTGTGCGCGACGATGATGGCCCGGTTGCATCCCCGGTCCTTGATTCCTTTACGCACCATTTTAAAAATTTCATGCAGCGCCTCGTATTCGCTCACCGCGCCGCGCAACGGGTTGGTCGGATCGATGCCGTTAAACGCCAGCGCTTCGGGCTGCAGCTGCGCGCCGGGGAAGGGTTCAACATGGAAATGCAGGCATTGGTCGGGTACCAGCCAGCCCTGATCGTCCATATTGACCGTGACGGCGGCAATTTCGAGCAAGGCGTCGGTTGCGGCGTTAAAACCGGCGGATTCTATATCAATGACTACCGGATAAAAACCGCGAAAACGGCCGCGAAGGGTGTTTACATCGTCAAGTTCAGCCATGCCTGTTCTTAATATTCAGGAAAACAGCCCGCATTATGGCAAATTTTGCCGCATGATGCATGACGAATCCGATCCCGCGCCGGCGGTGGGATCGGATGCATGGAGAAGGGTAGGGACGGCGTCGGGAGGATGGGATTATTTACCCAGGCCCTTGCCGGCATGCTTTTGTTCGATCAGCTCGATTTTATAACCATCGGGATCGTCGATAAATGCAATTACCGTCGTGCCTCCCTTTACCGGACCGGCTTCGCGGGTGACCTTGCCGCCGGCCTGACGGATGCGTTCGCAGGTGGCGGCCACGTCGTCGACCCCGAGCGCGATGTGGCCATAGGCGGTACCCAGTTCATAATGGTCGACGCCCCAGTTGTAGGTCAATTCGATGACCGCGCCTTCGGTTTCCTCGGTATAGCCGACAAACGCCAGGGTATATTTATATTCTGTGTTCTCGCTGGTGCGCAGCAGGCGCATACCCAGGATTTGGGTATAAAAATCGATGGATTGCTGCAAATCGCTGACGCGGAGCATGGTATGTAGCAGGCGCATAGTATCCTCTATTGACAATGACGACGGATAATCCGTTGCCTTTTTGAATCATGATTTCACAGTATAACCGCGTGGGATCGCCATGTTCAATGCCTTCATCCGGCGCAGCCGCGCGCCCCCGTGGGGCTGGACGGAACGGCGCGGGGGGAGAAACTTAGCCTGAAAGTATTTTCTTTGTTAAGGGTTTTTAGCGCCGGGGCTTGCCAGCGCCGGCAATAACGTCTTCAATTAGAGGAAAAGGGGGGCCTGTGCCGGAACAGCTAGAGTTTTTCACCATCGCCAGCCCTTGCCGGGGCGTTTGTCAGTCCGATGACCGCGGATTTTGCCGTGGCTGCCTGCGTTCCCGCCAGGAGCGGTTTGACTGGGGTAACATGAACGATGGTCAAAAGCGCGATGTGCTGCGGCTGTGTCATCAACGATACCTGCGTCTGCTTCGCGCCGGCAAGAGTGCGGCGCCCGATTCCGCCGGCCCGGAACAGCCCTCGTTGTTTTAAGCTGTAGGGACGGACGTCAGGCTAGGGGAATGGAATTGGCCCACGCGGGGACAGGCCTGGTCGACACGCCATTTGATCATGAAAATAGATAACGGCGATTCATGACGGGATTTCACGATGACGATTGTTTGCGGCGCTTCATAACCGATCTCTTGGCTCATCTTGATAACCTATCTTGGTAACTCATCTCAATAGCGACAAATCAAAATAATTTTATGCGCTAATTAACATTCAAGGCTATTAGTTCGCATGATAATAGCTGGCTATTTATATATTATGATTACATTATCCGTTCGAATACATGACATAATGATATTTGTTATGTCTTCATTTAACTTAAATTAACAATAAATCACGATGGATGGCAATAATAGTGATACAGTTATGAATAATCCGCTTGGCATACGATCGGCACTGATGTGAGAATGCCGGTGTAGCCAGAACAGGAACGGATTATACGACGTTTCCAATGCTTACCCTATACTAAGCGGAAAGTTTCAAGGAATGGAGGGCTGTTCCATCCGCCACGGCGGATGCATGGCAAAGAGAAATGCGCTCTTCGGTAACGTCCATTATTTCAAGGGAATAACATGCGTATTACATCTATCTCAACTTAACTTCAACCTTATTCATATATATATATTTGTAATTTGCCATTCCACCCATTAGAATGGATGGGAATCCAGGGAACAAGCTTAATCAGCTTAATTATAAGGAGAGAGAATTGGAATCGCCATTAGGATCTGATTTGGCGCGACTTGTTCGTGTTTGGCGCGCTTTGATTGACCATCGCTTAAAACCGTTAGAGCTGACACAAACGCATTGGATTACGTTGCATAATATTTGCCAGCTACCTCCGGAGCAGTCGCAAATCCAGCTAGCAAAGGCTATCGGCATAGAGCAGCCCTCATTGGTTCGAACGCTCGACCAGCTCGAAGAGAAAAAACTTATCACCCGGCATACTTGCGCGAACGATCGGCGGGCGAAACGTATTAAATTGACGGAGTCCGCGGAGCCCATCATCAAAGAAGTGAACCATGTCATTAATAGTACCCGGGATGAAATCCTGACCGGTATTTCAGAACAGGAAATCCACTTCCTCAGTAATATGATCGCCCGGTTAGAGAAAAATATCCTCGAACTCTATAATAAGTCCTAACATGTTTTGGTTCAAACTGCATGTTTTCTATAAAAAAACCGGCGTATATCGCCGGTTTTTTAATGGATAACGGATAATAACGCCGCCAGCGGCGGCGTTGGGCAATGGTGGATTGATTAACGCGGCGACACCGTTACATTGCGGCCGTTGCTGGCAATGACCACGCGCTGTCCCACGCTGTAGCGGGTGTTGCCTTGTTTCTGCACCACCATGATGGTGTTGCCGTCGTCCTTGCGCACTTCCAGCTCCACGCCCTGGGAGCGGCTGGCCGCGCTGGTTACGCCCTGGCCGGCCACGCCGCCCGCCACCGCGCCCGCCGCTGTGGCCAGGCTACGGCCGGAGCCACCGCCGATGGTGTTCCCTAGGAAGCCGCCCAGTACCGCGCCGCCGATGGCGCCGATAACGTTTGTCCCCTCTTCGCCGCCCTGGATTTGCACCGGCCGCACGCCCACCAGAGTACCGTAGGTAACGTTTTGGACTTGTTTAGCCTCGGAGGCGGAATAGACATCACCGGATAAGCTGTTGTTGCTGGCACAACCAGTCAGCGTTAAACCCGCAAGGGTGATCACGAGCAAACGTTTCATCATTAAGAACTCCTGTTATACGCCGTCCGTCAGGGAAAACCGAGACAGAACACATGCGAATGTTGTTGCGAACGTCAATGGCATCTGTTTCCAGGCGCGACAACGACAGCATACTGTAGTTGATAATTTGGTAAAATACATAAACTGTGAATCAACAGACGCTTTTTTATCATTATAGCAATGATTTTTCCGCTAAGGTTTCACCCGACGGATTCTTTTATTGTAACAACTTTCAAAATTTGGCGGCTTTTCATAGCCTCATTCAACAAACCTGTTTAACGTAGACCCTATATGCAGACCCGGTATGGGTAAGCGAAACTTTTGCGAAGGGAAAAAGGCGGGCCAATGAGAACAGGTCGTTATGTGGGCGTGATGTCCGGCACCAGCCTTGACGGCGTGGACGTGGTGCTGGCCGCCATTGACGGGCATACGGTGGCGCAGCAGTTCAGCTACAGCCATCCGATACCCCATGAGGTCAAGCAGCAGATTTTATCCATGTGCCAGGGACAGGCCGTGACGCTGGCGCAGGTGGGGCAACTGGATACCCGGCTCGGCATTTTATTCGGCGAGGCGGTGCGGGAAATGCTGCGCGGCGCGGGCGTCGCCGCCCATGAGGTCACCGCCATCGGCAATCATGGGCAAACCGTCTGGCACCAGCCGGACGGCCCGGCGCCCTGTACGCTGCAAATCGGCGATAATAATCGTATCGCCGCTATGACCGGCATTACCACCGTGGGTGATTTCCGTCGTCGCGACATGGCGTTCGGCGGCCAGGGCGCGCCGCTGGTGCCCGGATTCCATCACGCGCTGCTGGCGCATCCCGGCGAGCGCCGCATGGTGCTTAATGTCGGCGGCATCGCCAACCTGTCGCTGCTGTTGCCCGGGCAGCCGATTCGCGGCTTTGACACCGGCCCGGGCAATATATTGATGGATGCCTGGGTCTGGCGACACCAGGCTAAGCCCTATGATAAGGACGCGGCCTGGGCGCTGGGCGGCACGGTTCATCCGGCGCTGCTGCAGCATATGCTGGCGGACGGCTATTTTGCCTTGCCGGCGCCGAAGAGCACCGGCCGGGAATATTTCAATCTCAGCTGGCTGTCGTATCAGCTAACCCATTTTGTGCCGATCCCGCCCCGGGATGTACAGGCGACGCTACTGGAATTAACCGCCATGAGCATCGCCGAGCAGGTGCAGCTGTCGGGCGGCTGCGAACATTTGCTGGTGTGCGGCGGCGGGGCGCGCAATCCCCTGCTGATGGCCCGGCTGTCCGCGCTGCTGCCCGGCATGGAGGTGGGACCCACCGACAAGTACGGCGTCAGCGGTGACGATATGGAAGCCCTGGCCTTTGCCTGGCTGGCGTTTCGCACGTTATCCGGCCTGCCGGGCAACCTGCCGTCGGTAACCGGCGCCAGCAGGGAAACGCTGCTGGGCGCGATTTATCCGGTGTGAGGTTTTTGCGTTCCCGCCGGCGCGCTTTTCAGACAGGTCCGCTTCAGTGATTTGCCTGGCTTGATTATGGTATGGGAACGCCAACCAAGGGGAAATCATGATGAAACGTTTTATTATCGTCGCCTGCGTGCTTACCGTCTCAGCGTGCAGCCAGTTCAAGCGCGGCCCGCAGGAAGAAACGCTGCGTTATCAGTGCGGCACCACGCCGCTGACGGTAACGCAAAGCCGGCAACCGGCGCAGGTCAGTTTTATCCTTGACGGTAAACAGCTGACCCTGGCGCAGGTGGTGTCCGCTTCCGGGGTGCGTTACAGCGACGGACACTATACTTTCTGGTCGAAAGGCCCCAACGCCTTTATCGAGCGTGAGGGCAAAATCATCATAAACGACTGTATTATCGCCGGTTAAACGGCGCTAAATGATTGAGATTTTTAGCCGCGCGGCGCACAATAAAGCCATGACCCGACGCAGAATACCCCTATGACTGAGCCAAAAATCGATATTGCCGACCTGCGCCGCGAATATACCCGCGGCGGCCTGCGGCGCGCAGATCTTACGCCGGAACCCTTGGCGTTGTTTGAACGCTGGCTGGAGCAGGCCTGCGAGGCGCGGCTCGCCGATCCCACCGCCATGTGCGTGGCAACGGTGGATCAGCACGGCCAGCCCTATCAACGCATGGTGCTGCTCAAGCACTTCGATGGCGCGGGCATGGTGTTCTACACCAACCTGGGCAGCCGCAAGGCCGAACACCTGGCGCATAACGCCCGCATCAGCCTGCACTTTCCCTGGCACTCCCTCGAGCGCCAGGTGATGGTGCTGGGACGGGCGGAACGGCTATCGGTGGTCGAGGTGATGAAGTATTTCCACAGCCGGCCCAAGGACAGCCAAATCGGCGCCTGGGTCTCCCGTCAATCCAGCCGCATATCCGCCCGCGGGGTGCTTGAGGGCAAATTTCTCGAGCTGAAACAAAAATTCCTGCATGGCGAAGTGCCTTTACCCAGTTTCTGGGGGGGATATCGTGTGGTTATTGATACAATGGAGTTCTGGCAGGGCGGTGAGCATCGGTTGCATGACCGGTTCATCTACCAGCGCCAGGACGGCGGATGGGCAATAGACCGCCTGGCCCCCTGAGACCGGCGGCGTTTTATTTATGGTGTTCGCGCACCGAAACCGACAGCAATAATGGAGTTTTTTTGATGGCAAGCAGCAACCTGATACAACAATTGCAAGAGCGGGGCCTTATTGCCCAGGTAACGGATGAGGCCGCGCTCGCCGAGCGTCTGGCGCAGGGGCCGCTGTCGTTGTATTGCGGTTTCGATCCGACCGCCGATAGCTTGCACTTGGGACATCTGGTGCCGCTATTATGCCTGAAGCGTTTTCAACTGGCCGGTCACCGTCCGGTGGCGCTGGTGGGCGGCGCCACCGGACTGATTGGCGACCCGAGTTTCAAGGCCACCGAGCGTAAATTGAATACCGCCGAGACGGTGCAGGAATGGGTGGATAAGATCAGGCGCCAGGTATCGCCGTTCCTTGATTTTGACTGCGGCGAGAACAGCGCCGTTGCCGCCAATAACTATGACTGGTTCGGCAATATGAACGTGCTGACCTTCCTGCGCGATATCGGCAAGCATTTTTCCGTTAACCAGATGATTAACAAGGAAGCGGTTAAACAGCGGCTTAATCGCGACGACAGCGGCATCTCCTTTACCGAGTTTTCCTATAACCTGTTGCAGGGTTATGACTTTGCGTCGCTGAACGAACAGTATGGCGTCGAGCTGCAGATAGGCGGTTCGGATCAGTGGGGCAACATCACCTCCGGCATCGACCTCACGCGCCGCATGCACCAGAAACAGGTCTACGGCCTGACGGTTCCGCTGATCACCAAGGCGGACGGCACCAAATTCGGCAAAACCGAGGGCGGGGCGATATGGCTGGATCCGGCCAAGACCAGTCCGTATAAATTCTACCAGTTCTGGATTAACACCGCCGACGCGGACGTATACCGTTTCCTGAAGTTCTTCACCTTTATGCCCGTTGAAGACATCAACGCGCTGGAAGAGGAAGACCGCCACACCGACGGCTCGCCGCGCGCGCAGTACGTGCTGGCCCAGGCCGTTACCCGGCTGGTGCACGGCGAGGCCGGGCTGGCGGCGGCGGTGCGCATTACCGAGAGCCTGTTTTCGGGTTCACTACAGGACCTGACCGCCAACGATCTGGCGCAGCTGGCGCAGGACGGCATGCCGAGCATCGCCCTGGGCGACGGCGCGGATCTGCAGCAGGCGCTGGTGGACGCGGGTCTGGTGCCGTCCCGGGGACAGGCCAGGACCATGATCGGCTCAAACGCCATTGCGGTGAACGGCGAAAAGCAGGCCTCGGCGGAATATGTCTTCAACGACGCCGATCGGCTGTTTGAACGCTATACCTTGCTGCGTCGCGGCAAGAAGAACTATTGCCTGATTTGCTGGAAATGATTTTTTAATGCTACAGAAGGCCGCCGGCCTTCTGCTTTATGTCGATGCGGCCGCCAGGCCAAGGGCTTTAAGGCAATCCTGATGAAGAATATTCTGTCTATCCAATCCCACGTGGTTTTCGGGCATGCGGGTAATAGCGCGGCGGTTTTCCCCATGCGCCGCATGGGGGTCAATGTCTGGCCGCTGAATACCGTCCAGTTTTCCAATCATACGCAGTACGGTCACTGGACCGGATGCGTGATGCCCGCCGCGCATTTAACCGAGATCGTAAAAGGTATCGCCGCCGTGGATCAGCTGAAAAATTGCGACGCGGTGCTGAGCGGTTATATCGGCGCGCCCGAGCAGGGCGAGCATATCCTGGAGATTGTGCGCCAGGTGAAAGCGGCTAATCCCGACGCCTGGTATTTTCTCGACCCGGTAATGGGGCATCCGGAAAAGGGCTGTATCGTGGCCCCGGGCGTGGCGGAATTCCATTGCAAGCGCGGGCTGCCCAGCGCCGATATCATTGCGCCCAACCTGCTGGAGCTGGAGCAGCTCGGCGGCCACGCGGTCAATTCCATCGATGAAGCCATCGCCACCGCCCGCGAGCTGTGCGCCCAGGGGCCGAAAATGGTGCTGGTGAAATACCTGAGCTACGCCGGTTATGATAGGAATAATTTTGAAATGCTGCTGGTGACCAAGGACCAGGCCTGGCACACCAGCCGTCCTCTGGTGGATTTTGGCGATCGCCAGCCGGTCGGCGTCGGTGATTTAACCAGCGGGCTGCTGTTGGTTAATTTGCTCAAGGGGCTATCGCCGGCCAAGGCGCTGGAGCACGTTACCGCCGCGGTGTACGAAGTCATGAAGCTGACCAAAGAGATGGATGAATATGAACTGCAGGTGGTGGCGGCGCAGGATCAGATAGCCCTGCCGCAGCATCATTTCCCGGCCAAGGAGATCAAATAGCCCATGCGGGCCGGCGGCGCGGCGCAGGGCTTATTTCAATCCTTCCGCCGCCAGCGCCGCATCCACCGTGGGGCGCGCCGCCACCCGTTTCAAATAGCGCGCTACCGCCGGCGTCGCCGGTAAATCGAACTTCAGCGCGTACGCCCAGGTCAGCATGGTGAACAGGTAGGCATCCGCCACCGTGAAGCGGGTACCGAGCAGGTAATCCCCATCGGCCAGCTCCCGGTCCAGATAGCGTAATTTGGTTTCCATCTGTTCGCGCAGCTGGACTTTGTAATCCTCAGGCGTAGCGGGTTCCAGCAACGGGCCCAGGCTCTTATGCATCTCGCTGCCGACATAGTTAAGCCACTCCATCGCCTGGTAACGGGAAAGGGTGCCCGCGGCGGGGATCAGATGGCGATCCGGCACCAAATCCGCCAGGTATTGGACGATGGCCACCACTTCGGTAAGCACCGTGCCGTCATCGAGCAGCAGCGCCGGCACCTGTCCCTTGGGGTTGATGACGCGGTAATCCTGCCCATGTTCGGTCTTTTGGCTCGCCAAATCTACTTTTTCAATCGTAAAGTCCAGTCCCGCCTCACGTAGTGCGATATGCACGGTGAGCGAACTGGCGCCGGGCTTGTAAAAAAGTTTCATGGGACACTCCTTAACGGGAAAGGCCGGGTGTGATGAACGATGACATTTCATCATGACAGGATACGTTTAACCATGACGGCAAGATAGCTTCCGGGTGATTTAGGCATGTTAGCCGTACACCTTCTCTTTATATTCGCACAGGTCTTCAATCAGGCAAGAGCCGCAGCGGGGTTTGCGGGCGATACAGGTATACCTGCCGTGCAGGATCAGCCAGTGGTGGCAGTTAACGGCAAATTCCTTCGGCACCACCTGCAGTAATTTCTGCTCTACCGCCTCGACGTTCTTGCCGGGGGCGAAATGGGTCCGGTTGCACACGCGGAAGATATGGGTATCGACCGCAATGGTCGGCCAGCCGAAGGCGGTGTTGAGCACTACATTGGCGGTTTTGCGGCCGACGCCGGGCAAGGCTTCCAGGGCTGCCCGGTCTTGCGGCACCTCGCCGTGGTGATGGTCCAGCAGCATCCGGCAGGTCTTGATGATGTTTTCCGCTTTGCTGTTGAACAAGCCGATGGATTTTATATAACCTTTGACGCCTTCCACCCCGAGCGACAGCATGGCTGCTGGGGTATTGGCCACCGGGAACAGTTTTACCGTGGCCTTGTTAACGCTGACGTCGGTTGCCTGCGCCGACAGCAGCACCGCGATTAACAGTTCAAACGGTGTGGTATAAACCAGCTCGGTGGTCGGATTGGGATCGTTTGCGCGCAGGCGGCTGAGAATCGCCAATCGCCGGGTTTTATTCATGATGTTAAGCCTGTCCTTCGCCGGTGGTGATTAACCCGTCAGTTGCCCGTTGCCGTTGTCGGGTTGTTATCCGCTGGTCAATTAGGTGCTTGCCGGCCAGCATAAAACCCAGGCCGATAAACGCGCCCGGCGGCAGCATCGCCAGTAAAAAAGGACTGTCCGGATGGAATACTTCGATGCGCAGTGATTTGGCCCAGCCGCCCAGCAGCTGATCCGCGCCGTCGAACAATGTGCCGTTGCCCAGGACCTCGCGGGCGGCGCCAAGCACCAGCAGTGCGCAGGTCGCGCCCAGCCCCATGGCCGCGCCGTCCAGCGCCGACAGAACCACCGGATTGCGCGAGGCGTAGGCTTCCGCCCGGCCGACCACGATACAGTTGGTGACGATTAACGGAATAAATATCCCCAGGGACTGGTACAGGCCGAAGGCGTAGGCATTCATCAGCATCTGCACGATGGACACCACGGCGGCGATGATCATCACATAGATTGGGATGCGGATTTCCGCCGGCACCCAGCGGCGGAACGCGGAAATCCAGGCGTTGGTGCAGGCCAGCACCAGGGTGGTGGCCAGTCCCAGCCCCAGCGCGTTGGTCAGGGTATTGGACACCGCCAGCAGGGGGCACAGCCCCAATAATTGTACCAGGGCGGAGTTATTGGTCCACAGCCCCTGGCGCAGTAATCGTTTGGCTTCACTCATCGGCGTTATCTCCGCAGCGGGGCAGGTTGTCGATTTCACCCGGCATCATCTTCAGGTAACCGGCGGTGCGTTTCACCGCGTTTACCACGGCGCGCGGGGTAATGGTGGCGCCGGTAAACTGATCAAACTGTCCGCCGTCTTTTTTTACCGCCCAGTTTTTATCATCCGGCGATTCCAGCGTCTTGCCGCTGAAATGGGTGATCCAATCGGAAATACGCAGTTCGATTTTATCTCCCAGTCCCGGCGTTTCATGATGTTCGGTGACGCGCGTGCCCAGGACATTGCCGGCAAAGTCGGCGCCGATCAAAAGTTGTATGGAGCCGGAGTAGCCGTCGGGCGCGGTGGCTTCGATGGCGGCGGCCACCGGGCGGCCGTTCTTGCGCGCCACGTACACGCGGTGCGGATGCGCGTTGCCCAGCGACGCGTCAACCACCAGATAGCATTCGCCCAGCATATCATTGTCATGCAGCTCCGGCGGTACCACCTGGTCCAATAACTGCTGTTGCTGGAACACCGCCTGCCGTGCGATGGTAGGTTCGGTCAGCGCGTGCACCAGCGCCGTCAGGCCGGTGGTGAGGGCGGCGAACAGCGCCAAGGTAATGCCGTGCTTTCGCATCATCCTGAACATCGGTCGCTCCTCAATGATGGCCGTAGACGCGGGGCTGCGTAAAATAATCGATCAGCGGCACGCAGATATTGGCCAGCAATACCGCAAAGGCCATTCCTTCAGGATAACCGCCATAGGTGCGGATAAGCCAGGTTAACAGGCCAATCAGGGCGCCGAAGATCAACCGGCCTTTGTCGGTCGTGGAGGCGGTAACCGGATCGGTGGCGATAAAAAAAGCGCCGAGCATGGTGGCCCCGGAAAACAGGTGCAGTGGCGGCGGGGCGCAGGTGCGCGGATCCAGCAGCCACCCAAGGGTGGCGCACAGGATTAACACCGCCAGGAAACTGACGGGAATATGCCAGTTGATCACCTTGCGCCACAGCAGGTAGAGGCCGCCGGCCAGAAAGCCAAGGTTAACCCACTGCCAGCCCAATCCGGCCATTAAACCGTTATACAGCGGTTGGCTAAACAGCGTATCCGCGTCCATTCCGCCGCGTAGTCCGGTTTTAAAATTATCCAGCGGCGTCGCCTGGGTCAGGCCGTCGAACCCGGCGCGCAGCTGCTGCGGATCCAAACCGCCCTGGGCGTGGCCGGAAAATATCAGCCACAGGGTATCCGTCAACGAGGCCGGATGCAGCCGCAGCGCCGCGTCCGGCAGCCAACTGGTCATTTGCACCGGGAAAGAAATCAGCAGTACCACATACCCCACCATGGCCGGGTTAAACGGATTTTGCCCCAGCCCGCCATATAACTGCTTGGCGATGATGATGGCAAACGCCGTCGCCAGCACGATCATCCACCAGGGCGCCAGCGGCGGCAGGCTCAGCCCCAGCAGCAGCGCGGTGAGCAGCGCGGAGTTGTCGGCGAGCCTGGGCGCTACCGGCTGGCGGCGCAGTCTGACGATTGCCGCCTCGGCAAGCAGGGCGGTAAGCGCCGCAAGTCCAATCTGGATCAGGGTGCCATAGCCGAAGAAGTAGACCAGGGCCAGCAGCCCCGGCAGGCAGGCCGCAATCACCTGCAGCATAATGTGCCGGGTGCTTTGCCGGTTGTGGGTAAAGGGGGAACTTGCGATCCTGAAAGCCATTTATTCCTCGTGTAACTCTGTGGTTGCCCCGGCGACGGCCTTGCGGGCCTTGACCCTGGCAATGGCGGCAGCCACGGCGGCTTTGCGCGGATCCGGCGCTTCCCTGTCATCGGCAAGGGATTCCAGCGGCGTCGCCGGCGAACCCAACGCGGGCAAGGCGGCCATGGCGAGGGGGTCTGGCGTCGCCGCCACTGACGCCGGGGCCGGAGCAGCATGACCGGCATCGGTAACAGGCAACGCGCCAAGCGCAGCCTTGATCATCGGCTCATCCCGCGCGTCTAGCCGGACCGCCGCCTGGCTGTGACGGGCTTCCCGGGCCAGTTTTTCCCGTTCGCGCCGCGCCTGCTTGGCCTCGAAGCGCGCCTTGGCCGCCTGCGCGCGCGCCGCATCCAGATCCAATGCGCGGATCTCGGCCTTTTCCTGTCGGTAATAACGCACCAGCGGAATATTGCTGGGACAGACGTAGGCGCAGGCACCGCATTCGATGCAGTCCGCCAGATGATGGCCGCGGGCTTTTTCGTGTTCTTGTCCCCGGCTGAACCAATAGAGCTGCTGGGGCAGCAGGCCGGCCGGACAGGCATCCGCGCACAGGCTGCAGCGGATGCAGGATTGCTCCGGCGCCGGCTTGCCCACCTCCGCGCCGGAGGGGGCCATGACGCAGTTGCTGATCTTGACGATCGGCACATCCAGCGCCGGCAGGGTAAATCCCATCAGCGGCCCGCCCATGATCACCAATTGCTCCGGCTCCGGGGTGAAACCGGCGTCGCGCAGCAGATGGCTGACCGGGGTGCCCAGGCGACCCCAAACGTTGCCCGGTCGCGAGAGCGCGTCGCCGGTCAGCGTCACCACCCGCTCGGTGAGCGGCTCGCCGTCGATGATGGCCCGTTTGATGGCGAATACGGTGCCGACATTGAGCATGACAATGCCGATGGCGGCGGAATGGCGGCCGAACGGCACTTCCCGGCCGGTCAGTATTTTGGTTAACTGTTTGGCGCCCCCGGAAGGGTATTTGGTCGGGACCACGCGCAGCTGGTACCCGGTGCCGGCATCGATGGCCGCGGCCAGCGCCTTTGCGGCGGCCGGCTTATTGTCCTCGATGCCGATGATTACCCGGTCGGGGCGCAGGATATGGACCAGCACATCAATGCCGTCGACTATCTGCCGCGCCTGCTCCTGCATCAGCCGATCGTCGGCGGTGATATAGGGTTCGCATTCGGCGGCGTTGATAATCAGGGTGTTGATCGCGCCGAGTCCGCCCTGGAGTTTAGCTGCGGTGGGAAAACCGGCGCCCCCCAGTCCGGCAATGCCGGCCTGGTGGATGCGGTTAAGTAAATAGCCGGCATCCCGTTGCCGGTAATCCGACTCGGGCTGGCGCTGGCACCAACGGTCCTCGCCGTCGGGCAGGAGTATGACGCTCAGTTCCGCCAGCGCCGACGGATGGGCGGTGATATGGGGCGCAATCGCCTGTACTGTCCCCGAGGTCGGCGCGTGTACCGGGAGGGTGCGGCCGCGTCCTTCGGTAAGGGGTTGCCCGCGCAGCACGCGATCGCCCGCGGTGACGCACAGTTCGCCCTCGGGGCCCAGGTGCTGCTTGAGCGGGATGATGAATTTTTCCGCCAGGGGCGGACGGCGCAGCGGCACGCCGTTTGACCGGGTTTTCATTTCAGGCGGATAGATGCCGCCGCTGAAATCCCAGATGCGGCCTGAGCGCCGGGAGGCGAATAACTTAAACATGTTGCTCCATCGGGATCAGCCGCACCGGTATGGTATTAAGATCCCACTTCCAGTTCTCGGTGGACATCGCTACCGGCCGCATTTCGATACAATTGGTCGGGCACGGGGCGACGCAGAGATCGCAGCCGGTGCACAGATCGCTAACCACGGTATGCACCGCCCGGGTCGCGCCGATAATAGCGTCCACCGGGCAGGCCTGGATACACTTGGTGCAGCCGATGCAGTTGCCTTCATCAATCCAGGCCACCGTGGCCACCGGCTGGGCCGCGGCCCCGTCGTCGCCCAGGGGCTGGGGGTCGATATTCATCAGGGCGGCAATCTTGAGCATGGCCTGCTCGCCGCCCGGCACGCATTTATTGATTTTTTCGCCCTGGCCCGCCACCGCCTCGGCGTAAGGGCGGCAACCGGGATAACCACACTGGGCGCATTGGCTTTGCGGCAGCAGGGCGTCGATTTGCCCGGCCAGCGGGTCGCCTTCCACCTTGAAGCGGCGCGCGGCGTAACCCAGCAGCGCGCCCGCCACTAATGCCATGGCGCTCAGGGAACCGATAGCCCACCATAAAGACAGCATCAGAATTTTACCAGTCCGGTAAAGCCCATAAAAGCCAGCGACATCAGCCCGGCGGTGACCAGGGCGATGGATGATCCTTTAAAGGGCGCCGGCACATCGGCCACCGCCAGGCGTTCGCGGATGGCGGCAAACAGGACCATGACCAGCGAAAACCCCGCCGCCGCGCTGAAACCGTAGACGGCGGACTGCAGGAAATTGTGGTTGAGATTGACGTTAAGCAGCGCGACGCCCAGCACCGCGCAGTTGGTGGTGATAAGCGGCAGGAAAATCCCCAGCAGGCGATACAGCGAAGGGCTGGTTTTACGCACCACTACTTCGGTGAACTGCACCACCACCGCGATGATGAAGATAAACGATAAGGTGCGCAGATAGGTAAGATCGAGCGGCAGCAGGATAAAATCGTTGATCAGCCAGGAAAAAATCGACGCGAGCGTCATGACGAAGGTGGTTGCCATGCCCATACCCATCGCCGTTTCCAGTTTTTTGGACACACCCATAAAAGGGCAAAGCCCGAGAAATTTAACCAGGACGAAATTATTTACCAGCATGGTGCCGATAAACAGTAACAGGTAACCATTCATTGCCATACCTATATAAAAAGAAGCGACGTATTATCCGGCATCGGGTGCGATTCAACAACATAGTAATTGTAGGGTTATTAGCGGCGGGCCGATACCGTCAATCGCGGCAATATCAGGGCTGGATAAAGGTACTTTTAACCCGGCGCGAGCGCTTGATATAGGGCACCATCGTGGCCGCGGCCAGCAGCGGCCAAAACAGGATGCGCAGGGCCAGTTCGTCGGTGACCGGCGAAAAGGCGAAGGCCTTGAGCGCCAGCAGTATGCCCGCCAGCAGCCAGAGGATAAACACCTTGGGAAAACGGACCGAGCGCCTGAGCAGTAAACGCAGCGTCCAGAAGGTGAAGCACCACATCGCCAGCGTGGTGGCCATCGACGCGTACCATTGCAGGGTAAAGATCGATTCGATCGTGGCGCTGTCGGCCGAGGGGCGTTGCAGCAGGGCCAGCAGGAAGATCACGGTCATCATGCTGGCGCCGAGCAGGGCCAGGATCAGGTAGGCCGCCGGGAGCCATAGCCAGCCGCCGATGCGCGGGGCCGGGTTGGGCGCGGCGTTGATATGGCTCAAACGACGTACCGCCAGACCGACTTCGGCACCTGGCCCAAATCAAACAAACGTCCGCCGGAGACCAGTTCTGCCCGGCGGTGATCCGCCGCGCGGTACATGTTGACGATTTCGGCGTCGTCGGCCAGCGAATAATTCAGGTGATCGAACAATTTTTCCAGGCTTTCCGGCGTATTGACCCGGCGAAATGTTAATAAATACTCGTATGTCGTCATGATTGGGCGTTCAGGGAATGAAATTATAGCAAAGTAGTATATTCAGTGCCGTGGGGGTGTCTAGATATTCCTTGGTTAAAAACGAAAAAACGTAACGGGAAGGCGCCATTGTTACGTTTTTTGTTAAACCTCGGCCGGCTTTTGCTTCAGCGCTGGCGCGCTTTTAATGCGCGCCTTGCCCGCATGCGGGTTATTTAGCGCAGAGCTTGTAATACAGTTCGTTCCAGCGCAATGCCTCCTTGAATGCCGGGATGCGGGTGTCGTTGTCGATCACCAGCAGTTCGATATTATGCATTTCGGCATACAGCCGGATATGGTCGAGATCCAGCGCCTGGCTAAACACCGTGTGGTGCGCGCCGCCCGCCAGGATCCAGGCTTCGGCCGCCACTTCAAGCGAAGGCTGCGCTTTCCACACCGCGCGGGCGACCGGCAGTTTAGGCAACGGCTGCGGTTGTTCGATGGTGTCCACGACGTTGACCAGCATGCGGAAACGATCGCCCATATCGATAACCGACGCGTTTACCGCCTGGCCGGCCGGGGTGGAGAACAGCAGGCGGGCCGGATCGGCCTTGCCGCCGATGCCCAGGAATTGCACGTCCAGCGTCGGTTTTTCTTCCCTGGCGATGCTCGGGCACACTTCCAGCATATGCGAGCCGAGGGCCAGGTTGTTATCCGGCTGGAAGTTGTAGGTGTAATCTTCCATAAAAGAGGTGCCGCCCGGCAGGCCGCTGGCCATGACCTTCAGGATGCGCAGCAGCGCGGCGGTTTTCCAGTCGCCTTCGCCGCCAAATCCATAACCCTGCTGCATCAGGCGCTGTACCGCCAGGCCCGGCAGCTGTTTCAGTCCGTGCAGATTTTCAAAATTGGAGGTAAAGGCCTTGGCGCCGACCTGTTCAAGGAAACGTTTCAGCCCCAGTTCTATGCGCGCGGCGTCCAGTAGGTTTTCGCGCTTTTCGCCGTTGACCTTGATTTTATCGGTCAGGATATAGGAGGCTTCATATTCTTCCACCAGGGTATCGATATCCCCTTTGGACACCTCGTTCACCACGCTGACCAGATCGCCCAGGCCGTAAGCCGCCACTGAGTAACCAAACTGGATCTGGGCGCCGACCTTGTTGCCTTCGGTGACCGCCACTTCACGCATGTTGTCGCCGAAACGAGCGACGATCAGCTGCTGGCTTTCCTGTTTAGCGGCCGCGGCGCGCATCCATTTGGCGATGGTGTGGTGCGCCTTCTTGTCCTGCCAGTGGCCGACCACCACCTGGTGATTCAGGTGCATGCGCGCGCCGATGAAACCGAACTCACGGCCGCCGTGGGCGGTCTGGTTAAGGTTCATAAAGTCCATATCCATGGTTTCCCATGGGATTTGCGCATTATATTGGGTATGGAACTGCAGCAGGGGCTTGTTAAGGATGCTCAGGCCGCCAATCCACATCTTGGCGGGTGAAAACGTATGCAGCCAGGTCAACAGGCCGATACAGCGGGTGTTGTAATTGGCTTCACGACACAGCGCGAGAATCTCATCGGGAGATTTGACCAAAGGTTTAAGCACCAGTTTTACCGGCAGGCCGGCTTCGCCGTTCAGGCCATTGACCACCGTTTGGGCATGGTCGGCTACCTGGCGCAGGGTTTCCGGGCCGTAGAGATGCTGACTGCCGATGACAAACCAGACTTCGTGCTGCTGAAAATTATCCATGATGACTCCTGTGCGTCTCCGTCAAAGGGAGGTGCCGGGCAGGCGCTGGACGCGCCGCCCGGCGGTTTGTTGACTATAAGCCGGCGGGCGTTGCCGCGGCGTAGGCCGGTTCGGCAAGCGTGCCCCACTGTTGGTAGCGTTGATAAAGCCGCTGGAACTGTTCCACCCTGGCCGGGTCCGGCTGCAGGGTGCGTTCGATCCGGCTGGCCATGGACCGTTGCGCGCCGGCAATATCCGCATGAACCCCGGCGGCCACGGCGCCGAAAATGGCCGCGCCCAGCGCACAGCACTGATCGGATGCCACCAACTGCAGCGGACGATTCATCACGTCCGCGCAGACCTGCATGATCACCGGCGATTTGCGGGCGATGCCGCCGAGCACCAGTACGTTTTCCACCGGGATGCCCTGCGTTTCAAAACATTCCATAATGGCGCGCGCGCCGAAGGCGGTGGCCGCTATCAGGCCGCCGAACAGCGCGGGCGCGTCGGTGCCCAAATTGAGGCCGGAGATCACGCCCTGCAGCCGCTGATTGGCATAGGGGGTACGTCTGCCGTTGAACCAGTCCAGCACCACCGGCAGGTGCTCAAGCGACGGTTCTTTGACCCAGGCTTGCGCCAGCGCGGTGAGCATCTGGTCCTGGATAGCGTCAAGCGCGGGTTTCAGCGCCGGGTTTTGTTGCACCGCCTGTTTCAGCGGCCAGCCCAGCAGGCGGCCGAACCAGGCGTAGATATCGCCAAAGGCGGATTGGCCGGCTTCCAGGCCGGTAAAGCCCGGCACCACGCTGCCGTCCACCTGGCCGCAAATGCCGGCAATGGTGCGTGCGCCCACCCGCTGTTCGTCGGCAATCAGGATGTCGCAGGTGGAGGTGCCGATGACTTTCACCAAGGTATAGGGCTGCGCGCCGGCGCCCACCGCGCCGATATGGCAGTCAAAGGCGCCGCCGGCGATGGTGACGGTCTCCGGCAGGCCGAGCTTGCGCGCCCATTCGGCCGTGATGCGGCCGACCGGTACTTCGGCGGTATAGGTATCGGTAAATAACGGGTATTGTAAATGCTCGGTCAGCACCGGATCGAGGGCGTGGAGAAAGTCTTTTGGCGGTACGCCGCCCCAGTCGGGATGCCACAGGGACTTGTGGCCGGCGGCGCAGCGCCCCCGTTTGATATCCCGTGGTCGGGTCGTGCCGGACATCACGGCGGGGATCCAGTCGCAAAGCTCTATCCAGGAAACCGCCTGTTGCCGCACCTGGACATCCTGGCGGGTTATATGCAGGATTTTGGCCCAGAACCATTCCGATGAATAGACGCCGCCGATATAGCGCGTGTAATCCGGGTGGGCGCCGTCATGGCACAGTTGGTTGATGGCCTCGGCTTCCTCTATGGAGGTATGGTCTTTCCACAGGATAAACATGGCGTTCGGATTATCGGCAAATTCCGGCCGCAGCGCCAGCACCCGGCCTTCATCATCGATAGGGGCGGGGGTGCTGCCCGTGGTGTCGACGCCGATGCCGGCGATTTGCCGGCGCTGGGCCGGGGACAGCGCGGCAACCACGGCGCGGATCGCCTGTTCCATGGATTCGAGATAATCATTGGGATGATGGCGGAATTGATTGTGCGCGGGTTTGCAGTACTGGCCCTCGCGCCACCGCGGGTACCAGACCACCTCGGTCGCCAGCTCTTTACCGCTTTGGCATCCAACCGCCAGGGCGCGTACCGAGTCGCTGCCGAAATCAAGCCCGAGGCTGATGGCCTCTTCAGTCATGCTGTTCTCTCCTGTTAACCCGAAAACGGATGATGAGCACAACCATAAGGTGGATTTCGGCGGGCCGTGAGGAGCGGTTGGCTGGAAGTATGCACATTCCTGTCGCGGATGACTGAAATGTGATGGTGCTCAAAAAGTTACAGGGAGGTGAAATTTGCTGTATCTATGCACAAAACAGCTGTAATTGAGAACTGTGATAACGCTCTACATTTTAGTAACACATTAACGCTAAAACTACTCCCGTCCAAAGGGCCTGGTCGAATGAACGGCGATAAATCCGCCGCTTAGCCGAACAGAGCGGAATCATCTTCCCGACTGATAACGCTTACACGCTTCAGCATTTCGAGGCGGGGCGATAAAAAATACCGGAGAGTTACATGCATAAATTCACTAAGGCACTGGCGGCAATCGGATTGGCTGCCGTTATGTCTCAATCGGCTATGGCGGAAAACCTGAAACTGGGTTTTCTGGTCAAACAGCCGGAGGAACCCTGGTTCCAGACCGAATGGCGTTTTGCCGATAAAGCCGGCAAGGACCTGGGATTTGATGTGATTAAAATTGCCGTGCCCGATGGCGAAAAAACCCTTAACGCCATCGACAGCCTGGCGGCAAGCGGCGCCAAAGGCTTTGTTATCTGTACCCCGGATCCGAAACTGGGCTCGGCCATTGTCGCCAAAGCCCGTAGCTATGATATGAAGGTCATCGCCGTGGACGACCAGTTCGTCACCGCCAAAGGCAAACCTATGGACACCGTTCCCCTGGTGATGATGGCGGCCACGAAAATAGGCGAACGCCAGGGCCAGGAACTGTGGAAGGAAATGAACAAACGCGGCTGGAATGTCGCCGACACCGGCGTCATGGCCATCACCGCCGATGAACTCGATACCGCGCGCCGTCGTACCACCGGCTCGATGGACGCCTTGAAGGCCGCCGGCTTCCCGGAAAAACAAATCTATAAAGTACCGACCAAATCCAATGATATCCCCGGCGCCTTTGACGCCGCCAACTCGTTGCTGGTACAGCATTCCGGCGTGAAAAACTGGCTGATCATCGGCATGAACGACAATACCGTGCTCGGCGGCGTGCGCGCCACCGAAGGCCAGGGCTTCAAGGCGCCTAACGTTATCGGTATCGGCATCAACGGCGTGGACGCGGTAAGCGAACTCTCCAAAGCCAATGCCACCGGTTTCTACGGTTCGCTGCTGCCAAGCCCCGATGTGCACGGCTACAAAAGCATCCAGATGCTGAATGACTGGGTAACCAAAGGCGTGGAACCGCCTAAGTTCACCGAAGTGACCGACGTGGTGGTCATTACCCGCGACAACTTTAAAGAAGAATTGGCGAAAAAAGGGCTGGGCGGTAAATAACCGCGGCGCCTGTTTCCCGGGACGGCCAGGCGCCGTCCCTGTCCATGACGATGTCATTCATCAAGAGGATGTGTACGTGTCAGCCAAAACCCCTGATGGTTACCGTGGCGGGATTGCCGGCGCACCGTTCGTATCAGTTAACGCGAGGATGTGTTCATGACGATTCAGACACCCTATCTATCGTTTCGCGGCATCGGTAAAACGTTCCCCGGCGTCAAGGCGCTGGATGATATCAGTTTCGATTGCTACCAGGGCCAGATCCACGCCCTGATGGGCGAGAACGGCGCCGGTAAGTCCACCTTGCTGAAAATCCTCAGCGGCAGCTATACGCCGACCCAGGGTGAGATTCTAATCAAAGGCCGGCCGGTTCATTTTAACGCCACCGCCGACGCGCTGGATGCCGGGGTAGCCATTATCTACCAGGAATTGCATTTGGTGCCGGAAATGACCGTGGCGGAAAATATCTACCTCGGCCAGTTGCCCAATAAGTTCGGCATGGTTAACCGTGCCATTTTGCATTATGAAACCAAACTCCAGCTGGAGCATCTGGGGCTGGACATCGCGCCGGATACGCCGCTGAAATATTTGTCCATCGCCCAATGGCAGATGGTGGAGATTGCCAAGGCATTGACCCGCAATGCCAAGATTATTGCCTTTGACGAGCCGACCAGTTCGCTGTCGGCGCGTGAAATCGAGCAGCTTTTCCGGGTGATCCGCGAACTGCGGGCCGAGGGAAGGGTGATTTTATACGTTTCGCATCGCATGGAGGAAATTTTCACCCTCGGCGACGCCATTACGGTATTCAAGGACGGTAAATTCGTCCGCACCTTCGACGATATGGCCCAGGTCGACCACACCAAGCTGGTACAGGCGATGGTGGGCCGCAATCTCGGCGATATCTACGGCTATCAGCCACGCGATCACGGCGAGGTCAGGCTGCGGCTTGACAACATCAAGGCGATTGGCGTGAAAACGCCGATTACGCTGTCGGTTCACGCCGGCGAAATCGTCGGGCTGTTCGGCCTGGTGGGCGCGGGGCGCAGCGAACTGATGAAGGGTTTGTTCGGCGGCACCCTGATTACCGGCGGACAACTGCTGCTTGACGGCAAGCAGCTGAATATCCGCTCGCCTATCGACGCCATACGCGAGGGCCTGCTGCTGTGTCCGGAAGATCGCAAGGCCGACGGCCTGATCCCGGTGCATTCGGTGCGGGAAAATATCAATATCAGCGCCCGGCGCAAAACCATCAAGGCCGGTTTCCTGATTAACGACCGTTGGGAAAAAAACAACGCCGAGGAGCATATTCGCGCCCTGAATATCAAGACACCTTCCGCCGAACAGCTGATCATGAATCTTTCCGGCGGCAACCAGCAAAAAGCCATTCTCGGCCGCTGGCTGTCCGAAGACATGAAAGTCATCATGCTCGACGAACCGACGCGCGGTATCGACGTCGGCGCCAAGCATGAGATTTACCATGTGATTTATGAGTTGGCCAAACGCGGTATCGCCGTTCTGTTCGCCTCAAGCGATCTGCCGGAAGTATTGGGTCTGGCCGACAGGATCGTGGTGATGCGCGAAGGCGCTATTTCCGGCGAGCTCGCCCATAACGATGCCACTGAACAGAAAGCGTTAAGCCTGGCAATGTTGCATACAACCGATACCAGCCCCGCTGACGCGGTTGCCTGATTGTGAAGGAGTCTACGATGTCGACAGTTTCTACACGCTCTACTGCACCCTCCCCGAAAGCGAATAAAACGCTGGGCTTAGGCCGCGTCTGGGATAATTTCGGCATGCTGGTGGTTTTTGTCGTGCTGTTTATCGCCTGCTCGATTTTTGTGCCTAACTTTGCCAGCTTTATCAATATGAAAGGCCTGGGACTGGCCATTTCCATGTCCGGCATCGTCGCCTGCGGCATGCTGTTCTGCCTGGCTTCCGGCGATTTCGATTTATCGGTCGCCTCGGTTATCGCCTGCGCAGGCGTGACCACCGCGGTGGTGATCAACTCGACCGAGAGCCTGTGGCTGGGCGTGGCGGCGGGGTTGGTGCTCGGCGTGCTGTGCGGCCTGGTCAATGGGTTTGTTATCGCCAAGCTGAAGATTAACGCCCTGATCACCACGCTTGCCACCATGCAGATCGTGCGCGGACTGGCCTATATTATTTCCGACGGTAAAGCGGTCGGTATCGAGGACGAACGCTTTTTTGTGTTGGGGTATGCCAACTGGCTGGGCCTGCCGGCGCCGATTTGGATCATGGCCCTGTGCATGCTGATCTTCGGGTTCCTGCTCAACAAAACCACCTTCGGGCGCAATACGCTGGCCATCGGCGGTAACGAGGAAGCCGCCCGCCTGGCGGGTGTTCCCGTGGTGCGCACCAAAATCATTATCTTTATCCTGTCCGGCCTGGTATCGGCCGTAGCGGGGATTATATTGGCCTCGCGCATGACCAGCGGCCAGCCGATGACCTCGCTCGGCTATGAGCTGATCGTCATCTCCGCCTGCGTGCTGGGCGGGGTATCGATGAAGGGCGGCATCGGTAAAATTTCCTATGTGGTGGCCGGGGTACTGATACTGGGCACGGTGGAAAACGCGATGAACCTGCTGAATATTTCCCCGTTCTCGCAATACGTGGTGCGCGGCGTGATCCTGCTGGCGGCGGTGATATTCGACCGCTACAAACAAAAAGCCAAACGGACGGTGTAAAAAACCGGCGGGCCGCCCCGAGACCGGTCGGTCCGCTCACAGTTTCAGGACCATGGCACGCTATTGTCCGCGCTATAGGATATTCTCAATCAGACGACAACCTGTCCGGAGGTGAGATGTATCATCGAATGACTCATGAGACACAATCCAATCCCTTATTGCCGGGCTATATGTTTAATGCCTACCTGGTTGCCGGCCTGACGCCGATTATCGCCGGCGGTCCGCTGGACTTTTTTATCGACCGGCCCGACGGGATGAAAGGATATATCCTCAACCTGACCATCAAGGGCCAGGGCAAGGTTTTTGAAGGGGATAAATCCTTCGTGTGCAACCCGGGCGATCTGCTGTTGTTTCCACCCAAATCCGCCCATTATTACGGCCGTTCGCCGGACAGCGACTGCTGGTATCATCGCTGGGTCTATTTTCGGCCGCGCGCCTACTGGGCCGATTGGCTGGAGTGGCACAGCAAAATCCATGACGTCGGCCGCCTGCGGCTTGGCAACGATAACCTGCTGACCGAATTCGACCGGCTGTTGGCGAATATCGAACAAACCCAGCGCTCCGGACGCCGGTTCTCCGAGGAGCTCGGCATGAACCTGCTGGAGCGGATGCTGCTGCGCGCCATGGAGGAGGATCCGCAAAGCCCCAGCAAAATCATGGATCCGCGCATTATTGAAGCCTGCCAGTTTATTACCGGCAACCTGTCCGGTGAACTGCGTATCGACGAGGTGGCGCGCCACGTCTGTTTATCCCCCTCCAGGCTGGCGCATTTGTTCCGCGAGCAGGTGGGCATCAATATCCTGCGCTGGCGCGAGGACCAGCGGGTGATCCGCGCCAAACTGCTGCTCCAGACCACCCAGGAATCCATCGCCACCATCGGCCGGGTGGTGGGATATGACGATCAGCTCTATTTTTCACGGGTATTCCGCAAACGCGTCGGGGTTAGCCCCAGCGACTTCCGCCGCCGCAGCAGCGAGATTAACTACCCCGGCCGCAGCATCCAGGCCTCCCATAATTGGCAACTGCAAAGCGAAAAGGCTATCGGAGGCTAATAATTTATTGCTAAGGTGAGTCCGGTGAAGATGCCCCCGTGCCTGTGACCAGGACGCGGGGGGCATCGATGTGTTAGCCAATAAAAGAGAAAAGAGGAACCACAATGGCTGAAAATATCGGTATCGGACTAATTGGTTACGGTTTCGCGGGCAAAACGCTGCACGCGCCGTTGATTAACGCCACCGCCGGCCTGACGCTGGCTGCGGTATCCTCAAGCGATGCGGGCAAAGTCCATGCGGACTTGCCTGGCGTCAAGGTCACCGCCGATCCGGGCGCGGTGATTAACGATCCCTCCGTTGATGTGGTGATTATCCCCACGCCGAATGAAACCCACTATCCCCTGGCCAAACAGGCGCTGGCGGCGGGCAAGCATGTCGTCGTCGATAAACCTTTCACCGTGACGCTGTCACAGGCGCATGAGCTGAAACAGCTGGCCGAGAACCGTGGGCTGCTGCTGTCGGTGTTCCATAACCGCCGCTGGGACAGCGATTTCCTCACCGTGCGTCAATTGATCAACGACGGCATCCTGGGCGATGTGGTCTATATGTCCTCGCAATACGACCGGTTCCGCCCCCAGGTGATGCCGCGCTGGCGCGAGCAGCCCGGCGCCGGCAGCGGCATCTGGTATGATCTGGCGCCGCACCTGATCGATCAGGCAATCCAGCTGTTCGGCATGCCGGTGGCCGTTAACGTCGATCTGGCGCTGCTGCGCCCCGGCGCGCTCACCGATGATTATTTCCACGCCACGCTTATCTACCCGCAGCGGCGCGTGGTGCTGCACGGCGGCATGCTGGCGGCGGCGGCCACGCCGCGTTTTACCGTGCACGGCACCAAGGGCAGCTTTGTCAAGTTCGGGCTGGACCCGCAGGAAGCCCGGTTGAAAGCCGGCGTTTACCCGCCGCAGCCGGACTGGGGCATCGATACCCTTGACGGTATCCTGACGCTGGCCAAGGGCGATGAAATGACTGAACACCAGGTGCGCACCCAACCGGGCAATTACCCCGCCTATTACGCCGCGATCCGTGACGCCATTCTGGGCGTGGGTGAAAACCCGGTGACGGCGGCTGCGGCCATCCAGGTGATGGAGCTGATCGAGCTGGGCGTGCTGTCGTCGGAGCAGAAAAAAACGTTGGCGGTCAAGAACGGATAATGCCAAGGTGGGATTTTACGGGCGCCCGGCGTGGCGCCTTTGGTTTTGACAGTGGTAAGGGTAGTGACATGTCGTGGTTGCAACGTTTAAGAATTGACAAATTTCTGCTGGTTTTGGTCACCGTAGTGGTTCTGGCGTCGTTCTTTCCCTGCCGGGGAATCATCAAGGTTTTCTTTGAATATCTCACCACCGCGGCGATAGCGCTGCTGTTTTTTATGCACGGCGCCAAGTTGTCGCGCGAGGCGATAGTGGGCGGCATGAGCCACTGGCGGCTGCACCTGGTGGTATTCCTCAGCACTTTTGCGCTGTTTCCGCTGCTGGGCATCGCCATGAAGGTGTTTGTGCCCTCACTGCTTTCATCGCCGGTGTATATGGGTTTTCTGTATCTGTGCGCGCTGCCGGCCACGGTCCAGTCGGCCATCGCCTTTACGTCGGTTGCCGGCGGCAACGTGGCCGCCGCCATTTGCAGCGCGTCGGCCTCCAGTATCCTGGGCGTATTCCTGTCGCCGGTGCTGGTGGGCGTGCTGATGCATACCCAGGAGGGCGGCGCGTCCAATACGCTGCATGCCATCGGGTCCATTATCCTGCAACTGATGGTACCCTTCGTACTGGGCCACCTGGCGCGGCCGCTGATCGGCAAATGGGTGGCGCGGCATAAAAAGCTGGTGAATATTACTGACCGGTCATCAATATTGCTGGTGGTCTACACCGCCTTCAGCGAGGCGGTGGTGGGCGGGATATGGCATCAGATCACCGGGTGGTCGCTGGTCTCCATCCTGGTGTTTTCGCTGCTGCTGCTGGCCATCGTCCTGGTAATTAATACCTGGACCGCCCGCTGGCTGGGTTTCAACACCGCCGACGAGGTGACCATCGTTTTCTGCGGCTCCAAAAAGAGCCTGGCCAACGGCATTCCGATGGCCAACGTGCTGTTTCCCGCCGCCATGGTGGGCACCATGGTGCTGCCGCTGATGATCTTCCACCAGGTGCAGCTGATGGTGTGCGCGGTGCTGGCGGCGCGTTATGCCCGCCGGCAGGCGCAACAGAACGCGTCTGCCCCCACGGGCGTAAAACCAAACCCATAACAGGGACGGCGTCATCGCCCACGGCATCTCTATTAGCCGGCGCCGGAGGATCGTTTTTCCCGGATAGCCTGTTTTTCCGCCGCGCTCAGGAATGCGGTTTCCAGCCCGTTGCGCTGCGCGTCCCGCATGTGCTGGGCGGTCAGCCCGGCCTGCGGCGCGGCCACCCTATATTCATAATCGATATCAATGCCCTGGACCGCCGGATCGTCCGAATTAATCGAGGCCGGGATGCCATGCTCAAGGAACCGTTTTAACGGATGTTCCCCTAGCGAGCGCACGGTGCTGGTCTGCACATTGGAGGTCAGGCAACTTTCAACGCCGATGCGATGCAGCGCCAGGAAATCCATCAATGCCCGATCCTCAATGGCCTTGACGCCGTGGCCGATACGTTCCGCGCCCAGCTCATGGATCGCCTGCCAAATGCTCTCCGGGCCGGCGGCCTCGCCGGCATGTACGGTGATATGCAGTCCGGCGTCGCGGGCGCGGGTAAAATGGTTTAGGAACAGGCTGCCGGGAAAACCCAGCTCATCCCCCGCCAAATCCAGCGCGATGATGCCGTCGCGGCAGGCCAGGATGGCCTCCAGCTCCTGCAGGCAGGCGTCCTCGCCAAACGTGCGGCTCATGATGCCGATAAGTTTGGCCTGGGTGCCGAAATCACGGCAGCCGTCGCTGACTCCCGCGATAACCGCTTCCACCACGCCCTGTAACGGCAGCTGATGTTTCATGGCCATATAATAAGGGGAGAAACGCAGCTCGGTATAATCCAAACCCACCGTGGCCGCATCCTCAACGTTTTCATAGGCCACGCGGCGGCAGGACTCCAGCGAACCCAGCACCGCCACGCCCCAGTCCAGCTTTTGCAGGAAACTGACCAGATCCGGCTCGGTTCGGGTGACCTGCACGTGCTCACGCAAATCCGCGAGATTGTCGGCCGGCAACGCCATGCCGAACTCACGTCCCAGTTCGAGAATGGTTTGCGCGCGGATATTACCGTCAAGATGACGATGGATGTCGGTCAGGGGGAGGTGTTTATCAATCATCGGCAATAACTCATAGGGTAGGACGGAATATCGTTTGATTATAACGTGTTTTGTGGTTTGTTTGCAGGTAATGGCGCCATGGACCGGCCGACGAACGCGGCAAAGGATACGCCCGTGCGCCGGATGGCGCCGACCGGCACCCTTATTGAAGGGAGACGGCAGGGGGATTTTGCTGCTGGAGGTGCTGATGACAGCCCCGGCAAGATGTCCGGAGCCGTCGCGTCAGGCCTCAATAATGGGTATTAAGGCTGGGGCGTCGCCTGCGGCTGGGCCGGCTGTGTTTCACCTTCCGGTAAACCGAACAGGCCGAACAGGCCCATAAAGTTCTGCAGGGACATTTTCTGACCGTTCAGGATAACCTGGTTATCGGCATACTGAAAACTGCTGCTCAGGGTATTGTCGGTGAGGGTGGTCAGTTTGAACATCTGCCCCATGGCCGCCAGTCCCTGCACTTGCTGCTTGGCCAGTTTCTGTGCATCCTCGTCGTTGTAGCCCTGGATCCGGGCAAATTGGGTGGTGGTTTCGGTGGCCATGTCCAGCGGCACGGTCAGCTTGGCATCCAGCTTGTTAACCCACCGCGCCCACTGCCGATCGGGCGTGGCCGGGGTTGCGGGGACCTGGGACGGGTCGTTAAGGTTAAGCGTCAGGTTAAAGGCGCTTTCGCCTTTGCTGTTTTTCCAGCTAAACGGCGCGATGGTCAGGTACGGGTTGCCTTTTAACGCCAGCGGCAGGTTCTGGAACAGCGCCTGGCTGATCAACTGCTGCTGGACAACCGGATCGGCCTGCCCGGTCTGCTGCATAACCTGCTGCACCTGGGCATGGTATTTTTCGCTGAAATCCGCAATGGCCTTAGGATCGAGATTAGAAAGCTTGATGACCAGCCTGCCTGAACCAAAGTTTTGTCCCTGCACGTGCAGCGCATCCAGATTATAGTCCACCTGCGCGTTGAGCCGGTCGCCATCTTCGCTGATCTTGGTGACCTGGGTCAGGTTATCGGCGCTGAGCATATCCTTGCCGTCGAAATTGTAAACCAGCGTCTTGGCCTTTATGGTATTGTCGCCGATGCTGTAGTCGAGCTTGCCTTTATGGGTGTTGCTTTCAAGGCTGAAGTCCTGCACGGTGACCTGTTCGTGCTGTTGCCACTGGTTCAGGCCGCCGATTAACAGGCTGGCGATGCTGCCGTCAACCGACATGTTGTTCATGTCATGGTCGATGGCGGCGTTAAATGTCCCGCCGCTGGTGCGAAACAGGGTAGCGCCGCTGTTAAGGTCGAGGGCCAGGAGATCGATAACCGATACCGTATCGCCATTGTATGCCACGCGGGTCAGGGCCTTGACCGGCGATTGTCCCTTGCCGGCGTCAAGCAGCGGTTTAACCAGCGGCGTGGACGCCAATTGGCTGTGCACCGAGGCCATGCTGGGGATCAGCACGCCTTTTTTCAATTGGGTAAATGGAAACGGGCCGTGATCGATGGATTCGTTGACAATCAGGCGGTCGCCTGGTTTAAGCGGCTTATTGTCTCCGGTGGAACCGTCCGACATCAGCACCAGATTAACCCGGCTGGAGAACAGGCGGCGATGGTAGTCTTCGATAGCCAGCGTAACGCCGGCTTCAGGGAATGCCGTCTTGATACGGGCGTTGGCGTCGTCCACCACCGAGGGCAGTCGCTGTTCAAACTGTTTGCCGGTATACCAGGCGGCTCCGGTCCAGGCCGCGCCGAGGACGATAATCACGCCAACCGCTACGAGTGTTTTTTTCATTGTCTGCTCATCCTTATTATAAATTCCTGATCCACATTGACTGACCGCCCGCAGGCGCAGGCAAAATAAACGTATCACTATCGCCGCGAGAACCCATATCTGGTCCAATAATAGCAACTGCCGGCCAATCCGTGGCATAGATTATCACAGTTCGTTGAATACACGGGCCAGCCGGCCGTTGCCGCTAACATTGACCGGCGAATCGCCGGCCGCGAGAAACGCGGATTCGCCGGGCTTGAGCGTCAGCCGTTCCCCGTCTTTTTCCATTACCGCCTGTCCGTCGACGCAAAACAGAATCGCCGCGCTGTCCTGGGCCAGCCGCTGGGGGGCGGAAGACAGGTTATGCAGTGAAAAGGCGAAGTCTTCCACCGGGATGGCGAAGCGCAGGGCGCCGTTTTTCTCCACCGGACGCGCCAGCAGCTGATGCTCGGGCTTGGCGACAAACTGTACGTTGGCCAGCAGTTCGGGTACGTCGATATACTTAGGGGTAAGGCCGGCGCGCAGGACATTATCGGAGTTGGCCATCACTTCCAGCGCCTCGCCGCGCAAATAGGCGTGGGGCGTTTCGGCGTACAGGAACATCGCCTGTCCCGGCTGCAGGGTGATCACGTTTAACAGCAGCGGCGAAAACAAACCGCTGTCGTCCGGATAATCTTCCGCTATTCTGCCAATGGTTTCCCACGGCTCGCCGTGCTGATGTCCCAGCGTGCTTTTCAGCACATCCAGGGCCAGCGATTTCTCCTCGCCGGTCATGCCGAGTAAATCACCGAACAGCTGCGCCAGATGCGTCCGATCCGGATGCTGTAAAAAGCGCGCAATGGCGGGATGGGCTCCCGCCACCGGCTGCAACAACGACACTATGCCGGTAATTTCACGAAATCCGTTCATCGCCTGGAACGGGGTCAGGGCAAAGACCAGTTCGGGTTTATGGTTGGGATCCTTGTAATTACGATTAGCGGCATCAATGGGCACGCCACGGTCGTTCTCCAGGGCGAAACCGCGTTCAGCGGCGGATTTGCTGGGATGAACCTGAATCGACAACGGCGCTTGCGCGCACAGCACCTTAAACAGAAACGGCAGTTCGCCAAAACGCCGGGCGACCGCCTTGCCCAGCGTCGCCCCAGGCTGTTGGGCAATATAATCGCGTAATGAAATATCGTTGCCCCGATCGTCGCTGATGCGTGAACTGCTTTTTGGGTGCGCGCCCATCCACAGTTCGGCCATCGGCTGGTCGCCCGGGTTGGCGATGCCATAGAGGCGGGTGAGGGCGTCTTTACTGCCCCAGGCATAGTGCTGAACGGAATTGATCATTTTTTTCATGAAGTTACTGCCCTTACTGAGTCCTGAATGTGATAACGCGCGCCGTTGGCATAATGTTAAGCTTTTCTACAAGGCTATGCCATCAGCGAAATCCCCTCAACGAAATACTACCAACGTAATACTATCAACGTCATACTACCCACGTCAGTCTATCACCGTCATACTATCAATGCCCGGCGCGCGAGTGGAACCGCTAGCCGGGCAGCACATTGATCTTTAGGAAGAATACCAGGAGGAAAAAATGGCAGCTACCCGCGTAGAAAAAGATTCCATGGGCCCGGTTGATGTTCCGTCGGAACGCTTATGGGGTGCGCAAACGCAGCGTTCCCTCGAACATTTCCGTATTTCCAGCGAAAAAATGCCGCCCGCGTTAATCAACGCGCTGGCGCAGACCAAACGCGCCGCCGCCGAGGTGAATAAAGATCTAGGCCTGTTGCCCGCAGAGCGCGCCGACGCGATTATCCGCGCGGCGGACGAGGTGCTGGCCGGCAGCCATCCCGAGGAGTTTCCCCTGGCTATCTGGCAGACCGGATCCGGCACGCAGAGCAATATGAATATGAACGAGGTGCTGGCGAATCGCGCCAGCGAGCTGCTGGGCGGACAGCGTGGGGAAAAGCGCCTGGTGCATCCCAACGACGATGTGAATAAAAGCCAAAGCTCCAATGACGTGTTCCCCACCGCGATGCATGTGGCCGCGGTCATCGCGCTGCGCGAGCATCTTATCCCCCGGTTGAACATCCTGCGCGATACCCTGGCGAAAAAATCCGCCGCCTTTGCCGATATCGTTAAAATCGGCCGTACCCATTTGCAGGACGCCACGCCCCTGACGTTGGGACAGGAAATTTCCGGCTGGGCGGCGATGCTGGAACATAACCTGACGCATATCGAGCACAGCGTGCCGCATCTGAGCGAACTGGCGCTGGGAGGCACGGCGGTGGGCACCGGCCTCAATACCCATCCCGAATATGCGGTGCGGGTCGCCAGGGCGCTGGCGGAACTGACCGGCCAGCCTTTTGTCACCGCGCCCAATAAATTTGAAGCGCTGGCAACCTGCGACGCGCTGGTCCATGGACACGGCGCGCTGAAGGGATTGGCCGCGTCGCTGATGAAAATCGCCAACGATGTGCGCTGGCTGGCGTCCGGCCCGCGCTGCGGCATCGGTGAAATCAGCATCCCCGAGAACGAGCCGGGCAGCTCCATTATGCCGGGCAAGGTTAACCCGACCCAATGTGAAGCCGTGACCATGCTATGTTGCCAGGTGCTGGGCAATGACGCGGCGATTAATATCGGCGGCGCGTCGGGGAATTTTGAATTAAATGTCTACCGGCCGATGATCATCCATAACTTCCTGCAGTCGGTGCGGCTGCTGGCCGACGGCATGGATAGCTTTAATCATCATTGCGCCTTGGGCATCGAGCCCAACCGGGAACGCATCGATCGGCTGCTTAACGAATCGCTGATGCTGGTTACCGCGCTCAATACCCATATCGGTTACGACAAGGCGGCGGAAATCGCCAAGAAAGCGCACAAAGAGGGGCTGACGCTGAAGGCGTCGGCGCTCAAGCTGGGCTATCTGACCGCCGACGAATTTGATCAATGGGTACGGCCGGAAGATATGGTGGGTTCGCTAAAAAGTTAATCCCGATGATTAGCCCATCCCGAAAACGTACGCCGCGCCTGAACCTTTGGCGCGGCGTACGGCCGGTGGCCGGCTCATCGAGCAACATACAGATGCAACCGCCGGATCAATAAACGCGTTGGCAGCCCGGGCGGTATAAATTTATGGCGGACGGCCTCGCGATCATAATCCAGCAACTCCCCCAACTGCGGCGCCACCGCCCCTGTAGACCGACGGCAAAGTACTATCAACGGGGAAGGGCAGGCGTATTGGACCTGCTGCTGATTTTCCCGATACCACACCCTGGCTATGGGCTGGACTTTTACCGGCCGTTTGATTTTGAGCTTAACGTCGGGTGGCAGTTTGCTGACGTCGTCAATTTCCTGCCGTACCCGTTCGGCCCATTGAATTTTATCAAAAGGCGGCACCGCACGGCCGGCCCGCAGGCTTTTTTGCAGCATCGTCAATACCTCCTTGCGCGTCAGGTTCTTGATAATCTGTTTATTAGCCCAGCCAAACCGCACGCTTGCCGGATCGGTAACGATGTGCAGCGCGCGATAGGCGCTGAGGGTCTTTAAACCGCGCAGGTGGGTATGGACAAATTCGAAACGAAGCTCGGGAGGCAGTTGCGACTCCACCGTAATCATATGGGAGAGTTCGGTCTTCAATTGGTTTATCGCGGCGGTCAACGCCTGCGCGGCATGACATTGCGCGTCGTCCACGGCAAAGCACAGGGCGCCGGGCAGGCGTATGGCCGCCTTGGCGCTGGTATCCTGTTTTTGATGGTAGATAAACATGCGCTGAAAATGCGCCAGTCCCAGCGCCAACGCCTTAGGTCCCGCGTGCTGGGACACCTTGATCAGCGCAATCTCCGCATGCTCCTTGCCTTTTTCCACTTCAGGCAGTTCAAACACCCTGCCGGCGAGTAGGCGAAAGCCGCCCAGCAACTGCTGCCATTCGATAAGTTGGCTTTGTAATTGGTTAAAGCGCTGATTCAATCGCTCAATCAGGTCAAGTGCGGGCATTAGGCCATACCATATTAGTTACAACATACATATTAATATAACCACACAACCTCAACTTTACCACCACATTATGTTCGCTTCGCAGCCAATCAACGGCCAGGGCTTAATGTCCCACCGCTTCGATGTCCTTAACCGAACGGTCGGCCCTATTACCGTGTGAACGGCCATCCGCTCTCGTACCCGGGATTATAAGCCGGAACCCTCGGAAAAATAGTACTGATGCTTGTTTTGTATAGGTTCTGTAGTGATGCGTAGTGGTACTAATGGCTTCAGCCAAAAGGAGGGAGTTCTCTATGCAGCCAATTGATTATAATAGTTATCGTTCGGTAAAAGGTTTTGATAACCGGGTTCGCTTTCTGGTAATGCATTACACCGCAGCTAACTTTAGAGCGTCGATGACAGCTCTGACGGGACCCACGGTCAGTGCCCACTACGTTGTCCCCGATCCTTCGGAGAAAACCTATATTGAAGCGGGGTTCAAGGTTCTGCGTATTTTTAATCTGGTTGATGAAAATGAACGTGCATGGCATGCAGGAATCAGCTCATGGGCTGGACGCAGTAACCTGAATGACACATCCATTGGGATCGAGGCAGTCAATTTAGCCACCGATAATAATGGGAAATTTACCTTCCCCCCCTATAACCCAGCTCAAATTGATGCGATTAAAGCACTCTCAGCGAATATACTTCAACGTTATCCGGATATTACGCCAACCAATGTCGTCGGCCACAGTGATATTGCCCCTGGAAGAAAAAGTGATCCTGGTGCCGCTTTCCCGTGGAAAGAGCTTTATACCGCGGGTATAGGGGCATGGTATGACGATGCATTAAGGGAGCAATATCAGGCGCGGTTCTGTAAAACGCTTCCTGCCAAAGCAGACGTCGTGGCTAAACTGAATCAATACGGATACGACACCTCAGCTGCAGGCACCGAAAGCGGATACCAGGGTTTGATCCGGGCATTTCAGCTTCATTTCCGTCAACAAAATTATGATGGCATTCTGGATGCTGAAACAGCAGCGGTACTCTATGCATTGGTAGAAAAATATTTCCCATCGAAGTCACTCAACTCAGAATCAAAAGGCTGATGGTGGAAACTACCTTCCAGCGTTGTTACGACAGGCTGACGCGCGGCCTGCCTGACACGAACGCCGGTTAACATCCGGCGGCACCAGAGCCCTGGTGAATCCAGGGCCGCATTCGGTTATCGGACGGCGCTTAGTTCAGGCAGTTTGCGCAGGCGCTGGGCAACAAAAATCCCCAGCAGCAGCATGGTGGCAATAAATATCACGACACCGGTCCAGGCAAAGCTGTGCCAGAAAAACCCGCCGACGGTACCGGCCACGCTTGAACCGACGTAATAGCAGAATAAATAGAGCGAGGAGGCCTGGCCCTTGGCGCGCCGGGCGCGGCGACCAATCCAGGCGCTGGCGGTGGAGTGGGATGCGAAAAAACCGGCGGTAAACAACATCATGCCGCCCAGAATTAATATCAGGGACGAAAACCAGGTCAGCAGAAGCCCGGCCAGCATCAGGGCCATCGAGGCCATCAGCACCGGGCCACGACCAAAGCGGCCTGACAGGCTGCCGGCTTTGGGTGAGCTGTAGGTGCCTGTCAGGTAAACCACTGAGAGCAGTCCGACCGTGGACTGACTCAAATACCACGGCCCGGCGAGCAGGCGATAGCCAATATAGTTAAACAGGGTAATAAATGACCCCATCAGCAAAAAGCCTTCAATAAACAGCATCGGCAGACCGGCATCGCGAAAATGCAGGCGGAAATTGATCGCCAGCGTGCGCGGTTTGAGCGACCCGGCGCGGAAATGGCGCGAAGCCGGCAGAATACGCCAGAACATCAACGCCGCGCCCAGCGCCACCACGCCGATGGCGCCGACGGCGACACGCCAGTTAAAAATATCCGTCAGCACGCCGCTGATAAGCCTGCCGCTCATCCCGCCAATGGAATTACCGCTGATGTACAGCCCCATGGAAAATGCCACGACGCTGGGGTGGATCTCCTCGCTGAGGTAGGTCATGGCCACGGCGGCCACCCCGCTCAGCGATAGGCCGACCAAAGCGCGGAAAATCAATATGCCCTGCCAGCCGGTCATAAAAGCGCTGACAATAGTGAATACCGACGCCAACAGCAGGGCCACCACCATTACCGCCTTCCGACCCACGGCATCGGACAGGGGGCCGGTTGCCAACAGACCCAGGGCCATCAGGCCGGTGGCCGCCGATAAGGATAAGCTGCTGGTCGCCGGCGACACGCCGAATTCCTGTGATAGCACCGGCAGTATCGGCTGGACGCAGTACAACAGGGCGAATGTCGCCAGGCCGGCGGAGAACAGCGCCAGGGTAACTCGGATAAACTGCGGGGTGCCGCGTTTGATAAAGGGTTGCCTGGCGGGTACGGAATAGCCGGGCGTTTTAACAGCAGGCGTCTCATGGGCGGATGCCCCGGAACGCGAAAGGGTGTTCACAATAAATCCTCGGAAATGCTTAAAAAAGATACAGGCGTGGCGCTGTCCTCGATAACAATATGAAAATAATAGGAACAAAGCAGTTTGTTGTCTAATATATTAATAATCTCAATTGATATGTTTAAAGTATGAATATTGAATTGCGTCATTTGCGTTATTTCATTGCCGTGGCGGAAACGCTGCATTTTGGCAGAGCGGCGGAGAAATTACATATTTCACAGCCGCCGCTCAGCCAGCAGATCCAGATGCTGGAGCAATTGGTGGGCGCCAGGCTGCTGGAGCGAAATAATCGCAACGTCAGGCTGACGCCCGCCGGCAAACAGTTTCTGGAGCAGGCCTGGCTAATTATCGAGCAGGTTAACCAGGCGGCCGACCGGGCCGCCAGGATCCATCGCGGCGAATCCGGTGAAATCACCATCGGCTTTACCTCCTCGACGCCGTTTAACCAACGCATCTCGGCCAGCCTGCTGGCCTTTCGCCAGCAGCATCCCGCCGTGCACATACAAATGGTCGAAACCAACACCAAACAGCAGATTGAGCCGCTGTTAAACGGTAAATTCGATATGGGGGTGATGCGTAATACGCCGCTGCCGGACGCATTAACGTATCAATTACTGCTCAAGGAATCGCTGGTGGCGGTGGTTCATCAGGATCATCCCCTGGCCGCCGCCGGTGGCCGTATCAGCGTGCGGCAGTTGGCCAACGAACCCTTTGTGTTTTTTGATCGCAAGGTGGGCACGGCGCTGTATGACGAAACGCTGCTGTTATTGAAGGAATTCGGCATCACGCCCTATATCACCCAGGAGGTGGGCGAGGCGATGACAATTATCGGCCTGGTGTCGGCCGGGCTGGGCGTTTCCATCCTGCCGGCCTCTTTTGCGCGCATCAAGGTCGATAGCGTGCGCTATCTGGGGCTGGAGGAACCCCAGGCAAAAACTGAGGTATGGTTGGTAACCCATCGACAAAAGGAGCTTTCCGCCGCTGCACGGATGCTGATCAATTTAATGTTAAAACAATAATGGTAGTATCCCAACCAAAGTTGATAAGACCGGCCTGCGTGGATCAGGATTAGACGGGCAGCGCGGCGGCGGAAAAGTGGTTAGCCGGACCATTATGTGCGGTAAATCACATAACTAATCAAATATTTGACGGCTAAAATTAAAAGTTCCACCATAGCCCCAATATATTATTTCATAGCGTGAAAATATCAGGAGCAAGGTGAGTGATTGGCCATGGTCAACCAGGACATATCGATCAAATCAAGCAGACTAACGCGGGGGTGGTGTATCGCCTGATTGATTCGTTCGGCCCCATTTCGCGTATCGCCTTGTCAAAACTCGCCAGGCTCGCGCCCGCCAGCATTACGAAAATTGTGCGCGAGCTGGTCGAAGCCCATTTGGTTACCGAAACCGAATATCAGGAAAACGGACTGCGCGGCAGGCCGGCCATCGGCCTGGTGGTCGACACCCAGGCCTGGCATTTCCTCTCGGTGCGCATCGGCCACGGCACCATGACGTTGGCGCTGCGCGAGCTTAGCAGCAAACTCATCGTCGAGGATACCGTGCCCCTGCTAGCTGAAGCTCAGGAGCCGCTGCTGGTTCGCCTGATACAAACCATCGATCGGTTTTTTATCCGTCACCAGCACCAGTTGGAACGCCTGACGGCGGTCGCCGTTACGCTGCCGGGCATTATCGACGCCGCCGCGGGCATGGTGCATCGCATGCCGTGGTATAACGTCAATAACATGGCCCTGGGCCAGGCGCTGAGCGAGCATATCGGCGTGCCGGCCTACCTGCAGCACGATATCTGCGCCTGGACCATGGCTGAAGCGCTCTATGGCGCGGCCCGCGGCTGCAATGACGTGATTCAGATCGTCATCGATCATAACGTGGGGGCAGGGGTTATCACCGGCGGCACCTTGCTGCACGGCAGCAGCCGCAGCCTGGTGGAGATTGGCCATACCCAGGTGGAACCCTATGGCAAACGCTGTTACTGCGGCAATCGGGGCTGCCTGGAGACGGTTGCGGGCATTGAAAGCATACTGGACCTTACCCGCCAGCGGCTGGCGCTGAATACCCATTCCACCATGAATGATTCAGCGGTCAGCGTAGAATCACTTTGCACCGCGGCCATGGCGGGCGACACCCTGGCGCGCGATATTATCGTCGGCATCGGCAATAGCGTAGGGCGGATCCTGGCCATCATGGTCAATCTATTTAATCCGGAAAAAATCCTGGTGGGTTCCCCGTTAAACCCGGCATCCGATATTCTGTTCCCGGTGATCCTGGCCAACATACGGCAACAATCGCTGCCTGATTACAGTAAGGATATCACCGTGCAGGCGACCCGGTTTAAAAACCAAGGCACCATGCCCGGGGCCGCGCTGGTTAAGGATGCGCTTTATGACGGCTCGCTGTTATTGAAGCTGGTCCAGGGCTAAGGCCGAAAATATTGAGCTAACGCAAGCCGGGCCGGCGCCATATCGGGTACATTTTACGTTAATCAATCACCTTATCCAAACATGTCCAATGGATGAACGCCAGGCTGGAGTCGTCATGTTGAAACGTATTTTCGTAGCCGGTACGGACACCGCAGTCGGCAAGACTATTGTCTCCCGCGCCATTTTGCAAAATCTGGCGGCGCGTAAGCTTAGCGTTGCCGGATACAAACCTATCGCGCGCGGCAGCCAGGAAACGGCCGAAGGCTTACGCAACAAAGACGCCCTGGTGTTAAGCGCCTCTTCCACGCTGCAACTCCCTTATGAGCAAATAAATCCCATTACACTGCGTGAAGAGGAAATCAGCGCCTACTCCGGTGAGGAAATTGATTACGGCCTGATGTCGGGGGGGCTACAGCACCTGGCCGCCCTAGCGGATATGGTGGTGGTGGAGGGCAGCGGCGGCTGGCGCACCATTATGAGCGACTACCGGCCGTATTCCAATTGGGTGGTGCAGGAGCAGTTGCCGGTGGTGCTGGTTATCGGCATCAAGCTCGGCTGTATTAACCACGCGTTGTTAACCGCCGAGGCCATTATCAATGATGGATTACCATTATTAGGCTGGGTGGCAAATCGCATTAATCCGGGACTGGCGCATTATGCCGAAATCATGGATATACTACGCAATAAGATCCCCGCGCCGCAGTTGGGTGAGCTGCCTTATTTGCCCAGGCCTGAGCAACGCGATCTTTCCGGGTATATAGATTTAAGCAAAATCTTGACCAAAGACGCCATTGCTGCACATGAGATCTAACAGCGCAGAGGAAGCGCCAGGCGCTATCTTCTCATGTTTCCATGCCGCTGTACCGCATCGCTCTAATCTTACTGAACCGTCCTTGATGTTATTCCCCTGCGTATCGCGTATTTCACTGGTGTCCGCCGGACGCCTGATTGATAAATAATTCGCGATGCGCAAGCCGCCGGGCATTGGATTTTAGCCGTAGATAAAGTGTTTCTTATGAAAGCCTAACCAGGCCTTGGCCGGGCGACGATAGCCGGGCGCGGAAATGTGGTTTTGGTTTCCCCAGCCGGTGGGAGGCTTGTATCCGTGCTGCGCCACGGGTCTGGCATCATTTACCACATTACAGAACAAACTAAATAACCATGCTTATATAAATATTACCATAGTAACTAATAATAAAATTAATTTAATAATATCAGTAAAAATTATGTAACAGTATTAAGTAGATTAATAATAAGGATTTGCATCCCATTACTTGGCATGTATACTCGTTGCATTAAATTTAAAAAAATGTAATTAACATACATTATTTTATTGAGTCAAATTTATATGCAAGGCATTTCGCGCAGGGTGCAAGCCACACGCGCTACGTTTTTTATTTTCACCCATAAATGAATGATTGAGTATCTACACATATAATTCTATCGCACAGACTAATCATTCATGATTAGAGAACATAATGGAATGACGTCATGAAAAAAAAGATAGCAATTGTCGGCGGAGGATTTTTCGGTATGTATATTGCCGAATTTTTTTCAAGGTCAGGCCATACGGTTGATGTGTATGAGAGAGAGAAAACCTTCATGTCGCGGGCTTCGTATAATAATCAGGCACGTATCCACAATGGGTATCATTACCCGCGGAGCATCCTTACAGCATTGAGGTCGCGAATGTCGTTTCCACGATTTGTTGACGAATTCAGGAACTGCATAGATGACGAATTCGAACAATATTATCTTATAAGCAACCAGTTAGGTAAAGTAACAGCGAATCAATTCCTCAAATTTTGTGACCGTATCGGCGCTGCGTGCGAGCCCGCGCCTACTTACGTGCAAAAACTTACCAATCCTTCATTGATAGAGGCGTGCTTCTCTGTCACCGAACATGCTTTTGACGCGCACAAATTACGCGATGAGATGCTAGGACGGTTAGATGCCTCATCAGCGGACTACCATACCGGTATATCCGTCGATAAAGTACGCCAGCATCAAAATGGACTGTTGATTACGCTCAGAGATGTCGTTTCGGAAGGACAGGAAGAAGTTTACGCAGATCATGTATTCAATTGTACATACTCGCATATCAATTACATGTTAAAAAAATCTAATATTGAATTAATTTCTTTAAAGCATGAACTGACGGAAATGTGCTTGGTCGATGTGCCCGATGAACTGAAAAAAATCGGCTTAACCGTGATGTGCGGGCCATTTTTCTCTGTTATGCCATTTCCTTCCGCTGGACTGCATTCCTTCAGCCATGTGCTCTACACCCCCCATTACGAATGGTTTGACAAAAATGAATCACCTTATACCGATCCTTACGTGAAACTCAATGCGGACCAAAAAAACAGTGCCTGGAACTACATGCGAAAAGACGCCATGCGTTATTTACCTATTTTAGGTGAATGTCGATATCAGCGTTCTTTATGGGAGGTAAAGACCGTGCTCCCGCGCAGTGAATCAGATGATTCGCGCCCAATTCTTTTCCGGCCGCACCATGGCCTACGTGGATTCCACTGCGTTATGGGAGGGAAGATCGACAACATCTACGATGCCCGGGAAGCCATAATCGCCCAGCATCTTGTAGAATGATAACCGGGAGCACAACCATATGAAAAACGATTCATTCGTCTCGGTCATATTGAATGTAGACCAGCAGATAACCGGCCTTGATGAAACACTGCTCCAGATCCAACGTACCCTGGATACGCACTATTCTGATTACGAAATTGTTATCGTGGCCCATGGCCCCTTTAAGATATCGAAGTTTAGCAATGGCGCGGAAGCGATATTGCAACAAATACCAAGCGTACGTTTTATCCAGCTATCAGGCAGCGTCCACCATGATGTCGCCTGGGCCGCTGGATTAGAAAATGCGATTGGTGATTTTGTCGTATTATTTGACCCTGCGGCCGATCCAATATCGGCAATATCAGGCATTGTGGATATGTGCAGATCAGGCACGGATGTTGTCGTTGGCGTGGCTAAACAGCCCGCCACCCCGGCCTACAAACTGCTGAGATTGATTTCTGACAGAGTTCTGCAAGCGATAGATTATCATCTACCGCAACATGCGACGACACTGCGTTGTATAAGCCGTCGCGCGGTGAACTCGGTAACAAGTACGGGGCGTTTTCATCATCAGTTTTATTTAAGAATTCAAAAAACAGGTTACCCTATTGGTATCTACTCTTATCAACAGCGCGCAAATTCCGCGACAAAAAAAACATTTTGGGGTGGGTTCCGTTATCTTGTCCGCCTGATGGTTTTTAACTCATCTCGTCCGCTTCGCTGGATGTCGGGTATCGGCATGACCGGAAGCCTTGCCGCATTTATTTTTACCGTCTATAGCGTGGCGGTAAATATAATCCGCGGTCATACCGTTGAAGGATGGACAACAACAATACTTTTTATGGCATTTTTATTTATGCTGCAATTTATCATGCTTGCCTTCTTTGGCGAATACCTGGGCCGTTTACTAGACGATCGAAGTGAACAGGCAGATTATTCAATTGCCTATGAGAAGAGGAGTGCGGTGATGGTCAACCAGGATCGGGTAAACGTACTCAGCGAGCCAATGAATAAAACTACCAATCCGGAACATACAGGGCAAGACAGTTAACTACACACTTTAAACGATACGGATAACTTATGAATAATGCACTTATAGGTTTTTCAGGTTTTGTCGGAAGTACGTTACTCAAACAAGCCGTCTTCAATGAATTATACCGTTCTTCCAATATAGCGGATATTGAAGGGAGGGTATTCAATGAAGTGGTATGTGCAGGCGCGCCCGCGAAAAAATGGATTGCCAATAATGATCCTGAGGCCGATCGCAGAAATATCGATAATTTAATAAATCACCTTAAGGCAATGCAATGCGAAAAATGCATTCTAATCAGCACCATTGATGTATTCAAAAACCCGATAGGTGTCGATGAGTCTACCGCTGTAGATGAATGCGGGCTTCATGCCTACGGCCTTAATCGCCGTCGGCTGGAGAAATTTGTCTCAGGTCATTTCGCCCACTATTTAATTGTCCGTCTGCCCGGCCTGGTTGGCCCTGGGCTGCGTAAAAATATTATTTTTGACTTACTCAACAACAATAACCTTCAGGCAATTGATAGCAGGGGCGTTTATCAATTCTACCCCATGGTTAACCTTTGGTTTGACCTGCAAACCGCCCAGCAAGCCGGCTTGAAGCTGATACATCTGGCCGGTGCGCCCATTAGCGTAGCCGATGTCGCCAAGAAGGCCTTCGGCATGGCTTTTGAGCGGGAATTGTCCGGGCCGCCTGCGACATATGATATGCGCACCCAGTACGCTGCACTTTTTGGCGCCAGCGGCAATTATCAATATAGCTTTAGCGAGACTATCCAGGCCATAAGGGCTTATGCGCAGTCTGAGCCCCATACTTTGGCATCTGATTCCAGGAAGCAAAAATGAGGTTAGCCATATCGAACATTGCCTGGGATATTGCGGAAGATGACAGTATTGCCGCGCTTCTAAAACATTATTCAATTGACGCAATTGATATTGCCCCAGGAAAATATTTCCCTGTCCCAGCCAAGGCGACAGCCGGGGATATTTCACGAGTCAAAGCATGGTGGGGGAAACATGGGGTTGAAATTATCGGTATGCAAGCCCTGTTGTTCGGCACTAATAACTTAAACATGTTTGGCTGTTCCGATACTCAAGACGCGATGTTAGCCCACTTTGACGCGCTTTGCTGGATTGGGGACGGACTGGACGCCCGCCGCTTAGTGTTTGGTTCACCCCGCAATAGAGATTGTACCGGGTTGAGTAATAAGGAAATTCTTGACATTGCGATCCCATTTTTTGGACGGCTGGGCGATATTGCGCTAAGCCACAGGATTATCATCTGTCTTGAACCTAATCCGGCCTGTTACGGCGCTAATTTCATGACCACCGCCATTGAAACAGCAAATATAGTCGGGTTAGTGCGACATCCGGCGATAAAGATGCAACTCGATACAGGCGCGCTAACTATTCATAAAGAAGATATTAAAGAAATACTGCCTAAAATCGCCCATCTTATCGGGCATATCCATATCAGCGAGCCTGATTTACTACCCATCGGGGATGGTAACACTCCCCATGCAGACATTGCCGATATTTTGGAGAATTGGCTACCGGACCATACTGCTACCATTGAAATGCTCGCGACTGAACGTGAACCACATCAAATTTCTATTCGGCGCGCGCTGGAAATCGCTATTGATTACTATCGACGTAACCGGTCGTCGGCGCAATCAAACCAATGACATATTTAGTGAAGAACCCGATATCATGAAAACTTCCGGCCCAAGGCACATTGATCGGCAAATTCCGACATTTGACGTGCCTCTTTGGCAATCGCGTCAACATGATTATTGTGTGGTGATCCCGGTCATTAACGAGGGTGAGCGAATTAAAAGCCTGCTTACACGTATGGCCGCGTTGTCTATCGCGTCCATGGCGGACATCATCGTCGTCGATGGAGGGAGTAGGGATGGTTCGCTTGAGTTACCAGGTTTGAAAAAGCTGGGCGTGCGGGGGATGATACTTAAGACCGGCGCAGGGAAACTCAGCGCGCAATTGCGCTGCGCTTACGCGTTTGTGCTTGAGCAAGGTTATCAGGGGGTAGTCACCATCGACGGCAACGATAAAGACGATCCTGAAGCAATCCCACGGTTTATTGACGCATTGAAACAAGGGGTTGATTTTGTCCAAGCCTCGCGTTTTCTTGACGGTGGCATAGCCGAAAATACTCCAAAATTGCGCGATGTCGCCATCCGTTTTATCCATGCGCCGTTGCTGAGTTTAGTATCCGGTTTTAAATGGACCGACACCACTCAGGGCTTCCGCGCTTACAGCCGTAAGATGCTTTTAGATGCCCGTATTGCACTATTTCGCGATGTGTTCATGACGTATGAACTGCTGGTGTATCTTTCTTACCGAGCACCTAAATTGGGTTTCCGCTGCCTTGAATTACCGACAATACGTCGATATCCCAAAGGCGAAGTACCAACCAAAATCAGCAGTTTCAGAGGCAATATATCCGTGTTAACAGTGCTACTGAAAACATGTCTGGGACTCTACAATCCGTCAGGAGAAAAAAAATGAATTTAGCGCTTTTTTTTAGTAATCTGGAAAAGAATAGAACGCTAGTATGCCGCCGTTTAGAAAATTACAAAAATGAGATTTTAGTTTTCCTGGTGATATTCATCCTGCTGTTCATGTCAACCACGTTGGGTAATAGAGGGACGCACAATAGTGTTGAGCAATGGCTGAATATTACAAATCAAATGTTTTATGGCAACCAAGACTTTCTCTTTAGCTATGGTCCGCTTTTTTGGTTAACGGGCGGGGCAGCGACACAATACAGCGACGTTACCTATTGGCTTTCAGTGACATTCATTAGCATAACTAATTCATTTTTCTGGACCCTGCTTTTTATTCCAATTCACAAGGCTAGGAATTATTTATTTTTTGCTCTGATATTCGCTATATTTTTTAGAAATTTATCATTCTACGCCGCATTTTTTATGTGGCCATTTGCACTAGTGGCATATCTGGGTTTTTCTGAACAAAAAAACAAAATCATTAATAAATACTTCATTATATTCATCGGAGCGCTAGTTGCTTTATCATTTTTTATTCGTTTCTTTTACGGCCTGTTTGGTTTCCTGACAATTTTTTCCTATCTGTTTAGTCTTTTTTTGCGCGATAAAAAACTTTCGCTTCTGTCATATTTTACATTGTCACTTTCTATAACTTATGTTTTATTGGGTTTACTGGTGTTTCACAACCATCAAAATATAATAAATTATATAATAATAAATATGGAGTTAAGTTTCGGCAATTCAGTTGATATGACTTATGATGTAAACAATAGCATCCGAAGTTTTGTGTCTGTGTTATTGGTTTTGGTTTTTTTGAATTTATTTCTTATAGCAAAAAAAAGACTAGCACTGTTTCTTACGATTAATATTTTATGGTTATTATTATTTAAATTAGGCTTCAGTCGCACCGATCATTATTTGGGTTTTTTTGTCGCGCCAGCGACAGTTTTATCCATGGTGATGATATTCGATAAGAGTTTGTTTAGCAGAGTCTTGTTTGTTATTTCTATGATAAACCTCTATTCATTAGCACACATCCCTACTTACCCGGGGGCAGTAACGTTAACATTAATTAACAAACCTGCTGGTTTAGATGAAAGCTTCCAAGAAAGAATGGCCCGTATATACCCTGATTTCAAACTTAAAAACGAAGTGCTTGATAAGTTGGCCAACTCAACAGTCGATGTATACCCTTACAACAATGAATACATTTTCTCCAATAAACTTAATTATTTACAGCGCCCATCATTCCAAAATTATATGACGTTAACACCGACTTTAGATAGGATGAATCAAGACTTCCTTAATTCACCAATGCGGCCAAAATTCATCCTGTGGACCGCAGGGATAGGATGCACGTCGTCTGATTGTAATCCTTTTGATGGCTTTGATATGAAATATTCATTGAATGAGGATCCTTTGACGTCTACATCAATCTTATCCAACTATCATCCCGTAGTCGTCTCTGCTGGAAAAAATGGCATACCGGTGATGCTGCTTGAAGAAAATTCGCATGATGAAAATTTCAGTGAGGCTCTGATTCTCGAGAAGGAAATGAGATTTGGCCAGTGGTATTCGGTGCCTAAATCAGATGACGGATTATTAAAAATAAAGCCATCGTTTGAATTTACATTACTCGGCCATGCAAAAAATATGCTATTCCGAGGTAGTATCTTAAAAATAAGATATAAATTTTCTGATGGCGAAGAGAAGCTTTACCGAGTAAATATTCTTAATGCTGGGAGCGGTATTGTGATTTCACCATTATTGGACAAGTTCAATACGTCCGGTTTTGAGGGAAGAGAGGTAATTGCATTTATGTTTGAAACAGATACAACAAATTATTTTGAAGATCATTTCACAGCTAAATTAATTAAGATCAATATTCCCAATATCACCGCAAGAAAACCCAATTAATTTAATACTAAAGCGGGCGGGAAAGACATTCCCCGCCCCGGCCTTATTATGGGCTTGGCGCGTCGCTAGCCGCCACACCAGCGTCCGTGCCTTCAGCGGAACGGATATAGACAATTTTCTGCGTGTCGTTTTCGCAGTGGCCTACCACCTGGCCGCCCGCCTGGTCGGCGCTATCGTTGGGCACGATATCCAAACGGAAACCGGACTCCGGTACCCCGTTGCCGACGATTTTTTGGGTGATATCCGCCTTAACGCTTTCGCAGGACGCCTGCGCCGCCAGCGGCAGCATCGCGGCCAGCGCCGCGCCCAGGATAAAAAAGCGTTTCCCTGGCTTCCCGCTTTGCTGATGGCTTAGCCGCTTCATCTCGCTCAGATCATTCATATTACCGTCCTTATTTAAGAATGAAGTACCGATACAAGGATAGCAGGACTGGCAAAAAGGAGTAATAGCTCGGATCACGGCGCCATCAGCGAGCGGCCGGTGCGGCGATCCAGGCAACGGGCGGTATTGTCCTCCCAATAGGCGTTGACGTTGTCGCTGCTGTTGCATCTTTCCCGCAAATCGACAGTTTTATCGTATTTATCAAAGTCCTTTTCATCCCGCTGATTCACCTTGCTGCGAAGGTTATGGGTGGCATTCCATTGCTCCTGGCTTTGGCGCGCATCTTCACGGGATTGGGCGTTATCACCGGAATCGATGATCAGGCGCTGCGTATTGCTGGCGGCATAACCCGTGGTGGAAAATGCCAGCAGGGCGACCGAAAGCATCCCGCCCAGCAGCCGTTGATAAGAGGTGGTGTTCATAACGTCTTCCTTTTAATCTTTACGTGGATAATAACGCAGGTAAAATCAACGTCCCATGCACCGGCATAATAACATTGCCTTATGGTTAAAAACCACTCGTTATCGTTACGGATAATTAAGGACTGTTGCAGGAATGTTCAAGACAACACTGCTTTTCATCGCCACCGCCGTGGCGGAAATCCTCGGGTGCTACCTGCCATATCTCTGGGTGAAAAAAGAGGGCGGCATAATACTGCTGATCCCCGCGGCGGCAAGCCTTATCGCCTTTGTCAGCCTGCTGATGCTGCATCCCGCCGCCAGCGGGCGCGTTTATGCCTCCTACGGCGGGGTGTACATATTGACCGCGCTGTTATGGCTTAGGTTCATCGACGGCGTCAAATTAACCTCGCAGGATTGGGTGGGTTCGGCGGTGATCTTCGCCGGGGTGATGATTATGTTGTCAGGCTGGTCTAGACCGGCGTAATCGAGCGCGGTTTATCCCAGGGTCAACAATGGCGGGCCGGGGATTGCGGCCCGCGCGCGGGGTGGATTTACTCGTCGCGATGCACGCTAAGACCGGCGAATGACTGATTGACCGGCATCATTTCCAGCACGTTGATATTGACGTGGGCCGGCAGGGTGGTTACCCAATAGACGGCTTCGGCAATATCTTCCGGCATTAACGGGTCGGCGTTCTTATAGGTATTTTCCACCTTGTTGTCATCGCCTTTGAAACGCACCGCCGAAAACTCGGTACCGCCCACCAGTCCTGGCTCGATGTCCGTGACCCGCACCTTGGTGCCCACCAGGTCGGTGCGCAGGTTAAGGCTGAACTGGCGGGTGAAGGCCTTGGTGGCGCCATAGACATTGCCGCCCGCGTAAGGCCAGCGCCCGGCGGTGGAACCCAGGTTGACCACATGGCCGCGCCGGCGTTCCACCATGCCCGGCAACAGGGCGCGGGTCATATAGACCAGTCCCTTGTTGTTGGTATCGATCATGGTTTCCCAATCATCAAGGTTAGCCTTATGCGCCGGCTCCATGCCCAACGCCAGGCCGGCGTTATTGACCAGCACATCCACTTCCAGCCATTGCGGCGGCAGGGAGGCAACGGCGCTGGTAATGCCTTCGCGATCGCGTACATCAAGCTTCAGGGGATAAAGGTCATCCCCCAGTTCGGCTTTCAGTTGATCAAGACGCTCCTGGCGGCGACCGGTGGCAATCACCTTATGGCCCTGCTTGAGAAATTTACGGGCGATGGTTTCGCCAAAGCCGGCGGTGGCGCCGGTAACAAAAATAATCATGCAGCGGTTCCTTATATGACTGAATTTATATAACTTTATAAAATAAACTCAGATGTTGACTACCTTAACAACAGACTAGGGTTTGCGCAGATAAGGCGCAATCAAAGACAGGTCGGCGGGCGATAGCCTGTCGGAGGCCGTCTGCGCCTGATGCCAATAAGGATAAATCAGCGGCGGACGGCTGACGTCGGATAGACGGGCAAGCTCCTGGGCGTTAAGCGCCAGATCCGCCGCGCGCAGGTTATCTTTTAACTGCACTTCGGTGCGCGCGCCGATGATGACCGAGGTGACGGCCGGCCGGCTGATTAACCACGCCAACGCCACCTGGGCGGCGGATACGTCCCGTTCCCCGGCAATCTCCACCAGCACGTCAACGATATTGTACAAGGCGTCCTGGTTGTAAATCGGCGGTTCATTCCATTCTTCCAGATGGCGGGTGCTGCCTTCAGGCTGGCGGTCCCGACGGTATTTGCCGGATAACAATCCCCCGGCCAGCGGGCTCCAGACCATCACGCCCAATCCCTGATCCTGGGTGATCGGCAGCAGTTCATACTCCGCTTCACGGCTTTGCAGGGAATAATGGATTTGCTGGCTCACCGGGCGGATCAGGTTCAGGCGCTCTGCAACGCCAAGGGTTTTCATTAAATGCCAACCGGAGAAATTCGACACGCCGACGTAACGCACCTTGCCGCTGTCGACCAGCTGTTCGAGGGCGTACAGCGTCTCCTCCAGCGGGGTCTGTCCATCCCATTCGTGCAGTTGATATAAATCGATATGGTCGGTATTCAGCCGTTTTAAACTGGCTTCACAGGCGCGGATCAGATGGTGGCGCGACGATCCGCGATCGTTAGGCCCGTTCCCCATGGGAAATCGGGCTTTGGAAGCAATCAGGACGCTATCGCGCTTATCTTTCAGCACCTCGCCCAAAATCTCTTCCGAAACCCCCTGGGAGTAAACGTCCGCGGTGTCGAACAGGTTAATGCCCGCGTCGATACAAATGGCCAGCTGGCGGCGCGCTTCCGCCACGCCGGTGTCGCCGACTTTGGCAAATTTCCCCTTGCCGCCGAAGGTCATGGTGCCGAGACTCAATACCGATACTTTCAGGCCGGAACGGCCCAGTAGACGATATTCCATAAGAATTCTCCTCGCAGTAGTACATGTCGGAAATATCAAGCGCCCGCAGGCGAGCCTGCGGACCTTTGAGCATAAACTAATGTCTTGGCCATCAACAGCCCGTTATGCGGACCCTGCGCGTCATTTTAGTGCGTAAGGATTAATATTGTGCGAACTGTTAACATTCGCCGGAGCTTTAAGGTTAAAAAAAGGCTGAAATCCAGGTCGACCTGGCATTATTTCGACCTCAAATAGTATAGGCAAACGGTTGCGATTCAAAGCAAACGTTTGCTTATACTCATATTAGGTTTCCTCCGCCCAATCATAGGTTCATGTCGCATAAAAAATGCAATAATATGTTGATATATAAGTAATTATTTAAATTTTTATCCGCATGGGATATTGGCATAAATCTTGCCAATAAAATAATAAGAAAGGGAAGATATATAAATGGGCGGTAACGAGCCAATACGTCCCGGGAAGAAAGATCATTTATCCTTCGGCCCAGCATATCAGGCGGGCGAATGCGTTATTAAGGCCAGCGTCATGAACGATATCAAAGCTATTCGCAGCAGTTTTTTTGATTTCACGCGCAGCGTTGCCGATCCCAGCGAACTGGAGGGGAGCGCGCGTTTTATTGAAGACGGCCTGCTATTACTGAAGGCGGGGAAAATTATTTCCCTACAGTCCTGGAACGAAGCGCAAGCGCGCCTGGATCCCCGGCTGGAAATACTCCATCTGCCGGATAATATCATCATGCCGGGCTTTATCGACAGCCATATACATTATCCGCAAACAGAAATGATTGGCGCCGACGGCGAGCAATTGCTGGACTGGCTGGACCACTACACCTTTCCCACCGAAAGCCAATACCATTGCCCGGATCGTTCCGCCGGCATGGCGTCGTTCTTTTTGGACCAGCTGTTACGTAACGGCACCACCACGGCCATGGTGTACGGCACGGTGCACGCCCAGTCGGTCGACGCGCTGTTTGCCGCCGCGTTTGAACGCCATATGCGTCTTATCGCCGGTAAGGTAATGATGGACCGCCACGCGCCCGACGCGCTGCTGGAAACGCCCGGGCAAAGCGAAGAGGCCACCCGGGGGCTGATAGCGCGCTGGCACAATAAAGGACGGCTGAGCTATGCGCTTACGCCGCGTTTCGCGCCGACTTCCTCGCCCGAGCTATTGGCGGTGGTGGGGCGGCTGCGCCGGGAGTTCCCCGATCTTTATCTGCAAACCCACCTGAGCGAAAATACCCAAGAGGTCGCCTGGGTAAAGGCGCTGTTCCCCGAGCGCGTTAACTATTTTGATGTCTACCGGCACCATGGCCTCACGGGCCGCAAAAGCGTTTTTGCCCACTGTCTGCACCTGGACGAGCAGGAGTGGCGCGATCTGGCCCACTCCCGTTCCGCCATTGCGTTTTGTCCCACCTCCAATCTGTTTCTCGGCAGCGGACTGTTTGACCTGCAAAAAAAATGGGATTGGCGTATTCCACTGGGCATCGGCACCGATGTGGGGGCCGGCACCACCTTCAACCTGCTGCAAACCCTGGCGGAAGCCTATAAGGTCGGCCAGTTGCGAGGCTATCGCCTGTCGGTTTACGAGGGGCTTTACCATGCCACGCTGGGTGCCGCCCATGCGTTATCCCTTGACGGCGTTTTAGGTAACTTTGCGCCCGGCAAGGAAGCGGATTTTGTGGTGCTCGATCCCCGTGCGACCCCACTGCAGCGGCTGCGCCAGGCCAACAGCGCCACGCTGCGCGAGCGCCTGTTCCTGCTGATGATCCTGGGTGACGACCGCACTATCTACCAAACCTGGATCCAGGGCAAACCGGTCTACCGGCGCGATGACGATGAGATAAAACAGGGGGCCGCATGATCCGTTTTTTACTTAACCAGACGCTGGTCAGCGAGGCCGGGCTGGATGCCAACACCACGGTGCTGGAATATCTGCGCCGTCACCAGGGACGCCAGGGCGCCAAGGAGGGCTGCGCGTCCGGCGACTGCGGCGCCTGCACCGTGGTTCTGGCCCAGGCCGTAGAGGGTAAACTGCGCTATGACAGCATTAACGCCTGTATCACCCTGATCGGCGCGCTGCACGGCAAACAGGTGCTGACGGTGGAGGATTTACGCCAGCAGGGTCGATTACATCCGGTGCAGCAGGCGATGGTGGATAACCACGCCTCGCAGTGCGGGTTTTGCACGCCGGGTATAGTGATGTCGCTGTTTGCCCTGCAGAAGTCCGGCAGCACAGGCACCGATGAACTGATCCGGCAATCGCTGGGCGGCAATCTCTGCCGCTGTACCGGCTACCGCCCGATAATCGACGCCGCGCGGCAGATCTGCGGGGCGGCCAACGATCAATTCTCCGCGCAGGAAAACCTGACGCTGGCGCGCCTGGCCGGCTTGCGTGAGCAGGATGACCTGGAATTAGCCGCGTCAACGCCCGGGCAGGGCGATTGGACCAATGGCGAAACCGGCGTCCAGACGCGGCATTTGTGCCTGCGTCCCCGCACCCTGGAACAATTGGGCGAGGCGTTTTTACGCTATCCGGGCGCGCGGCTGCTGGCGGGCGGCACCGATCTGGCGCTGGCGATTACCCTGCGCCGGGAAGCGTTGCCGTTACTGATTGATATCAATCATGTTCCGGAGCTTAAAACCTTAGCGGTGACCGAAAGGCAGATGGAGATCGGCGCGGGCGCCTCGCTCAGCGCCTGCGAATCCTTTTTGGCGCGGCACCTGCCGGAATTCAGCGCGGCGCTGGCGCGCTTTGCCTCACGCCAGGTACGCAACCAGGCCACCCTCGGCGGTAATCTCGCCAACGCCTCGCCCGTGGGAGATGGGGCGCCGATGCTCCTGGCGCTGGGCGCCAGTCTGATACTGCGGCGGGGAAACGACACCAGGGAACTGCCGCTGGATCAATTTTTCCTGTCTTATCGCAAAACCGCGCTGGCGGCGGGCGAGTTTATCGAACGGATAATAGTGCCAAAGGTGACAGCGTCACATATATACCGGATCTATAAAGTCGCCAAACGGCGTGAGGACGATATTTCAGCAGTGTTTGGCGCTTTTTGCTGCGAGATTCGCCATGGCGTTATCCATAAAGCTTGCCTGGCGTACGGCGGCATGGCGGAAACACCCCGCCGTGCCGCCGGCGCCGAAGCCGAGCTACTGGGTAAATCCTGGGATCGGCAAACGATAGAAAACGCCTGCCTGAGGCTTAACGATGACTTTACGCCATTAAGCGATTTGCGCGCCGGCGGCGCTTACCGGCTGCGGGTGGCGCAAAATCTGCTGCGGCGTTTTTATCTGTCCGTTTCGTTGCCACGCCATCGCCTGGAGGTTGACCATTATGTCTGATCGGGCAAAAAATTTTACCGCCGGTGAGCGCGAACAGCGCTTCGACCAGTCCACAGCCGCCGGCGTAGGCCGGCCCTTGCCGCATGAAAGCGCGGCCAAACACGTCAGCGGTGAAGCGCTGTATATTGACGATCGCCCGGAAGCGCCTAACCAGCTGCATCTGGCGCCGCGTTTAAGTGAACATGCCCATGCCCTGATAACCCGCGTCGACGTGTCGCCCTGTTATCGGCTGCCGGGCGTCGAGCGCGTCATGACCTGGCAGGATGTGCCCGGCGAACTGGATATCGGTCCGCTGGTCGCCGGCGATCCGCTGCTGGCCAAAGAGCGGGTTGACTACCTGGGACAGGTGATTTTAGTGGTGGCGGCGCGGGATCCCGTTACCGCGCATCGCGCGGCGGCCGCGGCCATAATCGAATACCGGCCCTTGCCGTCGGTGCTGGACCTTGAGGAAGCCCTGGAAAAGGCGCTGTATGTGGACGTCCCTCATCATCATCGGCGCGGCGATCCGGACATGGCGCTGGCCGCCGCGCCGCTTCGTGTCCAGGGCAGCATGCGGATGGGCGGGCAGGAGCATTTTTACCTGGAGTCCCAGGTGGCGTCGGTGGTCCCCGGGGAGGACGGCGCCATGCAGGTATTCTCGTCTACCCAGCATCCGACCGAGGTGCAAAAACTGGTGGCCTCGGTGCTGGGCGTGGACATGAAGGATATTACCGTCGATATGCGCAGGATGGGCGGCGGGTTCGGCGGCAAGGAGACCCAGGCGGCGGGTCCCGCCTGTTTATGCGCCCTGGCCGCACGGCTTACCGGCAAACCGGCCAAAATGCGCCTCAGCCGCCGTGACGATATGCTGATGACCGGCAAACGCCATCCGTTCCTGGTGCGCTACGACGTCGGTTTTGACGCGCGCGGGCTGATGCTCGGCCTGAAACTGGATTTGGCGGCCAACTGCGGTTATTCCGCCGATCTGTCGGCCTCGATTGTCGATCGGGCCATGTTCCATGCCGATAACGCGTATTACCTGGCCGATGTGCTGATAACCGGCTACCGCTGCCGCACCAATACCGCCTCCAATACCGCGTTCCGCGGCTTCGGCGGGCCGCAGGGCATGCTGGCCATCGAACACATCATCGAGCATATCGCCCGCGAGACAGGGCTGGATCCGCTGTCGGTCCGCCGGCTGAACTATTATGGCAAGACCACCCGCAATATCACCCATTACCAGCAGCCGGTGGAAGACAATCCGCTGGACGAACTTACCGATGAGCTGGCACTAAGCGCCGGTTACCGGCAACGTCGCCGGGAAATCATCGCCTATAACGCCGCCAGTCCGATATTAAAGCGCGGGCTGGCGCTGACCCCGGTTAAGTTCGGCATATCCTTTACCGCCAGCTTCCTTAACCAGGCCGGCGCCATGCTGCTGATGTATACCGACGGCACGCTGCAGCTGAACCACGGCGGCACTGAAATGGGACAGGGCCTGCATACCAAGGTATTGCAGGTGGTGGCGCAAGTGCTGGGCGTCGACAGCGCGCAGATCCGCATCACCGCCACCGATACCGGCAAAATTCCCAATACGTCGCCTACCGCCGCGTCCTCCGGCGCCGACCTGAACGGCAAGGCGGCGCAGCATGCCGCCGAAACGCTTAAACAGCGCCTGGTGGAGATGTTATGCCGGGTCTATCATACCGAGGCCGGGCGGATTTCCTTTCGCAACGGCATGGTAAAGGTTGCCGGCCGGATATTTACCCTGGCCGAGGTGGCGGAGCTGGCCCATCTCCAGCAGGTATCGCTGGCAAGCCAAGGGTATTACGCCACGCCGACCCTGTTTTATGACCGCACGCAGGCCGCCGGGCAACCGTTTTATTACTTCGCCTACGGCGTAGCCTGCGCCGAAGTGGTGGTGGACACGTTAACCGGCGAGTACCGGTTGCTGCGCGCCGATATCCTGCATGACGTTGGCGATTCGCTTAATCCGGCCATTGACATCGGCCAGGTGGAAGGGGGGTTTATCCAGGGGATGGGATGGCTGACCAGCGAGGAGCTGGTATGGAACGCGCAAGGCCGCCTGCTGACCGACGGACCCGCCACCTACAAGATTCCAACCATCGGCGATACGCCGGCGCGGCTGGATGTGCGGTTATTGGCTAACCGCGCCAACCCCAAACAAACGGTGTTCCATTCCAAGGCGGTGGGCGAGCCGCCGTTTATGCTGGCGATTTCGGTGTGGTGCGCCATCCGGGACGCGGTGGCCAGCTTAGCGGACTATCGTCGCCTGCCCGCCATTGATGCTCCCGCGACGCCGGAGCGGGTACTGACGGCGGTGGATGCGCTGCTGGCCGCCGCAGAAGGTGACGTCGTCACTCATTTCGGGACCTGCACGCCGGCACCGCAGCCGCAACCCATGCTGGCCGGCGCCGGAACCCGGGCGCGCCCCAAAAAGGAGCGGCCTTATGAGTGACAACTGGATCTTCGTGCTGGCACAGCTGCAGGCGAACAGAACCCCATCCGTGCTGGCTACGGTTATCGACGATCGGGGGTCGACGCCGCGCGACAGCGGCACCAAAATGGTGGTTACCGCCGATCGGCAATTTTGCACCGTCGGCGGCGGCCATTTGGAATTTCAATGCGCGCGAATTGCCCGGGAAATGCTGGGCGAAACACGCCCTGGCTGCCGTACCGAGCGGTTTTCCCTGGGCGCGCGCCTGGGGCAGTGCTGCGGCGGCGTGACCACGGTATTATTTGAGCCGGTCATCGTTGCGCTACCGCACATTGCGCTGTTTGGCGCCGGGCACGTAGGCAAGGCGCTGGTCAGGATCCTGGCCGGGTTGCCTTGTGATGTCAGTTGGGTTGACAGCCGTGGCGATCAGTTTCCGCCCCAGGTTGACGAGCACATCAAGGTGATAATCGACGACCCGCTTGACGCGCTGGACGCCGTGCCGGCCGACAGCTATTTTATTGTGATGACCCACGATCACCAGCTCGATTTTAAGCTGATTGAACAAATTCTTAAACGCGGCGAGTATCGCTATTGCGGCTTGATTGGATCGGCCACCAAACGCCGGCGCTTTTGTTATCGCCTGGGCGAACGGGGAATAGGCCCGGACGCTTTGGCGCGGTTACGCTGTCCGATCGGCCTGGAGGAGGTCAAAGGTAAAATGCCGGCGGAAATCGCGGTGGCGATAGCGGGGGAGATTATCAGCCGTTATAACCGCCTGGCGGCGTTAGCCACGGATAATACCGCGGCCTGTCTTGAAAAGAGGGCCGGCTAAGCCGGCCCCCGGCCCCGAGGGGTAAATGGGATTGCGCCCTCTTTTACCCGTAGGGTTTAGCTCTTTTCACCGCTGGTTAATGGGATCGGACGCTTAGAAATTGACCTTAACGCCTAGCGTGCCGACGGTATCGTGATATCCCTTGCCGCCCACCTGCTGGCCGACGCTGCCCCAAAGCGCCAAATGCTCGTTTAGCTGCCCTTCGTTGCCGATTTTTATCTCGCCGATATCCTTACCGCCCTGCTGGGCATAGGCCGTCTGGTCCACACGTACCCCGAAGTCCTTGGTATTATGGATCCAGTTCATCTCCATATAGGGCCGGAACATGCGTTGCTTACCTTCATCAACGCTGGCGTATCCCTGCAGATACAGGCGCGAGCCAAGACGGGTCTGGATATTGTCATTACCCAGCATGATCACCCGGCCGCCGTTGCGGTCCATATGGTCCTGCGCCTTGACCCCCATCCAGGTTACTTGCATCTGCGGTTGCAAATAGGCGTCAAAGGCCGTCCCGGTAAACAGCTTCAAGGTGTAACCGGCCTCGATCGCGCCGACAAATCCGTGTGAACGGTAGGTTTCCGTTTCCGCCGATTTTTTGTCCGATGGGCCGGTGTTGACATGATTGCCGAACCAGTTGTAGTTCAGCCAGCCGTCCAGGTAAAGTCCTTCGTGGCTGCCGTCGTTGGTGTACCAGGTGCCGTATATCCCGGCGGCGTACCCTTCAAGCCCGCCTTTAACGCTCTGGCCGTTGGCAACATGGCTGTGGCTGCGGCTCTTGCCTGCGCCGAACATGATTCCCGCATGCAGTCCGTCGATGCCGTTGTGACTGCCGCTAAACATCTCACCGCCCAGCTGTACCTTCTGGGTATTGGTGCGGGTAGACAAGGCGCCGTCCAGCATGCGCGCGCTGTTTTGGCCACCGGCGATGCGCAGCCACAGGGAAGGGTGGTAGCCCGCGCCGTCAGCGTCGTCAAAGGCGGAAGGGAACATTGGCGCGCCGATACGGTCGTGCACGCGGGTGGCGAACAGGGTATTGGCGGTAGCCATATTGGCGGCATAAATGCCGGCTTCGGGGCGTAATTCAATGGGTGCCGGCGCGGGACTATGGTCTGCCGATGGAATGACGGGCCAGGGATTGGGATCGCCCCGATCTTCATCGCCATCCTCAAGCGCTTCCCCGTCCTCAGGCCTTTCCTCAAACAAATGCCCTATGTCGTTTAAGGCTTCATTCTCTTCGTCTCTTTCTTCATCAAACAAAGAACTTGTATCAGATAGGTCCTCAGCCCCGCCGCTGGATCCAGAGTTATCCTGAAGGTCGGGATTCCGTATGGCGCCACCAGATCCGCCCTCATCGTCATTGGCCAACACCATCACATCACCGGAGACAGAACTAGGCCCGCCGCTAAAATCCGCACTAACCAGATCGGGAATGGGCGGGCGGCCCCCATCGCCCAAGACCGAGTGGTCAGAGTCTTCAGTGGCTGAACTTTTCGGCTCGGTTGCCGTGACGCTCGCATCCGGAATAATATTGGTATAAGGCGTATTATCGTCTTTAATCTGGGCGAGTCTTTGGCGCATGTTGTTTAATTCTGCATTCGTTAAGCTATCGGCAGAACCTGGGTCATCCATGAACAACGAAGCGAACTCTGCGGAAGCATCTAGTTTATTAATACCGTCAATAATATCGTCAATCTCTTGGGATGATGGCATCGGGGTAACGCCAGGGTCTTTACGCGGGAGAAGGACGTGTTGAAATTCACTGTCAGTAAAGTCGGAAGGCTCATCAAAGGACCAATCTACCGAGTTGTTAAAAGCGTCGTCACCCAAGACGGATATCGGCCGGCTGACCAGCAACAGGTTATTATTGTCAGGCAGTAACGAATATTGATATCCATTTACCACAAGGTTCTGCGACAGCTTAAAAACTGAGCCTGCATTAGCGCTTAAGGTGGTTATAATAGGTATGCCGCTGGCTGTCCTAGCGCCGACGCCGCTGACATTATTGATCACCAGCTCAGTCTCGCCAGCCACATGACCCATGATGATGAGGCTATCGGTTTTCGATAGATCATCGCCCAGCTTGGTGTTCAGATACAGTTTAGAGCCTGTTTTTCCTTCATAATCACCCTGTATCAAAAGGCAATTTTTTGTTTTCTCGGTTTGTGTCAGCGCCTCTTTTTTAAGTATGCCGTCTGCGGGCCTAAAAACCTTATCATAACTTTTACCGACATACACAGAGCCTTTATTTTGCACGTTACCCGCGATACATCCATTACCACCACAGAGCGCATCCTTGGCGATGTGGAAGGTATTGCCACGTATCACAGCGTCTTTTTCAAGTTTCATATGGCTGCCGCTTTCAATAGAAACTTCTTTAACTATATGATTTTTTTTCATTTCCTTTTTGAATACGGATATACCTGGCTCAGCCATCCTTAATTTATCAATTTTATCTTTTTTGATGCATTCACCCAACTCTTTTAAGTTGTGAGACTTGGCTTTGCTGATTTCTAAAATCTTCTTCCTAACGGGAATTTTGAAAGGATTATTTTTTGAATAGCCCGCCACAATAGCCGGCCTTTCGTTTACTGTTTGAAAATCATAGTAGTTATTGGCAGATTGTTCATTATCTGTCCAATTATTTTTTTCAACCTGGGGTGGATGTAATTCATCGCTCATAAGCCTTGCTACTGGCGATATTTTCGGTGATTGAGGAACTACTGTCTCGTCACCGGCACCAGCATAAGTTTGGGCTATTCCACCCAACAATGTCATAACTCCGACGAAAGTTTTATTAAATTTTTTCATGATCGCCTATACTTTAAATATTTATTCAGAAAGAATACCTGTGCATTTATTGATCGTCATCCATGAAAGGATCAGATAACGCTGCGTATTCTAGCCAGACAAAAATAAAATACAGCCAAAAGCAAAGACTCGTTTACTCTGTATTGCATAATATTGCATAATATTGCATAACGCTGCATAATATAGTTAAATATAATTAATGGAGAGAGATTTAATTAAAAATAAAAACGATAAGCCAAGAAATATTAAAATAGGCAACGTTTATCGCAACCGGTTTTGATTATCAAACCGCCGCTATCTGGATAATTTTTTTACACCGGACAATAATGGATGGGATGGCGGGGACCATCAAGAATGGGCGTTTTTACCGGGCGCCTGGCACCGTGGATAGACAGGCGCAGGGCGCTTTTAGCCTTTCATTTAACGAATATATGCTTCCGCTTGCAGGATCAGGCAATAACGCAAGAATAATGGTCTACCCGTTGCGAAGGCGTTGCTGTCAGAATAGGGCATCTGTCGGATGCATGGCGACATGAGCCATCTCCTTTATCCAAGCAACACGGAGTTTGTCATATGTCTAAAGCAAAAGGTTACGCCGCGCTCAGCGCCAAGGCCCCCCTAACGCCTTATTCTTTCGAGCGACGCGCTCCAGGCCAGGATGATGTGGTGATCAAAATCGCCTACTGCGGCGTATGCCACTCGGATATCCACCAGGCCAGGGACGAGTGGGGCGGCGCCATGTTCCCCATGGTGCCGGGTCATGAAATCGTCGGTGAAGTGGTGGCCAAGGGTGACGGCGTGACGCAATTCAACGTGGGCGATCGGGTCGGCGTCGGCTGTTTTGTGGATTCCTGCGTCCATTGCGCCGAGCGCGATGTGGACCTGGAACAATATAAAGAAGGCCTGGTGCTGACCTATAACAGCGTGGAGCGTGACGGCAAGACGCCGACCATGGGCGGCTATTCGGACCATATCGTGGTCAAGCAGGGCTATGTGCTGTCGGTTCCGGACAATCTGCCGCTGGATGCCGCCGCGCCGCTGCTCTGCGCCGGCATCACCCTGTATTCGCCATTGCGTCACTGGCAGGCCGGCCCCGGCAAAAAAGTGGCTATTATCGGCCTTGGCGGCTTGGGACATATGGGCGTTAAGCTGGGTAAGGCCATGGGGGCGGAAATGACCGTCCTGAGCCAGACACTGTCAAAGAAAGAAGACGGACTGCGCCTGGGGGCGGAGCATTATTACGCCACCCGGGATCCGGCTACCTTCGAGCAACTGAAAAGCACCTTTGATCTGATCATCTGCACCGTCGGGACGGAAATTGACTGGGGCGCCTATCTGTCGTTATTAAAAATCGACGGTACCATGGTGCTGGTCGGCCTGCCGGAAAACAAGGTGCCGCTGCATGCCGCGGCCCTGATCGGCGGACGTCGCCGCCTGGCTGGATCGGGCATCGGCTCCATCAAGGAAACCCAGGAGATGCTTGATTTTTGCGGTGAACATAATATTGTGTCTGATATCGAAAAAATCAACATCGAGCAGATTAACGACGCTTACGAGCGTGTGGTTAAAAGCGATGTGCGATATCGGTTCGTCATTGATATGGCCTCCTTGTAATCGCAAAAAATAGCTAAACGCTATCCATCAGATATATTCAGTAAATTCAAATGCGCTTCGGCGCATTTTTTTGTGTGGCTGGCCTAGCTTGGCTGCAAAATCGCCGTTCATTTACCCGCATGAATAATCAGGTTTTTACCGCGCGCCTGATTAATTCCGGCAAGGCTCAAGCAAGACTGTTTTTTCATCTCTGGCGTGCTAGCATGTAATATAGATTTACCGACCGCGCCTGACGTAATAAGACATCATGGCATTTGTAAAAACGTTGTTTCATTTTTATGCGGTATCCGGCAGGAGCAGACCATGCGTAATAATCATCTCCAGCAGAAAAATCCTTTTTATCAGCCCAGTCCATTGCCCTTTCAGGCGCCGCAATTTGACCGTATCCAGGAAAGCGATTATTCACCCGCTATCGATGAGGGTATTCGTTTATATCTCGCCGAGGTTGATCATATCGCCAGGCGGGACGACGAGCCTACCTTCGAGAATACCTATGTTGCGCTGGAACGTTCCGGCGCATTATTGAAGCGGGTAACCAGCGTATTTGGCGCCATGACCTCCGCCAATACCAGCGATACGCTGCAGCGCATCGATGAGGAACAATCACCGAAACTGGCCGCCATGGATGATGCCGTTAAATTCAACGGCCGATTATTCCACCGTCTGCAAAGGGTATACAACCAGCGGGAAACGCTCGGTATTTCCGCCGAATCCCGTCGGCTTATCGAGGTAACCTACCAGCGTTTTGTCCTGGCCGGCGCGCGGTTATCCGAACCACAAAAAAAACGGCTCTCGGCGCTGAACCAGGAAGCGGCCAGGTTAAGCACGCAGTTTTCCCATCGCCTGCTGGATGCCACCAAACGGGGCGCGCTGCAGGTAACGGATGTGGCGCAGCTGGACGGATTGTCAGCGGAAGAAATCCTGGCGGCGCGACTGGCGGCGGGCGAGCGCAATCTTGACGACCGGTGGCTGCTGGTGCTGCAGAACACCACCCAGCAGCCGCAGTTGCAGACGCTGGAACGCCGCGATACGCGCCAGGCCCTGTTTGGCGCCTCGACGTCGCGGGCGGAGAAGGGCGATGAAAACGACACCCGTGATCTCATCATCAGGCTTGCCCAGGTACGCGCCGAACAGGCCAGCCTACTGGGCTTTGCCGATTATGCCACCTGGACGCTACAGGATCAGATGGCTAAGACCCCGGCGGCGGCGCTGGATTTCATGACCCGGATTGTGCCGGCAGCCACCGCGCGGGCCGGGCGGGAAGCCGCCGATATCCAGGCCCTGATAGACAGCGGGCAGGAACCCTTTATCCTGGCCGCCTGGGATTGGCAATTTTATGCCGATCGGGTGCGCAAGATGAAATACGATCTTGATGACGCGCAGATCAGGCCCTATTTTGCGCTGGACCGGGTACTGGAACAGGGGGTATTTTATGCGGCGGGGCTACTCTACGGCATTAAACTGAAACCCCGTACCGATATCCCGGTTTACCACCCGGACGTGAGCGTCTATGAAGTATTTGATAAAGACGGCGTTCCCATGGCGCTGTTTTATACCGATTATTTCCAGCGCGATAACAAAGGCGGCGGGGCGTGGATGGGCAATTTTGTCGATCAATCCCTGCTGCTGGACACCCGGCCCGTTATCTATAATGTCGCCAATTTTGCCAAACCAGCGGCGGGCCAGCCCGCGTTATTGTCTTGGGATGAGGTCGTCACGCTGTTCCATGAATTTGGCCATACCTTGCATGGGCTGTTTGCCGCCCAGGAATATCCCAGCCTCTCCGGTACGTCTACACCCCGGGATTTTGTCGAATTCCCGTCCCAGTTTAATGAGCATTGGGCTGACGAACCGCGCGTATTCGCCAATTATGCCAGGCATTATCAAACCGGCTATCCCATGCCCGCGGATTTATTAACCAAAATTGAAAATGCCTCACGCTTTAATAAAGGGTATGAAATGACTGAACTGCTGGCGGCGGCGCTGATGGATATGCGCTGGCATACCTTGGGCGCCGGCCAGCCGGAGCAAAAGGTGGACGCATTCGAAGCCGCCGCGCTGGCTGAATTCAAGATTAATTTGCCTTACGTCCCGCCGCGCTATCGCTCCAGTTATTTCCAGCATATTTGGGGCGGAGGTTATGCGGCCGGTTATTATGCCTATCTATGGACACAGATGTTGGCGGACGACGCATATGAAGGCTTTAAGGAGCAGGGCGGCCTAACGGCGCGGAACGGGCAGCGTTTTCGCGACGCGGTGTTATCCAAAGGCAACAGCCAGGATTTATCCAAGGTGTACAGGGATTGGCGTGGGAAGGAACCCGAGATAGAGCCGATGCTGGTCAATCGCGGTTTGCAAGAATAAATATCTCACCAGGAGCGGGGGAGATCCTCGCCCTGATTGATTAAAAAATGTTTTAAAACAATATATTATCGTTTTCCTCGCGAATGCATGTTCGCGGTCCATTCATAGGTTGCTGAAATATCCGGCTTGAGTTTTTTCTGTCTTTTGACGACCCTGATCTGTTTCGCGATGATTTCTCGCTCGGCCATGAGCTGGGCGATATAATCATCTTTGATGTGGTTGGTTTCCGAATTGGAAAGCGGCAGTCCTTTTGCCTTTTTTGCCTGGTCGAGCAGTGTCTTAAGTTGGCGTTGTTCGCTTTCCGTCATGTCTTGCTGCGTCAGCTTGGGAATGAGCATAAATGTCGGCCTGAAAATGGAAAGGACTATCATTGTAAAGGAAAGTGGGCCACGTCTCAGTAAAAACCTCACATTAATGTTCAATCTTCCTTCAGTGAACACTTAATAATCATATGATGGTATCCAAGTTTGGCCTACGCTCATGCTGATGTCAGGGACCAGCTAGACGGGACAGCCTTTAAATTTTTCATCTTGTTCAGCTTGAAATCGGATGGAGCCTAGCGGCCGCAATGACCCAGATTTCACGTAGCGCGATCAAAAAGAGAGAGTGATTCTGAATGACGTAACGGCATTTGTGCACGACATGCAGGTGTTAGAAAAGAAACTGCGCCAGCGGACGGTTCGGCATGACAGCACAGCCCGGTAAACTGATACACGTATGCAATCATGGGTAAAGCGTATGAAGACAATCTGCCGGCACATGCGCAGTGGTGAATCCCGCAAAATCAGGCTCAGCGCCATGATTACTCGTCAATAGACAGATTCCGCCTAGGCTAACCTAGGTGCGTATAATGTATATTATGTTAAATGACATCCGGCGTACCGTTACTTCATCAAGCCCTTTCTCCTGGTTCGATACCGGTGGCATCGGCCTCGATATCTTCATCGAACAGCCCGCGCTACCCCTCCTGTAAGATATGAGTGCCTTTCAGAGTTTAACCATCTTGACTCCATAGCGGGCAGATGCCAATTTTGATCATTTGCCTGCTGAAGAAATGCATATGCAATTAACCGCCGTATTTATTTGAGGATGACGTTATGAAAAAGATTGGTATTAATGGCTTTGGCCGCATTGGACGTCTGGTGTTACGCCGCATTCTGGAAACCCACAGCGATGTTGAGATTGTCGCCATCAACGACCTCACCTCGCCTAAGGTACTGGCCTATTTGTTAAAGCATGATTCCAGCTATCGTAATTTTGCCGGCACGGTGGATTACACCGACGATGCAATTATCGTTAACGATAAAAAAATCATCGTCTATGCCGAAAAAGACGCCAAAAATATCCCATGGGGCACGCTTGGCGTGGAAATTGTGGTTGAGTCTACCGGGTTTTATGCCTCCGGCGAAAAAGCGCAGGCCCATCTGGACGCGGGGGCGAAAAAAGTGCTGATTTCCGCACCGGCCGGGGATATGAAAACCATTGTTTTTAATGTCAACTGCGACACCATCACGGCGGAAGACCAGATTCTTTCCGTCGCGTCCTGCACCACCAACTGCCTGGCGCCGATGGCAAAAGTGCTGTCTGACAGTTTTGGCGTTAAGGTGGGCACCATGACCACCATCCACGCCTACACCGGCACCCAGTCATTGGTTGACGGACCGCGCGGCAAAGACCTGCGCGCCTCGCGCGCGGCGGCGGCGAATATTATACCCCATACCACCGGGGCGGCAAAGGCGATTGGCCTGGTAATCCCGGAACTGAAGGGCAAGCTGAAAGGCCATGCCCAGCGCGTGCCGACGCTAACCGGTTCGGTAACGGAGCTGGTCTCGGTTCTGGAGAAAAAAGTTACCGTCGAGCAAATCAATGACGCGATGAAAAAAGCGGCCGAAGGTAATGGATCATTTGGTTATACCGAGGAAGAAATCGTTTCTTCCGATATTGTCGGCACGCAGTTTGGCTCGGTCTTTGACGCGACCCAAACGGAAATCAGCGAAGCGGGCGATGTGCAACTGGTAAAAACCGTCTCCTGGTACGATAACGAGTATGGTTTTGTCACCCAGTTAGTGCGGGTACTGGATAAAGTGGCGGCGTACTGAGTTTTCGCCCTCTCCCCTCTCCCCGGCCGTCTCCTTCAGGAGGGATCAAGGAGAGGGATATCACCTCAAATGTAAATCAGCGATTGAGACTTGCCCCGCCGCCTTTTTTCATCACCGAACGAATTTCAGATTCCTGCACCAGGTTTAAATCGCCGCTGACGGTGAGTTTCAATACGCTGGCGGCAATGGCAAAATCAATCCATTCCTGGGCGGCAAAGTTATGCAGTAGGCTGTGCATCAAGCCTGCGCCAAACGCATCGCCCGCGGCGACGCCTTCCATCACGTGCATCTTATAGGCGGTGGATTCGTAGAACTCGCCATCTTTCAGCAGCAGGCCCATCCATTGACTGTCTTCCACGGAGTAGATATTACGCAAGACGCTGGCCACCACTTTACACCCTGGATATTTTTGCGTTACCGCCAGCATGCCTTGTTTGAAAGACTCTTTTTGGTCAATACCGCGCGACATATCGCCGTCAAAGGCGTTGATGCCGAGCGTCGCGGCAAAATCTTCGTCATTGGCGATGCAAATCTGGACATACGGCATCAATGTCGACATGACCTGCCGGGCCTTTTCGGGCGACCACATCTTGCCACGGTAATTCATATCGCAGATAACCGGGATGGCATGCGCCTGGCAATATCCACAGGCGGCGGTCACAATCTGCGCTAATTCGGTTGAAATTGCCGGGGTGATACCGGAAAAATAAAAATAATCAATACCGCTGAATACGTCATCCCAATTGAATTCTGCTTGTTTTACCTCAGCCAAAGCACTGCCGGCCCGGTCATACATTACATTAGTTGACCGTACGCTGGCCCCTTTCTCAAGGAAATAGATCCCCAGACGGTTGCCGCCACGCAATACCCTGGTGGTGTCTACGCCGTATTTACGTAAAGTAGCCAGCGCCGTCTCACCGAGCAGATTGGCCGGTAACTTGGTCAAATAAGCAACCTCATTGCCAAGCAGTGCCAGCGATACGGCTACGTTAGCTTCGGCGCCGCCATAGGTTGCTTCAAATATATCTGACTGCATGATGCGGTTGTTGCCGGCCGGCTTCAATCGCAGCATCATTTCCCCAAACGTCAATACCTTCATTTTTTACTCCGTATCTGCGGCCAAATTCACCCTGCCGTCCACCATGAGCGCTACCTGGACAGGCCGGGCCCGTATGGCGCGTTTGCCCGACCTAAAACCACACTGACACCATGGAGATAAAAATCAAGCATTGGCAGGAAAAAAGATGCAAAACGGCGGCAGTTGTCTGCAAATTAACCAGAAAGTCAGGCGGCAACGCGGTCGCCACGATAGGGTAAACACGCTGGCGGCGGTCCCGCTGGAGGGTGATCCGCTGGGAAAATGAATAAAATCGTCTTCCGGGGTGTTCACTACTCAACGTCACCCCTTTGAGGATTTCTTTATGTTGCGCTTTATGTCGCTACTGACATCACTGTTGCTGAGTCTGGGCGCCAGGGCCGCGCCGGCGCATTACGACCTCAATGCGGCGGCGACTTCCGCCGTATTATCATGGAAAGTACTTGGCATGGGCAATTCACATGCCGATGTTTCAGGCATAACCGGGCGGTTAGATCTCTATCCCCAGCAGGACATAAATGACCGCATCCAGGTCAGCATTCCGGTTCGCAATATCGATGCCCATAACAGGATATTGACCGATGAGCTTAAAAGCCCGGTATTTTTCGATCAGGAACGCTATCCTTATGTGACATTCACCAGCACGCGGGTTGTCTCTGATGGCCAAGACCGCTACCACGTGTTCGGCTCGCTACATGTCAAGGCCATCAGCCACCCGATAATCCTTGAGGCAAAAGTGATCTCCCTTGAGGATCCGTGGACCGGTGAGCGCCATCTTACCTTTTACGCCGACACCGCCATTGAGCGATCGGCATATGATATGACACGTTATATCCCGATGGTCAGCGATCGGATCAATATTCATATCATGATGACCCTGCCGCAACATTCGGCCGCGCCAGAAAAGCGGTCATCATCGGCCAACCGTTCTCAGCCGTCATCCTTCTCCACTTTGTCATAGCCCAGCCGGCCGATAAAAGGTAAACGCAGCGCCGGAGATTTAAAATCCACGCCCATATTCAACCCTAAAATATTAATCTCGACGCCCTCTTCCACGCCCAGGGTTAAACCGAGCAACCCGAGTAACGATAGCTGCAAGCCAGAGCCTGACGGGGGTAAGCCAATCGGATGCGTTAATGACCGGAAATCCTTGCCGATGGCGTTGGCCGGCAGATCCAGCCTGAGTTCAGGCACTTCCCTGCCGATATGGGCCAGAAAGGTATTGCTGTTGGGGCCGGGCCAACTGCGGTAGGTATGCCCATAGGGGTAATCCCCTATCGCGGCCTCGATGCGCGGGATCATGGCCTCGGCATGCGCGCCGCGGTGATCCGCCAATAGCCGTGGCCTTGAGCCAAACCAGTAGCCATCGGAGATCTGGTAGTTACGGCGAACAACATTATCGCCGCCCCAGCCTATGACCTCGTATCGGCTGTAGCGGGTTGATCCCGCCTGCTTGAAAATAATCCAGGGATGGACTGCCACCAGGCCCCGCCAGCCATAGGTGGGCGCGGCATAGATTTGCACTATCGCGATATGGGCGAATCGTACCGGATCCGGCGCAATCCCGGCGGAATCACGGCGGGCCGTCGTCCAGCTTTGACTGGCGAATATCTCCCCGCTCTGCGTCGCCTTGGCCAAACTTTGCCCGAACGACAGCAGCAGTACGCAAATAAAACCAATACTTAACGCTTTAAAGACAATCATATACCCTTCCTACGCAGGCTTTACATGAAGGACGGCCCCTGGGAGGGGCGCTAGAGATCAATGTCGACCCAGAGCGCGCCGTGGTCCGAGCCGGCTTCCGCGGGACGGGTAAGTTCGTCGTAGGTATCCCATTTCCTGGGCCGCACGCCGGGCCACATGCCTTTGCGAAAAACGCCCCCGGCCTGAACCCTGGCATAGAGCGCGGGGGATAACAGCATATAATCTATCTTGTTGGCGGCGGCGCATGCGCCGAAGGTGCCGGGATAACCGCCGTTATCGAAGGCGGGATGCAGGAAGATATCCTTGAGCGATGTCCCGGCGATCAGCGGCGTTAACGGCGCGCTATCGGGGGTGTCGTTGAAATCGCCGATCACGGCGATATATTCGGCGCCGGCCTGGAGAAGACCCGCGTAAATCACGGCTATACGTTCCGCCTGCGCCCGGCGTTTGGCGTCCGATGCCGCCTTGCCGCCATAGCCTTTGCTTTTCAGGTGATTGACCAGTACCAGCAGCCGGGCGCCCCCGGCGGTGGTGATTTCGAACTCCGGACAGTCGCGCGAGAAGACGGCTTCGCCGTTTGGCAAACGATCGTCGACATGGCTGCGCATGGCGCCAATCGGATAGCCGTCCCGGCTCATCAGGCCGACATCGATGCCGCGCTCGTCATTGCCGTCGATGACCATTACATGGCGAAACGGCGCGCCACCGACGGCCGGTACAATTTCCAGGTTAAAGGCCGACAATACCGGACGGCTCTCAGCCTCCACCACGCCGAGGACATCCGCCCCGAGGTCATTCATCACCCGTGCCGTATTGCGCATGGCAAACTCGTTAATCGGCGCGTCCCGCAGTTCCAGCGAGCCCACCCAGTCGGCGCGGCCGGCGGCGGTAATTTCTATGCCGCCCGTTTTTGGCCGCTTCAGCAGGCCGCCGCGGTTGCGTCGCAGGATGACAAAAGGGCCGGTGTCCGATTTTTCCAGGCCAAGCTTTATGATAAGCCCGGCCATGTTCTTTTTAGCGTCGTCACCATAGTTCACCTGGCCAAGCAGGCTGTTAAGCGCCGCGAAGCTTTCCAGCACCGGACGCCCCTCCGCCCAGGTCTCAAGGTTCATCGCCTTGGCGCGGTCGAATAGATTTTCGACATTATAAACGGCTAGTCGCATCATTTTCTCCTTAGTGACCCCGGTCGGGCTGTATCCGGGAGGTTTACATTGTATTAATGCAAATCCAAATAAGTAAATGCAACTGACATCAAAGAGTGAACCCGGTATAAAGATTCCCTTATAGAGACATCCTGGCGTCCATAATCGCGTCGATACCGCTTGGGACGCGAAAAAGCAGCGGTGATTTATATCAGGCGGTCGGGATGGTACCGCCATCGATAACGTATTCAGTGCCGGTAATGGTCGCCGCCCTCGGGGAAGCGAGGAAAGCGATAAGATTGGCCACTTCAACCGGTTTCGACGGCCGGCCCAACGGGATACCGCCCAAAGACTTCATGATAATCTCCTTGCCGCCGGCGTAATCGGTTCCGGCCCCTGCGGCGAGCCGCTCCGCCAGGGCAACCGAGGCCTCGGTCTCGACCCAACCGGGGGAAACCCGCAGCACGCGCACCCCTTGGGGCGTGACTTCCTTGGACAGGCTCTTGCTGTAAGTCGACAGCGCCGCCTTCGCCGCCGCGTAGGCGGTGGTCGACTCTGGCAGCGGCAGATGACGCTGGATTGACGTGACGTGGATGATAACGCCCGTTCCACGGGCCAGCATGCCGGGAAGCAAGGCGCGATCGAGCCGTACCGCCGGGAAAAGATTAAGATACAGCTCGTTATGCCATTCATCCTCTCCCAGCGCGGCGAAGCCGCCCGCCGGCGCCGACGAACCGCCAAGAACGTGGACAATAATATCCACCCCGCCCAGACGGTCATTAACGGCATCGACGACGGCGGCGCAGCCGTCAACCGTGGCCACATCCGCGGCGACGAACATCTGTTCCGGCATGGCGTCCGGACGGGAACGGGCGGTGGTAATCACGTTTGCGCCATTCTGGCGGAACAGCGCTACCACCGCCGCGCCGATACCTTTGGTGCCGGCGGTGACCAGCACGCGCCGGTCTTTCAGGTCAAGATCCATCATCAGTGTCTCCACGGGGTTAAGCGTGCCGCGGTATGAAAGCGGCAGGCAATTTAGCGCCTTCGCACTGAAGAAGCGACGGCGCGTTGCTGTGCCATGAGTATCACCATATACTTTCGTTACGACAAGAACGCACGAAAAAGTAAGTCACTAACCAAATGGTAAAAAATGCCTATACCCCGGTGACCGCCGCCGTTGGGGTGGAAAACGCGCTGCGGCTGCTGGAGGGCCGCTGGAAACTGGTGATCTTGTTTCATCTGTTTGGCGGACGGGTCCGCCGCTATTCCGATCTTGAGAAACTGATACCGGAGATTTCCCAGAAGATGCTGGCCCAGCAACTGCGCCAGCTGGAAGGCGACGGCATCGTGCTGCGCAAGGTCTATCCCCAGGTTCCTCCCAAGGTGGAATACCGCCTGTCGGAATGGGGGCAGGCGCTATGTCCCGCGCTTGATGCCCTGTTGACCTGGGCGGAACTGCGGGACTCGTAAATCACGGGCTATTCATAAATCACGGGGCATTGCCCTTATTGCACCAAAATTGATCACCGCGGTCCCCCTGCGCCTCATTTTAGTACATCGGCCGCCCGTGGGTTGCCGCCTTCCCCCGCTTATGGGCAGCCGCCGCCCAATCGCCGTCAGTTATAGGGCAAACAGAACTGGCCTCTTTCTTGCTTGGTAGTTGTACATGTATAGATAAGCTCATTCACTGCCGTTTAAGGATCGCTGTCATGCCGTTGCGTAATGTTAATGAAGAAAAAGGGACCGTCGACAACGCGTTGTTGCATCATATCTGGTCGTTAATTGATGAAAAAAAGAATACGTTTTGCGATCTGAGCGATCGGATATGGGCGACGCCCGAAGTGAACTACACCGAGGTAAAATCCTCGCGGGCGCATCTCGACATCCTTAAAGCGCAGGGGTTTCGCGTTACCGAAGGCGTTGCCGGCCTGCCGACCGCCATGATGGGCGAAGCGGGTTCAGGCGGTCCGGTGATCGCCATCCTCGGCGAGTATGATGCGTTGCCCGGCCTGAGCCAGCAGGCGGATGTGGCGCGGCCCATCGCGCTGGAGGAAGGCGGCAACGGCCACGGCTGCGGCCATAATATGCTGGGCTCCGCCGCGCTGCTGGCCGCCACGGCGGTGAAGGATTACCTGGCGTCAGAGGGTCTGCCAGGCCGCGTGCGTTTTTATGGCTGCCCGGCGGAGGAAGGCGGCGCGGGCAAGGGGTTTATGGTGCGGGCCGGTTTATTTGACGATGTCGATATCGCCATCTGCTGGCATCCGGGGGCGTTTAACTGCGTCAAGGAACCGAATTCCCTGGCCTGTAATGAAATCAACTACCATTTCCACGGGCGAGCTTCCCACGCCTCGGCCACGCCGCACCTGGGCCGTAGCGCGCTTGACGCGGTGGAGCTGATGAACGTGGGCGTCAATTACCTGCGCGAACATATGCCGAACAGCGCGCGTATCCATTACGCCATCACCGATTCAGGCGGTTTTTCCCCGAACGTGGTGCAGGCGAAGGCGACCGTGCGTTACCTGGTGCGCACCCGCACCCTGCCTGAGCTGCTGGAACTGCTGGCGCGGGTGGATAAAGTGGCCGAGGGCGCGGCGCTGATGACCGAAACCACCATGAAACGCAATATCCTCAGCGGCGACGCCAACCTGGTGGCCAACCGCGTGCTGGAAGAGCTGATGCAGTCTCACCTTGAAGCGCTCGGCGGGCCGGGATTCGATGAGGCCGATTACGCCTATGCGGCGCGATTCCAGCAGACGATGTCAAAAGAGGAAATCAGCAGCGCGTTTCACCGCACCGGCAAGACCATGGAGTCGGGTGAAACGCTGTGTGATTATGTCCTGCCGCTCGACCGACCGGCCAGCACCATGATCGGCTCCACCGACGTGGGTTCGGTAAGCTGGGTGGTCCCAACCGTCCAGGCGCAAAGCGCCACTTATACCATCGGCACGCCCGGCCACTCGTGGCAGTTGGTGGCGCAGGGTAAATCCTCGCTGGCCCATAAAGGGCTGGCCCACGCGGCGAAAGTCATGGCCAGCACGGCCATCGACCTGATGAAGCAGCCGTCGCTTATCGAGGCGGCCAAGCAGGAGCATAAGCGTCAACTGAAGGGTACGCCGTTTATCAATCCGATTCCCGACGATGTGTTACCCCCCTTTCCCGGCACGCATTGATGACGGCCGTTGATTCAGAGTTTCGATTGCAGGATGCAAGGAGATAAGCATGGCAGACCTTGGTTTTTTCCAGGCCCTGAGCTTTGGGCCGGAGGGATGGGGGCCGATGTTGCTCTCCGGCGCGCTGATGACGATCGCCCTGTCGATGTCGGGCTTTTTGCTGGCGGGCGTTATCGGCGCGCTGTTTTCCTGGGCAAAGATTTGCGGCAACCGCCCGGTACGCTATATCGCCGACGTCTATACCACGGTGGTTCGCGGTATTCCGGATCTGCTGATTATCTACCTGTTGTATTTTGGCGGCAGCCAGGCGCTGACCTCGCTGGGCAAGCTGTTCGGCGAGGGGCAATTTATCAGTTTTCCCGGTTTCCTGGCGGGCATGCTGGCGGTGGGCATCGCCGCGGGCGCGCAGCAGACGGAGGTGTTTCGCGGCGCCTTTTATGCCATCGCGCCGGGCGAGCTGGAGGCGGCTAAGGCCTTCGGCATGAGCGTCCCCGTGCGCATGCGCCGCATTATTATCCCGCTGCTGCTGCGCCATGCCCTGCCGGGCATGGGCAACGTTTGGCAACTGGTGCTGAAGGCCGCCGCGCTGGTGTCGGTTACCGGCCTGGCCGAGCTGATGAACAAAGCGCAGACCGGTGCCGGCTCCACCGGCAAACCTTTCGATTTTTACTGCGCCGCGGCGGTGCTGTACCTGTTGATTTCCGCCTGTTCGGGCTGGTCGCTGAATAAAGCCGAAACGCACTATTCGCGCGGGGTAAAACGCTAATGGACCTTGAATTCCTCTGGGAAACCTTTTTGCAGTTGATACCCGGCATCCCGTTGACGCTGAAGTTGGCCTTTTATTCCGTGGCCATGGGCTTTTGCCTCGCCTTCCTGCTGGCGCTGGCCCGGCTCTCGCCGTATATCTGGCTGCGCGCGCCGGCGCGGTGTTATGTGTTCTGCCTGCGGGGGACGCCGCTGCTGGTGCAGCTGTTCCTGATTTATTACGGCATGAGCCAGTTTGAAGCGGTACGCAACAGCGTGCTGTGGCCGATACTGCGCGAACCCTATGGCTGCGCGCTGCTGTCGCTTTCGCTGTGTACCGCCGCCTATGGCAGCGAAATCCTGCGCGGCGGCCTGCTATCCGTTCCCCATGGCGCGGTGGAAGCCGCGCGCGCCTGCGGCATGACCCGCCTGCTGGTGGTGCGGCGCATCCTGTTCCCGATGGCGATCCGCCAGGCCTTGCCCGCCTACGGCAACGAGCTGATTTCGATGGTGCAGTCCACTTCCCTGGCCTCGATTATCACCCTGATGGACATTACCGGCATCGCCGCGCAAATCATCTCCAATACGTATCGGGCGCTTGAGGTTTTCCTGGTGGCGGGCCTGATTTACCTGCTGATCAACCTGCTGATTACCCGGCTGGTGATGTGGCTGGAATACCGGCTGACGCCGCATCTGCGCGCGCGCGCGACCTCAATCGATAAAAAAACGCTGGGAAGCGCGCACTGATCCAAAACGACCGTTTTTGCGCCGCAAGGCGAATTATCCCTTTATTTATACAGGAGTTATAGAATGAAATTGGCAAGCCTGGTACGCATATTGTGCATTACCACTACCCTGGTGGCCAGCTTCAGCGGCCATGCTGAAGAGGGAAAAAAATGGACGGTGGTAAAAATTGCCACCGAAGGGGCGTTTCGCCCCTACAACTTTACCAAACCCGACGGTACCCTGGATGGGTTTGAAATTGATTTGTACAAAGTGCTGTGCGCGAAGATGAAGGTGGAGTGCCAGATTACGGTGCAACCCTTCGCCGGCGTCATCCCGGCGCTGAATGCCGGTAAATTCGACGCTATCATGGACGGATTGTCCGCCACCGAGGCGCGTAGAAAAATCATCGATTTTTCCGCCTCATACAGTAATGCCGGGCAGGGTTTCGCCGTGCTGAAAAGCAGTCCGCTGGCCGCCATGCCCGACCTGGGCACCCGATTTTCCCTTAACACCGACGAAGCGGGCGCCAAGGCCGAAATTGAAAAGCTCACCCCGCTGCTGAAAGGCAAGGTTATCGGCGTACAGGGATCGTCCATCGGCCAGCAGTTCCTGGACAAATATCTCAAAGGAGTGGTGACCATTCGGGAATATAAAACCACCGAAGAGCACGATCTCGACCTGAAATCCGGGCGCGTCGATCTGATTTTCGCCTCGGCGACCTACCTTAACGGCGCCAAGGCCAAGCCGGGCAACGAGGCTATCGCCCTGGCCGGGCCGCAGTTTATCGGCGGGATCCTGGGCAGCGGTTCGGCGGTCGGCGTTCGCAAGACCGATCCGGAGCTGAAAAAAATGTTTGATGACGCTATTGCCGAAACCAAACGGGAAGGCACGCTGAAAACCCTGACCATGAAATGGTTCGGCATGGATACCACTCCGCAATAATGCGTTTCCCCGGCCTGCGGGTCGGGTTCCCCCTCCTTCGATACCCCGAATATTTGCCACTTTTGCCGCCTATTCGGGCGTTTGATTTGCCTGCGCCGGATTTACAGTATCGGCGGTAACAGAAAAATTTTTATTCCCCGTCGGGCGTCTCTTTTTCTAAGGTTCCTTTTGCGTGGCAAAATCATTTTTACGAAGTGGCGGTCTGCTGGATATTTATGCGCTGGGCGAACAGGGCCGGCCGGTGCATGCGTCGGCGTTGCAGATACGCGAAACCCTGCGCCTGCGCCAACAGCAGCGCATCGCCGACTGCCTGGCGATTCCCCAGCCTAACGAGGATGGCGATCGTATCGACTGGTATTCGCCGCGCGCGGGTAAGGTGTCCTCATGGGCCGGGGCCAGCGATGCTGAACGCGCGTCCGCGCTTAGGGAGCTGGAAAGCTGCCAGGCCGTCGCCGCCGAACTTTGCCGGCGCGCCGGGATGGCGGAAAAGGCCGCCCAACGGCTGTTTGGCGCGTTATTGTCAAAAGCCCTGCGGTTTCCCGATAAGCAGAATGTCTATCTGGTGGGCGGTAAGCCGGTGCTGACGTTCTGGGGTTTTGTCAGCCTGGATAAAAAAACCAGCGCCGACCCGTTCGAGAGCCTGCGCCCAGCCGTGGATCAGGCTCCTGATAAAACCATGGAGGTATCATTTACCGCGCTGGCGCAGGATGTCGAACCGACCGCACGACCCATCGGCGTTGACGAGCCGGCGGCGACAGCGTCAAGCCCGCCATCGCAGACGTTCCCCGCCGGGGAAAAATCTCGTCCGGCTGACAACCAGCGCCGGCGCCGGTGGCGTGTTTGGTGGCTGCTGCCCGCGCTGGCGGTGCTGGCAACGCTGGCGTCGCAAATCCGCGGCGGCGTATCCGGCGTCCTGCTTTCCCCGGCGCCGGCGTTATCCGAAGTTAGCGCCGAAAAACGGATTTTACCCGCCTCCGGTCATGCGCCTGAACCCGCGTTCCCGAGCCGTACACCCCTGGCGCCGCTTACCGGTGGCGCCGCCGCGGTTCATCCTGCCGGCGTGAGCGCCACGACATACCCGGCCGGAGGGACCACCCTGGTAAATCCCGGCGGCGCGGACGGTCGGGGCGCCCAGGCAACGCCGAACGACGCGGCGCATCCCGCATCCGTGCCAAACGGCGCGCCCGCCGCCGGGGATAAGCCACGGGAGGACCCGACGCCCGTAGCCGTAGGCCCAACCGTCCCCGCCCTCCAGGCGCCCCCCCCGCCGGCCGATAAGCCGGTGGCCGCTGCGGCCGCCCCTGAGCCGGCCTCCATCAGCAAGAACGCGCTGACGCTGTCGCCGGAGGCGATAAAAATCGGCTCGACGGATTTCCTTAACGGCAACTGGCGCGCCACGGTCGATATCAAGACGCCGCTGACCGGCAAACCGCCGAGTCTCAAATATCAGCTTAACCATGGCAAGGGCACGGTCAAGATAACCCATGGCGACGGCGTGACCTGCCGGACGGCGGTCGACGCCGGGCTGATGAAATCCGGCAATCTGGTGATCAATAGCCGCGCCAAGGCCCGGTGCAGCGACGGTACCCGCTATCAAATACCGGAAGTCGCCTGCCGGCAGGGCGCAAAAGGCGTGGCGGAGTGCAAAGGACGCTATGACGCCAATACAACCTTTCCGATAACGATGAAGCGCGAGAGTGGACAATAAATGCTGGCGACGATTACGGACTACCAACAACACATCCGGCTGATTGGCGACAGCGGCATTCAGTTTCTGGATTTTGCCCTGACGCCCGCGTTAAGCGACGACCTGCCCGGCAAGTTTGTCCGCCAGACCGCCAACGGCCCGCTGCTGCGCCTGGATTATAATCAGCAGACCGGCAAATATAGCGTGCCGGTGCCGGCAGGCGCGCCGCCGGAGGTGGTAAAACCCGAATTCAGTTTCCCCCTGGCGCAATCGCTGGCGTTGCTGGATAGCCTGTGGCTGCCGCTGCCCGTATTCCGTTTTACACCCCCGCGCGCCTTCCTGGGCGGCCCGGATAACTGGGCGCGGGTGCGTATTTGCGCGCTGGACGCGCCGGATCGGCATGGTTTTACCCACCGGGTCGGCGTCGCCTTCGATACCCGGGTTTATCCGGCCGACCACGCCGATCCTTCGATTGCCCCGAACGAAACCGATATCCAGAACGGCATCGGCTTCATCCTGGCGCACCGCAGCGACGAACTGGGCGAGTTCCTGGATCTGACCTGGGTCGACGGCTGGCTGCGCGAAGTCTTTACCCAGCAGGCCAGCCGCCGGGAAGATCGCAGCGCCCGCGAGATGGAAGTCGCGTTCCGCTCATTTGAATATCAGGCCCATTACCTGAATATACTGGCGATGCTCGGTGAACAGCTGCGTATGCCGGAGATAAAAATCAGCGCCGGCACGCTGCGGGAACCGGTGGTCAACGTGGATCTCATCCTCGACGTCGGCAACTCGCATACCTGCGGCGTGCTGGTGGAGGACCATGCCGATGAGCCGAATGGCCTGAAGCAAACCTATGAACTGCAGATCCGCGATCTAAGCGCGCCGCAGTTCTTATATAACGAGCTGTTTGAAAGCCGCGTCGAGTTTGCGCAGGCCCGGTTCGGCAAATCGAATTTTTCCCTGGAAAGCGGACGCGATGACGCCTTTATCTGGCCCGCCATTATCCGCGTCGGCCGCGAGGCCGGACGCCTGGCGTTAACGCGCCGGGGCACCGAGGGGTCCAGCGGGATCTCCAGTCCGCGCCGGTATTTATGGGATGAGGAGAGTTATGCCGCCGGATGGCGGTTCAGCCAGGGGCCGGGCCGGCCGGCAAATGAACCGCCGGCGGTGGCGGCGCCGTTTACCCACCTGATCAATGACGAGGGACGCCCGCTCTACCTGCTGCCGGCCGACGATCGCCTGCCGGTATTTTCACCGCACTACAGCCGCAGCTCGCTGATGACCCTGATGCTGTCCGAACTGCTGGCCCAGGCGTTGACGCAAATCAACAGCGTGGCGCAGCGTATGAAGATGAACCACGACGCGGCGCCGCGCCGGTTGCGCACCATCGTGCTCACCCTGCCGTCGGCGATGCCGAAACCGGAGCGGGAGATTTTCCTGCGCCGGATGAACGAGGCCATCGGCCTGGTCTGGAAGGCGATGGGCTGGCATAACGCCGATGACGCGTTCGCCACCCCCGGGGATCGGGGCAAAAGCCGGGTGCCGGTGCCCGAGGTGCAGATGGAATGGGACGAGGCCACCTGCGGGCAGATGGTCTACCTGTACAACGAAACCCAGGTTAATTTCGCCGGCCATACCGATGCGTTTTTCGCCGCCATGGCCAGGCCGGACAGAACGCCGGCCGCCGGTGAGGCCGCCGGCAAAAGCCTGCGCATCGCGTCGATTGATATCGGCGGCGGCACCACCGATCTGGCCGTCACGCACTACGGCCTCGACGGCGGCGGCAAGGACGTCAAAATCACCCCGCGCCTGCTGTTTCGCGAGGGATTTAAGGTGGCGGGCGACGATATCCTGCTTGATGTGATCCAGCTTTATGTCTTGCCCGCCTTACAGACGGCGCTGGCCAACGCCGGGCTGGACAATCCCGGCGCGCTGCTGGCCCGGCTGTTCGGCAACGATGGCCGCATGGGCGGACAAAGCGCGCTGCGCCAACAGGCGACCCTGCAGCTGTTTATTCCCCTCGGCCGCGCGATCCTGGCCGCCTATGAACATTTCGACCCGCTGGAAACCCAGACGGAAATCGATGCCACCTTCGGTGAACTGATTGCCCAAACGCCCGCGCTCAACGTGCTGGCGCATATCCAGGGCGAAGTGCAGCGCGGCCTGCCGGCGGACGCCGGGCCGTTCGATATCCTGCAAGTGCCCCTCCAGGTCAGGCTTGGCAAACTGCACGACGAGTTTTTGGCGAATCGCATGACGATTACCCGGCACCTGCGCTCGTTATCCGAAGTGGTGGCGCTTTATGACTGCGATGTATTGCTGCTCACCGGCCGGCCGGCGCGGTTTCCCGGCATCCAGGCGCTGTTCCGCCATCTGCAGCCGTTGCCCAATAACCGTATCCTGTCGCTGGACGGGTACCATACCAACGAATGGTACCCGTTTCACCAGCGCGGCCGTATCGAGAACCCCAAATCCACCGCCGCCGTGGGGGCGATGCTGTGTCTGCTGGCGCTGAGCCTGCGGCTGCCGGGGTTCTATTTTAAAGCCGGTGATTTCCAGCCCTACTCGACCCTGCGCTATCTCGGCATGCTGGACGGCAACCATACCCTGGCCGCCGAGAACGTCTATTACGACAATATCGATCTCGACGCGGCGGACTTCGCGCTGGACGCCAGGGCCGGCTTTCGTATGCGCGGCGCGCTGTGCCTGGGATTCCGGCAATTGGATAATGAACGCTGGCCGGCTTCAGCGCTGTATACGCTGTCGATAGTCGACCAGCAGTTGGCCCGGCGCGTGGCCGGCGAAAGCGAACTGCGTATCCGCCTGGCGGCGATACGGGGCGACGCCTCGTCCGGTCCGGAGCGGTTTGACATTGCGGAAGCGGTGCTGGAGGACGGTACCCCCGTGCCGCGGCATCATTTGCGGTTGGCATTAAATACCCTGGCCGATAGCGGCTCGGGTGCGACCGATTATTGGATCGATAGCGGGAGCATAGTGAAAAAATGAGCCAATTCATGTCTACGCCGTTGCCGGGACAACTCCAGCCGGGCCTGGACCCTGAGCCGTCGCGGCGTCAAATGCAAAATCAGTTACCGAACCCATTGCAGAATCAGTTGCATAACCGGCTGCATGGGGTCTTAGAGGGTATCGATCGGGCGATCGACTGGATCGCCGCCACGCGCCGTCACGCGCCGCGCCTGGATATGGAAGCCGGCAGGTTGGGCATACGGCTGCGCCGTTGCCGCACCCAGGCCCGCTATCTGTACAATGCGTCGCACGGCGAAACGGCCATCGGGTTCTACGGCCAGTCGGCGCGCGGCAAACTTCATCTGATCGCCGCGCTGGCGGCGGGACAGGACGGCGCGCTAACAACCGAACTAGGCGGCAAACGCCTTGATGTGCTGTCCCTGATCGAGCCGCAAAGCCGGACCACGGGTCTGGCGCTGCGGTTCAGCCGACGGCGGCCGGCGGAAAATTCCGCCTATCCGGTACAGCTCAAGCTGCTCGGTGAAGCCGATCTCGGCATGATTATGGTCAATATTTTCATGGACGGGACCGGACCGGACACCGCCGGGCGCGATCTGGGCGACCAGGCCCTGGACGATTGCCTGGACCGCTTGCTGACCCATCGCCAGGCGGAGCCGGTCGCCGGCATGAGCGGCGATCGGGTGGTGGAGTTGTGGGATTATGTCTCGCGCCATGACCGCCGGCGGCAAAAACAGCTTGAGATCCGCTTCTGGCCGTTGGCGGTGGAGCTGGCGCCCTATCTCAGCGTCGAGGATCGCGCCGAGCTTTTCTCGGTGTTATGGCAACAGCGAGCGGATCTCACCGTCGCTTACCGTCATTTTGCCGCGATCCTGCAACATCTGGACGGCGCGTCATACGTGATGGCGCCGCTTGGGGTGCTGGTGGACGATAACGCGCTGCGCGCCGACGGCATCCTGGACAACGCGATGCTCGCGCGCCTATACACCGCCGCCGACCCGCTTATCCAGGTGGCGCCCATACTGAACGGCGGGGCCGCAACGCCGGTCGAACTATCGATGGCCGAACTGGCGATGCTGGCCGTCGAGCTGCTGATCCCGCTGGACGCCCCGGCGCGCGCGAGTCTCGGTGAGCCGGTGGATTTAATTGATTTTGCCGGCATCGGCGGCAGCCTCGAGCGCGTAACGACACCCGCCATACCACAGGAAAACGCCATCGGCGTCGCCTACCCGCTGGCGCCCGCCCTGCTGCGCGCGCGCCGCGCTTACCTGCCCGAACGCTATGCCGACCGCCAGGACGTTAATCTACTGATGGTATGCACCGCGGCGACGCAACGCCCGGAGGTCGCCGCCGCCGGCAAGTTATTGGATTATTGGGTCAGGAGTACCCAGGTAGAAAATACCCGGCTAGGCGGCCGGCGCAAGCCGGGCCTGATCTGGGCCCTTACGCGTTTTGATCAGCGCGTGGTCCAGGGCCGCAACCACGACGAGGCCGTACAGCGTTATATCGGCAATCCGGGCGATACCTGGGGCACCCTGCTGGCAATGGACCCAAGGGGGATCAATAGCGTGGTCGCCTACCTGGCGGCCGAGGCTACGCGCGACGCCAAGCTGCGGCGGCTGAACGAGCAGACCCATGAGCTGCAGCGGGAGCTGGCGGAGAACCTGCTCGGCGGATGGCATCAGGCGGCGAATGAAGATCCGTTGCAAAAACAACCTATCGCCAACACCCTGCTCAAGGCGCTGCAGGCCCGCGCCGGCATGCACGGCGAACTGCTCGGCCACCTGCTGCCCGCGCGCGAAGAACTGCGCCGTCTGTATCTGCAAACGCAGCCGGACCGCGCCGGTGCGGCTGAACCCGGCCATCCCGGGCCTGACGGCGGGATGGAACCGTTTGGCCTGGGCGTCACCCTTGATTTGTTAAGCGATCCGCCGACGGGCGGCGGGCAAGGCCTATCCGCGGCGGGCATCGCCGGCGCGGGGCATGAAACGAATTATGCGCGTAAGGCGCGGCGTTATTGGATTAACCATTTGCGCGGCCTGCCGGACAACGGTCCGCTGCTGGCATTGCTGGGCATATCCCGGCCGACGATGGAAATTTTAATGACGGAGTTGATTACCGCCGCCATCCGGCTGGATATCGCGGGATCGCTTGACAACATCCTGGTGGATAGCGGGCCGCCGGGCCTGCCGGCCGACGGCAAAGCCGATCGGCAGGCGGCGCGGGTGCTGGCCGTACTGGGGGATTTTGTCGCCTGGCTGGGTTTTACGCAGGTAAGCGAAGCGCAGCGTCCCGATAGCCGCATCAATCCCGGCCATAAGATTTTTGCGCGTTTGACGCCGTCGTCGGACAACTGGGGCGCGGCAAACCGGCTGGCCCGGCTGGACGCGGTGCCGGTGAACAATACCGCCTTCTACGTTTATGACTGGCTGGTGGGGCTGAATACCCTCATCCGGCAAAATGCGGGCTATGCGGGCGGGTCGGAAATCGGCCCGGCGCAGCGTGAGCGCCTGGGCGCCATCATACGGCTGATTAATCCGGCATCGAACTAACCACGTCGATTTAATCATCCCGGCGCCGGCGGATACCGACGCCGCCGGCGCTAGCGTTTATCAACGTTATATCTGCTTACTAAAATACCGGCTGCGCCTCATGGGCCGCGCGCTTGGCCGGGATATACTTCTCATCCCTGGCTCCTTCCGCTTGATAAGGATAGGTTTTTTGCGAACGATAGGCGCCTGGCGTTTGGCTGAACTGGCGCTTGAAGGCGCGGCTGAACGATTGCTGCGAATCAAAGCCGCTTTGCAAGGCGATATCCAGGATGCTATGGTCTTTAAGACACAGTTCCGACGCGGCGCGTGACAGCCTGCGGGTACGAATATAGGTCCCCAGCGCATCGCCGGTTACATTGCGGAACATCCGTTGCAAATGCCATTTGGAATATCCGGACTTGGCGGCTACGTGATCCAGAGATAATGACTTATCCAGATTGTTTTCCAACCATTCCTTCAAATCCTGAATAATGACCTTCTGATTCATATAGACATTCCCCGTAAAAGTTAACCTTGCAGTTACAATATGACCGGTCGTCTTTTTAGTCAACCTCTTTTTATTAACGAACGATAATTTTATCCTAGAGGGCCGCCGACACCGGGCGCGAGGCAGACATGCCTGCCAGCCCCGCAATCGCCGGACGCAACACGGGCGGGTTAAAGGGCGGGTATGCTAGCGGGGTCGACATAATTGTGACATTGTCACGTATTTTTTTTCTGCGCAACGCACGGCGAGACGGGACGCCTTGGGCACGGTCATAAAAACGGCATAAGTCATGGCGGGCGCGGCGCTGGTCCAGATAGTATGGCCGACAACGGCGGCGGCGACCCAACAACTGGCCCGCCGTCCAAGGGTCAAGGTCCTTCCGGTCATGGTATGGCTCGCTATCGGCAAAAATCAGGCGCGGAAGTCACTCCGCCGTCGGACGGTTTAACAACGGAAAGGCCACGGCGAAAAAGTCGTCCAGCGGCTGCCGGCAACGGGCTATTTTCATGCGCACCACCGCGCCTTCCCAGCTGTTGATGACAAAGCGGGCGACTTTTTCGGCATCAAGGCTGGCGATAATGCTGCCGTCCTTTTGCCCTTCGCGCAGGGTGGCGGTCACGGCGGCGGTCCACTTTTCCAGCGATTGCCCGATAGCCTGGCGCAGCAACGGGGTGTTATCGGTCATTTCCGCGGCCAGGTTGCCGATAAGGCAGCCCTTTTCGTAACCGAAATCGGCATAATAAGCGGCCATATATTCAAAATGCGCGCGCAGTCGGTCGATGGGCGGCAGGCTCTGGTCCTCGAGGATTTCCCGGTTGGAATCCTGCCCATAGATGGAGAGGACTTCCAGCGCCAGCAGTTCTTTGGCTTTAAAGTAATTATAAAAAGACCCTTTTGGCACCCCGGCGGTATCCACGATATCCTGTACGCTGCACCCGCTGAAGCCAAGGGTGTGAAAACGTTCCAGCGCGGCGTCGACGATTTTATCGCGTACGCTTGGTTTTGCCATAAAAACAGAGCCTCCAGATAATGAATACGAAACGATTATATAGATGACCGGTCGTATTTTGCAAGCGGACAGCACCGCTCATCAGCCGTCCATCCCCAGCCCACCGGGACTCCCGGCGCTTAACTGCCGCCTTTCCGAAGGCGGAAAAGCGGTTATCTAAGCCTAGCCGGCCCCGTCGGGCGTCTTTGCCCGTTGGTGCGCCGATCCGGGGCGCCGCCCCCTCCTCCTCCGGCCTGCGGCTGAGCGCGCCGCCGGTGATGCGGCGGATGACGGGGTGGTTGCGGCACCGGGCGAAATGGCATCCTAAGCGCTGATTGCCATCATTGGGTGGATACGGGCCGCTCAGCGCTGCGATAGGACAATAGGGCAACCGCGCGGCATGCGGTTGCCCTATCGACGACGCTTAGTGGCTGGGCAGGACGATATCGCTGGCCGCCAGGGTGCCCATATCGTTATACACGGCGCAGGCGGCGTCCACCAGGTTCATGGCCAGCGCCGCCCCGCTGCCTTCGCCCAGTCGCATTTCCAGATCAAAATACGGACGCAGGTCCAGATGCGCCAGGGCAATTTTCGCTCCTTTCTCGGCGGACAGATGCGAGGGAATCAAATAAGGCCGCGCCTGCGGGGCGACGCGGCAGGCGACCAGCGCGGCGGCATAAGATAGAAAACCGTCCAGTATCACCGGCACGCCCTCGGCGGCGGCGCCCAGCATCACGCCGGCCATGCCGCCGAGATCATAACCGCCTACTTTCGCCAGTACGTCGACGCCATCCCGCGCGTCCGGCTGATTGACGGCGATGGCGCGCTCCACCACCTCGATTTTATGCGCCAGCATGGAAAGCGGCAGATTGGCGCCGCGCCCCACCACATCGGCCGCCGGCATACCGGTCAGTACGCTCACCAGCGCGGCGGCGGGCGTGGTATTCGCCATGCCCAGTTCGCCGACGCCAAATAAGGTAGTGCCCCGGGCAACCGCTTCGGCGACCAGCGCCGCGCCGGTTTCCAGCACGACGCGCGCCTGGCCGGTGGTCATGGCCGGGCCGGCGGCGATATTGCCGCAGCCGCGGCCCATGCGCCGGTCCAGCAGCCCGGGCAGGGGCTGTTCGCAGTCAATCCCCATATCCACCACGGTAACCCCCGCCCCGGCGTTGGCCGCCAGCACGCATACCCCGGTGGTGCCTTTTACCATATTAGCCGCCTGGATCGCGGTAACGATACGCGGCGATACCGCCACCCCTTCCTCGTAAACCCCGTGATCGGCCACCATCACCATCATCTGTTTACCGGCAAACGCCAGCGGCCGATCGCCCATAATACCCGCCAGCTGGACCGCCAGGGTCTCCAGCCGGCCCAGGCTGCCCGGCGGCTTGAGCAAGCCGTCCAGCCGTTGTTCCGCCCGCGCCATCGCCTGTTCGTCCAGGGGCCGGATGGCGTCGATAACCTGTTGCAGTGTTTTCATCATTTCTCCCGACAATATGGGTTGCGGTTTCAGCGTGCGGGCATCGTGGCCCGGCCGCCGTCGTTCAATCGGTTCAGTACACAAAATCCGTGGTCCAGCCGCACCTGGGTAAAGGCGTCCTGGCGGAAGGGGAAATGCCACATGGCGGTGGGCGGCAATCCCAGCAGGGTGGCCAGCAGCACGCCGAGCACGCCCTGATGGGCAACCAGCAGGATATTGCCGTCGTCCGCCTGTCCACGCAGGCGCGCGCTTGCCCGCTCCACCCGCCGCGCAAATTCCTGGAACCCTTCCCCGCCCGGCGGCGGCGCGTGCTGCCAGTCGTCGCACCAGGCCGCATAGCGTACCGGGTCCTGCGCACGCAGGTCCCGATGATGCCGCAGTTCCCACTCGCCGAAATTCATTTCGTCCCACTCCGGCCAGGCTTCGGGCGCCGTCCCCGGGCAGAGGATCGCGGCCGTCTCCCGGCTGCGCCGCAGCCGGGATGTCAGCACCCGCCCGAAGGGAATATCCGCCAACTGCCAGGCCACCCGGTGCGCCTGCCAGCGGCCCTGTTGCGTCAGGGGCAGATCGCTGACGCCGCAGTAGACGCCGTCGCGGTTGGCCCGGGTTTCACCATGGCGCGCCAGGTAGAGATTCATAACGGCACGCCCAGCGCCGCGAGTAAAAACAGCCATTCGAACACCTCCACGCCGCAGCCCAGGGTATCGCCGGTTTGTCCGCCCAGCACCGCATTGATCCGGGCACGGTAGCCATAGGCGAGCACCAGTACGATAAGCGCCGCCGCGCCGCCGCGCAGACCGGCAATCGCCAGTGTCAGCAACAGCCCGGCCAGCAGCGTGACGGCGAAATGATGGCCGTCGATCTTGCCGATATAGACATTGCCGAGGCCCGTTTCGCGGGCATAGCGCTGGCGGTACATCAGGATGCTTATCAGCGCGCGGCTGATGACCGGGGCGGTGATGATATAAGGCAGCGCGCCGCCGCGATGTTCGCTTAACGCCACCATTGCCGCCAGCCGCAGGCCGATGGCGAACACCATCGCCAGCGCGCCGTTGGTGCCGATGCGGCTGTCGCGCATGATTTCCAGCATGTGTTCCCGCTTGCGCGCCGAAAATATGCCGTCACAGGTATCCGCCAGCCCGTCGAGGTGGAAGGCGCCGGTAACCATGGCATTGGCCAGCACGGTGAGCAGGGCCGCCAACGGCGTGCCGAACACCGGCTGCGCCAGGGCAAACGCCAGCGCGCAGAGTAGCCCCGTCACCAGTCCCACCGCCGGCATCCAGATCACCCCGCGCGCATAGGCGTCCAGCGGCAAATCCTGCGTCCAGCGCGCGGGCACCGGCAGACGGGTCATGAATTGCAGGGTAGCCAAAAAGGATTTCATCGCGGTGCTCCGGCGTGGTGATTATCGTCTTGATTAAGGGGATGACCGGCGTTGCCCTTGATCGGCACCGGAATGCCGGATACCACCAGCCACACGTCGGTGGCGGCGGCGGCCAGCCGCTGGTTGACCCGGCCCGCGATATCGCGGAACCGCCTGGCCAGCAGGTTTTCCGGCACGATCCCCATGCCGAGCTCGTTGGTCACCAGCACCACCGGGCAACGCGCGCCGGCGCAGGCGGCTATCAGCGCGTCGATTTGCCCGGTGATATGGCGCTCGATGGCGACGAAATCCATCGCTTCGGGCGGCGCATCGCCCGCCCGATCGAACAGCAGATTGGTAATCAGCGTGGTGACGCACTCCAGCAGCACCGCGTCCACCCGATCCGCATGATCGCGGATCACCCGGTCGAGATCGCAATGGCCTTCCCATGTCAGCCAGTGCGCGGGACGATCGCGGCGGTGCTGCTCCACCCGCCGGGCCATCTCGTCATCGGTCACCAGCGATGTGGCAATGTACAGCACCGCGCCGCCGCCGCGCGCGGCCAGGGTTTCGGCCAGGCGGCTTTTACCGCTGCGCGCGCCGCCGGTCACCAGCATCATGTTATATTCCCCCACCCGATCATGCCTGTTCCCCCTTCGCCGCGTGCCGACGCATAATACGGTACAGCAATGGAATATCGATATGGGCGCGCATCTGGCTGGCCAGCGCATCAAACGACAGCTCCTTGCGTTCGCGCCAGCCGGCCACCGGCGTGTCGAGCTTGCCCAGGCCGCGCCGTTCGCGCAGCGCATCAAGCAGCGCCCGGGTAAACAACGGGCTGTCGAACAGTCCGTGGATGTAGCTGCCGGCCACGTCGCCGGCGGCGTTAACCGCGCCGTCATCCTGCCGGCAGGCGCGGCCGTTTTGGCTGGTCAGGGTGGCAAAAGGACGCGCGCCGGCGCCAAGCGTGGTCTGGCCCATATGTATTTCATAGCCGGTTAACGCCATCCCGCCACCGGCGGCAAATACGCCCGCCGGCAGGGCCCGCGCTCCCGCCTCCACCTGGGTGGTGATTTTGCGCGGTTCGAAGCGGGTATCGCAGTCAAGCAAGCCCAGCCCCCCGGTCTCGGCAATGCCCGATTCGATGCCGTCGGCAACCCGCCTCCCCAGCATCTGGAACCCGCCGCAGATACCCAGTATCGGCACGCTCTGCCCATGGGCGCGGTGGATATCGGCGTCAATGCCGTTATCCCGCAGATACGCCAGATCGCCAAGGGTATTTTTACTGCCGGGAATAATCAGCAAATCCGGCACCCCCAGCGACTCGCCGCGTTTAACATAACGCAGCCTGACGTCCGGCTGCACCGCCAGCGCGTTGAAATCAGAAAAATTAGCGATATGCGGCAGCTGGATCACCGCAATATCCAGTTCGCGGCCGCCCCCCCGGCGGTACTTGTCCCCTTGCAAGGCCACGCCGTCCTCATCCTCCAGCGGCTCGTCAAACCATGGCATCACGCCCACCACCGGCACGTCGGTCAGCGCTTCGATTTGCTCGATGCCCGGCCTGAGCAACGCCAGATCGCCGCGAAACTTATTGATGATCACGCCCTTGACCCGATCCTTTTCGCCCGGGCGCAGCAGCGCCAGCGTGCCGTAGATGGCGGCGAACACGCCGCCCTTGTCGATATCGGCCACCAGCAGCACCGGGGCGTTGGCCTGTTCCGCCATGCCCATATTGACGATATCGCGATCGCGCAGGTTGATCTCCGCCGGACTGCCCGCGCCCTCGATCACGATAATGTCATGGTCGGCCGCCAGGCTGCGGTATACCTCGCCGACCCGCTCGCGCAGCTGCGGCTTGTAAAGGTGGTAATCCATGGCGTCCATATGGCACAGCGCCTGGCCCATCACGATCACCTGCGACTTGCGATCGCTGGTCGGCTTAAGCAATACCGGATTCATGCGCACGTCCGGCTCGATGCCCGCCGCCTCGGCCTGGAACACCTGCGCCCGGCCCATTTCCGCCCCGGCGCGGGTGATCCAGGAATTCAGCGCCATGTTTTGCGCTTTAAACGGCGCGGTACGGTGCCCGTCCTGGGCGAAGATACGGCACAGTCCGGCCACCAGGACGCTTTTACCCACGTCGGACGCGGTGCCCTGCACCATAATCGATAAGGTCATTACACCGTCTCCCGCGATTGTTCGGAATAAGCGAACAGTTCCCGTTCGGTCTTGACCAGCGGCATGCCCAGCCGGGTATGGGCCTTGACCAGCCAGGGTTGGCTCAGTCCCGCCCGCGCCAGCATCGACGTTTGCAGAAACACCTCCCGCTCGCTGCCCTGTGCCAGCAGCCGCCCTTGCGCCATCACATAGATGTAATCGCAGATATGATAAATCAGGTCGATATCATGGCTGGCGATAACCACGTGCCGGCCCTGGGCCGCGATACGCTGGATAATGCCGATCATCGCCTCGCGGCCCTGCGGGTCCAGCCCGGCGGTGGGTTCGTCCAGCAGCAGGTAGTCCGACTGCATCACCAGCGCCCCGGCGATGGCCACGCGTTTTTTCTGGCCGTGGCTAAGATACTGGATCGGCCGGTGGCGAAATCCGTTGCCCCCCACCAGCGCCAGCGCCTGGTCAAGCCGTGCCTGGATGACCGCTTCGTCCACGCCGAGATTACGCAACGCGAAGGCGATATCGCTGTCGATATCGGTGTAAAACAGCTGGTGATCCGGCTCCTGGAACACCATCACCAGTTGCTGGCGCAGCGCCAGCAGGCTGCGTTTGTCGTATTCCAGCGGTTTTCCCCGCCACAGGACCCGGCCGCTTTGCGGCTTCTGCAAACCCAGCAGGTTCATAAACAGCGTCGATTTGCCGCAGCCGTTGGCGCCAATCAGGCCGGTGACCCGGCCGCGGCTGAAATCCAGCGTCAAATCGCACAGCGCCGGCTGATCCTGTTGCCAGGAAAAACAGAGTGCTTCGGTCGCTAACATCATAGGTCCTTATAAATGGAATTCGCCCTGGTACAATTTCACCTCCAGCGCGATGGACATTTCCCGATAACGGGTCATCACCCGCAACATCAGCATGCCCACCAGCATCGCCAGCGAATGATAACCGGTGCGCAGCGAGCGGTAACCGAAGCGCAGCGACTGCGCCTGGCGAATGGCCACGGCCTCGTCAAGAAAGATAAAAATAAAGCGATAGCTTAGCAACGTATGCTCAATCAGCAGCCGCGGCAGGTGGCAGCGCTTCAGGATCTGGATAATCTGGGTAAAGGGCGTGGTCAGCACGAACAGGTAGGTGGCCGCCAGGGCGGTCATGCTGCGCCACATGGCCTGGTTGGCCAATACCAGTCCGTGTTTATCCAGGCCGAGAAACACGCTCCCCAGCCTGACGCTGTACAGCATACCGTCGGCGGACCAGGCGAACGAGACCGCGATGCTCAACAGGCTGACCGCCAGGAATCCCAGCGGCACGCTGAGCCAGCGCAGATAACGCGTCAAGCCTACGTGCGCCAGATAGCAGGTCAGCGGGATCAGCAGCAGCAAGGTCGCGCACTGGTACAGCGGCGAGGTCAGCAGCGCGATGCCCAGCAACGTCATATAGAGCACGAACTTGCGCATCGGATCCCGGGCCTGCCAGCGGTTTTGCCAGGACAGGCGATCGATTTCAAGCATGACGTCCGCCCCGGTCGTCTTGGTCTTCGGCGCGGCCGTCGTTAACGCGGTTTTGCCCGCCGCTACGCTCATTGCCCGGCGCTTTCCCGGCGCGACTGTCTTGAGCGTGGCTTTCCTTGCCACGGACTTCCCTGCCCCGGTAAAAACCCAGGATATAAAACACCACCCCGGTGCCGATTGAGCCCTGCAAGGTAAACAGCAGGCTCTCGATTTCGCTGCTGGCGGGTTCATAGAGCGACGAAAACCAGGGTTTGTAATCAGGCGCCAACGTGCCGATCAGCCCTTCCGCCTCGTTATCCGACCCGCCGTAGCTGCCGCCGTGATTGATAAAAAACGGCATCACCATCAGCGCCACCACCAGGGAAAGCAATATCAGCATTTTTTTCATCTTAATGACTCCCCACGCTAATCAGCTGCCGTTTGGTTAACTGGTCGTAAATCATCACCGTTAGTAACCCTTCCGCAATCGCAATGGGAATTTGCGTCAGGCAGAACACGCCCATAAATTTCAGCGCCGAACCGGTGAAGCCGAAAACGGGATCGGGAAACGCCAGGCCCAGCTGCAGCGAGGTCACCATATACGTGGAGAGATCGGCAAGCATCGCGCACAAAAACACCGCCACATCACGCCGCAGTCCCATGCGCAGCGACAGCCGCCAGACCATGTAGCCCGCCAGCGGACCCACCACCGCCATCGAAATGGCATTGGCGCCAAGTGTGGTCAGGCCGCCGTGGGCCAGCAGCAGCGCCTGGAAAAGCAGCACCACCGCCCCCAGCACCGACAGCACCCACGGACCGAACATAATCACCGCCAGGCCCACGCCGGTGGGATGGGAACAACTGCCGGTCACCGACGGGATTTTCAGCGCCGACAGCACAAAGATAAACGCGCCGCACAGCGCCAGCAGCACCTTGCGGTTGCTGTCCTCGGCCACAATTTGCCTCATGCGCGTCAGGCCGACGGCCAGGCAGGGCAAAAACAGCAGCCACCAGGCCAGCGCCCACATCGGCGGCAGGAACCCCTCCATGATATGCATGGCGTACGCATCCTGCGGCACCACTATCAACAGCAGCGCCATGCCGGCGCCGAAGGCGGAAAACCCCTGTCCAATCTGTAGGTTCATCGGTTAAATCCTCGGTTATCCATCAAATGCATTTATTATTTTGCGGCGGCGGCCGGCCAGCTTTTGTTGACCACCACCGTGGAAAAATAGGGTAGCGCGCGATCCGGCTCCAGTTCGCCCAGCGCGCGGAAACACTGCTCCTGCGGCAGCGAGGCGTCGGCCATCAGCAGGGCGTTATCCAGCAGCCCCAGGCGCCGCAGCAGCGCCTGGATGCGGGCAAAACGGCCATAGACCTTCATCAACACCACGCAGTCATGGGTTAACAATGCCTGTTCCAGCGCGCTTTCATCATCGGTGCAGGCCATCACCGCCAGCGACTGGCTTTCCATGGCCAGCGGCAGCTGCGCCCGGGCGGCGATGCAGGCGAACGAGGTCACGCCGGGAACGATTTCAATCGGGATGCGCCCTTGCAGGCGCGCCAGCAAAAACACCCAGGTGCTGTAAAGCATGGCGTCGCCCAGGGTGATAAATCCCACCCGCAACCCCTGCTCCACGTCGGCGGCCATTTCCGCCGCCACCGCATCCCACACGGCGTCTTTTTCCCCGCTGTCCAGGCTCATGGGAAAATGGCGCGTCCGGATAGTGACGCTGTCGGAAAGATATTCACGCACGATACTCAGCGCCAGGCTATCGCCGCCCTTGCGCCCCGCCGGCGCATACAGCACGCCCAGCCGGCCGAGCGTCCGCGCGCCGCGCACCGTGATTAAATCGGTTGCGCCGGGCCCGGTGCCGATGGCATAAAGCCTGCCGTTCACAGGGTCACCTCCTCGGCGACGCGATCGAGGAGATGATCGACAAACAGCTGCTGGACCAGGGGATTTTCGCCTAATCCCCGTATCCAGCACTGGCACTCGTATCCAGCGCGCTGCAGTTGGCTTTTCCACGAGTCCGGCTCATCGGAGGCCATATCATTGACGGCGTGATCGCCGGCCACCAGCATCAGCGGCATCAGGTGCACCTTGCGGATCCGCTGTGTCTTCAGCCTGGCTATCGCCAGTGGCAAATCGGGATAACTCTCCACCGCGCCAATCAGCGCCGGAATGCCGCGCGCCCCCAGCATATGATCCAGGCAGGCGTAGGCGGCAAACGCATGATGGCTGGTGCCGTGTCCCATAAAGACCACCCGCTCGTCGGAGGCCAAGGCGGGCATCTGCGCCTGCAGCGCGATAATCAGCCGCCCGTAGTCGCGCTCGTCGTTCAGCAGCGGCGCGCCGATATGCAGCCGGTCGAAACGCCCGCGCCACGCCGCCGCGTGGTGGATGATTTTTTCATATTCATCGCCGTTGATGATATGCAGCGATTGGATCGCCACATCCCGATAGCCCTGCCGCCAAAGCTTTTCCAACGCCTGCGGCGGCGAATCGATCAACAGGCCGTCCCGCTGCGCCAGCTTGCGCAGGATCATGCCGGAAGTGAAGGCGCGAAACGGGGCGCGATCGGCGAACGCGGCGGAAAGCCGCCGCTCGCACGCATCGATATTGCGCTCGCGCGCCTCGGTATGGGAGGTGCCGAAACTGATGGTTAACAGCGCTTTTTTCATGGGTTATTCCTTCATTGCCGCGTCGGCGGCCCTAAGCCACAGGTCGAGCCGGCGGTCAAAATCTTCCGGCGTGGAGATCACGTCGTCCCAGTACATCACCGGGCGGCGAATCACCACGCAGGGGATGTTCAATTCCAGGCAAGGCAGCACTTTTTCGGCGTAGCCCCCTTCCCGGCCGGATTCCTTGGTGATCATCACATCCGGGCGGTAATGCCGGTACAGGGCCAGGTTCAGCTCGCGGCTGAACGGTCCGGTCATGGCGATAACCTGGTTGACGCCGAGGCCCAGTTGCGCGCACTGGTCCAGGATGGCGGCGGTGGGCAGCACGCGGGCAATCAGGGTCTTGCCCGGCAACAGCCTGACGTAATCGGCCAACTGCTTGCTGCCGGTGGTCAGCAGGATGCGTTGCCCCAGCCCCGCCGCCTTCCGGCAGGCCTGTTCCAGCGACGCCACCGGCAACAGCCGGCGATGGGCGATGGAGTCGATATCGCTGGGACGTTCATAGCGCGTCAACGGCAGGCGCAGCGCCCGGCATGCCGCGGCCAGGTTACGCGACGCCAGTTCGGCATAGGGATGGGACGCGTCGATAACCCAGCGCGCCCCCAGGAGCCAGCCGGCCATCTCATCGGCGTCCATGCGCCCCACCTGCCGGGCCCCCCCCACGCCCGCCGCCAGCGCCTCGCCGGTGGCAGTGGCCACCGACAGGCTGTAGGACACCCCGCGACGGGACATAACGCGGCACAGCGCCAGCGCGTCCGACGTGCCGCCGAGGATACGCACGCGGGCGTTTTCAAGCGGGGGTTTCCGGTTCATACGCCCGTTTCCGCCTGGATTTGATAGCCGCGCGGCGTAATCATCAGCCCATCCCGGCAGTAGGTTGCCCGGTTGCCGACGATCACCAGGCAGGTCATGTCCACCGGCGCGAAATCCATGTCCCCCAGGGTGGTCAGCCATTTTTCCTGTTTCTTGCGGCCGGCGGCGCGCACCACGCCCACCGGCGTATCCGCCGATTTATAGCGACGCATCAGGGCAAAGGCGTTGGCCAGGTGATCCGGCCGGCCGTGGCTGCGCGGGTTATAAAAGCAGATCACGAAATCCGCCTGCGCCGCGCACAGGATGCGCTTTTCAATCACCGGCCACGGCGTCATCAAATCACTCAGGCTGATATGGCAAAAATCATGCATCAGCGGCGCGCCCAGCAGCGAGGCGGCGGCGGTGCTGGAGGTGACGCCGGGAATCAGCTTTAGCTGCACGTCAAGCCCCTGCGCCGTCACCAGCTCCAGGATCAGGCCGGCCATGCCGTAGATGCCGGCGTCGCCGCTGCTGATCAGCGCCACCTTACGGCCGGTCACCGCCAGATCCAGCGCCGCCTGGCAGCGCTCAATCTCCTTGCACATGCCGGTCTTGATCACCTGCTTGTCGCCGGTCAGGTGCTTGACCAGATGGGTATAGGTTTTGTAACCGACGATAATGTCGGCGTCGCGAATGGCGTCAAGCGCCTCGAGGGTCATTGCGGCCTGGCTGCCCGGGCCGATACCGATCACATACAGCATCAGCAGGAAACTCCTAAGGTAATGGTCACGCCCTGGGTGCGCAGCGTATCGCCCACCAGGCGACCGTTGCTCATCAGCCAGGCGACGGGTTGGGAAACGCTGCCGATGCCCACGACGCGCTTAACGAAATCCGAGCCGGGGAAACGGGCGGCCACCGGTTTGAGGACCTCGACGGAGAAGGTTTCGAACGGCACGCAGCATTGATTGGCCAGATAACGCAGCGCCGGCTCGTCGCTTTTAATCGACACGCTGCCGATGGCGCGCAGCGCCAGCGGATCGATATGCAGGTGCGCCAACTGCCGCGCCAGCAGATGCGATACCCTGGACGGCGGCGTGTCGCGCTTGCAGCCGATGCCCGCCACCACGCAGCGCGGCACCAGTTTATACACCGGCACCGGCACGTCCGGCACGCTGTCGTGCAAACTGACGTACAGCAGCGCGTCCAGCTCGGGCAAATCGTCCAGATCGGTTACCAGCAGCAGGCCGCGGGTGTCGCAATACTCTTGCGGCCAGCGCATTTTTATCGTCGCCAGCGACGTCTGGTCCCAGTACAGGCCGATCCTGCCGCCGCAGACCAGCAGTTGGTTGAGTTTTTTCACCGTCCGGCGAAAATTCGTCATGGTGGCGTTCAACTGCTGGGCCAGGATATCCACCGCCGCCAGTTGGTTGACATCGGTGGCGGTGGTGATCACGGGCGTGGCGCCGATAAGACCGGCAATATAGCCGGTCAGCGCGTTGGCGCCGCCCATATGGCCGGAAAGCAGGCTGATGGCGTGATGTCCCCGATCGTCAATCACCACCACCGCCGGATCGCTGAACTTATCCTTAATCAGCGGCGCGATCACCCGCACCGTCAGGCCGGTGGCGCAAATGAAGATCAGCGCCGAATAATCGTTAAACACCTCGGCCACGGTGCGCGCCAGGGTGCCGCGAAACGGCTCTAACCCCGGCTCCGCCAGGGTCTGGCTGGTAAAACAGGTCATCGGGATAAGCGCCGCCAGCCGTTTGGCCAGCTGGACGCCGCCGGGTGTCAGGCAAAACAGGGCGACCGACTCAGGCTTGACGATATTCATGGGTGAATTCCGCGTGATACAGTTTGGAGTAGTGATATTCATCGCCCAGGAAGGCGCCCACCATGATCAGCGCCGTCTTGCCGATGCCCGCCGCGCGCACCTTGCCGGCGATATCCGCCAGCGTGCCGCGCACGGTTTTTTCTTCCGGCCAGGTGGCCTTGAAGATCACCGCCGCCGGCGTATCGGCGGGATAACCGCCGTCGATCAGACGCGCCGACACGCGCTCGATCGCCTGTACCGACAGGAAAATAGCCATCGAGGCGCGGTGCGCGGCAAACGCCTCCAGCGACTCCAGTGCCGGCGTCGGCGTGCGGCCTTCTATACGGGTGATAATCAGGCTTTGCGAGACCTCCGGCACCGTGTACTCCACGCCCAGCCGCGCCGCGGCGCCGAGAAACGCGCTGACGCCCGGCACGGTGCTGAAACCGATATTAAGCATCGCCAGTTCCTCGATTTGCTCGCGGATGGAGCCGTACAGGGACAAATCACCGGTTTGCAGGCGCACCACCAGCTTGCCGCCCGCGACGCCCTCGGCCATCTGGTCGATAATCTGCCGCAGGTTGAGGCCGGCGCTGTCGTAACGGGCCGCCCCCGGCCGGCAATAGTCCAGCAGGGCGGGATTAATCAGCGATCCGGCGTAGATCACCACGTCCGCCTGGCATAATAGCCGGTAGCCTTTGAGGGTGATCAATTCCCGGTCGCCCGGTCCTGCGCCAACGAACCAGATCAGCCGGCGGTCAAAGGGCTCTGTCATGGGTGTTCTCCTTGAGACAGGAAATAATAAAAGCGGGATTGTTCGGTTTGAAAAAGTGTCCGCCGCCGAGTTCGGTCAGGGCCGACACCTGCATCTGGATACAGCCCACCCGGCCAAACCGTGCCGGGTCCAGGCATCTCAGCGCCTCGCCGAGGTTCTCCTGCAAAATCAGGTTAATCACCAGGCGTCCGCCCGGCACCAGCAGGTCCGCGGCCCAGCCGATAATCGCCTCCAGGTTGCCGCCGCTGCCGCCGATAAAGATCGCGTCGGCCCGTACCGCCAGCGGCAGGGGCGCGTGGCCGGCAATAATCTCCACCCGGTCCAGGGCAAACCTGTCGCAATTTTGGCGAATCAGCGCCAGCGCGTCGGGGTGGCGTTCCACCGCCACCACCTTCAGCCCCGGATAGCGGCGGGCGGCCTCGATGCCCACGCTGCCGGTGCCCGCGCCCACGTCAACCAGCAGCCGTGCGTCGGCCAGCTCCAGCCGGTCCAGCGCCACCAGCCGCACTTCGCGTTTGGTCATCGGCACCGGGCCGCGGATAAAATCTTCATCTTTCATCGAGGATCACCACCACGTTCATTGCATAATGCAGGGCCACCCGCTCGGGCGGCAGCCGATGGATACGTTCGTCGGGATAGGACAGGTTCTCGCCGATAATCATCACCCGGCGCCGGTCGCGCGCCAGGATCTCCCGGGCAATCTCATAGGGACCGATGCGCCCGTCGGTGACCATCGCCACCTTGGGATGCGCGAGCAGGAAATCAAAATCCGGCGCGCGGCCATGGCTGCTGGTGAGATACGCATCGTTCATCGACAGCGCCACCCGGGAAAACAGGTACTGCACCGCGCTGATGCCCGGCACGATGCGCAGGTTTTCCGGGCCGAGCCGCCGGCTCAGGTAATCGCCGATGCCATAGAGCATAGGATCCCCCGAGGCCAGCACCACCGTGACCACCTGCTGATTGGCGCCGAGCCAGTCGACCAGGCCGGCCAGCGACGGGCCGAGCGGGCGCTTTTCACCGGGGAAATCCGGGAAACAGGCCAGCTGGCGCGGGCTGCCGATCAGCACCGCGCAGCGATCGATCAGCCCGCGGGCGGCGGGCGTCAGGTAATCGCTGTCTCCCGGGCCGAGGCCGACCACGCTAACCCCGGGCGCGTCGTGATTGACGCTGTCGCTATCTACCGCCTGCAACGCGCTCACCGGAACGCCTCCGTCAACGCCGCCACCGGGCGGCTGCTGCCCAGCACCTGCTGGTCGAATGAGAACAGCAGCGCATCGCAGCGGGGCGGTCGGGATGAAAAACGCAGCAGTTCCGCCATGCGTTCGGCGACGCGCGCGGCGATGGCCGGATAGACCCGCTGCCAGCCGGCGGCGTCAATCAACGCCATCGCCTCCTCGGTGGACACGCAGTCCGCCACCTGGTGCATCAGCGCGTGGGGAGCGTCGCATAACGCCAGCCAGGCAATCAGCGTTTCCAGGCGCCCGTCGGCGATATGGCTATGGGTATGGAAAATCCCCGCCGCCACCTTCACCAACTTGCCGAAATGGCCGACCATCAGGATCTGCCGGAAGCCCAGGCGTTCAGCCTCTTTAAGCATATAACCGACAAAATTGCTCATAGTGACAACGTAACTGGCATCGATCTGTAATTGCTCGGCGACAAAGCGTTCGCCGTGGTTGCCCGGCACCAGGATCACCCGATCCATGCCATCGGCGCGCTTCATGCCCAGCTCAAGTGAAAGGGATTTTTTCCAGCTCTCCTCCGACATCGGCGTCACGATGCCGCTGGTGCCGATAATGGAGATCCCGCCGAGGATGCCCAGGCGCGCGTTATAGGTGTTGCGCGCCCGTGCTTCCCCTTCCGGGGCGAAAATTTCCACATCCGCGCCGCGTCCCGGTCCGATGGCCTCGCGCACCGCCGTCTCGATGGTATGACGGGGGGTTTTGTTAATCGCCGCCTGGCCGATATCCAGTCCGAGGCCGTTGCGGGTGACGCGGCCCACGCCGTCGCCGCCGTCAATGCAGATGGCGGGATCGGAGCGCAATCGCACCCGGGCAAAAATCAGCATACCGTCGGTGGCGTCCACATCGTCGCCGCCGTCCTTGCGAATGGCGGCGGTGGCCTCGCCGGGGCTTATCAGCGGCAGTTCTACGTTCAGGTTCAGCGTGACGCCGGACGGCGTGACGATGGAAACATTGTCGATAACCTGCTGGCGCAGCAGCATCAGGGCGGCGACCTTGGCCGCCGCGGTGGCGCACGACCCCGTGGTGTACCCTTTGCGCAGCGCCTTGCCGTTATGCCAGACCACGTCGTCCATCAGGCCTCCCGCAGCTGGTAAAGGATGGCGTTCACAATCGCCGCGGCGATATTACTGCCCCCTTTGCGGCCCAGCGCGGCGATGCAGGGCAGCGGGCTGTCGGCCAGCGCCTGCTTGGACTCGCTGGCGCCGACAAACCCCACCGGCACGCCGATCACCCCCTGCGGCCGGTAACCCGAACCCGCGCAGTGCTCCAGCAGACGAAACAACGCGGTGGGCGCGTTGCCGAACACGAACAGGCTGTTGTCCGGCTGCCGCCCCGCGAGATCCACAACGTAATCCACCGCCGCCATCGAGCGGGTAATGCCCTGCGCGCGCGCCAGCTCCGCCACCCCGGCGTCGCCGATATAACAGGCGATTGTGCCGCCGATCCGCGCCAGCTCGGTCTTGTTGATGCCGGACAGCGCCATGGTGGTATCGGTATACAGGGTGCAGCCGCGGCTCAGGGCGTCGGCAATGCGCCCGGTCGCCCCAGCCGAGAAATGCAGGATGTCCAGCCAGTCGAAGTCTGCGCTGGTATGGATGGCGCGCAGGATGATTTTTTCCTGCCAGATATCCTGGAAGCGGAAATCGGGGCGTTCCCGGGCAATGATCTCCCGGATAATGTCAAAACTGGTGCGTTCGATTTCTTGCGGTTGTTTGATATAACTCATTCGCGCTACAGCTCCGGGCATTCGCCCCGTTAAACAGCCCTGCCGGGCAATACGGCTACCCTATTCTTGCGGCCGCTGCGCACAGCAGGCACATCATCGCCAGCGTCAGCCCGGAGGCGACGTACATTAAACGGATCGCGGCGGTGATGTCGCCGAGGGCAATCTCGCGCCGCGCTTCGCCAATCCAGGGTTTTTCCACCCGGGCGTTAAAATAATCATTGGGTCCGCCCAGCCTCACCCCCAGCGCGCCCGCCACCGTCGCCTCCGACCAGGCGCAGTTCGGGCTTTTATGCTGATGGCGATCGCGCCAGCCAATCCGCCAGGCGCCGCGCCCATCCAGGCGCAACAGCCCGGCCGACAGCGCCAGCAGCATCCAGCCCAGACGCGCCGGCAGCCAGTTGGCCGCGTCGTCCATGCGCGCCGACACGCAGCCGATGGCCTCGTATTTCGGCGTGCGGTATCCCACCATCGAGTCCAGGGTATTCACCGCCTTGTAGGCCATGGCCAGCGGCACGCCGCCGATAAACAGCCAGAACAGCGGCGCAATCACGCCGTCGACGCTGTTCTCCGCCACGGTTTCCACCACCGCGCGCATAATTTGCGGCCGCGTCAGGTTCTGGGTATCGCGGCCGACGATATGGGACAGCTGCCGGCGGGATTCCGCCAGGTTATCCGCCCGCAGCGCATCGTAAACCGCCATGGCGGCGTCCCGCAGGCACCGGGTCGCCAGCAGCGTATACGCCAGCCAGGCGGTGGCCAGCCACTGCAGGGCGGGATAAAACGACAGCGCCCGCAGCAGCGTCCAGGTCAATCCCCAGGTTCCGCCCACCACCACCAGCCACAGCGCTCCGCCGCCGATATACAGCGACCGGCGGCTCCGGCAGCGGCGGCGAATCACCCGCTGCGTCCCGGAGACGGCGCGGCCTATCCAGCGCACCGGATGCGGCCAGTGCGGCGGATCCCCCAGCCAGAGATCCAGCAGGTAGCCGACGATAAACGCGCTAAGGCTCATAACAACGCGCACCCTTTGTCCAGCCAGCGCCGCAGCAAGGCCGGCCGCTGGTAAAAATGCACGTGCAGATAGCTGGCCAGGATATTGTCCGCGCCATAACCGCCCGGCCAGCGTTTTACCCCGCCGCCGGCGGTGGTCTTGGACAGGGTAAACAACGGCTGCTCGTCGGTGAAAAATTCAGAATGGTGAAATTCGTGACCGCGTAACGTCTCACCCCTGGCGGTCAGCAGGTTATCGGTCAGCGCCAGTCCCTCGCAGTAGCCAAAGCGCTTAAGTCCCTCGCTCATGCGGCTGACGCCGCGCAGCAGGCCGACCATCGGGAAGGATTGGCCATCCCGATCCTCCAGGGACGTGCCCAGGTACATCAGGCCGCCGCATTCGGCGTAGATCGCCGCCCCCCGGCGCCCGGCGTCCAGCAGCGCCGCGCGCATCGCCTGGTTGGCCGCCAGCCGGTCGGCGAAGATTTCCGGGAAACCGCCGCCGAGGTAGACCATCTGGCACGCCGGCAGCTCGCTGTCGCGCAATGGGCTGAAGGGTACGATACGCACGCCGACATCCCGCAGCAGCTGCAGGTTATCCGGATAATAGAAATGGAAGGCCTCGTCTTCGGCCAGCGCCAGGGTCAGATTATGGTAGCGGGGGGCGGCGGGCGGCGCGGGCAGGCGGCCCGGCATGGGCAGGCAATCGGCAAGCTGGAGCAGGCGGTCGATATCGATATGCTGTTCAACGCAGGCGGCCAACTGGTCCCACTGCGTCTCCAGGCGCCGGTTTTCCCGGGCCGGCACCAGGCCCAGGTGCCGAGCAGGCAGTTCCCAGTCCTTAAGCGGTGGAAGATAGCCCAGTACCGGCACATCGCAGTAACGGGTAATGGCGGTTTTGATCAGGCTGAAATGATTTTCGGAGGAGACCCGGTTGATGATGATGGCGACGATATTGACCGCGGGGTCGAATAGCTGAAAACCCAGCACGGTAGCGGCGGCGGAGGTGGACACCGCCTTACCGTCGATGATGAGCACCACCGGCACGCCCAGCTGTTTGGCAAGCGAAGCGCTGCTGCATTCTCCGCCGTCGCTGCCCAGGCCGTCATACAGCCCCATGACGCCTTCGATAACGCCAACGTCGGCAGCGCGCATATGCCGGGTAAACAGGCCGCTCAGCGTATCCGGCCCCAACATATAGGCATCCAGGTTATGCGAGGCTATGCCGCTGACCGCCCGGTGCCAGCCGGTATCGATATAATCCGGCCCGCATTTAAACGGCTGAACCCGCATGCCGCGCAGCGCCAGCGCCCGCAGCAGGCCAAGCGTCAGCAATGTCTTGCCTGTCCCGCTTTGCGCGCCGCCAACCAATATCGCTTTCATCCGCATCCCGTTATGCCAGGGTGGGCCGAACGGGATTGTCATAAGCAACGGCGGCGGGCTGGATCTGCCCCGGCGACATTGTTCAGACAACCCGCTTCCCACCGAAGGAGTTGTTGCCGAGCCTGTTTGGCTCTTGTCATCAGGCAGGTCTTCTGGCTTTGCGTCATCCTTTTCCGGCCCTTCCCAATCGTTTTCGATCAGTGGTGACGCCGGATTTGTCGGCATTACAGCAGCGGGGGCTGCGGAGGATTTTCACCTCCTTCCCTGACGGCCTTGCGGCGCGTTTAACCTGATAACTATGGCATTTACGCCGCCCGGCTATGGAAAAATCAACCAGCGGCTACCCTGTTATTACTAATCTAAAGTATCTAGGGGAAATATACCCCGTATTGGATCAAAAAAAATGTCCACCTATGGCTATTTAATTGAAATTTATTGCCAGGCGATAACACTTTTTAGCTATCGATAATTAGCGGCGCCGTTGCCCGGCGTCCCTGAAGGCCATTTTCACCGACGATGCCGATGGCATTAAATAGCGTTATGAAAATTAAAAAAATGAGAACCCGATCGCCGTGACTTAATAGCTTCACGGTAAATGCATCGGCAAAAGGAAAAAAGGTTAATTATGCGGCAAGGCGATATTGTTGGCCGGGCCGCTATTCGGCGAGGTGAGGCGCTGTTCACGATAGGCCTGGGGAGTAATACGATACGCCTGGCGAAACACTTTGCAAAAATAGCTGGCCTGGGAAAAGCCGAGATTGCGCGCGATGACCGAAATGGACCAGTCGCTTTGCTCCAGCATTTGGCGCGCGCTGTGCATACGCTGCTGGTTAACATAGGCGTTAAAACCGATGCCCTGGTATTTCTTGAATAATTTGCTGAAATAATAGGGACTTAAATACACCATGGCCGCCACGTCCTCAAGCCGCAGATCCTCGGAATAGTGGCTGTCGATATAACGCAGGACTTTTTTCATTTTGCTGTCGTGCTGGCTGGGGATCGCCGCCCGGCGCTCATTGCTTGCCGGCGCGTGCTCCTTGATAACCACAAAATCCAGCTGTTGTTTCAGATAGTTATCGACGATGATTTTCAGCAGGTCGGCGGAGGACAGCAGCCGATCATAATCGATCACCGGGATTTTTTCGAAATTCTCGGCCAGCTGGAAGTTTTGCTGCCAGACGAAAGAACTGCATTCCTGCACTTCAGGCAGCTTGACGGCATCATTGAGCCGTACCTGTCCGCACAACACGAATCCGACCAGATGGCCGCCAATCACCAGCGGGATGGAAAAATCGGTCAATCCGGCGTGGCAGCGGTAAATACAGGGCTGGTTGGATTTGGACGCTTCCAGTCCGCCGCAGCGATCGCTCATGCGACATCGGCGGCCCATTTCCGGATCCTGGCGCATCAATTGGCAGAACGGGGTGAAATGATATAAATCCGAAACCTCCTCACCATGAATATTCACCACCACAACCGCGAGATTGGTGGCATTAGCGAAATCCTGCGCGATTTTATTTATCAGTTCTGAATCCATAAAACTGCCGGAATTCATATTAGGCCCTCTCGCGCTTTACTTATTTTTAATAAACCAGTAACAAAAAATATATATTTCGCCTGGTTGTCATGTTCCAAAGGAAGATGCAGCGATTACGACTAAATATCTTAAAGCCATGTTGGATTTAATCATTTTTACCTTAATAAAAACCGTGCTCTGCCACACAATTATTCGATCGTGCCGGACCCGGCAAGCCGGCGGTCACAATATGGCAAGCCGGGGTCATCCCCGGTCGTGGCGAGTCAAGCCTGCCCATGAGCCTGAGCACGGTTTTATCAGCAAACGTTGACCAGCGGCCTAAGGCCGAACCGGCGGTTGCGCTGCGTCCTGCTTCAGGTTGCCGGGCAGGTGGCGCGCAATCAGGAAGCGGTATACCGCCGCGCCCATGATGGCGCCGACGAGGGGCGCCGCGATCGGCACGATAAAGTATGGGATGTCCCTGCCCCCGGTCATCGCCACGTCGCCCCAGCCGGCAAAAAAGGTGAACAGCTTGGGGCCGAAATCACGCGCCGGATTCATGGCGAAACCGGTCAGCGGCGCGGTCGCGGCGCCGATCACCGCCACCAGGATACCTATCAGCAGCGGCGCCAAAGGGCCTTTGGGCACGCCGTTGCCGTCGTCGGTCAGCGCCATGATAAGCCCCATCAGGATTGACGTGATGACGATTTCCACCAGCGCCGCCAGCCCGACGCTGATGGCGCCGGCCGGATAGGTGGAAAAAATGCTGGCCAGGAACAGGCTCTCCTGGCTGCCGCGCACCATCTGGTGGGCCTGCTCGTACATGTCGAACATATTATGGTACAGCAGGTAGGTCAGCGCCGCGCCGCCGAAGGCGCCCGCCACCTGGGCCAGGATGTAGGGCAGCACCTTTTTGCCGTCGAAACTGGCCAGCAGCCACAGGGCAACCGTTACCGCCGGGTTGAGATGCGCGCCGGAAATACCCGCGGTCAGGTATACCGCCAACGCTATGCCCAGCCCCCATACCACGCAAATTTCCCACAGGCCGAAGCTGGCGCCGGCGAGCTTGGCCGCGCACAGCACGCTGGTGCCGAAGAATATAAACAGCCCGGTGCCAAGCAGTTCGGCAACACATTGCCCTTTTACCGATCGTAGAGTGTCGCTCATCGTAGTTTTCCTGTATGAGGTCGATATGAAATAATTATTAACGTGAAACGCATTTTCTCCCGACAGACATTGTGTCTATATTTAACGGACGTTTTATAGCGTGGGAGTCTTGTTGGTCAATAAGCTATATGCGCCGTTGTAATTTGACAAAGCTATTTATCAATCAAATGAGATCTCGCTTGCAATTATATTTTTACGTAACAAAAATCACCGCATAAAATTTAGCTACAGATAATAATAAATAATCGGCACGCCAGGTGTTTTTTGCACCAATGCCGACCTGCAAGCCTTGTCACCAAAGGGGTTGTTATTTTTTGGCCATAATACATTATTGCTATCCTGTCTTTTTTTTGCCTCGCCCAGCGGGTGGGTAAATCACAAATTAATGCCGACATCAAGATTAATTTTATTATTATGGAACGCCAAAAATTAATATGTGCTATCGATAAATCCGTTTGAACCCAAGCGGGACGTGGGGTTTTAAATTTATTATGACAATTTTTTGTCATGCCATCGCCAATCATTTCTTACATTCTTATATCAGCGTGACCATTAATTTTTATCGCTTACAGGTATATTTCCTGACGGACAACACGAATATCAATGATTGGTCGAGGTAATAAAAATGCAACAAGAAGCCCTGGGCATGGTGGAAACCAAAGGTCTGACCGCCGCGATTGAAGCGGCCGATACCATGGTGAAATCGGCCAATGTGTTATTGGTCGGTTATGAAAAAATCGGTTCCGGTCTGGTCACGGTGATTGTGCGCGGCGACGTCGGCGCGGTCAAGGCCGCCACCGATGCCGGCGCCATGGCGGCGGCCAACGTCGGCGAAGTGGTCGCCACTCATGTCATCCCACGTCCCCACGCGGATGTGGAGAAGTTTTTACCTAAAGGAATTCGCGAATGAACACCGATAAGGTCATCGAGGCGATCCTGGCCCAGGTGATGGCGAAAATCGGTGACGGCGCCCCCGGGGCGTCCCCTTCTCTCACCCCATTGGAACGAGGTCCGGATATGTCGGAAAACACCTGTAACCTAACGGAATTCGTCGGCACGGCCATGGGCGACACCATCGGTTTGGTGATCGCCAACGTCGACAGCGCGGTGCTGACGGCGATGAAACTGGAAAAACGCTACCGCTCCATCGGTATTCTCGGCACCCGCATCGGCGCCGGCCCGCACATTATGGCGGCCGACGAGGCGGTCAAGGCGACCAATACCGAAGTGGTCAGCATTGAACTACCCCGCGACACCAAAGGCGGCGCGGGCCATGGCTCGTTAATCATTTTCGGCGGCGAAGACGTATCCGACGTGAAACGCGCGGTTGAAGTGGCGCTGAAGGAACTGGACCGGACGTTTGGCGACGTCTACAGCAACGAGGCCGGTCATATTGAACTGCAGTACAGCGCCCGCGCCAGCTACGCGCTGGAAAAAGCCTTCGGCGCGCCCATCGGCAAGGCCTGCGGCGTGATTGTCGGCGCCCCCGCCGCCATCGGCGTGGTGATGGCCGATACCGCGGTGAAATCCGCCAACGTCGACGTGGTGGCCTACAGCTCCCCGGCCAACGGCACCAGCTTCAGCAACGAAGTGATCCTGGTGGTCTCCGGCGACTCCGGCGCGGTGCGCCAGGCGGTGACGTCCGCCCGTGAAATCGGCAAGACGCTGCTCGGTACGCTTGGCGCGGCGCCGCATAACGATCGTCCGTCTTATATCTAACTCCTTGTGGGGGATGGCATGAAATCCAAGCGATTTGAAGCGCTGGCGAAACGGCCGGTTAACCAGGACGGCTTCGTCAAAGAGTGGGTCGAGGAAGGCTTTATAGCCATGGAAAGTCCCAACGACCCCAAACCGTCGATCAAGATAGTCGACGGCAAGGTCACCGAGCTTGACGGCAAGGCACGCGCCGATTTCGATCTAATCGACCACTTTATCGCCAACTACGGCATCAATCTGTCGCGTTCCGACGAAGTCATGGCGATGGACTCGGTGAAACTGGCAAAAATGCTCTGCGATCCCAACGTATCGCGCGCCGAGATTATCCCACTGACCACCGCCATGACGCCGGCGAAGATCGTCGAGGTGATGTCGCAGATGAACGTGGTGGAAATGATGATGTCGATGCAGAAGATGCGCGCCCGTCGCACGCCTTCCCAGCAGGCGCACGTCACCAATATCCAGGATAACCCGGTGCAGATTGCCGCCGACGCCGCCGAAGGCGCCTATCGCGGCTTTGACGAGCAGGAAACCACCGTGGCGGTGGCGCGCTATGCGCCGTTTAACGCCATCGCGTTGCTCATCGGCTCGCAGGTCGGTCGTCCCGGCGTCCTGACGCAATGCTCGCTGGAGGAAGCCACCGAGCTGAAGCTGGGCATGCTGGGCCATACCTGCTACGCCGAAACCATCTCGGTCTACGGCACCGAACCGGTGTTTACCGACGGTGACGATACCCCCTGGTCAAAGGGATTCCTCGCCTCCTCCTATGCCTCGCGCGGCCTGAAGATGCGATTCACCTCCGGCTCCGGCTCGGAAGTGCAGATGGGCTACGCCGAAGGTAAATCCATGCTGTACCTGGAAGCGCGCTGCATCTTTATCACCCGCGCCGCCGGAGTACAGGGCCTGCAAAACGGCTCGGTAAGCTGTATCGGCATCCCGTCGGCGGTGCCGTCGGGCATTCGCGCGGTGCTGGCGGAAAACCTGATCTGCTCGTCGCTGGATCTGGAATGCGCCTCCAGCAACGACCAGACCTTTACCCACTCCGATATGCGCCGCACCGCGCGATTGCTGATGCAGTTCCTGCCCGGCACCGACTTTATCTCCTCCGGTTATTCAGCGGTGCCGAACTACGACAATATGTTCGCCGGTTCCAATGAGGACGCCGAGGATTTCGACGACTACAACATCCTGCAGCGCGACCTGAAAGTGGACGGCGGTTTGCGTCCGGTGCGCGAGGAAGACGTGGTGGCCATCCGTAATAAAGCGGCGCGCGCGCTGCAGGCCGCCTTTGCCGGCATGGGACTGCCGCCCATCGCCGACGAGGAAGTCGCCGCCGCCACCTATGCCCACGGCTCAAAGGACATGCCGGCGCGCAACAAGGTGGAGGACATGAAGTTCGCCCAGGAGATCATCGAGAAAAACCGTACCGGGCTGGAAGTGGTCAAGGCGCTGGCCGAAGGCGGTTTCACCGACGTGGCGCAAAGCGTGCTGGATATCCAGAAAGCCAAGATCGCCGGCGACTATCTGCATACCTCGGCGATTATCGTCGGCAACGGCCAGGTACTGTCGGCGGTGAACGACGTCAACGATTACGCGGGTCCGGCCACCGGATACCGCTTGCAGGGCGCTCGCTGGGAAGAAATTAAAAATATTCCCAACGCGCTCGATCCCAGCGAGCTGGGTTAACCAAGGCGGCCATGATGGAAATTAACGAAACTTTATTACGGCAAATTATCGGCGACGTGATAAGCCGGATGCAGCCCCGGGATAACCCGATTTCCTTTGCCCCGGCGGCGGCGCCCTCCCCGGCCGCGGGCCAGGCCGGTGACGGCAAGACCTGCGATTTCCTCAAGGTGCTGGGCGACGCCCGGCCGGGTTCCCATAAGGATGAGGTGATTATCGCGGTCGGCCCGGCGTTCGGCCTGTCGCAGACCGTCAATATTATCGGCCTGCCCCATAAGCAGATCCTGCGCGAGCTGATTGCCGGCATCGAGGAGGAAGGCGTGCGCGCGCGGGTGATCCGCTGTTTTAAATCCTCCGACGTGGCGTTTGTGGCGGTGGAAGGCAACCGGCTCAGCGGTTCGGGCATCTCGATAGGCATCCAGTCCAAAGGCACGACGGTTATCCATCAGCGTGGCCTGCCGCCGCTGTCGAACCTGGAGCTGTTCCCCCAGGCGCCGCTGCTGACGCTGGAAACCTACCGGCATATCGGTAAAAACGCGGCCCGCTACGCCAAGGGCGAGTCGCCGGATCCGGTGCCGACGCTCAACGATCAGATGGCCCGGCCAAAATACCAGGCCAAGTCCGCGGTGCTGCATATCAAGGAAACCAAGTACGTGGTGACCGGTAAGCTGCCGCAGGAACTGAGCGTGGCGCTCTGAACGCAACGACTTCAACCTGACTGTCTCTGCGCGGGCGCTCTTGGCGACGCGCGAATTAAGGTAACGACGATGAATGCTGAAGCAATTGAAACCATGGTGCGCGACGTGCTGGCGCGCATGAACAACCCGGACGCGCCCAGGGCGGTTCCCCCCGCGCCAGGCGCGGCCAAAACCGTCAAGGCCGGCGTGGCGGATTACCCGCTGACCAATAAACATCCGGACTGGGTCAAGACCGCCACCGGCAAGACCCTTGACGACCTGACGCTGGCCAACGTGCTCAACGGCAGCGTCACCGCCCAGGACGTGCGTATTACCCCGGAAATCCTGCGTATCCAGGCGGATATCGCCCGCGCCGCCGGCCGCGATTTGCTGGCGATGAACTTCGAGCGCGCCGCCGAGCTGACCGCGGTGCCGGATGAACGGGTACTGGAAATCTATAACGCCCTGCGCCCGTTCCGCTCGAGCAGGGAAGAGCTGCTGGCCATCGCCGAGGAGCTGGAGTCGCGTTACCAGGCGATCCTCTGCGCCGGTTTTGTGCGCGAGGCCGCCGGTTATTACGTGCAGCGCAAGAAGCTCAAGGGCGACGACTAATCATCAGGATCGCGGCGGGAGCGGCACATGGGTTATATCGTAGGGGTGGATATCGGCAATTCCTCCACCGAGGCGGCGCTGGCGCAGGTCTCCTCCAGCGGGGCATTGACGTTTGTCGCCAGCGCGCTGGCGGAAACCACCGGCATCAAGGGCACCAAACGCAACCTGTTCGGCATTATGCAGGCGCTAAACGCGGCGGTGGCGCAAGCCGGCATCCGTCTTGCCGATCTGACGCTTATCCGGCTCAACGAGGCGACGCCGGTGATTGGCGACGTGGCGATGGAAACCATCACCGAAACGGTGATTACCGAATCCACCATGATCGGCCATAACCCGAAAACGCCGGGCGGGCTGGGGCTGGGCGCCGGCATTACCATCGGTTTCGACGAGTTGCTGACGCGCTCGGCGGACCAGCCCTATATCGTGATTGCCCCCGCCGCACTGGATTTTGCCGATATCGCCGCGATGATCAATGCGGCGGTCAAGGCCGGCTTTCGCATTACGGCGGCTATTTTGCAGCGCGACGACGGCGTGCTGGTCGGCAACCGGCTGGACCAACCCATTCCCATTGTCGACGAGGTGCGCCATATCGAGCGCATCCCGCTCGGCATGCCCGCCGCGGTTGAAGTGGCCGCGCCGGGCAAGGTGATTACCCAACTGTCCAATCCTTATGGCATCGCCACCGTCTTCAAGCTTAACGCCGATGAAACCCGCGCCATCGTGCCGGTGGCGCGTTCGCTGATCGGCACCCGCTCCGCCGTGGTGGTAAAAACCCCCAAGGGAGATGTCAAGGCGCGCACCATCCCGGCCGGGCATCTGGAGCTGTATGCCGGCAACCGGGTAACGCGCATCGACGTGCACCAGGGGGCGGACAAGATCATGGCGGCGGTCACCGCGCTCGGCAGGCTCGACAACGCCGGCGGAGAGTCTGGCACCCACATCGGCGGCATGCTGGAGCAGGTGCGCCAGACCATGGCGGAACTGACCGGCAAGGATCCGGCCGCCATCGCCATCCAGGATCTGCTGGCGGTGGATACCTTCGTGCCGGTGAACGTCAAGGGCGGCCTGGCCGGCGAATTCTTTATGGAGCAGGCGGTGGGCATCGCCGCGATGGTGAAATCCGATCGCCTGCAGATGATGGACATTGCCGACGCGCTGCAACAGCAGACCGGCGTCAGGGTCACCATCGGCGGCGCGGAGGCGGAGGCGGCCATCCTCGGCGCGCTGACCACGCCGGGCACCCGCCGGCCGCTGGCGATCCTGGACTTGGGCGCCGGCTCCACCGACGCCTCGATCATCGGCGGCAACGGCAGGATCGTCGCCACCCACCTGGCCGGCGCCGGCGATATGGTGACGCTGCTGATCAATTCGGAACTGGGGCTGGAGCAGCGCCAGTTGGCGGAAGACATCAAAAAATATCCCCTGGCCAAGGTGGAAAGCCTGTTCCATGTCCGCCATGAGGACGGTAGCGTGCAGTTCTTCGAAAAGCCCCTGCCGGCCGAAGTGTTTGCCCGGGTGGTGGTGGTAAAGGAGGACGGCCTGGTGCCGCTGCCCGGCTCCCTGGCCCTGGAGAAAGTGCGCGTGGTGCGGCGCAGCGCCAAGCAGCGGGTGTTCGTGACCAATGCCCTGCGCGCGCTGGCCCAGGTCAGCCCTACCGGCAGCATTCGCGATATTCCCTTCGTGGTGCTGGTGGGCGGCTCCGCGCTGGACTTCGAGATCCCGCAGTTGGTGACCGACGCGCTGGCCCACTACCGCCTGGTGGCCGGCCAGGGTAACGTGCGCGGCCGTGAAGGCCCGCGCAACGCCGTCGCCACCGGATTGGTGCTGTCATGGTCGCTGGAGGCCGAACATGGGCCTGCCTGATATCAGCCATCCGGCCATCATCGTCACGCTATGCGGGCGCGCCGGACGCGACGGCTGGCGACAGCTGCTGCTGGGCATGGAAGAAGAAGGCATTCCGTTTCACCTGTACGACGCCGGCGATGATGACGCCTCGCCGGCCACCCTGGCGCACCAGGCCGCCAACGCCTCGCCGCTGGCGGTGGGCGTGGCGGTCGGCGCGCGGGACCTGGTGGTGCACGATCCCCATTTACCCGTCGATCGGCCGCTGTTTGTCCTACGGGACTACGCGCGGCTGCCGGCGCAAGAAATCCGCCGGCTGGGCTGCAACGCGGCAAGGCTGGTCAAAGGGTTACCTTTTAAATAATGCCGGGCAATCAACTATTTTAAGTCGCCCTCAACAGGAGAGAAAGAATGAACAACGCATTGGGATTAATCGAAACCAAAGGATTGGTGGGCGCCATTATCGCGGCGGACGCCATGGTCAAATCGGCCAATGTCCAACTGGTGGGCTATGAAAAGATTGGCTCCGGGCTGGTGACGGTGATGGTGCGCGGCGACGTGGGCGCGGTCAAGGCCGCGGTCGACGCCGGCGCGGCGGCGGCCCAGGGCGTCGGCAACGTGGTGTCCACCCACGTTATTCCTCGTCCGCACTCGGACGTCGAGGGCTTTTTGCCTAAATCAACCCCGGTACTGGGTGAATAACCCGAGGGCGGCCGTGTGAAAACCTCACTGGGTTTACTTGAAGTCGCCGGTCTGGCGCTAGCCGTCAAGGCGGCGGACACCATGGCCAAGGCGGCGAGCGTTGCCATCACCGGCATTGAAAAAACCAACGGTTCCGGCTGGATGCTGATAACCATTACCGGCGACGTGGCGGCGGTTAATTCAGCCATAGCCAACGGCGCGACGCTGGCGCGCCTGGAAAACGGCTGGGTGGCCGAGCGGGTAATCGCCCGCCCCGCCGATGGACTGGACGGCTGGCCGGGCGTCGATAAGCCGGTCCTGCCGGCGGCGCCTGATAGGACGGCGCTGTCGGCGGCATCCGCGCCTGAAGCGACGACGTCGCTAAAACCGACGCAGGCCTCGGTTTCCGCCGTTGAACCGGTGGGGGAGGCAAAGTCTGCGCTGGCGAAGGAAAGCGTGGACCAGCCTGGGGATATGCCCCCGACCGGGATAAGCGGCGAACCGGCAACATTGCCGGACCTGCCCGGGCCGGTGCCGGGCGAGTGTAATTTATGCCACGACCCGGCCTGTCCGCGCCGTAAAGGCGAACCACGCGCGACATGCATTCATGACGGAGAAAGAGGCTAAGTCAGATGGAAACTTTGGCGTTGAAGTCCCTGGTGGAAAACGTACTGCTCGATATGCGGCGGCGGCCCGTGCCGCTTGGCATATCGAACCGGCATTTGCACCTGTCCCTCGAGGATTATGAACATCTGTTTCCAGGCCGGCCGCTGATCTTCAAAAAAGATCTGTATCAGCCGGGACAGTTCGCCTCCGAACAGGTGGTCAACCTGGTCGGTCCGAAAGGCGTCCTGAAAAACGTGCGCATACTCGGCCCGCTGCGCGGACAGTCGCAGGTGGAAATCTCCCGCACCGACGCCCGGCTGCTTGGCATCAACGCGCCGCTGCGCCTGTCCGGCAACCTGGACGACACCCCCGGCGTCCGGCTGGTCAGCAACAACGGCGAGCTGGAATTGCCCCACGGCGTGATCGTGGCGCAGCGGCATATCCATATGTCGCCGCTGGACGCGCTGCTGTTCGGCGTGAAACAGGGCGATTTGGTGCGCGTTGCCCTCAACGGCACCGGCCGCAGGCTTATCTTCGACGATGTGGTGATACGGGTGGGCGAGCATATGCGCCTGGAAATGCATATTGATACCGACGAGGCCAATGCGGCGGACGCCGGCGACAAAGGCGCCACCGCGGTATTAATGGGGCGCTGGGCATGAGTCAGGGGCGGTTGCGGGAACAATGGATAACGCAATGTGTAGAGCAGGTATTGCTGCGGTTGCAACAGCGTCAGCAGGCCGAACTGGTGTTGTCGCTGCCGCAGTTAACCAGCGGCTGGCCGGCGGACGCCGCCCTGCGCCACGCCCGCCTTCGGGTGACGGACACCACGTCGGCTTTTTTGCGCCGGTTGGCCGACGGCCGGCAGGAGGATGCGGCGCTTAACGCGATCCGGCAGGCCTGGCGCGACGGTATGCGGGTACGGCTTGAAATCGATCGCGGCTGCTTCGGCCTGCTGCCGGTGGCCGGCCTGCTTCGGCTGCCGCTGCGCTTATGCACCCCGGACAACAGCCCGGTTCACCTGCTGGCGCGCGCGGTGGCCGGCTACGCCGATATCCGTCCGCTGCCGGCCGGCTATCTGGTGGTGGCGCGCCACGTGCTGCTGACCGCGCTGGCCCGCGATGAAATCGCTAAACGTCGTCTTCAACTTTACAGGCAGGACTAGAACATGCAACTGGCTCGCGTAATCGGTTCGGTGGTGTCGACGCAGAAGGCGCCCTCGCTGCTGGGTAAAAAATTGATGGTGGTCGAACCGGTCAATATCGACGGCTCTCCCTCCAACGGATTCACGCAGCAGGAAGTGGCGGTGGATTCGGTCGGCGCCGGCGAGGGCGAGATAGTGCTGCTGGCGCGGGGCGCGTCGGCGCGCTGGGTGTTCGCCGAGCCCAACCAGGCCATCGACCTGGCGATCGTCGGCATCGTCGACACTATTGTTCCCTAACGGCGGACGGGTAAGGAGCGCGCATGGGCATCTATACCAAAACCGGCGATAAGGGCACCACGTCGCTTATCGGCGGGCAACGCATCAAAAAATACCATCCGCGCGTCGCCGCCTACGGCACGGTGGATGAGCTTAACGCCTGCCTGGCGGTAGCCACCCACCAGGTGCGCGATGCGCATAACCGCCAGTTGCTGCTCGATATCCAGCATCAGCTGTTCTGGCTCGGTGCGGAACTGGCGGACGACCGGCCCGAACTAAGGGACGACAGCGTCCAGCGCCTGGGCGACGTACAGATAACCCAGCTGGAGCGGGCCATCGACCGCTGCATGGCGGCGCTGCCGCCGGTGACAGGTTTTGTCCTGCCCGGCGACAGCGCCGCCGGCAGCCAGCTGCATCTGGCGCGCACCGTGGCGCGGCGCGCCGAGCGGCTGCTGGTGCAACTGGCGGATGAGATTCCCGTGCGCGCGGAACTGCTGCGTTACCTCAACCGGCTGTCGGACTGTCTATATGCCTTGGCCCGCGTTGAGGATCGGTGTGCCGAAACCGATGCCGTCGTCGGCGAGGTATTACGACGCTACCGGGCGAGTGAAGGATCTGCCGCTGGCCAAACCAGGGCTTGCGCCGGCGACAACGCGGACCGAAGCGCCGGCGGTCACAAGGTCGTTGATAATGGCACGGCGTCCCCCCAGGCTCCGGATGAACCGGATTTTATGCTGGTCCATCGCCTGCTGCGGGCGGCGATGGCGGCGGCCGATGAGCTGGGGGTGCCGGTGGTAATGGCCATGGTCGACCGCCACGGCAATCCGGTCATCACCTACCGTATGGCCGGCGCGCTGCTGGTCTCGCTCGATCTGGCGCCCAAAAAAGCGTTTACCGCCGTGGCGCTGAAAACCGCCACGCACAATCTTGGCCCGGCGGTCCAGCCCGGCGCCGACCTTTATCAACTGGAAGCCTCGTCGGGCGGCAGGATTGTCACCTTTGGCGGCGGGTATCCGCTCTACCGCGCAGGCCTTTTGATCGGCGGGCTGGGCATCAGCGGCGGCACCGTCGACCAGGACCGGCACATCGCCCAATGGGCAATCACACAATGTAATGTAGGGAAAGAGTCATGAACAATAACGAACTGGAAACGCTGATCCGCACCATCCTTAGCGAAAAACTCGAACCGGCCCGCCGCGAGAATACCACCACGGCCCTGTTCGACGATGTCGACCAGGCGGTCGGCGCCGCCCATAAGGCGTTCCTGGCCTATCAACAGTGCCCGCTGAAAACGCGCAGCGCGACGATTTCCGCCATCCGCCGTGAGCTGGTGCCGCATTTGCAGGCGCTGGCCGAGCGCGGCGCCGAGGAAACCGGCATGGGCAAGGTCGAGGATAAGCTGCTGAAAAACCGCGTGGCGCTGGAGAAAACCCCCGGCGTGGAAGACCTGGTTACCGAGGCGATTACCGGCGACGAAGGCATGGTGCTGTTCGAGTACTCGCCGTTCGGCGTAATCGGCTCGGTGGCGCCCAGCACCAACCCCACCGAGACCATTATCAACAACTGCATCAGCATGCTGGCCGCCGGCAACGCCGTCTTTTTCAGCCCGCATCCGGGCGCCAAAAATGTATCGCTATGGCTGATTGAGCAAATCGAATCGATTATTTTCACCGCCTGCGGCATCCATAACCTGGTGACCTGCCTGCGCGAACCGAGCTTCGATTCCACCCAACAGATGATGAAGCACCCGCAGATAGCCCTGCTGGCGATTACCGGCGGTCCCGGCATCGTCAATATGGCGCTGAAAAGCGGCAAAAAGACCATCGGCGCCGGCGCCGGCAACCCGCCGAGCCTGGTGGATGAAACCGCCGTGCTGGATAAAGCGGCGCAGGATATCGTCAGCGGGGCGTCGTTTGACTACAACCTGCCCTGCACCGCCGAAAAAAGCCTGATAGTGGTGGAAAGCGTGGCGGACGCCCTGCTGGCCGAAATGCAAAAATGCGGCGCGCTGATGGTGTCGGGAGACGCCAATATCGCCAAGCTGCGCCAGATAGCCATTATCGACGGCCACGCCAATAAGGCGCTGGTGGGCAAAAGCCCGCTGGAGCTGCTGAAAGCCGCCGGCCTGCCGGCGCCGGATAAAGCGCCGCGCCTGCTGTTGGTCGAGGTGGACGCCGATGATCTGTTGGTGTCGGTGGAGCAGTTGATGCCGATCCTGCCGGTGGTGCGGGTCCGTGATTTCGACAGCGGGCTGCGTCTGGCGCTCAAGGTGGAAGGCGGGCTGCACCATACCGCCACCATGCATTCGCAAAACGTCTCGCGGCTCAATAAGGCGGCCAGGCTGCTGCAAACCTCGATTTTTGTCAAAAACGGCCCGTCCTACGCCGGCATCGGCGTGGGCGCCGAAGGGTTTGCCACCTTTACCATCGCCACCCCGACCGGTGAAGGCACCACCTCGGCGCGCACCTTCGCCCGCCATCGCCGCTGCGTGTTGACCAACGCGTTTTCCATCCGTTGAGCCGGTTTCGTTGAATAGAGGAAAGACGATGAAACGTTTTGTCATCCCGACCCGCGTCTACAGCGGCACCGACAGCCTGCGGCGACTCGAGCGCTACCGGGATAAAAAAACCTGGGTGGTGTGCGACGGTTTCCTGGCCAAGGGCGGCGCTATCGCGCGCCTGCTGGAACACCTGGATGCCGATCGGGTCACCCTGTTCAGCGATATCATGCCGGATCCACCCATCGCCACCGTGGTGGCCGGCATCGAACGGCTGCAAACGGTAAGGCCGCAGGTGGTGGTCGGCTTCGGCGGCGGATCCGCCATCGACGCCGCCAAGGCGATGGTATTTTTCGGCCGCCGGGCGGGGATCGCCATCGACACCTTTATCGCCATTCCCACCACCAGCGGCACCGGGTCCGAGGTCACCAGCGCCAGCGTTATCAGCGACCCGGTCCTGGGGATCAAATATCCCCTGTTCAACGATGAGATCTATCCCGATATCGCCCTGCTCGATCCGCAGCTGGTGGTGTCGGTGCCGCCGGCGGTCACCGCCAATACCGGCATGGACGTACTGACCCATGCCATAGAAGCCTATGTGTCCACCGGCGCCAGCGATTTCAGCGACGCGCTGGCGGAGAAAGCGGCGCAGATGGTGTTCCGCCACCTGCCCGACGCCTTCGCCACGGGGAATTGCCTGCGCACGCGGGAAAAAATGCACAACGCCTCGACCCTGGCCGGCATGGCGTTCAGCCAGGCCGGGCTGGGATTAAACCATGCCATCGCCCACCAGTTCGGCGGGCAGTTGCACGTGGCGCACGGCCTGGCCAACGCCCTGCTGCTGGCCGAGGTTATCCGCTTTAACAGCCAGGATGCGCGGGCGGCGAAAAAGTATGCCCGCCTGGCCAGGCTCTGCGGCCTGGCGGCGCACCAAAGCGACGATCGCGCCGGGCTGAACCAGTTGCTTAACCATATCGGCCTGCTGAAACGCCAGGTCGGCATACCGTCCGGCCTGGGCGGGCTTGCCATCGGCGCGGAAAAAATACGTCTGGCCGAAGCCAATATGATCCGCGCGGCGCTAAACGACGCCACGTTAACCACCAATCCGCGCCCGGCGACGGATAACGATATCGCGGCGATTATCCACGCCGTGATATAGCCAATAAGCAGGCCTCTATGAATAGCGATATAAAAACCGAGCGCGTAATACAGGAATATGTTCCCGGCAAACAGATTACCCTGGCGCATTTAATTGCCAACCCCAATAAGGATATCTATAAAAAGCTGGGGCTTAACGAAGACGATAACGCCATCGGCATCCTGACTATTACGCCCAGCGAAGCCTCCATTATCGCCAGCGATATCGCCACCAAGTCCGGCGCGATAAAAATCGGTTTTATCGATCGGTTTACCGGCGCGGTGATTATTTGCGGCGATGTGTCCTCGGTGGAATATGCCTTGAAACAGGTGCTTTATACCCTGGGTGAAATGATGAAATTCACCCCCTGCGCGCTAACCCGGACCTGAGCCATGAAACGCCTGATGCTGCTTGGTCCCAGCCAGTCCGGAAAAACCACGCTGTTGCAGTGCCTGCGCGGCGATCCGCTGGTCTATCAAAAAACACAGGCGCTGGTCTACCTGCCCGACGCCATCGACAGCCCGGGGGAATATATCGAGAATCGCCATTTTTACAGCGCGCTGCTCTCCGGCTCCTATGAGGCGGATATCGTCGGCCTGGTGCAAAGCCTGGACAATGAGAACGGCTATTTTTCGCCGATGTTCGCCACCCTGTTTAATAAGCCGGTGATCGGCATTATTACCAAGGGCGATATACCTGTCGATGAGAAACAAAAAGCCTTCGTTATTAATCAACTAAAGCAAGCGGGCGCGGGCCCCCTATTTATGGTGTCGGCCACACGGCGCCAAGGTATCACGCCGCTGCTGACGTATCTGGAATAACCTTTCCCGGAGTAACAGATGACACACCTTATTATGGCCGTTAATTCCGGCAGCTCGTCGCTTAAATTCGAACTGTTTTCCATGCCGGAGGAAATCACCCTGGCGAAAGGATTGTTCGAACGACTGGGCACCGGCAGCGCCGCCTTTACCCTGCGCGCCGGCGCCGGCAAGCAGCAGGCCAACGTGGCGCTCGACAATCATCAGCAGGCGGCGGAGCACCTGCTGGACACCCTGCTGCAAAGCGGTATCGTCGCTTCCCTGGCGCAGATCGACGGCGTCGGCCACCGGGTGGCCCACGGCGGCGAGTTTTTCAAGGATTCCGCGGTTATAGACGACGCGGCGCTGGACGAAATTGAACGGCTCGGCGCCCTGGCGCCGATCCATAACCCGGTCAACGCCCGCGGCATCCGGGCGTTCCAGCGGCGATTGCCGCACGCCGTCGCCGTCGGCGTATTCGATACGTCGTTTCACCAGACCATCAATGAGGCCGGGTATCTCTATCCGCTGCCCTATCGTTATTACCAGGATTATGGCATTCGCCGCTACGGTTTTCACGGCACCAGCCATAAATACGTGGCCGAGGCCTGCGCCGGGCTGCTGGGCCGCCGGGATTTACGCATTATCTCCTGTCACCTTGGCAACGGCGCCAGCGTCTGCGCCATCGACGGCGGCCGGTCGGTGGCCACCTCGATGGGCTTTACCCCGCTGGCCGGGCTGATGATGGGCACCCGCTGCGGCGATATCGACCCGTCGATCCTGCCGTTTATTAGCGAACATGACCATAAATCTGCACAACAATTGCTTGAGATCATGAATAACGCCTCCGGGCTGCTTGGGGTGTCTGGGATCTCCAATGACTGTCGTGATATCGTAAGCGCCGCTGAATCCGGCAATCACCGCGCGGCGCTGGCGCTGGCCATGTTTACCGATCGCATCCGCGCCGTTATCGGCGCTTACGCCACCGTAATGGACGGCGTGGACGTGGTGATTTTTACCGCCGGCATCGGCGAAAATTCCGCCGGCATCCGCCGTGAGGTCTGCCGGAATCTCGGTTTCCTGGGCATCCGCCTGGACGATAATAAAAATAAGCGTCATGCCACGTTTATTCAGCAGGAGGGCGCGCCGGTAATGGTTACGGTGATCCCTACCAATGAAGAACTGATGATCGCCCGCGACGTCATGCGCGTCGGTCTGGCGCCAACACAAGAGGTGCAACATGTCGGGTAAGGTATGGCTGGTGGGCGCCGGCCCGGGCGATCCCAGGCTGATTACGCTAATGGGCATGGATTGCCTGCGCCGGGCCGACGCGGTAGTCTACGATCGCCTGGTCAATCCGCTGCTGCTGGCGGAGGCCCCGGCGCATTGCGAGATGATTGACGTGGGCAAACGCGCGGATCATCACCCGATCCCGCAGGATCGGATCAACGCCATCCTGATCGAACAGGCCGGCATGGGACGTGAGGTGGTGCGCCTGAAAGGCGGCGATCCATTTGTCTTCGGCCGCGGCGGCGAAGAGGCCGAGGCGCTGGCGCGCGCCGGCATCCCCTGCGAAGTGGTGCCGGGCATTACCTCCGCCATCGGCGGGCTGGCGCGCGCCGGCATCCCGGTGACCCACCGTGATTTTGCCTCGTCGTTCCATGTCATCACCGGCCATCTGCGCGACGGCAAGGATCCGCACAACTGGCGGGTGCTGGCGCAGTTGGAGGGCACGCTGGTGATCCTGATGGGCATGTCGCGGCTGGCGGAAATCTGCCGGCAGCTGATAACCCATGGCCGCGACGCGGATACCCCGGCGGCGGTGGTAATGAACGCCAGCCATCCCGAACAGCGTATGGTGCTGGCCACCCTGTCCACCCTGGCGGAACGGAGCGCGCGGGCGGGACTGGCGGCGCCGTCGCTGATTGTGATCGGCGAGGTCGCCTCGCTGTCGCTGCTGCAATCCTTGTGATATCGCTGGCGCGGCCGCGCGGGACTGGCTGTATTGATTAGAATATGGGTGCCGTGGCCGCGCGGATCCAACCGTATGCCTTATAAATATGTTTGCCGGGAGTTAACCATGGCGTTACCCAATCAGCACGGCGGCAACGTGCTGGACATGGCGTTAAAGCTGGGGGTGGATGAAACTTCGATCGTGGATTTCAGCGCCAATATCAACCCGCTCGGCATGCCCGCAAGCCTTAAGCGGGCGCTGGCCGCGCACTGGTCGCTGGCGGAGCGTTACCCCGATCCGCTTTATCGCCGGCTGCATGACCGGCTGGCCGCGCATCATCAATGCCCCGCGTCCTGGATACTGGCCGGCAACGGCGCCACCGAGCTGATTTATGACCTGGCTTTCCTGCTGCGCGGTAAAACCGTGCTGCTGCCGACGCCGGGCTTTGCCGAGTACCGCCTGGCGTTAAAGGGCATGGACTGCCGCGTCGAGGACTTTCCGCTGACGGAAAGCGATGATTTTAGCCCCGACCACCGCCTGCCGGCGGCGCTGCGCCCCGGTATCGACGCGCTGTTTCTCTGTACGCCCAATAATCCCACCGGCCAGTTGATTGCAACCGATCTCTTGCTGGCCATTGCCCGCCGCTGCCGCGAGCTGGCGATTACGCTGGTGGTGGATGAAGCCTTTATGGACTTTATTCCCGACGGCGTAAGTGTGATAAACCGCCTGGGCGACTTTCCCAACCTGTTTGTCCTGCGTTCGCTGACCAAATTTTACGCCATCCCCGGCCTGCGGCTGGGTTATATGCTCGGCAGCGACACGCAGGCCATGGCGCGGCTACGCGAGCGCCGACCGCCCTGGACCATTAACGCCTTTGCCGCGCTGGCGGGCGAGGTGGTGCTGGATGACCTGGAATATCAGCGTGACGCGATGCGGTGGCTGCAAGAGCAGCAGACTTACCTGTATGGGGGGCTTAGCGCCCTGCCCGCGCTCAAGGTTTGGCGCCCGGCGGCGAACTATATTTTTTTCCGTTGCCAGCGCCGCGCGCTCGATCTCCAGGCCGCGCTGTTGCAAAAAGGCCTGCTGATACGCAGCTGCGCCAACTATCCCGGCCTGTCCGGCGATTATTATCGCGTGGCGATTAAAGGGGGGGCGGATAACCGCCGTCTGCTCGAGGCCTTAGGCGAGGTGCTTAACTATGGCTGAGGCGCGCTGCCCGGCCTCCTGCGGCGAGCTGCTGCAGGGCTGGATCCTCGGCGGCGAAAAGCTGGTGTCCTGCCCTATCGCCTGGTACAGCGAGGTGCAGGTGAGCGAGGGGTTGCCCGCGGCCGACGAACGACCGCTGAGCCGCCGGATGCTAAACCAGGTTATCGGCCATTTTGGCTTCGATTCGGCGATCCTGCCGCCGCTGCGTATCGAATGCCGCTCCACCATTCCTGTCGCCAAGGGCTTGGCCAGCAGCACCGCCGATATCGCCGCCACCGCGGTCGCCGCCGCCCGCTGGCTTAACCGCACGCTTGATGAAAACACCCTGGCCCGGCTTTGCCTGCGGCTGGAGCCCACCGACAGCACGGTTTTCAAGGCGCTGACATTGTTCGATCACCGCCACGGCAGTTGCCGAATTCCCCACTCCTGGCTGCCACAGTTGGATATTATTATTTTGGAAAGTCCGCATCGGCTTACCACCGCCGCGTGTCATCGCCGTATCGGCGATGATGAGCTGCGCGCGCAGGCCGAGCCGCTCGATCGCGTCTGGCGGTTATTCCAGCAAAGCTGTGCCGCTCAATCCCCGCGCCTGCTGGGCGAAGCCACCACGCTTAGCGCCCGCGCGCGCAACCTGCTGCTGCCCAAAGCGGCGTTCGAGACGTTGCTTGGCGTTGTCGAGCATCATGACCTGTACGGCCTTAACGTCGCCCACAGCGGCACGGTGGTCGGACTGCTGCTCGATCCCAGGCGGCATGACCCGCACTATATTCTGGCCGCGTTAAAGGAAAAGGGTACGCTAGCCTTTTATCCGCAACAGCATATTGTCCAGATGGTCACGGGGGGAGTGAGCTAGCCCTCTGGACATCATTCAACTGCTACTGATAATGAACTGCTACTGATAATGATAAGGTGGTAATTACGGCCCAGGATAATCCCAACCTGCCAATATCCACAATTAAACAGTCAAATTAAGCAATTGACGCTTTTATGGTGTGTGATACCTTTAGTTTACCAGAACAATTTTTCGTTATGATAACCAGACCGATTTGATGATATCGATAATTCAAATTTAACGACGTTAACTGATGTTTTATAATGACGTTCATTCTGGTGAGCAAATTAAATTAAAATCAAGACAAATACAGCACAGAAAGCATGAAATAATATACAGTTGCCATTGCCGCCCATCTAGCACGCAGAAATTTATAGATAAGCCAAGCGAACGCGAATGATATATTTATTTCTTGTAAATTAAACCGTTTTTTCGATTAGCAGCCAATGCATTAAGGAGTGCCATAATGACGCAAAAATTTAATCAAGACAACAGCTTTCCGATATCATTATTGGACCCGCCAACTGATTTTTCAGCGACAATAATAACGGACACCTCAGTTGTGTTAGTCTGGCAGTTCCCGCTTATTCCGCCTTATCAATTTTTTTGGAATATACGCGTAACCGATCCGGAATCAACGCCAATTTACGTTACAGAGATAAATCATATTTCGGCCTCCATTGAACATCTGCAACCTAATACTTCCTATACCTTTTATATTTCTACCGTATCGCTGCAAGGTGAGGAATCCGCACAAAGTAGTTTAACGGTAACAACATTGGCCTCACTATATTATTATCCACCCTTCCCTGACGGTTATCCATCGCAGTCGCCTCACCATCCGCATTATCCTGGTAGTGAATAGCCTAAGGATGAAAAACGATAATCTGCGTTGCGATTAAGGCATCTCGCGACGTTGATGTTAGCAACTGGACCGCAAGACTTGCGACTCGGCGATCTAGAGCAGGGGATTGTTGGCATCCGGCGGCGAATTCTGTTTTTGTCCGTAGCCAGCGCCCCGCGCTCGATCTCCAGGCCGCGCTGCCGCAGAAAGGCCGGCTGATACGCAGCCGCGTCATTCCCGTTGCCAAGGGATTGGCACCGATATCGCCGCTGCCGTCGCCACCGCCCGCTAGCTGGTGCACACACTTGATTATGCACGCCTTAGCTCATTCCAAGATTATAACGGCTACCCTTAGCAATGCCGCTTCTGAAAATTTTGGCGCGGATAATACATATCTAGCCGCGCCACTCTCAGACTGGTTAATAACTTCATCGGCTCAATTTGTTAATGAATTTTGACATTTCTTAAAAAAATTAGCAGGGAATGGCTCCAGGGCATTAGGCGTTAAAATTTAATAATATCACGCATTAGATAATTCTCATCAATTAAAATCGCTCAAGCATCCCACAAAATAATATCTATTTTAAGAAAAATATCAACAGTTTTTTAAAATTTTCTCCACTTTTGGCAAATCGGGTTATTAGCCATATCTTTAGTCGCTAGAATAAATTATTTTTTAAGGAAACGTGCCATATTTAGCAATTGACACCAGGACTTAAACACATATAATCTTCAAGCGGCGATTACGTTTAATATGACGTATTTTAAAATAAATTTTTGGTTAAACAAACAAATAAACCTTTTCAAAAAATATCCTCCATGAAAATATTCTGATTGATATCATATATATATCAATGTTCTACAACACGATTAAGCAACGATTGCAGGCTGTATTTAAATCATAAAAAATACCATAGCATGAGGAAAATAAATTATGTCAAACATGAATTATCAAGATCCCGGCTTGGCCGAAACACGCCCGCACTCGCCAATTAATCTGCAAGCCTACAACATACTCTATACATCGGTGTCCTTACATTGGGAGCTTGCAAACGATGGCGAAGTGAATCCAACAGCTTATTCAATATACCAAGACGGCCGTCAGATAATAGGCCAAAACTATATCGGTGGCACTATTGAGGGCCTAACGCCAGCCACAACATATCAATTTTATGTTACTGCGTCGTGGTATGGCACTGATAGCCTGAATCCCAGCAATACCATCACCGTAACCACATTAGGAACTACCCTTCGTCCTTCTTCACCGGTTAATCTGCGCGCGACAGCCATCGCCGCCACCTCGGTAACCTTGCAATGGGATACCGGCACCGACGGTTCCTTGCCGGTTGCAAGATATAGGATTTTTCAAAACGGATCGGAGGTAAACAGCACGGCGGCAAACGGCATCACCATCACCGGGTTAAGCCCGGCAACGCAGTACAGTTTCTATATCTGGTCCGAAGCGGCCAATGGGCAATTAGGCGCGTATGCCAGTAATACAATTACCCCCACCACCGCCGCGCTTCCGCTACCGCGCCCACCCTCGCCGGTCAATCTGAGGGCGACCGCCATCACCCCCACTTCGATAAGCCTGCAATGGGATACCGGCACCGACGGCACCGCGCCGGTATCACGCTACTGGATATACCAAAACGGCGGCCTGGCGGACATCACGGCGGCGAACAGTATTACCATCGCCAATTTAACGCCTGGAACAACCTATCGCTTCTATATCGTGTCGGAAGGGTTAGACGGGCAGTTCGGTTTGAATGCCAGCAATGAAATTACCCCGACCACCGCCGCTCTCGCCCGTCCGCCCTCGCCGG
>NZ_WUBS01000007.1 GCF_010131535.1 Acerihabitans arboris
ATGACCGGACCGGCAATGCCATGCAATCCCGGCGCATCGTCGGTGATAATGGTGAGCACTCTGGACATCTTTTCCCTCCGCCGTTAGTGTTAGCGTAGTTTAACGGCGTTTCAGCGCCTGGTGACGTTATATTCAAGCACGATTTTGCGGACTAACGGATAAATGAACGATAAAAACGCGGCTAAACCGCAACAGAGCCACAACATAACCGTTATCGACGAGTTCGACCGCCGTATCCTGGCGCGTTATCAGGATAATACACGTCATATCGCACAACTTATCGGTGAAGAGGTCGGTCTGTCGGCTGCCGCGGTGCAGCGACGGCTTAAACGGATGCGCGCGAGCGGCATCATCGAGCGGGAAACCGCCACGCTGGACGCCCGCGCACTTGGTTACCCGGTAACCTGCCTGGTGGGTGTCGATTTGCTTGAAGAACGCAACGAACAGATCAAAGCGTTTAAACAAGCTATGCTCAAACAAGAGCAGGTCCAGCAGTGTTATTACGTCACCGGAGAATATGACTTTATCCTGGCCGTGGTTTGCCGCGACCTGCAGGATTACGAACGCTTCACCCAGGAAGCGATCATGGCCGAACCCAACGTGCGTAGTTTCACTACCTGGGTGGTGATGGACAAGGTAAAATACGGCACTGCCCTCCCCCTCGCGCCGGACCAGGCCCCGCAACGATAACAACCGCTATCAGCACGGCAAATAAGATGGATGTCCCATGCGGGTTAGCCGCCAATGCCCGGATCATGGCTAACAAGACCAGACCGCAGGATGCCAACGTCCCCCGCGCCGCCTATAATGTCAAAGTTCGCAGATCAACTACCTGCAACGATAATGGCTTATGATTATTCCTGACCCCAACTGCGGTAATAGCAATATAGTCATCTTCCATCCACTCAATTTTATCCATATCATCATGAATACTGCCGATAGCTTCAAAGAAACCCAAGTAAAATCAATGCAACCGGCCAGCAGATCTTCCAGCGCAACCTTCCGATCGTTGCCGAGCAGGCGCGCAAGCCTGAATTGCGGCAATTAAGGCGAGAAATACATAAAAAACCGTATAATCAGTTACGGAGAAAATAACTGCTCATGACTCTGCGCGGGCTTAAAGCGGGGATGTTTATCTATACCTTTTTCCAACGTTCGTAAGCTGTCGATAATAGTATCGGACAAGCCTACCGCAAATACCGTTGGGCGCATTTCCTGACCGGAGCGATAAAACAAATCGCCATTGAACGTCTTGCGCAGCCGGCCCAACGCTTGGCGTAACACCGAATTGCTCATTGCAACTTCACTGGCCGCGCGGGTGGCGGATTGATGTCGAAAAACAGTATCAAAGACTTATAACAGGTTGAGGTTGAGGCCGAGACGACGAAGAGCGGAATGCGTAATATTCACCTTAAATTGATAATATTGCACTTCATGCAGCATAAATAATCACTTATGATTTAGCCTCTTTTCTTCGTTGATCGTAGGACGTAAAGCATGACATTAACTATTCGCCCGGCTGAAAAGCGCGATTCGGCCATTATCCTGGCCTTTGTACGTGAATTGGCTGAGTATGAAAAAGCTCTACATGAAGTTAAAACCAATCAGCAAGAAATAGAAAAAACGCTGTTTGGCGATTGTTCGCGTACCGAGGCGCTCATCTGCGAATGGAATGCTGAACCGGTCGGATTTGCTGTCTTTTTTACCAGTTACTCTACCTGGCTTGGTCGCAACGGCATTTACGTCGAAGATTTGTACGTATCACAACCGTATCGTGGTAAAGGCGCCGGAAAAGCGCTGCTTAAACATATTGCACAACTGGCCGTTGCGCGGGATTGTGGACGCCTGGAATGGAGTGTGCTCGACTGGAACCAACCTGCGATAAATTTTTATGATCGGCTTAGTGCAGAACCGGTGCCTGAATGGATCCGCTACCGACTGGAAGGGGCTTCCCTGCAACAAATCGCCCGTAGAGAGTAACTCCTAAAGCTTTTTTCAACCGCTATAGGTGACGAACAGTGATGGCGCGAAAATAGGGTGAAATGGAGCAATTTTAGACTTGTCAGCATCTCGCTAAGGATGTAGCACATTCTGGTGAGCGGAGACATGCTGTGAATATCGGGAAACAACGTCCAATAGGCAACCTATACGCACGTTATGCGATTTTGGTCTTACCCTGGCAGCCATTGGGCTGATGACCCTGGCATGGATAGATAAACTCTGCTTCGTCGGTCGCTGCTAGCAGAAACCCAAAATTTTTCTGGCAAGCGCGAAAAGATCCGCCGAAAATTGCTTCGCTAGAACGATGCGTTGCCAAACCGCTATCCCCGTGAGTTGCCCCATGGCGTTTTCCACAAGACCGTGAACCTCCGAAGCAGTGTTAAGGGTGCGATGCAATGACTGCACGCAAAGTTAGCCAATCGCCAAGCGGCCCGAATGAAAAGAATTGGTATTGCCGTTTCCCCCACGGCAGGCGAAAGTTGGAGGTTTTTGTCGACGATGAATATTTATGAACAGTGTTATCGGCAACTCAAACAGAGCGGTCAGCAGGCCTGGACCGGAGAGGGTTATGAGCGCGCCTGGAGGAAATTGACGGCGATCCTTCAAGCACTGAGTAAGAAGCATGTGTTGCCGGCCCCAGGTAGCGTATGTCTGGAGCTGGGATGCGGTAATGGTGCCATGGCGTCACTGTTTATGGCGCGCGCGGGCTATCAAGTTTATGGTGTCGATATTTCACCTACCGCCATCGGCTGGGCACAGGAAACCTTTTCCACTGCCGGCTTAGCCGCTGATTTTCAGCAGGGTGACGTATGTACTCTGGGCATGTATCACGATCACCAGTTTGACCTGGTCTTTGACGGCAGTTGCCTGCACTGCTTGATCGGAGACCAGCGACAGCGCTGCTACCGGCAAATTAAGCGCATCCTGAAACCAAATGGGGTATTTATCGTCAGCAGCATGTGCGGCCAGCCGAAAAGACCGGAGGATCGCCAGCACTATCGCGCAGAAAAGTATCAGTTAATGCGTCAAGGGCAGCCCTGGCGGACACTGATGCCTTTGCCGCGGCTGACAGCGGAACTGGCCGCCAGCGGTTTTATAGCGTTCAAAACTTCGGTCAGTGAAAACCCGTGGTGGGATCACGCAACGCTTTGCTGCCGGCTGATCTGAATAAAATTAATCGCCGTAAAACGCACGTCTTACTGCAAAAATGTTCGCTGGTATGATGAGATCCCGTCAAATTGCGGAAGATTCGGATTTTAGCGTCCACACATAATGAACCAGTTCACTCATGCCGCTCTATGGCGGAGAAATAATCGTAATCCCGATGATCTCAGCATCCTACCCCAGCGTTACCCAAAGAAAAAGAGAGCATTAGCCCTCTTACGCTCGTGAGGTAGCATGTCAGTAAATAAGATCCGGTGAGTTCAGGCCTTTGATTGGCGGGAAGGGATTAAGGACGCATATTCATGAAAAATAAAATCTGACAATCTCGAGAAAACTTCAACTAATTCATCCGATGGCGCCGCGGTTGTCAACGCCTTAATATTAAAAAAATATAACGCAGCATCACTTTCACCCTTGATACAGTGTTTTTTCCAGTCCTTACGGCATTCCTGAAGATAGTTATGGAGGTACTCATCACCATTGTTGACATCGGCATCATCGACAACATAGACACTAATATTGATATTCTGCTTTTTTCCTGCTCCCAATCTTCCTGACATGCAAGGTTAAAATCGCTTGACCCAATTAAAAAGGATCTCTTTCTTTTTTTCTTTATCGGGCTCATTGAAAAGAAGTTCATTGGCTTTGTCTATATCTTTACCGAAAGAGTCAAGATGGCTCCTCGGAATTTTACCGAGTCATTGTCGAATTTCCATACTTTTCTCCTTACAGGAATTTTCAGATTTACATTACATTAATGTTCACCTTTCTTACTTAATAACATACTCATCATAAGCAACGCGCAGACTGTAATAAGACTTCCCACTATCTGAATGCTTTCCATCTTTTCTCTCAGAAACAGGTATGCGCCGAAGATCCCAAAAACAGGCACCAAATTAAGAAACATCCCCGCCAATCCTGCACTGATATTTTTTAATGAAATTAAATAAAATGTGAATGCGAGAGCATATTGTAGAATGCCGGATGTAATCGCCAGCAATAGAATACCTATCGACGGCATAGAAAATGTATAATCGGTAACGATATACTCAAAAGAAAAGGCTAATATTGTAGCCAGAAGTGCAGTAACCTGTTGAAAGGCAACTATGATAATGGCATCTGCAATCGCTATCGATCGGGATGTCAACACAACATATACGGCAGCGGCAAGCATGCCTGAAATGATGAGAAGATTCCCTATCATACCATTATGTATCAATCCTGACAGACTACTTCCTATTGAAAAATAGAGTCCAATAAGAATGAAAAACGATAACATGATGAACAAGTTACCTATTTTTTCTTTAAAAATCAACGAGGCAATGATCACTATAAATATTGATTCTAACGACTGTAATAGTGCCGCATCTGTTGCTCTGGCGAACGTGAGGCCAACCAACACCAGGATATAGGTCAAAAATGGCTCAAACAGACCGAGAGAACTGACCTTTTTTAATGATCGGATATCTGGGACTTTTATTTTTTTGATAAGGACAATACACCAAATAAAAATAACGCTGGCTGTAAGTTGTATTAATAAGAGCAATATCGGCGGAAAACTTTGCAATGCACCCTTTGACATGACTAATGCCATACCCCAGCAAAAAGCTGCCAGGATAGCAAACGCAGCGCCCTTAACATGAACGTTTGGTATCATAAGTCCACCCGGTGTGTATTAAATTAAATAATACCTATTTTAACGGTTCTGCTGGACAACACTCCTGCGGACAGGCATCCAAATCGCAAAGGCGGCACACCGAATCTGACGTCTGGCGATCGGTTACTGTTTTTTCTAATATTTTTGAAATAAGCTCTAAAAAAATGTCTTTTTCTTCCTCTTTTAATGGGGAAATAAGCTGTTCTAACACGCTATATCGTTCTTTGAGGATTTTTTGCATTTTTCCCGAACCTTTATTGGTTAAATGCAACGTGGCTGAACGACTGTCCGTGACCGCGCGCTCTTTATAAACTAAACCCTGCTCTTCCAGCTTCTGAACCAGGCGCGTGGCAGCGGACTGTCCCAAAGTTAATGCGGACTGTAAATTGCTCAGCTGATTAGAGAAAAGCCCAATTTGCACCAGCGCCGAAGGATAAGATGCATTCATTCCCAATGCTTCGCTTGTTGCGGCAGAGATACGATCGGAAACCGAGAGACAAAAAGCCCCCATGATGTTAAGTAGGCGTAGTTCGGACTGATTCATCAGCACACCCCAGTGGGTTAACAATACTTAGCTTGCTATACATGTATCACTCATGCATTTACTTGGCAAGTATTATCCACTACCTTTGTAGGTGTTCTTATCCAATGCTGTTCTGCGGGATCTTCAACATCGCCCTCACCATCTAAACTGATCGGCATAGCGCCAGTGAGCAAACAACATCAGGCGCCGAACCCATTCAGCCCGGTTGGCTGCATGTCGATTTCTTTCAACGTGTCCAGCCATTCTCCTTGTTGCCAGCTGTGGCTCCTGAGCCCCCTGCTCTGCTGCGGCCGCCACTCTTTCAGCTTGGCCACTGCACGATCAACATGATGGGATAAGTTAAGCCAAGGTTTGGGTGGTAATACTTTTATTATATTAATTTCTTTGAAATTCTCCTGCGGCATGTCTTGATTCATACTTGCTTTTCAATTACGAGGAGAAATGACGATGCGAATGAGAAAACCAGGTAAAGATTTTACCGTTTCGGCTATGGGGTATGGCGCCATGAGCTTGAGCGAATTCTACGGAGAGGCCAAGGATACTGATTCTCTTTGCAATGCCGGGGCCACTTTACGGGTTATCATGGCAATGGGAAAATTCCACGGCGTGATGGCGGCGGCAACGCCGACCGGCTGTTTCAGCACCAGAATGCGGCGATCGGCGGTCGGCGCCGGGATGGTGTCGCCATAAACGCGTCGCCCTTCCTCGGCGAACCATTTAACAAAACCGGCGCCATACAGGACTTCTCCTTTGGCCTCGGCCAGCGGTTTGCCCTGCTCCGCGGTCATGATGATGGCCAAATCGCAGGCATTATCCAGGATCAGTTTGTGCCATTTTTCCAGCAGCTCGGCCCGCTGCGCATGGGGCATGCTTGCGAAGTCGTGGCGCATCCCATCGGCCGTGGAAATCTCCGTCAGCGTCTCTCGCTCGCCCAGGGCCGGAACGGTGCCTATCTGTTGCTGTGTGGAGGGATTGAATACCGGCAGCGTTTCACCGCTAACTGCCGGTTACCATTTGACCGCCAAAGCAGACCAGCTGGCGCAGGAGGTATGGATCGTTCAAGCGTTGTTCTAGCATAGCGTCCCCTTTTTACGATAGTTCCACTCTACTAAAATCTGGCAATCGATGATGCTCAAGAGACCGTGCCAATATGCAGAAAAGAAGGTTTTACGCCTTATACCGACATTTTATGCCGCGGACGCGGGATGTCGCTGAATCATCACCGCATACAGGGATCGGCACGGGTCAGAGATTGCTATTTACGACCAGGATAGGTGATAAATGCACAACCAAGGGAACAGGCATGCCGTAACCCAGTCGCACTCCCTGCCTCGTCAAATGGAGGTGAACTATGGATATCTGCTGCGTTTATTATTTATGCCATGGTGATGGCCGTCATTGCGGTCAACGTGCGGGATTGACCTCCTCCCAGCCGTGGATGACGGTATTTTAGCGTATCGGATAAGCCAAGGTAGGGTTCAGTTGATTCCTTCAAGGCCGATAAACTGTCGAACACGACTCAAGCTTTGCCCAGATGATGGCCGGCTGATGGCCTGCGGCGTGGCATCGGCTAAAATGTTGCCTTGCTCCATAAAGACCACCCGGTGTGAAATCGCCATGGCGAATTCCATTTCATGGGTCACTATCAGCATAGTCATCCCCTCATTGGCCAAGTTCTGTATCACCTTGAGCACTTCGCCTACCAGTTCCGGGTCCAGCGCGGAGGTCGGTTCATCAAATAACATAATATCCGGCGACAGCGCCAGGGCCCGAGCAATCGCCACCCGCTGCTGCTGGCCCCCGGAAAGCTGATGTGGATATTTCCCCGCATGGGCCAGCAGGCCGACTTTATCCAGCAGATGTAACGCCTGGGCCCGGTTGCGCGCCCGGTCCGGCGGTTGATGATGATAACGGGGCGCCAGCATCACGTTTTCCAATAGGGTGTAGTGCGGAAATAGATTAAATCCCTGGAATACCATGCCGATACGTCGGATGCCCTTTTGCATCGCGGAGCTAACCCGCGGATTGCCGGCGGAAATAAAGTCCTCGCCGAAAAGAACAATCTCGCCCTGATCAACGGATTCAAGACCGTTGACGCTACGGATCAGCGTGGTTTTCCCCGAGCCGGAAGGGCCGATAATGCTGACCACCTCGCCTGGCGCCAGCGCCAGGTTAACCCCTTTAAGTACCTGATGCCGGCCATAGGACTTGTGGATATTGGTCAGTTTCAGCGCGACGGGCTCGCCCGGCCGCGCCGCTTGTCGCCTGGCGGGTATAGGATGGGCAACCTGTCGCAGTCCCGCCAGCGCCACCTCGTCTAGGGTCTCGGTGCGACTTGCCTGTACATCCATCTTTCGCTCGAATAGCTGGAACAACAGCGTAAATCCGGAAACGATCAACACGTAATACACCGCCACCGCCGCCAGAGTTTCCATGACCAGAAAATTTTCCGCATACAGCCGCTGGCCGGTCATCAGCAGCTCCGGCAGGGAAATAACCGAAATCAGCGAGGTCTGTTTCACGATGGTGATAAATTCATTGATAAGCGACGGCAGCGCGATACGAAATGCCTGGGGGATAACGATAAGCCGCTGCACGCCGAGAAAGCGGATGCCCAGCGCGCGTCCCGCCTCATGCTGTCCTTTGTCCACTGAAATCAGGCCGCCGCGATGGATTTCGGCCATATAGGCGGTTTCCGCCGTCACCGTCGCCACCAAGCCGGCAAAAAAAGCGTTGCCGAGCACCACACCGGTAGATGGCAACATTTGCGGCAAGTTATAGATAAACACTACCAGCACCAGCAGCGGCACGCTGCGAAACAACCAGATATACACTTTGCTGAGGGCACGCAGCCACCAGGGGCCGGACTGGCGGCTATTGGCCAGCACAAATCCCAGCACCAGGCTTATCAGCCAGGAAAGCACGCTGAGCTCCACCACCGTCACGCACGCCTGCCAGAACGAACGCATGGAAAATAAGGAGAAAAAATAGGTCCAGTCAAAAATCATGGTATGCCTCAACGCGTCCATCAGCTGTTATATCTTTATCATGCCAAGCTGAGCCGTTATGCCGGCGCGCTTTATTGAGCGGCGGCCGTAATGCCGAATGCCTGGTATTTGGCGATAAGCTGTTCGTAGTCGCCGTTGGCGCGCAGCGCCGCCAGGGCGACGGTCAGGCGGTCAAGCAGCTCCCGGTTGCCTTTTTTGACATAAATACCGAGCGTCTGCGGATAAATTATCGCCGGCGAACTGATCACCGCCCGATCGTGGCTGCGTCCGGCAAACAGACGCGCGGCGCCCGCCATATCCACCTGGGCCTGGATATGGTTGGCGAGCAGCGCCTGCAGCGTTTCCGGCGCGGTAGGGTATTCCTTTACCAGGATAGCCGGCTTACCGCTGGGCTCGCAGTAGGCCCCCGACAGCTCTCGCAACTGTTTAACCCAGGCGGTGCCCTGTTGCAGCCCCACTGTCAGGCCGCAAAGATCTTTTTCGGTCTTCGGCATCGCCTCGCTTCCACGGCGTACCAGGATATACGCGCCGGTACCGGCATAGGCGATGGCATCCGCCTGGGCGGTTCGCTCAGGCGTAACGTACAACGCCGAGATTACCGCGTCGTGCCGCGCGGAATTGAGCCCCAGGATCAGGCCGGAGAATTTCGTATCCGCCAACTGCAATGTCGCGTTCATTTGCTTACTGAGCAGGGCGGCCAGTTCGGCGTCAAACCCCACCACCTGATCCTGTTGCCAAGACTCAAAAGGCGGATAGGCCACCTCGATGCCGACTTTGAATACCCCGGGAGTCAATGTGGCCGCCTGGCTGGCATGTGCCGGCGCGGCAGTGACGGCGCCTAGGGTCAGCGCGCACAGCGCGGCCGTGAAAATACCACGCAGCAATGGGATTAATGTCATGGGTGACTCCTTAAAATGTGGACGGCGCCGGTGAAGGGTACCGGCAGATTGGCAAAAGCGGATAAAAAGGACGACGGTACCGGCACCTCCGGCATTGACGGTTCATCTGCCGGGGCCCGCAACCAGCATCACGCGGGCGGGGGCGGAATAACCCGTCCGCGCCTGGATCTGCCTGCCCGCTGCCATCAGCGATACGCCACGCCGGGCAGTACGCAGAGCATTTCATACAGCAGGTTGGCACCCAGTTGCGCGGTCACGCCGCTGATATCATAGGGCGGCGAGACTTCCACCAGATCGCAGCCCACCAGGTTAACCCCCCGGCAGCCTCGCACAATCTCCAACGCCTGGATTGAACTGAGCCCGCCCACCTCCGGTGTGCCGGTGCCGGGCGCCCAGGCGGGGTCGAGACTGTCGATATCAAAGGAGAGATAGACCGGACCACTGCCCATGGAACGACGAATATCCTCCATCAGCGGCGTCATGGAATGATGCCAGCACTGCTCCACCGGAATGAGGCGAAACCCCTGAGCCACTCCCCAGTTAAAATCATCTTTGGTATAGCCTTGCGCCCGCTGGCCTATCTGCACCACCCGGCGGCAGTCCAGCAGCCCCTCCTCCACCGCCCGGCGAAAAGTCGTGCCATGGGCAATTTTTTCACCGAACATCTCATCATTGGTATCGGTATGGGCATCGACATGGATAAGCCCAATCGGGCCATGTTTTTTGACCAGCGCCCGCAATATCGGCAGAGTCAGTGTATGATCGCCGCCGAGCGTCAGCGGAACCAGCGGCCAGGTATTGAGTGCGGTATAGTAATTTTCGATGATATCGACAGATTTCAGCAGGCTGTAGGTATTGATCGGCACATCGCCGATATCGCCGACGCGCAGCGAATCGAACGGTGCTGCGCCGGTGGCCATATTATAAGGACGGATCATCACCGACTCGCTGCGGATATGGCGCGGACCGTAGCGGGTTCCCGCACGCTGGGAGGCGCCGATATCCAGCGGAATGCCGATAAACGCCGCATCCAGATCGGCCGGCCCGTCGCTATAAGGCAAGCGCATCATGGTCGCGCGGCCGGCAAAACGCGGCATGTCATTGCCGCCCTGAGGTTGATGATAGTGTTTTTGCATCTGTTTTCCCCTGCAATATCGCATGGCCGCGGCTTTGAGCGCCGGCCTTTGTCGTCTCCGGATATTGCGGTACGCTGGGCAGCCGAAAAATAGCAAAAAACAAAAAATCAGTTCAGGAATTTCTAAACTAACAGGCTCATCTCCGTGGACGCAGACAGATGTCAATTGGAAAACTGCCCAACCTCAGATTGCTGCACATTTTCACCTCGGTGGCAAAACATCAGGGTTTTGCCCGTGCCCAGCAGGAACTCAACCTGACGGTATCCGCCATCAGCAACTATATGAGCGAACTGGAGGAAAAACTGGGATTCGTGCTGTGCCAACGCGGGCGCGGCGGCTTTTCATTAACGGCAAAGGGCGAAGCTTTTTTGCAGCAAAGCCTGCAACTGCTCGAAAACCTGGACGATTTTGAAAATTATGCCTGTGCGCTGAAAGGCGATCAGGCCGGCACGCTAAGGCTGGGCATTATCGACTCCACCGTCACCGATCCCATGTTATCCATCGCCGATTCAATCGGCCGTTTCAGTGAACATTTCCCAGCGGTGCATCTCAACCTGCTGATTCGCAGTCCGCATGCGTTGATCCAGGGCATCCAGGATAATGAACTGGATCTGGCCGTGGGCAATTTTCCCATGAGCGGCAGTAATGTGATTTCCCATGCCCTCTATCGCGAACAACACTGGCTGTACTGCAGCGACTCACACGAGCTGTTCCGCGAACATCCCATTGGCGTTGATCGCATCGCGCAGATGCGCATGGTCAGCCGTAGCTACTGGAATTCCCTGGAGCTGGGCAAACGTGGCTTTAAACAGAGTATCGCCACAGTGGACAGCATGGAGGCGCAGCTTATCCTGATCCTGTCGGGCAAGTATATTGGCTATTTACCGGAACATTACGCCCTACCCTGGGTACGCGATCGCCGGCTCAGGGCGCTGTTGCCCACGGAGTACGGCTATCAGGCGCCTTTTTCGCTGATCTTTCGCCGCGGACGCAGCAAGGAAATCCTTATCCGCACTATGCGTGATTTGCTCAGGGCGGCATCCCGGCTGCGAAAAAACCGCACGCTGGCGTTGTAAACCTCATTATTCGCTTCGGTAGCGTTAATTATTCCCGTGTATTCGCTTGAAGTTAATTCGTCCTTAACGTAGTCGCGGTTTCGGTCTCATTATATGGAATCCGCACAGCGTACTGGGCTAAGGTATGGTTCATGGTATCTGCCAACAGCGTATGGGACAGATCCTCGCGGGCGTATCGCAACATACGAGCGACCTCACCTTTGCCCTTATCGTAGAAAAAGGTATGCGGCGCATTGTACAGGTAGGTGACGTTATCGCTGTGCTGCGATTTCACCATAAATCTCTTGCCACCTTATTTAAATAAGTCCAGAATTGAGTCCAGTCGTATTTGATTAATATGTAAAATTGTTTATTCAACAAATGGTTAGTGCATAAATTCAGGTCCAGTCAGAGGAGCCAAAATTCTAGAAAAGCCCGCCTTGGGAGACCAAGGCGGGCTTTTTGCTTTCAGCGATTTCTGGTAGCCAGCTAAGAGCGAGAAGCGGAAGCTTAGCTGCGGCTTAAAAACCTCCTAGCAGTCTGGCTCATGCATAGTGTTTCTCTTGTCGTAATATTCTCATGTTATGAGATATGTTGACTATTTTACTTCAAATGTCATGATGATTCATATTAGGCTGACACGATCCGCATGTATTGTTAGTATTTTTATATTTGGACGATAAATTATATGGTTACATTAATTATGTCCATATTTTTAGCTTTGACAAATGCGGACACAGTCCGTTGAAAAAACACTGTTAGGAGTTATAGATTGAACAGTCCAATAAGATTATGTTTTAAGTGTGCAGAGTTGTACGAAGGCGATAAATGTCTTTTTTGCGGGGAAGCGTATCCTGATGATTATGAAGCTATACTTGAACGCTCAGAGCAAACGTATGAAATGGGGATTAGGTATAGACAATTTTTCGAAGAGCAAGTTAAATCAAAAGGCAAGGTTGACTGTTATGCTTCATTGGTACCTCCAGAACAATAGTTAATATTTATCGGTGTTGCTGCTTTGAGCGGTGTTATTGGAAACGCTACATATGATTTAGTAAAAAGTGTAATCAAGAAGATTATCGAGAAAGCAAAAAGCGAAGGCGCAAATGAAATCGCAGACAAATATGACTCAGATGAAAAAATTGAAATATTAATAATTAAAATTAATGAATATGTTAACTTTCCCGAGAAAATTCATCCTGAGGTACTGCGAGGAATCAAAGAAGAGGAACGAGTTGATGACTATATGTATGGATTTTCAGAAATTATGGAGATTAAGGGTAATAAGAAGATTCCTCCCGAAGAAGTAGAGAAAAAAATTAAAAAAATAAAAGATAGAAAATCAAAGGCGAAGTCAATTGATGAAAAAATCTTTGCCCATTTTTGGGATAATCACAAGAAATAAAACTCTTAACAAGGCGAGGCAATTGATAAAATACATGTCACGAATTTTGGTTCCCCAAATATAGCTGACATTTGCCCGTAAACTAACATACCGCGATGCAAACAACGTCCGCTTATGGTATATTATGCTCTCTATAATTGACAAGATATATCGTCATTTAGGTTTTAAAAGTTTAGTATGTTTTATTTTTTTACAATAGGAGTGGGAGATGATGGGTATAAGACTAGAACTGAACACTGGAGCGCCAAGATGAAACGAGAGTGATATTAGAATTTCTGACGGCAAGAGCAATTGCTGCTTGTCCTGCTTTAATACAGTCGTCAGGTGGGCAGACTGTTTCTGCGGGTTTATGCATAAGATTATTTCGGAGGCGTCGTAAATGGTCCAAACACAACTCAGTTTCTTCAGAAATTAGACCCTCAATACGAAGAAAGTCTATCATTTCGACTGTACGAGTTTTTTGTTTTCCAGGAGCTGAGGCATTGAATAACCACTGAATACTTGATTCGATCACAAACCATGAGAGGATAAATGACATTCTGTAATCGTTTTCGGCGTAAGCTGTTTTTGCTTTGACTAAATAAGAAAGCCATCTGACTTGTTGTTCGTCATTAGCTACGACCGAAAAAGTCTCAAGTGCATTTTTGGCTGCTTCGATACTAATAAATTCATGTGGCAACCGCCATCCGTTGACTTCGAGAGGAGAAGGCCATGTAGCGCCCTTTGTAATCCATATCTTTAATTCATTCATGACGACAAACTGTGATTGTCCATATCTATGGTTGAAACTGCTGCTGCGGGGAGTGCCATTAAGCATACCTACTTTACATATATCATTCGCTCTTGTTGCTGTTGATTGTATTTCGTATGAGTTAACACATTTAATTGATTCGGACTCGACGCAAAGTTGCATAGTATTTACATAGTCTAGATATTTGTCCATCCAATGTGCTGAAAAATTATATTGAATTGGATCAGCTATGTATGGCATTGATCGAGCAAGATGTTCTATTCGCAACAGCATCAAACCGTTAACGCAAATCGCGGCTTTGAAGTATTCATTTTTCAGCTTGACAGCGAAATCAGGAATGATACCACGAAAAAGTTCAGCTTGTTCTGGATCATAAATATCTATGTGATTTCCAACCCAAAATGGGTGGGCACCATAGGAACCGATGTAGAAATCCGTTAAGTTGAGCAATTCGAAGCCATCCATTGAGATTTTCCTTTTGTACAAGTTCATAGAGTCTTATTTATCTTGGTGTGTCGACCTGTATTCTTTAACTGATGATGGAAATGCCAGAATTGTAGCCCGGAGAATCGCTCTATCTCTCACACCTATAAATGCAAAAGATGTGTGCTTGCCTATAATATAGATTTAGATTGATCACGGTCATTTCCTTTAAATAAGCAGGGCGTGAGATTGTTGTGGGTGACAGATATGGCAATCTTTTCAGTAAGGTAACCTTCCGCTGACATACGCCTACGATAGTTTTGGTTCTGTAAAATAATTGCATGACAAACGTACAGCATTTTCCCTTAAGTCGATAACGACACCTGCCCGAACGTTACCCCTAAACAGTTTTCAACAAATATTGGCAGATGACCTTGATGTCCATTTCTTTAACAGACGGGCAACTATCATGGAAACTTCTTAGACTTAGACGGACCGGCGTTCAGGACCGCACCAGTTTTACTTTCAAGGGTTTAAGTTAAAGCCGATGCAGCTCGCACTTCAGTTAAAAGGGTCAAATAGAGAATTTTCGCGCTTCCTCCATTTGCTCATGTTCAAACGCCGCAGCAAAATCTTCCAGCTCATTCTCCCTAAGCCCCACCGCAGGGCTGACCGCTATTCTGCGCCATTGAGCAACCGCAGCATACACATCCGCCAACACAGCCAAAGCGGCGGTTTTACTCAGGGAAAAATAGGAACTGCGGGCCAGCAGCATGCCCACATCGGTTATCGGCCCGTCCTCCTCGGACAACCATGTTTTGGATTCACGCTCTTTGTCAGGAAAGGGGTTAAGGTCGAAAGCCGGCGCCAATCGCCAGAGACCATTTTGCACATGCAGGAAACCGTGATTTTGCAAATGATCGTCAACGTTGGTAATCAACAGGTTAAAAACCAACCTACGCCATAACTGCTGCAAATCCGCAGTCGGCGCAAGTCCGATTGATCGTATGGCATCGGCGATTTCGGTATAGCTGCGCTCTTCCTCCCGCGAAGCTTGGAGTATGGTGGCGGCTGATTGATAGGGAATACGTCCATCGGCGCCGTCGCGATCAAATCGGCGAATGATCGCAACCGGGATTCCCTCAAATTCAACAATACGCGCAGGGGCAGACTCAATGCCGGCCTGTTGTGCAAGGCATAGGGCAAGCACTTCACCACGGGTCACACTTCGCGTGTCACCTACGCTCGGGAATTTTCCAAGAGCAAGTGAACCATCCTCATCTATCACCGTGCTTTTCGGCCGCATGCCGCCCAGAGAGGTACCTTTACCCTGGAGATAGCGCAAATCCTGAAGACTTTCCCGTCCTTGCTCAACAGCGCGACTGGCTTGATAAATACGGTTCAATTCAACCAGCGGCGGCGTACTACGTCGCCCCTCCTCTACGGTGCGATAATATCGTCCATCCAGGTCGCGCAGACGCAGGGCCCCTACCCGGCTGAAATCATCCACCGCGAGCAGATAATCCATTTCGGTCAGCGGTGCTATCACGTGATTATCTTTGCGGCGTTTTGCATGATCGCGCGCGATAACCCGCCGACCCCAGGCGTCGGGGGCCGTATCGGCAATGGCGCTATGAAAGGCGGAATCCTGGGCTGACAGTGCCTTATGCGGCTGATATCCAGCGACCAGATTCAGATCGGCGGAAACATTGAATCGTTCCGGATTGGTGAGCCAATCATAATGATAGGCAAAGGCGGTATTCTCACGGCGACCTTGTTTGACATAAACCAGAGTACCGATTGCAATGCCTGCATTGCCCAAACAGACCTGTATTTGCTGGCGGATCGAGGTCAACGCTTTCATAACGCTCCCGAAGAGGATGATTTAGCCCGTATCCGTTTGGGGAGATCCTCATCCATCATCGTCAAGCCAATATCATCACGCACCGTGTCCAAAATATCCGCCAGGACTTGTATCTCGCCAAACACATGCAAAGCCCGAGCGAAAAAGTGTATCGGCACCCGGACATCGCCTTTTTCCATACGCCGCACAGTCGATACAGACGCCCCCATACGTTCGGCCAGCGATGCCTGGGACAGATGCCTGCGTCTACGCGCCAGCGCCAGATCGCTACCTAACTTGTAAATGGCGCGTTCCACCGGCAGCGGTATAGGAACTTCTGCTTTATCGTTCCGTTGAGAATGCTTATCGACTTTATCTGTCTTCATGAAGATGATTATAACCGCTCAGATGCTCAATTTCAATATCTGCGAAATGGTGGTCATTTTGGTGGTCTTGACATGATAGCTATTTCCCTTTAGCTTAATTATTAGCCAGTTACTGGCAAAGGCGATCCCAGTCAGAGGAGCCAAAATGCTAGAAAAGCCCGCTTCAGTTCCCTGAAGCGGGCTTTTTGGTTGCCGGACAGCTGCCGCTTCAGGAGCAGAAGATTGCGCTAGAACACGTGGCGAACCGTGCAAAAGATCGTGCTCAGAAGCGTAAGATTTACGCAAGGCGGTCCGGCGAGCATTGCAAAGAGGTCAGGTTCAGGGTCTGAGGCTAATTCCCGTTTCCTGGCGCAGCCTGCGTCTGTTATTGCTGATGCGGCGAGGTTAAGAATGACCTCGCCTTGCGCCACTCAGATTGTCTGACCACCGGAAACTTCAATCCTTTGTGCGTTCACCCAACGATTGTCACTGCCCAGGAGGGAGGCGATCATCGGCCCGATATCGTCGGGAACGCCCACCCGGCCAAGCGCGGTCATGTCAGCAAATTGCTGATTCAGATCGGGAATATCGCGTACGGCGCCGCCAAGGAAATCCGTTTCAATGGCTCCCGGCGCAACGGTGTTTGCCGTAATGCCGCGGCTGCCAAGCTCTTTGGCCAGATATACCGTTAGGATTTCAACGGCGCCTTTCGCCGCTGAGTAGGCGGAGAAGCCCGGGAAAGAGATACGGGTCAGACCGGATGAGAAATTAACAATACGACCGCCGTCGGCGATTAAAGGCAGCAGCGCCTGGGTCAGAAAGAATACGCCCTTCACATGTGTATTGAACAGCGCATCAAATTGTTCCTCCGTGGTTTCATCAAAACTGGCCATTACGCCCTGACCCGCATTATTAATCAGATGGTTAAAGCAATTCCTGTTCCAGACGGAAGAGAGCGCGGCGCTGACCTCGTCGGTGAAGCGTTTTAAGGACGAGAACTGGGTAACGTCAAGATGCAGCGCCACCGACTTTTGACCCAGCGCCTCAATTTCCGCCACCACGGCTTGCGCGCTCTGTGCGTCGCTGCGATAGGTAAGGATGACATCACCGCCATGTCGGGCGATACTCAGTGCCGTATTACGACCCAGACCACGATTGGCCCCGGTAACGAGGGCGATTTTTGCCGTTGTCATTTGGCTATCCTTCTTAAGGGTTAAATGTGTGACTATGATGTGTCTGTTAAACCCTTTATGGAATACCTGAAACCGCCCTGTTTTTTGCCTAATCGTTCAATATTTTCTCGTGTCAACCGGCCGAAAAAAAATGCAATTTTCCTCCCTGCTTTCCCGATACTTTAATTATTACATATAAATTAATGAGTTATTATGTTTCATTGCCAGCGTGGGGAAAGTAATGATAAGGTTGTTCCATTCCTCCACTTACCTTTTTTCCTGACATATGCAGGGTCAACTCCTCAACGACGTCCGGCAATATGCTGAGACACATTCGCCTGGCGCCTCGGTTATCCAGACGCCCATTGCCGGCATGGTGATTTTGCGGGAACTGCGGCCCGGCGAGTTGCAGTATGCTGTATCGAAACCGCTGATTGCCGTGGTCCTGCAGGGCGGTAAATACGTTTCCATCGGCAATCTGGCATTTGATTTTGGCGCGGGGGAGTCGCTGTTGATTACCGCAGAAGTTCCCACAGTTAGCCAGATAACCCATGCCACACCCGCCGCGCCTTACTATTCGCTGGTTTTAGAACTGGATATTATGGTGATTGAAAGCCTACTGGCCGAGATCAGCTCATCTTCCGCTAAGTTGAATGGCGCGCTGCAGGTTGAGAGAACTGAGGATGAGGTGGTAGATGTGTTATCGCGGATGTTGAAGCTATTCAGGCGTCCTGCGGCATTGCCAATCCTGCAACAGTCGCTGGTGCGTGAACTCCATTATTGGTTACTCACGGGCAGCCATGGCGGAGCCATTCAGGCGCTTGGGGCGATCGATAGCCATACCCAAAGGTTGGGACGCGCAATTGGGCTGATAAGGGCAGAATATGCCAGCCCGCTACGCATGGAGCGTCTGGCGGCCTGTGCCGGAATGAGCCTTTCTGGTTTTCATACCCACTTTCGCGCGTTAACTTCGCTTACGCCGCTGCAGTTCCAAAAACAGCTGCGGCTGATTGAGGCCAGACGGATTATGCTGGCGGACGGCGCGACAGCCAGTGACGCCGCGTTTGCCGTCGGCTACGAGAGCATTCCCCACTTTACCCGCGAATATAGCCGGATGTTTGGCAATTCTCCCGGACGCGATATCCGTGAGGCGCGCGGTCGTAGGGCGAACGCGGCTTAAATCGGCTATTTCTCGCGATAAAAGACCATGCCACCGTGGTGGAGCTCGTCATCCTCGACAAAAGTACCGTCGGCCGTGAACCCTGTATCGTCCCAATAGTCAATGTGATTACCCTTGACGTCATAACGGCCCTGGTAGGCATTGCGGCGATGACCTCTGGCCTCCTCATACCGGCCGTTCGGCAGAAGCTCCTGGCGGACGTGACCGTCAGCGGTGACCCACATGCCGGTATAGAGATGTTTCATTTTGCTCTCCTGCCGATTCGCGGTGCCTTTCATCCCGTCACGCCCGTCGGCCCGGAACTGTCGCGCCGCCAAACATCAGCTGCTGCGCCATCGGGCGCCCCATGAACCGTTCCGGAAAGATTGGGGCCTGAGCGCTGGCGTTGTCGAGACGCTCGAGTTGCTCGTGAGTGAAAGCGATGGCCAGGGCGCCAAAATTGTCCTCGGCCTGGGCGACAGTGCGGGCACCCACAATCGGCGAGACCACGGCTGGATTCAGTAACGTCCAGGCAAGCGCCGCTTGCGAACTCGTGGCGCCCAGTTCTTCGGCGATCTCGCCCACCACGTCAGCAATATTCAGCGCGCGCCCGGTCAGGCGCCCGGTGGATGCGATGACTCCCTTGCGGGTCGGCGAGACGTCGGCCACATTCTCGTCCGATAGGTCGGCGCGGCTGTATTTGCCGCTCAGGATGCCGCCGCCAAGCGGGGACCAGGGTAATACGGCAAGACCCAGCGCCCGCGCCATCGGGATCAGCTCATGTTCGACGGAGCGCTCAACCAGGCTGTACTCAATCTGCAGCGCGACGAACGGGGACCAACCGCGCAAATCCGCGATAGTCTGCATCTGCGCGACGCGCCAGGCGGGTGTATTGCAGATCGCTACATACAGAATCTTTCCGGCACGTACCAGATCATCGAGCGCCCGCATCACCTCCTCGGGCGTTGTGGTGAAGTCCCAGGCATGGACGTGCAGGAGATCAATACGATCCGTATCGAGTTGGCGCAGGCTGGCCTCGACCGAGCGGACGAGGTTGAAGCGATGATTACCGCCCGAGTTAGGATTACCCTGCTCGCGCGCCATGGTGAACTTCGTGGAAAGGACGATACGATCCCGCTTATCCTTGATGAAGCCTCCCAGGATTTTCTCGGCGCTGCCATTGGTGTAGTTGACGGCAGTGTCGATGAAGTTTCCACCACGATCGACATAAGCGTCAAAGATACGCTTCGCCTCAGCCTTGTCGGCCCCCCAACCCCATTCGGAGCCAAAGGTCATGGTGCCGAGCGCAAGGGGCGACACGCGAAGGCCAGAGCGTCCGAGTAAGCGATACTGGTCAAGAGATGTTGATTTCATCATTCTTCGCTCTCCTTAATGACTGCGTACGGTTTGCGGTAGGTTCGCTTAATCTTCGTCTGTTTTCAGTCGCGGCAGGTAGCCTGCTAGTCCACATAACTTGCACGATCGTCCAGGATTATATAGCGTTGGGTTTTATGTTTTACCGTTGCCGCTATAACAAGAAGGCGTATGAACAGACTCGATATGCTCGTTGACATCATCGGCCGTCATGCTCCGGCCGATGGCGCCTATGTAAGCGCCATTGCAGGGGTGAAACTGCTTCGCGCGTCTTTGCCTACAATGCCAATGCCGACAATCTATGTGCCAACGCTCTGCCTTGGCGCCGATCACCATTCGCGAAATTCTCTACCGCCTCCTGACCGGGCCGGGCGGCGGCTTCATCCGGCATATGGCGCGGGCAGACAGTCGGCTCAATCAGATCGCCCGTGCGATTGTCTGGATCAAGACACACTTTCGGGAATCTTGTCGCATCGAACAAGCCGTCGGGATTGCCGGCATGAGTCGCTCCGCATTTCACCTTCACTTCAAGGCCATCACCACCCCATCACCACCATGAGCCCCGTCAAGTTCCGCACTCATTTGCGAATCCAATCATCAAACGCAAACTCGCGAGCTTGCCCATATCGGTGAAAGCCGCTTCTTTTGCATAAAAGCTTCATATCGGTTAACTTTCCTATTACAAAATCACCATGCCCCGTGGTTTAGCCCACGCAAAAGACAAAAATATCAAGGGAGTTTGTACGTGTCGCAACAACAACCGCGCATTTTAACCACCCATGTAGGCAGCCTGCCGCGCCCAACCCGATTGCTTGATCTGATGAAGGCCAATATTGAAGGCGCCGGCAATCAGGCCGAACTTGAAACCTGTATGCGGGAATCGGTCATCGAATCAGTTCAACAACAATTGGCCGACGGTATTGATATTGTCACCGATGGCGAAATGTCCAAAGTCGGTTTTTTTGCCTATGTACGCGATCGTATCTCTGGTTTCGAGCCTCGTCCGGGCATGGGCTATTCAGCCTTTGACGCTGAAGTGGAAGCGTTCCCCGAGTATTATAGGGAGTATTTTGGCGCGGCGATGCTGGGCGGCAACCTGGTGCCTTTCGTTCCGGTAGTCTGCACCGGGCCGGTGTCATACCATGGCGTCGCGCAGCTCAAGCGCGACCTCGCCAATCTGGCGCAGGCGCTGAAAATAACGCCCGCAACGGCTGCGTTTGTCCCTTCCGTCGCGCCTACAGGCGTTGGCGGCAATGCTTTTTATCAAAAAGAAGGTGACTACCTGTCAGCCGTGGCCGAAGCCCTGCGCGTGGAATATAACGCCATTATCGATGCCGGGTTTCTGTTGCAGATTGACGACCCCTTTTTGCCCGATCTTTTCGCGGACCGAAATCTCACCAGCGCCCAGATCCGCCAGAAAGCAACCGATTATGTCGGTATCCTGAACCATGCGCTGCGCGGCATCCCGCAGGAGAAAATACGCTATCATACCTGCTATAGCATCAATGAAGGCCCACGTATCCATGATGTGCCTTTTATTGAATTTGTACGTTATATGCTGGACATCAATGTAGCGGATTACTCATTTGAAGCCGGAAATGTTCGTCATGAGCACGAATACCATATATGGGAACAGGTCAAATTACCGCAAGGAAAACGCCTGATCCCCGGCGTCATCTGCCACGCGAGCAATACCGTGGAACACCCGGAATTGATCGCGGAACGCTTGATTCGCTTCGCTGAACGGGTTGGCCGGGAAAATGTGATAGCCGGCGCTGATTGTGGTTTTTCCTCACAGGCAACCTATAAAACCGAGGTGCACCCGACCATAGTCCGGGAGAAGTTCAGGGCATTACGCGCCGGGGCGGATATCGCCAGCAAGAAATTATGGCAACGCTAAGCGTCCATGACGCGGGCTCGCGGCGGCATTCGCCCGCTTGATTACGCCGTCATTCAATGCGGAATGCCTGTTCGATCATCTTCCGGCGCTGCGCCGGCGGATACTCAAGCAGTGAATTCTTACTATTGGATTTTTCCAGGCTGACCGCCAGCTCCCGCCGGCTGAGCGGCAGATCGTCCCGCCAGAATGGGGCGATGGCGTGGCGGGTGATAAATTCAAGCAGATAACGCGCCGGGTTGTCCCGCCGGTCGGGGAACAGCCGGGCGGCCAATCCGGCCATCAGCGCCCGCTGCCGCGGCTGTTCGCTTTCCGCCAGCAGCGCCAGGAACGGCAGCAGCAGGCGGCCGCATACCTGCCCATGGTGATAGCTGCGCAGGGCGCCGACTTCGCCGGCGATGCCGTGGATCACCCCCAGCCCCGCCATGCTCAGCGTCAGGCCGCCCAGGTAGGACGCCTGCATGATAGCTTCGCGGGCATCATCATCGCGGTTTAACGCCGGCCAGGCCTCCAGGAAAAGACGGATGCCGGTCAGCGACATCTCACGCGACAGGGCGCTCGCCGTTTTGGACAAATAAGCCTCGAATAGATGGGTGAAGGCGTCGATGGCGCAATAGGCCAGGACGCGATCAGGCGCGCCGGCCAGCAGCTGCGGATCGAGGATTGCCACCTGCGGCACGAAGTTGTTGTGGCGCAGCGAGGCCTTGACCATATTGACCCGGGTGTCGGTGACAACGGCGTTCTGCGTGACTTCACTGCCGGTTCCGGCCGTGGTGGGTATGGCGATCACCGGCAGCGTTGCGCCGCTCACCCTGCTGTCGCCGACTTTTTCCATATAGCGCAGCGTCGGCAGCGGGTGCTCCACCAGGGCGGCAAACGCCTTGGCGGCATCCAGCACGCTACCGCCGCCGATGGCCACCACGCGCCGCACTTTACCGCGCCAGCGCGCAACCCACTGGTCAATATCCCGCGGCGACGCCTCGTGACCGACGGTCTCGGTGCCCACCAGCAACAATGCCAGCGTTTCCGCCAGCCCCGCGTGTACCGCGCCGCCAAGGAACGAACGGCAGCTGAACAATAGCGTCGGCTGCGGATCGGCCTCCAGCAAGGGAATCAGCTGGTTAATGCTGCCGGCGCCGAACCAGGTTTGCCGGTTGGCGATCATCAGGCTGGTAGTCATGTTCTTTCCTCGGCGCGCGGTAAAACCACAGCATAATGCAGCGTTGTCAGGCAGACCAGGGCTTTTGTCATCGACGGCGACCCTGGCCGGCGATGTTTTCCCGGCAGCTTTGCTAGGGCGCGATGGCATGCCGCAGTGAAATTTGCCATCGGGGCTGAGACTCGCCGCACCCATGAAAGCGGGTCATGGACATGTGATCATCGGGTTCGTTACCGATATCGGTTAACACAAACACGCGGGGCCTGGAACGGAAAGGTTTTGGCGGCTGAGGCGGTAAATAAGCTAAGAAAGGTAATTACAATGATTTTTTGGACGCAGGCGCATTATTACCGCGATGATTCCTGCGGTTAACCGCGGCTACAAACGCTCGATAATCATCGCCACGCCCTGCCCGCCGCCGACGCAAAGCGTGGCCAGCCCCAGCGTTTTGTCCCTGGCGGCCAGCGCATGCAGCAGCGTCACCAGGATGCGGGCGCCGGACGCGCCGATGGGGTGGCCGAGCGCGATGGCGCCGCCGTTAACGTTGGTGTTAGCCATATCCAGCTTCAGTTCGCGGCTGACGGCGATAAACTGGGCGGCAAAGGCCTCGTTGGCCTCAATCAGATCGAGATCCCCGACCGTCAGCCCCGCCTTGCTTAACGCCAGCCGGGTCGCCGGCACCGGGCCCATCCCCATCACCGCGGGATCGACCCCGCAGGCGGCATAGCTGAGGATGCGCGCCAGGGGTTTAACCCCCTGGGACCGCGCCCAGTCCTCGCTCATCACCACCAGCGCCGCGGCGCCGTCGTTAACGCCGGACGCATTGCCGGCGGTTACCGAGCCGGCGGGATCAAATGCCGGCGGCAGCGCGGCCAGGCTTTCCGCCGAGGTATTCGCGCGCGGATGCTCATCCACGGCAAAAATGCTGTCGCCCCGCTTGCCTTTCACCGTAACCGGGATAATTTCTCGCCGGAAGGCGCCACTCTCAATCGCCGCCGCGGCCCGCCGCTGCGAAAGCAACGCCGCCTCATCCTGATCCTGGCGGCTGATATGCCAGCGTTTGGCGACATTCTCCGCGGTGATCCCCATATGGTAATGGTTGATGGCGCAGAACAGGCCGTCGTTGACCATGACGTCGGTCACCGACTGGTCGCCCATGCGGTATCCCCAGCGGACATTGTTCAGTACATAAGGCGCCGCCGACATGTTTTCCATCCCACCCGCCAGCGCCACATTCGCGTTACCGGCGGCGATGCCCTGCGCCGCGTAAATCACGCTGTTCAGGCCGGACCCGCATACCATGTTAACGCTGGTCGCCGGCGTGGCATCCGGCAGCCCCGCCAGCAGCAGCGCCTGGCGGGCGGGGTTTTGTCCCAGTCCCGCCTGCAGTACGTTACCCAAAATCACCTCATCGACCGCCGAGGGCTCAAGGCCGGCCCGGCCGACCGCTTCCCTTATCACCAGCGCCCCCAGCTCGGGCGCGGTGATGGCGCCCAGGCTGCCGCCAAATTTGCCGATAGCGGTACGCACCGCGCTGGCGATAACAAGTGATGTCATAATTGCCTCTTAAGTTAGCTATTATCAGCGGCGGTACCGGCTTCAACCGGCGTCACGTCGGTCAGCCAGATCAGCAGCAGCGCCACGGCCCCGACCGCCACCAGCAGCAGGTAGGCGCCGGTATAGCCGCCCAGATACGCCAGGCCGAAGGCCAGGATGGAAAATGCAAAGCAACGCACCACGGATTGAATGGGATGCACGATGCCGAGGGCGCGAACGTAGAGACGGCGCGGGAACTTGGTGGCGATAAGCGATGTGCTTAAATTGGTGGCGCCGGGCAGGCTGAAGCCAATCATCAGCAGCGAGACCCACAGCGTCACGCCCTGGTGGGCGAACAGGTTGATCACCACCGCCGCCATCCACCAGCCGGTGTAGGCCAGCAGCGCGCGCTTGACCCCGATCCGTTGATTGAGCCAACCCCAGCCGTAGGCCCCCAGGGTGCCGAACAGCGCCGACACGGACATATAAAAGATGGCGGTGTTCAATTCGTAGCCCAGCGCCATCAGCCGGGGCACGATCTGGCTGACCACGCCGACCAGCATGATGTAGATGGCGCCGGTAGAGAGCCCCATAAACCAGACGTCGCGCATGCGCAGCAATTGCCAGACGCCCAGCGGACAAACATAGCTGTCGTGCCGGCGCACCCGCTCGCCCACTTCGGCGGCGGTGACCCGATCGTTATCCGGGGCCAGGCCGACGTCCTCGGGTTTATTGGCGACGAACAGCAGCACCAGCGCGGCCATGATAAACATCAGCAGCGAGATACCCCAAAAGCCACGGCTCACCCCCAGCCAGATAAACAGCGCGGCCAGCGCGGGGACAAAAAAAGCGCTGGAAAAGGTCTGACCCACCGTGCACCAGCCCAACGCCAGCCCGGCCTTGCGCACAAACCAACTGGTCATCACGGCGGTGCCGCCCACGTAGGCAAAACCGGTGCCGAAGAAACATACGCCGGCGAACAGCAGGGTAAAGCCGATCAGCGATCCGCAGTGCCCCAGCAGGCCGAAGCATATTCCGCAGGCGATTAAGCAAAGGATGATATTGAATTTGGCCCCTTTCTTCTCGCACAGCCAGGCGCACAGGGGGCCGGCGGGAATAGATGCCCAGGAGGCCGGCGTCGCCAGCGCCAGCAGTGTGTTGTAGTCCAGGCCGTAAGTGCGCGACAGCGCGGGCAGCATCACGTTCAGGCCATGGGTCACCGCGCCGGCGGCCAGCCAGAACATTACCGCCTGGAAGACGATAAGGACCCAGCCGCGCGCGCCGAAACCGTTGCCGGCGGCGGTGCAGGGAGGCAAATCCTCCCGGCTGGGACAGTCTGCGATTTTTTCTAACACAATGTTATCTAACGCAATATTATTTTTGTTCCCAGTCATAAAATTCCATCCCCGCGGCGTATCACGCCGGCATAACGGCCAATCGCCCGGCGACGATCAGCCGGGGTTCGACCTGGCGCTGGATATCTTCGGGCGTTAGCCCTTCCAGCAGTTCAACCAGCACCAACCCATCCTGCGTGACGTCAATCACACACTGCTCGGTGACGATATGATCCACGCAGCCTTTGCCCGTCAGGGGGTAGCTGCATGCGTTGACGATTTTCGGCTCGCCCTGCCGGGTACGGAGTTCCATGGTGATGATCACCTTGCGGGCGCCGTTGACCAGATCCATCGCCCCGCCCATGCCGAAGACCCGACCGGGCTGCGCCCAGTTGGCCAGATCGCCGTTTTCCGCCACCTGCAGCCCGCCCAGCACCGCGGCGGCCAGCTTGCCGGAGCGAACCAGGGCGAAGGATTCGGCGCTGTCAAACGCGCTGGCGCCGGGCGCCGGCCTAAAGCGCATGGCGGTGGCATTGGAAAACCCTTCCACCGCCAGCATTCCCGAGACCAGAGGCCCCATGCCCACCAGGCCGTTTTCCGTGTGGATCATGACGCCGGGCAAGGCGTAATCACTGCACAGGCTGGGAATGCCGATGCCCAGGTTAACCACGTCGCCGGCCGAGAAATAGCCGGCGGCGCGCCGGGCTATCCTGTCACGCGCGTTCATTGGCGAGCTCCTTGGTTGTCAAAATGTTGCTTACATAAACGCCGGGAGTGACAATGCTATCCAGGCTCATCTCATCCACGTCCATCAGCATGTCGGCCTCCACCAGCGTCAGGCCTGCCGCTTTCGCCACCAGCGGGTTAAAGTTGCGCATGGTGCCGCGATAGGTCAGGTTGCCCAGCGGATCGGCCGTACGGGCGCGGACCAGGCTGATATCCGCCCGCAGCGCCGTTTCCAGCAGATAGGCCTCGCCGTCCACCATGATCAGCTGTTTGCCTTTCTCCACCACCGTGCCGATGCCGGTTTTGGTCAACACCCCGCCCAGCCCCGCGCCGCCGCAGCGTATGCGCTCAGCCAGGCTGCCCTGCGGCACCAGTTCCAGTTCAATTTTTCCGGCGTCCACCAGCGCCACCGTTTCGGTATTACGGCCGATATGCGACGCAATCAGCTTGTCCACCAGGCCGAGATGGATCAGGCGGCCCACGGTCAGATCCGCGTCGCCGGAATCGTTGGATATCAGCGTAAAATGCCTAGCGCCGCTGTCTATCACACATTGAAGCAGGCGATTCGGGACGCCGTGGTTGGCGAAACCGCCGCACATCAGCGTCTGTCCGTCTTTAAACAGACGGGTGATATCGTCCGCGGACGTTAATTTTCCCAACATGATTATTCCCTCGTCAGCAGCACCGCCACACCCTGCCCGCCGCCGACACAAAACGTGATAACGGCGTTGTTCAGATGGCGACGCCGCATCTCATAAACGGTTTTCGCCGTCAGGATGGCGCCGGTACCGGCCAGCGGATGCCCCAGGGCGATAGCGCCGCCGTTGGGATTAACGCGTTCCGGATCCATGCCGATCTCGTGAATACAGGCCAATGACTGGGCGGCGAAGGCTTCGTTCAATTCCCATAAATCAATGTCCTTGACGGCGCGGCCGGTCTGTTTCAGCAGCTTCGCGGTGGCGGGAATCGGGCCAAGGCCCATGACGTTGGGATCGACACCTACCGCCGCGTAGCCGCGGAATACGGCCAGGATATCCAGGCCGGCTTTTTCCGCCGCGCCGCGTTCCATTAACACCAGCGCGCCTGAGCCGTCGCTCATGGGCGAACTGTTGCCGGCGGTGACCACCCCGTCGCTGCTGAAACTCGGCCGCAGGGCGGCCAGGGTAGCCAGGGAACAATCGGCGCGCACCGATTCGTCACGGGTAACAAGGGTTTCCCGTCCCTTTTTGTCCATCAGCGGCACCGGGACAATTTGCTCGTCAAAGCGCCCCGCCTGCCAGGCGGCGCTGGCGAGCCGGTGGCTGCGCACGGAAAATTCATCCAGCTGCGTACGGGTGATTTCATAACGCCGGGCGATATTCTCGGCGGTTATGCCCATGGAGGGGTTGCCGATGCGGTCCGGCGACGTGTGGATGTCGACAAAGCGCGGCGGTAGTACCGACCAGGCGGTGTCGGTCTTTTCCAGCGACCAGGTACGGCGCGAGTCGCTTTCCACCCCGCCGGCGACAATGACCTCGGCGAAACCGGCCATGATTTGCATCGCGCCGTAAGCCAGGGCATTGAGCGAGGCGGCGCACTGACGGTCGAGCGTAATTCCCGGCACCGCCAGGGGCAGTCCGGCCTCCAGCGCCACCATACGGCCCATATTATTGATTTCGTTATTCATTAAATTGGCATAAATAACATCATCGATGCGCGCCGGATCGATTTTCGCCCGGCGCACCGCCTCCTTGACGGTCAGCGCGCCGAGAACATGCGCCGGCACCGGCGCCAGCGCGCCGCGACAGCGGCCAATAGGCGTACGAACCGCGGAAACAATGACTGCTTCTCTCATAACCACCTTCTTTATCCAGATTCAATCCGCCCGCCGGAACGGGTTCGCTAGCGCCGCAGCGCGGGGATGCCCAGCATGGCCCTGGCCTGGGCGGAGGTGGCCACCTGTTTGCCGGATAAGCGCACGGCCTGCGCCGCGCGTTCCACCAGCTGTGCATTGGTGGCCTTGATGCCTTTGCTGAAATAGACATTGTCTTCCAGTCCCACCCGCACATGCCCTCCCAGCGCCAGGGCGGCAAACAGGATCGGCAGATGGTGCCTGCCGACGCCGAAGGCTGACCAGGTGGCGTCGGCCGGAATATGCGCGACCAGGTAGAGCAGGTTCTCCACCGTGGCGGGCATGCCGCCCGGCACGCCGAGGCAGAATTGATAATGCAGGGGGGACGACAGTTTGCCCTGCCCGGCGAAATAGTCGGTTATGCCCAACATGCCGCTATCGAAGATTTCGATCTCCGGCTTGATCGCCCGCTCCGTCAGGATTTCACCCAGTTGCCCCAGGAACTGGGGCGAGTTGATAAATACGCCCCCGGGCATCCAGTTAAACGACCCGGCGTCCCAGGACGCCATTTCGATGCCATCCAGACCGGCGACATGCGCCATCCGCTGCGCGTCGCTGGCCCGACTGTCGCCGGAGGTGGTGCAGTTGATGATCACGTCGCAGTCGTGGTGGCCGCGCAGCAGGCGGATCGTGTGGGCAAACTTATCGCGGTCCATGGTGCCCAACCCGCGATCGTCGCGCATATGGAGATGCACGATGGCGGCGCCCCGCTGCCAGCACTGATAAGCGTCCGCGGCAATTTCTTCCGGTGTCAGGGGAATATGTTCATTGATATCTTTTGGAGTTACCGCGCCGGTCAGGGCGGCGGAAATAATAACGTCGTTTCCTGTGTTCATAGACCCACTCCCGCGCATAGCCATTAATGTTAAATAAGCCGGCATCGCGCAATATGCAGGCTGTAAATTTAGTTTCGCCACCTATTTCATGGTCCGGCGGTTTTTATTTACCGCCGCCTGCTTGAGAAAGATGTTGAATTTTACATGTGACGATCCCCGGCGATTAAAATAAATAATCGGCCCATGGCGATAAGCGATCTTTATTATTTCCCGGGTCTGCCGGGACCGTCGGCCCTTACTTTATTTCGTTTTCTTCCTGTCCGCCGCCCAGCCGTGGACGAACGACCTTGCCTTTTTTCTCGGCGGCCATGACAAGTTCGGCCTCTTCATGCGCCCAGTTCCAGTAGTTGACTTCATGAGGCGAGTGCTCGGTGGCGGTCACGAACATTTCGGTGGCGAAGGCGTTGCGCAGCTCGTTGGCGATGTCTTCCTTCCAGGCCTTGCGCAGTTGCTGCGTGGTGATGCGCCGGGTAACGCGGGTGCCGGTGCGCATGATAAGCTCGGCGATTTCCCGGGCCCGGTCATAGCATGCTTCCGTGTCAGGGCAAATTTCGTTGACCATGCCGAGGGACAAGGCCTTGCGGGCGGTGATGATCTCGCCGGTCAGCTCGGCGTAGGCAAATCTCTTGCGGCCCATCAGCTCGCGCCAGGCAATCTGGATGCCGTCGCCGGGCACCATGTTGACCCGAAAGTGCATGTCGGTGGTCCAGGCGTCCTCGGTGCACAGGGTGATATCGCTGAACAGCACCAGGTCGGTGTGGAAGGCGGCGCCGTTCCATACGCCGATGGTGGGAACCTCGATATCGAAGACCTGGCCTTCGATGTCGTTGGTGCCATCATAATATTGATACTCGTACATCTTCCACGCTTCTTCCGGCGCGGAGGCGAACTCGGTGGCCGGCTGCCATTTCCCCTGCCCATCCAGCCGGCCGATGCCCTTCATAAAGTCCTTGCCGGTTCCGCCGAGGATGATGACCTCGTTTTCCGGATCCCGTCCGGCCCAGTCGAAGAAATAATGCAGGGCCTGGTGCGCGGGGGCTCCCCACTGCAGGCTGTCGCCGTTGGTATGCAGCCGGGCTTCGAGGATGCCGTTCGTGCGCTTCATGGTGAAACAGTGTTTGAGTTTTTCCGCATATTCTTCAAATGGCATAGGGGGAATGGTGCCCAATTCCTTATGTGACATTTCTTTGCGTTTTCCGTGATCAGATTCATAATTGGCTCTAATCGTCATGATTGACTCCTTTTTTATTAAAGTTTAGTGAAGCGCATCCGACCCTTTCATCAACGTTGGCGATCCATTTTTTGCCTGACGCGAATTAAGTGATGTCTTTTATATGTTAGGGTTGGGTGCTTCCCGACGGGAAAAACATATCATCGCCCATCAAACCCCAGAAATTCTTTTAATTTTTTCGGTTATGCTGTTTCAACATAACCCGGTAGGCGCAGGCGCGGGATAATAAAAAATAAACCAGCGTTATGAATGTTTTGTGCTCTCCACCCCATTTCCCCGGCCGTGCCTCTGACAAAATCCTTATCTATAACCTCAAGATTCTCCAGGGATGCTTAATGAGTGATATTGCACTAACGGTCAGTATGCTGGCATTGGTGGCGGTGGTCGGGTTATGGATAGGCAACTGGCGAATCTACGGGGTGGGCCTGGGCATCGGCGGCGTACTGTTCGGCGGCATTATCGTCGGCCACTTCGCCCAAACGGCGGGGTTGAGCCTCAATGGCGATATGCTGCATTTTATCCAGGAATTCGGCCTTATCCTGTTTGTCTATACCATCGGCATCCAGGTCGGGCCGGGGTTTTTCTCCTCGTTGCGCGTGTCCGGCCTGCGCCTCAACCTGTTCGCCATGCTGGTGGTGGTATTGGGAATGCTATTGGCGGCCGTTATCCATAAAGCATTCGACGTGCCGTTGCCCGTGGTCCTCGGGGTGTTTTCCGGCGCGATAACCAATACGCCGGCCCTGGGCGCCGGACAGCAGATCCTGGCCGATCTCGGCACCGAGATGGTACAGATTAACCAGATGGGGATGGGGTACGCCATGGCATACCCCTTCGGCATTTGCGGCATTCTGCTGACCATGTGGCTTATCCGCTTTGCGCTGCGCATCAATATCGATCGCGAAGCCGAGCAATACGACACCGACAGCGGCGCCAGCCACGCCCAGCTGCAGACCATGAATATCCGCGTCATCAACGCCAACCTAGAAGGGCTGGCGATCCAGGATGTCCCGGTGCTGAACGGTAGTGAAATCGTCTGTTCACGCTTAAAACGCGGCGAGGCGTTGATTGTGCCGCTGCCCACCACCGTTATCCAAGGCGACGATCTGCTGCATCTGGTCGGTTTGAAAACCGATTTGGAAAAAGCGCGCCTGGTGATCGGCCAGCAGGTCGATACCTCGCTTTCCATGCAGGGCACCGACCTGCGCATGGAACGGGTGGTGGTGACTAACGAGAAAGTTCTGGGCAAAAAGATCCGCGACCTGAATTTTAAACAGAAATACGACGTGGTGGTATCGCGCCTGAACCGCGCGGGAGTGGAACTGGTGGCCGGCAGCAACGCCAGCCTGCAATTCGGCGATATACTCAACCTGGTGGGCAGGCTGGAGTCGATTAACGCCGTGGCCGCTGTGGTGGGCAACGCGCGGCAAAAACTTCAGCAGGTGCAGATGCTGCCGGTATTTATCGGCATTGGCCTTGGGGTGGTGCTGGGATCGCTGCCTTTGTATGTTCCGGGGTTCCCCGCAGCGCTGCGCCTGGGCTTGGCGGGCGGGCCGCTGGTGGTGGCGATTATCCTGGGACGCATCGGCAGCATCGGCAAGCTGTATTGGTTTATGCCGCCGAGCGCCAACCTGGCGCTGCGCGAGCTGGGCATCGTGCTGTTCCTGGCCGTGGTGGGACTTAAATCCGGTGGGGATTTTGTGCATACCTTGATAAACGGCGACGGATTATCGTGGCTGGGTTACGGGGCGTTGATGACCGCCATCCCGCTGATTAGCGTCGGTTTGCTGGCGCGGGTGGTGTTCAGGATGAATTATCTCAGCCTGTGCGGCATGCTTGCCGGCTCGATGACCGACCCACCGGCGCTGGCTTTCGCCAACGCCCTCCACGGCACCAGCGGCGCGGCGGCGCTCTCCTACGCCACCGTTTATCCGATGGTCATGTTCTTGCGTATCCTGTCGCCCCAGTTGCTAGCGTTGATTTTTTGGGTATAGCGGCGGCGGGTTCCCAGCAACGGCATCGGCCGCGTCCTCCCCGGCGGGAATTTTTTGTGGCAATTTCTGGCGTTGGCTGACGGGAATGTCAGGAAAATGTCAGCCTGGCGTTGGTGATAAGCGGCTACACTGGCAAAAAAAACGGATACCGGGCATTAACGTCGCCATGATTAACTTAATCATTTTCCTACTTCACCTCGCTTAAGTGAGCCGGCCAGGGTGTTTGCCGGTTTAAACAGTCTATCGGCGGGCACCTGACCCCAGCATGACGCGAAGATAACATTTTTGTCAGATAGTCCATTTACGCATCACGTCCGGATATTATTCGCCGCGCAGGCGCCATTTCTGACAGTGATGTCAGCCCGCGGTAAGCATCATGACCAGATAATTGCCATAAAATAGCGCCACGGCGCGCCTCCGGGTACAGGAACCACGACTATGCATGTCAATATCATTCATGAAATGCTTCAATGGCTGGAATTATATTTGGAAAAGGGCCTGTCGCTGGATGCGGTCTCCGAAAAGGTAGGCTACTCCAAATGGCATTTGCAGCGGGAATTCAAAAAAAAGACCGGCCGGGTACTCGGCCACTATATCCGCGAACGCAGGCTGTCCAAAACCGCGCTGGCGCTGCGCCTGACGCATCGTTCGGTATTGAACATCGCGCTGCACTATAACTTCGATTCGCAACAGACGTTTACCCGTGCGTTTAAACGGCAGTTCGGCATGCCCCCCGGCAGCTACCGCCGGGGAAATATCGCGGATATGACCGAGATGTGCCCGCCGATTCAACTGCCGGCGATTGCTCCCCCGGAACCTGAGTTTATCCATTTGCCCGGCAAGCAATTACAGGGCGTGACGCATCGGTTTTCCAGCACATTGGAGCAGTATCATCATCAGCAGGAGCGACAACGCCGGCTATTCTGGGAAAGCTACCTGGCTAAAATGGATAGCCTACCGCCGGTAGTTTATGGCCTGCGCCGTTCGCAGCCCAGCAGGGACAAGGATGATGAACTGGTTACGCAGTTTGCCACCGCGCTATCGGCAGACGAGACCCTGGGCGACGCATCCTCCGGCGACGCTATCTATATCCAGCCAGGACAATATGCCCTGTTTCGTTATGTTGGCGGCCTCGACCGATTGCAGGATTTCATTTTGTCGCTGTATAAAAGCAGCCTCCCGTCCTATCAGCTGATTGGCACCGGGTGTTCATACAAGTTCGGCGGCAAAGGCGGCAACCAGGCCATCGCCGCGGCCAAGGCGGGGGCCGGCGTGGCGTTCCTGGGCGCCGTGGGCGCGGACGACAACGGCCGGTTCCTGATCGCAACGCTGCGGGATTGCGGCGTCGACACCACGCATATCGAAACTATCGGCTCGATAGCGTCCGGCATGAGCGTGGCCATGACCGACGCCGAAGGTGATTATGGCGCGATAGTGGTCTCCGCCGCCAATACCCGCATCAATACGGACAGATTAGCGCATGATGACGTCTGGTCGGGCGTCGGCATGCTGATTTTACAAAACGAAGTGCCGGAAAGCGTCAATTTATCCGCCGCGCGGGAAGCCCGCAGGCGTAAGATCATGGTGTGTCTAAATGCCGCGCCCGCCACCGCGCTTTCCGCTGATTTCGAACGATGCATCGACGTATTGGCGGTCAATTCGGTGGAGGCGCGCGATATGTCCGGCGTGGCGGTAAACGACCTTGATTCAGCCGGCGAGGCGGTCTTAGCCTTAAAAGCGCGGTTCCCCATCGTGATGGTCACCGCCGGCGGGCATGGAGTCGCATTTTCCGATATCGCTGATGCTTATGCGTTTTTTCCAGCGGAACCCGTAGAACTGGTCAGCACTCACGGCGCCGGCGATTGTTTTATGGGCACATTTTGCCAGGCGTTTAATGACGGCGCACCGCTCGGCGAGGCGATTAAGGCCGCCAACCACGCGGCGGCAAAACACGTTTCCCAGCCCAAGACCGATTCGTAGCGGCTTTACCCTGCCCTGCCGGCGGCAGGTTATGCCTGGCATTCCCCAGTCATGACCGGCAGGCCCGTTTAGCCCGGCAACGCCGCCACAAAACGTTCGGTGATCTGCCTTGGGCGCGTAATCGCCCCGCCCACCACCACCGCATGGGCGCCGAGCCGTAGGCAGCGCGCCATCATCTCCGGCGTGGTGATATTGCCCTCCGCAATCACCGGTTTATCCACGGCGGCCAGGACCGCGCCGAGAAAGGCGAAATCATCCATCGGCAGCGTGCGGCCCCGGGTTTCCGCGGTATAGCCGTGCAGGGTGGTGCCGATACAGTCGAAATCCAGCGCCGCCGCGGCGCGCGCCTCGTCCACGGTGGCGATATCCGCCATTAACAGCAACTGCGGATAGCGCAGGCGAATGGTGCGCACCAGGTCGCCGAGCGTGACCCCGTCCGGGCGCGGATGCGCCGTGGCATCCAGGGCTATCATCGCGGGGGCGGCGGCCATCAACTCATCTACCTCGGCTATGGTCGCGGTGATATAGACATCGCAGCCGGGATAATCGCGTTTGAGAATGGCGATCACCGGTAACTCCACGCCGGCCATAATCGCGCGCACATCCGCCAGGCTGTTGGCGCGGATCGCCGCGGCGCCGCCCTGTTTCGCCGCCAGGGCCATGCGGCCCATGATAAAGTCGCTGTGTAAGGGCTCATCTTCCAGCGCCTGGCACGACACCACCAGTTGTCCTCTAATTGCCTCCAGCATGGAACGACTCATAACGCCAATATCTCCTCAATTTCATTTTTAATCACCGTCACGTGCGGCCCGTAGATAACCTGTATGCCTTTACCATGCCGCACCACCGCCCGCGCGCCGGTCTGTTTCAGCACCGCTTCGTTGACCCGCAGGCCATCCTTCACCGTTACCCGCAGGCGGGTGGCGCAGCAGTCCAGCTCGCTGATATTGTCCCTGCCGCCCAGCGCGCTGATGACCAGCGCCGCCCGCGAGCCTCGTTCGGCAGGCTCTCCGTCGGCTATCGCCGCATCGTCTTCGCGTCCCGGGGTTTTCAACTGAAAGCGGGTAATCAGGTAGCGGAACGAGAAGTAGTAAAGGAAGAACCAGGGCACGCCCACCAGCGGCACCAACAGCCAATGGGTTTTCGCTTCGCCTTGCAAAATACCGAACAGGATAAAATCGATAAACCCGCCCGAAAACGTCTGGCCGATGGTGATGTGCAGCATGTGCGCCAGCATAAAGGCCAGCCCGTCGAATACCGCGTGCAGCACATATAGGAACGGGGCGATAAACAGGAACGAGAATTCAATAGGCTCGGTGATGCCGGTCAGGAACGAGGTCAGCGCCGCGGAAAGCAGCAGGCCGCCGACCCGACTTTTATTTTCCGGTTTCGCCGTGTGGTACATCGCCAAACAGGCGCCCAGCAGGCCAAACATCATGGTAATAAAGCGGCCGGACATAAAACGCGACGTGCCGGCATAGAATTGCGCGGTATGCGGATCGGCCAACTGGGCAAAAAAGATGCGCTGCGTGCCCTCCACCAGCTGTCCGTTGATGATTTCACTGCCGCCCAGCGCCGTGGTCCAGAACGGCAGGTAGAAGATATGATGCAGCCCGAACGGCCCCAGCATGCGCAGGATAAAACCATACAGGAAGGTGCCCGGGTAGCCGGTTTGATCGACCAGTGCGCCCAAACCGAAAATCACCTTCTGGAAGTGCGGCCACACCACCACCATCACGCCGCCGAGCACGATCCCCGCCAGGGAACAGACGATGGGCACAAAGCGCGAGCCGCCAAAAAAACCGAGGAACTGCGGCAGGGCGATCTTATGGTAGCGCTGATGCAGCCAGGCGCTGGCCAGCCCCACCACCACGCCGCCGAACACGCCGGTTTCCAGGGTTTGGATACCCAGCGACATTCCCTGTCCCACGGCGCCGGGATTGCCGGCGGCCAGCTGGCCGGACAGGGTCAGCAGCGCGTTGATGGTGGCGTTCATGATAAGGAAGGCCAGCAGCGCGGCGAGGCCGGCGGTGCCTTTATCGTTACGCGCCAGGCCAACGGCCACCCCCACGGCAAACAGCACCGCCAGGTTGGCGAAGACAATGGTGCCGGCGCTGCTCATCACGGCAAAAATACCCTGCAGCCAGGCAATGTTGAGGAACGGATACGCGGTGATGGTGTTGGGATTTGAGAGCGCGCCGCCAATGCCCAGTAATAATCCCGCCGCCGGCAATATCGCGATCGGCAACATAAAGGATTTGCCGAAGCGCTGGGCTTTCTCGAACCAGGCGCTCTCGCCGCCGCTGTGAAATAGGGACATGAAAATTTCCTTCGGGAATCCAAGTATTGATGATAATTTTTACCACTATAAAATAAAAAAGAAATAATTATCGTCATAGCATTTAATTATCCGCCCGGGACAAGAATCGGCTGGTGAAAGTCCCGCCGTCAGGCCAAACTACGCTTCCAGGCCAGGAACCAACGAGGATCGGATGAACGAAAAAGAGAATCTGCTGCTGAATCTCAGGCTGGATATGCCGGGCCTGAGCCCGGCGCTGCAAAAACTGGGGGGCTTTGTGATGCAGCAGGCGGAACGCGTGCTGTATATGACCATCACTGAACTGGCGCGGGAAAGCGACACCAGTGAGGCGACCATCACCCGTTTTTGCCGTCACCTCGGCTGCAAGGGTTTCACCGAATTTAAAATGGCGCTGGCCATCAACCTGCAGCAGGCGGCGCCGGCGCAGCCCGATGAAAGCCGCGACGATATCGCCACGCTTATCGACGAGTGCGCGCTGGCGCTGCGCGATACCGGCAGGTTAATCAAGCGCGGCAATCTGGACGCGGCGGCGGACCTGCTGCACCATGCGCGCCATATACAGATCTTCGGCGTCGCCGCCAGCGCCACCATGGGGGATTACCTGCACTATAAGCTGCTGCGGCTCGGCATGCCGGCCCAGGTATTCACCGACGCCCATCTGGCCGCCATGAACAGCGTCAGCTTTGCCGCCGGCGATGTCACGCTGGCCATTTCCAGCTCGGGCTCGACCCGCGATGTGCTCTATGTCGTTGAACAGGCGCGCAAACGCGGTAGCCGCATCATCGTGCTGAGCAACACCTCGCGCAGTCCGCTGGCCGCCATGGCGGATGTGCTGCTGGTGGCCGCTAAACCGGAAGGGCCCTTCACCGCCGGCGCCCTGCATTCCAAGGTGGGCGTCATGCTGTTGGTGGAGCTGGTGATTATGTCGCTGCTGAAGTGCGACCCGCGTTACGCGCGACGTAGCCGGGAAACGGCCGGCGTCACCCTGCCCATGCTGCTGTAGGCGGTCATATTTATTTCCTATGACGGTTTTCCCGCGCATAAAACCGTCATTTCACGCCCAGTCCAAACCGCGCCATGCCGTAATCCCTGATTTCTCCCGCGCGCCGCCCCGCCGCTAGATGCGATAGTCGGCCTTGATCATTTCCGCCGCCCTTTCGCCGATAACCACGCACGGTGCCATCGTATTGCCGCTGGTGACATCGGGCAGGATCGAGGCATCGGCGAGGCGTAGCCGATCGACGCCGTAGACTTTCAACCGGCCGTTGACCACCGACATCGAATCACGCCCCATCTTGGCCGTGCAGCACTGGTGCCAGTAGGTAACCGCCGAGTTACGCACATAGGCTTTCATCGCCTGGGGACTGAGTTTGCCCGGCAGGACCTCACCCTTTACCAGGGTGTCGAAGACGGGGGCGTTGCCAAGTTCACGGCAAAGCTCGATATTGGCAAACGCCATCCTGAGATCGTCCGGATGCGAGAGCGTATTGGCTTCTATCCGGATCGGATCGTCCACATCTGGACCGGAAAGCAGAAGCAATCCCCGGCTCTTGGGGTGGGCAAGGCCCGCGAACATCGTCCATCCGTGCTCGGGCACGCCCAGGGCCGCCGTTTCCGCGCTCGGCACCGGGAACTCGACCTGGCAATGGAACATATCGGGACGCGCCAGGCCGGCATCGCTTTTCCAGTACAGCGTGGCTTCGGAACCGCCATGTCCGATCGGCTGCGGTTCGCGGTACTCGAAGATGCAGCCGAATGAAACGTGGTCCTGGTGGTTCCGACCCACGCCCGGCAAATGCTGCAACACCGGGATGCCGTGCCGTTGCAACTCTTGCGCGGGTCCGATGCCGGACTGCATCAATACCTTGGGCGTTTGGATCGCGCCCAGGGAGAGAATGACTTCATGCTCCGCCATATAACGACGCGTCGTCGAGCCCTCGATCGCCTCCACGCCGACGACCGCTTTGCCCTGGAAAATCAGCCTGCTCACTAGGGTCCGCGTCAGTACCGTCAGGTTGGGCTGCCCCATTAGCGGATACACATACGAACGGAAAATAGAGGAGCGCCGCCCGTCCTTGATGATCAGATCGTTGATCGCCACGCCCCCCCGGCCTTCCATCATTTCCCCGTTGGGACTTTCGAAAGCCGGTAGGCCCAGGGACTGGGCCGCTTCCACCATCGCCCTGGCGATCGGCTGCGGTTTGGCGGCGGACTGCACGTGCACCGGTCCCCCCACGCCGCGACGTAACGGATCGGGGATGCCCTGCCAGTCCTCGATACGGCGATAGATCCCGAGGACCGATTCGTAGCCCCACCCCTTATCCCCCGCTTCCGCGGCGTAGTGTTCCCAGTCGTTTCGATGCCCGCGCGCCCACACACAGACATTGATACTCGACCCGCCGCCGAGCACCTTGCCCATGTTAAGGGGGATGGCCCGGCCGTTCAAATGCGAGTTAGGCTGCGCGAAAAATGCCCAGTCACGCTCCGATCCCAGGTTCAGGGGCCATTGGGCCGGGTTCATGACTTCCGACACATCGTCGCTGCCGCCGGCCTCGATCAGGAGCACGCGCACCTGCGGGTTCTCCGCCAGCCGCGCCGCGACGACCGAGCCGGAAGGCCCGGTCCCGCAAACGATGAAGTCGTATCGTCCATGCACATCGCTGCCGTCCATGTCCACTGTCATGGTGGTGGAATTTTTCTCAGGGGTAGAATGGGTCATCAGGGCACTCCGTCTTCAAGTCTTATAGGTGGACCGGGAGGCAGCGCGAGATTCGGACGAACCATGTAATGAAGAGACGACAACTCCGGCGCCCGCTGCCAGCGAACATGATCGCCGCGGTTTGCGCGGCGCGGAGAAACTATATGATCGGGTATCAATTATGTCAAATATATCAAATTTTACCGATTTTTCATAAAAAATTGATATTTTATCAAAAATGGACCAAGCTTCGGAAAGAACCCAGCCCCCAAGCGTTAGAGACCTATGGAAAAAGATATACTGACTACGTCCCAGGCCGCGCATTTGCTCGGTATTTCTGTACGCACCGCCCAGTTGTTCATGGAAGGCGGGACCTTAACCTCGTGGAAGACCCCTGGGGGTCATCGCCGCGTGTACCGCGCCGATGTCCTGGCCTTTATGGCGAAGAAGAAAGATCATTCGCCGGCGTTTTCATCAGCGCGGGTCGTCCTGCTCGCTTCGCCGGCGCGCCGCCCGCTGCTTGAAGGGCTGCTGTCCACGGTCGGCGAATGCGCCGTCGAGGCCTACGGGGACGTCTACGCGACCTCTTTCGCCATCGGCTACCGCTTACCGGCGGTGGTGGTGGTCGATCTGGCCGACGCGCGCGCTGAGCGGCGATCCTTGTTGTATCACCTGGCCGACCATCCCGCCCTGGGACAGACGCGGCTGGTGGCCGTGGGCCGCGCCGACGCCATGGCAATGGCACCGGATCGCGCCCCGTTGCCCGTCCGGGTTGTGCCGCCCGAGCAGCTCCCGGACGCGATTCTCACCGCCTTAACTGATGCCGACGCCCCCTTGGAGCACTTTGAATTCCCGTTGTCTTTCCCCCTGGCGGACAATGAAGGCCAGCGCCTCGTGGCGGTGGATCGTTCCGGTTTGGTGGATACGGCGCCCGAGGAAGCTTTCGATCGTCTGACCTGGCTTGCCGGTCAGAATTTGCGGATGCCCATCGCGCTGATGACGCTGCTGACCCCTACGCGCCAGTGGTTTAAGTCACGCCAGGGGCTGGAACTCACGCAAACTCCGCGCAGCTGGGCTTTCTGCAATCACACCGTCCTGCAAAAAGGGGTCTTCGCAGTAGAGGACCTGTCGCGCGCGACGCTTTTTGCCGACAACCCGGCGGTCGCGAACTCCCCCCACTTCCGGTTCTATGCCGGCGCTCCGGTAGTCGATCCCGATGGCTTTGCGTTGGGGTCATTGTGTGTAATGGATTACCAACCGCGCGCGCTGAACGCCACGCAGGAGCAAACGCTGCTCGCGCTGGCGGGGTTGGCTTCCGACGAGGTCAGGCTGCGCGCCGCCAATCGCCAGTTCCGCTGGGCCCGTGATATGCTGGAGCGCCGGCAGCAACATTGAGCAGTGGCGCGATCGCCGGACGATCGCGTTTTCACACGGCTGGCTATCGCCGCGCATCTTCGCCCATCATGCCATGCCCTGCGCCGACGGGCTGGACCGCCAATCGCTGTATGTGTGGCTGGAGCAACGGTGCGGCTGCCGGATCGTCGGCGCATGGCCCAGCCCCTGGAATTCGGCCAGGGGAGCGTACGGGATCGTTTTTGCCGCCTGCCCCACCCTCCGGCGGCAACGCTGAAAATACCCATGGCATCACCAGACCCTTTCATTAAATAAATGTTATTGATTTGTGATGTCGCTCATCCACACCTTTCTGTCACTGCCATGATCGGACAAGAGCTGGCAATGGCATAAAGGCGGCGTACCGCCCTTGGTCCTAGAGTCATGATAACGCCTTCCCGGGAGGTTAATGCTTGTGATTACCGGCCATAACCTCGCAGCAACCCCGTCCCCGCGATCGCAAGTGCGCCGGGCGTCACGATCGTGCCGCATCAGTTTTAATACCCTGTATTTTCCATGCATTATTATGATCAGCTGGAGTACATACGATGAAATTAAAACGAATTCTCAGTTGTACCCTGATGTTGTCCTGCCTGGCGCTGGCGGGCACGGCCTACGCCGAAGTCAAAATCGCGCTGGTGGCCAAATCGCTGGGCAACGGCTTCTTCGAGGCGGCGAACGTCGGCGCGCAGCAGGCCGCCAAAGAGCTTGGCGATGTCAAAGTGATTTATACCGGCCCCACCACCACCACGGCGGAAGCGCAGATTGAAGTGCTTAACGGCCTGATTGCGCAAGGGGTGGATGCTATCGCGGTGTCCGCCAACGACCCGGACGCCCTGGTGCCGGTGCTGAAAAAAGCCATGCAGCGCGGCATCAAAGTAGTGTCCTGGGATTCCGGCGTGGCCAAGGAAGGCCGTCAGATACATCTCAATCCGTCCAGTAACGACCTGATCGGCCAAATGAATATCCAGCTGGCGGCGGATGCCGTCGCGGCGCTGGGCCTGCAAAAAGGGGACGCGGCGATATTAAGCGCCACCCCTACGTCGACTAACCAGAACCTGTGGATTGCCGAAATGAAAAAGGTGTTGCCGAAGTACCCTTCGGTGAACCTGGTCACGGTCGCCTACGGCGATGACCTGTCGGATAAAAGCTACCGCGAGACCATCGGCCTGCTGAAGACCTACCCCAACCTGAAGGTCATTATTTCCCCTTCGTCGGTGGGTATCGTGGCCGCGGCCCAGGCGGTCAAGGACCAGGGTAAAATCGGCCAGGTGTATGTGACCGGCCTTGGCCTGCCGTCGGAAATGGCCGGCGCGGTGAAATCCGGGGCGACCAAAAGTTTCGCCATCTGGAATCCTATCGACCTCGGTTATGCCGCTACCTATATCGCCTATGATTTGGTCAAGGGCAAGACCAAGCCCACGCAGGCCAATATGGGACGGCTGGGTCAGGTGCAGCTGGATGCGGACGGCAATGGCGCGATGTCCAAGCCGTTTGTCTACGACGCCAGTAATATCGATCAGTATTCTAAAATATTCTGATGCGCTCGCCGGCTCGCCCCCGCCGGGGATGGGCCGGTTTTTAATGCCGGGAGGGTAATACGGGGGACGTGATGACCGATACCACACCATTATTGTCATTAAAAGGGATCACCAAAAAGTTTCCGGGGGTCCGGGCGCTGGAAAACGTCCGGGTCGACCTTTATCCCGGCAGGGTGACGGCGCTGATTGGCGAAAACGGCGCGGGTAAATCGACGCTGGTCAAGGTAATGACCGGGATTTACCAGCCGGAGGAAGGCGAGATCCTGTATAAAGATATCCCGATAAAGCTGGCGAACCCGGAGTCCGCCCATAAGCTCGGCATTACCGCCATCCATCAGGAAACCGTGCTGTTTGACGAGCTGTCGGTTACGGAGAATATTTTTGCCGGGCACTACCTGTATAGCGGGATATTCAAACGCCTCGATTGGCCGGCGATGCGGCAAAAAACCACGGAGATCCTGGCCCGGCTGGACGTGCAGATTGACCCGCGCGCCGTATTAAAAGAGCTGAGTATCGCCCAGCGCCATATGGTGGCGATTGCCCGCGCCCTGTCCTTCGAGGCCCAGGTGGTGATCCTCGACGAACCCACCGCCGCGCTGTCCCAGCACGAAATCAGCGAATTCTACCAAATCGTTGCCCGCCTGAAGCAGGAAAGAAAAGCCATCCTGTTTATTTCACATAAGTTCGACGAGATTTTCGCCATTTCGGACTATTACACCGTGCTGCGCGACGGCAGTTATATCGGGTCGGGCCATATCAGCGACATGACCGAGGCAAAAATGGTCACCATGATGGTCGGCCGTGAAATCAGCCAGGCCTATCCCCGCCCTTCCCATATGCCGGGCGAAACCCTGCTGGAGGTCCGCGACCTGTGCCATCCCACCGAGTTTTCGGCCATCGGTTTTTCGCTGCGTAAAGGTGAAATCCTCGGCTTTTACGGCCTGGTCGGCGCCGGACGCACGGAGTTAATGAAAGCCTTGTTCGGCGTCACCAAACCCAGCCATGGGCAGATCATCATCAATGGTAAAGCGCGGCATTTTTCCCACCCCGCCGAGGCCATCGGCGCCGGGATCGTTTACGTGCCCGAAGAGCGCCAGCAGCAGGGGGCGATTATCGAATTGCCTATCTACCAGAATATCAGCCTGCCGCAGCTCAGCCACCTTAACCCAACCGGCATCCTCAATGAAAAGAAGGAGTGGGCCCTGGCGGATGAATACGCCAGGCGCCTGCAGGTCAAGGCGTTCAGCTGGCGGCAATCGGTGGAGACCTTATCCGGCGGCAACCAGCAAAAGGTGGTGATTGGCAAATGGCTGGCGACGCAGCCGCAGATCATCATTCTTGACGAGCCCACCAAAGGGATTGATATCGGCTCAAAAGCGGCGGTGCATCAGTTTATGGCCGAACTGGTGGGCCTTGGGCTGGCGGTGATCATGGTGTCGTCGGAGCTGCCTGAAATCATGGGCATGGCCAACCGCATTATCGTGATGCATGAAGGATTGATGGTTGGGGAATTCAACGCCGCCGACGTGACGGCGGAGATGATTGTCAGCGTCGCCAGCGGTAGCGGCGAGGAGGCCGCGTAATCATGAAAAACCTACTTAAGCACCGCGAGCTATTCCTGGCCGTGGTTATCCTGTTGATGATACTCGGGGTCGGCAGCCGGTCGCCGGAGTTTTTATACCCCGGCAACGTACTGGACATGTTCAACGATACCGCGATCCTGATTATCCTGGCCCTCGGCCAGATGATGGTCCTGCTGACCAAAGGCATCGATTTATCGATGGCCGCCAACCTGGCGCTAACCGGCATGATTGTGGCGCTGCTGAATTTCCATTACCCGGATCTGCCCATCTGGCTGCTGGTGGCCGTCGCCACCCTCACCGGTTTGCTGATGGGCGCCATCAACGGCGCGCTGGTGTGGAAACTCGGCATCCCGTCGATTGTCGTAACGCTCGGCACCATGAGCATTTACCGCGGCATCATCTTTTTGCTGTCCGGCGGCGGCTGGATCAACGCCCACCAAATGAGTTCCGCCTTTCTCAGCCTGCCGCGCGCCGTGTTCCTGCATTTGCCGGTGCTGGGATGGTGCGCGCTGGCCGTGCTGGCGGCGGTCGGCTATTTTATGCGCTACAGCCGTACCGGGCGCGCGCTGTATACCGCCGGCGGCAACCCCACGGCGGCGTACTACGCCGGCATCAATGCCGGGAAAATGCAGTTTATCAGCTTCTGTTTATCGGGAACGCTGGCCGGGTTCAGCGGCTATCTGTGGATCACCCGCTTCGCGGTGGCTTATGTCGACGTCGCCAACGGGTTCGAACTGCAGATTGTCGCCGCCTGCGTGATAGGCGGCATCAGCACCATGGGCGGCATCGGCACCGTGCCGGGCTGCCTGCTGGGCGCGTTGTTCCTGGGCGTCATCAATAATGCCCTGCCGGTCATCGGCGTATCGCCGTTTTGGCAAATGGCGATTTCCGGCGGCGTCATCGTCATCGCCGTCATCATGAATGAACGCGCCAATAAGCGTAGGGGACGCCTGATCCTGCGCGATGTAGCCCTTGCGCAACAGTCCTTACAACAGGACGGACCGACTAAAGGGACCGGTTTATGAACAAGACCTTATCCTCGCACCCGCATCCAGAGCCGGCCCCGCTGCGCCAGAACCCGTTTATCCGCTGCCTGCTGAGCTGGGAAGGTTTCCTGCTGGCCGTGACGGTGGCGGTGTTCGCCCTTAACGCCGCCGCCTCACCTTATTTCCTGAATATCTGGAACCTGTCGGACGCTACGTTTAATTTCACCGAAAAAGCGATTATCGTCCTGCCGATGGCAATGCTGATCATCGCCCGGGAAATTGATCTGTCGGTGGCGTCGATCATGGCGCTCAGCTCCACCATCATGGGATTTTGCGCCCAGGCCGGATTGGCGACGCCCGGTCTGGTGTGCGTCGGATTGGGTGTCGGGCTGCTGTGCGGCATGATTAACGGCCTGCTGGTGACGCGGCTGAATCTGTCCTCCATCGTTATCACCATCGGCACCATGAGTTTGTTTCGCGGCATCACCTATGTATTGCTGGGCGATCGGTCCATTAACCGCTATCCGCCGGATTTTGCCTGGTTCGGCCAGGGTTATGTGTTCGGCGCGCTGTCGTTCGAGTTTGCGTTATTTATCCTGCTGGCGCTGATGTTTTACTTTCTGCTGCATAAAACCAACTTTGGCCGCCGCACCTTCGCCATCGGCAATAATCCGGTCGCCGCCTATTACTCCGGCATAAATGTAAAACGCCATAACCTGGTGCTATTTATGCTGGTGGGCGTATTGTCCGGCCTGGCCGCGGTGCTGCTTACCTCGCGCCTGGGCAGCACCCGCCCCACCCTAGCCCTGGGCTGGGAGCTAAGCGTCATCACCATGGTGGTATTAGGCGGGGTTAACGTGCTCGGCGGTTCAGGCAGCATGACCGGGGTGATTATCGCCGCCTTCCTGATGGGACTGGTGACCTTTGGACTGAGCCTGCTGAACGTGCCGGGCATCGTGATGTCCATTATCGTCGGCCTGATGCTGATTGCGGTAATCTCGCTGCCGATCCTGGCCCGGCGTTTTATGGCGCGCGGCCGCTAACAACTGCGGGGTGGAACAAAAATTGCATGATCTTCCTGCCGGTTTTGGCCAGGAGAACCCATGCGCCACCTTGATAACGATACCCTGGCCGCGTTTATCGCGGTCTACGAGTGCGGCAGCTTCACCATCGCCGCCGAACAGCTGGGCAAAACCCAGGCCGCCGTCAGCATCATGTTAAGCCGGCTGGAAAAACATGTGGGCCAGCGATTGCTGGAGCGTTCGCGCCAGGGCATCTCCCTCTCCGCGTCCGGCGAAAAGCTGATTGGTTATGCCCGCCGCATGCTGGCGCTCGAGCAAGAGGCCCTGACCGCGCTGGGCTGCTTCGCGGCAAAGTCACGCATCCGCATCGGGATGCCGGATGACTATCTGGACACCATCGGCGCCAGGCTGATCGAACGGTTCTCCGAGCCCAACCCGCATTTGCAGGTGGAGATCGTCAGCGATTTTTCCTGCAAGCTGGAAAAACTACTCGGCGACGGCCATCTGGAACTGGCCATTGTTACCCGCCAGCCCGGCGAGGCCAACGGCGAATTTTTGCGCCAGGAGCCGCAGCTGTGGTGCACCGCACCAGGATGCTCCCCCGAACGGCAAGGCACGTTGCCGCTGGTGTTGTTCCCGGAAGGTTGCCGCGCCCGGCCGCAGGTGGTGACGGCGCTGGACCACGCCGGGCTGCGCTGGCGCATCGTTTGTACCTCATCCCATCTGTCCGGGGTGCAGACGGCGGTCAGGATCGGCCGGGCGCTGACGGTGTTGCCCGCGTCGGTGATCCCCGCCGACTGGCGCATTTTGGGCCCCAATGAGCACCTGCCCACCCTAAGGCCGCTCGATCTGGCGCTGCTGGTGCCGGAAGACGCGCATGTCGGCACTCGCCGCCTGGCCCAGTGCCTGCGCGACTGGGTGACCCGGCCCTGCGCGGACCAGGCCGTGCCTATGCTCACAGCGCCATAATCGACGCGCCGCACGCCGCGGCCAGCAGGTCAACCGACTGCTGGTCATGGCTGAACGACAGATAAAACCGGCCGAAGACAAACGGCATGGTTAAGATAAGCCGGCGGCGCAGGGCGATATGCAGGTCGAGACTCCACTGTTTATCGGCCGCCGCCAGCGCCTGTGGATAATCCTCCGGGGCCGACGCCCGGGGCCACAGCGTGAATACCGTGCCGTAGCCGGAGCTGGATAGCGCCACGCCCCGCGCCCGGCATTCCGCCGTCACCCGTTGGCGCAGCGCGTCCCCGCGCGCCAGCAGCTGCCGGTAATCCTGCCGGCGCAGTTCGGCCAGGGTGGCAATCACCGCGGCGCAGACCGGCGGGTTGCCGCTGTAGGTTCCCGCCCGCACCGCCCGCCCGTCGTCAAACACCGCCATATGCCGCGCTTTGCCCACCAGCGCCGCGACCACGGTCCCGCTGCCGATGGCTTTGCCGACGGTGGCGAAATCGGCGTCCACGCCGAGCAGATGCCCGGCCAACCCCGCATGCAAACGAAAACCCATCAGCACTTCGTCCAGGATAACCAGGGCGCCCGCCTGATGCGCGCGTTCGGCCAGGTATTGCAAGTATCCCGCGGCGGGTTCAATGCAACCCGCGTTGGCCATTACCGGTTCGACAATAATGGCGGCGATATCCCGATATGCGGCGAACAGGGCGTCGACATCCTGGAAATCGTTGTAGCGCAGCAGCAGCATGCCTTCTTTTTCCGGGCGCGCGGTCCCCGGCATCTCCGCCGGCGCCGACCCCGCGTTGCCGAAGGCGACGTTATCGAACCAGCCGTCATAACCGGCGGCAAACTTTACCACCAGGCGCCGTCCGGTGGCGGCGCGGGCGGCGCGGGCGGCCAGATGCACCGCCTCGCTGCCCGAGTTGACAAAAATGACTTTATCCAGCTCGCCGGTGAGGTCGCTTAACCGGGCGGCCGCCTCTTCTTCCAGCGCATGCGGAAACGCCGGCATCAGCATATCCTGCTGAGTTTGCCGCACGGCATCCACCACCGACGGCGGATTATGGCCGAGCAGCGTCGCGCCGAAACCCAGCGCGGTATCCAGGTAGCGTTGACCGCGCTGATCCCATAGCCAGGCCCCCGCCGCTTTTTCAATCACCGGCGTGTAACCGTCGATTTCAGGCAAAGCGCGGCCTGCGCTGGATATACCACCGACTAAATGTTTCATTCAGTTCTCGTCCAAGTGCGCGTCAGTAACCCATCAGGCCGGGCAACCACAGGGTTAATGAAGGAAAAAAGATCAGTAGCGCAATGGCGAACGCCGTGGCGAACCAGAACGGGATCAGCCTGCGCGATACCGGACCGATGTCGATTTTGGCCACATTGCACACCACGAAGATATTGGTGCCGATGGGTGGGGTAAACAACCCCCAGCCCAGGGTCAGCGTGAAGATAAGGCCAATCTGGTAAGGCTCGAACCCAGCCGCTTTGGCGATCGGCACCAGGATCGGCGCCAGGATAATCATCGCCGGCCCCAGATCGATCCAGAAGCCCACCACTTTGAGCACCAGGATCACCAGCAGCATGGTGACCACTGGCCCGGTCTGCAGCGCTCCAATCCATGCCGCCGCCATATGGGGCACCTGGGTCACGGTCAACAGCCAGCCGAAAGGAACCGCCACCGCCATGATAATCATCACCGACCCGGTCAGCGCCACGGACTCGATAATCGCCGGGATCAGATCGCGCCAGCCCAGCTCGCGATAAAATAACCCGCCAATCAACAGCGCATACACCACCGACAGACCCGCCGCTTCCGTGGCGGTAACGAACCCGGTGACAATGGCGCCCAGCACGAATACCGGCATAAACATGGCCGGCAATGCGCGCCACAAATCGCGCCGGAACAGGGCGAAATCAAATTTACCCTCCACGCGCGGGAAGTTTTCCCGCACGCCGATAATCCACGCCGTCGCCATAAACACCAGCGCCAGCATGCCGCCCGGAATAACCCCGGCGACAAACAACCCGCCGATGGAGGTATTGGTTAATACGCCGTACAGCAGCAGGATCACGCTCGGCGGCACTATAATCCCCAGAGTGCCGGACGCGGCGGTGACCGCTGCGGAGAAGTCGCGCGGATACCCCTTTTTCTCCATGATCGGGATCATGACCTTGGCCACCGTGCTGGTATCGGCGGTGGCCGAACCGGTCAGACCGCCGTAGACAAACGCCGTGGCGACATTTACCAGCCCCAGCCCGCCGCGGAAGCGGCCGAACACATGCTCCGCCACCTGCATGATGCGGTGCGTTAACCCGCCGCGATTCATCAGCTCCCCGGCAAACAGGAATAACGGAATGGCGATAAGCGTATAGGTGTCGGCGCCGCGAATGGTTTGCTGCGCCAGCCAGGCGACCGGCATCGGAAAATCGCCGAACATCAGCGCCGCGATACTGCCGCCGGCAATGGCCCAGGCAATCGGCACGCCGGCGCACAGAAGGATCAGAAAAGCGCACACCAGGATCAGGACGGTCATAAAGCCTCACCGGAACGCGGATAAAAGAACCGCCGGATGCGCCATGCCGCAAGCCACATCAGCATGGCGGCAAAACTGACCAGCGACAGCGTAATCACGCCGTTCGGCAACCGCAGCACCGGCGTGGGGACCCAGGCGGAGGTTTGCACAATCTTCAGGCCGCTGGCCAGCAGCCAGAGGCTGATGCCCAGCAAGACCAGCGAGGATAATAACTGTAGCCCGCGCCGGACCGCCGGCGGGCACAGCGCCACCAGGCTTAGGAAACGCACGTTTTCGCCGCGGATTTCCGCCAGCACCGCGCCGAGAAAGGTCACCCAGATAAACGAGATTTCCGCGGTTTCAAACGTCCACTCCAGGCCGGACCAGCCGAAGTAGCGGGCGATGATACCCAGCAGCGTGGATAACAACGTCACCATGAACAGCGCGCCGCCGGCCCACATCAATAAGCGGGTCAGCCAGGCGGGTCCGTTGGTGGCGGCATAATGAACGGCGGTCATGCGGGCTACTCCCGGCCGACGCCGGCGCGCAACTGTTTAATAAAATCCGCGCCCCAGGCCTTGCCGAACCGATCGTAGACCGGCGCCACTTTTGCCAGGAATGCCGCCCGGTCCACGTCGTTGAACACCACTTTTTTGGCTTTAAGCTGGTCGGTAAGCTTGCCGTAGACTTCGTCGAGCCGGCCGCGATACCAGGCGGTGGTATCGGCCGCGGCCGACCGCAGCACCTGCTGGTTTTCCGGGCTTAACGCGTCAAAGGCCGCTTTATTCATATACCAATAGTTCGCCGACCAGATGTAATTGGCCATGGAGACGTGTTTCACCACCTCATACCAACGCTGGTCGCTGAAATCACGCAGCTCGGGCTCGACGCCATCGACCACGCCGGACTGGAGCGAGGTATAGACCTCGCCAAACGGGATGGACTGCGGCAGCCCGCCCAGTTGCCTGATGGTGTCCAGGATCACCGGATTAGGCGGCGTACGGATCTTCAGGCCGTTGAGGTCCGCCGGTTCCACGATGGCGCGCTTGTTGTTGGCGAACTGGCGGAAACCGGAATCCAGCGCGGACAGCATTACGTAGCCGCGCGGTTCACCCATGGCTAAAAATTTTTTACCCGCGTCGCTGTCCAGGAAACGATGCACCGCGCCGGCGTCTTTGAACAGGAACGGTAACGACACGGCGTTCAGGCGTGGATCGATGGCGTCCACCACCCCGCCCAGCCCCATGGTAATGGCGCCGGAGCCGGTTGACTCCGCGATGGCGCCCTCGTCCCCCAACTGTCCGTCGGGGAACACCTGGATTTCAAGCGCATCATTGGATTGCTGTTTCACCTCGGCGGCGAAACGCATTACCGCCTGGTTGATCAGGCTATCGCTGCTGGAGGCATGGGCCAGCCGCAGCGTGTCGGCGGCCAGCGCGCCCGCCGGATGCAGCCCGCAACCCGCGCCCAACATGGCCAAAGCGATAAAATGCCGGCGGAATAGGTTATCCGGGGATGAAGCCATGGTCGGTTTCCTTGTTACTGGTTTGCGTGGAGTTTGATCCCAGCATAAGGATTTTGCCGCCGATGAGAAATAAAGAGTTTTAATGGCGGACGACAAATATTTATGCAAAAAATCGCCCGCGGGGACAGACATCCCTCGCGCGGCTAAATCTTCTTTTGGCTGAATGCTACACTGTGAGGATAATCCTTTTCACTATAAGGCAGCCCCGCATCATGTCAGAAAACAGCTATCAGCCACCCAAGGTCTGGACCTGGACGCCTAAAGATGGCGGCGCGTTCGCCAATATCAACCGCCCGATTGCCGGGCCGACGCACGAAAAAACGCTGCCGGTCGGCAAACATCCGCTGCAGCTATACTCGTTGGGCACCCCTAACGGCCAGAAAATCACGATACTGCTGGAAGAACTGCTGGCGTTGGGCGAACAGGGCGCGGAATACGACGCGCATCTGATCCGCATCGGCGAAGGCGATCAGTTCTCCAGCGGTTTTGTGGCCGTGAACCCCAACTCCAAAATTCCCGCGTTGCTCGATCGTTCGGCCTCACCGGCCGTTCGTGTATTTGAATCCGGCGCCATCCTGCTTTACCTGGCGGAGAAATTCGGCCGCTTCCTGCCGCAGGATCGCGCCGCGCGCACCGAAACGCTGAACTGGCTGTTCTGGCTGCAAGGCTCGGCGCCTTATCTGGGCGGGGGTTTCGGCCATTTCTATAATTACGCGCCGGTGAAAATCGAATACGCCATCGATCGCTTCGCCATGGAAGCCAAACGCCAGCTCGACGTGCTGGACCGGCAGTTGGCCGATCATCGCTTTATCGCCGGCGATAGCTATTCGATTGCCGATATCGCCATCTGGCCGTGGTACGGCAGCCTGGTTACCGGCGGCCTGTACGACGCGGGGGAATTTCTGGACGTGGCGTCGTATAAAAACTTCACGCGCTGGGCCGAGGAGATCGGCAAACGCCCTGCCGTGCAGCGTGGACGCAGGGTAAACCGCACATGGGGCGATCCCTCGGAGCAGTTGCGTGAACGCCACGGCGCGTCCGACTTTGAGCACCAAGCCGCGGACAAACGCAGCCCGTCTTGATAAAAAAACGCCCCGCCGGCGCCAGTGTCACCCGGGCGACGGCGGGGCGTTAAACGGCGCGGACCGCGCCTGCATGCCCAATCAATATCCGTCAGGCCGCATCGTTCAGGATGCTCAGTTCCCGGTCTTTCACTTCCGGCATTAACAGGGCGGAGATTAAACCGATACACGAATAGAGGATGATCATCGCGGTAATCGGCCACCAGGAACCGGTCATATTGCAGAAAATCCCCGCCAATACCGGGCCGAATCCCACCGCGACCAACCCACCCGCCTCTTTGGAAATCGCCATTCGGGTAAAGCGGTTACGCGAGCCGAACAATTCCGCCAGGGTGATATTTTCCAGCGCAAACAGCCCCAATACGGCGAAATTATGGATAATAATGATGGAAGCCATAATGGTATTCACATCGTTATTTTTATCCACAATCATCGACAGCATCGGGTAAGCGAGGATGATGGCTGAGATATTCAGCAGGATATACGGAATGCGGCGGCCAATTTTATCCGAGATCCAGCCAAGCAGGGGTATGGTCATAAACCCGATGATGGAACTGATCATCAGCGCATCGGTGGGAATACGCTTTTCAAACAACAGCGTCTGCACTAAATACCCGGCCAGGAATGTTTGGATCAGTCCTGAATTGCCCGCCTGGCCAAAACGCAGCCCCGTCGCCAGCCAAAATGCTTTACTGCCGAACATCGCGCCCAGTGAATGGGTTTGGTCGACGGCGTAAGTAACCGCCGCCCCGCCGTCGCTTTCCTTGGCTCCTTCAAACACCGGGCTTTCCTTCAGGTTCAATCGTAACCATATGGCAAAGATCATGACCACGATGCTGGACAAAAACGGGATACGCCAGCCCCACGCCAGCAGTTGATCTTTATCCAGCACAAAAAACATCAGGGCCCATATGGCGGTGGCCGACAGCGTGCCGCAGTTGGTGCCCATGGCGACCAGGGACGAAATAAGCCCGCGTTTGCCCCTTGGGGCATATTCGGCCAGCATGGTGCCGGCGCCGGATATTTCCGCGCCCGCGCCTAGCCCCTGGATAATACGTAGGGTTATCAACAGCAGGGGCGCAAAAATACCGATTTGGGCATAGGTCGGCAACACCCCGATTAATGTGGTACAGATACCCATCATCGCGATGGTGATAAAAAGCACTCTTTTTCTGCCGACGGTATCGCCCATCCGGCCAAAAACGAACGCCCCGACAATACGGGCGACATACCCCGCGCCGTAGGTTCCCATGGCCAGGATTAGCGCCATGGCCGCGGATTGCTCCGGGAAAAACACTTCATGAAACACTAATGCCGCGCCAAGCGAATAGAGCTGGAAATCCATAAATTCCAGGGCGGTGCCCAACCAGCCGGATACGGAGACTTTTACCAGATCAGAGGTACTTCTTTCAGGCTGTATTATTTCTGTTTTTATACTCATAGCGTTGTTCTCGGCCAGTAGTCTTGGAGGAAAGGACAGGGTTGCGTTATGTGGTGAAAAGATAAGCAGATGACTACTACCATACAAGTATTTTTTAGCGGATTACCGATCCCCATCACATTTATTTTACATTCGGCCTAGGCCGCGCCAGGCCGCTTTCCCTGTACATGCCTTAGTTTCATAAGTCCTTGCCAGCGACTTCACCTGGCGCTCGGGGTTTATCACGCCTACAGTAACTGTACGCATGCTATAGGAGAAACAACATGACCATGAACGTACTGGGTTACGCGGCCCAATCGGCGACAGCCCCGCTCGCGCCGTTCGAATTTACCCGCCGCGATCCACGACCCGATGATGTGGTGATTGAGGTGCTGTATTGCGGCGTCTGCCATTCCGATTTGCATCAGGCTCGCAACGATTGGGGTTTCAGCGCTTATCCGGTGGTGCCCGGTCATGAGGCGATCGGCCGCGTTATCTCGGTGGGAAAAGAGGTGACGAAATTCAAGCCAGGCGATTACGCGGGGATTGGCTGCATGGTGGATTCCTGCCGCGAGTGTTCGCCCTGCCGGCACGGCCTGGAGCAATATTGCGAAGAAGGCAATATACAAACCTACAACGGCATTGACCGCCACGATCGCATGCCCACCTACGGCGGTTATTCCCAGACCATCCTGGCATCGCAGGATTTTGTGCTGAAGATGCCGGCCGGGATAGATCTCAAGGCCGCCGCGCCGCTGTTGTGCGCGGGCATCACCACCTGGTCCCCGCTGCGCCACTGGAAAATAGGCAAAGGCAGCAAGGTGGCGGTGGTCGGCCTGGGCGGTTTAGGCCATATGGCGCTCAAGCTGGCAAACGCCCTGGGCGCCGGCGTCACCCTGTTTACCCGTTCAGCGGATAAAGAACAGGATGCCCGCCGCCTGGGGGCGCACCATATCGTGCTGTCGACCGACGACGCGCAGGTAGCGGCCGCGAAGGGCCAGTTCGACTTGATTATCGACACCGTACCCTACGTGCATGACATCAACCCCTATATGCCGACGCTGAACCTGGACGGCACGCTGGTGTTTGTCGGCTTCCTGGGGGATATCAGCCCGATGCTCAATACCGTATCGATGATCTTGGGACGCCGTTCCGTGGCGGGCTCATGCATCGGCGGCATTGCCGAAACCCAGGAAATGCTCGATTTCTGCGCTGAACACGGCATTGCGTCCGATATTGAGATGATCAGGATGCAGGATATCAACGACGCCTATGAACGTATGCTGAAAAGCGATGTTAAATACCGCTTTGTCATTGATATGGCCTCGCTGAAGGCATAGTCAGCGGCTCATGGCGCGCGCAGATACCCTGCCATATCCCCGCGCCGCCAGGAGCCTGACGCCCGCGACGGCGCCACGCCGTTCAGAACGAGGTGGTCAAGCCGGCATAATAGGCCCGTCCCGGTTCGTTATAGGTTAATGCCCCTTCGTTTTCACGATAAACGCGTTTATCCAGCAAATTGCTGATGCCCACGTTAACCCGGACATTTTTCGTCACGTCGTAATTCAGGCCGGCGCCCACCACGGAGTAGGCGCCCAGCTCTTTGCTGGACAGCGTGCCGACTTCATTGCGGATGTCGGCGTACCCACGCGGTTTCTGGCGGCCGTACATCGTCCAGGCCACATTGGCGGACAGCCTGTCGTTGACCTGCCAGTCGAGCATGGTATTGACGGTGTATTCGGGAATGACCGACAGCGGATTGCCGGTTTCCTTATTCTCGGAGGTGATCATATAGGTTGCGTTGGTGCGCCAGTTCAGCGTATCGGGCATCACCGGCACCACCAGGTTGGCCTCCAGCCCTTCCACCAGGGCCTTGCCGCCGTTTTCCCAGCGCAGGATATTGCCGCTGTCGGACGCGGTGCCGATAACATCGGTGCCGGCCACGATTTTATTGCGGTAGTCGTTACGGAAATAGGTAATGCCGGCGTCATAGCCGTTGGCGGTAAATTCCAGGCCGATCTCTTTATTGATACTGATTTCCGGATCCAAATCGTCGTTGCCGAGCAGGTAGCAGGCGCCGGTGGCGACCCCCGCCGGGCAGCCGTTGCCGTTGGTGCGCAATAGATAGCCCTCGCTGGACTGGTACAGGTTAGGCGCCTTGAATACCCGGGCGATGCCCGCCTTAAGCTGGAAAAATTCGCCGAGTTCCTGCGACATGTTCAGGCTCGGGCTCCAGTTGGCGCCGAATTTGCTGTGATAATCGAAACGCAGGCCGGGGATCAGGTCGGTGCCGGGCAAGGCTTCGATATTGTCCTCGAAATACAGCGCGCTTAATTCCGCGCTGTTTTTACTGCTGCGCTGCGCCGGATCGCCCGACACGCCGCCGATGGTGACGTTGGTCTGGCTGGTGGCACGCATCGAGGCCGGGTCGTTCAGCGCTTCGCGGTTCCATTCGGCGCCCAGCGTCGCGGTTTGATCCACCGGCAGGTCAAGCGGGATATTCAGCTCCGTGTTGGCTTTGTAGTTCTCCAGCCGGCTGGTGGAGAAAGTGTTGCTGTTGATCATGCCCTCGACGCGCCCCGTCGATCCCTCCATCAAACGGGTATTATTGGTTTTTTCATAATAGAAGCCGGTGCGTGACTGGCCCCAGTCCCATACGCCGTTATGGGTTACGCCATAATTCTGGCGGTACATACGGTTGGTTTCCTGGCCATACAGGGTGGGCACCAGGCTGCTGACGTTACCGTTGCTGTACTGGGTATCGCCGGTGTAGATATTACCCTGGCGGCTGTAGCCGTATTCCACGTCCAGGCTTTGCCGGGGATCGATTTTCCATGACAGCAGCGTATTGATGTCCCTGTTGCGCACCCCTTCGCGGCCGGCGGCATAGGAACCGTTCTGCTGGGTGTTGATATCGGGGCTGTCGGCGTCGGTTTTATTGATATTGCCGTATAGCCGCATGGTCAGCACATCATCGATCAGCGGGCCGCTCAGGCTGAAGTTGGCCCGTTTGGTGGCGCCCTCTTTATCATCCTCCGGCTGGTTGGTGTACAGGGATAACGACCCGTGCCAATCGTCGGTCGGCCGCTTGGTGATAATGTTTACCACGCCGCCCGCGGCGCCGGAACCGTAGCGCGCGGCCGCCGGCCCCCTCAACACTTCGATACGTTCGACCATCTCCACCGGCACCCAGTTGGCATCGCCGCGGGTATCCCGTTCTCCCCGCCAGCTATAGCGTACCGCGTTGCGCGAGGTGACCGGTTTGCCGTCAATCAGGATCAGCGTGTTTTCCGGCCCCATGCCGCGGATATCGATTTGGCGATTATTGCCGCGGCTGCCCGAGGCGCTGTTGCCGGTCAGGTTGACGCCGGGCATTTTACGGATGATCTCCGACAGGTCGTTGACCGGCGGGGACTTTTTGATATCTTCAGCCGTGATAATGGATACGCCGGGCTGTTGTTTCAGTTCTTCCTCGGCCGTCGCCTTGACGACCATCACGTCCTCGCCTTCGTTTTCGTCTGTTTTATCTGTGGTTTCGGCGCCGGCGCCGCTGCTGAGCATAGCGGTCAACAGTAATGCAAGGGGGCTATTGGTGAAATTTTTAGTTACACACATTTATTATGTACCTTTACATAATTACCTCTTTTAATATGAATGAGAATAGTAATAATAATCGTTATCATTGTATATGATTGAAAATGATTCTTCACACTTTCTCCACAATGTGCGGGAAAAGCGCCTTCCGCGTGGGTTTGGCTAAGACCCCGGCGTGCTGGGAATAATCATTATTAATTGTTTTTTAACAAAAATATTGGCTACGTTGTTTATTGCGTCATCAGGCGAACGCGTGAAACGGGGATGTCGTTTCCATAGCCGGGGACACGATAGGGGTAGCGGCGGACGAGGGTTCACAGGCTAAAACCACGGGATATAAATGTAATTTTATATGACGGCGTGTCTGGATATTACCGCCAGGCACGCCCGGGCGCGGCCACGAACCGATCGCCCGGACGCCTTCATCATTCAGATCACAAAAAAACCGTGGGTACCGTCTTTGTCCAGCTGCGCCACCAAACCGGCCTCCCAGTCCAGGTAGGCCTGCATGGCCTGCGTGGAATTATCCAGTCCTTCATAAGGACGGCGATAACGATCGTGGCGAGGGGACGGCAATCCCCCCGCCCCCCGCTCCGGCGCGGGCACCGGGGGAACCCAGGCCCCATACTCGGCATCATCGCCGCCGGACGACCCGTCCAGCACCCACACCCGCCAGCCCATTTGCGCCAGCCACGAGGCGGTCATATTGGCGCGCGTCAGGTCGGCGTCATCCACCAGCACGATGCGCGCCCCGCGCACGGCGGCGTAATGGTCGGTTTCCTGTACCAACTGGCCGCCGGGCGCCGGGCGCGACGCGGGAAAATGGCCGGCCGCGTACTCCTCCTCCGACCTGACATCAAACACATAGGTGGTGTAATCCGCCCGGGCAAGCCAGCGCCGCAGGTCGGCCGCGGTTATCTCCCCCGCGCCGGCGCGTTGCGCGACCCCCCTGGCGGCGGCGGCGGCCGCGCGGCGCGCGGCGTCACTGGCCGGGCCATAGCGACGCGATTGATGTTGTTCAAGCCGTTGCCCGGCCAGCATCCAGCCGATGGTGCCGTTGCGCAGCGCCGCCACCGGGTTGGGCACCCCCGCGTTGATCAGGGACTGCGTCCCGATGATGCTGCGCGTGCGCCCGGCGCAGTTGACCAGGATCAGGGTGTTCGGCGACGGCGCCATGTCGCCGGCCCGTAATACCAGCTCCGCTCCGGGCACGCTGATACTGCCGGGAATACTCATGGTGTGGTATTCGTCAAAGCGCCGGACGTCCAGCACCACCAGATCCGCCCGCTCATCCAGCAGCCGTTGCAGCGCCGGCGCCGCCATGGACGGCGTCCGCCGGTGATGTTCCACCAGTTCGCCGAAGGCCTTGCTGGGCGAATTGACGTCGGCAAACAGCTCGCCGCCCGCCGCCTTCCAGCCCGCCAGCCCGTCCTTCAGCAAGGCCACGTCCCGGTAGCCCAGCGCCGTTAAACGACGCGCGGCGGCGAGCGCGAGACCGCCGCCATTATCATACAGGGTGACCGGCGCGCCCAGGCGGGGAATGCGCGACAGCGCCTCGGTGACCAGCCGCTCCAGGGGCATATTCACCGCAAACAGCGGATGGCCTTCGGCAAACAGCGCCTCCGCGCGCACATCCACCAATGCCGTTTCCCGCCGGTCCAGCAGCGCCCGGCGGATATCCCGGTAATCCCGGTAAGGGACGCTAAAAGATTCGGTCACGATTATCCCTCCGGTTAGCAAGCGGCGGACGCCGGTTCATTTCAACGGCGCCGGCTGCCAGGTCGGCACCGCCTGCGTGTCGATGCGCTTGGGCAACAGCCCGGCGGCAAAAAAAGCGTCGGCGATGCGCTGCTGCTCGCCAAGACTGTCGCGGGTCACCGGTTTAACCTGGTAGGTGCGATGTCCGTTGGCCTGCTCGACGGTGGCGACATCCAGGTTTCCCCATAACGGCCCCAGCAACGCCGCCGCCTGCGCGGGATTGGCCTTGACCCAGGCGCCGGTCTGATCCAGTTGCCGGTAGATCAGGTTAAGGATATCGGGATGCTGTTTAGCGTAGCCGGTGGACGCCAGGTAATAGCGCTGATAGCTGGCCAGGCCCTCCCCGCCGGCCAGGACGCGCGCATGATGCCGGCGCTGCGCGCTGGCGACGAAGGGTTCCCAGGTTACCCAGGCATCGACTTTGCCGGTTTCGAATGCCGCCAGGCCGTCGGCGGGCGTCAGGTAGGCCGGCGTGATGTCCTTGAAGGTCAGGTGCGCTTTCTCCAGGGCGGCAATCAGCAGATAATGGCTGCCAGCCGCTTTGGTGACCGCGACGCGCTTGCCTTTCAGGTCGGCGAGAGTTTGCAGCGGCGAGTTTTGCGGCACCAGGATCGCCTGCGCCGCGGGCGACGGTTCCTCGCGGGCAAAATAGGTAAGATCCGCGCCGGCGGCCTGGGCAAATACCGGCACGGTGTCCGCCACGTCGGCGGAGATATCGACGTTGCCGATATTCAGGGCTTCCAGCAGCGGCAATCCGCTGGAAAATTCGTACCAGCTGACGTTAATACCCTGCTGGCTAAGATTTTTTTCCAGCACCCCTTGTAACTTCAGCAGGGTAAATAAGGTCGAGGATTTTTGATAACCGATACGCAGCTCGGTTTCGGCGCGGGCGCTAAATTGCATCAGCAACGTCAACAACGTGACGGCCGTGAGAATAAGACGGCCAAAGGTAAATTTAGGCGACATGACATTTTCCAATATTAATAAGAGACATTAAGCTCTAAAACTTTCCATGGGCTGTCAAAGGATAAAATCGGCATTGGATAGGCGTTTTTATTGTTTAACCCGCGCGCCCGTGCCGGCGCATTATTAATACCCGCATATCCATCCCGGTTCAGGAGCAGGTCATGAAACGCATCACCACCGGCTTAATGGAACGACTGGCGCCCTGGCTGCTGCCGGTGTCGCTGCTGGCCGCCTGGCAATTGGCGGTCGCCACCGGCTGGCTGTCCAGCCGGATCCTGCCGGCGCCCAGCGCCGTAATTGCCGCGGGTTGGCGGTTAACCTATAGCGGCGAACTCTGGCAGCATCTGGCCATCAGCAGCTGGCGGGCGGCGGTCGGTTTCGCCATCGGCGGGTCGATTGGCCTGTTGCTGGGTTTTATCACCGGCCTGTCGCGCTGGGGCGCGCTGCTGCTGGACAGCACCGTACAGATGATCCGCAACGTACCGCACCTGGCGCTGATCCCCCTGGTGATCCTGTGGTTCGGTATCGACGAGACGGCCAAGATTTTCCTGGTGGCGCTCGGGACCCTGTTCCCTATCTACCTCAATACCTACCATGGCGTGCGCAACGTCGACGCCGGGCTGGTGGAAATGGCGCGCAATTACGGCCTGTCGGGCCTGTCGTTGTTTTATCAGGTCATCCTGCCCGGGGCCCTGCCGTCGATACTGGTCGGCGTGCGTTTCGCGCTCGGTTTCATGTGGCTGACGCTGATTGTCGCCGAGACCATTTCCGCCAATTCCGGTATCGGCTACCTGGCGATGAACGCCCGTGAGTTTCTGCAGACCGACGTGGTGGTGGTGGCGATTATCCTTTACGCCATGCTCGGCAAGGCGGCGGATACCGCCGCCCGCGCCCTGGAACGGCTCTGGCTGCGCTGGCACCCGGCCTACCAGAAAACAGGAGTTGCCGCATGAGCCTTAACGTGTACCCGGTGAATCGCGGGGTCGCCCTGACGGTAGGCCAGCTGGACAAGTCGTTTAACGGCCGCCGGGTGCTCGGCGATATCGATTTATCCATCCCGGCCGGCCAGTGCGTGGCCATCGTCGGGCGCAGCGGCTGCGGTAAAAGCACGCTGCTGCGGCTGCTGGCCGGACTGGAGCGGCCCGATCGCGGGCAATTAACCGCCGGCAACGGTCCGTTGCGCGACCTACGCGGCGAAATGCGCTTGATGTTCCAGGATGCGCGGTTGCTACCCTGGAAAAAAGTATTGAATAACGTCGGCCTGGGACTAAACAACGGCTGGCGGGACGCGGCCCTGGCCGCGCTGGCAACCGTCGGGCTGGCCGATCGGGCCGATGAGTGGCCGGCGGCGCTGTCGGGCGGGCAGAAGCAGCGGGTGGCGCTTGCCCGGGCGTTAATCCACCGCCCGCGCCTGCTGTTGCTCGATGAACCCCTGGGCGCGCTGGACGCGCTGACCCGGATTGACATGCAGCGGCTAATCGAAACCCTATGGCAGCAGCAAGGCTTTACCCTGCTGCTGGTGACCCACGATGTGCATGAAGCCGTGACCCTGGCCGACCGGGTTATTGTGCTGGAAAACGGCCATATCGGCCTGGATATCGCCGTCGATCTGCCCCGGCCGCGCCGGCACGGCGAGGCCCGCCTGGCCGCGCTTGAACGCCGGATACTGGACCGTATTTTCTCCAGCGGCGATCGCGGGGCGCGCGACGCCGCCGCGCTGCGTTCCGGCATTAACTGAATATCGCTGGCGGGCGGGCGGACAACCGCCGTCAAATCAGCCGATAGGCGGTGCTCCGCGTCCCATCGATATAAAGATCGCGCGTTTCGCCTGCGGGCAGCAGCAGCGATAGCTCGCGCCAGGCCGGGCGGTAATCGCCCCGCTGCCGAAAACGAATATCGATACGCTGTGGATCGCAGCACATCTCCCACTCCAGCCAGAGCGCGTGCCCGTCCCGCCATTCATGGCTCTCCCCATCATCCTCATACAGCAAACCCGTTCCCCGCCCCGCCCCCGGCCAGGGGAACAGCGCCAGCCGGCGCTCATCGTCCGTGCTAGGGTCTTGGCATTGACAGCACCCGGAGAGGGGGATGGCGGCGCCGGCCCGCGCCAGCATCGGCAGGCGTTCCAACGGCGCGTCCAGCACGATATCCCGGCCGCCGGCAAACCATTGCCCGCTGTGCCAGTCATACCAGCCGCCGGCGTTGTCGGGCAGGTAAACCGCCCGGGTGCGCGCCCCCGGCTCCACCACGCTTGCGATCAGGAGATCGCGTCCCAGCATAAAATCATCGGTTTCAGCAAACGTGCGCTCATCCCGTTCATGGTCAAGGAACGTAGGACGCAGCATCGGCTCGTCGTCGTCGCATGCCTGCCAGAATAAGGTATACAGGTAGGGCATCAGCCGGTAGCGCAGGCGGATCGCCTCGCGCACCATGGCCGTCACCGCCGGATACATCCAGGGTTCGTTGACCGTGCCGTCGTCGTTCCAGGAATGGATGGTAAAACGCGGATGCATCACGCCGTTTTGCACCCAACGGACAAACAGCTCCGCATCCGGCCGGTCACCGGCGAAACCACCGACGTCGTGCCCGATGTTATATAACCCGGACAGGCTCATGCCCAGCCCCATACGGGTATTAAAACGCAGCGTTTGCCAATCGGTACGGTTATCCCCGCTCCAGGTCTGCACATAGCGCTGCATGCCCGCGCAGCCGGAACGGGAGATCAGGTACGGCCGTTTCCGCGGCGCAAAGCGCTGCTGGGCTTCCAGCGAAGCGCGCATCATCAGCAACGGCATCACCGGCCGGATATGCTTGATGGCTATCTCACGGCCAAACCCCCGGCAGCGCGCCTCGCCGTCCCACAGTTCATACTCGTTATTGTCGTTCCAGGTGGCGTCGATGCCGACCTCCAGCAGCTGCCGCGTAACATTGCGCTGCCACCAGGCCAGGGTATCCGGGTTGGTGAAATCGAGATTGGCGCCCTCGTCGTCCCAAAACGCCGAGCCAGCCGGGCCGTCATGCTGCGAATCACGGATAAACAGCCCCTGCGCCGCCGCCGCGTCATACTGGGGATGGTCCCGCAGCAGGCATGGCTTGATATTGGCGGCCAATTTGATCCCCGCCTGGTGAAAAGCCTGCGTCATCGCCGCGGGACGGGGAAATTTTTCCCGATTCCAGTTAAAGACGTAGCGCTTGTCATTGATCGACGTATAACCGGAGGAGAGCTGGAACGAATCGCAGGGAATGGCGTGTTCGCGACATAAGGCGATAAAAGCCAGCAGTTGCCGCTGCGCGTCCGGGGCGTCGGTGTAATGCATGGTCGAACCGCTGTAGCCGAGACTCCATTTGGGACCAAACAGCGTTTTGCCCGTCAGCCGCACCAAAGCCTTGGTGACGTCCAGCACCCGCGGGCCCAGGAACAGGTAATAGTCCAGATCCCCCGCCTCGGCGCGATAGCGCCGATAGGCCGGATGGTAGTTATCCAGCTCGTTGCCCAAATCAAACCAGCTGCTGCTGAGATTATCGTAGAACAGGCCGAAGCTGGCGTCGCTGCGCTGCGTGATGGTGAACGGAATATGTTTATACAGCGGATCGGTGGACGCCGCGTTATACCCCATGGCGTCGAGATTGCGCATTTCAAAGCGCTTGCCCCGGCGATTCAGGTCGCCCGCCTTTTCGCCCAGCCCATAGTAGCGTTCCTGTCCATACCGGCGCTGATAGTGCTCTATGCCGTCGCCGTGGGCGTTAAGCAGGTAGGCGCCGGTGGGGCGATCGCTGGCTAACGGCAGCCAGTTGCCCGGCGCTGCCCGGTATTCCCATTCCAGCCACAGCGGCTGGTGAACCGTCACCCTGAGACGGTCGGTGCTCAGGCGCAAGGCGGCGCCGTCGCGTTCCAGCCGATAGCCGGGCAGGGAAAAATCATCGACGCGCTCGCGCTCGCGCCCTTCCCACGGAACGTCCCCCTGCGGCGCGATGCTCCAGGTGCGATCGAGCGCCAGCTCCCCCCCTCGTTTGATCAGTACGCGGAACAGGCCGCTCTCCAGCACATACAGGCGAAATAGATGTAAACCATCCACCTTGAGCTCGATAAAATGGGCGGTTTGCCGGTTCTCTTCCCAATGCTTCAACGTCTTCATCTTTTTTGCTCCCTCTGCGTCAGGCCGGCGTGCCAACGCGGCGTTCGGCAATAAACATCACCAGGAAAATAGCGCCAATCAGGTCAAAAAAGCCCATGGCGACAAACAGCGGATTAAAACCGATGGTATCGGCGGTGACGCCGATAATTAATGAGAACAGGAAGCTGGCAATCCAGGCGCAGGAACCGCGCATGCCGTTGACCGTCGCCATCTGGCCTTTATCGAAAGATTCAACCACCAGGGCGCTGAGCATGCAGGAAATCACCTGATGGCCGAAACCGCCAATCGAAATCAGCAGGATCGCCAGCCAAGGGCTTTGCACCAGGGTCATCAACGCCAGCGACAGCATCAGGAAGGCGCCGGTAATAGAGCTGGCGACAATGGAATTGACCCGCGTGCAGCCAAACCAGCGGATATACAGGCGTGTCAGGTACCCGCTGGCGATACTGCCTAAATCGGCGGCGAGAAACGGCAGCCAGGCGAACAGGACAATCTGTTTAAGCGCCATGCCGCGCTCGTTGGCCAGGTAGAGCGGCACCCAAAAACTCAGCACGCCCCAGGCGGGCTCCGCCAGGAAGGCGGGGATGGCGATGCCGTAGAAACGCTTGATTTTGGCGATGGTTTTCAGCGATTGCCAGAACGGCTGCCTGACCGGCTCCGGGTCATGATCCTGGCCGATATAGCTGCGCTCCTCGTCGGCCAGGTTGGGATGGGTCTGCGGCGAGTGATAGAGCCACCACCAAATGGCCGCCCACAGCAGCCCAAGGCAACCCGACAGGAAAAAAGCGCCGTGCCAGCCGAAAGACGCATGCGCCAGGTAAATGACCGGCGGCGCCAGCATGGCGCCTATGGAAAAACCGACGCCGGCCCAACCCGCCGCCACGGGGCGCTCTTTTTTAGGAAACCAGTCGCCGATTGCCTTGGCGTTGGCGGGCGTGGCCGCCGCCTCCGACGCGCCCATGAAAAAACGCAGGATGGCCAACTGTATCCAACTGCCGGCGCCGGCGTGCAGCAGGCACATCACCGACCAGATCAGCGCGCAGATGAAAAAGCCCGTTTTTAGGCCGATCACATCAATCAGCCAGCCGCAAAACGGCTGGAACACCGTATAGGCCAATTGGAACGCGGCGATGATCCACGAATACTGTTCCGTGGTCATTTGCAGGCTTGCTTTTAACTCGGGCGCCAGGATCCCCAGCGCGTTGCGCGTGATGTAGTTAACGGTAACCCCCAGCAGGAACAGGACCAGCATCCACCAGCGTAGGTTTTTCACCACCCTTTTACCCGCCAGCGACACCGCTTTGGAATGGCTGTCAAAATTCATGATTTACCCTAGGTTTCGGCCGGCAGCCGCTGGGGAAGAAATGTTCAGGGTTTCTCCCGCTTGCCGTCCATGAGGTTTCAGCAATTCACATCGCCCGCGACCAGACGTAAAACGTGACCATCGCTCGACGGTAAAAGAGCCGAAAATGTGGGTCCATGCAATTTTTTGCAAAAATTTTCATGAAATAGTGACGACAGCGCGGATGTCGGCCAGCCGGGCGCATGGCAGCTATCGGTCGCGTGGTGAAAATTTTTTCATGGGCTAATTTGAAGGCGATCACAAAATGAAAGGAAAGTTAAATATCACCGAAATCGCCCGTGAAACCGGCCTGTCCATCAGTACCGTTTCACGGGTGCTGGCGGGAAAAACCAATACCAGCGCCGGGACGCGCGCCCGCGTATTGCAGGCCGCGCGCCGGGACGGCGTGATGAACAATCTTTCCAGCGGCCGGCTGCTGTTGAACGGTCTGCTGGTTTTTGCCCCGCCCCGGGCCTTCGACGTGCGTACCGATATTTTCTATTACAAGGTGATCCAGGGGATAACACGGGCGCTTGAGCGGCACGAGGTGCGGCTGCGCTACTGCGCGCTGGAGGAAAACGACAGCGACGCCGCCTTGTTCCTGGCAAAGATGAGCCAGCCGGAGACGGAAGCGGCGCTGATTGTCGGCATTGACGATGCCAGGATCCATACCCTGGCGGCCGAGCTGCGCAAACCCTGCGTGCTGATTAACTGTTATGACCGGCGCATGCGCCTGCCGTCGGTTTCTCCCCATCATCAACTGATTGGCGAGTTTTCCACCCATTATCTCATTGAGCAGGGACACCGCAATATATTGACCCTGCAATGCCTGCGGCGCTACACCATGGAACTGCGGATGAACGGCATACGCGAAGCCTGGAATACCCATAACCTGGCGTTTGACGAAGAACGCCACCAACTGGTGGCGCAGGGGTTCGGCACCGCGGAATCGGAACAGCGGCTGGGCGAGTTTATCCGCCGTTGCCCGCCGTCGGAACGCCCGAGCGCCATCCTGGCCGGCGGCGATTTTATGGCGGTGGGCGCCGTCAACGCCTTGCGGGAGGCCGGCCTGCGCGTCCCGCAGGATGTGTCGGTGATGAGCATGGACGGTTTTAACCTGGCGGCGATACATGATATCCCGCTCACGTCGGTGCATGTGCCGCGCGACGAACTGGGGATGGAAGCCGTCAGGATGCTTCAGCAGCGGCTGTTATGCCCCGACGGCCCGGTGGGCAACCTGCTGCTTAACGGCAGGCTGATGATCAGGGATTCCGTGCGCCGCATCCGCGCCAATAAAAATCACTCCGCCGTGCAGCGGGACGGCTTATATGACTGACGCGCGGGACAAGGGTGGCGCATGGGGAGAAACGGCATGAACAGCCGTAAACCTGTATGACGTGGTGCGGCTGCCGGCCTGCTCGGTGATTGTCCTGGCCGCCTCCGTCATCGCGCCGCTGCTATTGATTGCAATGATGCGGCCTGTAAGGCGGGTGACGGCGCGGTTATTGGATAAAATTCTTGAACTCCCGCAAAAAAATGCCCATGCCGGGATTGGCGTTTTTGTTGTCCCAGACCAGCTCCAGGTTAAACCAGCAATCCTCCTCGGCAATATCCACCAGCACGCAATTATCCCCCAGCAGATACCCCCGATGCCGGGGCATCAGCAGCGCCGCCTGTTTATTGAACTCCAGGTTGAAACAGCATGTCTTCAGGTTGGGATATTCCCGGGCCAGGGCGAACTCGACGCCGTGGCCGGTTAAAAACTGGGTGCTGTAGGCCTCGGACAAGGCAAACGCCTGGGGATCCACGCGAATAATCGGCCAGTCGCCGATCTCGCGCAGCGTTACCCTGGCGCGATCGGCCAGGGGATGCTGTTTATTAAACGCCACGCACAGCGGATCGGTCTGAAAGGATAAGGTACTAAACCGGGGATCATGCGCCATAAAGTTGGGCCGGATCAGGAAGCCAAAATCGCAGATATGGCTATCGAGCAGCGCCAAGGCCTCATCCAGCTCGCTGTCGCGGCACTCAACCGCAATGTCGCCATGCGATTGATGAAACCGGTTCAGGAAGCTGATAAGAAAGGAATGGATGGCTTCCCCCAAAAACGCGATTGCCAGCCGGTGGCGACCCTTGCCGCAGAACGCGTGCATAACCGCCAGCGAGGATTCATACTGCGTAATGATCTTGCGCGCTTCCCCGGCAAACAATTTCCCCGCCGTGGTCAGTTCGACCTTGTGCGTATCACGCCTGAGCAGCGCCACGCCCAACCTGTCTTCCAGATATTTTATATGGCGGCTTAACACCGGTTGCGTCACATTCATCATTTGCGCCGTCTTGCTGAAATTCAACACTTGCGATAAAACAATAAATTCGTTAATCAAGTGTATTTTCATACTCATTCTCTTTCGATATTCATTTTACAGTAAAGCGCGGTTTAATGAACGATGATATCAAGGCGCCGGCGGACAAACTGTGCGAAGTATCAAAAGGCGGGAACTCAAAACACCAATATTATTATTTTTGCATAACAGGAATTGAAATAAACATAAACCAAGCCCCCGCCTTTAATGTAATTATTTCGTTAAACAAATAATTTCTCTCCACACTTTTTCACTAAAACGTGATATCGGCTGTTTAATGTGTGATTGATTTCACATTATCGGCAATTTCTTTTATTTATAACAACGGAAATCACGCAATGTTGCATCCTTATGATGCATTATTGTATTGGTCTTGCCGACTAACTCTTGCTATTTTCGTTGAATGCCCTTAGCCGCTCGGCGCTTGGAAAATAGTGTTTGTATTGCGCGTTATGGAGGATACAATGAGCCAGGAACATCTTCTTGATAAAGACTCGATAGACTTTAAGAAAATCGTCGATAATCTAGAATGCCCGGTCTATATCACCAATTCCACCGGCGTCACCAAATATGTTAATAAAGCGTACATCCGGGAAAATCCGCTAATCAATCCTGCCGATATCATCGGCCGGTCGGTAGAGGATATTATTCAAGAAGGTAAATATTTTAACAAATCCATTACACGCGAGGTCATCAATAGCAAAAAGGAGGCGATAGGATTTTTTGCCCATCACCTATTGCCGGATAAAATGGCTTTTGTCTCCGGCAGGCCGGTGCTCGACGATGAGAATGAAATTGAACATGTGGTATCAATCCTGTATGCGCAATCCTTTTTCCGCCGGCTGGAAGCACATTTTAACTATCCCATTTATTCCTTTGACTCATACCGGAGCTTATTACTCAAAAATCATGCTCCTTGCCTGGATCCCTTTGCCAATATGATCGGCACCAGCAAATGCATCGAAGCATTAAAATGGATTTTGCTCAAAGCGGCCAAAACCGACGCCACCATCCTGATCCAGGGCGAGTCCGGCACCGGCAAAGAAGTCGCGGCGACCAACATCCAGAACATCAGCCTGCGGGCCGGCAAGCCTTTTATCAAGATTAACTGTGCGGCCATACCGGCCAACCTGATCGAGAGCGAGCTGTTCGGATACGAAAAAGGCGCGTTTACCGGCGCCGCCGTGGGCAGGGCCGGTTTTTTTGAGCAGGCGAACGGCGGTACCATTTTTTTAGATGAAATCGGCGATTTGCCTTTTGATGCCCAGGCTAAACTGTTGCGCGTTTTGCAGCAAAAAGAGATCCAGCGCCTGGGCGGGAATAAATTAATCAAGCTCGATATTCGCGTGATTGCCGCGACCAATTCCAATTTACGTGAAAAAATAGTCAATAAGGAATTCCGCGAGGACCTTTATTATCGGCTGAACCTGATTCCTGTTTATCTTGCGCCACTGCGGGAAAGAAAAATTGACATTCCATTATTGGTGGAGTTTTTTTGCCATAGGTTTGACGCTATCTATAACCGGATTATCAGATTCGAGGGGCCGGCGCTTAATGCGTTACAATATTACGATTGGCCGGGAAATATTCGCGAGCTGGAAAACTTTCTTGAATACCTGTATATCTGCTCCGACGAAAATATCGTTCCCGACGATGTGATCAACACCCTGCTGACGCAAAAATACCTCCCGCCGGAAGAGAACCTCAAGGAAACGTTGGTGGAAAACTTCTGCCATGGTGAAATAGAAAACAATAAATACCTGAAAGACAGCATGTTGCAAATTGAACGTAAGCTCCTGCAGCTGGCGTTGGATAAATATAAAACCACCTACAATATGGCGGTTGCCATGGGCGTTTCCCAACCGACGGTGGTCAGGAAAATGCACTCCTTAGGCATCGGCCACAAGAGTCATACCCCGGCATGACCCATCCATGGTCATCGCCACGCCGCGCGTGGCGTAGCGGTTTGACCGGGCCGGACAGGCCGGCAGGCGCGCCCGGCCACGGGCTATCGGGCCATCGCCGGGCGGGCGGCCTGCGATCGCGCCCGCCGGCGCGTCGACCAGCAATCAGCGCGCGGGATGGCCGCTCAACCCCAGCATATCGTCGATCAATAAGGTGGCGAACAGCCCAAAGGCCAGTCCGTCGCGCGGTGCGGACCAGGCATAGGGATTCATCCAGGTATTGGCGTTGAAGGTGCGGATCACATAACCGCTGAGGATAACGCCGTCCGTCAGCATAATATTCGCATCCAGGCTCAGGCTATATTCATTACGCTTGGCGCGATAATCACCGGTCCCTCCTGAGGCGGTATACGCCTGCGTTTCAAGACGTTGTTCATCCCGGGTCAGGCGTCCCCAGCCGACGTTCAGTCCATAACTGTCGAACGGCCGGCTTTGCCATGGGCTGGAGATAATCAACCCGGCGTATCCCTGGCTTGCCAAGCCATTGCTGACGTCCTTATCGATGGTTTGGGCAAAACTGGCATAAGCGCTCAGGGCCGTGGGGTTGGCCGCGCCCGCGATGCCGTCATCCCGCCGCCAGAAGGTTTTTTTCCCGCCCATATAATAACCGGAGACGCCGCTGCTGGTGCGCGCCGCAGCCGTCGGATCGCTGACCAGCGACGTGCCGGTGGCGGAATTTTTCCGCTATCAATCCTGTTTTTTGGCATAATATTCCCCGGCGTAATGACGGGGAACATAGGTTGCGAAAAGCTTATTTCCCCAAGGCATACCTGGCGGCGCTTTCGCCGGCGATACGGCCGGAGTTATAGGCAAACCCCAGGGCCAGCCCCTGATACGGCGGGTATGAGTTATAGAAGCCGGAGGCATTATTACCGGTCGCATACAGGCCGCGGACCGGATGTGAGTCAATATTCAGGGCTTCGAGATTTTCATTAACCCTAATACCGCCGATGGAGCTTAAATTGACCACCCGCGCCTTGAACGCGAAAAACGGACCTTGATTGACGGCATAGACCAAATTAGCCGCGCTTTTACCAAATCGCCCGTCTTTTTTAGTGCCGATCGCTTGGTTATAGGCGGTTATCGACGCCTCCAGGACGGCGGCATCCATACCGGCGTTTTTGGCCAATTCCCCAAGGGTAGCGCCTTTGAACACCTGTCCGGAAGCCAGGCTGTCATTGGCCAGCTTCACGAAGTCGCCGGTGCCCTCCGGATTAGGGGCGCCGGCGCCGGAAAGCTCAAAGGGCTGTTTCCCTTTGGTAAAGGCATTTAAGGTATTTTCATCGACGATAATATAATAATCGCCGCCGACGGCGTAGGCGGCATTAGCCCAATAAGCGGTATCATAAACCAATTCTTCATTGGCAAAACGGGTACCGGCCATATCCACCCACATCAGCGGCGTTTTTATCAGCCTGATCAGCAAGTTGCTATTAAAACCGTCGGCTTTGGTGCCGCTTAGCGCCAGGAGTTCGGCGGCGTGGATCAGCGCGGACTGCTGCCCTTTGGCGGCGCCGGCATCCCAGGCCATCTTGACGCCCTCGCCCCTATTCGGCCATGCCAGGGAGGACATATTCGGCACGTTCATTTGCTGCTTGACCCTATTGACGTCGCCGCCGTAGCCGCCGGTCGCCAACACCACCGATTTGGCATGGATGGTCAGGGTACCGCCGTCCTCTTTTAACGCCACCAGGCCGTTAACCGTGCCATCAGCGCCTTTCAGCAGCGATTGCCCGGTCACCCCGGTCATCAACTCCCCATGCATTTTCTGGAAGTTATCATACATATTCTTGAACGCTTCGCCGCTGTCCTTATAACGATGGTACATGCGCCATTTAATCGGATCATCGTTCTGCGCCTGCTGGACATTATGATCGGATAAATACAGTTTCACGCCATATTTAGTCAACCAGTCAATGGTCGAGGGTGATTCCTCGATAATTCTCCGGGTCAGCGGACCGTTTGACAGATAATGGTCATATTCCATCAGCCGGTTGAACAGATCGTCCGTCTTAAACTCTAGTTTTTTCGCTTTTAACATCGGCGAACGCACCGCGAACAGCCCGCTGGCCAGTTTGCCCGCGCCGCCGACGGAAGGAGACCGCTCGACAACCAGCACCCTGGCGCCCGCCTCGGCCGAAGCCAGCGCCGCGGCGGTGCCGGACGCGCCGGCGCCCACCACGACCACATCAACCGTTTTTTCTTCGTTTACGCCGTTTTTAACCACCTTGACCGCTTTTAACGCCTCGACGTCGACGCCGGATTGGGCAATCGCCGCCTGCGCCGCGCGCAGCACGGCGTTGCTGGTCACCGTCGCGCCGGTGACGCCGTCAATGGCCAGGCTTTGATTCCTGACGATTTCCTTCGCCAGTTTCGGCGCCGCCTGGCCGCCCAGCTCCGGGGTTTCCTTTGGCGCGTCCACCTTGATATCCTTGATGACGCCGGCGTCATCCACGGTGGCGGTGACGGTGACATCGCCGCCGATGCCCTGCTCCACCGCCGAATAGCTGCCCGCGGTGATCTTGGCGGCGCTTTTCTGCGCGGCGTCGCCGGCGCCGCCGTCTGCGCCGGCATACCCCGCCGAAAAAGCCAACGTCAGCGATAACATGATCAGTGACCATTTCTTGCTGCCTGCATACCTGTTTAGCGCCTTTATCGACATATTTTTCACCTTTCGGTTTTGTGGTTCTCAATAAAAAAAGTTATCTGCGTTCGCAGGAATGCCATCCGGACATCCGGCAGATAAAACTCATCCTGTTTGTATACATTGGGCAGGTTTACCAACCATAAGGTATTGCCTGATATCATCAGGATATAAATAAACTTATGAAAATAGTGATACCTTTAGTTAATGACCTGTTTTGGATCCGGTAGTTTCTCGACCCCCTGGATAAACCCATCGCCGTCGTTATTTTCCAGCCTCAGGAAAATAAAACAGCACAGCAATAAACCCAGCCCCATTAATGAAAACAAGGCATGGTACGCGTCCATCCCGCCCAGGCTGCCGGCATCCCTTAAATAGCGTAGTGACGAAAAAGTAAAGGCCACGCTGATAATGACCGACAATAATTGGCTCAGCGTCAGGAGGCTGTTGCCGGTATTATAGGTATCGTCGGTCAGGTCGCTGAATGTCAGCGTATTCATTGCGGCATAGAGCACCGAGCTCAGCATGCCGACGACCATGATCAACAGCGCGATTAATGATAACGACGCGGTCAATAACGGACAGGTCAGGGAATACAGGGCCGCCGCCGTCAGGCCCGTGGTCGCCAGCAGCAGGCGGCGATATCCCAGCCGCGCCAATATCCGGCGCAGTAAAAAACGGGCCAGCAGCGCGCCCAAGGCAAACGACAGCATGATGTAGCTCACCGCCGGCGGCGGGTAATTGAATTCCAGCTGCAGCATCAGGGATAACGCCAGGGGAACCGAGGCCAGGAAGATCCGCACGCCAATGTTGCCGGCGATGCCGATGGCAAAGGTGCGGTGGCGGAATAATGACCACGAAAATAACGGATCGGGCGTGGTTATATAATACTTTCTATAAAGATGGACCAATAACAGGGCCAGGGCAAACGACGCCATTATCCAGACGGCCGGAACACCCGGCCTGCCCATGCCATAGAAGCCCAGCATCAGCAGGATGATGGCGGGGGTCATCAGCAAAAAGCCCCTGAGGTCAAAATCGCCGCTGTCCCGCATCTTTATCGGCATATGCGCCCTGGCCAGGAAAAAACAGGCCAGGCAGAGGGGAAGGTTGATCAGGAAAATCAGGCGCCAGGAAAAATGCATCACCAACAGGCCGCTGACCAGCGGCCCGGCCAGGGTGCCCAGCAGGCCGAGCAATGTCATCTTGTTCAGCGCGGCCAGTTTCCGCCGCGGCGCGATGCTTTTAAGCATGCCCACCCTAACGGCCGGCAACATTAATCCACCGCCGATGCCCTGGATAACGCGCGACGCGCTGATGGCGAACAGCGAACCGGACGCGGCGCAAAGACAGGAACCGGCGGCAAACAACGCCAGGGCCAACAGATAGGTTTGCCGGTAGCCGAAGGTATCGTTCAGCCAGCCGCTGACCGGGGTGAACATCACCACCGTCAGCAAATAGGCGCCGACCAGGATGCCCATGTTTAATATGGATTGGTGTAACGATACCGCCATGGTGGGAATGGCCAGATACAGCATGGTGGTATCCATTGACTGCATAAAGAAGGTGATTGAGGCAATGGACAGCAGTGGTGTGGCGTTGTTCATCATGCCGTCACCATCTGGCCGGCGTACAGGATAAACATTCTTAATAGCAACACGCTGCACAAGCCTATCCCCGCGGTGGCCAGCAGAAAGCCCCGGCGATGCCTGAAGCGGCTGTTGCACAGCAGGTTAAGCAACAGCGGCAACACGATGCCGCAGCCAACGATGCCGGCCCAGAATATCGCGCCCCAAAAGCCCTGCAACGCGGTCAGCGCGGCCAGGTGTTTTTTCTCCCCGCCGTAAAACAGGCCGAGGAAAAACAGCATCAGCAGCGACAGCTCCACCCAGATCAAGGGCTTTTCAAACCGCTGCAGGAGCGGCAGGGACGACGGCGCCGGCCCGTTAAAGAATATGCCGCGGCATAAGGTGGCCACGGCCAGCGCCGAGGCCAGTCCGGAGGTTAAAAACAGTAGCGGCAGGATAGGATTATTCAGCAACGGATAGGATTTCAGCGCCAGCAGCAGGCAACCGGTATAAACGCCCAACAGTATCGCCAGCGCGGCCACCAGGGTGTCCAACAGCACGTTAAACCGGCCGATATACCGCGCCGCCCGCGCGTACCGGCCGTTGCCGGTAAAATTTTTATGATAAATATTCAGGATCCAGAGCATCAGGATCACCATGTAGACCTGGAACAGCATGACCCCCAGCGACATCACCGAACGAGGGTTGTAGTAGATCATGAGATACCAGAACGTCCAGGGGCGGGCCAGGTGAAAGATCAGGATAGCCAGCCCCAGCATCACGGCCAGGGGGGCGATGACCGTGGCCGCCCTGATAATGATGTCGTCGGCGACTTCCGCCGGGGGAATACGCCGCTTGAGCAGCACCGCGATAATCACCATGCCGGACGATATCCCCACCAGCAGCAGGTAAATGGCGATCGGCCAGTCCCATACGAGGGTGGCGAAATGAAACGCATTGTTCATTGCGGGATCTCTCCGAACTTGCCCGGGATGTGGTACAGCTTGGGCGCGGTGCCAAGATGGATTTTTGAGCGGTATACCGTCCTGCCGGCAATGGCCTTGGCAATCTCGCTATCGGGATCGTCCAGGTTGCCGAAGGTTAACGCCTTGGTCGGGCACACCGCGACACAGGCCGGCAGCCTGCCTTTCGCCAGGTTGGTATCCCGGCAGAAATTGCATTTATCGGCGGTTTTGGTCACCGGATGGATAAAGCGCACATGGTAAGGACAGGCGGCCAGGCAATAGCGGCATCCCACGCAGCGATTGGCATCAACGTCGACGATGCCGGTCTTGGCATCTTTATACGACGCGCCGGTAGGACAAACCTCGACGCAGGGCGGGTTATCACAATGCTGGCAGGATTTACGCGCAAACTGTTTTTGGGTTTTGCCCTGATCCTGCCAGGTGCCGTTATCCACGATATCCACCCGGGTAACCCCGGCCGGCACATTATTGATGTTATGACAGGCCACCACGCAGGCTTTGCAGCCGATGCACCGGGTTTCGTCGTGGAGCATGCCGTAGCGAACGTTATCAATGACAATGGTTTGCCGGGATAACGTCCCGGCCAAAAAACGATGGACGGGATAGGTGACCAATATCGCCCCGCCTATCCCCCGAATAAAACTACGACGTGAACAGCTCATGCCAGCCCCTTGCTAAATAATTCAAAAACAGCACGTAATTTTTAACCATCCTTGCCGGATTTAATCATTCTTCTTCATCACGACGTCTGCCGTCTGAGGCTATTAAACCGGCGGCCGTAAAGCTAAAAGCATAAAGGGTGCCAATATGGCGATAACCAGGATAAGCGGGCCGGGTTACTATCATGACCTCATATTCAATAGGCCTTTCAGCCGGGAGGACGTCGAAAACAACCCCGCCAATCGCGTGCCGCGTCCCCTGCGCGGCGCTATTTTTTATCGCGGTAAAATACATCCGTGAATTATTCCGATGCAAAAATGCATCGCGTCACGCCGGCGGCGCGGTTTTATCCATGCCGTGGGAAATAAATACGCGGGTAAGCGGGAGAAATATCCCATTAAATAGAGGAAATCAGGTATGACCGGCCATATTGCCGAAAAAGCCGGGATGGCACAATTTATGCTTTATCCCTGCGCCCGCCGGCGCGTGGCGGCGTATTTCACAGGCGCCTCCCGGTCGCGGGCCGCGGCGATGATCCGCCGTACCGGCGGCAAATTACGCTCAATACTTTACGGCATAAGGTGACGGCAATGCGTCTTAACTTCGATGTGGATATCCATTTAGCCCTGGCGTGCGCTTTCCTGTTTTTTTTGGTGTTATTGCTTAACGCGCTGCCTTGAACGCCAGGACATCATGGCCGGTGGCCATGATGCCGCCCCGCCTCCCCGCCGTTCCGGCGAAAAAATCATTACCCCCCGCCACGGTATTGCACTATCTTATGCCGGCACTTATACCGGCGCCTATACCCGCAGGTATCTCAGCAAACCAGCGTTACGACTGAATCTATATCGGCCAGTAGAGCCGCACAATATCACTGACAGGAATATGTCTATATGGTTGATCATTCGACAGAGAACCATTTAACCGCGGAGGAGCCGGATACGCTCCAGCGTAACCTGAACAACCGCCATATCCAGCTGATCGCCATCGGCGGCGCCATCGGCACCGGCCTGTTCATGGGATCCGGCAAAACCATCAGCCTGGCCGGGCCCTCGATTATCTTTGTGTATCTGATCATCGGTTTTATGCTGTTTTTCGTGATGCGCGCCATGGGGGAGCTACTGCTCTCCAACCTGGAATATAAATCCTTCAGCGATTTCGCCGCCGACCTGCTCGGCCCGTGGGCGGGTTATTTTACCGGCTGGACCTACTGGTTTTGCTGGGTGGTCACCGGCATTGCCGACGTGGTGGCCATCAGCGCTTATTTCCAGCTGTGGTTTCCCGGATTCTCCGTCTGGATGGGCGCCCTGCTGTGCCTGGCGGTGTTCTTTTCACTGAATATCGCCACCGTCAGGCTGTTCGGCGAGCTGGAATTCTGGTTTGCCATCGTGAAAATCATTGCGATTGTCGCCCTGATCGCCACCGGCATCGCGCTGGCGGCGGTGCACTACCCTTCCCCGGCCGGCGGCACGGCGTCGCTATCGAATATCTGGCAGCACGGCGGCCTGTTTCCCCAGGGACCCAGCGGCTTTTTTGCCGGTTTCCAAATCGCGGTTTTCGCCTTTGTCGGCATTGAACTGGTCGGCACCACCGCGGCGGAAACCCACAATCCGCATAAGGTGTTGCCGCGCGCCATCAACGCCATTCCCATCCGGGTGATTATGTTTTATGTGCTGGCGCTGATGGCCATCATGATGGTGACGCCCTGGGATAGCGTGGTGCCGGAGCGTAGCCCGTTTGTTGAAATGTTTATGCTGACCGGCCTGCCGGCCGCCGCCAGCGTGGTGAATTTCGTGGTATTGACGTCCGCGGCCTCCTCGGCCAACAGCGGTATGTTTTCCACCAGCCGCATGCTGTACGGCCTGGCGGAACAGGGCGTGGCCCACCGGCGCTTTGCCCTGCTGTCCCGGCGCGCCGTGCCGACCAACGGCCTGATGTTCTCCTGCCTGTGCCTGGCGATCGGGGTGGCGCTTATCTACCTGATCCCCAACGTCATGACGGTGTTTACCCTGGTGACCACGGTTTCCGCCATTCTGTTCATGTTTGTCTGGACGATGATCCTTTGTTCCTACCTCGCTTACCGTAAACAGCATCCGCAGCGTCACCGCGAGTCGCACTTTAAAATGCCGCTGGGCAAGGTGATGTGCTGGGTGTGCATGGCGTTCTTTCTTTTTGTGCTGGCGTTGCTGACGCTGCGGGAAGATACCCGCCAGGCCCTGCTGGCCACGCCGCTGTGGTTTGCGATCCTAGCCGTCGGCTGGCGGCGGCGCGGCAGAAAAATGGCCGGTCGGCGGCGATAGCCTCAATCGGGTCGCGCGCCCGCGCCCGATCTTGATGCGCGCCGGTCAATGCTGGCGCAAATCGGCCAGGAAGCGCTGCGCGCGCGGGTGCCGGGGCGCGGTAAAAAAGGCCGCCGGCGCGGCTTTTTCGAGAATTCGCCCTTCATCCATGAACCAGATGGTATCGGCCACCTCGCGGGCAAGGTTCATCTCATGGGTGACGCACATCATGGTCATGCCTTCGTTGGCCAGGCCCCGCATGACATTGAGCACTTCGCCGACCATTTCCGGGTCCAGCGCGCTGGTGGGCTCATCGAACAACATCACCGGGGGGTTCATCGCCAGCGCGCGGGCAATGGCCACCCGCTGTTGTTGACCGCCGGAAAGCTGGGCCGGATAGGCGTTGGCTTTATTGGCCAGCCCCACCCGGTCGAGCAGCTCGACCGCATGCCGTCGCGCCTGCGAACGCTTCACTCCCAGCACCTTGGCCGGCGACAGCATAATATTGTCGATAACGGAAATATGCGGGAATAAGTTAAAGCTCTGGAACACAAAACCGATGCGGGTACGTAGTTGATTAAGGCGGGTGCTGGTGCCGTGGATATCGACGCCGTCGAACAGGATTTGCCCTTGCCCGATAGGCTCCAGGCGATTGACCGTACGGCTCAGCGTGGACTTGCCGGAGCCGGACGGCCCGCAGATCACCACCACTTCCCCGCTTTTGATCTCCGCGCTCAGGTCGGTCAAGGCTTGGTATTCGCCATACCATTTATTGACCTGGTTAAACAAAATCATCGGGATCATCGAAAGCCTCTGTGTTATCAGGATTTGGGCGACAACAGCGGATCGGCCCGCGCGACCGCCGGCGGTTGGTTAAGACGCCGGCGCGCGATGCGCTGTTCAAGGTAGCTCGCCAACCGGGTCAGGCTCAGGCTCAGGCTCAGGCTCAGGCTCAGGCTCAGGCTCAGGCTCAGGCTCAGGCTCAGGCTCAGGCTCAGGCTCAGGCTCAGGCTCAGGCTCAGGCAGATAACGTAATAGCCCAGCGCCACGATGCCAAACACCTCGAAGTGTTTGGTCAGCAGTTGGTTGTTCACCTGGTTGGCGGCAAACGTCAGTTCGGGAACATTAATCACATAACCGAGGGTATTGTTTTTTATCACCGAGACCCGTTGGCTGACCAGGCTGGGCGGCAATATCGGCGGTCATTTGATTCGCGGTTTTTCAGGTAGCGGCGGGATGTATTTTGACTATCTTGCCCTGGCTTATATTTCCCTGGCCGACGTCACCGCCCTGAGTTACACCGCCCCGTTGTTTACCGTTATCCTGGCCGCCTGCCTGCTGGGCGAGGTGGTGCGCCCTTCGCGCTGGGCGGGCGTGGTCGTCGGCCTGCTCGGCATCATGATCATGCTCTCCCCCATCTCGGCGGCGCGGAACATGACGCACCGGGCGGCGAAGGCCTCCTCTGGGCCGACCGGCGGCGCAGGTTTTACCTGGATCTCGACGGCAATCCCAAATGATCGCCATGACACGGCTGCCGATGGTTAATATTTGGATATAGTTTTAATGAGTTATAATATTATATAAAAATAGTTTTCAAATGAAATTATTGGTAGTTTGACTGGCCCAACACCAGGATAACTTACGGAAATTTTATGAAAAAGACCAACGCGCTCGTCTTGTCAATGGCACTGTTTTCCACCGCAGCACTGGCTGAGAAAGCGCCCCAGTGCGCTAAAATCGATAAACAGCAGGTTGAAAAGCTGTTTGACCGCTGGAATGATTCCTTGAAAACCGGCGATGCCAGGAAAGTATCGGAGAACTATCTCAGCGACGCAGTATTGCTGCCGACGGTATCCAATCAAGTCCGGCTCACCGACGCCGAACGCATCGACTACTTTAAACACTTCCTGGCCAAACAGCCGGTGGGCAAAATAGATACCCGCACAATCCGCATCGGCTGCAACAAAGCGATCGATGTCGGTACCTATACCTTCACGTTTAAAGATAAATCCACGGTTTCCGCCCGTTATACGTTTACCTATTTTTGGGACGGCCGGAACTGGAAAATTTCGTCCCACCACTCTTCCGCCATGCCCGAGTAACCCCCCGCGATAACCCGGTCACTCCTGCCTGAACAGCAGCAGCGCGGATTCCGGATCCAATACCGGTAGTGCGAAGCCCACCTTCTCCAGCCATTCACCGCTGAGCACGCATTGGCTGTCAAACCAGGCGGGATACCGCTTCATGGTATGATTGCGCGGCTGGTGAAAGCTCTGCGGCATATCCAGGATCTCCAGCCGGTATCGCCCGACCGGGTTGAGATAGGGAATGCGCAGGTTGCCGCTCAGCGCATACTCCGGCAGCTGGCGCTGGCAGATAAGCACCACCGCTTCGGTTTGGTCATCGGCCACCACCCCAAGGATCGGTTGATCGGGCTGGTTGGCGTCCAGACGGAACGCACGGCCGCCGTGCAGCAGGGGGCGCAGCCGTTTATGCAACGCGATATAACGGCTAAAACCCTACTGCTCAGCGGCGTCGGCCGTCAACGGATCCACTTCTGGATAAGGCGCGCAGCGTACCAACAGGCTTACGCGACAACTTCGCAGCAGTATCACCGAGGTTTCCATCCGGTTCTCCCAAGATTCAATACCAATAACGTGTTTAGGATTCGACGACACGGCTCTTGCCGGTTAATCCGGCCGGCCGCCGGCCGGAGAGGGTGAATGCCGAAACCAGGGTAAAGGTCAGCACTACGGCGCCCAGCGCCATGTAGGTCGGTTTAAAGCCCAACTGGTCGTACAGCTGGCCGGCAAAGTAGGACATAAAGATCATCGACAGCTGTTTGCTGAAGCAGAAACCGATGAGATAGACGGTGGCGGAGCAGCGCACGTCAAATACCTGGGTGATGTATTTAAACGATCCCACCAGCAGGAAGGGGACTTCAAACATATGCAGCATCTTCAGCACCACCACCTGCGCCGCGCTGGTGGCAAACGCCGAGCCGATGATGCGCGTCGACATAATCAGGCCCGCCAGCAGCAGGGCATTTTTGCTGCCGATCTTGCTGATGATAAACGGCGCGCAGAACATAATGGCCGCGTTAAGGATCTCGCCGCCGGTGGTGACAAATCCGAAGATTTCGGTGCCCTGCTGCTTGGTCGCAAAAAATGAGGTGAAAAAGTTGGCGAACTGCTGGTCAAACACATCCATTTGCCGTTCCTGGCGCTGGGGCGCAGTGAACTGGCGCAGCAGTACGCCTGGTTCGACTTTGATAACCACGCCGGCAGCCGGCTGGCGGTCGCCCGGCTGGCGGCCCTCGGCCACCGCCGCATCGCCTGGCTGGGCAGCAGCAACCGCCAGACCTATGTCAAGCAGCGGCCGCGGGGGTATTTGGACGGCATGGCGCAGGCGGCGCTGCCGGTGCCGCAGGCGTATTGCCTGGAGGCCGAGGCCAACCGGCGCGACGGTTTTCTCGCCACCCAGCGTTTACTGGCGTTGCCCTCCCCGCCGACCGCCATTATCACCGATTGTAATATGCACGGCGAGGGGGCGGCCAATGCGCTGCAGCAGGCGGGCCTGCTGGACAGGATTTCGCTGATTGCCTATGACGGGCTGCCCGCCGACAGCCTGGTGACCCGCAACGTTACGCCGATCTTGCAGGCGACCCGCGCCGAGGTGGGGAAACAGATTGCCGCCATGACCTGTGCGTTGATCGAGGGCGAACCCGTCGACAACCTGCAGGTACTGTGGCAACCGACTCTGGGGGAAGGCGACACCGCGCGGGCGCCTTACGGTGATGAATAGGCCGGCATGACGGCGTAAGCGCCTCATGGTGACCCGGTGCTGGCCGCCGCGCGGCGCGGGCGGCCAGTCCGGCGGCAAGGGTGCCGCACGCCGGGTCCTGCCCGGCATTACCCGCCCCAGGTGGCTTCCAGCACCCTGAGCCAGTTGCCATAACAGATTTTTCGCAACAGCGGCCAATCATATCCGTGACGCTGTAATGCTGCCACCAGCACCGGCAGGCCGGCCACGTCCTTAAGATCGGCAGGGAGGGTGGTACCGTCAAAATCCGAGCCAAACCCCACGCCGTCTTCCCCCAGCGCGTCCAGCAGGTAATCCACGTGCCGCACAATCTCATCCACCGTGGCGTCCGGCGCCTTCTTGCCGTCCTGGCGCAGGAACATGGTGCCGAAGTTGACCCCGACAAAACCGTTGCGCTCGCGGATCGCCGCCAACTGGGCGTCGGTCAGGTTGCGTGACTGCGCGCACAGCGCATGGGCATTGGAATGGCTGGCGACCAGCGGCGCGTCGGAAATGCCGGCCGTTTGCCAGAACCCCTTTTCATCCATATGCGAGACATCCACCATAATGCGTTTGGCATTGCAGGCGCGCACCAGCCGCAGGCCCGCGGCGGTGAGTCCCGGCCCGGTATCCGGCGAGGAAGGAAAACGGAACGGCACGCCGTGGCCGAAGATATTCGGCCGGCTCCACAGCGGCCCCAGGGTGCGCAACCCCGCCTGGTGGAGCACGTCAAGCAGATGCAGATCGGGATCCAGCGCCTCCGCCCCTTCGATATGCATCACCACCGCCAGCACGTCCCGCGCCATGGCGTCGCGGATTTCCGCCGCGCTGCGGCAAATTTTCACCCGCCCGCCCGAGGCCGCTTCGATGCGCAGCAGCAGGGATAGCATGGCAAAGGTCGTTTCCCGCGCCGACTCCATGTTCGGCGCGACGGGAATATTAGTGAAATCAAGCAGATCTGGCGCGCTTTTTGCTGCATTTGATACCGAGGGCACCCAGGTGGCAAATAAGCCGCCCGCCAGCCCCCCCCGGCGGATGCGCGGTAAATCCATCTGACCGGCCGCGGGGCCGCTCAGGAAGCTTTCAACCGCATTTTCGGGATGTGCGCGCCATAAACGGCACAGCACGTCGTTGTGGCCGTCAAAGATGGGCATGATGTCGGGTATTTGCGGCGCTGTTACGGACATAAATTATTATTCCGGTGCAATTTTTGGCGGTTCGGCCGGCTCCCGCCCCGTGATGACGCGGGCGCGCACCAAACGGGTGCGGTGGGCCGAGACAATCCGTGCGTGGAGGTTAGGCGATATCCACAGTAGAGCCCGCCGCATAAAGGAATGTCAAGCGGAAAATGGTAAAATAAACCCATAATAACATTATTTATCAATATATTAGGAGTCAGTATGCTTACCAGAAGACATTTTATCGCCGGCGCCGGCGCGCTACCCTTCCTGTCCTATCTCAGCCTGGAGTCGGCGTTTGCCGCCACCCCCGCCTCGATCCTGGTGATGGCGATGCAGCTCGACAATATGACCAGCCTGGATCCCCATGAAAGCTTCGAGGGGACCGGCAACGAAATCTGCGGCAATTTATATCAGCGCCTGGTCGCCCCCAACCCGGCCAAGGCCGATGAAATCATCGGCGAGCTGGCAACAGGCTGGGACGTCGGCAACGACGGCAAAACCTTTACCTTCCATCTGGATCCGGCGGCCAAATTTGCCGACGGCAGCCCGGTAACCGCCGAGGACGCCGCATTTTCCCTCCAGCGGGTGGTGATGCTGGATAAAAGCCCGGCGTTTATCATCAACCAGTTCGGGTTTACCAAGGACAACGTCGCCGGGCATATCAAGGCGGTCGATGCCCATACCCTGGTAATCAATACCGACCAGCCGGCGGCGGAAACCTTCCTGTTGTACTGCCTGTCGGCGCGGGTCGGCAGCATCGTGCAAAAATCCCTGGCCCTGGCCAACCAGCAGGGCAACGATTTGGGCAACGGCTGGATCAAACAGCACAGCGCCGGCTCCGGCCCCTTTACCCTGCGCGCCTGGAAAGCCAGCGAAAGCGTGATCCTGGAGAGCAACCCCAACTCCCCGCTGGCCGGCAAGATCAAACGCATCATCCTGCGGCATATTATCGACCCCTCCTCCCAGCTGCTGATGCTGCAAAAGGGCGACGTGGACATTGCGCGCAACCTGACCACCGAGCAGCTGCGGCCGCTGTCGCAGGACGGCAATTTCCACCTGGTGCGCCAGCCGGTATCGCGCATCATGCATTTATCCTGTAATACCGCCCACGAGCACCTGGCCAAACCGCAGGTCTGGCAGGCGATCAAATGGGCGCTGGATTATGACGGCATCCAGAAAAACATCGTCCCGCTGACCCATGAAGTGCATCAGAGCTTCCTGCCCAAGGGATTCCCGGCGGCGCTGGACGATACCCCGTTCCACCGGGATGTCGCCAAGGCCAGGGCGTTGATGGCCGACGCCGGCCTGGCCGATGGCTTTGACATTACCCTCGATCATTACTCCCCGCAGCCTGGCCCGGATATTGCCCAGGCGATACAGACCCAGCTTGGCGCCATCGGCATCAGGGTCGAGCTGATTGCGGCGGAAAACCGTCAGGTGCTGACCAAGATGCGCGCCCGCCAGCAGCAGCTGGCCCTGACGGTCTGGGGCGCGGATTATTTCGATCCCAATTCCAATACCGAAGCCTTCTGCGTCAATACCGACAATGGCGACGGCGCGCGCAACCGTACCCTGGCCTGGCGCTGCGCGTGGTCCAATCCGCGGTTTAACGAGCTGACCGCGCAGGCGCTGCACGAAGCCGACGGCCAGAAGCGTATCGCGCTTTATGAGCAGTTGCAGCGCGAGCACCGCGAAAACAGTCCGTTTACCGAGCTGCTACAGGAGTCAATCACCGCCGCCTGCCGCAAAAACGTCAGCGGCGTGCAGATAAGCGTGCTGCTCGATAGCCCGTACGAGAAGGTGCAAAAAACCTGATGCCGGCGTTAAAATCTATGGTGAATACCCTCGGCAGCCTGCTGCTCACGCTGTTCGGGCTGGCGCTGCTGACTTTTTTCATCGGCCGGGTGATGCCGACCGACCCGGTGCTGGCGGCGGTGGGCGATAATGCCCCGCAGGCGGTGGTGGAAAGGGTGCGGCAGGAAATGGGGCTGGACCGTCCCTTATGGTATCAGTTCGGCCATTACCTCAATCAGCTGCTGCACGGGGATTTAGGCCGTTCGGTGCTGACCTCCAATCCGGTGCTGACCGATATTGCGCGCTTTTTCCCGGCGACGCTGGAGCTGGCGACCGCGGCGGTGATGGTCGCGACGCTGCTTGGCGTCCCGCTCGGCGTCTGGGCGGCGGTGCGGCAGGGAAAAGGCATCGACCAGGCCATCCGCGTGGTCTGCCTGGCCGGTCATTCGCTGCCGGTGTTTGTGCTGGCGCTGCTGAGCCTGCTTATTTTTTACGCGGTGCTGGGCATCGCGCCCGGCCCGGGGCGGCAGGATATCATCTTCCAGGATATGGTGCCGCAGGTAACCGGGCTGCTGACCGTCGATTCGCTGCTGGCCGGCGATTACGACGCCTTCCGCGACGCGCTGGCGCATATGGTGCAGCCGGTATTGATCATGGCCTACTTCAGCATGGCCTATATCACCCGCATGACCCGCACCTTTATGCTGAACGCGCTCGGCGGCGAATTTGTGATTACCGCGCGCGCCAAGGGCCTGTCGTCGGCCAGGGTTATCTGGCGCCACGCCTTTCCCACCGTGGCGGTGCAGTTGATCACCGTGCTGGCGCTGACCTATGCCGGCCTGCTGGAAGGGGCGGTGATTACCGAAAACGTTTTCGCCTGGCCCGGCCTGGGGCAGTATCTCACCACCTCATTGATGAACGCCGATATGAACCCGGTGATCGGCGCCACGCTTATCGTCGGTTGTGTCTATGTGGTGCTCAACCTGCTGGCCGACATTCTTTACCGACTTTGGGATCCCCGCGTAAAATGACGCTTTCCGCCGCACGAGCCTGGCTGCTCGACGATACCCCCGCCACCCGCCGCCAGGCGGTATGGAGCCGCCGTTACCGCATGTGGCTGGGACTGCGCGCCAATCCGATGGCGCTGACCGGGCTGCTGATCATTATCGTGGTCATGGCGCTCTCGCTGGCCGCCCCCTGGCTGACGCCTTATGACGCCGGTTTCCAGGATTTGGCCAACCGCCTGGCGCGCCCCTCTGCCGGCCACTGGCTGGGCACCGATGAACTGGGACGCGATATCTATACCCGCATCCTGTTCGGCGGGCGCACCACGCTCGGCATGGTGTGCGCGGTGGTGACGCTGATTGCGCCGCTCGGCCTGCTTATCGGCTGTATTGCCGGCTACGCCGGCGGCTGGCTGGATAAAGCGCTGATGCGGGTAACCGATATCTTCCTGGCGTTTCCGCGCCTGATCCTGGCGCTGGCGTTTGTCGCCGCGCTGAAACCCGGCATCGAGAGCGCGGTGCTGGCCATTGCGCTGACCGCCTGGCCGCCCTATGCGCGGCTGGCGCGGGCGGAAACGATGCAATTGCGCCACAGCGACTTTATCGCCGCCTGTCGCCTGACCGGCGCGACGCCGCTGCGCATTATCCTGCGCCATGTCATGCCGTTGTGTATTCCCAGCCTTATCGTGCGCATCACCCTGGATATGAGCGCGATTATCATTACCGCCGCCAGCCTGGGATTTTTGGGCATGGGCGCGCAGCCGCCGTCGCCGGAATGGGGCACCATGATCGCCACCGCCCGGCGTTTCCTGTTCAGCGAATGGTGGGTGCCGCTGATGCCGTGCGTGGCTATTTTTGTCACCTCGCTGGCGTTTAATTTTCTCGGCGACGGTCTGCGCGACGTCCTCGACCCCAAGGAGCGCTAACATGCTGGTTGAAATAGAAAACCTGCGTATCTCCTTTGCCCGGCAAGGCGGCGCGGTCGAGGCGGTGCGCGGCGTTTCCTTTGCCATGGACAAGGAAAAATTCGCCATCGTCGGCGAAAGCGGGTCCGGCAAATCACTCACCGCGCGCAGCCTGATGCAGCTATTGCCGGGCAACGCGCGCTGCCAGGCCGATAAGCTGATGTTCGACGGCATCGACCTGCGCGGCGCCGATGAAAAAACCATGCGCAAAGTGCGCGGCAGGCGGGTCGGCTTTATCCTGCAGGATCCTAAGTATTCACTTAATCCGGTGATGACCATCGGCCAGCAGGTGGCCGAATCCTGGCGCGCCCATAAGGGCGGCGGCAGGCGCCAGGCCATGACGGCGGCCATCGGGCTGCTTGAGCAGGTGCAGATCCGTGACCCGCAGCAGGCGGCGAAACGTTATCCGCACGAGGTGTCGGGCGGCATGGGCCAGCGGGCGATGATTGCCATGATGCTGGCGCCCGATCCGGAACTGCTGATTGCCGACGAGCCGACCAGCGCGCTGGACGCCACGGTGCAGGCCGAGATCCTGCGGCTGATTGACGTGCTGGTTTCGGATCGCGGCATGGGGCTGATCCTGATCAGCCATGATTTGCCGCTGGTATCGCATTTTTGCCATCGGGTGGCGGTAATGTACGCCGGCCGCATCGTCGAAACCCTGGCGGCCGGCGATTTGACGCGGGCCGTCCATCCCTATACGCGCGGCCTGCTGGAATGCCTGCCGTCCCTGCGCCATCCCCGGGCGCGCCTGCCGGTGATGACGCGCGACGTCGCCTGGAACCCATCATGATTGTTTTGGATAAATTACGCATAGCCTTCGGTAATACCGACGTGGTGAAAGGGGTCTCCTTTACCGTGGCCGGCGGCGCCAGCTTCGGCATCGTCGGTGAAAGCGGTTCGGGCAAATCCACCATACTGCGCGCGCTGGCCGGGCTGAATCCGCACTGGTCCGGCGGCATGTCCTTTGACGGCGAAGCGCTGATGCCCAGGCGGGATCGCCGCTTCTTCCGCCGGGTGCAGATGGTGTTCCAGGATCCCTACGGGTCGCTGCATCCGCGCCAGACCGTCGATCGCATCCTGCACGAACCGCTGCTGGTGCATGGTTTCGATCGGGCCGAACAGCGCATTGCCCAGGCGCTGGCCGAGGTCGGCCTGCCGCCCGCGGTCCGCTTTCGTTTTCCCCATCAGCTGTCCGGCGGCCAGCGCCAGCGGGTGGCGATAGCCCGCGCCCTGATTGCCGAGCCGGACGTATTGCTGCTTGACGAGCCCACCTCGGCGCTGGATGTGTCGGTACAGGCGGAAATCCTTAACCTGCTGACCGATCTGCGCGCGCGCCGCCGTCTGACCTTTATCATGGTCAGCCATAACCTGGCGGTGGTCACCCACCTGTGCCAGCGCCTCGGCGTGATGCAAAACGGCGAGATGGTGGAACAGCTCAGCGCCGATGATTTGCGCGCCGGGCGTATCCGGCATCCGCATACCGCCGAACTCTTTACGCTAAGCATGAGCCTGGAGGAGCCGGTATGAGCGGGCGCGCAGCGCGACCGGACTGGCAACGCGCCGGCGCGGCGGCGGCGGCCATCGCGGCGCAATGGGCACGGCCGGGCGAGCCGGGGGGCGCCATCGTACTGTTCGACAGCGAACGCATCCAATCGGTGGCCTGCGGCGGCCTGGCGGACCTGGCGCGCGGTGAGCCGTTTAGCCTCGATAGCGTGACGCACTTTGCCTCGGTGAGCAAACATCTGTTCGCCGCGCTGGTTACCGGCCTTGCGGGACAGGTGCCGCCGCTGGACGAGGCGCCTGCCGCCGGCATTGCGCGACCGATGCTGGCGCTGGACGACGAGCTGGCGCGTCATCTGCCGCAGCTGCGCGGCGCGCAGCGCCGGGTAACCGTCGGCCAGGCGCTGGACATGACCTCCGGTTTGCCCGATGCGCGCGAGACGCTGTCGCTGCTGGGCATCTCGGCCTTCCAGCCGGTCGGCGCGGCGGCGGCGCTGGAGTTCCTCGCCGGGCTCACCACGCTCAACTACCCGGCCGGCGGCGAAATATCCTACACCAATACCGGCTACCGCCTGGTGGAGGAAGCCCTGAGAACCCGGGGCATCGGCTTTAACGATATATTGCGGCGCCATATTTGCCAACCGCTGGACATTGCCCTGCGGGCGCCGGAAACCTGGTTCGATGTCGTGCCCGGGCTGGCGCCGGGGTATTGGTTCGGCCCGCAGGGCTGGCAGCTGGCCGGCGCCGGGCTGCATCTTTCCGCCGCCGGCAGCGTCATGGGCAGCGCGCGCCATCTTACCGTCTGGCTACAGTCGCTGCTGGCCGATAGCGGCCCGGGCCGGGGCGTGCTGGACCGGCTCTGCGCCCCGCGTTTCCTGGCGGACGGCAGGCCGACCGACTATGGCCTCGGCATCGCCCACAGCCGGATCGGCAACCGGGATTGGGTAGGACACGGCGGCTCCCATCTCGGTTACAAAAGCTATTTTTTGCTCGATAGATCGGGCAAAACCGGCATGGCGATGCTGGCTAATCGCGACGACGTGGCCGGTTACCCCGCCGCGCTGGCGGTGATGTCGGCGCTGCATGGGCAGCCCCTGCCCGCGCCGGGCCACGACCTGCGCCCCGGCCGGTACGCGGCGTTAACCGGCGGCGATTGGCTGGAGGTTAAGAGTGACAGCGTCACATGGATGGGCGCGGACCAAACGTTGTATCCCAGCGGGGAGCCCGGCGTGGCCCGTTCGCTGACCGCCCACCTGCCGATGCGCCTGTTCCACGACGGCGCGGCGATCCGCGGCGAGATTGGGCACGTGCCGCGCGTGTTGTACCCGGTTGCGCCCGACGCCTGCCTGCAACGGGCTCAGGGCGCCTGGCGTCATGCACAATATCGCAGCGAACTGGTGATTACCGGCGATCGTCTGGAAATGGGCATCGGCCCGGCGGCATTGCAGGCGTCGCTGACGCCGCTCGGCGGCGGACGCCTGCTGGCTTGTGGCGCGGACGGCGCTTGGAGCAAAAAATTTGTGCTGGTGTTTAACGATAATTGTGTGCAAGTGCAGGATAATCGCAGCAGGACGTTGACTTTTCAACGACAATAGGGCCGGATGTTCCGACAACCCAGGAATCCAAAGGAACCAGCGTATGGCAAAGATTCGGGTAGGCGTCATTTTTGGCGGTAAATCTGCCGAGCACGAAGTCTCCTTGCAATCGGCAAAAAATATCGTTGAAAATATCGATCGGGAAAGATTTGATGTCACGCTGCTGGGCATTGATAAACAGGGCATCTGGCATGTCAACGACGCCTCGGATTACCTGCTTAACCAGGAAAACCCGGCGCGCATCGCCCTTAATCCCTCTACCACCAACGTGGCGCTGGTGCCGGGCCAGGCCTCCCACCAGCTTATCGAAAGCCATAACGCCGGCGCGCTGGACCAGCTGGATGTGATTTTCCCCATCGTCCACGGCACGCTCGGCGAGGACGGTTCGCTGCAGGGCCTGCTGCGCATGGCCAATATCCCGTTTGTCGGCAGCGGCGTGCTGGGGTCGGCGATGTGCATGGATAAGGATGTCGCCAAACGCTTGCTGCGCGACGCCGGCCTGCCGGTGGCGCCGTTTGTTACCCTCACCCGGGCCAACATCGGCCGCCATGATTTCAGCTCGGTGATCGCCCGGCTCGGTCTGCCGTTGTTTATCAAGCCGGCCAACCAGGGATCGTCCATCGGCGTCAGCAAGGTCGGCAACGAAGCCGAGTATCACCGGGCGGTGGAGCTGGCCTTTCGCTACGACCATAAAGTCGTGGTGGAGGAAGCCATCACCGGCCGCGAGATTGAATGCTCGGTGTTGGGTAACGAGCAGGCGCGGGCCAGCCTGTGCGGCGAGATTATCCTCAGCGACGAGTTCTATACCTACGAGACCAAATATATTAATGAGCAGGGCGCGACGGTGGCCATCCCCGCCGATATCCCCACCGCGGTCAACGAGCGCATTCGCGGCATCGCCATCAAGGCGTTCCAGGCGCTGGAGTGCCAGGGCATGGCCCGGGTGGATTTATTCCTCACCCCCGCCGGCGACGCCATCATCAACGAGGTCAATACCCTGCCCGGCTTTACCAATATCAGCATGTACCCTAAACTATGGGAAGCCAGCGGCATAAGCTACGCGCAGTTGATTACCACCCTGGTGGAGCTTGCGCTCGAGCGTCACCGGCTGAATAATCAGTTGCACAGCACGCATCTGCCGTCGCCGGAATCATGAACCGCGCCTCGCTCTCGCGGGCGATGTGCCCCAGCTTGTTCCTGATCACCTGCTTGAGCCGCGCGACCGCCCGTGACTGGGCGTGGTCGCGGCGGCTTATCAGCATGACTTCAAACGGCAAGGGTTCGGCGATGGGTAAAATCTTCAGCTGATCGGCGTAGCGGCGGGCGGTAAACAAATCGACCACCCCCACGCCGCCGCCCGCCAGCACCATATCGGCAATCACCGAATAGGTCTTGATATACAGCGATCCCGCGGGCTTGAGGGCCTGCTGGCGCAGGGCCCGGTGCAGCACCTGTCCCAGGGGATCCTGGCTTTGCATCATCAGCAGGTTGTTTTCATACAGCCAGGTTAGGGAAACCGGGCCTTCGACCCGGCTGTCCCTGGGCAGCAGCGCCACCATAGACGATTGGAACAGCGGCTCGGCCAGCAGCTCGCCGGACACCTGCTGGCCGAAGACCAGGGCAAAATCGAGCCTGTTTTCCAGGATATCCCGGCACAGCGTGCTGAAATGCTCCGTGACCAGCTCGACGTTGACCAGCGCCGACTGCTGGTGAAACGCCACCATGGCCGGCGCCACCACCATTTGGCCGAACGCATGCGCCGCGCCAAGGCGAACCAGCTGCCCTTCCCCTTTGCGCATCTGCTCGGTCAGGGCGCCAATCGACTGCAGCTGGCTGTACAGCGCCTGCACCTCGGGCAGCAGGCGGCATCCCTCTGCGGTGGCCACCATGCCCTGGGCGCGCCGCTCGAACAGGGCAAAACCCAGTTGCTGTTCGGCATGGCCGAGCACCCGGCTGATATTGGGCTGCGACACGTTAAGCAACCGGGCGGCGCCGCTGATTGTGCCGGCCTGCACAATCGCCTGAAAAACTTCGATATGACGTAAACGCATCAGGCCTGTGCTCCATGTGGCGGAATCTCCGTTAACATGTGCAATTATCAAGCCAGTTTGTTGCGGTTTACTGATTAAAACGGTATAGCCGCACCGGCGCCCCAACGCGCGCCGGGTAAAAGACGCCGCGGGCAATTGCCGGGTCACGCGTCGGGACATGCCTGCGCGCGCCGCTTAACCTCAGTTTTGCGTGGTCGCCAGATAGGAAAACGCGCTCAGCAAGCTGATGATATCGGCCATGGCCAGGCTGGAATAACCTACCGTCACCGCGTCCAGGCGTTCAACGCCCGGGATCAGGCAGAACAGATCGGCCAGCACCGGCCGCGCCGCCATCAGCTCCAGTCGGTACGGCGGCTGGATACGTGACGTACACCGGTTGCCCGCCCGGCCGACGGCCTGCGCCGCCAGCTCCCGAATGGCGCGGCACGCGGCCCCGGGGCTTAAGGATTCCGCCGCATGCTGTGAAATGGCCCGTTTCACGCACACATATTCCGCGCCGGGATAATAACGCCCCACCCAGCCCTGCAACATATCGTCACCGCTGACCAGCCACAGCGGGGCGTGGTATTCGGCGCCGGCGGCGGCGTAGATATCGCACTCGCCCATCGCCTCGCCGTTAATTTTAACCCGGTAAAACGCCCGGCCGTTAATGGTGTGCGCCAGCACGCCGAACTCGCCGGCGGCGCTGTGGTAACCGATAAACATCATGCCGTCGAAACGCTGCCGCTCCAGCCCCTCGACCATCGACAGACCGCGCGGTTTTCCCTGCACCAGCCGCGCCCGCTCGTCGATATTGCCGGCCCGCAGGTTGGTCATGGCCGCGTGGCTGTCCGCCACCACCACCTCGGTGGCGCCGCCGGCAAACGCCCCGTCGATGGCCGCGTTCACCTCCTGCTCCATCAGGCCGCGCGCCAACTGATACTCCGCCGTGCCCGGGCTGCACTGCTCCGGACGCATGACCCCGGCGATGCCTTCGATATCCGCTGAAATAAATACCTTCATTATCACGTCCTCAATCGGGTAAACCCTGCGCCAGCCGATCCAGTACCTGGCAAAGTGACGGGCGAAAATGCCCGCGAAAACCGCTTACCGCGTCGGCGCTTAACAACGCGTCCAGCACCGCGTGTTCGGTCGCGTCCGCCGCCGCGGCCAACAGCGGCTCGAGCGCCGCGTCCGGCGGTGGTTCCGGCCGGCGGCGGGTGGAAAAGGCCACGGCGATATCGCCGGAGCCATGGCCCCAATAGCTGCCCAGGCGCCCCAGGCCGGCCCCGGCCCGTTTGGCGATACGCCCCAATTGCCGGGCGTCCAGCGGCGCGTCGGTGGCCATGATGATAATGATGGAGCCTGCGTCGTCCTGCGGCGCCAGCCCCGGCAGCAGGGGTTCCACGGCCTCGCCGACGCGCACCCCGTCCAGCGTCAGGGCGGCAAGCGCGCCAAAATTCGCCAGCACCAGCACCCCCAGGGTGGCGTTCAGCGCCGGAATGGGGCGTGACGCGGTGCCGATGCCCCCTTTCAGGCCAAAACAGCTCATCCCGCGCCCCGCGCCCACGCTGCCGCGGGCAAACGCCGGGCCGGCGTCCGCCAGCGCCTCGCGCGCCATGTCCTCGGTCACCGCCAGCGCCTGGATATCATTCAGCCAGCCGTCGTTACACTCCAGCACCAGCGGATTAACGGTGGGCAAGGCGCGGCCCAGTTCCGGATTGCGGTCGATGGCGTCGCGCGCCAGCGCGGTAAACAGCGTCCCGACCGCCAGCGTATTGCCGAGCAGGATGGGGGTTTGCAGCTCGCCCAGTTCGGCTATCTGCACCAATCCCGCCGGCTTGGCGAAACCGTTAAGCACCGCCGCGCCGCAGGGCAGCGGCCGGACAAACAGGTTGCCACCCGGCGGGACAATCGCCGTCACGCCGGTTTGGATGGCGCCCCGCGCCAGCGTGCTGTGGCCCACGCGCACCCCGGGCACATCGCCAAGGCTATTGCCGGGGCCGCAGGCGAAGCGCGGCGTTGCCAGCCGCCGTTCGGCCCGCCAGCGGCGCAGCAGCAGTTGCATCTGGGCCTGTTGCCAGGAGTCCATGGTCGTTCCTCAGGTTTCCAGTTTTGGGTCCAGGGCATCGCGCAGCGCGTCGCCCAGCAGGTTAAACGCCAGCACCGTGACAAAAATCGCCAACCCCGGGAACACGCTGACGTGCCATAAACCGGCCATCATCATATTACGGCTCATCGCCAGTATATTCCCCCACTCCGGCACGTCAGGCTCCGGCCCGAGGCCGATAAAACTCAGGCCGGCGGCGGTCAATATACTGGTGCCGATACGCATGGTGAAATACACAATCACGTTCGACAGCGTCCCCGGCAGGATATGGCGCAACAGCACGATGCGGTCCGGCGCGCCGGCGCAGCGCACCGCCTCCACATACGCGGTCTGTTTTAACGCCAGCGTGGAGGCGCGGACGATGCGGGCGAACACCGGCACGCTGAACACCGCAACGGCGATAATGACGTTATTCAGCCCCGGCCCCAGGATAGCCACCACCGCAATGGCCAGCAGCATGCCGGGAAAAGCGAACAATACGTCGGATCCCCGCATGATCAGCATATCCACCCAGCGGCCGTAATAACCCGCCAGCAGCCCCAGCGCCACGCCGGCCAGCATGCCCAGGGTCACCGACAATACGCCGATATATAGCGAGATGCGCGCGCCGTAGATGATGCGGCTCATGACATCGCGGCCAAGATCGTCGGTGCCCATCCAGTGGGCGGTGGAAAGCGGCGCGGACAGCGCCATCCAGTCCGGCGTCATGGGGTCCCAGGGCGCAAGCCAGGGCGCGAACACCGCCACCAGGACCAGCAGCAGGATAAAGCCGCCGGATACCAGCGCGACCGGATTGGCCAGGAACGTATGGATAAAATCATGCCAGGGCGATCGGATGGCGCCGCTGGCCGCGCTTGAGACGGCCGGATCGGAAGAGAGGTTCATGCTAGCTCCTAGCGTAAGCGAATCGCCGGATTGACCACCGCGTACAGCAGGTCCACCAACAGGTTGATCAGGATAAATTCGAACACAAACAGCATCACCAGCGCCTGGATAACCGGCTGGTCCTGGGTCTTGATCGACTCGATCAGCAGCCAGCCTAGCCCCGGCCAGCTGAAGACGCTTTCGACGATAATCGACCCGCCGAGCAAAAAGCCAAACTGTAGCCCCAGCATGGTGATCACCGGGATCAGGGCGTTGCGCATCACGTGTTTCCAGGTCACCAGCCGGTTGCGCAGCCCTTTTGACCGGGCGGTGCGCACGTAATCCTCCTGGGCGACCTCCAGGAACGCGGAACGGGTAAAGCGCGCCATCACCGCCGCCACCGAGGCGCCCAGGGTCAGCGCCGGCAGGATGATGTCGGCGGGCTGGTTAAACCCGCTGACGGAAAAAATCCCGAACGGCATGGCGACAAACTGGATCAGCAGCAAACCTAGCCAGAACGTGGGCATCGAAATGCCCCCGACCGCCATGCTCATCAGCGCCCAGTCCTGCCATTTCCCCCGTTTAAGCGCGGAAATCACGCCAATCAGCAATCCCAGCAGCACCGACCAGATAAAACCGGCCAACGCCAGCCACAGGGTGGGCATAAAGGCGGCGGAAATCACCCGGCTTACCGGCTGCTGGGTGCGGTAGGTGGTGCCCAGATCCCCCTTGAACGCGCCCGCCAGCCAGTGCAGGTATTGCTGGGGCAGCGGATCGTTGAGGCCCAGGTGGGCGCGGGCCGCCGCCACCGCCTCCCGGGAGGCGTCGTCGCCGGCATAGATACGCGCCGGATCGCCAGGCAGCAGCTTGATAAAACCAAACACCAACAAGGAGATCGCCAATAGTACCGGAATCATTTCCAGCATACGTCGGGCAAAATAGGTCAACATGGCGCCTCCACCGGCTTACTTGAATTCCGCCTGGTCGAAGACCAGCGAACCATCGGCCAGCATATAGACACCGGACAGGTTTTTCTTTTTGCCCACCAGGTTGTCCGGCGAGCCGAGAAACGCGATCGGCGCATCCTGCCAGATCAGTTTCTGCGCTTCGGCGTAAGCGGTGGCGCGCCCGACCGGATCGGCGGTTTTCAGGCCGGCCATGATGGCGGCGTCCACGGCGGGATTGCTGTAATAAGAGACGTTATAGGCGGTCGGCACCCAGGATTCGGTGGCAAACAGCGGACGCAACGCCCAGTCGGCATCGCCGGTGGAAGGCGACCAGCCGCCGTAATAGAGATCAAACCCGGCTTTTTTCGGGTCGCTCACGCCCCATAATTTATCATTACGGGTGCCCGAGTCCATCGGCACCACCTTCACCAGGATCCCCACCGCGCCGAGCTGTTGTTTCAGGAACTGCGCGCTGCGCACCGCGCTGGTCTTATTGGATACCCACAATTGCAGCGTCTGGCTCTGGTCATAACCGGCCTCTTTCAGCAACGTCTTGGCTTTTTCGGGGTTATAGGTATAGTCCGGCGCGGTCTGCTTCTGGTGGAACTGGACATTCGGCGACATGGCGGAATCCGCCGGAGTGCCCATGCCGGCAAAACCCACTTTCAGCCAGATATCGCGGTTGATGGCGTAGTTGATCGCCTGGCGCACGCGAATATCCTGCAACGACTTATGCTGGGTATTGAGCGCCAGGTAATAAAGGTAGATACCGACGTCGCGCTGGATATCCAGCCTGGCGTCGTTTTTCACCGTATCCACCAGATCGGACGGCAGCGGATAGACCGCGTCCACCTCGCCGGCCTTCAGTTTAGCCACCTGGGTGGAGTCTTCCGGGGTGGGATAGAAGGTGATGCCGTCCACTTTCGGCCAGCCTGGTTGCCAATAATGGTCATATTTCACCAGCTTGACATCCTTGCCCTGCTGCCATTCGGCGAAGGTGAACGGCCCGGTGCCCACCGGGTGCAGCCGTAACTGGGCCTCTTGCGGATAATCCTTCAGGGATTGCGGGCTGTGCATCACCGCCGAAGGATGGGCCAGCGTATTGATAAAGGCGCCGAACGGTTCGTTGAGTTCAAACTTAACCCGGTCCGGCGCCAGCACGGTGACGGCTTTGATCACTTTGAACAGGCTGTTGCGCTTTAGCCCCTGGGTTTGGTCCGCCAGCCGGTCTAGATTGGCCTTTACCGCCTGCGCGTCAAACGGCGTGCCGTCCTGGAAGGTCACGCCCTGGCGCAGCGTCACCTCGAACTCGGTGGCGATAGCGTTGCTGGTATAGGCGGTCGCCAGCTGCGGCACGATTTTCATCTGGCTGTCGAACTGGAACAGGCGCTCAAAAATACCGCTCTGGATCGAGTAGCTCAGCGTATCGGTAGTATCGTGCGGGTCCAGTCCGGTAATGTCGGCGTACATGGAAATATTCAGCTCCTGCGCCTCGGCGCCCAGGGCCAAGCCCATTGACAGCCCGATGGCGAGGATTGATCGACAACATAAAGACTTCATGACATCTCTCCAGAAAAGGTTGATTAATAAAAAACAGGCACGATAAACCGTTGCGTTGTTGTTCATGACGACGGGCTTATCCCGGCGGATCGCCGTCATCGGCCACCCAATGATGCGGGCCGGCCTGGCGATAGCGCGTTTTCAACACCTTGACGCCGTTTTTTTTCAATGGCGACGGCATTTCACTGTCATCCGGCCGGCGCTCGCCGCGCAGGGCGGGATCGGCTACCGGCACCGAGGACAATAAACGGCGGGTATAAGGATGCTGGGGGGAATTGAATACCGCCTGGCGCGGCCCAATCTCGACAATCCGCCCGAGGTACATCACGGCGACCCGATTGGCGATGCGTTCGACCACCGCCATATCATGCGAGATAAAAATCCACGCCACGCCGGTTTTGCGCTGCAGTTCCATCATCAGGTTGATCACCTGCGCCTGGATCGACACATCCAGCGCGGACACCGCCTCGTCGGCGATAATCACCCGGGGCTTCAGCGCCATGGCGCGGGCAATGGCGATACGCTGCCGCTGGCCGCCGGAAAACTCATGGGGATAACGCGCGGCGTGTTCGGGCAGCAGCCCGACGCTTAACAACAGTTCCCGCACCTGCGGCGTGGCCTCTTGCAGCGATCCGGCCAGGCCGTGCAGCAGCAGCGGCTCGGCGATGGTGAACCCCACCGTAAGGCGTGGATTTAACGAGGCGTAGGGATCCTGGAACACCATCTGCATCTCGCGGCGCAGCTGTTGGAACGCATTCCTCGACAACAGGGTGATTTCCTCGCCCTGGAAATGAATGCTCTCCGAATCGCTGTCGGTCAGGCGCAGCAAGGCGCGGCCGGTGGTGGATTTGCCGCAGCCGCTTTCCCCGACAATGGCCAGGGTTTCGCCCGGCCACAGGCTGAAATCGATCTGTTCCAGCGCATGGACATGGTGGGTGAGCGTGGAAAAGATGCCGCTGCGCACCGGGAAGTAAACGCGCAGGCCGCGCACGTCCAGCAGCGGCGGGCCGCCATAGCGCGCGGTTTTATGATCGCCGCCATCGACCGGCTGGTTGACCATGGGAAAGGGCCTGGGCCACGCGTGCTCGCGCATGTCCCCCAGTTTCGGCACCGCCGCCAGCAGGGCGCGGGTGTAGGGATGCCGCGGCGCCGAAAAAATAGCGCCCACCGGGCCGTGCTCCACCACCTCGCCCCGGTACATCACCACGACCCGGTCGGCGATTTCCGCCACCACGCCCATATCATGGGTGATAAACAGCACGGCCATACCGCTTTGCCGCTGCAGGTCGCGCAGGATTTGTAAAATCCGCGCCTGTACCGTGACGTCCAGCGCCGTGGTCGGCTCATCGGCAATCAGCAGTTGCGGATCGCAGGCCAGCGCCTGGGCAATCATCACGCGCTGGCGCATGCCGCCGGACAGCGAGCCCGGGTAGCTTTCCATCACCCGATCCACATCGGCGATACGCACCTTTTGCAGCAGTTCCCGCGCCTTCCGCCTGGCCGCCGCCGCATCGCACAGGCCGTGGTCCAGCAGCGCCTCGGTGAGTTGGTCCACCACCTTCAGCACCGGATTGAGCGACGACATCGGCTCCTGGAAAATCATCGCCATTTCGCGGCCGCGCAGCTTACGCCTGGCCTCGGCCTTCATGCCGGCCAGGGCATGTTGGCGCCCGGCGCGATCGGTAAACACAATATCGCCGCGTTCAATGCGCGCCGACGCCGATAACAGCCCCATCACCGCCAGCGAGGTCACCGATTTACCCGAGCCGCTCTCGCCGACCACCGCCACCACTTCGCCTTTATTCACCGTAAAGCTGACGCGGTTCAACGCTTGATGGGTGCCCGAGCGCCCGCTGAAGCTGATGCTCAGGTCGCTCACGGTCAGCACCGGTAAACCTTCCCCGGCAGGTACCGGCACTAGCGCTGAAGGCCGCGCCTCCGCTGGGTCAAAAGAGGGATTCGCCATGGTCGTCACTCCGGGTTGCCGGGTTGCGGTATTGACCGCCTCATCCGCGCTCGTTCAGCAGCGCGGCGATGGCGGTAATGCCGAAACGCACCGGATCCGTGGCGGGCACGCCAAATTGTCCGCTGACCTGCCGGCAGTACTCGCGCGCCTCCCGTTCGCCGGCGTTGGCGGTATTGATGGCGAATCCGGCCAGCTGGACGTCCGGGCTGGTGACCCGGGCGGCGCGTAAATTGGCCTCGACGCACTCTTCCAGGCCGACCAGCCGCTGGTGCGGCAGATGGCGGGTATGCTTGCGGCCCAATTCGTGGCACATCACCAGCCAGTGCGGCTGGGCGCCGTGCAGCAGTCCCATGCTGACGCCGGCGTAGGAGGGATGGAATAGCGAGCCCTGCCCTTCGATGATATCCCAATGATCGCTGTCGTTAGCCGGGGACAGGGCTTCGGCCGCTCCGGCGATAAAATCGGCGATCACCGCGTCAATTGCTATCCCTTCGCCGGCGACCAGCATCCCGGTCTGGCCGGTGGCGCGGAAATCCGCCTTCATGCCCAGTTCGCGCATCGCGGCTTCCAGCGCCAGGGAGGTGTACATTTTGCCGACCGAGCAGTCGGTCCCCACCGTCAGCACGCGTTTGCCGGCGCGTTGCTCGCCGGTACCCACCGACAGCGCCGGACGCATATGGCGAATATCGAACAGCGCCACCCGATAACGCGCGGCCAGCTCCACCAGTTCGGGAATATCCGACAGGCGCTGGTGCAGGCCGCTGGCCACGTTCATGCCGGCCTTAATGGCGTCGCGAACCGTGTCCAGCCAGTGCTGCGGCAGGAAACCGCCCGCGTTGGCGGTACCCAGCACCAGGGTCCTGGCGCCCAGGGCCTTGGCGGCGGGGATATCCAGGTCCTCCAGGCCGAGCGACACCGTGCAGCCGGGCAATCGGATCTGCCCGACACACTGTTCGGGACGCCATACGTGAATGCCGCGGGCGGTTTTCGCCGCCAGCGGATCGGTCACGTCGCCAAGGAATAACAGATAAGGTTGGGAGATCGCCATGATAGTTCTCTTGTGGATATGCGGATTGCTTGCAAGGAACTATTCCACTGAATGCGCGGGCGGGGATAATGCTTGTTTGGCGGTAGGGCATAACCTGAGGTTATACCCTATGCGTTCGCTATCGGACCGGTGTACGCGCGGGCTTGGCCGAGGTTACCGCTCGTACTGCGCCAGGAGCGCTTCGACCGGGTTATTGCCTCGGTATTTGTGTGTCAAAAACCGTGGCATACGGTTAAGACATAATCATGCCGCCGTCGATATTAATGGTTTGTCCGGTCAGGTAGCGGGCGTCGTCGGACGCCAGGAACGCCACCAGCCCGGCGACATCCTCCGCCCGGCCGGCGCGGCCGAGCGGTATGCCCCGTACCCACTCCGCCATCAGTTCGCCTTTGCCGTAGCGCTTTTCCGCGGTGCCGAGCATTTCGCCCCAGACCTGGTCATTGTAGTCCCACATTTCGCTTTCGATAATCCCCGGGCAAAACGCGTTGACGGTGATATGGTGCGGCGCCAGCTCCAGGGCCAGGCTTTGCGTAATGCCGATGACCCCCATCTTGCTGGCGGCATAGTGCGGCGTATAGATAAAGCCCTGACGGCCCTGGCCGGAAGAGGAGTTTATCAGGCTGCCGTATTGCTGCTTCACCATGATTTTCGCCGCTTCGCGGCAGCACAGCCAGACGCCGGTGGTATTCACCGCCAGCACCCGGTCGAAATCTTTTTTCGGCATGGCGTCAAAATAATCGATGGTGATGATGCCGGCATTTTGTATCGACACATCCACCGCGCCAAATTTCGCCAGCGCCTGCCGATAGAGATCCGCCACCTGCCCTTCGTCGGTCACATCGACCCGCAGGGGCAGGATATCCACCGGATACTGCTGCGCCAGCCGCTCGGCGGTATCGAATATGCGTTCGGCCTCCGAAGCCAGCACCAGGTTGGCGCCGTCGCGGGCAAAGCGCGCGGCGATGCCGGCGCCGATGCCCCGGCAGGCGCCGGTAATCACCACGGTTTTACCTGTGAAATCTCTGTTCATCGCATCGTCTCCACATCAATTGTCAATATACCGAACCCTTGACCGACCACCGGGCCGGCGTCAGCGGCGCTATTATTCCGCGCCACCCGGATAGCGGCCGACTCACCCCGCCCTAACCTTGCCTTGCCTCGGGCAGCGGCTGGGTCGCCTGCCGCTTTTTCTCGTGGCGGCGCATCAGCGTGACCTTGCCTTGCAGGCGCTGCTGGAACTGGTCGATAACCACCGCGGTAACAATGACCAGGCCTTTGATCACCATTTGCCAGAATTCGCTGACGCCCATCATCACCAGGCCGTCGGCCAGGAATACGATGACAAACGCGCCGATAATCGAGCCGAACACCCGCCCGCGCCCGCCGGCCAGGGCCGTGCCGCCCAGCACCGTGGCGCCGATGGCGTCCATTTCGAACATATTGCCGGTCATCGGGTGGGCGGTTTGCAGCTGCGAGGACACCACCAGGCCCACCAGCGCCGCGCACAGGCCGGAAAAGGCGTAGACGAATATCTTTACTTTCACGATCGGCACCCCCGCCAGGCGGGCGGCCGGTTCGTTGCCGCCGATTGCATAGATATAGCGGCCCAGCGGCGTTTTTTTGGTCAAATAGATACCCAGCAGCAGTATGCTGAGCATCAGCCAGATCGGGTTATATACCCCAAGCAGGGTGCCGGAACCCAGGGTGGCGAAACCGGTATTGCCCAGCGCCGCCATGCCGACCAGGTTGGGAAAGGTCTTGCCGTCGGTAATCAGCAGCGCCGCGCCGCGCGCCACATACATCATGCCGAGGGTACAGATAAAGGGCGCCACGCCCAGGCGGGTGATCACCACGCCGTTGATCGCGCCGATGGCGGTGCCGGCGATCGCCACCACCACAATCACCTCGATGACGTTTAAAAACAGCAGGTTGTCGCCCCACAGCGGCACGCCCAGCGTCAGCAGCGCGCCGCCGATCATGCCGCAAATCCCCGCCACCGCCCCCACCGATAAATCGATGCCGCCGGTCAGGATTACCAGGGTCATGCCCACCGCCAGCAGGCCGGTGATGGCCACGTGCTGCGTCATGATCAACAGGTTGGAAGGGGTAATAAAGTTCGGCACCGTGGCGCTGAAAAAACCGACCACGATTAACAGGGCAATAAACGTGCGCGCTTTCAGTAGATACATGTACAACAGATATTTTCGGCTCTGCATAACCCGCCCTTAATCGTGAGGCGTCGAGGCGCGGATAAGGGTTTCCCTATCCACCCCGGCGCGCGGCAGATCGGCGGTAATCCTGCCGTCCGCCATGACAATTACCCGGTCCGCCAATTGCATCACCTCGTCCAGTTCGGAGGAGGAAAACATGACGGCCAGCCCTTGCTGCGCCATCGCGCCGATCAAATGATAGACATCGGTTTTCGCGCCCACGTCGATGCCACGGGTAGGCTCGTCCAGGAACACCACCCGGGGATCGGTCATCAAGGCCTTGCCCAACACCACCTTTTGCTGGTTGCCGCCGCTCAGGGAGGTGACCGGCAGTTCGACATCGCTGACCTTGATCGCCAGGTTGTCGATCATCCGCCGGACGGCGCCGCCTTCCCGCCCCTGGCGAATCGGCAGCAGCGCGCGCCAAAAACCCTTGCCGCACAGGCTCGACAGGGTCATGTTGATCTTTACCGACAGCAGTTGGACCAGACCCTCGGCCTGGCGATCCTCCGGCACCAGCGCCATGCCCCGCGCCAGCCGCCGCCTGAACGGCAGATGCTCCACCCGCAGGCCGTTCAGGCTGATCGCCCCCGCGTCCTGTTTCATCAGTCCGGTCAGCGTCTTGAACAGCTCGGTGCGCCCGGCGCCCAACAGGCCGTAAACCCCGACCACTTCGCCCTGGCGTAAGGTCAGGCCGACGTCATTAAGCGCGTAACCGCCGTTTTGGCGCAGCAGGGTCAGTCCGCTCACCTCCAGCATCGGCATGCCTTTGACGGCGGGCGAATAATCAAAATGCTTCGCTTTATCGCCCACCATGCTGGTAATGATCCAGGGGATGCTCGCCTGCTTGCGCTCCCGCTCGTCGACAAATTTACCGTCGCGGAACACCGTAAAACGATCGCCGATGGCCATCAGCTCTTCCAGCCGGTGGGAAATATAAATAATGGTGACGCCGCGCCGCTTGAGCTGGCCGATGACATCGAACAGGACCCTAACCTCCGATTGGCTTAACGCCGAGGTCGGTTCGTCCATGATCAGCACCCGGGTGTCCTTTGACAGCGCGCGGGCGATTTCAACCAGTTGCTGATGGCCGATCGCCAGTTCCTCCAGCGGCGTCAGCGGGTCGACGTCCAGTTCCAGCCGGTCGAGCAGCGCTTTCGCCAGTTGATACTGATACGCCACGTTGACGCGGCCGCGCTGGAAAAACTCATTGGCGATAAAGATATTGTCCATCACGTTCATATTGGGAAACAGGTTCAGCTCCTGGAAGATAATGCTGATGCCCAGTTTTTCCGCCTGGTGGGTCGAGGCGAGCGATACCGGTTGGCCATCGAGAAAAATCTGTCCGCTGGAGGGCGTCTCGACGCCGGCCAGCATCTTCATCATGGTCGATTTGCCGGCGCCGTTTTCCCCGATCAGCACGTTGACCTGGTTGCGGAAGACCCGGTAATCGACGTTATCCAGCGCCACGACGCCGGGATACAGGCGCGAAACCCGGCGGGTCTCGATAATCACCGGCGAGCCCTGGCGCAGGGTGGAACCCGGCAACCGGCCATTGCCGCGCCCGGCGGGAAACTGATCCGACATATGGTGTTCTCCTTATTGCCCGATGCCGACCGGCGTAAGCAACAGCGGCGGCTGCGGCTGGTCAAAGGCGCTGAATACGCCATAGACCTTGACGCTGTCGCCCGGCTTGAAGGTGTGATTGGCCAGCTTGGCTATCGCCTGCTGGTTAATGGCCTTGCCGAAATCGCCGAACAGGTTCTGGTCGTTAAAGTCGCCGTAGCTCAGCCCGCGATAGCTGTCGCGCAGATCGGTGCCGCGAAAGGTCGGTCCTATCTGCACTTTTACCTCTCCCACGCTGTCGTCATCGCTTTTCACCACCATCTGGCCGTTGCGGGATTGGCTATTGACCCCGGTAATGACGCCGCTCACCTGGGCGGTAAACACGCAGGGATTTTCGTCCTGGCTGCGATAGCCGTATAGCCGGCAGGCGTCGGCAAAATCCTTGGCCTGGCCGATTTGCCGCAACAATGCGCCCAGCGGTTTGGCCGAGGCGATCGCCTCGGGGGCGATATGCCGATCGAACAGCGCCGCCGCGCGGGCCATATTGGGGTTAGGCGGATTTTTCAGCTCCGCCAGCCGCTGCTGCGACACGATGCGGCAACCGCCCAGCAAAAGAGACGCCGTCACCGCCAACATCATGCGTGTAGACATTACGCTGCTCCTGAACGGCCCCTGCGCGGGGCCATGGCTATGATCCGGTGGGAAATCCGGGCAGGCCCGGCGCGGCGATCACTGTTGGTAATTGAAATTATTCACTCTGTCGGCATTAGCCTTTTTGATCAAAATGCCGCGGAACATAATGCGTTCCTTGCCGTCATACTTGCCGGTTTGCAGGTAGCCATCGAGGATCTCCACCCCCTGGGAGGCGATGGCCTGCGCCTGCAGCATCACGCTGGCATACAGATCGCCGGCTTTGATCGCGTCGCGCTCATCATTGCTGCCGTCGATGCCGACTACGGTCACATCGGTGCGGCCGGCGGCTTTCAGCGCGGCGATCGCGCCCAGCGCCACCGGTCCGTTGCCGGCGATGACGCCTTTGATATCGGGATGGGCCTGCAGGATGCTGTCGGTGACGCGTTTGCCTTCCAGCAGGTTGCCCTTGGCATCCTGGCGGGCAATCATTTTCATATCGGGGTATTGATCGATAACGTTGTGGAAAGATTTCGATCGGGTGACGCAGTTATTGTCGGCCAGATTGCAGGTCAGCTCGGCATAGCTGCCTTTTTCCCCCATCTTTTCCACGAACTCATTGGCCACATCCGAGCCGGCCTGGAAGTTATTGTGGGTGATTTGCGCCAACGCCACGCCGTCCACCGGTATTTCCCGGTTGATAAGCACCACGGGCACACCCGCGTCCCTGGCCTGTTTCACCGCCGCGACGCTGGCCTGCGAGTCGGCGTTGTCCAGTATCAGGCCCTGCACTTTTCGGCCGATAACCAGGCTTATCTGCTCACCCTGGCGTTTAACATCCTCGCCGTGCGACAGCACCAGGGTTTTGTAGCCCATGGATTGCGCCTTGGCCTCGGCCCCCTTGGCCTCGGCGGAGTAATAGGGATTATCCAGCGAATTGACCAGGATGGCGATGGTGCCCCTCTCCACCGCCATGGCCTGGGGCAGATAACAACCGGCCAGGATCAGTAATAGCGTAAGTTTTTTGTTCATCGTAGGGTCTCTCTCGTCGTGTTTGTTATCGTGGGAAAGCTGTGCCGTGACAGCTTTTATTTTATTGATTTTTAAGCTATTATCGGTCAAATAGTTCGGTTACCAGATGGTGAAGCCGCCATCAATCATCAAATCGGCGCCGGTTATCATGTCGCTGCCGTTGGTGGAGAAGAACAGGATGGCGGCGGCGATTTCGTCGGTATAGGCGAAGCGTCCCAGCGGGATCAGCTTTTTCATTTCCTCGCCCCTTTCGCCGCGCCAGGCTTTTTCGCCCATGGGCGTCAGCACGACGGTGGGCGAAAGCGTGTTGACGGTAATGCGATGCGGCGCCCACTCTTTTGCCATCACCTTGGTCATGCCCAGCAGGCCGGCCTTGGCCGACGTATAGGCGCAATGATTATCGATGGCGATTGACGCGGCCTGCGAGGCGATGGTGATAATTTTTCCGCCCAGGCCCCGGGCTATCATGCTGCGCGCCGCGGCCTGGGAGCACAGGAACGGGCCGGTCAGGTTGACCGCCAGATTTTTGCGCCAATTTTCGAATGTGGTGTCTAACGCCGGCTCCAGGTGGACATACCCGGCGCAGTTGATCAACACGTCTATCTGCCCGCAGCGTCGTTCGATCCGTTGAAACACGTCCGCCACCTGCGCCGGGTCGCTGACATCACATTCGAAATAACTGACGCGCGCGTCGCCCAGTTCGGCCACCACCCGCTCTTTTACCGACCTTTCGAAGTCGGGATACAGCAGCGCCAGGCTGGCGCCTTTTTCCAGCATCATGCGGTTGCTGGCCATGGCGATACCGCCGAGGCCGCCGGTCACCACCACGACTTTGCCGGTCAGCGACATCGAGGTATCCACGCCGTAGCGTAGATTGACGTCATATTGGTTAGTACTCATAGGGAGTCTCCATGGGTGGATGGTCGATAACGGGTCCGGCACGGCCGTTGGCCGGGGGTATTAAAGGAAGACTTCATTTTCGAATAAAACTATATAGTGCCATTTCGATCAAAAATGCGGCAAAGATCAACTTTCGAATAAAAGCCATTTATCACATAATATTGATTAATATCAGCATGTTGATTGCAATGGTTATTTTGGCGTCTGGAATAACCTGCTGAAAATTAGGATTTTATTGCTAAAAACTCGCGCTTTGATTTTCGAATGATAATCAAAAAACAATGGCCGCTTCTCGCTTTACCCGACGGGCAACGTTACTATTTAGTATCTTTGCGGGTTCGGCGGACAGGGGATCGGGAGAGGAGGCGGATGATTGAAAAGCAAAAATGAACAGCTGGCGGAGATGAAGCATCGCCGCGACAAGATCCTGGAGATGATCAAGGAAGACGGCACGGTGACGGTTAAAAGCCTCACCAGCACCTTTGATTTGACCGAAGCCACCATCCGCTCCGACTTGCGTACGCTGCAGCACCAGGGGTATATCCAGCGCTATCACGGCGGCGCCACGCTGCTCGACGGCAAGCAGAACACCCATGCGCTGTTGCTCGAGCGCCAGACGCAGCTGGGTGAAAAGGATGCCATCGGCCGTCTGGCCGCCAATTTTATCGAGCCAGGCGACACCATCATCCTGGATTCCGGCACCACCACCACGGCCATCGCCAACCATCTCAGCCATATTAAAAAGCTGTCGGTTATCACCACCGGCGTCAACATCGCGTTGCAATTAGGCGGCGAACCCGGCGTCAATATCCTGTTGACCGGCGGAACCTTTAAATTTCCCACCCTGTCCACTTCAGGCGAAAAAGCCGCCAGCTTCTTTGAAAACATGCTGGCGGAAAAATTGTTCCTGGCCACCGCCTGCATCTCCCCGCGCGCCGGCCTGAGTTATCCCAGCGAGACCGATATCAAAGTGAAGACCGCGATGATCAATTCCGCCAATACCGTATTTGTGGTGGCGGACTCCACCAAAATAGACAAAGTGTCGATGTTCGCCCTGCCGTGCGAATGGGAAAAGCTGCATTACCTGATAACCGACAGCGGCATTACCGCCGAAGCCAAAGCGGCCTTCGAGTCGCTGGGCGTCATTGTGCTGGTGGCGGATACGCCTGCCTAGCGGCTCACGCCTCCCGCTGGCCGGCGTAGCGTTCTATATCCGGGATGCCGAGCCCCGGCTCGGCGGTTAATACCGAGGCCAGCAGAGCACGGGTATAGGGATGCCCTGGTCGTTGAAATATCTGTTCCCGCGATCCCTGTTCCACGATGGCGCCCCGGAACATGACCGCCATGCTGTCCACCAAGTACTCCACCACCGCCAGGTTATGGCTGATAAACAAATAGGTCAGGCCGAATTCCTGCTTGAGATCCAGCAGCAGGTTCAGGATTTGCGCCTGGACCGACACATCCAGCGCCGAGGTCGGCTCATCGCAAATCACGATATCGGGACGCATAATCAGCGCGCGGGCAATGGCCACGCGCTGGCGCTGTCCCCCCGACAGCCGATCGGGATACCGATCGTGGGTGCGCGCCGGCATGCCGACCATATCCAGTATTTGTTTTACCCGCGCGCCGCGCTCGGCGGCGGAGCCGAGCTTATGCAGACGCAGCGGCACCTCGACGATCTCCGCCACCGTGCGGCGCGGATTCAGCGACGAATACGGATCCTGGAAAATAGGCTGGATACGCCGCGCCAGCGCGCGCCGGTCGCCGCCGTCGATTTCCCGTCCCTCTACCAGTACATTGCCGGACGTGGGCGCCAGCAGGCCGAGCAGCATTTTCGCCAGTGTGCTTTTGCCGCAGCCCGACTCACCCACCAACCCCAGCGTTTCGCCACGGCGCAGCCGCAAGGAGACATTATCCACCGCCACGAACTCACCGGGCCTGGCCCACAATCCCCGGTTCAGTTTGAAGACCCGCGTCAGGGCGCAAAGCTCCAGCGCGTACTGGTTATCACACCGTGCGTCGGCGGCCGGCGCGAGTGCGGAAATCCCGATATCCCGTTGGCTCATAGCGCCTCCATGGGTTGAGGCAGCGCGCGGACGCAGCGCACGGCGTGACCGACGCCCGCCGCCACATACGGCGGCGGCTGCCCGCAGGCCGGGCCGGCCTGCGGGCAGCGGTTAAGGAAGGCACAGCCGACGGGCTGGCCGGTCAGGTCCGGCACCACGCCGGTGATGGCGTGCAGGCGCCGCCCGTCCCGCGCGCCGCCGCGCGTGGGGATGCAGGCGAGCAGCCCACGAGTGTAAGGATGCAGCGGCCGGGCAAACAGTTCGTTGACCGGCGCGGTTTCGACGATTTCGCCGGCATACATCACCGCCACCCGGTCGGCAATGCGCGCCACCACCCCCAGATCGTGGGTGATAAACGCCACCGCGGTGCCGAACTCCCGTTGCAGCTCGCGGATAAGCCGCAGGATCTGCGCCTGGATGGTGACGTCAAGGGCGGTGGTGGGTTCATCGGCGATAATCAGATCCGGTTCGCACATCATCGCCATGGCAATCATCACCCGCTGGCGCAGCCCGCCCGAAAGCTGGTGCGGATACTGATCCAGGCGGGCCGCGGCCATCGGCACGCCCAGCCGCTCCAGCAGGTAGATCGCGCGATCGCGCGCCTCCCGGGCCGAGGTGTTGCGGTGGGCGAACAGCATCTCGCACAGCTGGTTGCCCAAGGTAAACGACGGGTTCAGCGACGTCATCGGCTCCTGGAATATCATCGCCATCTTTTCGCCGCGCAGCGCGCGCATACCGGCTTTATTCAGCCGTTGCAGGTCCACGCCGTCGAACAGGATATGATCGGCGGCGCGCTGCGCCCGGCCCGGCAGCAAATCCATCAGCGCCAGCGACGTCATGGACTTGCCGCACCCCGACTCCCCCACCAGGCACAGCAGTTCGCCGCGCCGGATATGGAAATCGATGCCGCGCACCGCGCGCAGCGTGCCCCGGGGCGTGGGCAAACTGACGCTGAGATTCTTGACGCTCAGTAAAATATCGTTATTCATCAGGTCGGCCTCAGTTGCGTCCGTCAAGGGCGGTGATATCGCGCAGGCCATCGCCCACCAGGTTGATACCCAGCACCAGCACCGCCAGCGCCACGCCCGGGATCAGGATCACCCAGGGCTGGAAGAACATATACCCCTTGCCTTCGGCCACCATCAGTCCCCAGGAGGGCATCGGCGGCTGCACGCCCAGCCCCAGGAACGAAAGCGTGGCCTCCAGCAGGATGGCGTGGGCGATCTCAAGCGTCGCCACCACGGTCAGCGGCCCGGTCAGGTTCGGCAGGATCTCCCGCAGCATGATAAAGGCCGACGAGGCGCCTAATGAGCGGGCGGCGGCAATAAATTCGGCCTGGCGCAGTTGCCGGGTGACCGAACGGGAAACTATCAGGAAGCGATCCCAGAGCAGCAGTCCCAATAGCAGGATGACCACTTTTACCGAGCCGCCCACCAGCGACGCCATCGCCAGGGCCACCAGCACCACCGGCATGGAAAGCCGTACCGTCAGGAGATAGTTGATGGCGGCGTCAATCCGGCCGCCGTAATAACCGGCGATCACCCCAAGCGTAATGCCGATGGCGCCGGCGACCAGGGCGGTCATCAGCCCGATGGCCAGCGACACCCGCGCGCCGAATAGCAGGCGGCTCAGGTAATCCCGCCCCAGCTTATCGGTGCCCAGGATATAATCCCAGCCGCCGGTGTCCCGCCATACCGGCGGGATAAGGCGCCGCGCGACATTCTGCAGATAAGGGTCATGGGGGCTTAACCAGGGCGCCAGCAGCGCCGCCAGCAAAACCACCACCATGATCGCCACGCCCACCGTCATGCCATGGTGGCCGAACAGAGGGCCGAGCCCGGCGCGCCGCGCCGGGACGGCATCCGGCGCCGGCTCGGTTAACGCGGCCTTGGCCGTCAAAGAAGCAGGGGTAAATTTCATCATCTATCCTTACTGTGCGCGCATACGCGGATCGAGGGCTGCGTTCAGCACATCCGCCAGGAACGCGAGGCCGATATAAAACACCGCGATAATCAACACCACCGCCTGGACCACCGGGAAATCATTGCGCGAGATGGAGTCCCAGGCCAACTGCCCCATGCCCTGAAGGGAAAACACCGATTCAATCACCACCGAGCCGCCGAGCATAAAGCCCAGTTCCACCGTGGCCAACGCCACCACCGGGATAATGGCGTTGCGCAGGCCGTGCTTGAGGATCACCCGGGCCGGGCTCAGCCCTTTGGCGCGGGCGGTGCGCATATAGTCCGCGCCGAGCACGTCCAGCATGCCGGAGCGGGTCATGCGCATCAGCGACGGCATGGCGTAGTACCCCAGCGCGACGGTGGGCAGTACAAAATGTTGCCAGGTGCCGTTTCCCGCCACCGGCAGCCATTTCAGCCCCACGGAGAACAGCAGGATCAGCACCAGGGCAAACCAGAAATTAGGCATCGCCTGCCCCATCACCGCGATAAACATCGACAGCCGGTCCACCCAGGTATTGCGGAACACCGCCGCCAGCACCCCGAGCGGAATGGCCACCGCCAGCGCGGTTACCAGCGCGGCGCCGCCCAGCTTCAGGGTGATGGGCATCCGCTGGCCGATAAGCTCGATGACGCTGTTTTGAAAGTAAAACGATCGGCCGAAATCCAGCTGCAATGCCGATGCCATCCAGTGGAAAAACTGGGTGGCCAGCGGCCGATCCAGCCCGAACTGCACCCGGATACGCGCGACGGTTTCGGCGGTAGCCTCAGGGCCGGCGATGGCGGTGGCCAAATCCCCGGAGAGGTGCAGCAGGGCAAAACTTATCACCGCGACGGTCATCAGCACCGCCAGCGCGACCAGCAGCCGGCGCAAGATAAAGACAAGCATGGTCGATTCCTCCAGTGGCGCAACGGGTGAGCGGGCGGGGCCCGCCGGGGTTATTTCCAGGACGACTGCACAAAACGCGGCAGTTCGTCCGGCCAATCGTTAAACAGCAAGTCGGCGTTAAAGGCATAGTTGGTGGAATAGGAAAACATCGGCACCAGGTAGGCCTGGGATGAGATCCGGCCGAGGATATCGGCATACAACGTCTTGCGCGCGGCGTTGTCCACGGTGGACTCGGCCTGGTTCAACTGGTCGATGACCGTGCGGTCTTGCCAAACATCGTCGCCCTTGCCGTTGAAAAACGCGCCGACAAACGCGCCCGCGTCGTTAATGGACAGCGATCCCCAGGACATCACCGCCATCGGCGCCTGGCCCGAGGCGAAGGCGGTTTTCATCACCGGATACTGCACATAATGCAGCCTGGCGCGAATGCCGACGTTACGCAGATCGCCGATAATCGCCTCGGCGTAGTCGCGTTCCCGATAAGCCCAGATATCGGTGTCAAAACCATCGGCGTACCCCGCCTGCGCCAGCAGCTCTTTTGCCTTGGCGGGGTTATATCCATAGCGGGTCACCTTGGTGGTATCGCAGGCGGTCTGGGTATGGAAACAGGCGGCATAAGCCGGCTGGCTGCCGCCGCGGATCATATTGTTGACCATGCCCTCGCGGTTGATGGCGTAGTTGACCGCCTGGCGGACCCGCAGATCCGCAAAGGGTTTGCCGGCGATGTCAGTGATATTGGGATTCATTTCAATAAAGCCGATGCGCATGGTTTCGCCGCTTTTAACCGTCAGGTTGGGCATCGATTGCAGCGAGGACACCTGATCGGTCGGCACCCGCCAAATCCAGTCCACCTGGCCGGTCATCAATTGGGCCAGGCGGGTTTCCGGATCGCGGATCGCCTCGAACCGGATCTTGCCTATGCGCGGCTGTCCCACCGGGCTCTCTTTAAAGTAATCCGGGTTTTTCGCAAGCCAAACGCCCTGTCCCGGCATCAGTTGGGTGATTTTATAGGGACCGGTGCCAACCGGCGCCTGGCTGTAGCCCGCCAGCTTAACCTTCTGGTAATAGCTGGCCGGATAGATGGGCATCGGTCCCGATAGGTAGTCCAGCGCCGCCGGGAAAGGTTTGTCCAGATGGAGCCGGACGGTAAAATCGTCCACTTTTTCGCTGGTTTTTATCCAGCTGACGCTCTGCGGCATAACGGTTTGCGAATTCGGCCCGGCGATAGTCGTAAAGGTATACACCACGTCGTCGGCGCTGAAGGGGTCGCCATTATGGAATTTCACTCCTTTGCGCAAATGAATAAGCAGGCTGGTCGGCGATTCCCATTTCCAGTCGGTGGCCAGTTCCGGTAAAAATTCGCCGGTCTTGGGATCCCGGTAAACAAGCGTATCCCAGGCCAGGTGTGCCAGGATCACGCCCTCCCGCAGGACATTATGATACGGACTGATATTTTCAACTTCATTATCGGAGGCATATACCAGGGTATCGTCCTGTTTACCGGCATGGCTATAGGCGGCGCATCCAAGCAATAGCGCGGACAGGGCGCTTTTATTTATCCAGCGGATGCGTATCCGGCTGAGCAAGGAATAATCCATCTTGATTCTCCCGAAAATAATTCCGTCATTGGTTTAACTTATCGATGGCAGAATGGCCTGCCATTTCCCCTAATCCAGTGTTGGCGCAGGCATCTCCGTCTCGGACATTGGCGTAGCAGCACGGAATATTAGCCTTGACGCATTTATTGAATAAATTTTTTATTACGCTAATCGCTATTATCAGTTGGTTTGACAGTAGGCTTCCGGCTTTATTCAGGTAGCGTAATATAATTAATTCTTATACTCAGGCATTTAATCAGTGGATGTAATTATATTTCGCAGTTAATTCATTTTTTTCACTTCAACCCCATAGTAACCCAGACACCGTATTGTTATATTGCAAAAAGAGACGTCATTTTTTAATTTCTCTTCAAAAAAACCATCATGAATTTATGAAAGTTGCGAGGTAGAATGAAAGCGATATCCAAGCCGGCACCCGCTAAATTTTCGGCGAACAAGGAATACGATCTGGATCGTTTCGATTTGGCCTTGTTGCGGACGTTACAGGAGGATTCATCCATTTCCAATGTCGCCCTGGCGGAAAAAGTGAATCTCAGCCCGCCGGCCTGTCTGCGCCGGGTTGAACGCCTGCGGCAGGTGGGATTGATCAGGCATTATGTCGCGCTGCTCAATCCCGTGGCATTGAATGTCGGCATGGTGGTGCTGATAGGCGTGGTGCTGGACCGCTCGACTCCGCAGTCCTTTATGGACTTTGAGGACGCGGTGCAGAAGATCAGCGGCTGCATGGAGTGCCATGTGGTCACCGGGGAATTTGATTATATCCTGATGATCCGCACCCGGGATAATCAGAGCTTTAACCGCCTGCACGCCGAGCAACTGCTGTTTTTACCCGGCGTCAGGCAGGTCCGGTCTTTTATCGGCCTGCGGGAGGTGTTTTCCACCACCCGGCTGGAGTTTTAATAAAAAACCACCCGCACGTTCGGGCAGGTGAATGAAATTCAGAGGGTTGTCCGCCTGGGCGCCGGTATAAACCCACCGCCGGTTGTCAGCCGTTGCGGAAAATATAGCTGTAGGCGCTTAACGCCGGCGCGCCGCCAAGGTGGGCGTAAAGTACCTTTGATCCCTTCGGGAACTCGCCGTTGCGCACCATATCAATCATGCCTTGCATGGACTTGCCCTCGTACACCGGATCGGTCAGCACCCCCTCGTGGCGGGCGCACAGGCGGATGGCCTCCAGGGTGCCGTCGTTGGGCAGGCCGTAGGCCGGGTGGGCGTAACGGGTATCGAGCACCACGTCCTCTTCGGTAATCTCCTGCCCCAGTTCCACCAGCTCGGCGGTATGTCGCGCAATACGTAAAATCTGCGCCTTGGTTTTTTCCGGCTTGGCCGAGGCGTCGATGCCGATAACCCGGCGCGCTCGCCCGTCGGCGGCGAACCCCACCACCATGCCGGCCTGGGTGCTGCCGGTCACCGAACACACCACGATATAATCGAATGTAAAGCCCAGGTCCGCCTCCTGCTGGCGCACCTCCTCGGCAAAACCGACAAAACCCAGGCCGCCGTACGGATGTTCAGAACAGCCGGCCGGGATGGGGTAGGGCTTGCCGCCGTCGCGCGCCGCTTCCTCCATGGCGCTTTTCCAGCTTGCGCGGATGCCGATGTCGAAGCCGGCGCTGTCCAGGCGGACGTCCGCGCCCATGATCCGCGACAGTTCGATATTGCCCACCCGGTCATACACCGCGTCGGCGTAATCCACCCAGTTTTCCTGCACCAGGATACATTTCATGCCCAGGTGCGCGGCCACGGCGGCGACCTGGCGGGTTTGGTTCGACTGGATGCCGCCGATGGAAACCAACGTATCGCATCCCTGCTCAATGGCTTCTGGAATAAGGTATTCCATCTTACGTGTTTTATTTCCACCGAATGCCAGGCCGCTATTACAGTCTTCACGTTTAGCATATAATTCCACGTCGCCGCCTAAATACGCGCTCAGCCTTTTTAGCGGGGTAATAGGTGAAGGACCAAAGGTTAACGGATAGCGGGGAAATTTATCCAAATTCATAGTAGCACTCCGGAAATATAAGATAGCTGTGCAGATTGGGAGATAACCCAATATGACATACCGTTATTCAACATGACACATACTAGCGCAGTTCTGATTGTTTTAAATTGCAATAATCAGCAATTTTCAGGCGAAAAATTTCATAAAAAAGCTAACCATCAGGGGATAATTGCTGAAATCATATTTTACACGCAATAAAATTCCCTCGCCCCCGGACGCATCGACGCAAAGGGCCCGGCATGGCGCCGCTGGACTGCCTGCGGCGGTGATCCCTTATCCGTCGGCCGGGCATATCGGCGGCGATGATGATTATTGTTTGTCGCGTAACGCAAAGTTTGTTTAGATAACCGGCATTCCCCCCAACCCGTAAACAGCGAGCGCAACATGACCGGCGACGAAGCGGTACAACGGGCCACGGCGTATTTTGACCGTGGTGAATTCAAGACAATCCTGGCCCGGCGCATTGCTTTTTGCACCGAAAGCAACGATGACGGCCGCGTCGACACCCTGAACGCGTATCTTGATCAGGAGATAGCGCCGGCGCTGGCGGCCATGGGTTTCAGCACCCGCAAGGTCACCACCCCCGAGGCCGGGAGCCGCCCTTTCCTGCTGGCGGCGCGAATCGAGGATGCCGCCCTGCCCACCATGCTGTGCTACGGGCACGGCGATGTGGTGGCCGGCGACGGTGAACACTGGCGGGAGGGATTGTCGCCCTGGCAGTTGGCAGAGGAAGGCGACTACTGGTACGGCCGCGGCAGCGCCGATAACAAGGGGCAGCACTCCGTTAACCTGGCGGCGCTGGAGCAGGTGTTTGCCGCGCGCGGCGGCCGGCTGGGGTTTAACTGCAAAATCCTGTTCGAGATGGGCGAGGAAGCCAGTTCGCCGGGCCTGGCGCAGGTGTGCCGCGATCACGCCGCCCTGCTGAGCTCGGATCTGCTTATCGCCTCGGACGGCCCGCGCCTCAACGCCCGGCGTCCCACCCTGTTCCTGGGATCGCGCGGCTGCGTTAACTTCCGCCTGAGCATCAACGCGCGCGCCAGGGATTATCACTCGGGCAACTGGGGCGGAGTGCTGAGCAATCCCGGCACCCGGTTGGCGAATGCCCTGGCCTGCCTGGTCGACAGCCGGGGACAGCTGCTGGTCTCGGCGCTGAAACCGCCGTTTCCCGACCCGGCGGTGCGCCGGATCCTGGCGGATGTGGACGTCGGCGGCAATGACAACGATCCGGATATCGACCCCGGCTGGGGCGAGCAGGGGTTGTCACCGACCGAGCGGCTGTATGCCTGGAACACCCTGGAAGTGCTGTCGTTCCTCACCGGCAATCCGCAGCGTCCCATGAACGCCATACCCGGCCGCGCCACGGCGGTGTGCCAGCTGCGTTTTGTGGTCGGCACCGATTGGGACCGTCTGGCCGATCATCTGCGCGCGCATCTTGACGCCCACGGATTTCAGTATGTCGAGATCGAGGTGATCCGCCATATGGTCGCCACCCGTTTTGATCCCACCGACCCGCTGGTGGACTGGACACTGGACATCATGCGGCGCGCCAGCGGCAAAAAGCCGGCGCTGCTGCCCAACTTCGGCGGTTCATTACCCAACGATGTGTTTACCGATATCCTCGGCCTGCCCACGCTGTGGATCCCCCACTCCTACCCGGCTTGCGGCCAGCACGCCGTTGACGAACATATGCTGAAATCCATCGCCCGCGAGGGGCTGCAAATCATGACCCGGCTGTTTTGGGAACTGGGGGAACAAGGGTCACGGATAATACCCCGTTGCCGCGACGGCAACGCCCACGCCGGCCCCGGTTGACCACGGGCCGGGTTATCCAGGGTGGGCGGGCAATCGACGCCCGCCCGGCGCCTCAATACAGCAACGCTTTGCCGGTGGATCCGAATAACGCCATCTTATAACGGATCACCTCTTTCGCCGCGTTAATGGGTTCCGGATAGATAGCGTTCGGATCCCACCAGGTTTCGCGGCTCAGGACCTCGCGCGCCTTCTTGAAATAGGCGAATTTCATATCGCTGGAGATATTGATCTTGCCCACGCCCAGCGTCACCGCTTCGGCAATTTCAGTATCGGGATTGGCGGAACCGCCGTGCAGCACCAGCGGAATCGACACGCGCCGCGAGATGTCGCGCAGGATATGCATCTGCAGCTCCGGCTTCAGATCCTTTGGATAGATGCCGTGCGCGGTGCCGATCGCCACCGCCAGCGTATCGATGCCGGTACGGTTAACAAAATCCTCCGCCTGGACGGGGTCGGTATAGATGACCTTGCTTACCCCGCCTTCAATCGTGGTGCCGGTATCGCCGATGGTGCCCAGTTCGCCCTCGACCGAGATGCCGACCGCGTGGGCCAGCTTCACGACTTCGCTGGTCAGCGCCACGTTATCCTCGTAAGGCAGCAGCGAGCCGTCAATCATCACCGAGGTAAACCCGCACTGGATGGCGCGCTGGACATGGGCGATGGACGCGCCGTGATCGAGATGGATAACGAACGGCACCGGGCTTCGCAGCGTCCTTTCGCGCACGTAGGCAAAAAAGGCATCGGTGACGAACTCCAGCTCGCTGGGATGAATCGAGATAATCGCCGGCGTATGGGTCGCCTCCGCCTCCTCGACCACCGCCCGGATAAAGCAGCTGTCGGCAACGTTAAACGCGCCGATGGCAAAACGATGTTCGCGGGTGGGCTTGAGCATCTCATGCATGGAAATCAACATAAATCTTCTCCTTCGGGGGTTATCATGGGTAAAACTTTCCCGCACCAGTGAAACGTCGCTGATGTGGCTTGCGTTAAATGGGTGGCCGGAGGGCGTTACGCTTGGTTGGCGGCGCCGGACCAGTCGAGATAGTCGACCACCACGTCCCGGCAGGCGGATTCCATCATCGCCAGCAGATCCGCCAGTTCGGCGGCGGGATGTTGCCCCAGCGCCTGCTGCAGGGCAGTTTTGCCGGCGTCGAACACCGCCGCGCCGACGTTGATTTTCGCCACGCCGTGCCGGCTGACGCGGCGGATGTCGTCGGCCCGGGTACCGCTGCCGCCGTGCAGCGCCAGCGGTACCGGCGACTCGCGATGCAGCTCGGCCAGGCGCCCGAAGTCAATCACCGGCGTCACGTCCGGCGGATACAGTCCGTGCGCGGTGCCCACCGATACCGCCAGGAGGTCGATGCCGGTCTGGCTGATAAACGGGACCACGTCCGCTACCTGCGTCATCTTCACCGCCGCGTCGTCGAGATCGTAGACCGGCGCGTCGGCGATATGCCCCAGTTCTCCTTCCACGCAGACGCCGGCCGTGGCCGCCATCCGCACCACCTGGCGCGTCTGGCGGACGTTCTCGTCCAGCGGGAAACCGGACGCATCGATCATCAGGCCGGTAAACCCGGCGCGGAACGACCGGCCGATCAGATCGAAGGCGCGGCCGTGATCCAGGCTCAGCGCCACCGGCACCGACGCCTGCTGTGCCAGCGCGTTGACCAGCGGCGCGGCGATATGCGGCGGAAAGTGCCCACAGTGGCCCTGGTACAGGTTCAGCACCAACGGGGCCCGGCGCAGTTCGGCGGCGGCGATGGCGGCGCGCGCGGTCTCCAGGTTAAAACAATTGATGGCCAGCACGGCGTACCGCCGTTGATAGGCATCGTTTATCAGGTCCTTCATCAAGGCATACATAGCTGCTCCTGTTTATTCGAGGGTGAATTTAATGTCTTCGTCACGCACGCTATGGTCTTCAACGTCATCGAAATCCTCATCAGCCTGGGTCACCGGCTTTTTAATCAGCGACAGCATGACGCCGCAGATCGCCGTGCCGATACCCAACGCCAGGCAAAACATCAGCGGCCGGGTAAACAAGGGAACCACGAACATGCCGCCGTGAGGCACCGGCGCCTCCACGCCCCATACCATAATCAGCCCGCCGGCCACCGCCGAGGCTACCACGCAGCTGGCGACCACCCGCAGCAGATCGCGGGCGGCGATGGGGATCACGCCTTCGGTAATCATGCAGATACCCATGGGAAACGCCGCTTTTAACGCCTCTTTTTCGGCCCTGGTGTACTTATGGCGCGTCAGCAGGAAAGAGAGCGTAATGCCGAACGGCGGAATAATGGAGCCGACAAACTTCACCGCCTCCGGGCCATAGATGCCGTCAACCAACATGCCGTCGGCGAACAGCGACATGGTCTTGTTAACCGGGCCGCCAAAATCAAAGGTGGCCATGGCGCCGAGAATAGCGCCCATCATGAATTTCGAACCGCCCTGCATCGACTCCAGCAGATGGATCAGCGCCTTTTGCAGCCAGACGATCGGCTGGCCGATGAAGGTCATCATCAGCAGGCCGGCGATAAGGGTGCTGAGCACCGGCAGGATCATCACCGGCATCAGCCCCTGCATCGCCGCCGGCAATTTGATGGTCTTGCGCAGCGCCAGCACCGTGTAGCCCACCAGAAAACCGCCCAGGATGCCGCCGATAAAACCGGTCTGGATCTGGCCGCAGATAAAGCCGACGATAAGGCCCGGCGCAAAACCGGGACGGTCGGCGATGGAATAAGCGATCGCCGCGCTGATAAGCGGCACGATAAGCCCCATTCCCCAGCCGCCGATTTGGTTCAGCATCCAGGCGAAACTGCCGGTTTTTTGCCCCACGTCGGCGCCGCCCAGCACCTGGCCGAGGGCGATACAGATCCCGGCGGCGACGATAAGCGGGATCATCCAGGAAATACCGGTAAGCAGATGCCCTTTTATCTCCTGGCCCACTCTGTTTTTGCTCTGGTTCATCACATCCTCCCCATCAGGTTATCCTCAGGCGCGGGCCAGCGAGTCAGCCACTTTTTCCAGAAATTTAACCGGGGACTTAATCACAATATCCGTTGTGACCCGCACCACGGGTTTGCCGATGAAGCGTTCCTCGCCTTTTATCTTGATATCGACGGCCAGGATCACGACGTCGGCCGCGGCAATATCAGCCGCGGTCAGCTCATTTTCGGTGCCGATGGTGCCCTGCGTTTCCACCTGGATGGCGAAATTCAACGCTTTGGCGCCTTTGATTAATTTCTCCCGCGCAATGTAGGTATGCGCGATACCCGCCGTGCAGGCGGCTACACCAACGATTTTCATTTTCTGCCTCGTCTTGTTTGGGTTTAACAGAGGTTGGATTCGGCATATTGGCTGAACAGCCGGATAATTTTATCGGGGTCAGACTCCGCCAGCAGTCGGGCAATCACCCCATCGTCGGCCAGCGCGCTGGCCACCTGGGACAACAGGCGAATATGGGTGGTGTTCTGATCTTCTAGCCTGACGGCGAAAAGAATGATGCAGCGCACCTTGCTGCCGTCCAGCGTCTCCCACGGGATATCCTGGCGCGTGCGGCCGATGGCCAGGGTGGTTTGTTTTACCGCGGAGGATTTTCCGTGCGGAATGGCAATGTGATTTTCAAAACCGGTGGAGCCCTCGGCCTCGCGCAGCCAGACATCGCGAATAAAGTCCTCTTTGTTGGCAATCGTGCCGTCAGCGTATAAAAGATCCGTTAACTCATGAATGACTTCTTTTTTACTCGTCGCCGTCATGCTTAATTTCACACGATTCACATTGAGAATTTTATTAATATCCATCCGCTTTACCTCACCACAACGTTAAGGAATCCAGTGCTCGGCCGCCGATAATTTATCTACCGCCTGATGCAATTTATTGGCAATCGCTTTTTCAGTGACGTGCTTGATGTCATCGTCGTTGAAAAATGCCGAGACATAGACGATGGGAACCTGCTGTTCCTCTAGATGAATGGTGGAAATCACCAGGTCGATCTCTTCCTGGCGGCAAAAGGCGGCCATATTGCCGGCCGACACCACGCCGACGATGATCCAGTCGGGAAAGGCGCGCAGGATGCGGCTCTTGAGCAGGTGGGAGGTGCCGACGCCCGTCGAGCACACCACCAGGATACGTTTATGGGCAATATTGCGCTCCATGGATGCCTGGAAATGCACCGTCAGGTACCCGACCTCGTCTTGCGCAATATCCTGCAGCGCAAAGCGCCGGCAAAGCTGCCCTACCGCTTTTAACGTCAGTTGGTAAATCTCCTGGAATTCACTCTTGATATCCGCCAGCAGCGGATTACGGATGCTGATATGGTATTTCAGCCGATTGAGCAAGGGTTTTACGTGAATTAATAATCCGTCGTAGAGCAACGCATCACCGCGTAAATCCAGGTTGATCAACGTGGAAAAAATATCGATCAAACCTAACGTCAGCCGCCGGGTTTCATCATTGGAAAATTGATAGTGCGTGGGTTGGTTATCCGCGCGCTCTTCTATTACAATACCGGAGGAAATAATATATTGGTAAATAAACCAGACTTCATCGGACGGCAGCCGATTATTGACGCGCTGCTCAATGTGCGCCACCATCTTCCCGGCAATGGAGAATATACGCCCGTCCATTTGTTGCGGCTGGCTTTTCTCATCCAGCGTCAGGGCATTCCCCAGCGCCATGCGATGCATCATAATTAAGATATGGGTGAAGATATTAATATAATATGGCTCGCCCAAAGGATAGGAGAGCTGCTGTTCCATTTGCTGTAATAATTGCTGGACAAACAACACGTCCCCTTCGCCAAAATGACGGGTCAACGCCTTATAGCTGCCGGGATCGAGACGGGAATGACGGCACTCCCCCGGCTCCTTATGGTTCATCACGTCATTGATCAGCGCCACCATCGCCTGGCGCACATTGCTCTCGCTGCCTTCGATATGAGTGCCGCTCTGGCCGCGCACCAGCGCCAGCCCGCGCGGCTGCATCCAGTTTTCGATGATTTTCAGATCGTTGACGATGGAGGCGCTGCTGATAAAGTAACGTTCGGATAATTTGCTGATGGACGTTTCGCGCGGGGTATCGCTGAGCAGCTGCGACGCGATTTTTACCCGGCGGGCGTTGTTGGTTAATGCGTCGGAGACGCTGTCGTCGGCGACAATCCGTTGGCCCAGCAGCACCAGGCGCTTGCCGTCGTCAGCGGTTAATAAAATCCCGGCGCCGACCTTTTTGTCAGGATAGATATTCCAGGCAGAAAGGAAAGCCTCGACAAACTGCATATCGCGATGGATGGTTTTTTCCGAAACATCCAGGTATGACGCCATGTTTTTAACCGTGACATGTTCCTGATGTTGCAGCAGGTATTTGAGCAATCTGTTTTGTCGTAAGGTAAGTGGTTGCATTATATGACCCTTTTTTGAAGCGTCAGATTTTATGTGTTCAGGTTTTCATCGGTAATGTAAAAGCGTTTCCTTAATCCGTCCGGCAATAATGTATCCAGGCCGTGCTGTGACAATGCGTGATTTAGGCTAATCCATCGTTGCGTGATGATGAATAGTTCTGTGATGATGAATATAATGGCTGCGCTAAACACCAACAATACTAAAGATTGTCCACCGGATGGGACAAAATTAAAACATCATCGGGCTGGGCAATTAATTGCCGGCCGGATCACATTTTGCCGCATTCTAATTAGTGTGATATTGGTCGCAGATTAATATTGTTATCATCTACGGCCGCCGGCGCAATAACAGGTCGATACGCGCCGGGGTCCAGCAGTAAACGGGCATTATGGGTGCGCGGGCGGGAACCAGGGCGCCATTGCGCCCTGCTGACTATTTCTGCAATGCAATACGCATGACATCATCCGGGCTGGTAGCTTCCTGCTCGCGGCTGGAGGCCTGTTTTACGCTGACATACAACGTTTGTCCGTCCGGCGACAGCGCCAGGCTGTTCGGGTGGGCCGGGGTGGAAATGACGCGCAGCACGTTATAGGTCCTGGCGTCGATCACGCTCACCTGTCCCGCCTGGCGGTGGGTCACGTACACTTCATTGCGCGCCGGGTTAAACAGCACCGCCAGCGATGCCGGCACGTCGATTTTTGCCAGGATATTACCGTTGCGGGTATCCGCCACCAGCATCTGCGGCTGCTTGGAATCGGTGATAAACGCGCGATGCGTCGCCGGATCCAGGCTGAGGTTCAGAAAAAAGTGTTCGGTAGCGGATTCATCAAGCTTCTTGCGCATCACCACCTTGTTGGTCCCGGTGTCGATGGACAACAGTTCGTTGTCGGCATTGGTCACGTACAGGCGTTTCGCCGCCGCGTCCAGCGCCAGGCCGGTGCCCAGCTTGCCAATATCGGCCAGGGTGGCGCGCAGGGTCAGGCTGGTGCCGTCCACCGCCCATATCACGCTGGCCTCGCCCAGTCCGGCGATATAGACGGTATCGGTATCCTGATCCACCACCAGCTCGCGCGGCGCCAGCGGTTTCACGGTTTCGGCGCGTTTGCGCCCGTCCAGCACCAGGCGGCCTTTCACCTCGCCGGTTTTGGCATCGATGGCGGTCACGGCGCCATCGACGGTGTTGCCGAAGTATAACGTGTCGGTCCTGGTGTTGATGGCGGCGCCAAAGGGCTTGATATCGTTGTGGATAATCTGGGTGATATCAAGCGTCGTCGGGTCAAGGCGATAGACCACGCCGCCTTTGTCCAGCTTGCGGCTTTGCGAGGTCGCCAGGTAGAGCGCGTTGCCTTGCGTGCTATACGCCATCTCGTAGGCGCCCTTGCCGACGGGTTTGCGCAGCGGCGCCTGTTCGGCCCGCCCCTGCAGGGTCACGGCAAGCAGCATCGCGGCCAGCAACCATAACGGGTAAGCGGCCCGGCGCGTCATCCGGCCGCCGGCGGTGTTGGTAAGGTTCATAATCTCTCCATTTCAAACGATTGAAGTTGCCGGCGGGTCTGTGCCGGTCAAAAGGGTTTCACATTGAATAAAAAAAACAGGCAATAGGGACATCATGGCGTCCCCGCTTTTATTTGAGAATAATAATCATTATTTTTTGAAAAAGGGAGCAATTTTGTTGCGTTCAGGCCAAATAACGGCGGAACCAGGCGATGGTGCGTTCCCAGGCCAGATCGGCCGCCGCTTTGTCATAGCGCGGCGTGGAGTCGTTATGAAAACCGTGGTTCACGCCCGGATAGACATAACCCTCATAGATCTTGCCGGCGGCTTTCAGCGCCGCCTCATAGGCGGGCCAGCCCCGGGTAATGGGGGTATCTAGCCCGGCATAATGGAGCAGCAGCGGCGCCTTGATGCGCGGCACGTCTTCCGTTTTCGGCTGGCGGCCGTAAAAGGGCACGGCGGCGCCAAGCTCCGGATAGGCCACCGCCGCCGCGTTGGCGACCCCGCCGCCGTAGCAGAAGCCGGTAATGCCCACCTTGCCGGTGGTCTGCCCATGCCCCATCAGGTAGTCGATCGCCGCGAAAAAATCATTCATCAGCTTGACGGGATCCACCTGCTGCTGCAATTCGCGCCCTTTGTCATCGTTGCCGGGGTAGCCGCCGACCGAACTCAGCCCGTCCGGGGCCAGCGCCACGAATCCCGCCTTGGCGACGCGCCTGGCGACGTCCTCTATATAGGGGTTGAGGCCGCGGTTTTCATGCACCACCACCACGCCCGCCACCTTTCCCCCGGCCGCCGCGGGCCGAACGCGGTAAGCGCGCACCCGGCCGTGGCCGTTGGGCGACGGATAGGTAATATATTCCGGGATAATAGCCGGATCGGTAAATTCGACCTGCTGCGCCAGCGCATAGTTGGGACTCATCAGGGCAAGAATACTGGTGGCGGTCAGACCGCCGATGGCAAATTGAGCGGCCTTGGCCAGGAATTCACGTTTGGTAATCCTGCCGTGGACATAGTAGTCATAGAGTTCGAGCAGCTGCGGGTGAAAATCTTTCGCGGTAAGACGGGTCATATTATCGCTCCTTCCATCCTGTTCCCGGATTTCAATCTAGCAGATACCGCGCGCGAAACGAAAACAGTTTGACCATTTTGTAACCGGCCGGACACTCTGGCCCGGCGTGGCGCCACCCGCGTCTTCGTCCGCTTATCGCGCGGCATCCGGCCCGGTCTAGTTGCGCCGCGCCGGACCGATGGCGACCGGCATATTAACCATGTCATTATTGTGGGTAATAATAAATAAAACGCTCCCGCTTATAATTTAATTGCGGTGAATTGTGGCATTTAATTCGCTAAAATTTAGCGGTACAGCCATTCATCTGGATTTGAAAATAAATTTTTTAATTTTGACGCATATCACTTTTATAGATTTTATTCGTCACCTGGGTGTTAACGACAGGTTATCACCGTGCTTAGAATATTGCCGATTTAAAAAACGCCCTGAACCAAAAAGGTTTACCCGCTGAATATAAACGGTACTTTATCGGTTAAATTGCCCGGGATATATTCTACGCAGGATTTAAATTATCGTTTTTCTGGAGGAAATATGTCAGAACATAAAAATAAAATCGATCAACAGCCGGTACAGGATCTCCGATCCGCCATCGCTTTACTTGAATCTATCGACGGTGAATTTGTCAGCACCGATGTCGCCGTGGACCCCCATGCTGAATTATCCGGCGTCTATCGTTACGTAGGCGCGGGCGGCACCTGTCAACGCCCGACGCGTAAAGGGCCGGCGATGATGTTCAACACCATCAAGGGATTTCCGGGCGTACGTGTGGTCACCGGCCTGATGTCCACCCGTCAACGCGTAGGCTACCTGCTGAACTGCGCACCTGAAAAATTAGGTTTCCTGCTAAAGGAATCCGTCAGCAAAGCCATTGCGCCGGTGGTGGTCGGCAAAGAAGACGCGGTTTGCCAGGAGGTGGTGCATTTTGCCACGGATCCGGATTTTGACCTGAGGACGTTATTACCGGCGCCGACCAATACCGAAGAAGACGCCGGCCCCTATTTCACCATGGGCATGTGCTACGCCTCCGACCCGGAAACCAAACAATCCGACATCACCATTCACCGCCTGTGCATTCAAAGCCGCGATGAGCTGTCGATGTGGCTGACGCCGGGCCGGCATATCGACGCTTTCCGCGAAAAAGCCGAACGGCTGGGCCAGGCGCTGCCGATCTCCATCAGCATCGGCGTCGATCCCGCCATCGAAATAGCCGCCTGCTTTGAGCCGCCGACCACTCCGCTCGGCTTTAACGAGCTCAGCATCGCCGGCGCGCTGCGCGGCAAACCGGTCGAGTTGGTTAACTGCGTATCCATCAATGAACGCGCCATCGCCCATGCCGAAATTGTTATCGAAGGCGAACTGCTGCCGAACGTGCGCGTGCGCGAAGACCAGAATACCAATACGGGCAAAGCCATGCCGGAATTCCCGGGTTATACCGGCGAGGCAAAAGCCGCGCTGCCGGTAATCAAGGTCAAGGCGGTTACCTATAGAAAACATCCCATCCTGCAAACCACGCTTGGGCCAAGCGGCGAGCATGTCAGCATGGCCGGCATCCCCACCGAGGCCAGTATCCTGGATATGATTGAGCGGGCCATGCCGGGCCGCGTGCTGAATGTGCATGCCCATACGTCCGGCGGCGGTAAGCTGCTGGCGGTACTGCAGTTTAGAAAAGCCTCCCCGGTTGACGAAGGCCGGCAAAGACAGGCGGCGCTGCTGGCGTTTGCCGCCTTTTCCGAGCTTAAACACGTTATCCTGGTTGACGAAGATGTCGACATTTTTGATACCGACGATATCCTGTGGGCGATGCAGACACGCTACCAGGGCGACGTCGACACGATATTTATCCCGGGCGTGCGTTGCCATCCCCTGGATCCGTCCCAGGTGCCGGAATATAGCCCGAGCATCCTGCAACAGGGCACGTCATGTAAAACCATTTTTGATTGCACCGTGCCGTTCCATCTCAAAGCAAGTTTTGAACGCTCTAAATTCAAAGACGTCGACGTGCGAAAATTCCTTCCCGATTTTAAATAAATGTGGTTTTTCTGATGAATAAGCGGCGCATTATTGTTGGTATCAGCGGGGCTTCCGGTTTCCAGTACGGAATGAAGGTGCTGGCGCTTTTACATGAGCAGGATATTGAAGTGCATCTGGTCATCAGTAAAGGAGCGGAAATCACCAGGGCGCTCGAAACACAGTATGAGCGCCAGGATGTTATCGAACTGGCGGATGAATTCCATAACGTCACCCATCTCGGCGCCGCGATATCAAGCGGCTCGTTCAAAACGCTGGGAATGATAGTTGCGCCTTGTTCAATGAACAGTCTCGCCTCAATTGCCCATGGACTGGCCGGCAATCTGCTGACCAGGGCGGCCGACGTTGTGTTAAAGGAGAGGCGCAGGCTGGTGCTGATGGTCAGGGAAACACCCTTGAACCTTACTCATCTGAAAAATATGCAGTCGGTGACTGAAATGGGGGGGATAATATTCCCTCCCGTTCCCGCCCTTTATCAAAAACCACAAAGCGTTGATGAGATTGTTCATCACAGCGTGGCCCGCGCGCTTGATTTATTTGACCTGGATGTTGGCAATCTTAAACGCTGGGGTGAAAATAAACCCGGCAAAAAAGAAAATAGCGATAAATTTAAGGAATAAATGATGTTGATTGGACCATTCGTTAACGGCGCCGCCGTCCTGATTGGCGGGCTGGTCGGCGCATTTTTTGGCGACAGGATACCGGAACGGCTGCGAATTGCCTTACCGCTAACCTTCGGCCTTTCCTCAATGGGGTTGGGTATTGCGTTGATTGTGAAAATCCATAGCCTGCCGGTAGTGGTCCTGTCGCTTATCCTGGGCGCGGCCATCGGCGAGTTAATTTATCTGGAAAGACGTATCGGCATGCTGGGTAATTTAGCCAAGGGCATTGCCAATCGTTTTTCGGCTGATGATGGAAAGCTGGATCCGGCGGTATTTACCGAGAAATTCGTGGCGATACTGGTGCTGTTTTGCGCCAGCGGCACCGGTATTATCGGCGCCATGACCGAGGGCATGACGCACGATGCCAATATCCTGTTTGTAAAATCCATTATGGATATTTTCACCGCCGCGATTTTTGCCACCGTGCTGGGTTACGCCGTCGCCCTGATTGCCGTGCCGCAGCTGATTATCCAGCTGTGCATCGCCTCGGCCGCCGTGCTGATTCTGCCCCACACCACGCCGGAAATGATGGGTGATTTTACCGCCGCCGGCGGATTTATCATGCTGGCCACCGGCTTTCGTATTGCCGGAATTAAATCTTTCCCCGTGGGCAATTTATTACCGGCGCTGGTATTGGTGATGCCGATATCGCATCTTTGGACGTTGTTTATCCACTAAAACAGCGTTATTCCACCCACCTGTACCACCGCGGCGCGTCTTATCCGTAAAGGGTTTCCCTGCTATGATATCATCAGTCTGGGCCAGGTAGCGGGGAGAGCGGGATGGATCTTAAAAGGTTGCGGTATTTTTGTACTATCGCGGAGCAGGGATCGATCAGCAAGGCGGCCGAGCTGTTGAATATCGCCCAGCCTCCGCTGGGCAAAAGGCTGCGCGAACTTGAGACGGAAATAGGTTCGCCGCTGTTTATCCGCACCCCGAAAAAAATGCAGCTTACCGAGGCGGGCGTGTTTCTGTACCGGCATTCCTGCGAGGTGTTAAGCCAGGTCAACACGCTTAAAAAACAAACCATCAATATCGCCACCCGGCAAAAAAGAGTGGTCAAGATCGGCGTGTCATATTTGTATCTGCGTTATTTTAATAAAACCCTGCTCGATTTTTACCAGCGGCAACCCGATTGGGATATCAATGTGCTGGTATCGGATTCAAGCCATCTTGAATCATTATTGGTGAAAAAAACGCTGGATATCGCGCTGATCCAAAGCCCCAGTGAATGCAGCTCTTTTTATGTGCGCGAGCTGGCGCCGGTAAACATTATCGTCGTGGTATCAAAAATATTCGCCGGCCGGTTTACCGATAAAAAAATCAATTTATCCGATATAGGCAAGCTGCCCTTGATATTGCATCATCGTATCGACGGCGAAGGGACTTATGAGTTTTTATTGAAAAAACTGTATGCTGAAGTCGAGGATGTGAACATCCTGATGAAGGTGTCCGAGCCCCGGCTGATTCTCGAGATGCTCAACGCCGGCCTGGAGGGGGTGGCGTTTATGCCTTATTCAGAATTTATCGAAAGCCGGGATGGGCATTATCTTCCCTTTGAAATTGCCCAGGATATCTCGATGTATAAACCCGCCATCGTCACCCTGAATACCGCCAAGAATTCGCTTATTCCGTAGTGCTTAGCCTAGCGCCTCTCCCTCTCCCGTTAATAAGCCCGGTTGCAGCGCGGTATTGACGGCCATACCGCGCCATGGGTCGCTCCGTCGGCCTGAGAAGGCCGCCTCACGCCCTTTCTTAGCACCCCCGGTTTACGTCCGGTGTTTGCGCCAGTTGCGGCAGCACCGTCCTTAATGCCTGCAACAGGTCGTTGGCCCAGAAACGTCCCTTGGCCGTCAGGCGTAAACAGGGCGAATTGTCCTTGGAAAGGTGATGGCTGTCTGGCGGTCGGCGTTGCGTCGCATGCGACGGCGGACGCGGCCGGCGAAGGTCTGGTTTGTCCACCCGACTTCCCGTCGAGCCTGTGATGAAAGCCACAGAAATGTTCCCCGTCACTGACTATAGTTGTTCTATCAGACGATATTGAGTTCTATCAGATAGAACAATAGGTGGAATAGCATGGCGCGAGCAAACGGCGGTAATCCACAGCCCCTCGGCGTAACCCCGAGCGGCGTCGATGTGATCGATCGGGCCATGGCGCTGCTGTTCGCCTTTAGAAAGGAAGATCGATCGTTAACCCTGTCCGAGCTCGCCAAGCGCAGCGGCCTGTATAAAAGCACGGCGCTCAGGCTGGCGGCGGCGCTTTGCCATCACCGGATGATGATCCGCCTGGAAGATGGCCGTTACAGCCTTGGCTCCGCCACCTTCAGCCTGGGGAATCACTACTTATCCAACCTGAATCTCAGCGACGTGCTGCTGCCGTTAATGCGTGAATTAAACGAACGGCTCGGGGAAACCATTTCTTTCCATATCCGGGAAGACGACCACCGTTTGTGTCTGTTTCGCATCAATTCGCAATTTTCCGTACGCGTTAACGTTCAGCAGGGCGACGTGCAGTCACTGGAGCGCGGCGCCGGCGGCAGGATTTTGTTGGCGTTTTCCGGTGAGCCCGGCGAGATCTACGACCGGGTGCGAGGGGCGTATTCCTATGCCTCGCTCGGCGAGCGCGACGAGGAAACCGCCGGTATCTCCGCCCCGGTGTTCGGCGCCGATCTACAACTTATCGGCGCGCTGGGCATAGTGGCGCCGCTGAGCCGGCTGGACATGGCGCTGATGGCGCAATACCGCCCGGTCCTGCTGGATATCGCCGCCCGGGCGACAGAGCGGTTGGGCGGCGACGCGCTGCCGCTGCTGCGTGCAAAAGAGATAGCTGTTTAATACGCGCTTCATCGTTTGGAGTTCGGTACCAGGCGAATCCCATGCCGTCGATAAGTGAAACGATATTGCCTGTAAAAGCCCTTTTTATACCTGTGAGGCGGCCTATCACGCCGATACCGGTAGCGAAGGCATAAAGGGGACATAATGATGTTTCAATGGTTCACATCGCTTAACAAAGTCGAAAAACGCACCTTCTGGGCCTGTTTCAGCGGCTGGGGGCTGGACGCCATGGATACGCAGATGTACGCCCTGTCCATCCCGACGCTGATTGCCCTGTGGGGCATGACCAAAGGACAGGCGGGCATCCTGGGCACCACCGTGCTGATCATGGCGGCGCTGGGAGGGTGGATAGCCGGCATCCTGTCCGATCGTTATGGGCGGGTGCGGATACTGCAGGTGACCATTGCCTGGTTTTCCCTGTTCACGTTCCTGTCGGCGTTTACCGACTCGTTCTGGCAATTGATGATTACCCGCGGCCTGCAGGGCATCGGTTTTGGCGGCGAATGGGCGGTCGGGGCGGTGCTTATCAGCGAGACCATCAATCCCCGGACGCGCGGACGCGTGGTCGGCGCGCTGCAGGCCGGCTGGGCCATCGGCTATGGTATTACCGTTATTATTTCGACCATTATCTTTAACTCTTTTCCCGCCGACACCGCCTGGCGCATCCTGTTCGCCCTGGGGCTGCTGCCGGCGCTGCTGGTCCTGTGGATCCGCCGGCATATCCAGGAAGCGCCGCTGTATAAAAAAGAACATGCCAACGTCCAGGATCAATCCAACAGCATCTGGGATGTTTTTTCCTCCCCATACCGCGCCACCACCCTGAAGGCCATACTGTTGACCTTTGGTATCTACGGCGGTAATTACGTGATGATCACCTGGCTGCCGGCCTACCTGAAGCTGGCGCTGCATCTGTCGATTACCAACGTCGGCGGTTATCTGGCCATCAATATCCTCGGGTCGTTCGCCGGCGCCTTCCTTAACGGCTGGATGGCCGACGCGCTGGGCCGGCGGAAAACTTTTATGATTATCGCCTGTTGCCAGGCGCTGGCGGTGGGCATCTATACGCTGGCGCCTATTAACCTGACGGTGACGCTGCTGCTGGGATTTGTGCTCGGCACGCTGCAATCCGGCACCGCGGCGGGCACCGGCGCCTTTATCGCCGAACTGTTCCCCACCCGGGTGCGCGGTTCGGCGCAGGGCCTGTGCGGTAACGCCGGCCGGGCGCTGGGGGCGGTGATGCCGACCATGGTGGGTTTACTGAGCGTTAATATGGATTTGGGACCAGCCATGGGCATTTGCGCCTGCGCGTCTTACGTAATTGTGGTGCTTGCCGCCATGATGCTCCCGGAAACCCGGGGACGCGACCTGAGCCAGATTGTAATGGATGAAAACCGGCCCGCCGAGAGGGCAAAAATTTAATGATTATCGATATCCACGGACACTACACCACCGCGCCGGACGCGCTTGAGGACTGGCGCAAGCGACAGCTGGCCGCCGACCCCGGCGTCAGCATCAGCGCCGCCGAGTTGCGCATCACCGATGGGGAAATCAGGGCAAGCATCGAGCAGAACCAATTGCAAAAAATGCGTGAGCGCGGCATCGACGTCACTGTGTTTTCGCCGCGCGCCAGCTTTATGGCCCACCATATCGGCGATGCCGCCACCAGCGCGGCCTGGGCCGGCGTGTGTAATGAATTATGTTATCGGGTAACGGAGCTGTATCCGGCCTTTTTTGCCGGCGCCGCCATGCTGCCGCAGTCGCCGGGCGTAGACACCCGCTCGTGCCTGGCGGAAATGGAGCGCTGCGTGCGGGAGTATGGTTTTGTCGCCGTCAATCTTAATCCGGACCCTTCCGGCGGCCGCTGGACGTCGCCGCCCCTGTCCGACCGTTATTGGTATCCGATTTACGAAAAAATGCAGGAATATGATATTCCGGCGATGATCCACGTCAGCACCAGCTGCAACCCCGCGTTTCACACCACCGGCGCCCATTACCTGAATGCCGACACCACGGCGTTTACGCAGTGCCTGACCTCGGATCTGTTTACCGATTTCCCCCGGCTGCGCTTTATTATCCCCCACGGCGGCGGCGCCGTGCCCTACCACTGGGGCCGCTTCCGCGGGCTGGCGCAGGCGATGCATATCGATGATATTGCGCAGAAACTGCTGAACAATATTTTCTTCGATACCTGCGTCTACCACCAGCCGGGCATCGACCTGCTGACCGGCGTCATCCCGGTCGGGAACGTGCTGTTCGCCTCGGAAATGATCGGCGCGGTCAGGGGTATCGATCCGCAGACCGGCTTCGCGTTTGACGATACCCGCCGCTATATCGAATGCGCCCAGCTCGACGACGCCGAACGCCGGCTGATATTCGAGGGCAACGCGCGCCGCGTTTACCCTATTCTCGATCAACGACTTAAGGCCCAGGGCCGCTAAGGAGAGTGTATGCATACCCGCGTTAATGCATTAGGTATTGTCAAACGCAACATCGAGCGCACCGATTTGGCCCTGGTGAAACGGCTGGGGGATTATGGTGTCGCCACTGTGCATGAGGCCATGGGACGCACCGGCCTGATGCGCCCCAACATTCGCCCGGCCTTTGCCGGCGCCCGGCTATGCGGCAACGCGGTAACCGTACTTGCCCAGCCCGGCGACAACCTGATGCTGCACGTGGCGGCCGAGCAGATCCGGCAAGGCGATATCGTGGTGGTGGCCTGCACCGTGGAAAACGGCGACGGTATGTTCGGCGAACTGCTGGCGACGTCGTATCGCGCCCGCGGCGGCGCCGGCCTGGTCAGCGAGGCGGGCGTGCGCGATGTCGGCGCCCTGCGCAAGATGGGTTTTCCGGTGTTTTCCCGCGTTATCAGCGCCAAAGGCGCCGCCCGCGCCACTCCGGGCTCGGTTAATGTGCCGGTGATTTGCGCCGGCGCGCTGGTCAATCCCGGCGACGTGATCGTCGCCGATGACGACGGCGTGGTGGTGGTGCCGCGCGAGCTGGCCCGGCAGACGGCCGACGCGGCGCAGCGGCGCGAAGATAATGAACAGGCCAAGCGCGAACGCTTTGCCAACGGCGAGCTGGGCCTGGATATGTATCAGATGCGTGAGATGCTGGCGCGGGCCGGACTGAAATATATAGATTAAACCGGGCCAATCGCCGTTTTAGCGCCTGTTTACGCCCGGCGAGCCGCCAGGGCAGGCGTTTTTGCTCCAGGCGTCGCAGGGCCGGGTTATCCATTGTCCGGCCATGGGCTGATTCATCATGTCGTTGGACGGCGGGCCGGGCGATGGGCGCCAGTTCCGGCGGCAGGTAGCCGGTTTGACCACCACGATCTTCTCGGCCCGGGGCAGCGGCCGATGCCGGAATGGGGTACCATGATAAGCGACGGCCGTAACTTCCTCGGCATTGATATTTACCTGTCGCTGTTCCCCGGTCTGGCTACCATGCCGACCGTGCCCGGATTTAACCTTTTGGGCGACGGACCGCGCGACCTATTGGATACCCGTTCATGAGTTTTGATGTCATCAGCTCCGGCAATAATGCTGAAATCGGCACCGACGTTGGCGCTGGGGTTAACGCCGAAATGAGTGTTGAAACCAGCACCGCGGGTTCGGCATCCGCTGCGGCGGTATTTTGCGCCGATATCGGCGGCTCCTTTATCAAATTCGGCGTCTCGCGCCATGCCGGCGAGGTGGAGGAAGGCGAAAAAGTGCCGATGCCCACCGCGTCATGGCCAGGTTTTGTCGTCGCCGTGCAAGGCCTTATCGCCCGCTACGGCAACGCATTTCCGCCCGACACGCCGCTGGCGATCGCCACCGCCGGCCTGGTGTCGCCGCAAACCGGCGAACTGTTGTCCACCAATATCCCGGCGTTTACCGGCCGGGCCCTGGCGGCGGAACTCAGCTGGCAACTGGGCCGCCGGGTGACCGCCGCCAACGACGCCGACTGTTTCACGCTGGCCGAAGCCCACGCCGGGCATGCGCAAGGGCTGCCGATAGTCGCCGGCGTTATCCTGGGCACCGGCGTCGGCGGCGGGCTGGTGATCAACGGCCAACTGGTGCGCGGCCACGGCGGCGTGACCGGCGAATGGGGCCATGGCGCCATCGTGCGTACCGAACTGACGCTGGAGGGCCATACCTATGCTATTCCACGCCGGCCCTGCGCCTGCGGCCAGACCGGTTGCCTCGACACCCTGGGCGGCGCGCGGGGAATGGAGCGTTTGCACCGGCACTTCCACCGGCGGGACAGCACCAGCCGGCAAATTGTCGCCGGCTGGCGGCGGGGACAGCCAGAGGCCGCGCTCACCATCGCGGCCTGGCTGCGCCTGGTAGCCGAACCGCTGGCGCTGCTGGTCAATATCCTCGGCCCGTCAAAGATAGTGGTGGGCGGCGGGCTGGCCTCGGCCGACGGGTTAATCGCGGCGCTGGATAAGCGGGTGCGCGCCGGTGTGCTGCATCGCTATCCCGATCTGCTGGTCATCGCCGGCAAATTCGCCCATAACGGCGGTCTGGTGGGCGCGTCGGTATTGGGGCGGTTAGCCTGAATCCCCGACGCCTCAGTGCGTGATATCCGCGTCGCCGGCAAGCCGGGCGAACTCCCCGGCGGAAAAACCTTCCAGCAGGCCGCGCAGCGCATGGAGTTCGGCGGCCTCCTTGTAACATTATGGACCGGTCCGCCGGGCTGGCGCGCGCTCGACGATTTCCGAGTTGTGCCGCATGGTAATCAGCGCGTCCAACGACGGCGCGGTGTTGATATCAAGCGGCGCGGCGCCGAGCCGGCCCAGTTGGGATTGGCGGCGCGCGGGGTCGACATCGCCGAGGTATAGCGCAAAGCCGGCCCGCGCCAGGCGCTCCGACATGGGCGCGCCCATCACGCCCAGGCCGCAAAAGCCGATTCGTTGCAGCGGTGTCGTCTGGTTTACCTTATCGGTGCCGGGGCCGCGAACCCACGGCCGCGGTTATCCTTAGCGCAGGGCGGAAAAGTCCGTCGGCGCTAAAAAGGAATTTTCGATACGTTCGACAATCGGTTTATCCGCTTCGCTGGCCGTACGTTTCGCGATCCAGTCCTTATCCGACTGGAAGGCGTTCCAGCGGGTTTCGCGATCGGCCAGGCTTTGCCATTTCAGCAGATAGGTCAGGCTGTGGTTGCTGGGGCCGATAAGGGTGGTCCAGAAACCGACCGGCTCGATGCCGTATTGTGCGAAAAACGCCAGCGTGGTATTCCTGAAGCGCTCCTGCAGGGCCGGCAGGCGCCCCGGCAGGCAATGATAAACGCGCATTTCAACAATCATGTTTTTTTCCTCGTGATGTTTTGCCCGGCAAGCGGGATTCCCCGACGGCGGGAACCTCGCCCGCCCACCGGGCTAAATGGCCGGCGCATCAAGATGCCCGCGGCTCGACATCCAGGCGGACAATCCCCCCTTCAGTATCCCGATCCTAGGCCGGATAGCGCGTAAGCACCAGCGGATCGCGGTCCGGGATGACATGCTCCGGGGATTGCGCCAGCCGCGAAACGGCCTGGGAGTGGAGTATAAGGGCGGCGTTTTGCCCGCCGGATACCCGATATTTCGCGCATCGTTTTTTGCCGCGCGCCTATAATATTAACCAGCATCCCGGATAACAGTCAGGAACGGCCGATGAAAACCCGCGATATTCTGCACGTGCGTACCCCCATGCTCGATCTGGCCTACGAGGAACACGGGCCGGAAGACGGCGCGGCGGTCATTTTGCTGCATGGGTTCCCCTACGATCCGCGCGCTTACGATAACGTGGCGCCGCCGCTGGCCGCGCGGGGATATCGGGTGCTGGTTCCTTATCTGCGCGGCTATGGCCCCACCCGCTTTGTTGACGCCGGCGTCATGCGTTCGGGCCAGCAGGCAGCCCTGGCCCAGGATTTGCTGGACTTGATGGACGCGTTGTCCATTAAGCGGGCCGCCCTGGCCGGTTATGACTGGGGCGGACGCGCGGCCTGCATCCTGGCCGCCCTTTGGCCCGCCAGGGTGAGCGCCCTGGTTACCGGCGACGGCTACAATATCCAGGATATTGCCGCCGCCGTGCAACCGCTGGCCCCTGAGGCCGAGTACCGCTACTGGTATCAATATTATTTCCACACGCCGCGCGGCCGGGCCGGGCTTACGGCCAACCGGGCGGCGCTATGCCGCCTGCTGTGGCGGTTATGGTCACCCACCTGGCCTATTACGGACGCCGTCTATGCGCAGTCCGCCGAGTCCTTTGACAATCCGGATTTTGTCGAGGTGGTTATTCATTCCTACCGGCATCGTTACGGCTATGCGGCGGGCGATCCGCGGTTACAGGCGATCGAGGATCGCTTGCAGCGGCAGCCGGTTATCGCGGTGCCCGCCATTTCCCTGTGCGGACTCGACGACGGCGTGGGCGTTCCCGAAACCATCGATCCACGGCGGGCACAATTTTCGCGGTTTTATGAACGCCGCCTATTGCCCGGCACAGGCCATAATATTCCCCAGGAGTCCCCCGGGGCCATGGTGGACGCGGTGCTGGATTTGCTGTCCGGCCGTAACATCTGATGATTAAAAAGACTTTGCAAATTCACAGGTCTTTTACCATCATCAATAAGGCGCCCGTCCTCTTCTTACAGCTGGAACTATCTTGCAAAACATCACGGTAACTTTGCGGCACGCCATCGAGCGTACGGCGTGGTATCCCAAACGGCATTCCTATCGGGTGTTGTTCTGGCGGGAAATCACCCCGCTCGCGGTGCCGATTCTGTTCGAAAACATGTGCGTACTGCTGATGGGGGTGCTGAGTACCTTCCTGGTCAGTTGGCTGGGCAAGGAAGCCATGGCCGGCGTGGGATTGGCCGATAGTTTTAATATGGTGATCATCGCGTTTTTTGCCGCCGTGGATCTCGGCACCACGGTAGTGGTGGCCTTCAGCCTGGGCAAACTCAATCCCAAGCGGGCCCGGGCGGCCACGCGCCAGTCGCTGGCGCTGATGACGGCGATCGCGGTGCTGCTGGCGCTGGGCATTGAATTTTACGGGCGGAATATTATCGATGTCATCGCCGGCAGCGCCGCGCCGGAGGTAAAAGCGCTGGCATTGAGCTACCTGAAAATAACCGCCTGGAGCTATCCGGCCGCCGCCATAGCGCTTATCGGCAGCGGCGCGCTGCGCGGCGCGGGCAATACCAAGATCCCGATGCTGATCAACGGCGGGATGAATATCCTCAATATTATCATCAGCACCATTTTGATTTATGGCGTGTCCTCGTGGCATGGACTGGGTTTTATCGGCGCCGGCCTGGGGCTGACCATTACCCGTTATATCGGCGCGGCGGCGGTGATATATGTGCTGATGATTGGTTTTAACCCGGCGCTTAAAATCTCGCTGAAGAGTTATTTTTACCGGCTCGATACCGGCATCCTGAAGGAAGTCTTGGGCATCGGTATCCCCGCCAGTATTGAATCAGTGCTGTTTAACGGCGGGAAACTGCTGACCCAGGTGTTCGTGGCGGGCATGGGCACCGATGTGATCGCCGGCAATTTTATCGCTTTTTCCATTGCATCGCTGATTAATTTGCCCGGCAACGCGCTGGGCTCCGCGTCGACTATTATTGTCGGCACGCGGTTGGGCAAACGGCAAAGAGGCCAGGCCGAACGCCAGCTAAAACATATTTTCTGGTTATCGACCCTGGGATTGTCGCTAATTGCGTTCCTGTCGGTGCCGTTTGCCGGCCTGCTCGCCGCGTTTTATACCCGCGATGCGGATGTAATCCACGTGGTGAAAATCCTGATCTGGCTCAACGCCGCGTTTATGCCGTTCTGGGCCGCGTCCTGGGTGCTGCCCGCCGGCCTGAAGGGCGCCCGCGACGCGCGTTTCACCATGTGGATATCGATGCTGGGCATGTGGGGGGCGCGCATCGTGGCGGGTTATACGCTGGGGATCGCGCTGGGCTTCGGCGTAGTGGGCATCTGGATGGGGATGTTCCTGGACTGGATCGTGCGCGGCGCGTTTTTTTACTGGCGCCTGGCCAGCGGACGCTGGTTGCAGAAATACCCGAAAATCAGGACCGCCTGCTGAATCAAGGCCGGCCCCGGAGAGCGGCCGTATAACGCCGCGCCCGGTGCCGCCGGGGGTACGGACTGCCGGATCCGCGGGCTTATACTTATAGACTTAGTACAGACCGAGCACCCGCCACCAGGCCAGCCCGACGCCCATAAAAATAACCTGGTTGATCACGCTGACCACAAAACCGGTGCGCCACCAGATACGGGTCGGCACATAACCGGCGCCGAATAAAATCGGCCCGCGCGCATGGGTATACTGCGTTAAGGAGCAATACAGGCTGCTGGTAAACGCCAGCATAAAGGCCATCGGCAACACCGGGATGCCGAGGGTGATGCCGACGGCCAGGAATACCGCATACAGCGCCGCGATTTGCGCATTGCCGCTGGCGAAAAAATAATGGGTATAAAGATAGGCGGCATTAAGCAGCAACAGTACCCAGACCCAGCTGGTGCCTGCCATCAGGTGACCGATGTTCGTACCGATTAAATCGCCGAACCAGGTGGTGAAACCCAGGTTTTTCAGCTGGTTGGCCATCATCAGCAGCGCGGCGAACCAGACCAGCGTATCCCAGGCGCCCTTCTCGCTTTTAATCTCTTCCCAGTTCAGCACACCGGTCAGCAGCAAAAACGACAGGCCCACGAAGGACGCGGTGGTAGGGTCGATGCCAAGCCAGGTGCCGAAAATCCACAGCACCAGCAGCAGCAGCACCGTGGCCAGCATTAACCACTCGCCCTTGGCCAGCGGCCCCATTTTTTCCAGCTCGGCGGCGGCAAACACCGGCGCGTCAGGCGTCTTTTTGATTTCCGGACGCACCAGGTAATAAATGCACGGCGGGACGATAATCAGCGATACCACGCAAGGTAGCAGGGCGGCCATAAACCAGCCGAACCAGGTGATATGGATACCGGCGTTGGCCGCCAGTTTTACCGCCAGCAGGTTGCCGGTATAGGCGGTCATGAACAGCGCGGAGGTGATATCGTTGACATTGCCGATGCAGACGATCAGGAAGGTGCCGATTTTGCTGCGCGACGCGTCGTCCGGATGCGAATTAAAACTCCGCGCCAGGGAGTCGGCGATGGGGTAAATCACCCCGCCGCAGCGCGCGGTATTGCTCGGCATGGCCGGCGCCAGCAGCAGGTCCGCAAAAGCCAGGCCATAGGCCAGGCCGAGCGTGCGCTTGCCCAGCAGGCGAATCAGCATCAGCGCCACCCGGCGACCCAGGCCGGTCTTGATAAACCCGCGCGCAATCATAAAAGCGACCACGATAAGCCAGATCAGCGAACTGTTGAGTTCGCTCAGGGCCGTCACGATGGCGCCGCTGGCCGTTTTATCGCCCGCCGCGTAGGTCAGGGCAAAAATAGTGATACTGATAATGCCGATGGCGCCGATGGGCAGCACATTGGCGACAATGGCGACAATGGTGGCGACAAAAATCACCGCCGAGTGCCAGGCGGCCGCGCTGAGGCCGGTCGGCGGCGTAAGCGGCCAGAGCGCCAGCGCAATGGCGACGATAATCGCCAGGGGCAGCCAGCTCAGGCCATAAGACGTTTTTATCTTCACCGGAACGCTTCCTTCATTTGATTTAAATTGACGATTGTTAGAATTAATTCAGATAATAATTTTGTTGAGAACCATTCTTATTTAAAGAAGAGATAGGTACCGAAATAAAAACGGACTGCTAAAAGGGTAGCGAATGCCGCTCAAAAATCATTAATCCCCTGGTTCATTAATTTATTTACTTCGTATTTTTGAAAATTAATCCTGGAGACGGCTCTGGCAACATGATAATGCAGTATTATTTCAAATTAAAATGGAAAAACTCCCCTCAGCCGTTAGGTTGATCTGCATCAACCCTTATCCCCGCGCTAGTCGAATTTTGATTTTAATTAGCGATATTTTATTTTTTATTGTAACAACATTTAACGTTCTTTTCCCCGGCGCCGACCTTGCTAGCGGTTATTTTAATTAACGACGCGGTTCAGTTTATTTTAATCCACCTGAAAATTTTGTTGAAAGGTCATGCCCGACTCGCCACAATGTCAGCGCCAATCACGGGAAAACCGTCCATATAACCTTAGGGTATCCACTGTGTCGTCGTCTTCTTTCCAGGGTTTTACGCAGACCGGGCTGAGCTTTTTGCAACAGGTGGTCAGGGAAAACAGCAAGGACTGGTTTGAGTCTCACCGCGGGGTGTATCAGGCGCACCTGCTGCTGCCCTTCCGCGCCCTCGTCGAGGACCTGGCGCCGGCGATGCTGGCGATTGACGACCGCCTCGAGACGCGGCCGGCGGTGGGCAAAACCCTATCGCGCATGTATCGCGATACCCGTTTTTCCCATGATAAATCGCTGTTTCGCAACCGGATGTGGCTGACGTTCAAACGCCCGTCGAAGGAGTGGACCGACGCGCCGGTTTTTTTCTTCGAAATCGCTCCCGATTTTTTTCGTTATGGCCTGGGCTATTACTCCGCCAGCAAGGCGACCATGGACCGTTTCCGCCACCTGATGCTGCGCCAGCCGGAAGAGTTCGCCAGGGCCGCCGCCTGCGCGCGCGCGCCGTTTGAACTGGCCGGCGAGAGCTATAAACGCCCGCTGATCAAAGGCCAGGATGCGGGGCTGGCGACCTGGTACAATCGCAAATCCTTTGCCGTCATGGCCACGGACAACCAGGTTGAATCCCTGTTTACGCCGGCGCTGGCCACCCGGCTGCGGCGAGATCTCGCCCGGCTGCAACCGCTGTACGATCTGCTGATGCGGGTGGAAATCCTCAAGCAGATCCCGTTGGACGATCTCTGAATTGCCGCCTGTAAGGAAATATCCGCCGGCTCACGGCGCCGGGGCCGAATCATTTTAGAAAGGGAAAACCTCATGCCATCGTCCACCACCAGCAGACTCGTTCCCTTCCTGTTGGTATTGGGTTCCATACTGTCGTTAAGCGTCGGTTCCTCGCTGGCAAAAGACCTGCTGTTCCCGCTGATCGGACCCACGGGCACCACGGCGCTCAGGACCGGCTTTTCAGCTATCGTGCTATTGGCGCTGTGGCGTCCTTGGAAAGCATCGATTACCGCCCGCGAGTACAAATTTATCGCGTTGTACGGCGTGACGCTGGGGGCGATGAACCTGTGTTTCTACCTGGCCCTGGAGAGCATCCCCTTCGGCCTGGCGGTGGCGATTGAATTTGTCGGACCCTTGACCGTGACGGTGCTTTATTCGCGCAAACTCAGCGATTTTATCTGGATAGCCCTGGCCGTTACCGGCGTTTTGTTGCTGTTGCCGCTGCGCGGCAACGACAGCGGGCTGCCGTTAACCGGCGTGCTGTTCGCGCTGGGCGCCGCGCTGTGCTGGGCGCTGTATATAATATTCGGCAAAACCATCAGCCACCTGCATTCCGGGCAAACCGTGGCCGTCGGCCTGGTGTTCGCATCGATGGTAACCCTGCCCGTGGGCATGGCGAACGCCGGCGCGATCCTCACCCATCCCCATCTGCTGGCCATGGGGCTGCTTATCGCACTGCTATCCAGTTCGCTGCCCATGACGATGGAAATGGCGGCGTTAAAAAGACTGCCGCACAAGACCTTCGGCATCCTGGTCAGCATGGAGCCGGCCGTCGCGGCGTTGGTGGCGTTTTTCATGCTGTCGGAGACACTGACGCTCATCCAGGCCATCGCCGTGACCTTTTCCATTACCGCAGGCATGGGCAGCGCCATCACCGCCCGTAGCCGTATCGATACCCTGGCGACCTGACTGCCCTCCCGCCAGGCCCATGGGCGGATTTTCATTATCTCCCGCCCTACTCATGGCTGGGTTTTTCGCTATGCTTCCTCTACAACCGCGCCCTCTTTCGCAAAAACGTGATCCCACCCGGAAAATCCGCATGGCCGTCTTGTATGGTAGTAGGTTCAGGTCTATTTTTTGTCTGCTTACCTGCAAATCATAAAACCCGATATACCTTTAAACCCTCAAGGCGGAAAAATGGCGAGTCAAACGGACATCCTTACTGAACAAGACAACCGGTCGCTTATCCGCCGCGTTGCCAGCGCGTCGGCCATCGGCACGGCGGCGGAATATTATGACTTTTTTGCCTACGGCACCGCCGCGGTGCTCTTTTTCGGCCATCTGTTCTTCCCCAGCACCGATCCGCTGATCAGTACCCTGGCGGCCTTCGCCACCTATGCGGTGGGCTTTTTGGCACGGCCCATCGGCGGTATCGTCTTCGGGCATATCGGCGATAAGGTGGGCCGCAAGAAAGCCCTGGTTATCACCATTCTTATCGTCGGCCTCGGCACGTTTTGCATCGGGCTGCTGCCCACCTATGAAAAAATCGGCGTCTGGGCGCCGGTGCTGTTGATTCTGATCCGTATCTTGCAAGGGTTCGGCGTCGGCGGCGAGCAGGCCGGGGCGGTATTGATGACCGCCGAGTATTCCCAACCCGCCCGCCGCGGCTTTTTTGCCAGTTGGGTGCAAATCGGCGCGCCGCTGGGCTTTTTATTGCCGCTGGCGCTGTTTGCCGCGCTGAACGCCACCCTGTCGCCCGCGCAGATGATGGATTTCGGCTGGCGCATTCCATTCCTGCTCAGCCTGCTGCTGGTGGTGGTGGGGCTGTTTATCCGCCTGCGCATCGACGAATCGCCGGTGTTCGCCAAAATCCGCGCTACCAAAGCCATGGAATCGCGCCCGGTGGTGGAAGTGATCCGCGATTATCCGGGCATCGTCGTCAAGGGCGTATGCGCCAAGCTGATTGAAGCCTGCGTTTTCGCCATGTTTACCGTGATCGTTTTAGCCTACGTGAAGGTCAATAATCTTGATACCAACCTGCTGATGGAAACCATGATTGTCGCCGTGGCGCTGGAGATCCTCGCCATTCCGCTGATGGGGCATCTGTCGGATCGCGTCGGACGCAAGCCCATCTATATGGCGGGCGCGCTGCTGCAGGTGATCATGATCGTGCCGTTTTTCCTGGCCATTAACCATGACAGCTATTGGCTGACGCAATTGGTGATGATCCTGGTGCTGACCCTGGGCCATAGCATGTGCTACGCCCCGCAGGCGTCCTATTTCCCCGAACTTTTCCCCACCCATATCCGCTGCAGCGGCATCGCCCTTATCTGGCAAATCGGCTCGCTGATTGGCAGCGGCGTGCTCGGGCTGGTGGCGGTCAAAATCCTGCAGGCCACCGGCGGGCATTATTACGGCCTGGCGATATATGTCGCGGCGCTGGGGGTGGTATCGGTTATCGGCCTGGCCATGATGCCGGAGACCGCGCCGCTGCGGCTGAAAAAAGAGTACCAGGACTGGACCAAACGTTAAGAGGCGCGCGCCCTTTGAACGCTTGATTTGAGTCCAGCGTCGGCGGGCCTGGCGCCATGGAATATTATGAGATAAAGGTAAAAATGTGATCAATGTTGCAAAATCTCACTAGCGCAACTTGTATGGTAGTATACATTGCTTATAGGTTAACCTTGTTTGTTGTTAAGGGACATATTGATGAAAATTGTTAAAGCGGAAGTATTTGTAACCTGCCCCGGCAGAAATTTCGTAACGTTGAAAATCACTACCGACGACGGCCTTACCGGGCTGGGCGACGCTACGCTTAACGGGCGCGAACTGCCGGTTGCCTCCTATCTAAAAGACCATGTCTGCCCGCAGCTGATCGGCCGCGACGCCCATAGGATCGAGGACATCTGGCAGTTTTTCTACAAGGGCGCCTACTGGCGGCGCGGGCCGGTAACCATGTCCGCCATTTCCGCCGTGGATACGGCGCTGTGGGATATCAAGGCCAAGGCCGCCAATATGCCGCTGTACCAGCTGTTGGGCGGGGCCTCGCGTACCGGCGTGATGGTGTATTGCCACACCACCGGCCACACCATCGACGAAGTGCTGGACGATTACGCCAAACACCAGGAAATGGGCTTTAAGGCGATTCGCGTGCAGTGCGGCGTGCCCGGCATGAAAACCACCTACGGCATGGCCAAGGGCAAAGGCCTGGCCTATGAGCCGGCCACCAAAGGCAGCTGGCCTGATGAGCAGCTGTGGTCGACGGAAAAATACCTCGACTTTACCCCTAAATTATTCGCGGCGGTGCGCGATAAATTCGGCTTCAATGAACACCTGCTGCACGACATGCACCATCGCCTGACGCCTATCGAGGCCGCCCGGTTCGGTAAAAGCGTCGAACCGTATCGCCTGTTCTGGATGGAAGATCCTACGCCGGCGGAAAACCAGGCCTGCTTCCGCCTGATCCGCCAGCACACCGTGACGCCGATTGCGGTAGGCGAAGTATTTAACAGTATCTGGGATTGCAAACAGCTTATCGAAGAGCAGCTGATCGACTATATCCGCACCACCATTACCCATGCCGGCGGCATTACCGGCATGCGTCGGATTGCGGATTTCGCCTCGCTATACCAGGTGCGCACCGGCTCGCACGGCCCGTCCGACCTGTCGCCGGTCTGCATGGCGGCGGCGCTGCATTTCGATCTGTGGGTGCCTAACTTCGGCGTGCAGGAATATATGGGCTACAGCGAGCAAATGCTGGAAGTCTTCCCGCATAACTGGACGTTTGACGACGGCTATATGCATCCGGGCGACAAGCCGGGACTGGGCATTGAGTTTGACGAAAGGCTGGCGGCGAAATATCCCTACGAACCGGCTCATTTACCGGTTGCCCGTCTCGAAGACGGCACCTTGTGGAACTGGTAACAGGAGAAACCATCGTGAACAGCGTAGTCATTGAACAACCGGGTAAACTGGTGATACAGAAACGCGAACTCCCCCTGCCGGCCGTCGGCGAAGTGCGCGTACGGGTAAAATACGCCGGCATTTGCGGCTCCGATGTCCATATTTACCATGGGCATAATCCCTTTGCCAAATATCCCCGCGTGATCGGGCATGAGTTTTTTGGCGAAATCGACGCGGTGGGCGCGGGCGTGGACGCGGGCCGTATCGGCGAGCGGGTCGCGGTGGATCCGGTGGTCAGCTGCGGTCATTGCTATCCCTGCTCGGTCGGGCGGCCCAACGTCTGTACCGAACTGTCGGTTATCGGCGTGCACCGTGACGGCGGTTTCAGCGACTATGCCTGCGCGCCGGCCAAAAATGCCTATGTTATCCCGGAGGCCATCCCGGATCCGTTGGCCAGCATGGTGGAGCCGTTTACCATCGCCGCCAATATTACCGCGTTCCTGCAACCTACGCCGCGCGATGTGGCCCTGGTGTACGGCGCGGGTCCGATGGGGCTGACCGCGGTACAGGTGCTGAAGGGCGTGTATGGCGTCAGCCAGGTAATTGTTGCCGACCGCATCGCTGAACGCCTGGAGATGGCGCTGGAAAGCGGCGCCGATCGGGTGATCGACAACACCAGCCTTTCGTTGCAGGACGAGCTGGAAAAGCTGGGCATCCGGCCGACGCTGATCGTGGACGCCGCCTGCCACCCCGCCATCCTGCAGGAGGCCGTTAAACTGGCCTCCCCGGCGGCGCGCATCGGCCTGTTGGGTTTTTCCGGCGATGCGAGCAGCGTGACGCAGCAGAGCATCACCAGTAAGGAAATCTCCATATTCACCTCGCGCCTTAACAGCCATCGTTTTCCACAGGTTATCGAGTGGATGGTACAGGGCAAAATCGATGTATCGAAATTAATAACTCATTATATGGATGCTGCTGACGTGGAAGCCGCATTGACGCTGTTCGAAAAAGATCAGCGTCATTGCTGCAAAGTCATATTGAAATTCTAAAGTAGTCTTCCAGGCGATGACCGCCGGTCATCGCCGCCTCTGTTTATTCCCAGCCGACAGAGCACCATAAATAATCAGGATACTGATTGGGGTATTTATGTCCAAAAATTTACGATGGGTTATTGTCTTATTGTTAGCCCTGGTCTACATGATTAATTATCTTGACCGTGTTGCCCTATCTATTACTGTGCCGATGATTGAAAAAGATTTAATGCTGAATGCCGAACAGTTCGGTATTATTTTCGGCAGCTTTTTTTTCGGCTATGCCATATTCAATTTCATCGGCGGCCTGGCGGTGGATAAATTCGGCCCCACGGTGGTGATGGCGGCGGCGGTGGGTCTCTGGTCGTTATTTTGCGGCATGACCGCCATTGCTACCGGCTTTTATTCCATGCTGATACTGCGCGTACTGTTCGGCATGGCGGAAGGACCGATTTGCTCCTCGGCCAATAAGATGATCAACGGCTGGTTCCCCAAGAAGCAGGCGGCGACGGCGATGGGCCTGCTGAGCGCCGGTTCTCCGCTGGGCGGCGCGGTGGCCGGTCCGATTGTCGGTTACCTGGCGCTATCGTTCGGCTGGCGCCCGGCGTTCATGATTATCTGCGCCGTCGGTATTGTCTGGATGCTGGTATGGCTGTTTGTCGTCGCGGATAATCCGGCAAAAAGCAAACGCGTAAGCGCCGAAGAAAAAGCCGTTATCGAACAAATGAAAATAGAGACCCATTCCGCCGAGGAAGAATTAGCACAGGCGCAACATGGTCTTGGATATTATTTACGTCAGCCGATTATATTGGCCACCGCGTTTGCTTTTTTTTGCTACAACTATATTTTATTCTTTTTCCTCAGTTGGTTCCCTTCTTATTTAGTACAGGCGCATGGCCTGAATATCAAGGAAATGAGCCTGACAACGGTTATTCCGTGGATCGTGGGCTTCTTCGGGTTGGCGTTGGGCGGCATGGTGTCGGATAGGATATTTAAACTGACCGGCAAGCTACTGCTGTCGCGAAAAATCGTCCTGGTGACCTGCCTGCTGGCGGCGGCGGTATGCGTGGCGCTGGCGGGAATGGTTGCAAGCGTGGTGCCGGCGGTTATCCTGATGTCGGTCTCGATCTTCTTCCTTTATCTTACCGGCGCGGTGTACTGGGCCATTATCCAGGACGTGGTGCATAAATCCCGCGTCGGCGGCGCCAGCGGTTTTATCCATTTGGTCGGCAGCGTATCGGGCATCGTCGGGCCGGTCGCCACCGGCTATATCGTGCAGAATACCGGCAAATTCGACAGCGCTTTCCTGCTGGCCGGCGGCATCGCCGCGCTGGGCGCGCTGCTGGTGCTGTTTGCCATTAAAGCGCCCAAACAGGCCGCGCACATACCGTTGCAACAATCTTAAGCGCGTTGGGTAATCCTTTTAATTCAAACATTGAGCGTACGATTATGCAGACATTATCAGCAACAAGTCCCGTCGCGGACGGCGTCCTTACACCGGCTTACGACCGCGAAGGCGTCAAGACGCGTATCGTCCATCTCGGATTCGGCGCTTTTCACCGCGCGCACCAGGGCGTGTACGCCGATCGGCTGGCGACGGAACACGACAGCGACTGGGGATATTGTGAAGTCAACCTGATTGGCGGCGAGAAGCAGATCGCCGATATCCAGCAGCAGGACCTGCTCTATTCGGTCTCGGAAATGGCCGACACCGGCTGGAACTGCCGCGTGGTCGGCATCGTCAGGCAGGCCATGCACCAAAGCGTCGACGGCATCAACGCCATACTGGACGCCATGGCGGCGCCGGACATTGCCATCGTATCTATTACCGTTACTGAAAAAGGCTACTGCCATCATCCCGCCAGCGGCAAGCTTAACCAGCAGCATCCGCTGATCCGGCACGACCTGGCCCACCCGGATGAACCGCAGTCGGTGGCCGGCGTCATCGTGGCGGCGCTGCGGCTGCGCCGCGAACGCGGTTTGCCGCCCTTTAGCGTCATGTCCTGCGACAACATGCCGGAAAACGGTCATGTCACGCGCAACGTGGTGCTGGAACTGGCCGGACTGCAGGATGCCTCCCTGGCCCAATGGATCGGACGGCATGTCACCTTTCCCTCCACCATGGTGGATCGCATCGTGCCGGCGGTAACGGACGAAACCCTGCGTAAAATCCAGTCGCTGCTGGGGGTGGCCGATCCGGCCGGCGTCGCCTGCGAGCCTTTTTGCCAGTGGGTGATCGAGGATAATTTTGTCCAGGGCCGTCCCGCCTGGGAAAAGGTCGGCGCGGAGCTGGTCAAGGATGTGCTGCCCTACGAAGAAATGAAGCTGCGCATGCTCAACGGCAGCCATTCCTTCCTGGCTTACCTGGGCTACCTGGCCGGCTACCAGCATATCAGCGACTGCATGCAGGATGCGCACTTCGCAGCGGCGGCCAGGAAGCTGATGATAAACGAGCAGGCGCCGACGCTGCGCGCCCTGGATGTCGATCTGGAGGCCTACGCGGATTCCTTGCTACAGCGCTACCGTAATACCGCCCTGAAACACCGGACCTGGCAGATTGCCATGGACGGTACGCAAAAGCTGCCGCAGCGTTGGCTCGATTCCATTCGCTGGCACTTAAGCCATGGCGATAGCTTTGATTACCTGGCGTTGGGCGTTGCCGGCTGGATGCGTTTTGTCGGCGGCGTCGACGAACTGGGCAATCCCATCGAGGTTAGCGACCCGCTGCTCGACCAGTTGCGGCAACGGGTAGCGCAAAGCGGGCAAGGGGCGGAACGGGTTCACGCCCTGCTCTCCCTGCAGGCCGTATTCGGCGATGACTTGCCCGATAGCCCGCGGTTTATTGAACGCGTGCTGCAAGCCTACCGGGCGTTATTGACCCATGGCGCCCGCAAAACCGTCGCGCTCTGGCCGGCGGCGGGCTGAACGCCCGATCGATGACGATGGGCTAACCGGCCGGGGCACGACGCCCCGGCCATTTACCAACGCCGGACAATCAAGGAGATGTTGCGCGCCCACCAACCGAACAGGGCCGTCCGCCATAACTTATGTACCGCTGTTGACTCAATTTTTAACCCTATTCTGTCTATATTGATGTCCCCGAGGCTAACGACAGACAGGCGTCACAGGCAGAAACCGCAGTAATCCATGTTGAAGTATCGCCCTGCAACATAATAAAAAATCATCATGAGGATTATTCAGAATGCACTATAAAGACAGTGATGACGCCAATCTGGCGAACGATAATACCATCCCGGACCGGCGGCCCGATAATGACGGGAACGGCTATCGCCGTTTCCTGCCGAAAGCGCACCCGATATCCTGGTGGATGCTGGTCATTACCACACTTGCCATCCTGATGAACTCCATCGACCGGATTATCCTGCCCACGCTGCTGCCGGCCATTATGAAAGATTTCGACCTGAGCGAAATGCAGGCCGGCTGGCTTAATTCCCTGAGTTTTATCGGGACGTTATTGGGCGCGGTTATTTTCGGTATTTTTTCCGATTATATCGGCACCGGTTATAAGCGCTGCTATAGCTGGACCATGGCGGTATTATTCGAAGTGGTCGCCGGGGTCGCTACCGCCTTTTGCAAAACCCTCGGAGCCTTCCAGTTCCTGCGGGTGATGATGGGCATGGGCACCGGCGGCTCCGAGCCGATAAACGTCGCCCTGCTCGGGGAGTGGTGGCACAAGGAGAACCGTGGGTTTGCCATCGGCGTGCATCATACCGGCTTTCCGCTGGGGCAATTTATCGGTCCGGCGCTGATAGCGCTGATCCTGGCGCTCGGCACCTGGCGGCAGGCGTTCCTGTTTATCCCGTTGATTGGGCTGAGCATCGTGGTGCTGCAGTTTTTTGTCGGCACCCGCAAGAACCAGGACAAGGTCTATACCTGGATTAAAGACAATGACCTGACGGTGCCGATTGAGGAACACCAGCAAAGCCGGCCCAGCAGCCTCAGGCATACCCTGAGGGAATCCTTTTCATGCCTGAAAAACCGCAACTGCCTGTTGGCCATCGCCCTGATCTTCGGCTTTACCTGGGCTGAAATGGGCATCGCCAATTTCCTTACCCTGCAACTGACGCGCGAAGTGGGGCTGGACCTGTCCACCGCGGCGATCATTTCCGGCGCGTCCGGTATCACCGGCTGGATCGGGCAAATCCTATGGGGCGGCTATTCCGATATCAAGGGCAGGAAAATCTCGCTGTGCGTCATTATCCTGGGATGGATCCTGGCGGCGGCGCTGTGCATGTTTATTACCTCTTCCACCGTCGGCTGGGCGATCCTTATTTTCTGGGGACTGTTCCGCAATTCGCCTTATCCGGTGGCCTATGCGCTGCTGATTGATTCCGCGCCCAAGGCGGCGGCCTCCAGCATGGGATTGATGATCGGCCTGGCCGTCGGCGTCGCCGGCATCCTGGTGGCGCCCACCGCCGGATGGATTATCCATCACTTCGGCTTCAGCGTGCATTATTTGGTGATTGTCGGCGTGCTGCTGCTCTCGTGCATACCGCTGTTGCTGATAAAAGAAACGGTAAAAGTGAGGAAGCTTTAACATGAATACTGACCTGACAGGCGGCTTGCTTGATAAAGATATTGTCGAACTGAGCCATCTCTATGAGGAACTGATGCCGGTCTGGCCGACCCATCCCAAGTTCCATAAAAGCGTCGAGGAAACCATCGCCGGCGGCGACGGCAGCTATAACACCCTGCTGCATATGGGCGATCACTGCGGCACCCATGTGGATGCGCCCGCCCATTTTATCGCCGGCGGCCAGACCATCGAGACGATTTCCCCGCGCAGGCTGCTGGGACGGGGAATCAAAATTGATGTTTCCTTTCTTCAGCCTAATCAGGAAATTTCATTGGCGATGATCAAGGATTGGGAAGCGCGATCCGTGGCGATCGGGGCCGGCGATATAGTGATATTTCGCACCGGTTATGACCAAAAATGGCGTAACCGGCCGCGCCATCAGGCGTTTATCGCCGACTGGCCGGGACTGTCAGGCGAAGGCGCGCGCTATTTGATCGACAAGGGCGTCAACGCCATAGGCACGGATGCCATGTCATTGGATGCCTATACCAATTCCAGCTACCCGTCCCACCAAATCGTACTGGGCGCCGGCGCGTTGATTATCGAGAACCTCGCCAACCTCGCCATCCTGCCGGACGCCTTTCTGTTCCTCGCCCTGCCGCTGCGCATCAAGGACGGCTCGGCCTCCCCCATCCGCGCCGTCGCCCTGGTGTGATCCCGCCGCCGTATCAGGGGATAATCCCTGATACGGCGGCGATGGCGGTATTCAGCGCCGCGTAGGAGGCGAAACCGGCCCACCGCCTGCCGGGGAGCGCGACGGCGGCGGGCTCAGCAGCCCACCACCTTGCCCAGGAACGCCTGGCACAGCGCCAGCTGTTCCACCGTCACGTATTCATCGGCCTTATGGGCCTGAATGATGGAACCCGGGCCGCACACCACCGTCGGGATGCCCGCCTGCTGGAACAGCCCCGCCTCGGTGCCGAACGACAGCGAGTCAAACGACGCCTGCCCCAGCGCGCCGGCGCAGCTTTGCTTGAGCTCATCGAGCGAACCGTCGTCGCGCAGGCCGGGATATTCCGACTGTTGCTCCAGCCGGATATCCGCCCCGCCGGCCACCTGGCGCATTTCGGGCAGCAGCCCCCGTGCAAAATGGCCCAGATCGCTTGCCAGCAGATGATGATGGGTATGCGGCAGCGGGCGGATTTCAAAATCAAACTCGCAGCGATCGGGCACCACGTTGACCGCGCTGCCGCCGTGGATGGTCCCCACCTGTACCGTCGACCAGGGCGGATCGTAACGCGTGTCGTTTTCGCCGTTGCGCCATAATCGTCCCTGGTTGCGTAAAAACAACACCAGTTCGGCGGCATAATCGATGGCGTTAACGCCCAGGTGGTTTTGAGAAGAGTGCGCCGCCTGCCCCTGCACCTGGCAGCGCCAGGCGCTTTTACCCTTATGGGCGGTGGCCACCCGCATCAGGGTCGGCTCGCCGATAATGCAGCCGGTGGGACGGGCCTGGTCGCGCGACAGCTCATCGAGCAAACCGCGCACCCCGACGCAGCCAATTTCCTCGTCATAGCTGATGGCGATATGCACCGGGCGGGCATCGGCGGCGCGGGTCGCCTGGATAAACCGCGGCGCCATCGCCAGCACGCAGGCCAGGAAGCCCTTCATATCGGCGCTGCCCCTGCCGTACAGGCGGTTATCGCGCCGGGTCAGGATAAAGGGATCGCTGCGCCAGGGCTGCCCCTCGGCCGGCACCACGTCCGAATGGCCGGACAGGCAGATACCGCCCCGGTCCATGGGGCCGATGGTGGCGTAAAGATTGGCCCGGCCGCCGTCGGCGCTGTACACCCGGCGGGAGGCAATACCGTAACCTGCCAGATAGGATTCGACGAAATCAACCAGATCCAGGTTGGAATGGCGGCTCAGCGTTGGAAAACCCACCAGCGTCGACAGCAGTTCTATGGCATCGCTCATTACGGCTCCTTTGGTTTTCACGGCATCAGGCTCGGCGCGCGGCCGCGTGCCTGGTTATGATTTGACGGCGATAACGTCGATTTCCACCCACCACTCCGGACGCGCCAGCGAGGTAATCATCAGGCCGGTGGATACCGGGAATACGCCTTTCAGCCAGCGGCCCATGATATTGTAGACCGTCTCGCGGTAGCGGACATCGGTCAGGTAGACGGTGATTTTACAGATATCCTCCAGCCTGCTGCCCGCCTCTTCCAGCAGCATAGCGATATTGTGCATGGCCTGCTCGGTCTGAGCGGCCACGTCGCCTTTGCCGACCGACTCGCGGGTGTCCAGGTCCTGGCCGATCTGGCCGCGCAGGAATACCATGTTGCCGGCCACCACCGCCTGGCATAAATCATTATCCAGCTTCTGTTCGGGGTAGGTTTCCTTGGTATTAAACGGACGAATACGGGTGTGGCTCATGACGCTTATCTCCATTGGTGCGATTTAGGGTTGCCGGCCGGGATTCGCCCCGGCCGGATATAACGCAATCCCTGCCGGATCAGGCCAGGAACTGTTTTAATTCGGCGGTCCGCGGATTATCGAAAATGTCCTCGGGCGTGCCCATTTCATGGACGCGGCCCTGGTGCATAAACACGATGCGGTCGGCCACCTTGCGCGCGAAGCCCATCTCATGGGTGACCATGATGATGGTCATGCCGTCGGTGGCGAGGCCCTCGATCACCTGCAGCACCTCGCCCACCAGTTCCGGGTCGAGGGCGGAGGTGATTTCGTCGCACAGCAGCACTTCCGGGTTCATCGCCAGCGAACGGGCAATAGCCACCCGCTGCTGCTGGCCGCCGGAAAGATTGCCGGGCCAGGTGGCGAACTTTTCCTCCAGGCCGACGCGTTTCAACAAGGCGCGCGCCGCGCGTTCCGCCTGTTCGCGCGGCATTTTTTTCACCAGGGTCGGCGCCAGCATCACGTTTTTGCCCACCGTCAGGTGCGGGAACAGGTTGAAGCTCTGGAAAATCATGCCGACGTTCTGGCGTAGCTCGCGCATGGCGGCCGGGTCATGCTGGCGGATGACCTGTCCGTCCACCGTCAGCGCGCCTTCCTCAAAACTTTCCAGACCGTTGATGCAGCGCAGCAGCGTGCTTTTACCCGAGCCGCTCTTGCCGAGGATACACACCACCTCCTGGCGTTTAATCTGTAAATCAATGCCCTTGAGCACCTCGTTGTCGCCAAAGCGCTTATGCAGGCCGCGAATATCGACCACCGCGAAGGCGGTTTCATCAGGAGTAATATCAGTCATGCCTGTCGGCTCCCTGGGTGAGTTGCTGTTCTAAATGCCGACTCCACCATGACAGCGGAAAGCACAGGATGAAATACAGCGCCGCGACGCTGCCGTAGACCAGGAAAGGCGCAAAGGTGGCGTTGGAAATAATTTGCCCCGAGCGGGTCAGCTCGACAAAACCAATCACCGAGGCCAGGGCGGTAGCCTTGACCGCCTGCACCAGGAACCCCACCGTCGGCGCCAGCGCGACCCGCAGCGACTGCGGCAGGATCACGTAGCGTAGCTGCTCGCCAAATGACAGCGCCAGGCTGGCGGCGGCCTCCCATTGCTGGCGGGGAATACTCTCCACGCTGCCGCGCCAGATTTCGGTCAGGTAGGCGCTGGCGTAAAGCGTCAGGCACAGGCTGGCGGCAAACAGCGGCGTGGTCTCGACGCCGAACAGCGCCAGGCCGAAATAGGTCAGGAACAACTGCATCAGGAGCGGCGTGCCCTGGAACAGATTGACGTAGAGGATCACCAGCAGTTGCAGCCAGCGCCGGTGCGATAGCCTGAGCACCAGCAGGATGGCGCCGACAATGCCGCCGCCGATAAAGGCAATGGCCGACAGCCCGACGGTCCAGCGCAGCGCCAGCAGCAGGTTGCGGTAAATGTCCCATAAAGTGAAATCACTCATGATTTTTCCCCAAGCGCCGGCCCAAAGATAAACCGCGGCCCGAACCAGCCGAGGAACTGACGCACCATCACCGCCAGCGCCAGGTAAATCACCGCGGCGATGATAAAGGATTCAAAATTGCGGAAAGAACGACTGGCGATCAGGTTGGCGCTGAACGACAGCTCTTCGGTGGAAATCTGGCTGCATACCGCCGATCCCAGCATGATGATAATCACCTGGCCGATCAGTGACGGCCAGACGCGGGCCAGCGCGGGCGGCAGCACCACGCGGGAAAAGATCTGCCAGCGGTCCAGCGCCAGGCTCTGGGCCGCCTCAATCTGGCTGCGCGCGGTGGTGGCGATGCCGGCGCGGGTGATCTCGGCCGCATAGGCGCCGAGGTTCAGCACCAGCGACAGCACGCTGGCGGTGATGGCCGTCATATGCAGTCCCAGGGCGGGCAGGCCGAAGAAAATAAAAAACAGCTGCACGATATAAGGGGTATTACGCACCAGCTCGATATAACAGCCGACCGCAAACCGCAGCCAGGACGCGCCGTTGGCCCGCGCCCAGCCGCAGGCGATGCCCAGCAGCAGTCCCAGCAGCGTGGAGACCAGCGTCATGGCAAGCGTGACCAGCGTGCCGCCAAGCAACAGCGGCCATTGTTCCAGTACCGAGGAAAAATCAAAAACCATTACCCATACTCCTTCGGTGTCGGGTCGTCCAGGATAAGAGAATGTACGTCGGACAGCGCCCGTAGCCGCCAGAGGGTCGCCAGCAGTTGCCCGGCCTGCCCGGGCGCCGGGCCGCGGGCGGCGCAGCGCAGGAATTTATCGCCCAGCGCCCGGTCGTCCAGCGGGCGGGCGGCGCTGCCCGCGGCCTTGGCGACGAAACACCGCAGGGTTGCGCCGTCGCGCAGGGTGATGGTCACGTCCGCGCCTTCCGGCGCGTCGGCCAGTAGCGCGGGGTCGGCCCAGCGCGCGCCGCTGGTCATGCTGACCCGACCCATCAGATCGACCAGGGCATTATCGGTCATCAGCCGATCGTCCAGGTGATCAAGCGTCAGCTCGCCGAACGCCAGCGACGCCGCGATGGCGAACGGCAGGCTGAATTGCCCTTCCCGGGCGGTGCGCGGAAACGGATAAATCAGGTTCGCCGCCACCACCGGCGGCACGTCGCAGGCGATGCCGGCTATCTGGCCCGGATGCAGGCCGTGGCGCGCCACCAGCTCCAGCACCCCGTCCACCGCCGCATGGGAAGAGAGACAGACCGGGATGCGTTTCACATCCACGCCCGGCGACAGCAGGCACCACCGCCCTTGCGCGGGCGTCAGCCATCCGGCGTCGAACACGCCGTCGTTGGTAAGCGCCGCCAGCCCGTAATCATGTTCCAATGCGTTGGCGGGTCCGCCCGCGCCCTGCTCCGCCAGCAGCGCGGCCATTACGCCGCTTTCGGCGGCGCGTCCCGCCAGCAGGGGTTTGGCGTCGCTGCCGAAGACGCATTTCATGCCGCCGCTGCCGGCAATGGCCAACCCCAGCGCATGCCCGGTGGCGCCGGTATCCAGGGCCAGCAGTTTGGCCGTCGCCGCGCAGGCGCCGATAGCGCCCAGCAGGCCGGTGGTCCACCAGCCGCGATCGTAAAGGGCGCGTCCCAGCGCCATGCCGACGCGGTACTGGCACTCCGCCCCGGCCACCAGCGCCGTCAGCAGCGCCTCGCCGCCGGCATGGCGCGCCTGCGCCACCGCCAGGGCCGCCGGCACGATCACCGCCGAGCCATGGACAAAACCGGCATAACAATTATCGTCAAAATCGAGTGCGTGGGCGGCCACGCCGTTGGCAAACGCCGCCGACGGCGCCGCATAACGCCCGGAGGCGCCCGCCACCGCCGCGCCGCCGTCGGCCGCGTTAAGCGCCGCGACCCGCCGGGCCATGCCGGCGACCGGGGTGGCGGCACCCGCCAGCATCACGCCCAGGGTGTCCACCAGGCAGCGCAGCGCCACATGGTTTACCGCGTCGGGGATATCCGCGGGTGCCAGGGCCGCCAGCCAGTCAGCCAGGCGCCGGGCGCCGCCGGTTGCCATTCCCGCCGGGGCTGGCCTGGCCGGCCCGTTATCCGGCCCATGCCGTCGCGGCTTTTTTGTCGTCGTCATCAACTCCGCCTGTACCTTGACCTGATGGTCGCCATCTTCAACAGCTCCGCGCGCGGCCTGGCCTGCTGGTCGCCATCTTCAACAGCTCCGCGCGTGCCTTGGCCTGCTGGTTATCATCATGCCGCGCGCCGCGGCCGGGGGTTATTCCGGCAATTCGCCCGCCGGCGCGCCCAGCCATTTTTGCGAAATGTTATCCAACGTGCCGTCGGCCTTGGCGGCGCGCAGGATCTCATTAACCTTGGCCACCAGCTCCGGCTGGTCTTTCGGCAGGCCGACGTAGCAAGGCGCGTTGGACAGGATCACCTTGAGATGCAAATCCAGCTGCGGATGTTTTTGTTTCATCGCGCCGGCGACCGTGGTGCCGATGGCCACCAGTTGCGTCTGGCCGGACAAGAACGCGGAGATGGTGCTGTTGTTATCCTCGAAGCGTTTGATCTCCGCGCCAGGCGCCAGGCGGGTAAGCTCTTCGTCCTGCATCGAGCCGCGGGTGACGGAAACGGTTTTGCCGGCGAGTTCGCCGAAGTTGGCCGCCGGGGTTTTTTCACCGCCGAATACCGCGTCGAAAAACGGCGCGTAGGCGATGCTATAGTCGATGACCTTGGCCCGCTCCGCGGTTTTACCCAGCGACGAGATGGTCATGTCCGCTTTACCGGTCTGCAGGTAGGGCACCCGGTTCGGTCCGGTGACCGGCACCAGGGTTACCTTGGCGCCGAGCTTCCGGCCCAGCAGGTTGGCCACGTCGATATCCAGGCCCTGCGGCACCATGTCGCCGCCCACGTAACCATAAGGCGGGTAGTCCACCGGCACCGCCACGCGCAGCGTTTTCTGGCTCATGATATTATCGAGCGCGTTGGCGGCGTTGGCGGTCATCATGGAGAAGGCGGCCAGCGCGCCGACCAAAAGCGGTATCACGGAATGTCTTTTCATAACGGTTATCCTATGTAGTCGAAAAAGGAATCAAAAATGCGGGCGGAACCTCCGTGCCGTCGCCGGCGGCGGCGGCAACCGGGCTATTTCTTGAAATATCCCGCCCTGACCGCCATGCCGATCAGGTTGACAAAGAAACGGCAGGCGGTAATGGCGGTAATGCCGTTAAGATCTTTTTTCGGCGTGATCTCGACGATATCCATGCCCACCACACGACCTTTTTTCACCAGGCCGTGGATGATTTTACGCGCCTCGGAATAGGTTACGCCGCCCAGCGCCGGGCCGTTAACGGCAGGCATAATAGTAGGATCGATACCGTCCGCATCCAGGGTAATGTAGTAATTGCCGCCGTCGGGGATACGGTCGAGCACCGACTGGGCACCCTCGTCGTGCAGCTCATGGGCGGTAATCAGGTGTGCGCCGTAGGCCAGCGCGGCGTCCACTTCCTCCTGGCGGGCGGAACCGTTGGCGCGCAGGCCAATCTGGAAAATCTCGCCGATATGGTCCATTTCAGAGGCGCGGCGGATGGGGCTGGAATAACCGTCGGTGACGCCGTTGACCTCCTGACGCCAGTCAAGATGCGAATCGATATGCACCAGGGTAATCGGCCCCAGGGTATCGAGCGCGCGCAGCACCGGGATCGGCACCCCGTGGTCGCCGCCAATCACCAGCGGCATGCCGCCAAGGGAGATGATTTTGCGCACCACCGCCTCGGCGGCGTCATAATGGCCGCCCAGTTCACGCGCGTCGCCGGCGATATCGCCGCAGTCCACCATATGGATCGGCCGGTTGTCCATCAGCGGGCCGCCGATATCGAAATCATAACGCTCGATGCTGCGCACGGCGCGATCGGTGGCCTGGCGCACCGCGGTGGGGGCGTTGGTCTGATCGTTGGTGACCTCATCGATGGAGTACGGCGAGCCGTAGGGAATGCCCAGTACGGCGATATCCACCGACTCGAGGGTATTCAGGTCGGTGACCACTTCCGAATACAGCAGGCTTTTATGACCGTGTTTCGGCGCGGTGGTGAGTTCCGGTTTATAACTTGTCATCTTTATGTCCTGTACCTGTTGTCAAAATTCCGCAATACGGCGGCGGGTTAATCCACGCTCCACCATTCGCCCATTGCCCATAATTTTTCCTCGGTCTGGCTGACCAGGGCGCGCACATCCACCTTCGAGGTGGCCGCCATCAGCGCCGCCAGCAGTTCGCTCACCATAAACGCCGGCGTCAGGGTGTCGAAAAAAGAGGCGGTCTGTTTTTTCACCAGGATGGCCTCGCCGGCCAATCGCGCCACCGGCGAGCTGGCGTTGTCGCTGATGGCGACGATTTTTACCTTTTGCTGGGACAGATAGCGGGTCAGGGCCACCGAGCGCCTGGAATAGGGCGACAGGCTGCACACCAGCAGGGCGTCTTTCGGCCCCAGGGTGCCCATCAGCGCCATGATGCCGCTCTCCCCCGCCCCTTCCACCAAATGGACGTTATTCTTGAAATAGGACGCCACGTGGCAAAAATGAAACGCCACCGGAAACGATGAGCGCAGGCCGAGACAATAAATATCCCGCGCCCCGGAAAGGATTTTGGCGGCGCGCACCATGGCGGCCAGGTTGTCGTCCCGGCACGATGCCCGGATATGGTCGGTGGTGGTATTGGCCAGGTCCAGCAACAGGGAGGTTTCCCCTACCTTTTGTTTCATTTCCACCAGCGCCGGCACCCGCGAGCCATATTCATAGCCTTTGGCGCGCACCGCATTGACGAAAATGGCGCGGATATCGTCATAACCCTTAAGGCCGAGGCGTTTTGCCAGGCGCGTCATGGTGGAGGGCGGGATCCCCGCCAGCCTCGCCTGTTCGCGCATGGACATTACCGCCACCTCCTGCGGGTGATCCAGCACAAAACTGGCCGCCTGCCGCACCTGTTTCGGCAAAGATTCATACTGGGCCTTAATGGCCTGACAGAGCGCGAGCTGATCCATGGGCTGGGTCCGTGATGAATTCGTCTTCATCACAATTGCAACGCTTATGCCAAAAATGATTGCCTATGATTCATTTGATTCATTTCTGCAACAGGTCTTTTTGGACGGAGGGAGGCGCCGGTGGAAGGGGGTTAAACGGGATGGTTCATTTGATTCATTTTTGCGGAAAATTAATTTTACCGCGCGGTGCGAGACGGCGACAGGACCGGCCGGCCCTGCCGCCGCCCCGCACGCAATTGAGGCAACGGCGCACCGCAGCGGTGCGTCAGAGATCGACTTTCACGGTAAACTGCATCTGGAACGGCTCGCCGATCTGGTTGGCCAGGTTGTTGGTGCCGATGGACGAGGTGTAATACGTCTTGTCGAACAGGTTCTTCAGGTTGACCTGCAGGGTGACCGGATGATCGGCCTTGATATGGTAGGCGGCGAAAGCGTCCGCGACGATATATCCCGGCAGGTAATAATCCGCGCCGCTGGTGCCCGAGCGCTTGCCTACGCCTCGCGCCCCGCCGCCGATGGTCAGGTCGTTGCCGCCGATGATGTCGCCGACATCATAGGTCAGGAACAGCGAACCGGTATGGCGCGGCACGTTAACCAACGGTTTGCCGGCGTAATCCGGATCGTCGAGGATTTTCGCGTCGGTATAACCGTAGCTGGCGATCAGGTTGATGTTATCGGTCAGGGCGCCGGAGACGTCCATTTCCACGCCGCGCGACCGCACCTTGCCCGCCGTGCGGGCATAGGTCTCGTCGCCGATGGCCTCGTTATACAGTACGTTGCGTTTGTCGATATCGAACAGGGCGATATTGGACGTCACGCCGTTAAACAGCTCGAACTTGGCGCCGACCTCATAGGCCGTCGAGGTTTCCGGCGGCAGGCTGCCGATGTAGTTGGCGATGGAATACTGCGGCACCACCGAGCGCGCCACGTTGCCGTAGAAAGACAGCTGCGGGGTGGCTTTGTACACCAGGCCGAATTTAGGCACCCATTTGCTGTCGCTGCTGTCGGTATTGACGTTGAACGGACGGCCCTTGCCGGCGTATTCGGTGAAATACATATAGCGCATGGCGGCCACGGCAATCCACTTATCGGTCAGGTACAGCGAATCCTGCGCGTAGCCGGAATAGGTTTCCTGCTGAATGCGTTGATCGCTGTCCGACGCGCTGACGCTGCCGCAGGTGGAGGTATTGCCGTAGGTCGGGTGGTAAATATTAAAATCCTGTACGTTCTTGCAGCGGATCATATCGGTGCGCAGCAGATCGTAGTTTTCATAGGCCACGCCGGTGAGGATTTCATTATAAAACCCGCCGATCTCCACGTTGCCCTGCAAATCCGCGCGCGTGGCGTGCATGCGCTGGGTCGAGCCGTTGGTGGCGTCGACGCGGCGCGTGACGTTGCCGGTGGCGGCGTCATAAGCCATGACCCGCGACTGGTTATCGGTATATTTATCCTGGCTGAAGCCGTAATCAAATTTGGCTTTCCAGGCATTATTCAAACGATACTCCATATTCAGCTGGGCCACGTCCGAATAACCGTCGGTAATATTAAACGGCTCGTCTAGCCGGGTCTTGCGATCGATATCAATGGCATGTTTGGTGGTCAAATCAAATATGGTGCCGCGATCGAACGGGATTTGATAATCGCGGTGGGAATAAAAGACGTTCACCGTGGCGTTATCGCCGTAATAACTTAGCGAGGGCGAGAAAAACGTACTTTTGGATTTGCCGAAATTGCGCCAGTAATCTTCATGCTGGTATTGGCCGATCAGGCGATAGGCAAAGCGAGTGCCTTCGATCGGCCCGGTTAAATCCAGCGTGCCGTTGCCGCCGCCGAAGCTGGTGGCGGTGGCGGACACCGATCCGGCAAAGGCGGTCTGCGGCCGTTTGGTAATGACGTTAACCAGGCCGCCGGGGTCCATAATGCCATACAGAGTCGAGCTTGGCCCCTTCAACACCTCCACTCGGGAGGTGGCGGCGTTGAAACTGCGCGGCTGCACGGTCTTGAGGCCGTTGGTCAGGATCGATCCGTCGCGGTTATCGCCGAAGCCCCGGCGGGAAAAGGAGTCCTGCGTGCCGCCCAGCGTATTGGTTTGCGCTATGTTGCTGACATTATATAACACATCGTCCAGCGAGGTGGCGTGTTGATCGGTAATCACCCGATCGCTGACGGTATTCACCACCTGTGGAATATCCAGCAACGGCATATCGGTAAGCGTGGCGGTGGAAGAGCTCAGCGGCTGGTAGCCGAGCGTGGCGTTATCGGAGAACCCCGGCGCGTCGCCGGTCACGGTCAGCGTCTCCCCATCGGCGCCGCCGGTGTCATCGGCTTGGGCATTGGCGGCAAGCTCATCCGGTGAATGTACGGGATTAACGGCAATCTTGCCGGTATCCCGCGCGCCGGCGGTTTCGCCCGCCGCCGCCAGGGCCACGGGAGCTGAAAGCAGCGTCCCGGCTAAACATAAAACGGTTAACACAAGGTCGTTATTTCCCGGAGATGTTTTTGGTAACTCGATCATTTTCCCTATCCTGCTTAAATATCATCGCCCTGTTTGGCTGACATGAACGGCTTGTTTTCATTGCTCGGGGGCAACGCGGTTTAACGCCGCGTTTATTATTGTGGTTATTTTGAGAATGCGGTTGAAACTGATTATCATTCAAACATGGCAACCTGTAGTAGTAAACGCCGCGCGCAATAAAAGCCCGCCGCTATTTTCCGGGCAACGCCCCTGCCGGGAGTGGGCAAATTATTATGGCTATCCCGCTGATATAAGGCCTGTTTGTATCCAGCTGCCCACGTTTTCCCCACCGCTGTCCCGCTGTCGGTTATCCGGGCTGTCGTCGCTTCATGGCGCTTGACTACTACAGTAGTAATGCGCATTATCACGAAAACGAATGAGAGTTATTTGCATTTTTGGTCGCGTATACTCGCTGATGGGATAACATCAGTCAATTGATTCAACGTGGGAGCAGTCAATGCCGCAGTCAGTGGATGCCGATACGCCGCCGTCGGGGCCGGAAACGGCACCGGCCTTAACGCATGGCATAACGCCCGGAACCGCGCCGGAAAGGCTAAAAACCGCACTTTCCCTGGACAATATATCGGCGGGTTATGGCGGCGCGCTGATGGTGGAAAACGTCAGCATAATCATACCCGCCGGGAAAATGACCGTGCTGGCAGGCGCCAACGGCTCGGGAAAATCCACCCTGCTGGCCACCATCGCCAGGATGTTGCGCCCCGCCGCCGGCCGGGTGCTGCTGGACGGCAAGGCCATCCACCAGATACCTACCAAGGCCGTGGCCCGCAGGCTGGGCATCCTGCCGCAGGCCCCGCGCCTGCCGGAAGGATTGACGGTATTTGAACTGGTGTCGCGCGGTCGTTTTCCCCATCAAACCCTGCTGCGTCAATGGTCGGCGGCGGATGAGCGCGCGGTTAACGACGCCATGCGCCTGACCGGCACCCTGGACTTCGCGCATCAGCCGGTGGACAGCCTTTCCGGCGGCCAGCGCCAACGCTGCTGGATTGCCATGGCGCTGGCGCAGGAAACGGAGATTATCCTGCTTGACGAGCCGACCACCTTTCTTGATCTACGCTACCAGGTGGACATCCTCGAACTGCTGTTTGACCTGACCCGACTCCATGGCCGCACGGTGGTGGTGGTGCTGCACGATCTTAACTTCGCGGTTAACTATGCCGACACCCTGCTGTTCCTCAAGCAGGGGCGGATCCGGGGCGTACTGGCCGACAGCGGGTTATGCACCCCGGAGCTGATCAAAGACGTCTTTGACGTGGAAGTACAGATGTCGGTGAATCCGGTGACGCGAAAACCTTTTTTTATCCCCTTCCGCGCCCGGGGTCATGACCTACCATGACCATGCTTGACGACGCTGCAAAGCCGGCAAAACCCGCGCGCGGCAAACAACACGCCGGCCGTTTCGGACCGGCCATGGCGGCGGGCCTGCTGCTGCTGCTGTGCCTTGCGCTTATTCATCTCGGCCTGGGCGCGCGTTATATCGGCCCGCGAGAGCTTCTCCGCGCCCTGTTTTTTTATAATGCGCATAATTTCGATCATAAGGTGATTATCGAGCTGCGTTTAGTCCGCCTGCTGGCCGCCCTGCTCACCGGGGCGGCGCTGGGTATGGCCGGGACGCTGCTGCAATCCGTTATCCGCAACCCGCTGGGCGAACCGCATATTCTCGGCCTGAACGCCGGGGCCGCCCTGGCGGTGGTCGCGGCTTCGGCGCTCGGCGCGTCCTGGGGAGGCCTGACGGCGGCCCGTCCGCTGATTGCCGCCGGCGGCGCGGCGGCGCTGTTTACCCTGGTGATGACGCTATCCTGCGCGGGCCGCAGCGGCCTGACGCCGCTGAAGGTGACCTTATGCGGCGTGGCGTTGTCCTCGTTTGCCTCCTCGGTAACCGCCGCCATCCTGATCCTTGACGAGCAAACGCTGCTGGCGCTGCGCACCTGGCTGGCGGGCGATCTGGCCGGACTGGATTACCCCACCCTGCTCAGCGCCCTGGGGCCGATGCTGGCCGGCGCGCTGCTGGCGCTGGTTATCTCGCCGCGGCTGAATATTCTCGCGCTGGGAGACAGCGCCGCCATCGGGCTCGGGGTCAATATAGCCCGCACCCGCCTGCTGGGGCTGGCCGCCGCGGCCCTGCTGTGCGGCGCGGCGGTGTCGGTCGCCGGCCCCATCGGCTTTATCGGCCTGGTGGTGCCCCATATCGCGCGGCGGCTGGTTACCGGGGATATCCGCCAGGTTATCCCCCTTTCCGCCGTCGGCGGCGCGATACTGCTGCTGGCGGCGGACATTGCCGCCCGCGCCCTGATTGCGCCGCGCGAGCTGGCAACCGGCGTCATGACCGCGCTGCTCGGCGCGCCGGTCTTCATCGCCATCGCCGCGAGGCGCTTTAAATGAAAACCTTTTATCCCCTGCGGCTGGGGCCGCTTTCGCTGCTGCTGCGCCCGCCCGTCCTGATGCTGTGCGCGCTGCTGCTGGCCGGCGTGCTGCTGGCCGCCGCGGCGGGCGTGACCCAGGGCAGCCTGCCGGTGCCCGGCAACGCCATCCTGCGCGCCTTGTTTTATCCCGGCGACGGCGCGGCGGAACAGCGGTATATCGTCTGGGATATCCGTTTGCCGCGCATGCTGACGGGGCTGTTGTGCGGCGCCATGCTGGGCATGGCCGGGGCGGCGATGCAGTCCATTACCCGCAACGGACTGGCCGATCCCGGCCTTATCGGCGTCAAGGAAGGCACCAGCGCGGTGGTGCTGACGCTGGTGATCTTCTTTCCCGCGCTCAGCCTGATATGGCGGCCGCTGGCCGGCATGGCCGGCGGCCTGCTGGTGGCGATGCTGGTGATGGGGCTGGCGCGCGATTTTTCCCGCCCGCGGTTTATCCTGGTAGGCATCGGCGTCTCCTGGGCGTTTTCCGCGGCTATCGGGGCATTTATGACCACCGCCGATATTCGCGACGTGCAGACCGCCCTGGTATGGATGGCGGGCAGCCTGCACGCGGCCACCTGGGGCCTGCTCGGCATTACGGCTTTTTGGGGCTTGCTGGGCGGCGTCACGCTGTACGCCACCGCTCGCGCGTCGGATGTGGCGTTGCTGGGCGACGAGGCCGCCACCGGACTGGGCGTAAGGCTGCGCGCGCTGGCGCTGCTGCGTTTTACCGCCCCGGTATTGATCACCGCCGCCAGCGTCGCCTGCGTCGGCAGTCTGGGATTTGTCGGTTTGATCGCTCCGCATATGGCGCGCTTCGTGCTGCGCGGCGGACAGGTGTCATTGCTCAGCGGCAGCGCCCTGCTCGGCGCCCTGCTGGTGCTGGTCACCGATAATGTGGGCCGGCTGGCATTTGCGCCGTTGCAGATCCCGGCCGGTATCGTAATGTCGCTGGTCGGCGGCCCGTTTTTTTTACTGTTGCTATGGCGGCGCCGGGACCGGCTGTAGCGGCCGGCGGTGAACCCTTTAGAGAGATCGTGGATATGCGCAATGTGCTCCTGTTAGTCATGTTAATGCTGGCCGCCCCGCCGCCGGCGCCGGCCGCCGATGCGCCGCAAACCCAGGAATTCAAAGACGATCTGGGCCGTTCGGTACGGGTGCCGCTGCATCCCCGGCGCATCGTGTCGCTGCACGATCTGGATATCACCATTCCGCTGATCGAGCTCGGCGTGCCGCCCATAGCCAGCCATGGGCGCACCCGCGCCGACGGTTCGCACTACCTGCGCTCAAGCGGCATTTTGACCGGCGTCGATTTCGATAACTCGTCGATTGCCTTTATCGGCACCGCCGATATCGATATCGAAGCCATTGTCGCCGCCAAACCGGACCTGATTATCACCGAGCCAAGCCGCAATGTGCCTATCGAACAGCTGGAGAAAATCGCGCCGACCGTCAGTATCGATCATCTGATCGGCGGCGCGCCGCGCATCTACGCCAGGCTGGCCGTACTGACCGGCAGCCGGCCCCGGCTGGCCATCCTGGAAAACCGTTACCAGCAGCAGATCAACGCGCTGCGGCAGGTGATGGATACCCGGGGCATCACCGTCTCGGTGGTGCAGGCCAATAAAGGCAAAATCACCGTGCATCACACCTACCGCGCCCTGGGGCGGGTGCTGCGCGACGCCGGGTTCCGCTTTCCGCCGATCGTCGACGGCATCCGGGAGGGCGACAGGATCGATGTCAGCGCCGAACGGCTGCCGGAGCTGGACGCCGACTTTATCTTTGATACCTACCGCTCCGACGCGGGAGGCAAACCGCAGGATGAAATAGACGAGATGAACAAAGTGATGCCGCGCTATTGCGACTTCCTCAAGGCCTGCCGGGAGGGACGGTACATCGTGCTGCCGCGCGAGGAGACCATCTCCAACTCCTTTGCCTCGCTTAACCTGATGGTTTCCCTGGTGCAATCCCACCTGTCCGGCCGTCCTCTGCCCGCGCCGAAGCCATGACGGTATCCGGGAACGCGCCCGGGGCGTCGCCCACCCGCGCGCGCGTCTTCTACCGGTTGCACTGGTGGCTTGGCCTCGCCCTCGGCGCCTTCCTGTCGTTTATGGGCTTAAGCGGCGCCGTGATGAGCTTCGAGGATGACATCATGTTCGCATCCAGTCCGCAGGCCAGGGTGACGGCGCCGGCAAACGCCGCCGCGCTGCCGCTGGGCATGCTGATCGACCGGGTGATGAAACAACGGCCCGGCGACAGGCTGCTGTCGATACAGGTGGAACAGGCGCCGGACCGCGCCTGGACCGCGGCCTTTTTGCGCCCGGAGGGCGGGCGCAACCACCGGATATGGGTCGATCCCTACGGCGGGCAACTGCGCGGAGAGGCCACCGGCGCGGCGTTTTTCGCGACGGTGCGCAACCTGCACCGCTATTTGGCGCCGGGCGGCAACAAAGGCGGCATCGGCCATGCCATCACCGGCGCCGGCGCGCTGGGCCTGGTATTTTTTGCGCTGTCGGGGCTGTATTTGCGCCTGGGCCAGGGCACCCGCACGCTGAAGGACTGGCTGCGGCCCGATTTCCGTCTGCGCGGCAAGGATCTTTACCGCATGCTGCACCGGGTGTTCGGCACCTGGCTGGCGGCGGTCTATCTGGCGATCGCCTGTTCCGGCCTGTGGTGGTCGTATGACAGCTACCGGCAGGGACTGACCTGGCTGCTGTCCGACGGTCCGCTTAATCATGAAGCGCCCGTCCGGTCGAAAAAAGCCGCCGCGCCGGACGCCCCGCCGGTTGACTGGGACGCGGCGTGGCGGGTGGCGCGGCAACGTTATGGCGATAATTATCAATCGGCGCTGATTTTTTTGCCGCCGCCGGGGCGCGATATCCATATCCGCGTGCTGCCGCGCCACGCCGCCCATGACCGCGCCGGCGATGACCTGATCCTTGACGGCCGCAGCCTGGCGATAAGGCGCTTCACGCCCTACGCCGCCCTGAAACCAGGCCCCTGGATAATAAACAATATGGATCCCATCCATACCGGCATGGCGTTCGGCCTGGCGGGACGGATATTGTTCGCCCTGGCAAGCCTTGGCCTGCCGATGTTTTTTATTACCGGGCTGCTGCTGTACCTGCGACGGCGACGGATCGGGGATAGTTAGCCCAACAGGGTGGCGCTCGCAGCGGCGCCATACGACAGGAGACTGGTTTATGCACTCGAAAGCCCGTTATAAAAAATTACCGGCCGATCTGTTTGGCGATCGTTTCCGCAGCCGCGAGCACCTGTTATCGCCGCGCCTGCACGCCGTGGCCAGCTATATAAACCAGCACCGCCAGGTGATCATGGAGAATACCGCGCTGGAAATCGCCGCCGCCACGCAAACCTCGGACGCTACCGTGGTGCGCGCCATCCAGGCGCTGGGATTCGCCGGCCTGCGGGATCTCAAACGCACGCTGGAAAACCTCCATGGCCCGGTGCTCTCCTCGGCGCAAAAGCTGACCACCACGGTGCGGACCCTCTCCTATGATGTCGACTCCAGTATTGATTTCGTCATTGAGGGTCACCGGCGCGGTTGTGACGTCTTGGCTGAAAAGGACAACCGCCTGGCCATGGCGCAGGCAGTCGAACTGTTGATGGCCGCCGGCCGGGTCGGCGTCTTCGGCATCGGCGCCTCCAGCCTGCTGGCCGACTATGCCGCGCGCCTGCTTAACCGCATAGGCACGCCCGCCTATCCGCTGAACCGCACCGGCGTGGCCCTGGCGGAGCAGCTAATCGCCATCAAGCGCGGCGATGTGCTGATCATGATGGCGCAAAACAACGCGCACCGCGAAGGGCGGGCTACCCTGCGCGAAGCCAGGCGCCTGGGCGTGCCGGTAATATTGCTGACCTGGGCCGGCGGTTCGCAGTTTGCCCGCGAGGCGCATACCGTCATCCTGGTGCCGCGCGGCGGCGAAGGCGGCAAGGTGCCGCTGCACGGCACGGTGCTGGTATGCCTGGAGATGATCATCCTGTCGCTGGCCTCGGCGGCGCCGCAGGTGTCCATCAAGTCCATGGATCGCCTCCAGGGCCTGTACCAGGCCATCATGGGCGGCGCCCGATCGGCGGGCAAATAACGGCCCGGCGAACGGGTAATATGCCTTATTTTAGTGCAATGGCACCCATTTAGTGCAAAAAAATATTTTTTTCTTATTCACCCGCCGTCTCTCCCGGAAATATAGCCTTACTTATCAGTGCCGTTTCCGTGCCATTAACTATTAGCGGCACTGGCACGCCATTTGCTTAATAAACCACTATAACGGAACCGAGTTCCATTTTATGAGATCAGCATGAGCATACTGAACAGCACCGCCGCGATTTTACGCCTGATGAGCACCCTGAAACGCGGCGTGACGGTGACCGACCTGGTCGAACACCTGCAGTTTCCCAAAAGCACCGCTTCCAGGGTGCTCAAGCAGCTGGCGGAAGCGGGCTTTTTAGATCGCGACGCCAGCTCGCTGGCCTACCAGCCCGGCCTGATGCTGCTGGAGGTTACCCATCTGGTGCGGCGCAACTCCTCGCTGACGGATCTGATCGAGCAGGCGCTGCGCGATCTGTGCAGGCTAACCGGCCACACCGGCTATTTGTCGGTGCTTGACGGCAGCGATGTGCTGGTGCTGCGCGTCATACCGGGCGTTCACGCGCTGCGGGTGATCAGGAACGCGGGATCGCGTTCGCCGGCCTGGGGCACGTCCACCGGCCGCGCGCTGCTGGCCAGGCTGCCGGATACCCAGCTGGATGCCCAGTTTCGCGCCGCGCTTTCGCCCGCCAACGACCTGCCGATGCATTTCACCCAACTGATGGAACAGCTGGCGGGCGTGCGCCGCTGCCATTGGGCATCGGCGGTCAATGAGGCGGTGGCCGGCGCGGCGTCGGTGAGCTGCGCGGTAGGCGATCCCCACAGCGGCGAAACCGTGGCGTTTTGCCTCACCTTTCCGGCCTCGATGGCGGACGACGCTGAGATCCAGCGCCTGGCCCGGCTGTTATGCACGGCGGCCACGCAAATCGGCAAGAAGATTGGCGATCCCTACTGGTTTCGCTAATGCCCGCGCTACCTATCCCGGTTAATCCGTATCGGTCTGTTTTGTTTCATTTTCCAGGAGTTATTTATGTCACATCCTCAGCACCCCAGCAGTTTTAACCCGGGCACCTTGCTGTTCCTGACGGTACTTAGCATATTCGGCGCGGTCATCGGCATCCAGCTGCTGACCACGCTTGGCGTTACGCCCAATACCTCGATTATCGGCGCCCTGGTGGCAATGATTATCGCCAGGGTGCCGTTGCAGCTGTTCAAACGTTTCCGCTCCATTCATATCCAGAACCTGGCGCAAAGCGCCATTTCCTCGGCCACCTTCGGCGCCGCCAACAGCCTGCTGCTGCCTATCGGCATTCCTTATATCTTCGGCCGGCCGGATCTGGTGCTGCCGATGTTTATCGGCGTGTCCCTGGCGATGCTGCTGGACGGCTATTTGTTATACCGGATGTTTAACACCACGGTCTTTCCGGCCACCGGCGCCTGGCCTCCCGGCGTCGCCGCGGCGGAATCCATCAAGGCCGGCGATCGGGGCGGCCAGCAGGCGGGCATTCTCGGCGCCGGCCTGGCGCTGGGGGCGATAGGCTCCTGGTTTAAATTTCCCATGGCGGCGCTGGGCACGGCGTTTATCGGCAATATCTGGGCGCTGTCGATGTTCGGCATCGGCCTGCTGATCCGCGGTTATAGCGTGCCGATAACCGGTTTCGATATTAATAAGAACTATATCCCCCACGGCATGATGATCGGCGCCGGGCTGGTGGCGCTGTGCCAGGTGATCGCCATGATCCGGGGTAAAAAACTCGATATCGCCAGCTGCACGGCCGCCGACCTGAGCGCGGCCGAAGCCGATCGCCGCCATATCCTCGGCTCCCTTGGGCTGGGCGCGGTGGGTTATATCCTCATTGCCGCGCTGATTGCGCTCGGCGGCGGGCTGTACGCCGAGATGCCGGTGGGCATGCTGCTGGCGTTTATTGTCTACGCCGCCTTTGCCGCCTTTATCCATGAATTGATTGTCGGCCTGGCGGCCATGCATTCCGGCTGGTTCCCGGCGTTCGCCGTGGCGCTTATCACCCTGATCATCGGCATTATGATCGGCTTCCCGCCGGTGGCGCTGGTGATGCTGTGCGGTTTTTCGGTGGCGACCGGACCGGCGTTCGCCGATATGGGGTACGATTTAAAAGCCGGGTTTATCCTGCGCGGCAACAACGCCGATATCGCTTTTGAGCTTGAAGGGCGGCGCCAGCAGCTGTTCGCCGCCATGATTGCCTTTGTCATCGCCATTCCGGTGGTCTACCTCAGCTACCGGGGCTACTTCGCCCAGGGGCTGGTGCCGCCGGTGGCCAAAGTCTATGCCGCCACCATCCAGGCCGGCGTTTCCCCCGATATTGCCAAATCCCTGCTGATATGGGCGGTGCCGGGCGCGCTTATCCAATGGATCGGCGGTTCTTCGCGCCAGCTGGGCGTGCTGCTGGCCACCGGCCTGCTGATTGCCAATCCGCTGGCCGGCTGGGCGGTATTGATCGGCATCGCGATACGCCTGCTGGTGCTGCGCCTGGGCGGAGAAAAACGGCGCAACCAGCTGGAAATTTTCGCGGCGGGGCTGATTGCCGGCGACGCGCTGTTTAGCTTTTTTAATTCGGTATTTGCCGGCAAAAGCGGTAAATAACGGCGGCGCCGCCAGCCGCGGCGCCCTGTCACACAGATTAACCTGACAATTATTTGAGAGATATTTATGACTTTATTACAGACCCTGCACGTATTCGAAGCCTTTGACTCCGCCTTTGCCAGCGGACAGACCGTGGCGCAACTGCTGGCCGGCTATCCGGCGGCGCAGGTCAGCATCACCGAAATCAGCGGTCCCAAGGGCAAGACCGATTTTGTCAAGGTCGTCATCCCCGGCACCGATGGTAAACGCGGCGGCGGCACGGCCCCGACGCTGGGCATTGTCGGGCGGTTGGGCGGCATCGGCGCGCGGCCTACCCGTGTCGGCCTGGTCTCGGACGCCGACGGCGCCGTTGCCGCCATTGCCGCCGCCGTCAAGCTGGCGCATATGCAAACCCAGGGCGATAGCCTGCCCGGCGATGTGATCATCACCACCCATATTTGTCCCGATGCGCCGACCCGGCCGCACGAGCCGGTGGATTTTATGGATTCGCCGGTGGAAACCGAGGATATGAACGCGCAGGAAGTGTTGCCGGAGATGGACGCGGTGCTGTCCATCGACACCACCAAGGGCAACCGTATTATCAACCACAAGGGATTTGCCCTGTCGCCCACCGTCAAGCAGGGGTATATTCTGCGGGTCGCGGAAGATCTGCTGCGCATTATGGAAATGACCAGCGGACAGCTGCCGGTGACCTTTCCCATCACCACCCAGGATATTACCCCTTATGGCAACGGCGTGTTCCATCTGAACAGCATTTTACAACCGTCGATTGCCACCGACGCCCCGGTGGTGGGCGTGGCCATTTGCGCGCAAAGCGCGGTGCCGGGCTGCGGTACCGGCGCCAGCCATGAAATTGATATTGCCGCCACCGCCAAATTCGCTGTGGAAGTAGCCAAGGAATTTACCCGCGCGACCTGCAGTTTTTATGATAAAACCGAATACGACCGTCTGCTGGAGCTTTATGGTTCCCTGGCCCATTTACAGCAACGTCGATAAACGAGGTGATTATGTCCGCATCATTACTGGGTACCCTGACCATCGGCCAGGCGCCGCGCGCCGATATCACCCCCATCCTGGAGGAGCACCTGCCCGCCGGGGTTGAATGCATCCATATGGGGGTGCTGGACGGCCTGGATCGCGACACTATCGCCCGCCGCTTCCCGGTGCTGCCCGGCGAGGCGGTGCTGACTACCCGCCTGCTGGACGGCAGCGCCGTCATCCTGGGGAAAAGCGCGGTGCGCGAGGCGGTGCAGGCCAAGCTTGACCAGCTTGAACAACTGGGCTGCCGGACCATCGCGCTGCTGTGCACCGGTGAATTCCATGGCCTGGGCTGCAAACGCGCGTGGCTGATGGAGCCCGACCTGCTGGTGCCGCCGGTGGTGACGGCGCTGACGGTGGAGCGCCAGGCCGGCATCCTGGTGCCGCTGCCCGAGCAGATGGCGAGCGAGGGCGCCAAATGGCGAGCCCTGGCGCGTCCGCCGGTGTATGCCGCCGCGTCGCCCTACGGCAGCTCCGCGGCGCAGCTAACCGCCGCCGCACTGGAACTCAAGGCGCAGCGGGCCGACGTGATTGTCATGGACTGCATGGGCTATACCGAACATCATCGCCGGATAGTGCGTGAAGCCACGGGGCTGCCGGTAATATTATCGAACGCCCTGCTGGCCCGCCTGCTGGCCGCCCTGCTGTAGCGGTTGCCGCATGGCGGCCGCTTCGGTCGCGACCGCGCCGCCGTTATTTTTATCGCATGGCGGCCACGCCACATGCGGCGTGGCCGCCATGGTTTTGTTAAGGAGTGTATTTATGGAACTGCTGTTATTGAGTAATTCAGTGCTGCCCGGCAACGGATATCTTGACCATGCCGTCGACCCGATGCGCGCGCTGTTGAAAGATCGCCGCAAGGCGCTGTTCGTGCCCTTTGCCGGCGTAACCGTTCCCTGGGACGATTATACCGCCAGGGTCCGCCAGGCCATGGCCCCGCTGGGCGTCGAGCTGCAGGGCGTGCATACGCTGGACAATGCCGTGGACGCGGTGGGTCGGGCCGAGGTGATTATCGTCGGCGGCGGCAATACCTTCAATTTGCTGAAATGCTGCCGTGAGCGCGGCCTGCTGTCCGCTATCGCCGGCCGTGTGCGCGGCGGCGCGGCCTATATCGGTTGGAGCGCAGGAGCTAACCTGGCCTGTCCCACCATCTGCACCACCAATGATATGCCGATCGTGGATCCCGGCGGTTTTGAGTCGCTGGGGCTGGTGGATTTCCAGATCAATCCCCACTATACCAATCAGCTGCCCGCCGGACACCAGGGTGAAACCCGTAACCAGCGCCTGGCGGAACTGCTGCGCGCCCGTCCGGAAATGACCGTTATCGGCCTGCCGGAAGGCGACTGGCTGGAAGTCGACCACGGGCAAACGCGGCTGGCCGGGCCTTATGACGCGGTATTATTCCGCGCCGGCCAAGAGCCCGTCACGCTTAAACCCGGCCCGACCCCGTTGCCGACGACGTTCTGATCCTCGCTTGCGGACCGCTCCAGGCATGTAATGACTGGAGCGGTCCGCCGCCTCGCCTATTCCCGCCCGCCCCCCCAATAATAATCATTTATTCACTCTTATTATTAAAATAAATAGTGATTGTATTTATATATATTGAAGCAGTAACGATTGCTTAATAATTTCTTCATTCTGTTATTTTATATTTTAATAATTTATGTACTGGCGAAAATCCTAACTTAACCAATAGTTTGAACCAGCCCTCATTTCCAGCCAAATATATCCTCACCAGCGGGAAATGCGGCTAAAATCGCTAAACCTTGCGGATTCAATGGCATATCCATGCCGTCAAGCGCCATGTTCAGTACCTCGACGAAGGCGCGTCTATAGATAAAAAGGAGATACCCATGCTGGTGCCTTATTCTGGTCGATTAAGGAACATGCTGTTGGCCGTAGTGCTGGCGATCGCAAGCGGACCCGCCGTTACCGCCGTAGCCGCGCCAGCGCAGGCCGCGTCCGGCCCCCTGGTGCTGGCGGCCGCGCCGCAGCCGCCCGATATTTTGTTTGGGCCGCTGTTCGAGGCGGTGCAGCAGGCCAAGATTTTCCCGGATCAGAAAACCTTTGCCGATGCCGTGCCGCGCGAAAATCCGGCCACGATCCTCGCGCAATACCAACAACAGCGCGCCCAGGCCGGTTTCGATCTCAAGCGTTTTGTCGACACCCACTTTATCCTGCCCACGGAAGGCAAACCCTACCATCCGCCTGCCGGACAAACCCTGCGGCAGCACATCGACGGACTCTGGCCGGTGCTGACCCGCAAAACCGACAGCGTACAGCCCTATGATTCACTACTGCCGCTGCCGCAAAGTTACGTGGTGCCCGGCGGACGCTTCCGGGAAATTTATTATTGGGACAGCTATTTTACCATGCTGGGCCTGGCCGAAAGCGGCAACTGGCGGCTGGTGAAAAACATGACCGATAATTTCGCCCATGAGATCGAGACCTACGGTCATATCCCCAATGGCAACCGCAGCTATTACCTGAGCCGCTCCCAGCCGCCTTTTTTCTCGTTTATGGTTGAATTGCTGGCGACCCATGAAGGCGAGGCGGCCTACGCCCGTTACCTGCCACAGCTGAAAAAGGAGTATGACTACTGGATGCGCGGCGCCGACGGCCTGGCGAAAGGCGCGGCCGGCGAACGTCTGGTGCGCCTGGACGACGGCAGCCTGCTGAACCGCTATTGGGACGATCGCGACGTGCCGCGCACCGAATCCTATATGGAAGATATCACCACCGCCGCCAAGGCGAAAAACCGCCCGGCGGCGGACGTGTATCGCGACCTGCGCGCCGGCGCGGCATCCGGCTGGGATTTCAGCTCCCGCTGGTTAACCGATCCCCAGGATCTCGCCACTATCCATACCACCGACATTATCCCGGTGGATCTCAACGCCCTGCTCTACCATCTGGAGCAAACTCTGGCCCGCGCCAGCAGGGCGGCAAGGGCGCCGCGGGATGGGGAGCGCTACGCCCGGTCGGCCGATGAACGCCGCCAGGCCATTAATCGCGTGTTATGGAACCCGCGGGACGGTTATTACACCGACTATGACTGGCGGCTGAAAAAAACCAGCGGTCCGATTACCGCCGCCACGGTATTCCCGCTGTTTGTGCATATCGCGCCCCGCGAGCGCGCGGTCAGCACCGCGCACGCGGTACGCGAACAACTGCTCAAGGAGGGCGGATTAGCCACCACCACCGTCAATACGGGGCAGCAGTGGGATGCTCCCAACGGCTGGGCGCCGCTGCAGTGGGTAGCGGTGCAGGGGTTGCATAATTATGGCCAGGACGCCCTGGCGCAGTCCATCGGCACGCGCTTTTTGCAGAACGTGCAAAAGCTGTATGACGCGCAGCGAAAGCTGGTGGAGAAGTATGTGGTTGAAGGCGAAGGACTGGGGGGCGGCGGCGGCGGCGAATATGCGCTTCAGGACGGCTTCGGCTGGACCAACGGCGTCACGCTCAAGCTGCTTGACGCCTACTGCGGCGCGTTGACGGGCTGCAAAAATACGGACAGCGCCCCGGCGCCGCAGCCGGCCCCTTAACAAGCAAGGAGCGCGCCTGGCGGCGCGCTTCCCGCTACCAGCACATCCAACTCAAGGTCCCACGGCACGGCAGGCCCGCTAACTCCCGTGTTCAAACCCGGCGTGTTAAGGGAGCTTGCGTCAGGATTGCGCTTTTTTCTTCTTTTCGTCAGCCACTTCCTCCACCACGATTTGGGCGGTATCCGTCACCGCCGTCATCGCCCATCCTACCGGCCCACGGCTGACGCTTAACGCTCCTTGCGCCAGCCCCTTCAGGCCGCCGGAGAACACCTCGCCCAGGTTCCTCGCTTCGCCGATATTATTGAAGAACGGCGCGGCAATGGATTTAAGTATGGGAATATGGGACAGGAAATCGCCAATCCGGCCCATCGCCCACTGGAAGTTATCCTTATTGGTGCCGTCAAGCCGCACATGGGTATCCTTGGTATCCGGCAGTTGCCCGTTCTGCGGCAAAGCCGACAGCCCCTGCTCGGCAATATCCTTCAATACCCCGGCCTCGGTGCCGTGACGCGCGTCGCCGCTTTTGGTAATACCCTCAATCTTGCCGTTGGTATGCACCTTGCCACGATCGCCGTCCTCACGATTTCTCAACGCCTTGATACTGTTCAGCACCTTCGCCATATTATAAGCGGCATCGGCGCGGCTTTCCGCATCCTTATTACCCGCTGTCCAGTCGCCAAAGCGCGCCTTAAGCTGGTCGACCTTGATATCCTTTTGGTTGCCCAGGTTTTTCAGCACGTCGTTCTCGTTAATGATCTGGTCGGCCGAACGGTTATCCCCCGGCGGCCTGCCGCGTAGGTTCTCATCGGTCGGCGCGATGCTTACATTCTTCTCACTGGCGCGCGTCGTCGCCGCGCCGGCGCCGATCTGCCCAACCGCTCCGCCGCTCTCCGCGGCTGCCGGGCACGCATCGCCCCCGGAGCAGGATAACGTCGCCGCCGGTAGCGGCGGCGACGCCGCGCCGGTGGTTTCACCACCGGAGGATCCCTGGCCGGACCGGGACAACAGCTGCGCCAATAGCCGGCCGACATATTGGCCTATCAGCGCCGCCAGGTTGCTTTGCCGCGCCGCGCCGTCATCCTCCACCCCGCGCGACATATCCCCACTCCCGCGGAAAGAAGCTACGCCCGCCAGGTTGTCCAGGTTACCGGCACCGGATAACGACGGCATACCCGCATACCCCACCGCGGTATTGCCCGGCGCCCCATCGGCATGCGGATCGTTCGCGGCGCCGAACGTCAACATCCGTTCCGCCCCGGGCTTGGCGCCGCCCGTGGGCGCGGTGGCTGCCGGACCCGGCGCGGCAGTTGAGGACAAGCCGGTTTTCCCCGGACTCGCCGGCGGTGCAGCGCCGCCATCAGGTAATCTTACCGCCATCATGTGCTCCCGCGCTATTTGCCCTGGCCGCCCTGCAACGCCGATAACAGCGCGCCCAGCCCCATCATCTGCAATGCGCTGCCCAGTTTCGCCATCAGCCCGCCGCCCTGCTCTTGTTGCGACTGCGGCGACGACTGCTGCGCCGGGGCGCTATCGGACGAAGGGGTGGATGAAGACCCGTCGTCGGCTTGACCGGTGAGTTTCTTCAGCATGGTCATCAGTTGGTTAAGCAGGCCGGTGAGGGAATTGTCGCCAGCATCGGCGTTGCCGGCGCCGGCAACGCTGCCCTGGGACTGCGGCTGCTGGGTGGCGGCATCGCCGTCCCCGGCGGTGGACTGCCCGCCGAGCAGTTTTTGCAACAACGCCTGCAACTGGTTCAAAATGCCGTTATTCCCCGGCTGCGAGCCCTGCGCGGCGTTTCCCTGCCCGCACCGATCGCCCTGTCCCGCGCCGTCGCCGGTTCCCGAGCCGCCGATTGTGCTTTTAAGCTGTTGCAGCATCTCCATCAGGCTTTGCAGCAGTTGAGACAACTTGCCAAGCGATTGCGCCCCCTGATCCCGGTTATTGGCCACGCCTTCCTGCGCCACCGCCGACGCCCGATCGGCCAGCGCCGCGCCGCGCGAGACGCCGGTTATGCCGTTTGCCTGCCGCGCCAGGCCGCTCTCCTGGCCCGGCTCCGGCGCGGCGCCCGTTAAAGCGCGGGCCGCCGTTCCTTCCCGCCCCACCAATGCCCCGATGGCGCCCGCGGCATTGCCGCCGATTGATAAACTCATTTTTTTTGCTCCCGATTGATATTTGCCGACGACCCGGGGCGGAGGTCCACGGTTAATGGCCAAACCATCGCGTGCCGGGTCGATTCCGTACTCATCAGGTAGGTGGCCGGGAGCGAAGGCGGGTTCCATGCGCCGTTGCAAAAATACACACTTGGTAAAAATAAATTTACTAAATGCTTTCATTGCAAAGATTTTTTTACGTTGGTTTTGATGATGATTTTGCAGTTAAAAACGCTTAAATGTAGGCAAATTCCTACAAAAATATCCTATTTCCTCACCTCAACTTCAGATGAAACTGATAGCCGCTTTGCTATGACATGATGGATAGTGCCATCAAGGGCGCTTATCAATGGCGCAAAAAAATCCTGCGCATAGTAATCAAAACAATAAACATAATTTCGTTTGAAGGGGGCTTTTAAGCTGCATTGGGGTTTACAAATGCTTATTGAAGTTACAGGAGAAAGCATGGTCATGAAACATGAGTCAAAGCCGGGCGGCCGCGCCAAGATTGCCGTCGCCGGCCATCCCGGCACGCCATTCGCCACGGCAAAACCCGCGCATGCCCCCGATACCCGCGACCCGGGGTATATTGATATTCATGCCCACCTGAGCCAGATGGTCCATACCCTGGCCCCTCTTAAGGTCGATGTGCTGCTCGAGGGCGAAACCGGCACCGGCAAAGATACCCTGGCCCGCCGTATTTACCAGTTATCCACCTGCCGCGGCCCGCTGGTGCCGGTCAACTGCGCGGCCATACCCGAGAACCTGGCGGAAAGCGAGCTGTTCGGCGTGATGTCGGGCGCCTATACCGGCGCCAGTCATTCGCGCGCCGGCTACGTCGAGTCCGCCGACGGCGGCGTGCTGTTTCTGGATGAAATCGACAGCATGCCGCTCACGCTGCAGGCAAAACTGCTGCGGGTGCTGGAAACCCGATCCATTCAGCGGCTCGGCAGCACGCGTCAGGTCGCGCTCAATTTCCGGGTTATCGCCGCGTCGCAAAAACCCCTGCAGGAGCTGATGGAACAAGGCAGTTTTCGTTGCGATCTTTTTTTCCGCCTGTCGACGATAAAAATCGAAACCCCCACCGTGCGCTCCCACGCCGATCTGATCATTCCCATGTTCCGTCATTTCACCCAGGAGGCCGCGCTGCGCCTGCAGATGGTGCTGCCCCCCTGCCCGCCCGCGCTCGATCAGGCGCTGCTGCTGCACAGCTGGCCGGGGAATATCCGTGAGTTAAAAGCGGCGGCCGTGCGGTTTGTCCTGGGCCTGCCGCCGCTCTGCCTCGAGGCGCAGCCGGAGCGCGGCACCACCTTATTAAAAGAACGCATGCGGCAAATTGAACGCAGCCTGATTAAAGAATGTTTGCATCGGCATGGACACCGCATTGACGAGGTGGTCAATGAATTAGGCATTCCCCGGCGCACGCTGTATCACCGGCTTAAATCACTGAATATCGTCGGTTGAATTAAATCACGGTGACCCCGCCGCCGGATAAAACGGCGCCATTATCAATCCGGCCCGTTGTTTATAAAAAAAATCTTTTTGCCTGGAACCCAAGGTTCGCTATTACCACTTAACTAGCGAAGGTTAGCGAATTTATTTCCCATCCAAAGCAAAAGGAGTTAATTATGGCAGGTTCAGTCAGCGGCACAGCGTCCAGCGCAATCACCTCGGCGTCCAATGCAGTAAATACAGTGGAGACCGGCGTAAGCAATGCCAGCGCGGAATCGCAAATGCAGGATATTATGTCCGGCATGCGCCAGGACAGCATTGATAATATGAAACTGCAGCGCGATATGAACAAAGTGAAACAGTTCAGCGACACCATGACCCAGGGTGCCAGCGCCGCCGCTTCGCAAAAAATCAACTTCGGCAGTTAATATCGCCTTTACGCAGTTGATAAATAACGTCAGGCGGGCGCTCGATTTATTATGCCCGCCGCTCTCATCCGCATTATCACCAGAAAACCCGCCATTATGAAAATGACCGAAATACCGCAAACGGCCACGCCGCCGGCGATTACCGGCGACGCCGGCCTGCCGCATCAGCCCGGACAGGCCGATATCCAGTGGTTCGCCGCCGAGCTGAACCGCGCTGATTCCTCCACCGGCGCGCCGTCGGCGCAGGGGTTTATCCCGGAACTGGCCGCCGCCCTGAAACGCGGCGGGCAGCGCAGGAAAAATGCCTTCGACGACCTGCAAAAAGCGTCGCGATCCACCAATATCCTGGTTCTGAACCAGGCGACGGAATCCTTATCGGATGCCTATGTGGAAACCTTGATGAATGCCAAGATCGTGTCCAAGGCGGTACAAAGCATCGATAAACTGACCAACCTGCAATAATCATGATGATAACGGTCCTGGTGCGGAAATTCCTGGCCCCGCTGGCACTGCTGGCGTTACTTGCCGGCTGTGGCGACAACAGCGTGTTATTTAGCGGACTGGCGGAAAACGACGCCAACGATATTATCGCGGCGCTTAACCAGCATCATATCGCGGTGCAAAAACAGATCGAAAAAACCGGCGTGGCTATTACCATTGACGCCAATGATATTGAGCGCAGCGTACAAATACTTAACTCCGCCGGCCTGCCGCGTAAAGCGCGCACCAATCTCGGCGAGGTTTTCCAGAAAAGCGGCGTGATCTCCAGTCCCATGGAGGAGCGGGCGCGTTATATCTATGCCCTGTCCCAGGAAGTGGAATCCACCCTGGCGCAGATTGACGGCGTGGTGGTCGCCCGGGTGCATGTGGTCCTGCCCGAACGCATTGCCCCCGGCGAGCCGGTGCAGCCCGCCTCGGCATCGGTGTTTATCAAATATCACGACACCCTGGATCCGGACAGCATCGAACCCAGGATCCGCCGTCTGGTTGCCACCAGCATTCCAGGGCTGTCGGGCAAGAGCGACAAGGATCTGGCAATTGTTTTTGTGCCGGCTCAGACCTACGAGGATCGCATCGAACAGGTCAGGCTGGGACCGTTTCAACTGACGCCCGGGCAGTATTCGCTGGTGAAATGGCTGGCGGGCGCCATGGTCGCGCTGCTGCTGACGGGCCTTGGGATTGTATTATTCCGGCCGGGCAGGAAAAAACCCGCCAAGCCCGCGGCGGCGGGTAAATAACCATGTCCGACGCCCTGCCCTCCCGGGATGATCGCGCGGCGCAGCTGCAATGGCTGGCATGGTGGAGCCGGGCCTGCTGGCAACGCGCCGATCCCGGCTGGCGCGGCGCCGCCTTTTTTGCTTATTCCCCGGATCTGCAGGCCAGGCTGGGACGTTATCATGCTCTGGAGATCGGGCCGGCTTGCGGCATCAGCCGGAATGCGCTGCCGGGGCCGCCCGAACACCTGGTCCTGGCGCTGTCGGCGCTGTCGGCGGATGAGCTCGGCACGGCGCTGGCGCTGGCGGCCGAAACCTGCGCGCCGCAGGGCGCGGGGTCCCGGCTTGGCCCGGCGCGAAAAATAGGGTGCCGCCGCCTGGCAAAAGCGCTGCGCCCCGAAGGCTGGCTGCCGGAAGAGCCGGCGATAAGCGCGCGGACGGCGGGCCTGTTCCTGCTGCGCGCGGCCACCCCCGCCAGCTGGCCGCGCCTGCGGCTGCAATTTCCACCCGGCGAGGTCGAACGGGCGGAACGGATGCCCATGCGGCCGTTGCCCATGGGCCGGCTACGCGCCCTGTGGGCGGCGGCGATCTGGCAAAGCCAGCAACCAGGGGAGCCCCACCATGTGGATAGTTAAAAAGATCGCGCTGCCCGCCGGCGCGCTGGCCGGGGCCGGGCCGCTGCTGCGCGCCGGGCAACTGGCCGGACATCTGCGGGCGCTGGATATCCTGGCGCAGGCGAGTCAACAGGCCGACGACATCATACGGCAGGCGCGCTCGCAGGCCGACGCGCTGTTAGCGGACGCGCGGGATGAAGCGCGCGCGCAAACCCAGGCCGCCGTTGCCGAACGCCAGCAGGCGTTTTTGCAACAAGCCGACGCCCTGCTGCTGGACTGGCAGCGCCAGCGCCGGGAGTGGCAAGAGGCGCTGTTGCCCCGCGCCGAACTCTTGCTGGGCCAGGCCCTGGCACAACTGGGCGGCGCGCTGCCGGCCGGGGAACGGCTGCACGCCTTGCTGCATCAACTGCTGCGGGCGCAGGGCGACGCGGAGCAGGCCACGCTGTGGTGCCATCCGGACCAGCAGGCATCGGCCAGGGCATGGCTGGCGGCGCGGCCCCACCTTGACTGGCGGCTTAAGACCCGTGCGCGCCAGGACCTCCAGTCCGTGCTGCTGGTGACGCAGCACGGCGAACTGTCCCTGGACTGGGGACAATTGCTGGCCCGGCTGCCGGGCGGCGGCGGGACATTCCCTACGCCCCCGGTTACGGCGCGGGAAAATTTATCCGCGCAGGGAACCGGCGAGGCGCCCAGGTTACTCAATAGTACCCCGTTTACTGAGGAGTACCCGAAATGAGTTCCGATCCCATTCAGCGCCGTTTAATCCAGGAAGTGGTCAGCACGCAAAACAGCATGGCCAGCGTCGCCCAGCAGGACGCCGGCCAGCCCTATGATATCGGCGATATGTACGCGTTTAACTTCGCCTTGCAGGACGTCGCCAACGCCAACTGGGCCAACTCGCAGTATACGCAATATAAATATGGCATCAGCAAGGCCATTATTAATGCCATCAACTGAACTGGCGTCGGTTATCGACGCCTGGTTCGCCCGCGGCGATCCGCAGTTGGATATCACCGTCGACGCCGTGCCGCTCAGCCTGTTGCGCCGCGCGGGCGGTTTTTTTTGCGTTACCCGGCTGACCCTGGATCGCCCGGTGGACGATCGGGTTATCCAGGCCGCGCTGCACCTCACCGGGCCGGCGCTCTCCCGTTACCCCCGCGCCGGCGCGCTGTCGCTGCATGATGAAATCCACTGCCTGTGTCTGATTGCATCGCTGCCGCGGGACAACGGCCGGTACGCCCTGGGCCTGATGGAAACCCTGGTCAACCAATGCGAAGCCTGGCAGGACATCCTGCGGCGGGTGTTAAAAACCCGTTACTGACTGAAATCGTTTTATTTTCCAAGGAGAACAGCGTGTCCGTATCGCCTGACCGTTCGCCAAACCGGATCCTGCCTGCGCGCAGGCTCCTGCCGTTGCTGATGCTGCTTTGCGCCGGCGTGCCCACGGCGCGCGCCGCGACCCCGGAAGAGTGGAAGGACGGCGCCTACGCCTATTCCGCCGACAATACCCCGCTACAGGGTATCCTGCGGGATTTTGCCGGCAGCCACGGCGTCGATATCAACGCCGTCCATCTGGCGCAAACACCGGTAAGCGGTCGCCTGCGCGCCGACAATGCCGAGGCGTTCCTCAACCGGCTGGCGCTGGAATACCGTCTCCAGTGGTTTGTGTATAACAACACCCTGTATGTCAGCCCGCAGTCCGAACAAGTTTCCCGACGACTGAAAATCGGCCAGGACACCGCGGACCTCAAGCAGGCGCTGGAAGGCGTGGGCTTGCTGGAATCGCGTTTTGGCTGGGGCGAACTGCCGGACGACGGCGCGGTGCTGGTCACCGGACCGCGGCAATACGTGGATTTGATTGCCGATTTCAGCAAAAAATCCGAGCCGGAACCGGCCGAGGATACCAATAAAATGATGATGGCGTTTCCTTTGCGTTACGCCGATGTGGCCGACCGCACCATTAAATACCGCGATCAAACGCTGGTGGTGCCCGGCGTGGCCAGCATATTAAATGAACTGCTGGGCCAGCAGGGCGGCGTGGGCGGCGGGCAGGACAACCAGGGCGGCCAGAACGCCATGGCCGGCGAGGCCCAGGCGCAGAGCAAAGGCATCATGGACCAGATGCTGCGCCGCTATACCCGCCAGGGCAGCGCGGCGACGGCCGGTCCCACCGGCGACCGGCTCGCCGGCAAGGTCTCGGCGGACGTGCGCAATAATATCCTGCTGGTACGCGACGATAAAAAGCTGCGGGCGGATTACCAATCGCTGGTCTCAAGTATTGACGTGCCGCAAAAGCTGGTGGAAATAGACGCGATTATCGTGGATATCGACCGCAGCCAGCTGGCCCGTCTGTCCAGCAACTGGTCCGGTCAGGCCGGCAATGTGACCGGCGGCGCCAGTATGCTCACCGGCAACAGCACGTTATTCGTCACCGATTTCCAGCGTTTCTTCGCCGATATCCAGGCGCTGGAGGGCGAAGGCACCGCGGCCATTATCGCCAATCCGTCGGTGCTGACCCTGGAAAATCAGCCCGCCGTCATCGATTTCAGCGATACGGCGTTTATCAAGGCGGTGGGCGAACGCGTGGCGGACATCCAATCGGTCACGGCGGGCACCAGCCTGCGCGTGACGCCCCGATCGATTGCCGGCGCGGCGACCCGACCCGCCATCCAGCTGATGGTCGACGTGGAGGACGGCAAGCTTAATACCGATGAAAACAATACCGCCACCGGCACGCAGAACGGCGTGATCAGCACCCAGGCGCTGGTGCAGGAGAGCCGTTCGCTGGTAATGGGCGGCTTCCATACCAAACACAGCGGCGACGATGAGCGGCGCGTGCCGATCCTGGGCCGGATCCCGTTTATCGGCAAACTGTTCAGCGCCAATAACCGCACCATCTCCCAGCGCGAGCGCCTGTTTATCATCACCCCCCATCTGGTCGGCGATCAGGTCGACCCATCGCGCTATGTCGACGCGGAAAACCGTAACCAGGTGAGCGATACCCTGCGCGATATCGGCCGCCGCCACCAGTCCGGCGACACCAAGCGCCTGATAGAAAGCGCGATGCGCGATCTGGTGGAAAATCGCGTGCCGGCGGGCATGGAGACCAATGCCAGCGGGCCGGCGCTGAGCTCGCTATGCGCTATTCCGCTGACGTTTCGCAGCGGCAACCGCCACCAGTGGTATCACAACAACAGCCTGCGCCTGACGGCGGGGGTTATCACCAATACCGGCCGGCAAACCGCCCGCTTTGACGAGGCGTCCTGCCGCGGTGCCCGCACGCTGGCGGTGGCCGCCTGGCCCCATTCCGAGCTGGCGCCCGGCGAATCCACCGAAGTGTATGTCGCCTGGGACGACGGCATTCCGTCATCGCCCGCGCGCGCGTCGCTGCTGTCGGCAACCGACGCCGGCGGCCGCCAACTACCATCACCACGCTGAGAGGGACCCCCAATGTACCGCATCATCATGCTGTCCGCGCTGGCCGCGTTGTTAAGCGCCTGCGCCCGGCCGGAAATGGCCGGTTGCAACGATATCAGCTGCCGCCCGGTCTCGGACCCGCATAGCCTGAGCGTGTGGTGGCAGCCCGACCTGCGCAACGGCGCGTGGGATTATACCCGCCTGTCGGTGAACGAATAATGGACGTTGACACCCTGCCGGCGTTTCTACAGGCCATCGGGCGGCGCCAGGCATGCCGGTGGCGCTACCGGCCGGATATCATTCTCGCCTGCGCCTTCCCGGCCAGGCCGGTGCTGACGCTGCGCATCGACGGCTATGCCCATTTGTGGGATCTGCTGCGCCAGATGCTGACCGATCGTTACCAGGAACCGGCGCGCTACGACGGTTTTTATGTCGGCGTGGAGGCCCCCGCCACCCTGGCGGTGTTTTACCGGCCGCAGGAGGAGGCAACGGACATTGATTATCGCGAGGGGATTATGCGGATGCTGGCCCTGGCGCGGCTGGATTGATTGGCCCGCGGGGATTACCGGCGCGCCCTGGCGCGCCGGTAAGGATCCTTATAACATTAGATATGGGTAGCGGGGTGAGCCTGCGGCCCCAGGGTATCGGTGGTATCCGTGGTGGCGGCGGTCGCCGTGGTTGCCGTGGTTGCCGTGGTTGCCGTGGTTGCCGCGGTGCCGCGCCGTTCCACCAGCGGGATATCCCGCTCGGCCCCCGGGCGGGGCTGCTGGCCCCGGATAGCGTTGCTCGCGCGCACGGCCGCCCCGCCGACCATCCGGCCGCTACCTTCAAAAAATCCACCCACGGCGTCAATGGCGTTATGTGTCACGTCAGCGATCATATGGCGCGCGGGCGCCGTACTCTCGGCTATATTCCTGCCGGCCGCCCTTACGCCCTCGTTAATATTATGCGGCGCATTGGCGATAGCGCGCCCGGTAGCCTGCACGCCGCTTACCGTGGCGTTATACCCCCGGGCAGCCCCGCTGATACCGGCGGTCACGCCCTGGTTGGCCCTTTGCCCGATAGCGTCCGCGCCGCTGGTAATTGCGTGTTCGGTTAATTTATCCAGGGCTTCCGCAATGGCCTTGACGTAGGTGCCGCCCGCGCCCTGGGCGGCATAGGCCATCCACGCCACCGAGGTATTGGCCAGTCCGCTGGTCAGGGCCTGCAGCGCCGGCGCGGAGTTTTCCATCCTTTTCGCCACCAGGTCGGTGATGGTTGATGAGCCGGCCACCCCGGCCGCCAGGATCACCGCGTCGGCAATGCCTTTCGGCGTCGCGGCGTTGCCCACCCCCTCCGCCCAGGTTTTAAGATTAACCACCCCCGCGAGGATATCGCCGGTACGGCTGATGCCGCCTTTAATCAGCTGATCCTGGCGCGCGGTAGAGTCCAGGCTTTTATAGCGTTGTTCCCAATCATCGCGCGCCAGCAGCCAGGCGCCCCCGACGGCGCCCCGATGATTGTCGTGAACCTGCACGATTTTTGCGCCGGCGCCCCCCGCGAGCCAGTTCCCCATGGCGTTCCAGGCCGCGTTGACCTTGTCGTTGCCCGCCATGGAAAACAGCGCCTGGCCCAGGTTGCGCCCGGTATACCCCAGCCCGCCGAGTATCGAGTTAAGCGCATTTTGATGCACGCCTTGATTATCGCTATGGATTTTTTTCATCGCGCCGCTGAGATGGGCTTCGTCAGGCACCCGCCATAACGTATCCTTGTTCGCTTTTTCAAACAGCTTGTCGCCGACGGCTTTTAATACCATCGCCGTGGCGCCGCCCACCGCGCCGGCGACCTGTACCGAGGGCGGCGAAGAGAGATCCAGCACTTTTGACAGCGTTTCAAGCACTTTAGGCGCCACCGACGGCGAGATAATAAAAGGCGTCGCCGACAATGCCCCGGAGCTGACGGCGGTCAGTTCATCCAATCCTTTCGCCTTAACGTCCAGATTGCCTTCTATCTGCTCGCGGTTATGCCCCAGGGCGAAAAGGCTTTCCGTCCGGGTATTGATCAGATCGTCGATTTCCGCTCTGTTTTCACCGTTGCGGTATGGACTAAATACGCCGGTAACATAGGTTTTGATGTCGGCGTGGCGGGTTTCGTCCGCGCTCATTGCCCGCACCGCGCCCGCGCCGGCGGCACGGCCCGAGCCTAGGGTATCGGCCGGTCCGCTGCCGCTGGCGCCCGACGTGGCGGCTCCCTGGCGTGGACGCAACTGCGGCCGGTCGGAGGTCCCGGGATGAATGGCTTCATGGGGAGGCTGGAATGCGCTGGTACTGCCCTTATGGATAGGGGATGTCATGGATAATCCTCATGGTATTTAATGGCGCCAGTGGTTATCGCCTCGGCGATAAGGCAAAAAGCGCGAATATAAAATCAGGATATAAGACGTCGAGCGTCTTGACGCCGGATGCCGTGGTGGTGCCTAACGGCATCCCTCGCTATTGAGTGGCAAGCCGGGCCATTTAGTTGCAGTGAGAAATAACTATTCTTGGGGAAATAACGGTTTCAACGCGGTTATTCATCTATTTCGATAATAGCGTCCAGCTGCTGCTCCTCCAGCTCGCGTAATACCCGATAGACCTGCGCCACCGCCTTGAGCGTTTCGCGCGGGATATATTGGCCTTCGTCCACCGTGCGGTACAGGGTGCGGGTCAGCCAGATAAAACGAATCACCGGCATGGGGATTCGCTGCGCCCGATCGATTAATTCCCGCGCCCGGTAGCCGTCGGTTTTAAATACCACGCGCGGCAGCGGGGTATCGCCGGGACGATAATATAACCCGACGGCATAGTGCGTCGGATTCACCAGCAGTACATCCGCCTCCTGCAAATTAATCGGGCGCGCGGATTTGGGTTGCTCGTTGAGGATATTTTGCGCCATCTGCCGACGATGCCCCTTCATGTGGGGATCGCCCTCGTTTTGCTTATATTCATTGCGTATATCCTCGTGGCTCATACGCTGCTGCTTGAGGAAAAAGTATTTTTGCACGCCAAAATCAATCGCGCTTAATACCAGCAGCACCCCCAGCGTCAGGCGGGACAGCCGGGTAAACAACGCCAGGAATTCCAGCCAGAAATCATCCAGGCTGCCGAACGCCAGCCGGGCCAGGGCCGCCAGATCCGGTTTAACGGCCAGATAGATCACCACGCTGACCGCCGCCGCCTTCAGCAGGCTGCCGAGCAGTTGGGTAAGCTGGCGCGCGGAAAACATATTTTTCAGGTGCGCGACCGGGTTCAGCGCGTCAAATTTCGGCGTCAGCGCCTCGGTGGCGAATAGCGGGCCGAACTGTACCCAGCCGCCCAGGATGCGTAACACCAAAATCAGCGCGCATGCGGTACCGCAAAAATAAAGTAGCGCCAGCGCGGCGTTTAGCGCCACCTCCCTGGCCGCGTGCTCAAACGGATCGCCCAACCGTTGCAGAGGCAGGATCATCATCGCCTCCAGGCGCTGCATGCCGTTTACCGCCGTGGCAAACAGGGTTTCCAGCAGGCCCACGCAGATAAAAAGCTTAGGTATATCCTGGCTTTGCCCCACCTGGCCCTTGCGCCGGGATTCCCGTAGCTTTTGCGGAGTGGCGTTTTCGGTTTTTTCGGCCATGGCGGGGGTCCTGTATCACTGGATAAGCCGGGGCAACAGGGCCGTCAACCCGGCCAGGCCGTATAACCGTTCGCCGCCGGCATGGGTCAGGATCGGCAGGTAGAGCACAAAAAACAGCATGCCCAGCAGGCACTTCAGCGGCATCGCCAGCACCGTCGCCTGCATCTGCGGGCTGTAGAGGCTGAGGATGCCGACGCTGAAATCAACCAGCAGCAGCAGGCCCACCAGCGGCCCGGCGTACAGCACCATATGGGTAAACAGATCGGAGAGCATGCCGAGCCAGACCTTAAAACCTTGTTCCGTGGGAAACGGCAGCCAGGCGGTCGCGGGCCATAGCCGGTAGCTGTCCCAGAGCACCTGCGTTATGGTCGACAGGCCAAGCCCGGTCATCAGCACCAGGATAAGCGTCTGCTGCATCAGGAAACCCAGCGGCGTGGCGTCGGGACCAAGCTGCGGGTTAAGCTGTCCGCCCATCAACGCGCCGCGCTGGTTGTCAAACAGCGCCCCGACCGATTCAAACAGCCAGAACGGCATCGCCATCAGCAGGCCCAGCGCCACCCCCACCAGCGCCTCTTTCAGTCCCATCGCCGCCAGGGTATAGAGCGCCGGATCTTCCGCCGCCAGCTGCCGCTGGATAACCGGCGCGGGAAACAGCGCCAGCGCCAGCACGATGGCCGAGCGCAGCGCGCCTTTGACCGCGTTAAAGCAAAACACCGGCGTCAGCAGCAGGCAGGGGAAAATACGCGCCATGCCGAGCGCCAGCGCCAGGATAAAGTGATAGACGTCAAACTGTATCGTTCCCCACATATCAGCGTCCCACGGTTTCCATCAGCGTAAAGGCGGTTTGCGCCAGCCCGATGAGCTCGACGCCTATCCAGCGTCCGGTCAGCGCCAGGGTGACGCCTACCGCCACCAGCTTGATGCTGAAGGGCAAGGTTTGATCCTGGAGCTGCAAAACCGCCTGCAGCAGCGAGATAATGACGCCCACCACCACCGCGACAATCAGCGGCGGGGCCGACAGGATCACCACCATCAGCATGCCCTGGCGAAACAGGTTCAGTATGTCCATCCGCGCCTCACAAATAGCTGTAGAAAAGCCCGTCGAGCAGGCGCGTCCAGCCGCTGACCAGCACAAACAGCAGGATCTTCAACGGCAGTGATATGGTCATCGGCGAGACCATCTGCATTCCCAGCGCCAGCAGCACGTTGGACACGATCAGGTCGACCACGATAAACGGGATAAAAATCAGGAAACCGATTTTAAATCCGCTTTGCAGCTCGGAGAGCACGAACGAGGGGATCACCAGCAGCGCGCTGTCGTGCGTAATGTCGCGCGCCATCTCTTTCGGCCACATGCGCTGCCCGTTATCCAGCAGATGGGACAGGATATCCGGGTCGGTGTGGCGCGCCATAAAGGTCTTCAGCGGCGCGGCGCCGTTTTGAACCGTGTAGTCGAGGCGTTCAACCGAGCTGGCGTCGAGCGGCATATCCCTGACGCGCTGCGCCATATCACTGAATACCGGGGCCATGACAAACAGCGTCGCCGCCAGCGCGATGCCGTAGATAGCCATATTGGGCGGGATTTGCTGCACCCCCATGGCGTTGCGCGTCAGCATCAGCACCATGGATATTTTCAAAAAGCAGGTGCAGACAATCATCAGCACCGGCACCAGCGACAGCGCCCCGAGAAACAGCGTTAGCTTCATCGGATCCAGTGAGATAGCGTCCATAACGGTGACTAAGCCCCCCCGCGCAGCGGATCGCGGCACGCGGAGAACACCTGGGTAATCTCTAGTCCCAGTTGGCCCTCCACGTCCACCAGCTCGCCTTTGGCCAGCGCATATTCCCCGTGACAGAGCACCGCCTCGCCCGGCAGCACATTTTCCACCAGCAGCAGCGCCCCCGGCGCCAGGCGCTGCAGCGCGCCAAGCGTCATTTTTAACTGGCCGCAGCGTACTGATAACAGCAGCGGCAGCGGCGCGAACGCCGACGCGTCGGTTAAAGGACCGGTTTCCCACTCCTCCCCCGCGTCCGATGCCTGGGGCTGGTCATCGTCTAGTTCATCCGAATTCATTGTCACGTCGGTATTCTCCATGGTTGTGATGTAAAAATGCGTCATTGTGTCCGCACCGGGCCGCAGTTGCCCCCGCAGCGTCAATAATCCGCAGCGCACGCGGCCTTCGCCCGCCGGCGAAAAGCAACGCCCGGTCGGCAGCAGCATGTCGCCCGGCCGCAGCGAGCCGACGTCGTCCAGGGACAGGGTCAGCGTGCCCAGGGTGAGCGGCAGGGCCAGCGCCAGATCCTGCGGCAGCGGCGCCTGAACCCGGCGCCAGCCGGATATATCCAGCAGCCGGCGCAGTGTGCCGGCGGACAGGCACAGCAGGCTGCGCGCGCGCCGATCGCCAAGCGTCACCGTCAGCTCCAGCGTTACCGCATCGCCGACGGACTGCGGCGGCACGGCCCGCAGGCTGCCGAACAGCGCCTGCAGCTCCGTGGCCAGCAGTTGGTTATAGAGCGACCAGTACCAGCCCGGACAGGACGCGGGATCGGCATTGTTTTCCGCTATCGGCAGCGCCGGGCAGTCGGCCATCAGGCCCAGCGCCGGCCCGGCGGCCGACAGCAGCAGCAGCCCATGCTCGCAGCGACAGCCGCTCATATCCCCAGGCCGCGTGCCCGCACCGGAGAACACCGGCGCGTCCTGGCCGTCGCGACCGCCGCTTATATCGCCAGGCCGCACGCCCGCAGCGGAGAGCACCGGCGCGTCCTGGCCGTCGCGACCGCCGCTTATATCGCCGGGCCGCACGCCCGAGGCTAACGGCGCCGCTGCCTCCGGCATGCCGCAACGGCCGCTGACGGCGGCGGCCGGCCTAAGGCGCAGCACGCCCTGCTCGCCGTTCAGCGTAAACGGGTAATCGCGGCCGCCGCCCAGACGACCGCGCGCCCGCGCGACGGCGCGGGCGATGCGGGGCAACGGCAGCGGCGTCATACGTCCGTGTCCCGGCGCGCAAACGACAGCCTGACCCGGCAAGCCAGGCGCTGGCGCAGCGCATGGCGACAGCGCTCGCGATGCTGCGCCAGCGAGGACCAGACGTCCGGATTAAACCGCAGCGCAATATCCCAGCCGTCGGGTTTGAGCGGGGCAAAACGCGCGTCCACCGCCCCCAGCTTCGGCAGCAGCAGCGTCATCGCCATACCGTCGGCGGGCGCCGCGGCAAGCGGCCGCGCCAGCTCCGGCTCCAGCGTTAGCCAGATAAGCATCGCGGACGCGCCGCCGCCCGCCTGCGCCTCGCCGGCCGTTCCCGCGTCCGGCATCTGCAAGGGCGCCATCAATAACGGTGCCCGCCGGTCGTCGACGGCGCCGCCGAGCAGCGCGCCGAACAGTTCATCTTCATGGTCCAGGGCGCGCCTGGCGTCCGCCTGCGGCCGGCACGCCGCGTTCACTGCGGCATTCCCCGCCCCGCGTTCGCGGCCGGCGCACGGCCTCGCGTCCGGCGCGCGGGGATGATGCGCCGTTTTTTTCGCCGCCGCGTCCGCCCTGACGCCTGCGTGCCCGGACGCCGGGACGTCGCGGCAGGCATGGGTTGTGCTCATAACGTCTCCTGTTGTTGCGTTAGCAGTTGGGTTAACAATAATTCGAGTTTTTCAACCTCGCGCTGCCGCCGGCGGGCGTCTTCCCGCGCCTGCGCCAGGACGGACTGCAGCGCCTCGCGCTCCCGCGCCAGCTGTTGCAGGTTGCCCTGATGCCGCGCCACCCGTCCGTGCTCCCGCCGTTCCTGCGCCAGCGTCCGGTCCAGTTGTTCCAGCCGCTGGCGCCGGCCGCGGTTTTCGCGCTCGAACCCATCGCGCAGCAGGGCATAGCGTTGGCGTTGCCCGGTCAGCAGGCGTTCTTCCTCCCCGGCCCGATCGACCGATAACCGCAGTTGGCGCTGCTGTTCCCGCAGCCGCTGCTCGCAGCGCAGCAGCCGCTGGCGGCGGATCGGCAGCAGCAGACGCAGCGCGCGCGACAGCGCCCGCTCCTGGCCGTCAGCGACGCTTTCCGGCTCCAGCGCGGGATGGCGTTTCTGTTTGCGCCGGAACAACACCGGCGTCAGGCCAGCGACGTTGTCCTGCCCGCAGCCGTGGCCGTGGTCATCATCCTGGCTACAGCGCCGGCGCATAATCGCTCACCTCCGCCAGCCGGCGCAGTATTTCAGCAAAATCGTCTGGCTCGCGCGTCCCCTGGCGCAAATAATCGTTAATGGCGTCCTGGGCCCCCACCGCCGCGTCGGTCAGCGCATCGAAACCCGGCTGGTATTCACCCAGGCGTATCAGCATCTCCACCTGCTGCCAGGCCGCCATCAGCCGCCGCACCGCCACCGCCTGCCCGCGCTGCTCCGGCCCGATAATATTGGCCATGACGCGGCTCAGGCTCGCCGGCACGTCGATAGCCGGATAATGCCCGCGCTCCGCCAGCTTCCGGCTCAGCACAATATGTCCGTCGATAAGCGAGCGCACCTCGTCGGCCACCGGATCGTTCATGGAGTCCTGCTCTATCAGGACCGAATACAGCGCGGTAATGGCGCCGGATGACGTTCGTCCCGCGCGTTCAAGCAGCCCCGGCAACAGGGTATACACCGACGGCGGCAATCCGCCGCGCCCGGGCGGCTCGCCCAGCGCCAACCCTATCTCGCGCTGGGCGCGGGCAAAACGCGTCAGGGAGTCCAGGATAAGCAGCACGCTTTTGCCCGCGTCGCGAAACGCCTCCGCTATGGCGGTGGCGGTAAAAGCCGCGCGGGCGCGTTCCATGCTGCTGCGATCGGACGTGGCGCAGATCAGCACCATGCGGTTGCGTAGGCCGGCGTCCAGTTCATGATCGAGAAATTCCCGCAGCTCCCGTCCACGCTCGCCTATCAGGCCGAATACGATGACGTCGCAGGGCGTATTGCGCGCCAGCTCGGCCAGCAGCGTGGTTTTGCCGCAGCCGGCGCCGGCAAAAATGCCCACCCGCTGCCCGACGCCCAAGGTCAGCAGACCGTCGATGGCGCGCAGGCCGGTGGGCAGCGGGGTATCAATCAGCGGCCGGTCGGTGGGCGACGGCGCCCCGCCCAGCACGCCCACCGCGCCGCCATAGTCGCCTGGTTCGGCAAACGCGCCGGTCCCCCCCGCCACGATGGGACGGCCGAATCCGTCCAGCACGCCGCCCAGCAACCGCGCGGACACGCGGATACCGTGTGGCAGGTACAGCGGCGTGACCCGGGCGCCCTGGGCGATGCCGTCCAGCGGGCCCAGGGCGGACAACAGGGTATGCTGTGGGTTGAAGCCGACAATTTCCGCCAGCACGTCGGCGTTATCCTTGCCCTCTATCCGGCAAAGATCGCCGATGCGGGCATGCGGCAGGCGGCTTTCCAGCAGGATGCCGCTGATGCCGGTAATGCGCCCCGTCGCCGTCACCGGCGCGAAGGCCGCCAGACGCGTTTGCTGCTGCCGGCACCAGCGGTCCAGCGCCTCGTTCCCGATGCCCGTCACCATTTCACCTTGATTTCATCCCGTCCGTTAAACACAATTTCATTGGCGGTAATGGCCACCAGCCGCAGCTGATCCACCTCGTCGCCGATAAACAGACGGTCGCCCTTATCCGTTACCACGTTGGCGCGCGCGCCGGAGGTGATCTGCACAATTCGAAACGGCAGGGTTGTCTCGCGCGGGCGGGTGTTGTTCACCAGCTTCGGCACCAGGGTATATTGCGCGCGAAAGCGCAGCAGCATCCTGGCCAGCAGCGCCTGCTGCTCTTTATCCAGGGAGCCGTACAGGATCAGCTTATTTTTATCCATATCGATCCGCACCGCCGGGGTAAGGCCGCGATCGCGCAGCATGGCCAGCAGCGCGGGACGCAGCTCCTGCAGGGTGGACAGATAGGGACGCTGGGGTTCCTGGGTGGAGATCTGCGCCATCGACGGCTGGAGGATCCAGCTCGCCACGGTAATGGTCAGCAGCACCATCAGGCTGAAGACGGTGATTTGCAGTGATTTGGGCCAGCCGCGCGCGTGTTTATCCCGGTTGGGCGGAACGTCCGCGCCCCCGGCCGCCGGCGGAGTGGTCGCCAGCGCTACCGTGGGAATGGCGACGTTTCCCCAAGGCGTCGCCGCGCCGCTGACACACAACCAGGCGCCGCCGGCGGCAAACGGCGCATCCACCGGCAGAACGCCCGGCGCGCCGATGGCCGCGCCGGATGCGTCGCGCCATCCGCCTTCCAGCGCCTCAAGCCGCCAGCCGTCGCCGGCGCTTAACAGCAGGCCGTGGCAAGACGCCACATCGTCATCGGTCAGTTGCAGATCGGCCTCGCCGGATCGGCCGATAACCCAGCGCTCACCGCAAAGCGGCAGCGCCGCTCCCTGGTGACGCCCCGTCAGGACGCGCAGCTCGAACATATTTTCCTCCTAAGCATCAAAGGCCGTTGGCGAATTGACCAGATCAAACCGTCCCATCACGTTGACAGACAAGGAAACCTGCAGTTCGGCGAACGACAGTACCGGGATGTGATGGAATTCTTCCTGGATCAGGCCGCGCATCGGGCTGCGCAGGTCCTGCGCCACCAGGATCACCGCCTGCCGCTCACTGCCCGGCGGGAAGGCCGCGCGCACCTGGCCGAGGAGTTCCACCGACTGTTCCTGCGTCAGGGCGAAAAAAATCTCGTTTTGCGTCTGGCGCAGCGCGTCGCGCAGCAGTTCCTCCGCTTCGGGCGTCAGCAGCCAGGCGTACAGCCCGTCTTCGCCGGCGTACTGATAACAGAGGTGTTCTTTTAACGTAATGCGCACCAAATCTGTCAGCAGGCTCACGTCGCGTTCGTGCTGGCCATGCAGCACCAGCGCCTCGGCGATGGCGCGCACCGAACGCAGGGGGATGCGTTCCGCCACCAGGTTTTGCAACACGCTGGAAAAGCGCGCAATCGGCATGACGCGCTGTAATTCCTGCGCCAGTTCGGACTGTTCCCTTTCCAGCCAAGTCACCAGCGATCGCGTCTCCTGTAGCCCGATAAACCGGGGGCTGCTGGCATGCAGCGCGTTTTCCATGCGCATCAGCAACAGTTCGCGCGGCGTCCAGCGTTTTACCGCCGCGTCGCCCAGCAGCGGATGGCCGGCGGGCAGCCATAACCACTGCTGTTCATGACGGTTTTCCATGCCCGCCGCCACGCCCGCGCGATCGGCGTCGGACAGGCTGTCCCCCAGGCTTGCGGCCACCGCCGTCATCGGCACGTTAAAGGTGCCCGCCACTTTGGGAATTTCATAGACAGAAAAACGCAGCTCATCGGCGGGCATATCCTCGACAAACTCAATATCGAAGGCGGGCAAGGTAAAGCCGAAGTGGTACACGATGCGGTTGCGCAGGCGACGGATTTCCTGCACCAGTTCCAGGGTTTCCGGCTCGGCGCGCGCGCTGCCGGCGAACTGGAGCAAATATGGCCGCGAGGCGTTAAACTCGCGCAGGTCTTCCTTGCCGTTTAATTCCGGCGGGACAACTTCGTTTTCAATCTGCGGCCTGGCCTTGCTGATTTCCCGGCGCGCGCGCCATACCTGGAAACTGCCGGTGGCCAGGGTGGCGGCGGCAAGCGTCAAAAACACCAGGGTCGGCATGCCGGGCAGCAGCGCAAACCCCAGCATGCCAAGGGAGGAGAGGATCCAGGCCTTGGGCTGGCTGGTCAGCTGCTCGGCGATTTCATGGCCGATATTGTTCTCCAGCGCGTCGCCGTCCGATGACACGCGGGTAATAATCATCCCGGCGGTCAGGGAGATCAGCAGCGCGGGGATTTGCGCTATCAGTCCGTCGCCGACGGTGAGGATGGAAAAGGTATGCATGGCGTCGCCCGCCGCCATATCCAGCTGCAGCAGGCCGATGCTAAATCCGCCAATCAGGTTAATGAACAAAATCACCAGCCCGGCAATGGCGTCGCCTTTGACGAATTTCATGGCGCCGTCCATGGCGCCGAACAGCTGGCTCTCTTTTGCCAGATCGGTACGGCGGAGTTTGGCCTGCGCCACGTCAATCAACCCCGCACGCAAATCGCTGTCGATGGACATTTGTTTGCCCGGCATGGCGTCGAGGGTAAAACGCGCCGCCACTTCCGCCACCCGTTCCGAGCCTTTGGTGATCACCAGGAAATTCACCACGGTCAGGATCAGGAACATCACCATGCCCACCGCCAGGTTGCCGCCCACCACAAAGTTGCCGAACGCCGCCACGATATGGCCGGCATCCTGCTGCACCAGGATCTGGCGGGTGGTGGAAATGGATAACGACAGGCGAAACATGGTGGTTAACAGCAGGACGGCGGGAAACGAGGAAAACGCCAAGGGTTTGGGCAAATACATCGCCAGCACCACCAGCAGCGACGAGAGACAAATATTGGTGGCGATCAGCGCGTCGATAAGCCCCAGGGGCAGCGGGATAATCAGCATAAACACAATGGCCAGCGCGAACAGCGCGCCGACGATTTCCGATCGCCGCATGGCGCTGATGGCAATCCGGTTAAGCAGCAGAAATAAGGTGTGCATGCCGCGCCCTTAGCCCCTGATTCGCGGCGGCACGGACGCTTTGGCCCGGTTGCCGCCCAACTGGCCGTTCAGCGCCCGAAGCGCCGCCAGCGCGGCGAAACGGTATTTACTTTCGCGCCATAACGAGATCGGCATTTGATTCACCAGGGTCAACAGGCCGTTGAACAGCAGCGATTGCGGATAGGGCTTATTGCCGACCAGTTTGCTGCCGAGATGTTTAAAATCATCGCGGTAAATACCCTGGTTACCGTAATTAAGCAGCTGACGGGCTAAATCCACCGCGCCCATATTGATCCTGGTCAACGGCAGTTTGGCCCTCAGCCGCTGCAACAGCTGTTCGCTCACCGCCAGCAGATGGGAAATCTGCACCGTCTGGTTTAGATCGGTGTGGATTTTTTGCAGCGCCCGGATGGTAATGGAGGGCGCCAACGCCACGATTTCATCCGCCAACGCCCGCTGGAAGGCGCGCAGCGCCGCGGGAAAATGCTGGCCGAAATGCGCCAGCAGTTGATCCAGCATGGCGTAGGCCGATTGTTGATGGACAATGCTCTCGTAATAAATGGCGCGCATCTTTTGCTTTACCTGCGGATCGGAGGTAAACGCGGCAATGGCCGCGGCGGTGTTCAAACCGGCGTTAACTTCCCGGCCGCGCTGCTGATGGAGCTGTTCCAGCGCTTCCCCCGCCAGGGCGGCAATCCGCGTATCGCCCTTCTCCCGGGCGTTAGTCAGCGTCATGCCCAGCAGCACATCGCAGCGCGCGGCGTCATTATCGGCCGCGTCGATCAGTTGCCCGACGGCGGGTGGCCGCGCCCCGCCGCCTGACATCAACGCCTGGCGTATGGCGACGAGCTGCTTTTCCAGGCGCCCCTGCTGCTGCCCATCCAGCAATTGATACAGGCCGATCAGGCTCTGGATACGCTCAACCGCGCCGCGGTTGCCCTTCAAATGCCGGATATTCACCTCCCGGCTCTCGAGACTCTTGCTTTTGTACTCTTCCCTTTCGCCAAACAGCATGCCGATTTCCTCTTTCGCGTCGTCGGCGGTGGCCAGGACGGAACGAAACGAAGCGGCATCGGATTTCACCGCGCCGCCGGCGGGCGGCAGCGCGGATTCATCCGGCGGCGCGGGAGATTTTCCCAGGCCGGGATTAAACGGAGCGGACTGCGGTACTTTTGACATAGTGGAAAGGTCACTCATCGTTTCACGTTGAGTTTCTGTGGTCGTTTTTAGCGAAGAGTTCCCATGATTGTGTATTCACCGCTGAGATTTCACCGCATTCGAAATAACGCCGGCGTGGGTTGTGAAAAAAATGGCACAAATCAGCCGGCACGCAGGAAAAAACATTCTCAGAATATTCTTATCCGCCATTAAATATTAATTAAAAACAACCGTTAACCTTGCATATGAATTTGGCATGTATATTGCCTTGGCTCTCCTGCAATATATAAAACTAATTTCAGGAGAATTTAAATGACTGATGCTCTTGTTGAAATATCATTTGATAGGGTTTGTCTCCCATTCGTTAACTGGGAAGATATTTTCCGTCAGCAACAAAAAAAACTGCAGAACTTCATCCGTAAACGTGTGGCTAATAAAGAGGATATTGAAGATTTGGCGCAAATGACTTATCTGGAGGTGTTAAGAAACTGTCATAAATTTTCCGGAGCCTCCAAGCCAGAAACCTGGGTATTCGGCATTGCGCTTAATCTGATAAGAAACCACTATAAAACCCATAAAGGGCAATATCTTACCGATGTACTAAACGAAGAGGACACCTATGACCTGACCCATGATAATGACCCATGCCATATTATTGAAAATGCCCAACTGCTGCGGATAGCCATGGCATCAATTGAAAATTTCTCGCCGCAGATTAAAGAAATGCTGTCAATATTGGTCGAGCGCGACGGCAGTTATCAGGACGTTGCCGCCGTACTTAATATTCCCGTCGGCACGGTGCGCTCACGATTATCCCGGGTGCGCGAGTCATTGAAAAACAGCACCGGTTTGTGAAGGGTATTGTTATTTTTTTAGACGTTGTTCGCTTTTTTTATAAAATATCAAATTTTAATGCTTTTTCTGTTATTTTGTGACGGTAACACCCTTATAACGGCAAGAAAAGGCCTTGCCGTTATAAACCGATGCTATAATACTTATCCTTAACACCCTTATAACCTGACATGCGATTTTTATTAATCTATCAAAGCAGAATAAAATATGAATTTATCCGAAATTTTTTGCGGAAACTCAATGAAAAACGCCGATATGGACATGATTATTTCTCCCTCTTTTGTCCTGGATCGCATCAATGATGCAATCTATCTGGTTAATCAAGAGTTAGAGCTGGTTTATATCAATAATAAAGCCTGCCGTATGCTGGGATATACACACCATGAAATGACGCAGCTACGGCTTTCGGATGTTGACCATGAGCTTAAGGATCGGGATGTCAGCATGCTGTGGTGGAAACTCAGCATGCAGCCGAACGGGATACGGTTTACCTCCCAGCATCGCGATCGGGCCGGTAATTTAATACCGGTGGAAATCAGCTCCAGCCATTACGCTGTTCATCGACCGGAACATATCCTGTGCGTGGTGCGGGATATTCGGGATATCAAGCAGCAAACGCTACGGCGACTAGAACAGGAGCAACAGTTTCGCTCGCTGGTGGAAAATACGCCGGAGCTGATTGCCCGCTTTGATCTCAACATGCGCTGCGTCTACGTCAACGCGTCGGTATTAGACCTGTTGGGCTGCGATCTGCGCCAGGCCGAAGGCTGGAAGCTGACCGATTGCATTCCCTGGCATGAGGCGGGCATGGGGTTGTTTAAACTGGTGACCAGCACCCTGCCCTCGGGTAAAAGCAGCGAGGGCGAACTGGCCCTGGAGATCGGCGGTACGCAGAAAGTGGTGCACGTGCGCTGCGTGGCCGAATTTGACCTGCTCGGGCAGATAAAAAGCATTTTGACCATCGGCCGGGATATTACCCAATTCCGGGAAACGGAAAGACAGCTGCGGGAAAGCCATCGCCAGTTGAGGATGCTGGCGCGCACGCAAAACGCTCGGGGCGAGCTGGAGCGCAAGCATATTGCCCGCGAAGTGCATGACGAACTGGGGCAGCATTTGACCTCGCTGCGCGTCGGCTTATCGCTGATGAATATGCAATTGGCAAAAAATGAGCGTGGCGCTGCGCATAAGAATGCCGGGACGAATGCCGATGCGGGCGTCAGTATGAATGCCGAGGCTCATACCGCGATGCAAGCCGGCAACCATGCCGGTATTGACGCCGGTGGGCGTATCGGCGCGAATGGCGGTACACGTGGCGCCGGCGGGCATACCGGCGGTCGGGATCCGGTCGATGATATCTATGCCGGACAGATGGCCAACCTGATGGCGCTGGTGGACAGCACCATTCACGTCGTGCGGGATATCTCGACGCGCCTGCGGCCGAACGTGTTGAACATGGGCCTGATCCCGGCGCTGGAATGGCTGCGCGATGAGTTTATCCGCCATAACCAATGCGGCTGCGTGCTGATTGCGCCGGATGAAAATGACGTCAGGCTGGACGAGGAAAGCAGCACGACGGTGTTCCGCGTGGTGCAGGAGTCGCTGACCAACGTTACGCGCCATGCCATGGCAACCAAAGTCACCCTTATCGTGCAGCTCAATCAAAAAACCCTGCAGATCCTGATTCGTGACAACGGCCGCGGTTTCCGGCCCGAGCGTATTGCTAAAAATGCGTTTGGCCTGCTCGGCATCCGGGAACGCGTCGCCATGCTTAACGGCGCGGTGACTATCGACAGCGCGCCCGGCAAAGGAACCTTAATCCGTTTGACGCTGCCGATCGGGTAGACAGCCTGTCCCGGCCACCGGACTTTTAAACGACGCAACGCAAGGTATGGCCTATGAGCGAAACAATACGTTTAATGATAGCGGACGATCACGCCATCATGCGTGAAGGTTTAAAACAGATTTTCCTGCTGGACAGCGATATCAAAGTGGTCGCCGAGGCCGCCGACGGCGAACAGGTGCTGGAGAAATTGCGCCCCGGCGCCGTTGATCTGCTGCTGCTGGATATTTCCATGCCCGGCATCAGCGGCGAGGATCTGATCCACCGCATCCTGTCGCGTTATGCGTCTTTACCCATCCTGGTGCTCAGCATGTTCAATGAGCCGCAAATAGCCCACCGGATGCTGAAATGCGGCGCCCTGGGATATATCACCAAAGACAAAAATCCCGATGAGCTGCTGGTGGCTATCAGACGCGTCGCCAGGGGATCCCGCTATATCGACCATGATTTGGCGGAGCAAATCGTCTTTGCCGAATATATTCACGGCGGCCGGTTTGCCCATGAAAACCTCACCATGCGCGAGCGGCAAATCATGATACTGCTGACCCACGGCGAAACCATTAACGCCATTGCCGAGTCCTTGTCCATCAGCAATAAAACCGTCAGTACCTATAAATCGCGCATGATGGAAAAAATGAAATTCGCCAATAACGCCGACATAATTAAATACTCCATAACACATAAGCTGCTGTAGCCCTGAAGCAGGCCGCCGCCGGGGCTGGTTTGCATGCGCGGCCGCTACGATCGCGGCATCTGGCCGGCGGTTGCGCATGCTCCGCCGCCCCGGCTATCGGCGGGTGGTTTTGCGTGCGCCGTCGCACCGGTCCCGGCCATCGGCGATCCTTTGCGGCGCCGCTGAAAAACTCCCGGGCATCGCCAGCGCCGAACCACCTAACCGCATATCCATCGCATCCCCCTCATCCCTAAATGGTTATGGTAGGTGGCGTTTTTAGACCGGGAGTTCCCTGCGGCGATGACCCTGCGGAGCCTTGAGCAAAAAGATTACGTCCATCAGCGCCTCAGCGGCTTTGCTAGGCAATGCCGTTAAGCAATCCTCTTATCGTGTTGCCAGCCGCCTGCCCAGATTTCCCGCCGGATGGTTTTTAGAAAAATCCTTATCTGAAAATCCCTTTAATTCCATCAGCGCGATAGCGATGGCGTCCCCGATGGCCAGCGTGGCGCTCGCGCTCACCGTGGGCACGATATTAAATAGGCAGGCCTCGCCCTTGATATCAAACGAGATATCGATATCAACGCTTTCCGCCAGGGGAGACCGGCTATTCCCGGTGATGGCTATCATCGGGATCCCCCGTTGTTTTAAAAAAGGAATCAAATGCATGATCTCATCGGTTTTGCCGCTGTAAGAAATTAATATAATAATGTCATTAGCCATTATCATGCCCAGATCGCCATGTTTCGCTTCGACCGGATGGATAAAAAAGCTTGGGGTGCCGGTGGATGACAGGCTGGAGCAGATTTTGCGGCCCATATGGCCGCTTTTGCCCACGCCGAGGATCACGACATGGCCGGTGGACGAATGAATCAAATTAACCGCCTCATAAAACCCCGTGTCGCACAGTGAGTCGGACATTGCGTATAACGCTTCGGCTTCCTTAAGGACCACCCTGCTGCCAATTTGTATTATCGATTGCTTATTCATGTGTTTCCTCATCCCGATGAAAAGACGATGATGTTTTAGGCCAGCAGGCGCCGCGCTGTATCAAGGTCGTCCTGGGTATCGACGCCGAGTGGATTAACGTCCACGATGGAAATATCAATGCGCATGCCGTTCTCCAGCGCACGCAGTTGTTCCAGCTTTTCCCGTTGTTCAAGCGGACCGGGCGGCAATTGGGCGAATTTTATCAGCGCGTCGCGCTTATAGGCATAAAGGCCTATATGGTGATAGTGCCCGCCGCAGCCCCAGGGGATGGTGTTGCGGCTGAAATAAACGGCCCGCCCGGTCTTGCCGCCTGCCTGCAGGGAAATCGCCGCCTTGACCACGCTGTCGGAAAGCCGCTCGGCCGGGGTAGCGATAAGGGATGCCAGCGTCGCTATCTCGGTATCGGGATCGCATAACGGCGCCACCAGCGCCGTCAGCATCGCGGGGTCGGCGGTCGGCATATCTCCCTGCAAATTAACGATCACCTCATACTTTCCGCCGGGATCGATCGATTTAAGCGCCGCAAATACCCGATCCGAACCGCTGATAAGCCGTGGGTCCGTTATGACGGCCTCGCCTCCCGCGCCGCGAACGGCATCGGCAATCTGCTCATCGCCGCAGGCGACAATGACCGGGCCGAGATTGGCTTCCATTCCCCGCCGCCAGACATGAACAATCATGGGTACGCCATGAATATCGGCCAGCGCTTTGTTCGGTAACCTGGATGAAGCCAACCGGCTGGGGATAATAGTGATAACGTCCATATTTACCTCGTTTGAAGACCAGGGTCAGAGCTGCTCATGAGTGATGATTTTTTTATTTGATTTTATCTTTCCATAATTAGCAAAGACATTATTGATATCCTCGAAAGAATGAAAACTGAGCAGATTATCATGCTGCGCGCTCCAATTATCCGCCAGCAGCAATGCCGCGTCGGTCATATTAATGATGTCGCCGTTCAGGTGACAAAGCGTTATTTCAGGCTGTTTCCACGGCAGTCTTTCCGGAATAAACGGCTCGTCGGCATGATATCGGCTTAACAACATCAGCCGGGAACATTTTTCAAGTAAATCACACGCCAGCATAAACCCCCCGGCGGCCCCGGTGGCTTCAAAAATGAGATCAAAACGTTGCCCGGCCTTGGGGGTCCTGATCCTATCCGGATAAAGGCTGCGGATATGGTCGGTTTTAAATTCGTTATGGTCATGGATATACAGGTCGGCCGCGGTGGTTTCAAGCAAGGCGAATGCCAGTAAGGTGCCCAATCCGCCGCAGCCGAGCACCAGTATTTCGCCTTTGCGGTCCGACAGGTTGCTTAATGCCAGGGCATGGAGCGCCACCGACAGGGGTTCGACCAGCGCGCCGATATGGTCATTCCGATAAGCGGGTAATTTATGCACGTAGGAATGATGGATGTCAATGTAGCCGGCAAAACCACGGTTGGAATAATGCTGTTCCCCGCCGTTGATGCAAAGATGGCCTTTTTTTTGCCGGCAAAAATGGCATTGCCCGCAGCGAAAATTAGGATCGATCACCACCTGGCACCCTGCCTGCAGGTTTATTACGCCGGCGCCGATGGCTTTGATAACCCCGCAATGCTCATGTCCTAAGGAAATCGGATAACCTTCATTCCTGTGGCCGAGATAAAATGATTTATCTGTTCCACACACGCCGCAATAACTTATTTTTATCCTGACATAACCGGGTAAAATATCTTCTTCAAGCTGATGGCTGGCAAAAGAAAACTTTCCTGGTTCGAGGAGTACGGCCACGGTATTCACGCACTGGTTGCTCATGATTCCCTCCCTGCCTGTTCAAGATCCCTAACCGCGGCGGCGGCCTGTTCCAGGGTATAGTCGATATCGGCGACGCTATGGGCCGTAGAGACGTACCACAATCCTTCCGGGGTAATCCTCACGCCTCTTTCCTGCAGCGCCGCATGCCACCCGATGACCAGCGGTTGATTAACGCCATCGCGCGCCGTCCGGTAATCGCGGGCCACCGCCGGCGTCGCCCTGAAGGTAGTGGTGACCGCGCCGGGGCTTGCCCTGACCTGCATGGACAATGCCGTGCCTCCGGCAATGTCCTGCAGTCCCGCGCGCAGGGCCTCGCTCAGCAGATGGATTTTGTTCAGCGCCTCGCCGCCGTTTTCAGCCAATATGTCCAGGTTCATTATTGCGCCGGCCAGAAATGGCGGGAACGCGTTGTAGGTGCCGGTATGCAGGGTCCCGGCGCCGGCAAGCAGGCGCATATGCCGTTCTTTGCCGGCGACGGCCGCCAGGCAAACCGGACCGCCCATCGCCTTGGCGAAGGTGGTGATATCAGGCGTCACGCCATAATAGCCCTGGGCGCCGCCGAGAGCCGTCCTGAAGCCGGTCTGTATTTCATCGAATATCAGCAGGATGTGGTATTTATCGCACAGCGTTTTTATCCTGGTTAAATAATTTTCTTCCGGCCGGATATTGCTCCAGAAGCTGTTGAACATGATGGGCTCGGTCACCACCGCCGCAACCTCATGCGCCCGGCTGGATAACACGCGCTCCAGCGCGTCGCCGTCGTTCCAGCATAACGAGATGATATTGCGGGCATCGCCGGCGGGCTGGCCCTGGGACATGGCGATCGGGGTGTTGTCCTGGCGGGAGTTATTTCCGTCGACGTCATTGCCGTGGGCATTGTTTACCGGGACGCTGTTTTCATGCAGGTCGCCTGGTTGGGCAACGTTACCCTGTACTGCGCCTTCAGGGGCGCTGAATCCCCATGCAATATTGTCGAACCAGCCGTGGTAATGCCCCTCGAAACGTATGATTTTTTCACGGCCGGTGGCGGATCTGGCCAGGCGAAGAGCCACATGGATCGCCTCCGACCCTGAGTTGCAAAATCTGATCATTTCCGCGCCGGGCACCAGGTGTCGTATCTTTTCCGCCAGGACCACCTCCAGTTCGGTTTGCCCGGCAAAAAACTGCCCCGCCTGATACTGCCGGTTAATGGCGTCAAGGATACGGGGATTGGAATGACCGGTAATCAACGGACCCCTGCCCAGGACATAATCCAGGTATCGATTGCCATCCGCGTCCCAGACATGCGCCCCTTGCGCTTTTTTATAAAACAGGGGATGCGGCCGCCAGTTTGCCCGGTTATTACTTGAAATACCGCCAGGAATAATATTTGACGCCCGTTTATGCAGCGCGTGGGATATAGCATAATCATTTTGCATCCAGCCCCCTTGTTATTATCAAATTACTAATGAACGAAAATTCCTGATGGTGTGGAACGTGACCAGATTTGCATATTGTCCGTCTTTTGCAAAGCCGTCGCCGGAGCGCGCCACCAATAATATATCCTGTCCGGAAAACACAAATGCGGGATAGTTCCTGGCGTGATACTCTGTTTCACCTTTGCTGATGATATGTGCCTGCATCCAATCAACACAGTTCGATGAATAATACAATCCCAGTATGTTTCTTTGGTTTGATGGCAAATTATATCTTCCGGTTGGAGTTTCCGATAATTTACACATTGAGTCCATGATAATGGAGCTCGCCATCCAATATAATTGAGTAATTGCATCATATAAAATATAGAACTTCAGGCTCCCGCCGGGAAAGGGGATATACGACAGTACCTTGCCCGACGGGGCCTTGACATCATGCAGGGTAATGCCGCCGTCCTCTTGCTCTATCGCCTTGAGCACCGAGGCATAACCGCTGCCGTTGGTGTTGGCGCGCAAGATGATATAGAGCGTCGCGTTATTTGGGTCGTGCCAGATATGTTTTGGATCCGTTATCCTGACCAGGTTTCCCTCAAGCCAGCCCGGCGGCGAGGCGCAAATCGTCGGCGTAAGGGATCTTGGCCCCGCGTGCTCCGAAGGATAAAAAGGGATGCCGAAATTTTCGCCGAAGCTAGCCGCGCGGTAGTCAAATTTGTCTTTGAAGGCGAAACCCGCGGAAAATGTCCAGGCCGGGCGTTCCAGCAAATTGCCGCTGTCGTCGCCGCGCAAGATCACCGGCGTAAGCCCCGCGACGTTCCAGCCGGTGATAGCCAGATCCGTTCTCAGGTCCATGCACATATAGATGGCGCCGTTTTCCTGCAGGATATTGGTCGCCGAACCATGCCATAGTTCATTGCGGGTCAGCGGCGCGGGCGCGGTCCAGGTCATGCCGTCGTCCCGGGACCTGATGATATAGAGATCGCCCGCGTTGCCGATAATATACAGGCAGCCCCGGCATTCAAACGGCCGCGCGTGCCAGAAGGGAAAGGATCCGCGTTCAACCCAGCTTTGCCCCAGGTCGTCGGAGATGAAAATCTTGCCGACGCCGCGGCGTTTCGTGCGTTTATTGATGCTTTTTTGCTGGTTATCCAGGCCGGGGCCGCCGAGATCCAGCGTGACCACCAGCCTGCCGCTGGACGTTTTCAGTATTGCCGGCGTATAACACCAAAGCTGGGTTGGATTGCCTGATCGATAAATGACGTGCCCATCATTTCCTGTATTAGCCATGCGCCGCTCCATTGCTTCCATGTATTGTTGCCGGCCGTTACCCCAAGCCCGTTTTACACTCTTGCCGTTGACGCCTTTGCCGGCGAAAAGAGTCTATAGAACCGATGCATTGAATTATTTTAAACTAGTTATAACTTAATTAATTATTAAAACACTATTATTAAAATACAATTATTCAAACAAATAGTCACTCAAAAAATCTCAGAGAAAATAATTCATGTAAATTTAATCGCCGGGAGACGTAATTAAAAAATAATTAGATTGTTTTATAAATTCATCCAGAATGAGTTACTTGAATCAATCAATACACTCTGGTACATAAACTGGTATAATGTCAATGAATATTACGTCGGTAAAATAAACGTATGCTCAACACCGATAAATGAAAAAGCACGCTCACCTTATTGTCATCGGTGAACAACCCGCGGCCAGGAACGACGGGAGTCGATTAACGCGCCGGAACCCTGTTTTCCGGCGGTGGAGCCCGGCAGAGTGCCTGCGGGCGGCGCGGTTAACAAGCGTTATCGGACATTTTTCAACGGGCGATTCCATAATGATAAAGTCAAATGCAAGCGTCTGATATTCATTGGATCGATGCCGCATAAATGGCACCATTGCGCTGATACTCTTCCCGGCATGTGTTACCCTTTTTACCGGTTTGGGTGAAACGATAATTTAATCAAGACGGTAATCATGGTAAAAAAATCCACTAAAAACGCGGCCCATCATGTCCCGGCGCAAAATCCCACGCTGATTGATGTCGCCCGTATAGCCGGCGTTTCACCCATCACCGTCTCCCGCGCCCTGAACCGTCCGGAGCTGGTCTCCACCGCGGCGCAGGAAAAGGTGTTCGCGGCGGTGCGCGCCACCGGCTACGTGCCAAATATGCTGGCGGGCGGGCTGGCCACCAATAAAAGCCGGCTGATTGCGATTTTCGTCCCGACCATCGCCAATTCCATTTTCGCCGATACCGTACAGGCGCTGATGGACAGCCTGACCGCCGAGGGTTACCAGACCCTGCTGGGCCTGACGGGCTATTCCAGTGAGCGTGAGGAGCAGCTGCTTGACGCCATCCTGGGCCGCCGTCCCGACGGCATCGTGCTCGCAGGCACGCTGCATACCGATGAAAGTCGCGAGAAGCTGTGCAAGGCGGGAATACCGGTGGTTGAAATCTGGGATTTAAGCGCCTCCCCCATTGATATGCAGATCGGGTTTTCCCATGAGCAGGTGGGTATCGACGTGGCGGTTCATTTGTTCCGCCAGGGCTATCGGCGCTTCTCGCTGCTCTCCCTCGACGATGCCCGCGGTTTGCGCCGCGGCCGCAGCGTGATAGCCGAGCTGTCGGCGCTTGGCGTGCACGACGTGCCGATCGAGATCATGCCCGCTCCCGCCACGCTCTTGACCGGCCGTGAAGGGTTGGCGCGTATATTGGCCCAGGGCCGGTCGCCCGAGGTTATCGTCTGCAGCTCGGATACCATCGCCGAGGGAGTGCTCGCCGAGGCGGCCAGCCGGGGCATCAGGGTACCGCAGGAGCTGGCGGTGATGGGGTTTGGCGATCTGTCCAGCGCCGCGCAGGTCTTTCCCGCGCTATCAACCGTCAGGGTGGACGGCGCCAGGATCGGCCTGCTGGTCGCCCAGGCGCTGCTGGTGCGTTTTAGCGGCAAAAGCCCGGATCCCGCCCCAGTGCGCATCGACACCGGTTTCAGTATTATCGATCGCGCCACCACAAAATTATTATGAATTGGCTCACAAATAACAGGTCTTTTGATTGAATGATTGCGCAATCATATTAGCATTACGCATGTTAATCACCGGACCTGGTGTTCATTCGATCGTAAATGATTGCGCAATCATGGCGAACCCCACTTCCTTTTTAAATTAACCAAACCGTGCCAGTACCCGACAAAAAGGAAATAACGTGAACAATAACAAAGTCCCGGCGAAGACGAATGTTCGCTATTTGATACTCTCGATGATTTTTCTGGTCACCATCTTCAATTATGTCGATCGCGCCACCTTGTCCATTGCCGCGCCGATACTGCGCAAAGACCTCGGTTTTGACGCCGTGTCGATGGGGATTGCCTTTTCCGCCTTCGGCTGGGCCTATACCGGCATGCAGATCCCGGGCGGCATTATCCTCGATCGTTTTGGCTCGCGCCTGGTGCTCGGCATCAGCCTGATCCTCTGGTCGGTGCTGACGTTCCTGCAAGGGTTTGTCGATATGTTCAGCTCCGCGCTGCTGGCGTTGTTTGTGCTACGCTTCCTGATGGGCATTGCGGAATCGCCGGCCTTCCCCGCCAACAACCGGCTGACGGTCATGTGGTTTCCCCGCCATGAGCGCGGCATGGCCACCGCCATATTCCAGTCCGCGCAATATGCCGCGCTGGCCGTCTTTACGCCCATCATGCTGTGGCTGCTCAGCACCTGGGGTTGGCAGCATGTATTTTTCTTTACCGGCGGCGCCGGCATCCTGATTGGCCTGCTGTGGTTTTTTGTCGTGCAGGAACCGCGTAAGCATAAACGGGTTAACCAGGCGGAGCTGGATTATATCGAGTCCGGCGGCGGCCTGCCGTCCATCGGCGACGCGCCCACGCCGTTCAGCTGGAGCCAAATCAAGGCCATCGGCGCCAATCGTATGATGCTGGGCATCTACCTGGGGCAGTTTTGCCTGACCTCCATCACCTGGTTTTTCCTCACCTGGTTCCCTACCTATCTGATCGAGGCCAAGGGCATGACCATCCTCAAGGTAGGTATCGCGGCGGCGATCCCGGCGGTAGCCGGCTGCCTGGGCGGCATCGTCGGCGGCACCTGGTCCGACTGGATGCTGCGGCGCGGCTTCAGCCTGACCGCCGCCCGCAAAACCCCCATCATCAGCGGCCTGTTATTATCCAGCAGCATTATCGTCGCCAACTATGTGCAATCCGTTCCGCTGATTATCGCGGTGATGTCGCTGGCCTTTTTCGCCAAAGGCGTCGGCAACCTCGGCTGGTGCATCGTGGGCGATGTGTCGCCCAAACACGCCCTGGGCATCAGCGGCGGCATGTTTAACCTGTGCGGCAACCTGGCCAGTATCGTTACCCCTATCGCCATCGGCCTGATGATCAATAAATTCGGCTCGTTTGACTGGGCGCTGGTGTATGTCGCCGCCATGGGCCTGCTCGGCGCCTTTGCCTATCTGGTCATCGTCGGCCGGCTGCGCCGCCTGGATTCCGACGGCCCGGCAATGCCGGGCGTCAAGGCTAATCGCGCTGTCGCCGGCTCAAAACAATCCTAACCCTAACCCTTATTCAACAGGAGAATTAATTATGGCTACTACCCTGCCCACCCCGGACAGCGCGGATAACGACACTATCGCCTGGGTCCGCGTTTCATCGGTGTTCCTGCCGCTGGCTAATCCGATAAGCGACGCCAAGGTGCTGACCGGCCGGCAAAAACCGATGACCGAGATCGCCATTTTATTTGCCGAAATAGAAACCCGCGACGGCCATAAAGGCCTGGGTTTCAGCTACTCAAAACGGGCCGGCGGACCCGGCCAGTTCGCCCATGCCAAGGAGATTGCGCCGGGGCTAATCGGCGAGAACCCCAGCGATATCGCCAAGCTTTGGGATAAGCTGTGCTGGGCCGGCGCGTCGGTCGGGCGCAGCGGGCTGGCGACCCAGGCCATCGGCGCCTTTGACGTGGCGCTGTGGGACCTGAAGGCCAAACGGGCCAACCTGTCGCTGGCGCGTCTGCTGGGCGCCCAGCGCGACTCGGTGCGCTGCTATAACACCTCGGGCGGCTTTTTGCATACGCCGCTCGACCAATTGATGAAAAACACCGATATATCGCGGGAGAAAGGCATCGGCGGCATCAAGCTCAAGGTCGGCCAGCCTGATTTTGCGCTGGATATCCAGCGGGTCGGCACGATACGCAAACATCTGGGCGACAATTTCCCGCTGATGGTGGACGCCAACCAGCAATGGGATCGTCCCACCGCGCAGCGTATGTGTCGCCATTTTGAAGCGCTTAACCTGGTGTGGATCGAGGAGCCGCTCGATTGTTATGACGCGGAAGGCCACGCGGCCCTGGCGGCGCAGTTTGATACGCCTATTGCCACCGGCGAAATGCTGACCAGCGTCGCCGAACATTGGGAATTTATCAAAAACCGCTCGGCGGATTACCTGATGCCCGATGCGCCGCGAGTCGGCGGCATTACCCCTTACCTGAAGGTGGCCGCGCTGGCCGAGCATGCCGGACTAATGCTTGCCCCGCATTTTGCCATGGAGCTGCATGTGCACCTGGCGGCCGCGTACCCGACCGAACCCTGGGTGGAACATTTTGAATGGCTGGAACCGCTGTTTAATGAACGCCTGGCGATCAAGGACGGCCGCATGCTGGTGCCGACCCGCCCGGGTCTCGGCCTAACGCTCAGCGGACAGGTGAAGGCCTGGACCGCGCAGAGCGTGGAAACCGGCCGGCGCGCCTGAAGGGTATCAGGGTATCATGCCGGGGAACCCAGTCCTGGCCCACCCGGCATGGTTTATGCCGCAAGAGCGGCCAATCGGGTAGCGGGGAAGGATTAAAAATCGCGTTTACCTGATTGGGTCATCATCATAAGCCGGTCGGCGGCAAGAATACTCAGCTGCCTGCCGTGCAAAGCGATATCGCCCCGCCGACGCCACTCGGAGAGCATGCGGCTTAACGTCTCCAGGCGCACGCCAAGCTGGGTGGCCAGCTGCGCCCGGCTTACGGGAAGCGTCAGGTGAGGGCTTCCCGCCGTTTCGCTGAGCGTAATCAGATAGGCCGCCAGCCGTTCCGCGGTGGAGCTCGAGGTCAGCCAGTCGACTTTATTGATTATGGCATAGAGCTGGTTGCAAAAATAACTCATCAGCCGCAGTGAAAATTGCGGATAACGCAGGCAGATATCCTTGAGCAGCGTATTGGGAATCAGCAGCGCATTGCCCGCCTCGACGACCTGGGCGCTCATCGGAAAACGTCCGTGGCGCATAAACACCGCCGCCAGCGCCACCACGTCTCCCTGCCGCAGCTGGCCGAATATTTTCTCCTCTCCGGTCAGCGTAAAACGAAACACCTTCACCATGCCGCTCTCAAGCAGCAGGCAATGGGTCATTTTGTCCCCTTCCTGGAAAAGAGTCTGGCCCTGAACCAATTTTTTGCGCCTGCAATGTGCCGATAAATCAGCAAGTTCGCTTGCCGGCAGCGTACCGATCCACTGTTGGCCGGCCAGCGACGCCAGGGCAATGGCATCCAGCGGGGCGTTTTTGACATTTGTCATTGGGGTTGCGTTTCCAGCGTCTTAACATGACTGAAGCAAATGATAATCATTACTGACAACATACGCTATTTCCATTGTGGAGAACATTATGACAACCCCAAATATCGCGGCTTCACAGGCCCATGACCTGCATAATTTGATCACCCCCACCGAACAAGGCATCGCCAGCCGCGTCCTGGCGCGCGCCAGCGGCGGCAATATTACCCTGTTTGCCTTTGATGCCGGCCAGGGCCTTAGCGAGCACGCCGCCCCATTTGATGCCCTGGTCATGGTATTGGCAGGCCGGTTGACCCTGATTATCGACGGCCAGGCTGTCGATGCGCTGCCCGGCAACATTGTGCGCATGCCGGCCAATATACCGCACGCGGTGGAAGCGCCCGAAGCGGCGCGCATGATGCTGATCATGTTGCGCGAACTGCCGGGTTCCGCCGGATAAGGCCTCGCCGCAACGCCGGCCGCAAGCGTCGGCAAACAACCGGATCGCGCTAATTCGATGTATCGGACGACAGGAGAGAGCATGTCAGGCACTGAAGCAGGTCATAAATTCCTCGCCCGAATGGGTAAGACCCGGCTGCGGCCGGGCGGGAAACGCGCCACCGAGTGGCTGATAAAACACGGCGGGTTTAATCAAACGTGCCGGGTGCTGGAGGTGGCGTGCAATATGGGCACCACGGCTATTGAGATAGCAGGCCGGTTCCGCTGTCATGTTACCGGCGTGGATATGGATAACCAGGCGCTGGAGCAGGCGCGGCGAAACGTCGCCGCTAAGCAAATGCAGCAATGGGTGACCATTACCCAGGCAGACGCCCTGTGCCTGCCGTTTCCGGATAATCATTTTGATATCGTCATCAATGAAGCCATGCTGACCATGTACGCCGACAAGGCCAAGGTCCGCCTGGTCCAGGAGTATTTACGGGTGCTGAAACCGGGCGGGCGGTTGCTGACCCACGATATCATGATTAACGATCCCCTCTCCGCCACCAACGCGGTGATGCAAATGCGCCGGGCGATCAATGTTAACGCCCAACCCATGACACAGCAAGGTTGGCTGGCGTTATTCAGGGAGGCCGGCGCGGAACGCGTTGATTTCCAGCAGGGCCGGATGACCCTGCTTTCGCCCCGGGGATTGATTTATGATGAAGGTCTGACGGGTACGCTGCGGATAATCCGTAATGCGTTGCAAAAGGCGAACCGGCCGATGTTTTTAACCATGTACCGCACCTTTCGCCGCAATCGCCGACTGCTGCGCTATATTGCCCTATGCGGCACCAAACGCGGGTAACGCCTGCCGGCGGGGCATGGGTTGCCTGGCCGATACCAGGCGTTACGCGTCGGGAGGCGGGATGATTTATTGTAAACGCGTATATGAACCGGCGGAACCCGGCGACGGCTACCGGGTGTTGGTTGACCGGTTGTGGCCGCGCGGCGTTAAAAAAAACGCCCTGCGGATGGATTTATGGTGTAAAGACGTGGCGCCGTCGCAAGCGTTGCGGCGAGCGTTCCACGCCTCGTTGCTTGGTTATGACGACTTTCGCGCGGCCTACTGCCGGGAACTCGGGGCCAACGAGGCCGGGTGGCGACCCCTGGCTTCCCGCGCCGGCAAAGGAAATGTTACGTTGCTTTATGCCGCGCGGGATAAGGTGCGCAACCACGCCATGATATTGGCGGCGTTTTTACTTAGCGCGGGGTGACCAGGTTACGCGCTCAGGATATCGGGCACCGTTTTATCGATAAATGCCCGGGTATCCGTATCGGGCCTGATGACATTAATCGTTTTCAGCTCATCCACATAGGCCGCCAGTTCGGCGCGCAGATGATGCCCGGTGCTGTGGTGGCCGTGGGTATGCCCGGCAAGGATGGCCTTGACCTGCGCGGCGGTGATGGTGCTGGGCAGGAAAGGCGCAAAAATCTCGGCCGTTTCGTCGGGATTATCCACCGCCCACTGCTGTGCATCGACCACCGCCTGGGTTATCGCCCTGGCCGTCCGGGGATCGTTGCGCACCAGCGCGCCGCTTAACGCCAGTACGCAGCAGGTGCGGTCGTGGTAGGCGCCGCTCAGGTTGGTGGCCACCTCGAACAAATCATCCCGTTCGCGAATCAGCCAGGCCTGCGGGTCGGTGGCGGCAATCGCCTGCACCTCGCCCTTGCGCAGCGCCTCGCCGGACAGTTGTTCGGGATACTGCACCCAGTTGACGTCGTCGTCGGGATGAAATCCCTGCCTGGCCAGCTGGATGGCGAAAAAATTCTTCACCGGGCTGGCCTGATCGCTTACCGCCACCGATTTCCCCACCAGATCCCTCACCTGGGTTATGCCGCTGTTCCTGGCGGTGATAAGCCGCATGCAGCCGCCATGGGTGCCGACCGTCAGCGCAACGTCAAAACCCTGCTCCAGCGGTTTCAACCAGCGCAGCGCCATGCCGATGCCGGCTTCGGCCTGGCCGGTGGACAGCGCCACCAGCGGGGTATCGCCGTCGGTAAAGTTGACCGTCTCCACCTGCAGCCCGTATTGGGTGAAAAAACCCTTTTTGTAGGCCACCGATATCGGCGCCTGGCAAATCCCGGCCTGATGCCAGGCGATACGCACGGTTTTCAACGGCGCCGCGGCCGCGGCAGGCGCGCCATAGGCCGAGGCCGGGGGTAAGCCGCATAACAGTCCGCCGCCCATGGCCGCGCCGCTTAATATCCCGGCCGATTGCAGAAACCGTCGTCTTGTTACCCTAATATCCGCCATAGTCTCTCCAGAAGAATAAATAGAAAGCCACATTGTCTTGGCATCCGCCCGGGACGCCTACCATTTGACCGCCCCGCTCTGCCAGGCCAGCAGACGATCGCGCACGGCAAACAGCACCGTGATTAATGAGGAAAACAGCAGGGCCATCACGATCAGCGCGCCGTACATATTGGAATAAGCCGCCCACCCCTGCGCCCACTGCAAATACCAGCCCAGTCCTGATTTAACCCCCATCATTTCAGCGGCCACCAGTACTGAAAAAGACGCGCCCAGGCCCATGAACAGGCCGACGAATACATGGGGCAACGCCGCCGGAATAACCACTCGGGTAATCAGGAACAGCGGTTTGGCCCCCAGGGTGCGGGCAACGTCAAAATAATTTTTATCGACGCTTGCCACGCCGGACCAGGTCAGCACCGTTACCGGAAACCAGGTGGCCAGCGCAATCAGGAATATCGCCGCCGAAAAGCTGGAAGGGAAAAAATAAAGCGTCAGGGGTAATAAAGCCGTCGAGGGTACCGGACCGAGAAAGCGCAATATCGGGTGCAGCCAGTACCCCAGGCTTTTTGAACAACCGATGGCGACGCCGGTTAAAAAACCGCTCAGGCTGCCGAACAGGAAACCGAAAAACAGCAGGCGCAGGGAATGCAGCAGGCTATCGCCCAGCCGTAGCCAATCGGTGGCGTAGGCTTCGACCAGCGCATGCGGCGGCGCGAAGAACGGCGCCGGCAGCCAGGCGAGCTTGGCGGTGGAAATCTCCCACAGGGCGACAAACAGCGCCAGAGCGAAAAACCATTGACCGCCGGACCTGACGTAACGCGTTACCGGGGCGATGATAAAACGCAGCAGCGGCAAGCGTTCTCCCAGCGCCAACAACAGTAAGATCGCGGCGATGCCGACCGCCAGCCCATGGGTTTGGGCGATATACCGCGGGCGGGCAAAACCGACCGATTTATCCGGCCAGACGATCATCAGCGCCGCCACCGCCCCCCAGGCCACCGCGGCCAATAAACCCATGGTCCAGAATGCCGCGCCCGGCGGGTGACCCGATAATCCGCTGGCGGATAGGGCGACGGATGGTTCGGACGGTTCCAGCGCTTCGGATGACATAGCACCTCCCTAGATAATATATTAATAAATAGCTTCGCCGGAGAACGAAATAAACACGCGCGACCCGATTATCCGGTTTCGGCATATGCGTTTTTATTCTTTATAAACGCGTTAGCAACAAATATGCTCAACCGATATTTTAATTTAAACAGATCAATCAAACTCATTCTCATTCAATCAGCAATATAAGGTTATCTTCGCCAGATTAGTTCAAATCAATTACCGATATTTAGCATATTGTTAACTTTTATCTTTACAAGCCGGCGCATTCAAATCCAGCGGGTCTATTAATAATATAACTACGCCACAAAGAAAATTATGTAAATATTATTCTGGAATTAAATATAATTAAAAAAACCATAGCCAGGCTTGTGAGCAGGTGGTTACCGCGCTACTTTAGCGGCTTGATAGTTTATAAAAAAATACCTTATCCACTCATGGAGGCTAAACCTCGCGTTATTATCTGACGCCATTGTTATGCGCTAATTTAATATCGTTATGTGGCCACCGGCTTTTACGGTTTATTTTATTTAAGGACCTGGATCATGACACTGGCCATAGACCGGATCGACAATCTTAGCGCCGTTGCCCCGACGGGCAACGGCGCCGGACTGAGTCTGCAACTCAACGATGTAGGCCACGGCTTTGATTTTGGCGGTGAGATATTGCCGGTATTGGAGCAGATTTCGTTCAGCGTGGCGCCGGGTGAGTTTATCGCCCTGCTGGGGCCTTCCGGCTGCGGTAAATCCACCCTGCTCAGGCTGGTGGCCGGCCTGGAAAATCCGCTTTCCGGCGAGTTGCTGGAAGACGGCGTGCCCATTCGCCGGCCGGATCCCGCGCGGGTGGTGGTATTCCAGGACCCGACCCTGTTCCCCTGGCGCACGGTCTGGGCAAACGTGGCGCTGGGCTTGCAGGCGCAGGGGTTGCTGGATGACCACGGCCGGCGACGGGTCGATCGGGTGCTGGAGCGGGTGGGACTGGCGCAGTTTGCCCATGCCTATCCCCGGCAGCTTTCCGGTGGGATGGCGCAGCGCGCGGCGCTGGCTCGCGCGCTGGTCAACGATCCCAGGTTGCTTATCCTCGACGAGCCGCTGGGGAAACTGGACTCGCTGACGCGCATCCGTATGCAGGGGGAACTGGTCGGCCTGTGGCGGGAAAAACGCTACAGCGTGCTGATGGTCACCCATGACGTGGAAGAAGCGCTGCTGATGGCCAACCGGGTATTGGTCTTCGGGCCGCGCCCGGCGCGCATCCTGCAGACCATTGATGTTGAACTGCCCTACCCGCGCCGCCGCAATCACCCGGATATGATTGCCTTGCGCACCCGGGTGCTGGCGTTATTGGGCGCCGGGGCCGATAGCTAGGGCAAGCACCGGCGGGGTGCCGTTGCCGTTGCGCGAACGGTTATGCAAACGCCCTGGCGATGCCCAGCGTATGGGCGTATACCGCTCCCGCCCGGATAACCAACGCCACCGCATACCCCTCTTCCAGCGCCCGCGGTAACGCCCCGGCCCGCAGCGCGGCCTGGTGAAACGCCAGCCGCAGCCCTTCCCGCTCCTTTGCCAGCCCCACCGCCGCGGCTATCGCGTAACGCAGCGTCAACGGCAGCGTCGGCTCGCCCAGGATTGTATTGACGAACAGGTTCCGGTCATGCTCCACCGGCAGCCCGCCCAGCGCCGGCGATTGCGTAACCACAGCGCCGTCCGCGCCGATATCGATAGCGCCGTCCAGCAGGGTCTCCAGCGCCGCGGTAATATAGGCGGCGGCCAGCACCTCATCCCGCGACGCGCCCAGCCGGCGGGCTATTCGCGCGTGATGTTCGATGCAATAAGCGCATCGCGTCACCTGCGCGGCCGCCACCGCCACCAGGTGTTTATCCCGGCTGCTTAGCGCCCCGTTGTTCCAATGCCGGCGGGACAGGTTCCTGAAGGCGGCGGCATGGGGGCTGTCGGCTTCCAGCGTCGCTAATATATCGACATCATGCTGATGGCTCATGCGGGATCCTTGGCATTTAACGGGACGGAACCGGCGCCGGCCGCCGCGGCACGGATTTCCCGCACCGGGTCTTGCGCGGCATAGGCGGCGATCAGGCTTAACACGGCATAAAAAGAGATATAGCCGCTGATAAGCCAGGGCGAACCATCGCCCACCGAAAACAGCCAGGTGGCGATAAACGGCGTCAGGCCGCCGGAAATCAGCGTGCCGACCTGATAGCCGATGGATACGCCGCTGTAGCGCACCTCGATGGGAAATTGCTCCGAAAACCAGGCCGCGCCCGGGCCATACACCGCGGCGTCGAATACGCCCAGCGCCACGGCCACCACCAGCGGCAGGTACGCCAGGTCGCCATGGTCGAGAAACAGAAAGAACGGCCACACCAGGATGCCGATGCCCAGGATGCCGAATACCGCCGGCGCCCGGCGGCCGATGTTATCCGACAGCAGCGCCCACAGCGGCGTGGCGACGATCGCCGCCGCGGAGCCGGTCAGCACGGCGGTCAGCGCCATGGTGGCGTCGCCGCGTTTTAATACCAGGTAGCTCAGCGCGTAGGTGGTCAGGATGGCGTACATCGCCGGCTGCGCCAGCCTCAGTCCGATGGTGACCAGCAATCCGCGCGGATGATGGCGAATGACCTGCGCCACCGGGAAGCGCCGGATCTTGCCGTCGGCCTTGGCCCGCAAAAAAGCCTCAGGCTCATCAATGCGCAAACGGACAAAAATACCGATGGCAATCAGCACGATACTGAATAAAAACGGCAGCCGCCAGCCCCAGGCGGCAAAGGCGTCGGCGCTCACCGACGCCCTGACGGCCAGAAACGTGCCCGACGCCAGCAGCATGCCGGCCGCCGAGCCAATTTGCGTAAAGGAGCCCAGCAAGCCCCGATTTCTAGGCGTGGCATGTTCGACGGACAGCAGGGAGGCCCCGCCCCATTCCGCTCCCGTCGCAATGCCTTGCAGCAGCCGCAGCAGCACCAGCAGCACGGTGGCCCACAGCCCCGCGACGGCATAGGTGGGCAACAGACCGGTCAGCAGGGTGGAGACGCCCATCAATATCAGCGAGGAGACCAGTACCCGTTTACGGCCGATGCGATCGCCGAAATGCCCGGCGATAACGCCGCCCAGCGGGCGGGCAAAAAAGCCCACTCCATAGGCCGCAAAAGATCCCAACAGGCCGGATAGCGGATTGGTCGACGGCGGAAAAAAGGTATGGCTGAAAATCAGCGCGGCGGCGGTGCTGTAAATGTAAAAATCATACCATTCAACGGTGGTGCCGATAAATGCGGCGAAGGCCACTTTGCGGCGCCGGGATCCCTCGCCGCCGGGTACATCCAAAATCTGCGTCATTTTTTCTTGCCCTTTAGCTTGCGTACTAATACTAAAGCGGCTGACGGCCCCGGCCGTCAAATAACAATCATCGCTGAGGATAGCCGTTATTTATCTTAAGCCCCATCGGAGGAAGACGTTATTTTGTGAGCCGCTCAGTTAAGCTAATTTCCGGCAATAGATATCAGTTTTTCATATTGGATCACAGAAGTTGACTCATCCTACACTGCCTGTATTAAGCGCCCCAGTGATTATCTGTGAGCGGCTCACAACCACAGGAAAAGAGGGTCAGATGCTATTATCCAACGAGGCTACAGCGGATTTATCCTTGGGTGATGTCGCCTATATTCGCATCCGGCAGGATATCCTTTGCTGCCGCCTGCTGCCGGGCTCGATGATTACCGAACCGGAGCTGATGGAAAATTACGCCATCGGCAAAAGCAGCTGCCGCGTGGCGCTGGCCAGGCTGTGCCATGAGCATCTGGTGGAATCGCGTCCGCGCAAGGGTTACCGCATCGCGCCGATTACCGTGCAGGACGTGGAGGAGATTTTCACCCTGCGCGTCCAGCTGGAGCCGCTGGCGGCCCGGCTGGCGGTGGGCAGGGTGGATATCGGGGAACTGCGCGAGCTGGAGGCCGCCTGCCGGGTGGAGCTGCGCGCGCCGCTGCCGGAGCAGATCGACGTGTTCATGAACGCCAATAAGCGTTTCCACCTGGCCATCGCCCGGGCGTCGGGCAATAACCATCTGATCCGCACCCTGTCGAGCCTGATGGACGAGATGTCGCGGCTGGTGGCGCTGGGCTTTAACGTGCAGAAAACCAAACCCGAGATCAAGCACGATCATAACGCCATGATCCAGGCGTTTATCGATGGCGACGCCCGGCGGGTGGAAATTATCGCCCGCCGCCATATCGAAACCTTCCAGGTGATGACGATGGAAAAAGTGTATGCCACGTTAAGCAAAGGCGGCGCGGTGCTGCCTATCCTCGAAAGGAGCATGTCTTCATGAACCATGCGCTCATGAGCAATGCGGCGCGGGCCTATGACGCCGCCGCGGCGGACATTATCCGCGCCGACGGCATCGGCAAACGTTTCGGCCAACTGCGGGTGCTCGACAATATTTCCCTGGCGGTGCGCGAAGGTGAAATCCTCGCCCTGCTGGGCGCGTCGGGCTGCGGCAAAAGCACCCTGCTCAATATCCTCTCCGGCCTGCTGACGCCCGACGAGGGCGAGATCGTTATCCAGGGCCGGCCCGCCGGGCAATACGATCGTTGGGAAAAAGTGGCCTATCTGTTCCAGGAGGATCGCCTGCTGCCCTGGCGCACCGTGCGGCAAAACGTCAATTTCGGGCTGGAGAACACCCGGCTTACGCGCGCGCAACGCGCGAAAAAGGTCGACGACGCGCTCAGGCTGGTGGGCCTGCATGATTTCCGCCATTCCTGGCCGCACCAGCTTTCCGGCGGCATGCGCAGCCGGGTGGCGCTGGCGCGCAGCCTGGTGGTGGAGCCGGAAATTTTATTGATGGACGAGCCGTTTTCCAAGCTCGACCCGCAAACCCGCGGCGTGATGCATAACGAACTGCTGCGTATCCAGCAGCTTAAAGGCGTCACCGTGGTGATGGTCACCCATGACGTGGAAGAGGCGGTGGTGCTGGCCGATCGGGTGGTGGTGCTGAAACCCAATCCCGGGCGGATCCATAAGATCATCGACATGTTCTTGCCCCATCCGCGCGTGCCCACCGAGCGGGCGGTGGCGGAACAATCGCGCCTGCTAAGGCTTGAGGTGTGAAATGAAATCATCCACATCCTTGCTTACGCTCATCGGCCAGCGCCTGGCGCTGCTGGCGATCTTCCTGGTTATCTGGTGGCTGGCGTCGCAGTGTATGCCGTCGTTTGTGCTGCCTGGCCCGCTGAAGACCTGGCGGGCGCTGGAGGCGCTGTGGCATGGCGACAGCCTGCTGCATGATATCGGCATCACCTTTTCCCGCGTCTTGTCCGGTTTCCTGTTGGCGACGCTGGTGGGCACGGTGTCCGGCCTGGCGCTCGGCGCCAGCCGGCTGCTGGCCCAGTTCTTTGAACCCTTGCTGGCGGTATTCAATACCGTCTCGTCGGCCATTTGGGCCATTTTCGCCATTATCTGGTTCGGCATTTCCGGCGCCACCACCATTTTTGTGGTGTTCATGACCGCCATGCCGCTGATTCTGACCAATGTCTGGCAGGGCGCGCAAACGGTGGATGCGCAGTATGTGGAGCTGGCGCGCAGTTTCCGCATGGGCCGCTGGCAAACGCTGCGCAAGATTTACCTGCCGACCATACTGCCCTACTTTTTCTCCGGCGCCCGCCTGGCGTTCGGTTTCGGCTGGCGGGTATCGCTGGTGGCCGAAACCCTCGGCGCCTCCGACGGTATCGGCTACCGTCTGCGCCAGGCCGGGGATCTGGTGCAAACCGATCAGGTCTTCGCCTGGACCTTACTGCTGGTGGCCATGATGCTGTTACTCGAAGGGGGACTGCTCAAGCCGCTGGAACGTCATCTTTTCCGCTGGAAACAACGCACACAGGAATAATCGCTATGAAAAAAATACTGATGGCGGCCGCGCTGGCCGCCGGAACGCTGTTGGCCTTCGGTTCCCAGGGGGCGGAAAAAGTCCGCATCGGCTACTGGACCAGCGGCGTCAGCCTGGGCTACGGCGCGGTGCTGGAAAGCCGGGATTTCCTGGCTAAACGCGGTATCGACGCCGAGTTCGTGCACTTTCCCGACGTTAACGCCCCCATCAAGGCGCTGGCGTCCGGATCGATAGACCTGGCCTTCGGCGCGCCGCTGGCCGGGGTGTTCAGCACCGCGTCCGAAGGGGTGCCGATTAAAATTTTTGCCGCCACCCAGCCGGCGGACGTGCAGTTCGTGGTGCCGGCCGGTTCGCCGATTACCAGCCTGGCGCAGCTGAAAGGTAAAAAGGTCGGCATGTCGCCGGCCGGATCGTCGGTGGCGGTGATCGCCAGCACCATCCTGCAGCAGAACTACCATATCAAACCGGCGGATTTTTCGCTGATTGGCGGCAATGAATCACGGCTGGCGCAGTTCCTGGCGCAAAAGCAGGTGGACGCCGCCGCCCTGCGCTCGCTGACCATCAGCCAGCTGGACGAGCTTAAGGTCACCCCGATCGGCAGCTTTGCCGACGAGTGGAAAAAGCTGACCCATACCGACGCCCTGCCCTATATCGGCGTCGGCGCGGTACGCGCCGATCTTATCAACCAACATCCCGATACCGTGGCGCGGGTGATTGCCGCGCTGCGCGACACCCTGGCCTGGGGCAAGGCAAATCCCGACGCGGTGGTGGCCATCCTGCAAAAACAGGCCAATCTGCCGCAAAAAGACGCCCGGGTCTATATGAGCCGTTGGGATAGCATGAACCGTATCGACTTCGAGCCGGCGGACATCGATACCCTGAAACGCGAGCATCAGGTCTTTGTCGCCAGCGGCGCCATCAAAGGCGACCTGGACGACAGCCTGTTTGATAACCGCCCTTACCAGGCCGCCAAATCCATCAAGTAATCAGGAGCATGTTGTGAGTGACGTTATGAAAGCATTAGTTCTGGAGCAGCACGGCGACCTCGACCAACTGCGGGTCGTTAATGATAAACCGCGCCCCGCCGCCGCCGCCGGTCATGTGGTGGTGCGCGTCGGCGCCTCGTCTTTCAATTACCATGATGTGTTCACCGTCAAGGGCATGCCCGGCATCAAGGTGCCGCTGCCGGTGGTGATCGGCCTGGACCTGGCGGGCACCATTACCGAACTGGGCGCGGGTGTCGACGGCTGGTCGGTGGGCGATCGGGTGCTGGTGAATCCGTTGAAGCCCGGCGTCGGCCTGATGGGTGAAATGACCGACGGCGGCATGGCCGAATATGCCGCCGTGGACGCGCTCCAGCTTATCCGGCTGCCGGACGGCGTGAGTTTTGCACAGGCCGCCGCGCTGCCGGTGGCTTACGGCACCGCGCACCGCATGCTGATAACCCACGACACGGTCAAAAAAGGCGATCGGGTGCTGATCCTCGGCGCCAGCGGCGGCGTGGGCACCGCCTGCGTGATCCTGGCCAAGCATCTGGGCGCCGAGGTGATCGCCTGCGCCGGCAGCGAGGAAAAGGCCCAGGCGCTGAAAGCGCTTGGCGCCGATCGCGTGGTCAACTACCGGGAAACGGATTTCTCCAAATGGGCCATCGGCCAGTACGGCAAGCCCCAGCGCCGCACCACTGAAGGCGGCGTCGACGTGGTGATCAACTTTACCGGCGGCGATACCTGGCGTCCGTCGCTTAAATGCCTGAAGCGCGGCGGCATCCTGCTGGTGTGCGGCGCCACCGCCGGCTACGATCCGCAGGAAGACCTGCGTTATGTCTGGAGCTTCGAGCTGACCATCAAAGGCTCCAACAGCTTCTACCGCGATAACCTGGAAGACCTGCTATCAATGATTGCCGACGGCCGCATCGATCCGGTCATCGACCGGGTATTGCCGCTGGAACAGGCGGCGGAAGGCCTGCGGCTGATTCGCGATCGCGAAGTGCTGGGCAAGGTGATCGTGGCCCCGTAACGCAGTCCGCGGCAATTACGCCCGTGACGACACCGCGCGTATTGCCCCGGCATCCTCACCGGGCCCGCGCCGCCCGGCCCTTTTTTCCTGACCGCATGCCATTAAGGAATATGTTATGACCGATATTACCGTACCTACCGCCGCCGAAGTCCAGGAGCGTTTATTAAAAGGCCCCTATCATCAATGGCTTGGACTGGAAGTCCTGACCGTAGGCGAAGGTGAAATCACCCTGAAGGCGCGCTGGCGCGAGGAATGGGTGGTCAACCCCGCCGGCGGCTATACCCACGGCGGCATCCTGGCCGCCCTGGTGGATTTAACCGCCGACTGGGCGCTGGTGGCCTTTACCGGCAAAGGCGTGCCGACCCTGGATTTGCGCGTGGACTACCACCGCCCGGCAAAAGGGGATTTAACCGCGGTCGGCACCGTGATTAAAGCGGGCAAGCAGTTTTCCAGCGCCGAGGCGCGGGTGTTCGACAGCGAAGGGCGGCTGGTGGCCAGCGGGCGGGGACTCTACGCCACGGCGACCGCCTAGGAGGAAACCATGACCATCCCGCTGGACCATCTGGTTATCAACACGCATTTCGCCACCGACCGGACGGCGGACCACTTCCGGGCGCTGGGATTTACCCTGACGCCGCGCGGTTACCATTCGCTGGGATCGATAAACCATCTGCTGATGTTTGCCGAGAGCTATCTCGAAATCGTCGGCCTGCCCGCCGACGGCGGGCGCCTGCGCCAGGAATTGCTGGACAGCCCGGCCGGTATCGACGGACTGGTGTTCGCCACCGCGGACGCTAGGGACACCGCGCGCGGGCTGGCGGATGCCGGTTTTGCCCTGCAGCCGGTACAGGATTTTTCCCGCGAGGTGGTCAGCGGCAACGAGAGCGGGCTGGCCCGGTTCACTACCGTGCGCCTCGCCCGTGGGGAGTTCCCGGCCGGGCGCGTCTATTTCTGCCAGCATCATACCCCTGAATGGGTATGGCGCCCTGAATGGCTATCCCATGAAAACCAGGTTGGCGGCCTTGCCGGGCTGACCATAATCAGCGACGACGTGGAAACCTGCGGACGGCACTATCGCCGGTTAGGCGATACCGACCCGCATTTTTCGCTGGACATCGTCGATTACCCGGCTTTTGCCCGTCGGTTCGACGGCCTGCCGCTGCCGCCGCCGGGCCGGGAGATGTTTGCCGCCGTGCATTTCCAGGGCGGCGACCTGATGCGCATCGCCCGCGGCGCCGAGGCGCAGGAACTGCCGCTGCGCTGGTTTGCGGGACGGCTGCAGGTGGCGTTGCCGGAATTAACGACCTTACTCGAGTTCTTACCATGACGCAGACAACCAATTTAGGCGCAACGATCGATACCCGGCAGCCGGGAGGGCAGATAGCCTTTATCGCCCCGCGCGAAGGAGAGGCCGTCCAGGAAATCACCTTTGGCGAGCTCGGCGCGCGCGCCGACGCCATCGGCCGCGCGCTGCTGGCACGCGGATACCGCACCGGGGAGCGCGTCGCCATCCTGGGGCGCAACTCCATTGATTATGTCGCCAGCCTGCTGGGCATCCTGCGCGCCGGACTGGTGGCCGTGCCGATTAATTTTAAATTCCCGGTGGAGACGCTGGACAATATCCTGCGGGACAGCGGCGCGCGTCTGCTGCTGGGCGACGGCGACCAGTTGTCCCGGCCGCAAAACGATCTGCCGCGCGTGGTGTTCAACTCCCCCGCCGCCGACGGACTGGCGGCCTTTATGGATCCCGGTGAGCTTTCCCCCTTCGCCGCCGGACCGGACGCCCTGGCGTTGCTATTGTATACCTCCGGCTCCACCGGCATGCCGAAAGGCGTGCGCTTGACCCACGCCAGCCATGCCTGGGTGGTGCGCACCCGCCTTGAAAACCATGAGCTGGAGGGCGAGCGGGTGCTGATCGCCGCCCCGCTGTATCATATGAACGCGCTGGCGCTGGCACTGTTAACGCTTGCCAGCCATGTCGCCACCGTGCTGCTGCCGCAGTTCAACGCCCGCGACTATATCAACGCCATCACCCGCTACCGCTGCAGCTGGCTGACGGCGGTGCCGCCGATGATCGCCATGATGCTGCGGGAAAAAGCCTTATTGGCGCAAAGTGATTTAACCTGCGTCAGGGTGGTGCGCATGGGATCGGCGCCGGTAACCGACAGCCTGTTCCAGCAAATCGGCCAGTTGCTGCCGAAGGCGCGCATCATTAACGCCTACGGCACCACCGAAGGCGGACCGGTGGTATTCGCGCCTCATCCCGACGGCATTCCCACGCCACGTCTGGCCGCTGGCGCCGCGCATCCCCAGGTCAGCCTGCGGTTGCGCGATCCAGCGGGCCATGAGGCCGCGCGCGGCATCCTGGAGCTGAAAAGCCCGGGGCTGATGCAGGGTTATCACCAGCGTCCCGACCTGCGGCCGCCGTTCACCGACGACGGTTATTATATTACCGGCGATGTATTCGAGCGCGACCACCAGGGCTTTTACACCTTTATCGGCCGGCTGGACGATATGTTTGTCAGCGGCGCCGAGAATATCTACCCAAGCGAAGTGGAACACCTTATTGAGCGCCATCCCGCGGTACAGCAGGCCTGCGTGGTGCCGGTAGCGGATGAGATCAAGGGCACCAAGCCGGTGGCCTTTGTGATCCTGCGCCCCGGCCGGCAGGCGAGCGCCGGGGAGCTGAAGGCGTTTACCTTGAGCCACGGCGCGGCCTACCTGCATCCGCGTCATATCTGGCTGGTGGACGGTTTCCCCCTGGCCGGCACCAATAAAATCGACCGCCGCGCGCTGCTGCTTGAGGCCGGGCGGCGCATTCATCAGGATAGCGCCTCCCCCCAGGCCAATCCGGGAGCACAGCATGGCATTTAACTGGCATAACCCCTATCCCACCGTACGCGCGCCGTTGTTTGCCCGCAATGTGGTGGCGACGTCCCATCCCATTGCCGCCCAGGCCGGCAATAGCGTCCTGCTGGACGGCGGCAACGCGGTGGACGCGGCCATTGCCGCCGCCGCGACGTTAACGGTGGTGGAACCCTGCTCCAACGGCCTGGGCAGCGACGCCTTCGCCATGATCTGGGACGGCGACCGGCTGCACGGCCTGAATGCCTCCGGTCCGGCGCCGGCCAGCTGGGATCTGGCGCATTTCCGCCGCCGCCATGGCGAGGACGGCAACGGACTGGCCAAACGCCCGGAACGCGGTTGGGACTCGGTCACCGTACCGGGCGCCGTCGCGGGCTGGACGGCGCTGCACCAGCGCTTCGGCCGGCTGCCGTTTGAACGTTTAATGCAAACCGCCATCGAGGTGGCCGGGCGCGGCGTAACCATCGCGCCGATTGTCGCGGCGAAATGGCGGGCGGCGGTGCCAATCCTGGCCGGACAGCCCGGTTTTGCCGAGGCCTTTATGCCGGGGGGACGCGCCCCCGAAATTGGCGAAAAATTTGTTTTTCCCTCCGCCGCGCGCACGTTGCGACTGCTGGCTCGCGAGGGCGGACGCGCTTTTTATGAAGGCGAAATCGCCGAAAAAATCGTCGCCTGGTCACAGGCCAGCGGCGGCAGCATGACGCGTGCGGATTTAGCCTCCTATCAGCCGGAATGGGTGACGCCCATCAGCCAGGACTATCGCGGTTATACCGTGCATGAAATGCCGCCCAACGGCCAGGGCATCGCCGCGCTTATCGCCCTGGGCATCCTGGAACATTTTGATCTGTCCGCGCTCGCGCTTGACGGCGCCGACGCCCAGCATCTGCAAATCGAGGCCATGAAGCTGGCCTTCGCCGACGTCTATCGGTATGTTGCCGATCCCGCGGGCATGGATGTGACACCGTCACAAATGCTGGATAAAGCCTATCTGGCCGGACGGGCGCGCCTGATCAACCACCGGCGGGCAGCGGATCCACAGCCAGGCATGCCGGCCAGCGGCGGCACCGTTTACCTGTCCACCGCAGATGAAAGCGGCATGATGGTGTCCTTTATCCAATCCAATTATATGGGCTTCGGCTCCGGGGTGGTGGTGCCGGATTACGGCATCAGCCTGCAAAACCGCGGCGCCGGGTTCTCCAGCGACCCGCGTTCGGTTAACGTGGTCGCGCCCGGCAAGCGCCCGTTCCAGACCATTATCCCGGCATTTTTGACCAGGGACGGCCAGGCGCAAATGAGCTTTGGCGTCATGGGCGGCGATATGCAGCCGCAAGGCCATGTGCAGACGCTGGTGCGGATGCTGGATTTCCATCAGCAGCCCCAGGCCGCCTGCGACGCGCCGCGCTGGAAGGTCAACCGGGATTTTACCCTGGACCTTGAAGCCACCGTTAACCCGGAGCTGGTGGACCAACTACGCGCCATGGGCCATCGGCTGAAATCAGTTAACGATCCCTATATGGATTTCGGCTCCGGTCAGTTTATCTGGCGCTTATCCCAAGACCGCGATCACGGCTACGTTGCCGCCAGCGACAGCCGGCGCGATGGCCAGGCGGTAGGATTTTAGTATCAAAATGGCTTTATTTATTAGATGCATACTGATAAAAATGGGGCTTATAATTCATCGAGTCATTTTGTAACTGGGGATAAAATATGCAGCCAGGGATATATAACGTGCCAGATAACGTAATCAGGAAAAAAACGAGGCGCCCGACACTATTAAAAACAACCCTTTCGGCTTTGACGCTGGCGCTGGCGGTCAGCGGCGCCGCCTCGGCCAAAACGCTGGTGTTCTGTTCTGAAGGCTCGCCGGAAAATTTCAACCCGCAGTTGTATACCTCGGGAACCAGCGTGGATGCCAGCGCGGTGCCAATCTATAACCGGCTGGTGGATTTTAAAACCGGCACCACCGAACTGCAACCCAGCCTGGCTGAAAGCTGGGATATCAGTGCCGACGGTACGGTCTATACCTTCCATCTGCGCCAGGGCGTAAAATTCCAGGGCAATAAATATTTTAAACCCACCCGTGATTTTAACGCCGACGACGTGATTTTTTCATTTATGCGGCAAAAGGATAAGCAAAATCCTTATCACAACGTGTCCCACGGCACCTATGCCAACTTCGACAGCCTGGAGTTCGGTACGCTGCTGACCGCCATCGACAAGGTGGACGACCATACCGTGCGGTTTACGCTGGCCCACGCCGAGGCGCCGTTCCTGGCCGATCTGGCCTGGTATTTCGCCTCGATACTGTCAAGCGAATATGCCGACGCCATGCTGAAGGCCGGCACGCCGGAACGGGTGGATATGGACCCGATCGGCACAGGGCCGTTCCAGCTGGCCCAATATCAAAAAGACTCGCGCATCCTGTTCAGCGCCTTCCCCGATTACTGGCGGGGCAAGGCCAAGCTTGACCGGCTGATTTTCTCCATTACCCCGGACGCCTCGGTGCGTTTTGCCAAGCTGGAAAAAGGCGAGTGCCAGGTGATGCCGTTCCCCAATCCGGCCGACCTGCCGCGCATGCGGGAAAATAAAGATATTACGCTGATGCAGAAAGCCGGGCTTAACACCGGTTTTCTGGCGTTTAATACCCAAAAACCGCCGCTCGACAACGTAAAAGTGCGCCAGGCGCTGGCCATGGCCATCAATAAGCCGGCGATTATCGAGGCCATATTCCAGGGTACCGGCACCGCCGCGAAAAATATCCTGCCGCCCGGCGTCTGGAGCGCTAAGCAGGATCTGCGGGATTATGATTTCGACCCGGACAAAGCCCGGTCATTGCTGAAGGATGCGGGGTTTCCCGACGGCCTGGCGATCGATCTGTGGGCGATGCCGGTGCAGCGGCCCTATAACCCCAACGCCCGTCGCATGGCGGAGATGATCCAGTCCGATTGGGCGAAGATTGGCGTCAAGGCCAATATCGTCACCTATGAATGGGGCGAATATCTGAAGCGGGTCAGGAGCGGCGAGCATCAGGCGGCGCTGATGGGCTGGACCACCGCCACCGGCGATCCGGATAACTTTTTCGGCCCGCTGTTCAGCTGCACCTCCGCCAATGGCGGCTCCAACTCGGCGAGATGGTGTTACGCGCCTTTTGATAAGCTGATTTCCGAGGCGCGCGCCAGCGGCGACCATAACCGGCGCATGGCGTTATACCAGCAGGCGCAGGAGATAATGCACGAGCAGATGCCGGCGGTGATGATTGCCCATTCAACTATTTTTGAACCGGTGCGCAAGGATGTGACCGGCTACGAAGTCGATCCGTTCGGCAAACATATCTTTTATCAGGTCGACGTTAAGAAATAGCGATCAGAGACCGCAACGCCAGCGCCGGTTGTCCGTTCACTCGAGGCGGGTTACCGGCACTTTTGCCTGGGCCGGTAACCCGCCGCCCCACCCTCACTCCGCCATTTGCATGGCCGCCTCCAGCAGCGGCCGTGCCCACTCGGGGGTGGCGGCCAGCGCCCGGGCATCATCCGCCGCCGGGAAAACCATCGTCCCCCACGTCACTTCAAGCACCAGCACCGGGTCCGGAATATCATCGCCGGGCGCCGCGTCCACGCTGTTGTCGAACACCTGCACATGCGCCAGCAGCGGCAGCAGCCTGATCAGGTTGGCGCGCGACGTTATCCACCTTTCGCGGATTTTTTCCCCGGCGATGGCATGGCCGCCATGGGCCACGCGCAGCTGTACGCGCCTGATATGCTGCTCCGGTGACGACAGCCCGCAGAACAGCATGATCACGTCATGGGTGCGGACGGCCTGGGCCAGCAGCCGGGGTATGGTATTGCCGCCGAGAGTGGTTTCAAACGCGTAGCTGGCGCCTTCGGCCAGTGCGGCCTCCAGCCGCGATCGCCCGGCAGCCCAGGCCCGTCCGTTAGCCTCGGCAAGCTCCAGCCCAAGTTGACTCATTAATTCCCGGGCATAGGTATCAGGGTTAAACCATGCCAGGCCGTGCCCGGCCAGCAGGCTGCCGCCCACCGAGCTTTTGCCGCCGCCGTTAACGCCGGCCAGGACAAAAATAAACGGCCGTGATTGGGAACCGGACATCAAAAGCTCTCTCCCGCCTTGGGACGCCGTTTAAGCGTGCCCCGTTGCGCCAGCACCGACGCCACATTTTTGGCGGCGTCCGGGCGCTCCAGCACCGCCAGCCGCGCGTTGAACCTGGCGGTCAGCTCATCCAGCACCGACTGCTCGCGGGCCTTGAGCAGCAGGATAGATTCGGTCAGTTCCCGATAGGTGGCGACATCCAGCAGCACCATTTCCACGGTGGAGTGGTTGGTAATGGCCAAGGTCCCGGCCTGATGCACCAGCCGCACCACTTCCCCCCATTTATTTTTCACCTGCGAGGCGTTCGCCTGCGGCAGTTCGTCAAAATTAAGCAGTTCAGTGATCATGGCCTACTCTCCGCTAACGGGCTGATATTGCCATTATGGCAAAAATGTCCACAAATGGCTATTAATACCACGCCTAAAGGCCCAGCACGGAAATCACCAACAACGGGTTAAACAGCGCTTGGATAGGGGGGATTGCACAGGACGACGGGCGGCATAATATACGGCCGGCAAACGCCGGCCGGTTAACCGGTTATTTTATCACCGCGCAGGCCACGCGATCGCCGGCGCCGCCGATGGGCTGGCTTTGGTAATCGTCTGGATTGGCATGGATCACCACCGAGGAACCGTCGCCGTCCAGCAGCGCGGGACGCGGCGTGCCGGGCGTCACCGACACCAGCGTCGAATAAATCTCCGCGAAGGCCTTGCCGTCGGCGCCGGCGTAGATATTGGTCAAGTCGCCCTGATCGTTGGCGTTGCTGCTTAACAAACCATGCACCACCGGCATGGTGGAGTGGATATGGCCGCCGGCGTCCTTGAACTTATCTTTTGCACCGCAGGCGCCCTTTTCATGGAAATGGATGCCATGCCAACCGGGGGTAAGCCCCGAGGCCTCCACGCGCAAAATCACCCCTTTAGGAGCGTCCGTCAGGGTAATTTTACCCATATCCTTACCGTCGGCGCCAAGCAGGCTAGCGGTATGCACCGCCGGCTGGGGTTGGGCCAATGCCATATTGGCGGTCAACGCCGAGGCTATGAAAAACAGAATACGCCGCATAATAAACTCCTGTAACAGAACCTGCCGACAGCGGAAGTGCAATGCCGGTCAATGTAGATAAGCGTAGACAGTCAAGCGCATATTGTCCTGATTGGCGGCGTTTTTCTTGACGGACGTCATGCCCGTCGGGCCGTTATGCCGCACGATACCCCAGTGGGCATCAGCGCGCCGGCGGCGGCGCATTTATCCGGGGTTAAGCGCCACGGGGCTAGGCTGGAACGGCGCAACATGCTAATGGTAAGGGTTACCGTCACGGCGCGATATCACATCTGGCGGCGGACTGCGCCCGCGGCGACGGGCGTTGCCGGGACATACGCCGTTTTTCACCAACATTAAGGAGTCGATCGCGATGAAGTCAGCAAAATCACCGGGCGTCAAACGGGCGGGATTTACCCTGGGCGCGGGATTGGCGTTATTGCCGGCCTGGGCGGCTATCGCCGCCGTGGTTCCCGCCGGCACTGAACTGGCGGTCCGGCAGGAGGTCGTGCGCAATAACGGCAGCGAGCCGGCCTCCCTGGATCCCCACCGGGTCGAGAGCGATGTGGAATTTAATATTATCAGCGATTTTTTCGACGGTCTGATTGGCATTGACAACCACGGCGGCGTGGAGCCGCGCCTGGCCGTCAGTTGGGACAATACCCGCCCCGAGATCTGGACCTTTCACCTGCGCCCCGGCATTCGGTGGTCGAACGGCCAGCCGATTACCGCCGGTGATGTGGTGTACAGCTGGCGGCGTTTAATCGATCCCGCCACCGCCTCGCCTTATGAAAGTTATCTGGCAAGCATGCATGTGCTGAACGCCGCCGAGATCATCGCGGGCAAAAAGCCGGTGGACAGCCTGGGCGTGCGGGCGCTGGACGACACCACGCTGCAAATCACCCTCACCCAGCCGGTAAGCGCGTTTCTCAGTATGCTGGCGCATCCGTCGCTGGTGGCGATTAATCCCAAGGTCATCGCGCAGTTCGGCGATAAATGGACGGCGCCGCAGAATTTTGTCGGCAGCGGCGCCTTTACCCTGTCGCAATGGGTAGTAAATGAAAAGGTGGTGGGCGTCAGGAACGGCCGCTACTGGGATAACCCGCACACGGTGCTTAACCAGATCACCTATCTGCCCATCGTCTCGGAAACCGCCGATATGAATCGCTACAAGGCGGGCGAAATAGATATTAGCAACAGCGTGCCGCAAACCCTGTTCCGGGCGCTGCAAAACGACCTGGGCGCGCAGGTGCATATATCGCCCAAGCTGGCGGTCTATTATTATCAATTTAATACGAAAAAACCGCCGTTTAACGACCCGCGGGTGCGGCTGGCGCTTAACATGGGGCTGGATAAAACCATTATCGCCGAAAAGGTGCTGGGGCAAGGCCAGAAGCCGGCCTATCTGTTCAACCCGGATAATACCGGCGGTTTTACGCTTAACTATCCCGATTATGCCGGCTGGACCCAGCAGCAGCGCGTGATTGAGGCCGGGAAGCTGCTGGCGCAGGCCGGGTTTACCCCGGCGCGGCCGCTGAAGTTTTCACTGCTGTACAATACCAACGAATCGCACCAGCGCATCGCCATTGCCGCCAGCTCCATGTGGAAAAAGAACCTGGGGGTGGAGGCCACGCTTAACAGCCAGGAGTGGAAAAGCATGCTCGACACCATGCACGGTCCCAACTTCGACGTGGTGCGCTACGCCTGGATAGCCGACTATAACGAACCCTCCACGTTCCTCAATAACTACATCACCAACGATAGCAACAACACGGCCAAATACGGCAACGCGGATTACGACCGGGCGTTAAGCAGCGCCGCCGCCGCGTCGTCCATTGCCGACAAGGCCCGCTATTATCAGCAGGCCGAGGACATCCTGGCCAAAGAATCCCCGGCCATCCCCATTTATCAGTACGTCTCGGTAAAACTGGTCAAACCCTATATCGGCGGCTTTCAGGAAAGCCTGCTGGGGTATGTCTATGCCAGGGACCTGTACGTGATTAAACATTAACGCGGACCCTGCGTTTTCGCCGCCCGGTCCCGGGCAAATAAAACGGGGGCTTGCCGTAAAGCAAGCCCCCGTATAAAACCTGATAATCAAAGAACCGGATTTACCCTCAAATCCTGCCCAGCAATACCAGGATCAGCAGAATCACTACCACCACACCGATCAGGCCGCTCGGATAATAACCCCAGCTACGGCTGTGCGGCCAGCTTGGGAAAACACCGATTAGCAGAAGAATTAGCACGATTAATACGATTGTTCCGATGCCCATGGAAAACTCCTGTGTTTTTTAATAGCTGTCTCCAGCGCATATGCTTTGTTCAAAACAGAGTTTACGTCCTGCTACAGATATGAGCTCAGTCAGGTATAACGTAATGAGTATAGTCATCTTTTCACGTTCGCTTCGGCTAATTTTCAGCTTTGGGCGCCAAGCTGCATGGACTGAATGGCCGTCAGGGCGATGGTGTAGACAATATCGTCCACCAGCGCGCCGCGCGACAGGTCGTTCACCGGCTTGCGCAGTCCCTGCAGCATCGGCCCGATGGAGACCAGCGCCGCCGAGCGCTGCACCGCTTTGTAGGTGGTATTGCCGGTATTCAGGTCCGGGAAAATAAATACCGTGGCCTTGCCGGCCACCGGCGAATCGGGCGCCTTGGTTTTGGCCACGTCGGCCATAATGGCGGCGTCGTATTGCAGCGGGCCGTCGATCACCAGGTCCGGACGTTTTTCCCGGGCCAGCCGGGTGGCCTCGCGCACTTTATCCACATCGCTGCCGGTACCGGACGTGCCGGTCGAGTAGGAAATCATGGCCACGCGCGGCTCGATGCCGAAGGCCGCGGCCGAGTCGGCGGACTGGATGGCGATTTCAGCCAGTTGCCCGGCGTCGGGATCGGGATTGATGGCGCAGTCGCCATAAACCAATACCTGCTCCGGCAGCAGCATGAAAAACACCGACGAGACCAGCGAACTGCCCGGCGCGGTCTTGATCAGCTGCAGCGCCGGACGAATGGTATTGGCGGTGGTGTGGAGCGCGCCGGACACCAGGCCGTCCACATGCGCCCGCTCCAGCATCAGGGTGCCCAGCACCACGTTATCCTCCAGCTGTTCCCGCGCTATCAGCGCCGTCATGCCTTTGCCCTGGCGCAGTTCCACCAGCCGCGCGAGGTAGTTCTCCCGCGCCGCCACCGGGTCGATTAAATCGATGCCCTCCCCCAGAATCACCCCCTGCGCCGCGGCGACCCGGCGTATTTCCTCGGGATTGCCCAGCAATACGCAGCGCGCGATGCCCCGCTCGGCGCATATCGCCGCGGCCCTGATGGTGCGGGGTTCCTCGCCTTCAGGCAATACGATGCGTTTCGCGGCCCGCCGGGCCAGCTCGGTGAGCTGATAGCGGAAGGCGGGCGGCGACTGGCGGCGCGGGCGCTCCGAGACGGCGGTCAGCGAGGCAATCCAGTCGGCATCGATGTAACCGGCGATATAGTCCTGCAGTTTTTCCACCCGCAGGTGATCTTCCGCCGGCACCTCCAGGTTGAAATTCTGCAGGTTAAGCGAGGTCTGCCAGGTATTGGTGTCCACCATCAGCACCGGCAGGCCGGTGCGGAACGCGCGCTCGCACAACCTGCCGATGGAGGGCGAGATGTCATAACCGCCGGTGAGCAGGATGGCGCCGATATCCACGCCGTTCATGGCCGCCAGGCAGGCGGCCACCAGCACTTCGGGACGATCCGCGCAGGTCACCAGCAGGGAACCGGGGCGGAAAAGATCAACCATGCCGGTCAGACCGCGCGCGCAAAAGGTCACCGATCTGACCCGCCGCGTCTCGACGTCGCCGGCATTGACGATACGGGCGTTAAGATGGCGCGCCATATCGATAACGCGCGTGGCAATCAGTTCCATGCTCCAGGGGATGACCCCCAGGACCGGCAGGGGGATATCGGCAAACGACGGCGGCGCGCTTGCCGCGGCGCCGTCCTGGCCGGCCTGATCGAAGATTTCCGATAGGTCGGGACGGGTGCGGCCCTGTTCATCCAGCGGCGCGTTCAGCTTGTTGACGATAACGCCGACCACGCCGTTATGCCTGCCGCCGCCCGCCCCGGCGCGCGCGAGTTCCAGCCGCTCTTTCAGCTGCGCCGGCGTGCCCGTTCCCAGGGTGGTGACAAAGACGATATCCGCGTTCAGCGCCTTGGCGATATCGAAATTGAGCGCATTGGCGAACTGATGGCGCCGCGTCAGCATCAGTCCCTCGATCAGCACCACTTCCGCCTGGCCGAGGTTTTGGTGATAACGCGCCACGATCTCCTCCATCAGCACATCGCGCGCGTTCGATCCCAGCAGCGCTTCCACATAATTCATCTCCAGCGGCTGCGCGGCGGGAATACTTGAATTGGCGCGGATAATGGCGGTGGTTTGATCCGGACGGCTGCTGCCGTCGCGCGGCTGGGCAACCGGCTTAAATACGCTCAGGCGCACCCCTTTCCGCTCCATGGCGCGGACAACGCCCAGGCTGACGCTCGTCAGGCCGACGCTCAGGTCGGTTGGAATCAACATAATGGTACGTGGCACGGCTAAACCTCTTGATGATATGAGTTGGCGCTATTTTCCGCTATTTTGGGCGAGAAATGCCGTGAGGTGGCCGACAGTTGTCGGCATTGGGATGTCATCCCCGCTTTTTTGCCGCGAGCTAAGCGGTTGATTGACAGGCATCACAAAACTGCAACCGGTTTCTGAAACCGGTTGCAGAAAAAAAGGCCATCAGGTATTAATCACTAAACGCTATGTTAAGAGGTCCGATATATGACAAAGATCCTGCTATGTTGCGCCGCCGGAATGTCCACCAGCATGGTGGTTAAAAAAATGCAAATAGCCGCTGAAATAAAAGGTCTGGATGTCGACATTAAGGCTGTGGGGCTGGAAGAGTTCGCCGCGCAATTACCGCATTATGACTGTTGCCTGCTCGGGCCGCAGATTAAATATAAGCTCAAGGACTTTAAAATTATCGCCGATGAGCAGCATAAACCCATCGCCGTCATCAACAGCATGGATTACGGCATGATGAACGGCGAAAAGATATTAAACGAAACGCTGGCGCTGCTTAACGCCTAGGAGGGATCATGTCCGGAATTAGCGCATCGGTATTTGGCGTTATCGAAAACACCATCAGTCCCATCGCGGGCCGGTTATCCAGCCAGCGCCATGTGATGGCCATCCGGGATGGTTTTATTTCCGCCATGCCGTTCCTGATCGTCGGCTCCTTTATGCTGGTGTTCGCGCATCCGCCCTTTTCCACCACCAGCGACTGGGCGTTTGCGCAGTGGTGGCTGAGGATGGCGGCGCAATACGAGTCGGTTATCCTGATGCCGTACAATATGACCATGGGTATTATGTCGTTATTTATTGCCGCCGCTATCGCCTATAACCTGGCCCTCAGCTATAAAATGAACGGGTTTATGGCCGCCATGCTGTCATTAATGGCCTTTATGGTGGTGGCCGCCCCGCAAACCGATAAAATGCTGCCGGTCTCCTCGCTCGGCGGCACCGGTATATTCACCGCGCTATTAGTGGCGATATTTGCTACTGAACTGATGCATTTTTTGCAGGTAAGGAATATAGGTTTTCATTTGCCGGAACAGGTGCCGCCCAAAATACAGCAATCCTTCGATTTACTCATTCCGGTGCTGGCCATATTTTTTACGCTTTATCCACTAAGCCTGCTAATTCAATCGCAGTTCGGCATGTTGCTGCCCCAGGCCATTATGGCGTTGTTCGGTCCTATTATTTCCGCCGCCGATACGCTGCCGGCAATATTAATCGCCGTGCTGATTTGTCATTTATTGTGGTTTGCCGGTATCCACGGCGCGGTCATCGTCGGCGGCATGCTGCAGGCCTTCTGGCTGACCAATCTCGGCATTAACCAGCAGGAGCTGACCGCCGGACAGCCGCTGACCCACATCTTTATCGAGCCATTTTGGCAATTTTTTATCGTTATCGGCGGCTCCGGCTCCACCATGGGGCTGGTGCTGCTTTATCTGCGCAGCCGTTCCGCCCACCTGCGTTCCATCGGCAAACTCAGCCTGGTGCCCTGCATGTTTAATATTAACGAGCCGGTGATTTTCGGCTCGCCGGTGGTGATGAATCCGACGCTGTTCATCCCCTTTATTACCGCGCCGTTGATTAACGCTACGCTGGCTTATATCGCCACCCGCGCCGAACTGGTCGGCCGGGTGATTTCCATGGCGCCGTGGACCACCCCGGCCCCCATCGGCGCGGCCTGGTCCACCGGCTGGGATATCCGCGCGGCGCTGCTGGTGGTGGTGCTGCTGGCGGTGTCGACGCTGGTGTATTTCCCCTTTTTCAAGATATATGAACGTCAGCTGCTGGCGCAGGAAGTCCCGCTGCCCCAGGCCCAGGCGCAGGAGGCATGACCATGAACCCAGGTTCAGATCTGGAAACCCAGGTAATGGAGCTGATTATTCATGCGGGCGCCGCGCGCTCGGACGCCATGGAGGCCCTGCGCGCCGCGCGTAACCGCCAGTGGCCGCAGGCCGAGGCGCTGCTGGCCGAGGCGTCGGCCGCCGCGCGCCTGGCGCACCGTATCCAGACGCGGTTAATCGGCGAGGACCAGGGCCAGGGCAAGATCCCGGTCAACCTGATAATGGTCCACGCCCAGGATCATCTGATGAACGCCATGCTGGCCCGCGAGCTGGTGGATGAAATTATTGCCCTGCATCGCGATATCGACGCGCTGCAACGACGGGAAAATCACGACGATACGCTTTAAGGGAGATGGCTATGCACTATCAGACGTTGGCACCTTTTCCACCGGGATTTCTCTGGGGTGCGTCCACCTCGGCCTATCAGGCGGAGGGGGCCTGGAACGAGGACGGCAAAGGCCCGTCGGTAATAGATCGGGCGGTCTTTCCGCCTGAACTGAGCGATTTTACCGTCGCCAGCGATCATTATCACCGCTTTGCCGGGGATATTGCCCTGTTTGCCGAACTGGGATTGAAGACCTACCGCTTTTCCATCGCCTGGAGCCGCCTGTATCCCGAAGGGGATGGAGCGCTGAACCCGGAGGGCGCGGCGTTTTACCACCGGCTGATTGATGAAATCCGCCGCCACGGCATCGAGCCGCTGGTCACGCTTTATCATTTTGATCTGCCCTGGGCGCTGCAGCAGCGGGGCGGCTGGTCGGACCCACGCACTATCGGGGCATTTGAACGCTTTGCCCGCACGGCGTTTAAACTCTATGGCGATCGGGTCAACTACTGGCTGACGATCAACGAACAGAATATGATGATCCTGAAAGGCGACGTGATCGGCACCCTGCCCCCCGGCACCCCCGATCCGCAAAGGACCCTCTACCAGCAAAATCACCATATGATGCTGGCGCAGGCCAGGGCGATGATCGCCTGCCATGAGCTTCTGCCCGCGGCCAAAATCGGCCCGGCGCCCAACATCTCCTGCGTCTACCCGGCCACCTCGCGGCCGGAGGATGCCGTCGCGGCCAATAACTATGCGTCGATCCGCAACTGGCTTTACCTGGATCTGGCCTGCCATGGGCGTTATAACGCGGTGGCCTGGAGTTTTATGGCGGAAAAAGGCTTCTTGCCACACATTACCGCTGATGAAATGAGCCTGCTTGCGCAGGGGCGTCCCGATTTTATCGCCTTTAATTATTATGCCTCGACCACCGTGGCGGCGGACCTGCCGCTGGATAACCACAGCGCCGGCCGCGGTCGTGAAATTGAGGATCGGCAGCTTCCGGGCATGGATCGATCGGTCTATATCGGCGTGGATAACCCGCATCTGGAACACAATCAGTTCGGCTGGTATCTCGATCCGGTGGGATTTCGCGTCACCTGTCGGGAAATTTATGAGCGTTATCACCTGCCGCTGATCGTGACCGAAAACGGCCTGGGCGCGTTCGATACGCTGGAGGCGGGCAATAAGGTGCATGACGATGAGCGTATCCGGTATCTCAGCGACCATATCCGGCAACTGCAGCTGGCGATTACCGACGGCGTGCGGCTGTTCGGCTATTGCCCCTGGTCGGCAATCGATTTGGTGAGCACCCATCAGGGCATCGGCAAACGCTACGGCTTTGTGTATGTCAATCGGGACGAGCGCGACCTCAAGGATCTGGCCCGGTTCAGGAAAAAGAGCTTTTTCTGGTATCAGCGGCTGATTAAGAGCAACGGGCGGCGGTTGGAGACGGATATCGAGTATTAGGCGGCGCCTTGGGCGCGTCCCCCGCCGTCGCGCGGCCCCCAGCGAAACGCGCCGGCCGGATGCTATCGATGTCCGGCCGGCGTTTTATTGGCCCGCGAAACCGCGGCGAAGGGGCCGGCGATAACGGAGTCGCGCACCATCAATTTGCCGCGGAAGGGTTTGAGCGGCGACACGCTGTTGCCGTCAAGCACGTTGACCACCTGTTCCAGAGCGCTTTTAATCATCTGCGCCACCGGCACATGGACGGTGGTCAGCGGCGGATTAAAATAGGACGCCACGGGAATATCGTCGAAACTCAGCAAAGATACGTCGCCGGGCACCGCCTTGCCCCGCTCGCGCAGCGCCCTGGCGGCGCCAATGGCCATATCGTCGTTCCCGCAGACCAAGGCGCTGAAGGGCGCCGCGCGCCGCAGCAGCGTCGCGCAGGCGTTAAAACCGCTGTCTAACGACCAGTGTCCGGCGGCCACCAGCGACTCGTTGATCGGTATGCCGGCGGCGCCCAGGGCCTGCCGGTATCCTTTATCGCGCGCGGCGGCGGTGGGCGACCCCCCGGCGCCGGTGATAAAAGCAATGTCCCGGTGCCCGTGGCCGATTAAATAATCCACCGCCTCGCAGGCGTCACGCTGATGATCGGCAAATACGCAGTGCTCGCGGGCGTGCGGCAAATCGCGGTTAATCACCAGGAAGGGGATATCGTGCCGGGCTATCAGGCTCATCAACTCCTTTTCGCCCAGGAAACTCGGATAGATAATGATGGCGTCGCAGCGGCGGTCCAGCAGAAACTGTATCGACTCCAGCTCGCTGTCGACGCTGTGTTTACCGTCCACCAGAATCAGCTGGCGACCATAGTTTTCGGTCATTTTGGCGGTCTGGTACAACAGTTCGCTGAAATAGGGACCGTTAAACAGCGTGTTGGTCACGATCAGGCCGATACTTTGCGAGTTTTTGGTCGCCAGGCTCCTGGCCAGCAGGTTGGGACGATAACCGGATTCCTCGATGGCCTGGAATACCCGCTGCCGGGTCGTTTCCTTGACATAACTATTACCGGCCAGGACACGGGATACCGTGGACTTGGACACGCCCGCCTTGATCGCAACATCCTGCATGGTAATCATCGCACAACCCTATTCGTCCCATGCCTGGGGAGAGAAGACCGCATGGCGCTGATTTTAGCATACCGGCCTTCCCGGGATAAGATTTCCGCGTGGTCCGGGGCAGCTTTTCCCGCCGGTCAGCCAGCGCCTTGATGCGGCTTTTATCAGGCCAGGCAATCTTCCCCACGGCGGCCCCGTCCGGGGCCGGCGGAGGGCGCCAATCAGCCGAGCGCGGCGTCGATGGCCCGGAGCAGCCTGGGATCTTCGGCGGTGACGTCCGGCGCGAAACGCGCGATGACTTTACCCTGCCGGTTGATCAGGAACTTTTCAAAATTCCACAACACGTCCTGGCGATTGGTGGGATCGACCCCATAACCTTTCAGGCGTTCGCGAAACGGGCCGTCGCCGGTAGCCGCCGGCTGCGCCGCCGTTAACTCCGCGTATAGGGGATGCTGATCTTCGCCCAGCACCGATATTTTGGAAAACAGCGGAAAATGCACGTCATAGTTAACGGCGCAAAAGTCGCTGATTTCCGCGTCGCTGCCCGGTTCCTGGCCTTTAAAATTATTGGCGGGGAAACCCAGCACCTCCAGCCCTTCGGCGTGCCGGTCCTGATAGAGCTTTTCCAATCCTTCATACTGCGGCGTCAGGCCGCATTTGGACGCCACGTTGACCACCAGCAGCACTTTGCCGCGATACGCCGCCAGGCTGCCGGTAGTACCGTCAATTTGCTTGAGCGGTATATCATAAAGAGACTCGGTCATGTTTTATCCTTTTCACGATAAATGGGCTGCGGTTTATCGATCATCCCCGCGCCTCGGCGCGCTGCCAGCGATGATAGCGGCGGACGATGCCGGGAGCCGATCGCAAACAGAGTATGACAATAGCGCGCCGCGGCCGGCGGCGCAAGGCGGCGCTCGGTCGCCGGGGCGCGGGATGCCAGGTGATGCGCGGCGCCGTGCTGGCCCCCGCCTCCGGCGGCCAGGGCGGATTGCCGGACGCCGCCGGGCCGACGCGGGCGCTAGGGCGCCAGCCGGCCGTTTTCGATACAGACGGTATCGAAGGCATACAGCACTTCCGGGTCCGGCAGGGCCAGGTTTTTATCTTTGCCCTGGTATTGCAGGCGTCCAAGCAGGTCGCGCAGGATATTGATCCGCGCGGCGTGCTTGTCGTCGGTATGCACCACGATCCACGGCGTGGTCGGGGTATGGGTACGGGTCAGCATAACGTTGCGGGCCTGGCTGTAAGGCTTCCACAGCTTGGTGGCCTGCTGGTCGATGGGGCTGATTTTCCATTGTTTAAGCGGATCGGTGAGACGGGACTCCAGCCGTTGCTTTTGCTCATGCTTGCTGATATCAAGATAATATTTGATCAGCTTGATACCCGAGCGCACCAGCAGCTGTTCGAAATCCGTTACCGTATTCATAAATTCTTCGTACTGCGCGTCGGTACAAAACTTCATCACCCGCTCGACGCCGGCGCGGTTGTACCAGCTGCGGTTAAACAGCACCATCTCCTGCGCCGCCGGCAGCTGCGCCACGTAGCGCTGGAAATACCATTCAGCCTGATCCCGCTCCGAGGGTTTGCCGAGCGCCACAACACGGATTTCGCGCGCGCTCAGGTGTTCGGAAAGGGTTTTGATGATGCCGTCCTTGCCCGCCGCGTCGCGCCCCTCGAAGATCACCACGATTTTGTCGTTGGCGGCGATAATTTCGCGCTGCAGCTTAACCAATTCAATTTGCAGCAAATGCAGGTCCCGATCGTACTCCTTGCCGGACGGCGCCTGTCCGGACGGTAATGCAACATCGTCGTCATGGTGCTTTTTTTTAGCCATTGTCGCTCCCGGTGGATTGTTGTTCCTGTCGATCAATCCTCAGTATGGCATTCAAATGCCTGTTGTGTAGGGTGATGCGCTGTGTATTGGCGCGTCGACGCGAAGGCGGTATCATTTTCGCCGTGTCCGTCGGAGTGATGCTCATGCGCCAGCTCCCGGCGGGCAGGGCGTTGCGCTGCCGTAGGCTCAACGGTCTTTTGGCGCAAAGTTGACCACCAGGCGCGCTATTCTGCCTTATTGCTGACGGTGCCTGGCATCGGGCGCTTGACAGGTACGGGGAACCGCTATAATTTCCACTTTATAAAAGTATTTTATTAAGTATCGATTTGCCAAGGAGTGTGTATGAGCATAAGAATGATCGCGGTGGATATGGACGGCACTTTCCTGGACGATCGGATGCGTTACGATCGGCAATGGTTCAGCCGGCAGTATGCCTTGCTTAAGGCGAGGGGGATAAAATTCGTGGTGGCCAGCGGTAACCAATATTTCCAGCTGATTTCCTTTTTCCCTGAGATTGCCGGCGAAATAGCGTTTGTCGCCGAGAACGGCGCCTATATCGTCAACGGCGGCCGGGAGGTGTTCTGCGGTGAAATCAGTCGGGAGCATTATGCAAGGATTATACATACGCTGGCGGAGATACCTTATCTTGAGACCATCGTGTGCGCCAAGGAATGCGCCTACCGGCTGAACAACGCCGAACCAGGGTTTTACCAGCAAATGGGCAAGTATTATCATCGCCTGGCAGGCGTAGATGACTTTTTAAGCGTATCCGGCACGATATTCAAATTCGCCCTTAGCCTGCCCGATGAAAAATTAGCCGGTTTTATGCGTTTCATCGACACCGAACTGGCCGGCGTCATCACCCCGGTATCCAGCGGGCATGGTTCGGTCGACCTGATCATCCCCGGCGTGCATAAGGCCAACGGGCTGCGCATACTGCAGCGGCTCTGGGACATACAAGATCATGAAGTGGCGGCGTTTGGCGACGGCGGCAACGATATTGAAATGCTGCAACAGGCGGGTTTCAGTTATGCCATGGCCAATGCGCCGGATCGCATAAAGACCGCCGCCCGTTATCAAACCAGCTCGAATAATGATGCCGGCGTATTGCGGGTTATCGATAAACTACTTCAGCCCGTCCCGGGCCGCAGCTGATATCGGGGAGCGCCCGTTTTATCAGCGACGGCGCAGTTGCCCGGCGCTAGATTCCCCAAACGCAGCGATTATCGACTGCGCCGGGTTAGCGGCTGAACATTCTTTTTTCGTGCTCGATTAGCCACTTTTTGCGCCATAGGCCGCCGCCGTAGCCGGTCAGGGAGCCGTCGGCGCCGATCGCCCGGTGGCAGGGAATCAAAATGGCAATTTGGTTGGCGCCGTTCGCCCGCGCCACGGCGCGCGTGGCGCGGGGGCGGTCGATGGCGGCGGCCACCGCCGAATAGCTTCTTACCTCGCCCGCCGGGATAGCCCGCAGGGCGTCCCATACCCCGCGGGTGAAAATGGAGCCGTGTTCCACCAGCGGCGTGGCGAAGCGGCAGGATTTGCCGGCAAAATAGTCCCCCATTTCAACCTCAAGCCGGTCGGTGACGGGCGTGCGATCCATGATTATCTCCGAAGAGGTCAGGTTCCTGAGCCGGGTCAGTTCATTGGGCAACGCCGGACGATCGACGAACTCCAGCAAATGCAGCGCCTGATGGTCCGCCACCGCCAGCATGGAACCGAGCGGCGTTTCTATCCAGTGGCTTTTCAGGAAGCGGTGCTGGCGGGCCTGGCTGGGATTCATGCCCAGATGGCGAACGATGGCGGCCCGGAATCCGCTACCCGACTCAAAGCTGGCCTCCAGTTGCGCGTCTATCACCTCCCCTCCCGTGGTCAGTTGGTTGACGCCTTTGCCGATGCGGCGCAGTCGCGCCATTTCAAGGAACGTCACGCCAAACTGGCGTTTAAAGGTCCTTCTTACGGTGGAAGGGTCCAGGCCCGCGGTTACCAGGTCTTCTTCCGACCATTTTTTCTCCGGGTCGTTTTCCAGGCTGGCCAGCAGGATGCCTAGGGTGTTATCCCTGGCGCCGAACAGCGACAGCGGCTGGCAGCGTTTGCACGGTCTGAACCCGGCTTCCATGGCTTCCACCACGGTGGAATAAAACACCGAATTTTCTTTTTTCGGTTTGCGCGCCGGGCAGGTTAGGCGGCAAAAAACGCCGGTGCTCCTCACCCCCACAAAGGCAAAACCATCATACCCCGGGTCGCGCGCCAGCAGCGCGGCGTAGAGCGTATCAAAATCAGGCAGATCGAAGAACATGGCGGTCGGCACCGTTAACCCAACATAATGGCCATCTTAAAGGAATGGATTTTCACCGACGACAATTTTCGGGCGTTGATTTTTACTCCCATGCCGTTTTCCGGCAACACCGGCTTATTGACCGGCGGCCAGCGCCAGCCGGCGGGCGAATTGTTCAACGCAGCCCAGGCCGTGCGGCCATTCGCCGAATCCCGATTGGGCGTTGATATGGCCCGCCTCCCCCACATCCACCAGTTCGCTGCCCCAGGCGTCGGCCCAGTATTGCGCGCGTCCGAAGGTCAGCAGCGGATCGTTATGGCTGGCAAACATCAGGCTCGGCACCGGCAGGCGCACGGGCAGGATGCGATCCTCGATCTCAAACCGTACCGGCTCGGCGGGCGCCACCAGGACCACCCCGGCGATCCGGCCGGTAAAACGGCTGGCATAATACCAGGACGACAAGGCGCCAAAACTATGGCCAATCAGCAACGCCGGCGGCGAAGGCTCGCCCAGCGCGCGCCTGATGGCCATCTGCCAGCCGTCCAGGTCCGGCTGCAGCCAGTTACGCTGGGCAATGCGCCGCCAGGCGGGGAATCCCCGCTGCCAGCAGGTTTGCCAATGTTCCGGCCCGCTGTCGTTAATGCCCGGCACCAGCACCACGCGCAGCGATGCGTAAGCGGCATCGCCGCCGGACAGGCCTGGGTCCCGCGCCGGCGGCGGGTTACCGCCCGGCCCCTGGCGCACCGGGACATCGGGCACGGGTCGTTCGCGGGCGGGTCGATCGGACACAGGCCGTTCGTGCGCGAAACGATCGGGTACGGAACATTCAAGTACAGGCCGTTTGTGCGCGGGTTGTTCGCGCGCCGGCCGATCGCGGTTCATGCCGGGAACCGCGCCAGCACAGCCGTTACCGCCAGCAAATCCGCGCTACCGCCGGGGCTGAGGTTGCGTCCGATAAGCGCCCGGTCCATATCCTCAAGCGCCCGTGGGCGCCAGCCCTCGTCCAGCAGCCGCCGCGCATAGCGCCGGACAAACTGCAGGCCGTCGAGGCCGCCACGCGATACCAGGTTGGTATCGGGATTATGGGCCATCAGCACCAGCAGGCAGTGCAGCAGCGCGGTTTCGCGATCCGCGCCCGCCGCCGACAGCCGATCCCAGGCCGGCAGCGCATACCGTCTTACCGTGGCAAACCCGCCTGCGGCCTCGCCGCGCGCGCCGGTAAGGCCATGGCGCAGATAGAGACGCTCGCCCACGGTGGCCGGCTTGCGGCGGCCGGCCAGTTCCGTTGCCACCAGCCGGGCGCAGATTGCCGCCACGTCGGCGCATAATCCGCGCCGGGTCAAGGCTTGTCCCCTGCCGGCCAGGCGTCCGCCGGCGGCGCATAACAGCCCGAGGGAAAACACCCCCCCTTTATGGGTATTGACGCCGCCGGTGGCGGCAAACATGGCCTGTTCGCAGGCCAGGCCGGTGGGGCGGATTTCAGCCAGTACCCGCTGCGCCGGCATATCGGCGCAGCGCTCGCCCAACGCGGCAAACCGGCCGAACCAGGGCGCGATGGCCGTTATGCTTTGCATAAACAGCGCTAAGTCCATATCCCGGTGCGCGCCGTTGTTGCGGCTGTCCACCAGCCCGGGTTTCGGCGTCAGCATCACCTCCTCGCGCAGCGCGGCCGTCGCCAGCAGATCGATGGCGGGCAACGGCATCATCACCGCAGGGCCGGCGTCAGCGGCTCCCGGGACGGCCGGCGACGCGCCACGCCACGCCGGGCCAGGAGCCGGGCCGGCATCACCCGCGCCATCCCGTGCCGGGAATACCGGCGGCGCACTCCCCGCCGGCTCTCTGTCACCGGCGTCCCAGTCACGATTATCGGCGGGCAAAATAGCCATCCAGCAAACCCTCGATTTTATCGGTAAGTTCTTCCTGGCCATGCCGTCGCGATCGCGCGCAGGCGTGGGCGGGCTGGTCGCACAGCAAACACGGCCTCCCCGGCCGGTCAAGGGAGCGGCGGCCGATAACGCCTACGTCCGGTGAAAACACATCGATATCCCACAGGCGCCCGAGAGCATGTTCCTGCTCCAGCGCCACCGTGGCGGCCTTGATTTCAACGGCGGCGTGATCCACCGCCCAGAAGGCCTCCGGCCCGGTATCGGGCCAAAAGACCGCCCGTTCCAGCACTGGCCAGCCGCGCGCGCGCAGCAGCGCGTCGCAGGCCGCCAGGGCGGCGCGCATCGACCGCCGGTAGCGGGCCGAATCCTTCACCGGCCCCGGCGTGACCAGCGTCAGCGAGATCAGCGGCCGGCGGTGCCGGGTAAGCCAGTCCACCTGGCGCGCGGCGCGCAGATCCCTGGCCGCCAGCAGTTCCTCAAGCGAAACGGCAAACTGCAGTGAATCGGTTACGGTCATTTAGCTGTCCTCTTTAACCTGGCGCACCACGTCGATCACGCTGCCGTCGCGATAGCGGATAACGCCGACAATCCGCTGAGTGAACTCGATGGCCTTCGGCTCGCCGGTCAACGCCACCGCCCGTTGATAAAGCTGCTCGATATCCATGACCTCAAGACCGGCCGCCGCCAGGCGTTGGCGCACCTCGGGGCGCGCCGGGTTCACGGCGATGCCCTGATCGGTCACCAGAACGTCGATGCTCTCGCCCGGGGTGACCAGGGTCGTGACCCGGCGAACCACGGTGGGGATCCGGCTGCGCGTCAGCGGCGCCACCACGATGGTCAGGTTGGCGGCGGCGGCCACGTCGCAATGCCCGCCGGACGCGCCGCGCATCACGCCGTCGGAACCGGTTATCACGTTGACATTAAAATCCAGGTCGATTTCCAGGGCGCTTAAGATCACGATATCCAGCTGGTCGCAGCAGGCGGCCTTGGCGCCGGGGTTGGCATAGACGCTGGTGGAAATCTCGATATGGTTGACGTTGTGCTCAAGCGACGCCGCCGCCTGGCCGTCGAAGGATTGGGTGTCCAGCAGCCTGGCAATCAGGCCCTTTTCATGCAGATCGACGATACTGCCGGTAATGCCGCCCAGCGCAAACCGCGCCGCGATGCCGTGACGCTCCATTTTCTGCGCCAGGAAGCGGGTGCAGGCGGTGGAGGACGCGCCGGAGCCGGTCTGGAGGGAAAAGCCATCGACAAAATAACCGGAGTGCTCGATGACGTCGGCGGCGGTGCGGGCAATCATCAGCTCGCGCGGATTGCTGGTAACCCGCGCCGCGCCGACGCTGATTTTGGCCGGATCGCCCACCTGGTCCACCCTGACGATATAATCCACCTGATCCTGTACCAGGCTGGCCGGCATATTGGGAAAGGGTACCAGCGCCTCGGTCAACAGCACCACCTTGCGGGCAAACTGCGCATCCACCATGGCATATCCCAGCGAACCGCAGCAGGATGTGCCGTGGGTGCCGTTGGCATTGCCGAACTCGTCGCTGCACGGCACGCCGAGAAACGCCACGTCGATCTTCAGTTCACCGTCCTGCAACAGTTTCACCCGGCCGCCGTGGGAATGGATCTGCACCGGTTCTTCCATCAGGCCATGGGAAATGGCGTCGGCCAGCTTACCGCGCATGCCGGACGTATAGATTTTGGTGATAACGCCGGCGCGGATCGGCTCTATCAGCGCGTCGTTGCAGCTCATCAGCGAGCTGGAGGCCAGCGTCAGGTTTTTAAATCCCAGGCGGGCGAGCGTTTCCACCACCCGGTTGATCACCATATCGCCTTCGCGAAAGGCATGATGGAAAGAGAGTGTCATGCCGTCTTGCAGGCCGCTGCGCTCGATGGCCTGTTCCAGGCTGTCGCACAGCTTGCGCTGGTATTTGGCCTGGCCGTCGGCCAGCCAGGGCGTAATGCTGTTGGCATGGCTAAACGGCGCCAGCTGCCGCAAATGGCGGTACTGCGCCAGTAGATCGTCTGTTACGTTACTCATTACGTATTCCTGTCATTCGGTTAACGTGAAAACCCTTACCGACGCACACCGGAAGCCCGGGCGCGCTCCAACACCACCTGGGCATGATTGATAATCGGGCCGTCAATCATCTTGCCGTTGAGCGAGATCACGCCCAATCCGTTGCGTTCGCCCTCTTCGGCGGCCAAAATCACGCGTTCGGCATAATCCACCGCTTCCTGGGTGGGCGCGTAGGCGTTATGCAACAGCTCAATCTGGCGCGGATTGATCAGCGATTTGCCGTTAAAGCCCATTTTGCGCACCAGCTCGACTTCGCGCAGGAAACCGGCATCGTCGTTAATATCGGAATAGACCACGTCGAATGCGTCGATACCGGCGGCGCGGGCCGCGTGCAGTACCGCGCAGCGGGCATAAAACAGCTCGGTGCCGTCGCCGCGTTCGGTTTGCATATCCATCACATAATCGAACGCCGCCAGCGCGATGCCGATAAGCCTGGGGGAACAACGGGCAATCGCCACCGCGTTAATCACCCCGATGGCGGATTCGATGGCCGCCATGGTGCGGGTGGATCCGACCTCGCGCCCGCAGGCGCGCTCGATACGTTCGATATGGGTTTCCAATTCATGAATATCCTCGGGACCGTCGGTTTTCGGCAGCCGCACCACGTCGGCCCCGGCGCGCACCACCGCTTCCAGATCCTTCAGGCCGAAGGGCGTATTGAGCGGGTTGATGCGCACCACGGTTTCGATCTCGCGATACATCGGGTGTTGCAGGGCATGGAACACCAGGATGCGCGCGCTGTCCTTTTCGCGCAGGGACACCGCGTCCTCCAGATCGAACATGATGGAGTCGGGACGATAGATAAAGGCGGTGGACAGCATGGCGGCGTTGGCGCCGGGGATAAACAGCATACTGCGGCGAAGCTTTTTCATGACAATTGTTCCCATTGGATCTGGTCGGCCCGGGCGGCGCGTAACACCGCCGTCTGCACGCGGGCGCGGATTACGCAGTCCAGCGCCCCTTTATCGTCGATAATAATCAGCCCTTCGTCGATGCCCATGGCGGTCAGCGTCTCGTCAATCACCCGGCGAATCTGCGCGCCGAACTGCTTCATCACCTCGCTGTTGACCACCACGTTCAACTCACCGTCGGCGGGGGCAATCTTGACCAGCAGGTCGCTGGATTCAAAGGTGCCCGCCAGGGCCTCCTGTACGATTTTCATAGGTGCGTTCCCAAATAGTTGCGTTCACAATAAAGTCTGATAAAAAACAGGTCACGGGCCGGATCACGCGCCGGTCGCGCAGATCCCAGCCGGTTCCGGCATCTCGCGCCGGGTCAGGTAAGCGAAGGTGCTGGGCGGAACAATGTCCTGGATGCGCGCCATTTGCCGCTGCTTAAGCAGCGCCCGCACCTCCGAGGCGGAAATCGCCCGCCCCGAGGCTTGGCATTTGCGCGGGATCTCCACCACCCGCAAAGGCGGCTGCGCCGCGCGATCCGGGTCTTCGAGCCAGTGGCGCATATCGCGGTTATATTGATTGGTCACCGGACAGTAAGGCTCGGTGCCGACAAAACGATGGGTGATGCCCAGCGGCGGAGCAATATGATTGCGGAAAATCAGCAAATCAATGGCGCTGTAGGTCTTGCTCACCAGATTGGTATCGCGCAGGAAATAGCCGGGAAAGGTGGCGCGCGAGATCAAATAATCGGACCCCTCGTGCACCTGGACGTTGGCCAGATGCGCCACGCCCCGGCGCACCATCTCCAGGCGCGCGGCATAAGGAAACAGCGACACGTCCTCGCGCACGACAAAGATATGCAGCCAGTCGCAGGCGGCGGCGGCCTGCTCCGCCAGGTACCGGTGCCCCAGGGTGAACGGGTTGGCGTTCATCACCACCGCGCCGATGGGATTGCCGGGCTGGTAATAACGCTCCAGCGCCCGGCTGTAGCGCCGGATGCCCACCGGCGTATTCTCCATCAGTACCGCCACCTGGTCCCATTGGGCAATCGGGTAAAAACCGCAGCCGCGAAATACGCCGATATTCGACGGCCGGGTATAAAGGAACAGATGGAAATGGCCCTCGCTTACCGCCAGTTGCTCCACTTCCCCCACCAGGCGTGCGCTGAGATTATCGCCGCGATAATCCGCCGCCACCGCGACGCATTTAATCACGTTGCCCGCAATACCGGCGCATCCCGCCAGCCGTCCGTCGCCGCGGGCCACCACGAACCGGGTGATATCCGCGTCCATGCCCAGAAGGCTGGCCTCGAGCAGCGCGCGCACCCCGTCCAGGTTATCGCGCGGGTGGTCGACGGTCAGCACGGAAAAATCCAGCGGGTCCCGATCGTACATAACGTGTTCCTATCGTGAATAGAGATGGCCGGCGGCGGGCGGCGGCGGGTTCAGCCTTAAATCCAGGTTCAGCACGGCGCGGCGGCATGGGAGGTTGCGCTTACCTGGGGCCGGTCCGCGTCAATAATCATATTGCGCAGATGGCCGATGTTTTCTATTTCGACCTCGATGCAGTCGCCGGCCTTCATAAACAGCGGCGGCGTGCGTTTTTTGCCCACGCCGCCCGGGGAACCGGTAATGATCACATCGCCCGCGTTCAGTTGGGTAAAGGTGCTGATATATTCAATCAGCTCGGCGATGTTGTGGATCATGCTGCGGGTATTGTCGTCCTGCACCATCAGGCCGTTGAGCCAGGTGCGGATGCTGAGCGCGTGCGGATCGGGTATTTCATCGGCGGTGGTCAGGTACGGCCCGAACGCGCCGGTTTGCCGCCAGTTCTTGCCGGCGGTAAACCAGGTGTGCTGCCAGTCGCGGGCGGAACCGTCCATATAACAGCTGTAGCCGGCGACATGGGACAAGGCGCTCGCGGCAGGAATATCCTGTCCGCCCCGGCCGATAATCACCGCCAGTTCGCCCTCGTAGTCGAATTCCACCGAATGGCTGGGTTTTACCACCGGGGTGCCGTGCCCGGTCTGGGAATCGGCAAAACGCACGAACAGGGTGGGCGCCGGGTTCATTTCACCAAACTCCCGGCGTTTGGCGGCGTAGTTCATGCCGACGCACAGTATTTTATCCGGATGCTCGATGACCGGTAAAAAAGTCACCGTGTCGACGGACAGATCCGCCGGCAGGTCCGCCAGTTCACGTGCCAGCGGCAGCGCATCGCCCGCAAGCAGAGATTTCAGGTCCGTATGGAGATGGCCGAGACGACGCCCCAAATCGATAATGCCGCCGGGCGTGACGATGCCGTAGCTTTTGACGCCCTGGTGAAGATAACTTGCGAGTTTCATAGCGTTTCCTAACTGTCTTCACCGACGCGGGATATTTCCGGGCCGGTGGCGGTTCAGAGAATAAAATTGCCCAATACCAGCAATGAGACCGAGACGTTTATCGCGCCGCCGATACGGGTGGCGATTTGGGCAAACGGCATCAGCGACATACGGTTGCCGGCGGTGAGGATGGCCACGTCGCCGGTGCCGCCCTGCCCGCTCTGGCAGCAGGAGACGATAGCCACGTCGATGGGATGCATGCCGATTTTTCTGCCCACCAGGAAACCGGTGCCGACCAGCGTGCCGACCGTGCTGACAATCACCAGCAGGTTGGTCAGGGTGAAGGCGTTGACCAGTTCCTGCCATGGGGTGATCGCCACGCCGACGGCAAACAGGATCGGGTAGGTCACCGAGGTCTGGAAGAACTTATAGACCACCTGGGATCCTTCCAGCATGCGCGGCGATACGCCGTGGGCCAGTTTGATCAGCACCGCGATAAACAGCATGCCCACCGGCGCCGGCAGGCCGATCAGTTTGTATCCCAGCATGCCCACCATATACAGCAGCACCGCCAGCAGCGCGCCGGCGGCAATGGTGGTGACGTCGGTTTTGCCGCTGGAGGCCTGGGCCGGTTCAGCGTCGGACTCATCACGCGCGCCGGGTTTGACCGGCATCAGGTTGCCTTCGCCGGTCAGGTGCGGATAACGTTTACCCAGACGGTTCAGGCAACCGGCGATGACGATGGCGGTCAGGCCGCCGAGCATCACGATCGGCAGGATGCGGCCGAGCGCCACGCCCTGCTCCATATGCAACAGCGCGGCGTAACCGATGGACAGCGGGATGGCGCCTTCACCGACGCCGCCGGCCATGATAGGCAGGATCAGGAAAAAGAAGATTTGGAACGGCGGCAGGCCGAGCATCAGCCCGACGCCCATGCCGACCAGCATGCCGGCCACTTCGCCGCACAGCATCGGGAAAAATATCCGCAGGAAACCCTGGATCAGGGTGCGCCGGTTCATGCTCATGATGCTGCCGACGATAATGCAGCAGATATACAGATAAAGGATATTGGTGCTTTTGAAGAACGTGGTGGTGGAGGCAACCACGACATCGGGTAATAATCCGTAGTGCACCAGCGCGGAAGGAATAAAGGTGGCGCAGATGGCGGCCGCGCCCATTTTGCCAATAATCGGCAGCCGTTTACCGAACTCACCGCAGGCAAAGCCAAAAAACGCCAGCGTGGCAACCATCACCACGATATCGCTGGGCAATTTTCCGCTCAGGCAATCAATACCGATAAGCGCGCCGGCCAATAAAAACAGCGGCAGTGGAATAATACCGATTTTCCACGTATCGAGGATATGCCACCATTTTTCCTTTACGGAAACTTTTTTTGCGTTTGTTGTATCCGTGACAACAATATAGGTATCATCTGTCGTGCTCATCATCAGCCCCTTTGTCAATTTGTGCAGGCATATTAAGCAGCAACCGATCGAATTTATGTGATTGCATTCAAATTAAAACCGCTATTTTAAAGGCATTTAAGTTTTTAATGGTTTTTATTATTTCATACCCAGCTGGCCGGTTCAATTTAGCACAAAGAAGTTTTAATGGATTCTATGGCGTTAATGGTTTTTATTATTTTGCCGCTCATAAGATATCGTTATCATCATGAAATGGTTTTTTGATTCTTCATGGTTTTTATGGTTTTTATTGTTCGATGCGTTATATGTTAATGGGAGGTAATGGAAATGTATTTAATTTATCCGGCGATATTACTTTCATCCAATCGGTGAATGGCATTCACTGTCCATGCTGTGTTTGTGATCACACTTTGCGGGCCGCGGCCTTACAGTGCCAGCCATTCATGATAGGCTGAATAATCAAGCATTCATTTCCCACATGGCCGAAGTATATTATGCGCGCGAGGATCTCATTTCATATAAAGCTTTTCATGAGCCTTATCGTATTCTTCTCGCTGCTGCTTACGCTGATCGGCATTTATTATTACTACGACCTGGACAAACAGCTTTATGCGGAAATCGGCGCGCGGGCGCGGGTACAGGCGCGGGAAATCGCCATGATACCGTCACTGATCGACGCGGTGAAAACCAAGGACACCGCCGCCATTGCCGCGCTGATGGATAAATTAACCCAACGCAGCGACGCCAGTTATATTGTCATTGGCGATCAGTTGGGCTTGCATTTATATCACTCCCGTTATCCGGAGCAGGTGGGTAAGTCGATGATAGGGGGTGATAATAGTGAGGTGCTGGCGGGAAAAACCATTATTTCCGTTCGTAAAGGCGGGCTGGGGATATCCCTGCGCAGCAAAGCGCCGATCATCGATCGGCAAGATAATGTTATCGGCATTGTTTCCATTGGTTATTTAAAAACCCATATTGATAACCTGAGCGCCGGTAAATTATTTAATATTCTGGCCGTAGCGCTGTTGTTGCTGCTGGCGTTATTTATCTTTTCATGGTGGTTTTCCAATACCATGAAGAAGCAGATGTTTTCCCTGGAGCCACGGGAAATTGGGTTATTGGTGCGGCAACAGAAAGCCCTGTTGGAATCTATTTTCGAGGGGGTGATCGCCATTGATAAAACATCCCGTATCGCGGAAATCAACCACGCGGCCAAATCATTATTATCCGTGAACGTCTCCTCGCGCGAACTGCGCGGCACCCCTTTATCGACGGTGATCAAGCCCATCGTTTTCCTTGAAGAGCGCATCATGCTGGCCGGCGATACCCACGATGAAATATGCCTGTTTAACGACCTGACGGTTATTGCCAGTCGGGTACGCATCATGCTGGAGGACAAGCTGCAGGGCTGGGTCATCAGTTTTCGCGATCTGAAGGATATCGATAGCCTGAGCATGCAGTTAAGCCAGGTAAAACGCTATGCGGACAGCCTGCGCATCCTGCGCCATGAACAGCTGAACTGGACCGCCGCGCTGGCCGGTTTGCTACATATGAAACGCTACGACGAAGCAATCAGGTATATCGAGGCGCAATCGGAGAGCGCGCAGGAAATTCTCGATTTTGTGTCCGCGCGTTTTTGCTCGCCGACGCTGTGCGGCCTGCTGCTGGGGAAATACGCCGGCGCCCGGGAGAAGGGGGTGCAGCTGCTGTTCGACCCGGCCTGTAATTTAACCCGCCTCCCTCCCAGGCTGCGGGAAACCGAGCTGATGTCGGTTATCGGCAATATCCTGGATAACGCCATCGAGGCGACCTTGCAACGCGAGGGCGAACATTACCCTATCGAAGTCTATATCGTCGGCGGCGATCGGGAATGGGTGATCGAAATAGCCGATCAGGGCGCCGGCATCGCCGAGGACAGCTATGAGCAAATATTCAAGCTGGGCGTAACCACCAAAAACCACGGCGACCATGGGCTGGGCCTGCATCTGGTTGCCAGCTACGTCCAGCAAGCCGGCGGCGCGATAGAAGTCTCCGCCAACCAACCGTACGGGACGGTATTTTCCGTATTTATTCCTGTAACAGGCCACGCGACCACGGCGGGCCCCATCACCCCGGATGAACCTGATTATGCAACCTGAAATTTTTGACGTGCTTATTGTTGAAGATGAAAGCTCGCTGGCGCAGCTGCACGCCGATTTTATCGATAACCACGCAAAGCTTCGATTGGTAGGCGTCGCCGGCACCTTGAAAGAGGCGCGCGAACAGCTGCTGCAAAAACGTCCCCGGCTCATGCTGCTGGATAATTATCTGCCGGACGGCCAGGGCATCTCGTTAATCGACAGCGAACTGCTGCGCGGGCTGGAATGCTCGGTCATTTTTATCACCGCCGCCAGCGATATGAACACCTGTAGCCAGGCCATCCGCTGCGGCGCGTTCGACTATATCCTGAAGCCGGTATCCTGGAAGCGCCTGCGCCATTCCCTGGAGCGCTTTATCAAGTTCGCCGTCACCCAGCGGGCGTTTAAGGTGGTGGATCAGCAAAACGTCGATATCCTGTATCAACTACAGTCCAAAACCTACGGCCAGGAATCCGGCAGCAAAGGCATTGAAGAGAATACCCTCGGGCTGGTAAAGCAGATATTTACCGCTGACGACGGCGAACCGCACTCGGTCGACGATATCGTCGGCCGTACCGGACTGAGCAAAACCACCGCCCGCCGTTACCTGGAATACTGCGTTGAAACCGGGTTCCTCGGCGTGGAAATGCGTTATGGCAATATCGGCCATCCCAGGAGGTTGTACCGCTGCGCGCGCCCATCCCCGGGACCCGGCGCGCAATAGCGCCCATGCCACGGCAGGCCCGCTCACACCAACCCCAAGGCGGACGTGTTAAAGGGCGGGCCTGCCGATGGGGCAGGCTCGCGAGCTAAGGTTTTATAGCGGTTCGGTCTGCGCCTCCACCACCGCCAACGCCACCATATTGACGATACGCCGCACCGAGGCCACCGGCGTCAGGATATGCACCGGTTTGGCGACGCCCATCAATACCGGCCCGACGGTCACGCCCTCGGACGAGGAGACGCGCAGCAGGTTGTAGCTGATGCGCGCGGCTTCCATATTCGGCATGATCAGGATATTGGCCGCGCCTTTCAGCGGGCTGTCCGGCATCAGGTCGTGGCGAATGCTCTCCACCAGCGCCGCGTCGCCGTGCATTTCGCCGTCGATTTCCAAATCAGGCGCCATCTCGTTGACCAACCGCAGGGTCTTGCGCATCTTGCGCGCCGCCGGGCAATCCGAACTGCCGAAGCTGGAGTGGGACAACAGCGCCACCTTGGGTTCGATACCAAAGCGCCGCACCGTTTCGGCCGCCATCAGGGTGATTTCCGCCAGCTGTTCCGGCGTCGGGTCGTCGTTGACATAGGTATCGGCGATAAAGGTATTGCCACTGGGCAGCAGCAGCGCATTCATCGCGCCGGCCACATGCACGCCCTCGCGATAGCCGAACACCGATTCCACCACCTTAAAGTGTTCCTGGTAACTGCCGACGGTGCCGCAAATCATCGCGTCCGCCTCGCCGCGCCGCACCATGATGGCGGCAATCAGCGACGGATTGCCGATAAGCGTCCGCTGTGCCTGCTCGGGCGAGACGCCCTGGCGTTTCATGATCTGGTAATATTCGCCCCAGTATTCTTTAAAGCGCGGATCGGATTCGTTGTTCACCACCTCGAAATCCTTGCCGGCAATAATTTGCAGGCCCAGCTTTTGCAGCCGCATATCGATAACGCTTGGCCGGCCCACCAGGATCGGCCGCGCCAGTTTCATGGTGACCATTTCCTGGGTGGCGCGCAGTACGCGCTCCTCTTCCCCTTCCGCCAGCACCACGCGTTTGAGCTGTTTGCGCGCCTGGGAAAATATCGGCCGCATAAACAGATTGGTTTTATAGACAAATTCGGTCAGTTTTTCGGTATAGGCGTCGAAATCCTTGATCGGCCGGGTGGCCACGCCGGACTCCATGGCCGCGCGCGCTACCGCCGGGGCAATCTTGACAATCAATCGCGGGTCGAAAGGTTTGGGAATAATATATTCCGGCCCGAACGACACATCCTGGTCGCCATAGGCGGAGGCCACCACGTCGCTTTGCTCGGCCAGCGCCAGATCGGCGATGGCGCGCACGCAGGCGAGTTTCATCTCTTCATTGATGGTGGTGGCGCCCACATCCAGCGCGCCGCGAAAAATAAACGGGAAGCACAGCACGTTATTGACCTGGTTCGGGTAGTCGGAACGACCGGTGCAGATAATCGCATCGGGCCGCACCGCCTTCGCCAGCGGCGGCAGGATTTCCGGCTCGGGGTTGGCCAGCGCCAGGATCAGCGGCCGTGGCCCCATGGTCTTCACCATCGCCTGGGTCAGCACGCCGGGCCCGGAACAGCCCAGGAAAATATCCGCGCCGGGGATGGCGTCCGCCAGGGTGCGCATGGCGTTATCCTTAATGGCGTAGGCGGCCTTGGTTTCCGCCATGTTCTCTTCGCGTCCCTCGAAGATCACGCCGCGCGAATCGCAGACAATGATATTGTGGCGCTGTAGTCCCAGCGCCACCAGCAGGTTCAGGCAGGCGATGGAGGCGGCGCCGGCGCCGGAGACCACCAGCCTGACGTCGCTCATGTTCTTTTCCACTACCCGCAGGCCGTTTAACACCGCGGCGGTGCAGATAATGGCGGTGCCGTGCTGGTCGTCGTGGAATACCGGGATTTTCATGCGCTCACGCAGTTTTTTCTCGATATAGAAACATTCCGGCGCCTTGATATCCTCCAGGTTGATGCCGCCGAAGGTCGGCTCAAGCGCGGCAATCACCTCGATAAGCTTATCAGGGTCCAGTTCATCCACCTCGATATCAAACACATCGATGCCGGAGAACTTCTTAAACAAAACGCCTTTGCCCTCCATCACCGGCTTGCCCGCCAACGCGCCGATATTCCCCAACCCCAGCACCGCGGTGCCGTTGGAGATTACCGCCACCAGGTTGCCGCGCGCGGTATATTTAAACGCGGCCAGCGGATCCTTGGCAATTTCCAGGCAAGGCGCAGCGACGCCGGGAGAATAGGCCAGCGCCAGATCGTGTTGGGTGGCCAGCGGTTTGGTGGGGGAAACCTGGATCTTGCCCGGCTGCGGGAACTGATGAAAATCCAAAGCGCTTTGTTTTAGCTGTTCGTCCATTGTAGGATTCCTTGTGACGTTCTTAAGACTTGTAAAGGAATGGTTCGACGTTAAATCTCTACCAGTATAAAGAGAGCGCGCAATCAAACTATGAAGCAGGGCATAGTCTGCATAACATTATGTGACGGGTGTCACGTTCAGAAAATAAAACACTTTTTCATTATAAATTTCTCAGTTAGAGAATATTTAACAGCTAAACCACTGGAAACGCACCATGAAAAAATGTCGTATTACCCTGCATTTTTGCCTTTTCTTTTAGCGGTTTCAGCCCGAACCCCGCCAACCCGAATCCTGCCCGGAGGTGCGCTATGAATGAAAAACAAGATTGGCATCCGGTGGATATCGTGATGGGCCTGCGCAAAAAAGGCGCCGCCATGGCGGCATTGTCACGTTCCGCCGGCCCGAGTTCCTCAATCCTGGCCAACGCGCTGATCCGGCCCTGGACTAAAGGCGAGGAACAGATTGCCGGTGCACTGGGCATACCGCCGGAGGATATTTGGCCGAGCCGGTATTTTGCACCGGACGGCATGAGGATCGCGCGATTGAGAAGAGCCGGCATCCCTGTCAATCCACTTTGAAATTAACCAAATTATTGCCTCATATTTATACCTAAAATATTAAAAACGACCTGTTCTGTAAAACAATCCGGGCAATATACCTTGCCAGATTGTTTGTTTGCTCTTTATTGCCGTTACGGTTGCATTCGGCATGATACCCGCCGGTATTAAACCGCGCTTAACGCCGGCAATAGCATGTTGGTTTTCCTTTGGTTTTATGTGCGCATACTAATATGTAATGCTTCGCCTGATATCGACCAGAGGGAAATGACTTATGCATAAGATATCCCAGTCCACATCATCACATTACCCTGGCTGTTACCAGCCTGTCTCCGCCGCCCCCGGCAGGGAAGAGAATAAACAACAGCCCGGTGCTCCGGCATGGTCACTCTCTATTCGCTCAGTCTCATCCACGGCAAAAAAAGTTGACGGGGATGGTACCCGCCAGGCCCGGCAACCGGCCGGCCACGCCGCGAGCCGTTGGCGGGCCTGGTTAATAGGGGCTGCTGTTCTGGGCGGCGCGACCTGTGGCTACGGGTATACCCGCTGGCGATCGGGAGATACCGATGGCAATAGTATCGACGCCCTTATGCAAAACAGCCGCCTCCCCACCCCGGTAGCCTTACTGGCGGCACAGGACGCTTACCTGAATAATCTGCCGGCGGAAGACGCTAGGCCGGGAGATCGACCGCTGGAAGGAAGCAGGGTTGATCCCTATCGAAGTTATTGCCCAAGGAGCAAGTATCAGGCTAACCGTATTAAGGGAACCAAGTCGCGAAAACAAAACAAGGAAATTATCCGTTTCCTTAAGAAAAATTTGCTGCTGAATGATGTTAAAAAACCTAATAAGTTCAGCGTAGAGGAATTAACGGCCGCTGTGGCTAAATACCTTGAAGCAGAAAAACCCCTCAGTGAAAAAAATATAGCCAGGCTCATTCTTAAGGCCTCGAATCTTTATGGCGGAAACAAAAATGAATCCTTATCACAGACGCAGGAAAAGTCGGCGATAATAAATTGGCTTTTCGAAAATGTATTGGGCTCGCCACCCGATATTATGCTCGCGAAAATGGCAGCTGAAGATAATTATCCATTCATGTTAACTATCGATAGCATGAATTTCTTGCTTTCACCTGAGGGGTTGCAGGCCGAGGGAAAACTTTGTTTTAATCTATTGCCTGAGCCTGAACAGACTGTGCTAAAGAGCATATGGCGCAGTTCGCTGCAAAAAGAAATACCCCTACTCTCTTATTACGGAAGTGACCCGCTGGTAAAAGGAATCTCCCTAAATGACGAGGAATTCGCGTATTTATTTACCGGTTCTTTGTTTTTGTACGATAACGGCATAAACCTCATGGAAATCAGCAGGCAGGAGGCTAACAGCACCGGAGAGCTTTTATGGGAAACGGCGCTGCGCGACGGTGCCGGCGTGGATATGCTGAAATATTACTCATTGCCTGCATTGCTGTTCCTGGCCATTAACTACCCTGAGAAAATAACCGCCATGAAAAATGATAATTATTTTCATCTCCAGACCATTGCGGTAAATGAATATCTCGAATACAAAAAAATAGTGCAGAATGCTCTGGAAGATCTTGATTTAAAATTAAACACCTATGAGAATGCGGTAAAAAAATGGCTTACCCGGGGGCAGCTTGCTGACAGCATAATAGAACGTTGTCCGCAAAACGCTATTTTTCCCCTGCCGAACATTGCCAGCGCAATCATGACGAGGGAGCAGAGATATGCCCAAGGTAAAAAAGGGGCTAAAGAAGAATATTTAAATAGCATGTCGAAACCCTGTAAGACGGCTCCTGACAGCGTTAATGATGAGTACATGAAGCAAACAACAAATGTAGCGGACCGGTTTGCCGATCTGGATGAGTTCCTTATTAATTTCGCGCTGGCGACGATAGAAAAAACAGAGCAGGACTTTATTTTATCAGAGAAATCCATCATTCACAGCTTAAGGATAGTTCCCATTATCAAGGCGAACGGTATCTTCCCTGGTGTGCATGACCATGGCGATTATCAGTATGATTTCGACAGCATCAAAGCCGCAGATGTCTTTTCCGTAACGGTGGACAAAGGAAAACGGTGCTACGCTCTAAAGGGAAAACCTGCACAGGGGTATGATATTGTCCGGTTTGACCAGGCTATACCCGATGATGACAGCGTAAACCATAATAATTTTCACCCATTAATTACCTATGCCGGAGGTAAGCCTGAAAATAGTTTAATTAAGGATAAAGATCAAAAAATACAGATGCTTGTTAGTTTTCTGAGAAATCGACACCGAGCGGTTTTCTATGGTGCTCTTTATGAATCGGGATATACCCCCTCTGACCTGCAAAAAATATGGGGTGTGGTTAAACATATTATTCCTTTCCATGACTGTGTTGCATATGCATCAAATAATGACCTTGAACAGGCTATTCCCGCCTGTTTGCTGGACGCTGTTTCTTTTTTCGTTGTGGCCGGCAAGGCAGCCACTTTAAGCGGTAAGTTCGGTTCCAGCATCATAAAAGGGTTGAATAAGGGCGCTATTGTATTTGCCGGAAATGCGGTAAATAAAAATACATTAAAAGCGACAGGCGCACAATTTCTTCAGCACATCAGCCTTCCCACGGTTAAGGATATATCGTCTCTAGGGGTACACGTATTGAGGGCTGCCGATCCGGGATTTGAGCTGATGCCTTTGTTGGGAAAAAAATCCTTCAAGAAAATCATCACTCTCCTGGAAAAATATAAAGGCGAGATAAAACTCGATGGAATTATTACCAAGCTCAAAGCCGCTGAGTTGAAAAATATACTGCCGTCATCCATTAAACCCGATCATAAGCTTAAGCTCCCGGGTAGTGAAATCCCGATCCCCGTTAAAAAAATAGGTCATAGTGACGGACAGGATATTGTTGCCGCGGTAAACTGCGCAACCGGAGAAGTTTTTGGCAATAGATATAAAATTGATATTGATAGAAGGCTGGTATTGATGGAAAACAAAAAAACCGGTTCTTTAAAACCCGCTAGCAATTCTCCATCCCGACAAATGTCCAGGCTTGACAAACCGGATATGCCAAAAATTAAATTCATGGAACAAGATAACATTAATCACGGCATTCACTTTGCACATAACAACAATCAATTAGTTGACATTACCCATATACCTGGTCCAACTACATTCATGCAGCCTATGGATCATTATTATGCTTTCTTTTACCCCAATAAACTCGATCGGACTCAGGACATTATAAAGTACATCAAGGATTCTTACCATTCAGATACTATTTATCTGCACCGCTATGGGGAAAATGTGCAAAATATTCCGCTGGGATTTGATCTTCTGAAAAACAATATCAATATATTCTATAATGAATTAACTAAAGCACATGATAACGCTAAGGCTGTGTTAGATAAGTTGCAAAGAACGACAATGCCCGTTAACGAAAAGTTGCAGTATTATAAAAACAATCCCATAAAGTCTTATTTATCGGGAGTTTTGCAGACAAAAGATGAAAAAATACTTGTCGAGGCAATGACAAGACTAAAGCGTCACTCTGATAAAATTGTAAATTACTTCAATAACTATGCCAATAACGTTATTTTTGCAACTTCTTCTACCGCTACAAAGCCTTACATACACCGCATCGAATGCCCTATGGGATTTACCTATGCTGACGATGTGAATCGCAGGGTTATTATTATGGTGGATAATTTTAACACCGCGCCAATCGTTAGCACGAAACCACATCTTACTATTTTACATGAAATATCCCACCACTCTGGTTCATTAGACTTTTTAATTTCGCCATCAACCAGTCTTGTAGGAGATGCGAGCGAATTTAGGGAAGTATTTGATGATGCGCTACATTCTCGTAATGGTGAATCAATTACAATTGATCCCGATTTTATCAGGGCATATAACCATGATCATCAAGGTGCCGTCATCAGTGAACAGCAGTTTATTGCACTGATGAGAAGAGATCCGATGTTGCAGGCAAATGCTTTTATGGACAATGCTGATTTTATAGCAAAGATCATATCTGATATCGCCGTGAATAGGCCGTTTAATCAAGATTATCTGTCGCTAAGACATAAAAGAGATGCTCTGGAAATAAGCTTTAACAATATGGTTACTCTGCTTTACAAAACGGCCATGGTCAATACCGATAATCAATAGCCGGGCATCATCATTGAAGGCTGAAATGACTATATGACTTTTATTATCGCCGATAAATCCGGATTATCCCGGGAAACCTTATACCGCACTTTCTCGCCACGGGGAATCCGGCATTAAGGACCATGAAGCAGATTTTGCCTGCGGCTGGGCTGAGATTTGTTACCCTAGCGTACCGGGCAAAACCTTAATTAATCATGGCCCGGTAGCCGCCAGAGCCGGTGTATTGATCCCCGCCCGGGCTGCCGTCCAGGCGAGGTTTATTGCTCAATAACGCCGCTTTCCCGGGCAAAACAGCCCCGCCTTTACGTTGCCCCCCTCACCCCATTTCAACCACGATCTTGCCGAATGCCCCGCGGTCGAGATGATCGAACGCCGCAGGCAGATCGGCGAGCGGATAACGCGTGTCGACCACCGGCTTCAGCCTCGTCCGGTCCACGGCCCGCACCAGATCCTCAAGCGCGCGGCGATGGCCGGTGCCGATACCCTGGATGCAGACGTCCTTGAGCATCAGCGGCATGGCCGGCGCCGACACCTCGAAGCCCTCCAGCGCGCCAATCTGGTAGATGCGCCCGCCGACGGCCGCCGTCTGCACGGCCTCGCCGAGGTGTGATCCGCCGACCAGTTCAAGGATATGATCGGCACCGCGATCGCCGGTGATCTCAAGCACGGCTTCGACCCAATCGCCATGCCGGCGGTCGATGCCATGGTCCGCGCCCAGCGCCTTGGCGCGGGCCAGCTTGCCGGCGCTGCCGGAAACGATCGCTAAGGCTCCATGCATCTTGGCAATCTGGAGGCCGAACAACGCCACTCCCCCAGTCCCCTCCACCAGCACCGTTTCACCGGCGCGCAGGCGGCCACGCTCGACCAGCGCGAACCAGGCGGTAAGTCCGGCGCAGGGCAACGTGCTGGCCTGCGCGTCATCCAGCGTCGCCGGCGCGCGGACGAACCAGTCCTGCGGAAATGCCACATAGTCCGCCAACACGCCGGGATAAAAGCCGCCAAGGGTACGGTAGGATGGCGTACGGGCATTACCCTGGCGGGCGCCGTCGATCCAGCCGGGCGTAAAGGTCGAGATTACGCGATCGCCGGTGTCAAAGCGGGTAGCGCCCTCGCCGCGTGCCACAACCGTGCCCGCAAGGTCTGAACCGGGAGTGAAGGGAAACGCGATAGGCAAGCCCCGGCCGCTCTCGGTCACCATTTTGTCGCGGTAATTGAGCGAAACGGCCGCCACCTTCACCAGAACTTCGCCCCGCCCAGGCCGCGGGATGGGGACGTCCCTCAGCTCCAGCCGATCCCGGCCGATAGCATCCATCTCCCAACGTCTCATTGTTTCTGTCATCTTCTGCTCTCATTGCGGGTTGTCGGAAACCGGGCGTCTCTTCCGATAGCGAGACCCGCCGGTTATACAACCCACAACCTAACACAACCTATTGTGTACGATAATGCGCTATAATCGGCACAGGTTATTGAATCGGGAGCATCTATATGAAGGGCACGGAATTCTCCGAACTGGTAGCCTTTATGGCCATATTAGAGGAAAGGAGCTTCCGGCGCGCCGCCCTGCGGCTCGGCCTATCGCCTTCCGCCCTAAGCCATACCCTGCGCTCCCTCGAGGAACGCCTCGGCGCAAGGCTGCTCAACCGCACGACGCGCAGCCTTGCGCCGACCCAGGCCGGTCAGGCGCTGTTTGATCGCTTAAGTCCCGCGATTGCCGATATGGAGGGCGCCATTCGGGACGTCGGCGCCTTTCAGACGCAACCCAGGGGTAGGGTCCGGATTAACCTGCCGCGCCTCGCCGCCCGGCTGGTGGTCGGTCCGGCGCTGGGTGATTTTGTGCGGACCTATCCCGATATCCAGCTCGATCTGGTAATTGACGATAATATTACCGACGTCGTGGCCAAGGGTTTCGATGCCGGGATCCGCTTGGGCGAACTGGTGCAGCAGGACATGATCGCCGTCAGGCTGACGCCGGATTGGAGAATGGCGGTAGTCGGGTCGCCCGCCTATTTTGCAGGCCGTTCGCTGCCGCAAACGCCGGCGGATATCCGCGAACATGCCTGCATAAACTATCGGTGGAACGAGACCGGCGCGCTGTATCGCTGGAATTTTGACGGTCCGGACGGCCCCCTCGATGTCGGGATTGAGGGAGTGATTACCGTTAATGAAATGGATCTGCTTCTTGAGGCCACGCTGCAAGGCGCCGGCCTTGCATTTCTGCCCGAGAGTTTTGTCGCCGACGCCATCAACCAGGGACGCCTCGTTCGCGCGCTGGGGAACTGGTGCGGGCCGTTTGCCGGATTCTATCTCTATTATCCCAACAAACCGCATATGCCCGCGGCGCTGAGGGCGTTTATCGACTTTATCAAGCTGCCGGTGTCGCCTCTGTGTCGCCACTAATTGTCCTGGCCGCCGGCAGCCTGCGCCCGGCGCTGACGCCGCTGCTGGCCCACTATCGCGCCGTTACCGGTCTGCCGGTTAGGGTGGATTTCGGCCCCGCCGGCCTGCTGCGCCAGCGAATCGAGGCGGGGGCGCCCTGCGATCTTTTTGCCTCGGCCAATACCGAGCATGCCGCGCGGCTGCGGGCGCAGGGACTGGCGTTCGACGTCAGGCCTTTTGCCCGTAACCGGCTGTGCCTGACGGCGCGGCGCGGCGCGCGCACGGATCACGCCGACTGGCTGGCGCTGCTGGGTAATCCTGAGCTGGCGATCGGCACCTCGACGCCCGGCTGCGATCCTTCCGGCGATTACGCCTGGCAATTGTTCGATACCGCCGCCTCCCTGCTGCCGGCCGGCGCGGGGGATCTGAAGCGGCGCGCCAGGCCGCTGGTGGGTGGCACGGATACCCTGCCCGTGCCCGCTGGCGAGCTGGCCGCCGGCTGGATCCTTCGCCAGGGCCTGGCCGACGTGTTTATCGGTTATGCGCATTATGCGGCGAAGCTTGAACAGGATCCGCAACTGCGGGTGGTGGCGATCCCGGATGAATATAACGTTTTTGCCACCTACGCCCTGGCGCTGCGCTCGCCGCGGGCCGGCGCGCTGGCGGATTTTATCCTGTCGGCGCCGGGGCGGCATTTTCTGCGCAAGGCCGGATTCCTGGCGATCGGCGACCCTATACGCTGAGGGCGCGCGCCGATTTTTTAGTCGCGCGGATCAAACAGCGGCACCAGGATCCGGTGCCGCCGGCCCTGGTGATCGACATCGACCCGCTTGACCACGATATCATAGGCGCGCTTCAGGTTTTCCTCGCTTAATACCGTCCGCGTGGCGCCATGCAGCCACTCCCGGCCCGGCAACAGCAGCAGGGTGTTATCGGCCAGCAGCGACGCATGGGAAGGATCGTGGGTGGTAAACAGCACGCTTACCCCCTCCCTGCCGGCCAGCCGGCGGATCAGGCGCATTACCGCCTGTTGGTTAAACAAATCCAGCGCCGACATCGGCTCATCCAGCACCAGGATATTGCTGCGGGTCGCCAGCGCCCTGGCTATCAGCACCAGCTGTTGCTGCCCGCCGGACAGCGACGGGAAAGCGCGCTGCGCCAGCGCGCCGATACCCAGCGCGTCCAGCGCCTCAAGGGTAATGGCCTCGTCCCGGCGCGACGGCATGTGCAATAACCCGACATGGCCCGCCCGCCCCATCAGCACGATATCAAACACCCGGTAGGAAAACGTCGGCGTAAAACGCTGCGGCACAAAACCGATGCCGCCCATGGCGCGCACCTCGCCGCCCAATGCCGGCAGCACGCCGGCCAGCGTATGCAGGAGCGTGGTTTTGCCGCGCCCGTTGGCGCCAAGGATGGCGCACACTTCACCCGGCGCGCAGGCAAAATCCAGCGGCCTGAACAGCGGTTCCCCATAGCCGTATTCCAGCCGCCGGGCCTCAAGCGTAGCGGCGGTCATCGTTTTTCCTCGCGGCTGTCGCGGATCAGCTGCCAGGCGAACAGCGGCGCCCCCAGCAGCGCGGTGAGGATGCCCAGCGGAATTTCAGCCTCGCTTAGCGTACGCGCCAGATCGTCCACCAGCACCATAAAGGCTCCGCCCAGCCAGAACGCGGTAGGCAGCAGACGCCGATGGTCCGCGCCTACCAGCATGCGCGCCAGATGCGGGATCACCAGCCCAATCCAGCCGATGCTGCCGCTGACCGCCACCTGCGCCGCCGTCAGCACCGCGCACAGCACCAGCGTCAGGCGGCGGAGATTGACCACCGGCATGCCCAGCGCGCGGGCATCGGCGTCGCCCAGAGAGAGGATATTGACCCGCCAGCGCAGGCGGTACAGCAGTCCGCCAGCGCACACCGCCGGCACGAACAGCATCAGCAGTTTATGCCAGTTGGCGGTGGCGAAGCTGCCCAGCAGCCAGAACACAATGCTCGGCAGCTTTTCCTCGGTATCGGCCAGATATTGCAGCAGGCTGACCAGCGCGGCAAAAAAACCGCCGAGGATAATCCCGGCCAGGATCAGCATCAGCCGGTTTTCGCGCCCCAGGGTGGCGGCAATCAGGTACACCAGCAGCAGCGCCAGCAGGCCGAAGCAAAACGTGGACGCCAACAGCAGCGGCGGCGCCAGGCCAAGCAGAATAGCCAGCGTGCCGCCAAAGGCCGCGCCCGCGCTGACGCCGATAATATGCGGATCCACCAAAGGATTATGGAAAATCCCCTGCAGCGTGGCGCCGCACAGCGCCAGCGCCCCGCCCGCCAGGCACGCGGTGAGGATACGCGGCATCCTGATGGCCCAGATAACCTGGTTCTCCAGCGATCCCGCGTGGAAAGGATGGGCCAGTTGATGCAGGACCCGCAGGGGCGACAGGCTGAACTGCCCGACGCCCAGGGACAAGAAGACGATGGCCAGGGTCAGCGCCGCCAGCAGCCAGGGGGCGGCGGCGTTAAGGCGTACCGGGCCATTACTGACCATCGGGACGCGGACGCCATGCTACCCGATAGAAGCGTTGATAGTACGCGTCGGCCTGTTGATCAATATCCACATCGGCAAAGCGCCGCGGGTAAAGTTTTTTCGCCATCCACAGCTCGCCGACGGCCAGGGCCTCCGGCATCGGATAGCCCCAGGCCTTGGCATATTCCGGCATCAGGTACACCCGGTGATGTTTAACCGCGTCGACCGATTGCCAGGCCGGATCGCCGTTAATCTGTTCAACCACCTCGGGATAACGGTCCTGGACAAAAATCACCTGCGGATCCCAGGCCAGCACCTGCTCCATCGACACCTGCTTAAAGCCGTTGATACTGGCGGCGGCCACGTTGAGCGCGCCCGCGTGCCTCATCATCAGGCCGGTATATTTGCCCGAGCCGTAGGTGGTTAAATCCGGGTTGGCCATATAGACTCGGATTCGTTTATCGGCGGGAATATCCCCCAGCCGCGCGTCGGTCTGCGCCCGCGCGGTAAAGGTATAGTTGATCAATGCCTCGCCCTGCTTCTCGCGGTTAACCACCGCGGCCACCAGTCGGATACCCTGGCGTAGGCCCTGGTTATACGCCTGTTCCTCATCCGTCATGCCGGGGTTGAGCTTGCCCTGCTCGCCCGGCCGGTCCTGGCGCAGCGACACCGCGATAACCGGGATGCCGGCCGATTCGATCTGCCCGATCATTTCCGGCGGCGCGTAGTTGGCGACAAACACCACCTGGGGATGGAGCGCCAGCAGGCTTTCGATATTCACCTGGTTAAGATCGCCGGGCATCGGCAGCGATGCCAGCCGGGGCGCAAACCGGACAAAATCCGGACCCAACTGCTTTTTCCAGCTGGACAACAGGCCGACCAGGTCGTCCGCCGCGTCCAGCTGCACCAGCAGATTCAGGGTTTGATGCTGCAAAACCACCACCCGGTCCACCCGATCGGGAACGGTAACGCTGCGCCCCAGCTGATCGGTCAGGGTACGGGCCGCAAGCGCATCCACGCTGGCCAACGACAGGGAAAGAACGGCAAGCGGCAGAAAGGTTCGTAGACGTGCTGTTAAAAGGGACATGGCGTTCGCTATGGCAGGGAGTATTCGATATGCATTGGAATATATAACGATTGCCGCGGGCTCACAAGGACCGGCGTGGAAAGATCGTTATCGTGCCGCAGCGACCGTCCACGTCGTTTATCCCCTCCAGCCTGCGCTGGCCTTTCCCGCTATGGATAGCGGGAAAATGGCGGCATCACTCCCAGCGTTTTAATAAAATACTGGCGTTGACGCCGCCGAAACCAAAGCCGTTGGAAATGGCATAGGTCATGGCGACCGGTTCCGGTTCGCCGCGCACCAGGTGCAGCCCTGCCGCCGCCGGGTCGGGATTGTCCAGGTTAAGGGTGGCGGGCACGATTTGATCGCGCAGCGCCAGCACGGTAAAGATGGCTTCCAGGCCGCCGGCGGCGCCGAGCAGGTGCCCGGTGGCCGATTTGGTCGAGGTAATGGCCAGCTCGCTGTTTTCGCCAAACAGGTGCTTGACGGCGTTGATCTCGCCCAAATCCCCCACCGGCGTGGAGGTGGCATGAGCGTTCAGGTGCCGCACCTCCCCGGGGGTGATATTGCCCTGGCGCAGGGCAATTTTCATCGCCCGGTAAGCGCCGTCGCCATCCTCCGCGCCCGAGGTCATATGGTAGGCATCGGCGCTGGTGCCATAACCGATAATTTCCGCCAGCGGCTTGGCGCCGCGCGCCAGCGCGTGATCCAGCGCTTCAACCACCAGCAGGCCGGCCCCTTCCCCCATGACAAAACCATCCCTGTCGCGGTCGAACGGGCGTGACGCGGCGGAAGGTGTGTCGTTGAAATGCGTGGAAATCGCCCTGGCGGCGGCAAAGCCCCCCAGGCTGACGGTATCGATGGCGGCTTCGGCTCCGCCGCACAAGGCTATGTCCGCCTCGTCATTGCGGATCAGCCGCACCGCGTCGCCAATGGCCTGGACCCCAGCCGCGCAGGCGGTAACCGGCGCGCCGATCGGCCCTTTGAACCGGTGTTTAATGGAAACGTGACCGGCGGCCAGGTTGGCCAGGAAGGAAGGCACCGTAAACGGCGACAGCCGCCCCGGGCCGCGGCTATCCGAGGTGCGCACCGCGTTGGCGATGGCCGGGAAACCGCCGATGCCGGTGGCGATAATAGTCGCGGTGCGCTCTTTCTGCTCATCCGTGATCGCCGTCCAGCCCGCCTGGCGCAGGGCTTCATCGGCCGCCGCCATGGCAAACAGGATAAAGCGGTCCATTTTCTTTTGATCCTTGGGCGCCACGAAACGATCGGGATACAGCCCGCCCGCCGGGTCTTGCTCAGGATCGGGCACCTGGCCGCCAATTTTCACCGGCAGCTGGGCAACCATCGCCTCAGGCAGTGGGCGAATGCCCGACTGGCCCGCCAACAGACGCTGCCAAACGGTTTCGGTGCCGCAGCCCAAAGGCGATACCGCGCCCATACCGGTAATGACGATTCGACGGTTACTCATAAAAATTCCTTGTGGGGGTGTGCATCATAATGGTGTTGCTTTTCCTGTATTTGTTCCAGCCGCCGCGTCACCCTTTCACCGGCACGGGGACCGGCGGCCATGGCGACATTCAGGTGGGTGAGCGGTTCACAGGTTTCCCTGTCGACGAGCACCGGCGCCACCCTGGTGGCGCGCTGGCGGTTTATCGGCACGATGGCGATCGCCTCTTCGGCGAGGGACTGGTTGCCCCATTGCAGCAAGGTGAGCAGCACCGGGAAAAACGCCTGGCCGCGCTGGGTCAGTAAATATTCAAAACGCGCCGGACGCGTGCTGTAGGCTTGTTTATAAAGAATACCGTTTTGCACCAGGGATTTTAGCCGCCGGGTTAACATTGTCGGCGACACCCCCAGGCTGCGCTGGAATTCATCAAACTTGCTCAGTCCTTGGAAGGCGTCCCGCAAAATCAGGATGCTCCACCATTCCCCCACCAATTCCAATGATTGGGCGATGGGGCAATCCATAGCGCCGATATGGGTTCTTTGCATGGTTTTTATGCTCCGCATGCCCGTGTCCGACCTGTTTTGAATCACTCACTACAATTATTGTAGTCATTGCGGACCTAACTTTAGCGTACAAGTGTACGCTGAACAAGTCCGATCAGTATGGGTCTTTTGCCATCCGGCACCCGGCACGGGAATGACGGCTTTTTATGCTGTTATACATTCGTTATTTAGCTGTTAACGCTATTTGCTATATTTTTCAGCTGGTACAACCTTTCCATTCGCTGAAATAGCTATAATCCGCCTGAAAATGGAAACGGATATTGGCGCGCCGACTCTGCCAATAGGGAGAATACAATGAAGTATCTTATCAATAACCGTCTTTTATTTAACACCCGGGAATACCGATTATCATTATTGGCGGATAACGAAACCGCCGTAAAACTCTCTAATTCAGCAGGCCGGGTATTAGAAGAACTGATTATTTCACACGGCATTGGTGAAACTGTCAGCCGCGAATCGTTATTTGAAAAAGTATGGGAACGGCAAGGCCTTCAACCGTCCAACGGCAATTTAAACCAACAGGTCAGCCTGATAAGAAAAGCGCTGCTGTCGCTGGGGCTGGAGGCTACCGCCATCGTCACCTTGCCCAAACGCGGGCTAAAGCTAAATGATAACCTGGAAATTATTGTCTATTATGAGCAGTCAGGATCGGATGAATCCAGCGCGGTGACGGCTGGGGACGGCGACGCACCTAGCGCCATAACGCCGGCTTTGAATAATTTCACTAAAGAATTAATGATTAATTTCTTTTTGGCTTTAGCCATTATTATCGCCTCGGCGACCGCCTATGTTTATTTCAGGCAGGATGACCGGCAACCGCTGTTTTTTTTTAATAACATCGATGCCTGTAATATTTATACGCTGCGCGCGATTAACCCACGCGAGCGCCCGGATCTGACCGCGCATATCCAACGCGCCATGGCGGGAAATATTGAACGGTGCGATGGCAACGACATGGTGGTTTTTTCAAGGACCGCCGCCGCCGCCCAGATAAGGAACAGCATTAACCAGCGCGCTTTTTTGGCCAAATGCGCGCGGGACGCCGACGGCAAACTCACCGATTGCCTGAATTTTTATTTTTACAACTGGGGAGTGTAATGAAAAGAATCTGGGTTATCCTGGCGCTGCTCCTGCTGTCCATTACCCTCTTTTACAGTAAACATTACCGTAGCGGCTTCGCCGGTTTCCAGTGTGGCGCCATGATGGTCTACCGATCGAACAGTCCCGCCGGATCCTTTACCTATACGCTGGAAGCCAAGATGTTTTTCACCAGCCCGCGCGAAGGTTTTTATGCCGTTAACGGCACGCTGGCCCACGACGATAGCATTTATAACCTGCATCGGACGCGATTCTTTACCTTTGCGCAGAAAAACCAACAGGGCCTGTACGAAATAACCATAACCCGCGAGATTGTCTCGGCGCTGGATACAACCCCCAAAGATATAGCCAGCCCGGTATTATTGCCGGTGGGTGAGTCTCTGCTACCCCGGTTTAAGCGAATAGATAATAAATCCATTTTGGTCAGCCTGCTTTATTCGCCATTTTTTATCTGCGCAAAAGATTAAGCCAGATGAATAATTTCCCGCGGCGCTGCTAACATCTCCGGCCACCGAATACGCGTCAGGCGCAGTCCGGCTGACAGGCGGATCAATTATCTCCGTCCGGACTTTGACTAACCGCCCGCAAGCATAAATACTTCTAATGCAACCAAGCCATTTTTTATCATCACAATGGAAACCATTGTCCAGCACGATAGTGAAAGTTCAGGGATGTCATCGATATAGCCTTATGAGAAAAACCAGACGCTCCGGATCCGCCCGCCAAGATAAGCCTGACGCCATTTTGCATGGCCGCCATCGATTTTCATTGGTTTTCGAACTGGGCGCCTCGGCCGCGCTGCTGATAGCGGCCCTGATAACCATTAACGGCTGGCATGTATGGCAGACCTATCATTCCGCGCTGGCCAAATCCCAGACCGCGACCATGAACTTGACCCAAGCCTTATCGCAGCATGCCAGCGATACCTTTTCCCAGGCCGAAGCCACCCTGGCGGAGCTGGCGCGGCAGATAGACACCCTCGGCGCCGGCGCGGCGCAGCGACCCCGGCTACATCAGCTTTTCCAGCAAAAAGCCCAGGGGTTGAAGCAAATAGGCGCTATTTCCCTATTTGACGACGCCGGCCATATGATTGTAACGGAAGCGGACCACCTGCCGGCCGTGAATAATTACGCCGACCGCGATTATTTTATTTATCATCGCGACCATCCCGAGTTAACCCTGCGCATCGGCAACGTCGTTCGCAGCCGCATGACCCACCAGTTGATTGTGCCCATCTCCCGGCGCCTCAACCATTCCGACGGCAGTTTTGCCGGGGTAGTGCTGGAAAGCATCATGCTCGATCATTTCCGCAATTTTTATACCAGATTCATGATTAGCGATGACTCGACGTTAATGATGCTGCTCAATAACGGTACAGTGCTCTACCGACATCCCTATGATGAAAAAATCATCGGCACCACCATTGCCGGCTCGCCGCTATACCAGGACAATATCCGGCAAAACCATTCGGGCATCGTAACCAGCGTCCTGTCGGCCGACCCGGAGCAGAAGGTCTATAGCTATACCCACCTTAAACAGTATCCGGTGATTGTCACCACCGGCCTGTCGCTGGACCAGACCATGTCCGACTGGCGACAGGACGCGTTTAACCATGCGGTGATGACCCTGATTTTTGTCGTGATGATCACCACCGTCTGTTTATTGCTGATGCGTCAGGTGCGCGCGCGAATGCGCGCCGAACAGGAGCTTATCCACGCCCAGCGGGAGCTGCGCACGTTAAACCGGTCGCTGGAGAAGCTGGCGCGTTCGGATGGGCTGACCGGTCTCTATAACCGGCGCCATTTTGATCTTGCGCTGGACAACGAATTCAAGCGCGCCATGCAATCGCGCAGGGAGCTGGGGCTTATCCTGCTGGACGTGGATTATTTCAAGCAGTTTAACGATCTGTACGGCCATGTGGCCGGTGACGAATGCCTGCGGCTTATCGGGCAAACCCTGCACAACCTGCCGCTGCGCCACCGTGACCTGGTGGCGCGCTACGGCGGCGAGGAATTTATCATTTTGCTGCCCGACACCGATCGCGCGGGCACCCTGGCGGCGGCGCAGCGCATCCGGCAGGGGATTATTCAATTAAACATACCCCACGAGGGCAGCCCGACCGGGATCCTAACCTCAAGCCTCGGGGTGTTTGTCGGCCTGCCGGTGGCCGGGCAGGACACGCCCACCCGGCTGGTGGTCAAGGCGGATTCCGCCCTTTACCAAGCAAAACGCCAGGGACGCAACCAGATCTGCCAGGCCTGAATCCGCGTTTCAGATTCCGCTGAACCAGTTATAACCCTGATCTTCCCAATATCCGCCGGGATTGTCATTGCCCACCGACAGGGAGACGATATGCTTGGCGTTCTTAAAACCCAGTTTGGTCGGCACCCGTAGCCTGAGCGGATAACCATAGGCGTCCGGCAGCGCCTTGCCGGCAAAATCCAGCGCCAGCGTGGTTTGCGGATGCAGGGCGGTGGCCATATCGATACTGGAGTAGTAGCGGTCGGCACAGCGAAAACCGACAAACCCGGCGCGCAGATCGGCCCCGACATGCTCCAGGAACGTGCGCAGCGGCACGCCGCTCCACTGGCCGATGGCGCTCCAGCCCTCGATGCAGATAAGCCGGGTCACCTGGCTGCGCCTTGGCAACGCCCGCAGCATGTCCAGCGTCCAGGGCCGCTTATCGGCCACCCGCCCGGCCACCTCCAGCCTGTAGGCGGGAAGATCGATTTCCGGCACGTTGTATTCGGGATAAAAGGCGTTAAAGGGGAACGGCTTGGTCACCTGATCCAGACGATAGGTTTGCGCCAGGCGCCGCCCGCTGAACAGCCACCCCTGCACCCGGTCGTTCCAGCGCGACATGGCCCATAGCGCTTTATCCACCTCATCGCCGTCCTGCAGATTGCAGCCGGTCAGCAGGGTCAGCGCGCCCAGCGTCAGGCCCGAGCGCAGCAACAGGCGGCGCTGCACTCGGTACAGCGTTTTTTGCTGCGCCGGCTCGAGTTTGAGGCCGGTCTTTTTCTGCTCGTTATTCATCGGAGGTTTCCCGCGGCTTGCGGCGTATATAACCGGTAATCATGGGCAAAAAGGTCGACGGCACGGTAACTACCATCGCCACATGGACCACGGCAAACATCACGATGCCGCCCATGGCGAAAAAATGGACATAACGCGCCCGGTCAAATCCGCCGAACAGCGCCACCAGAGGGTAAAGCTGCACCGGTTTCCAGATAGACAGGCCGGACAGGACCAACAGCAGCCCGCACAGCAGGGCAAACCAATAAAAGGCTTTCTGGATGGCGTTATAGCGTCCCAGCCGATGCTCCAGGCGAAAGGTCAACGCCAGCTTCACGTCACGCAGCGCCGAGCGCGGCGTCAGCGGCAGGAAGTCGCGGCGAAAGTGACCGCTGAACAGTCCCCAGAGAATATAAAGCAGCCCGTTCGCCGCCAGCGCCCACATCACCGCCAGGTGCCAGGCGATGGAGCCGCCCAGCCAGCCGCCCAGGGTCAGCGCGGTGGGAAACGTCAACGCGGGGAAAATCGGCGAGGCATTGTAAATACCCCAGCCGCTCATCAGCATGGCGCACAGGATCGGCACGTTCAGCCAGTGCATAATCCGCACCGGCGCGCGATGCAGACGGATTTTGGATAGAGACGCGGAGGATGTCTTCACAAGCTCTCCAGGGGCGGGGGCGCGTCGGGGCCGGGCGAACCTTGCCGCCCGGCCCGAACCGCCTATCCGTTTCACATGGGGGGGATAGTGCCGTTAACACCGGCGACGATACGGCCCGCCACCAGATGATCCGCGCTGCCCGGCGCCGGGAACAGGATAATATGCGCGCCCGGCTTTAGCAACGAGCGGTCGCCTGGTGACAGTGTCACAACAGGCACGTCTTCCGGCACAATCACCTTTTTCTCGCCGTTCTGGTACTTCACCGTCATGGTCCGGCCGTTGGCGTTAACCAGCGTGCCGACGGTGCCGTTGGTCATGGTGCCCACCTTGCCGTCGGCGCCCTGCCATGGCCTGAACCCTTCACCGGAACCGCGCAGGCTCGGATCAAACACATGAACCTCCAGGGCTTTCAGCGTGCCGTCAGGCTGCGGCGCCGCGGCGGTGCCGATAAAGCTGTTGGGTTTGATATCGCTGATTTTGCCCTGCGCCACCGCGGAGATGGTGGTTTTATCGTTCAGGGTGGCCGTCAGCTTTTCGCCCCGGCGATCGGTTAGCTGTAATCGATCGCCGCTGAATTGGGTTACCGTGCCCCGCACCGCCATCGAGGGTTTGGCGGGAGCGTCCGCCGCCATGATCATGGGGCTGGCAAACGTCAGCATGCCCATCAGCATACCGGTTAAGACTGTATATCGTGCCATGTCCTTCTCCTGTGCTTATTATGCTTATGCGGCCACTTGTGCGCCGGAAATAACATCTTTGACACTACTTTATAACATTACGCGTGTTTTTGGCATTTGGCTTGGACAAAAAGCGCTTTAGGCCGGGGAAGATGTTGAAAGATATTTCAACGCGGGTGACGTTAAACGTGGCGGAAAATGACTCAACGAGGAACGCGGGCAGGACAGGCAAGCTAATAAAGACGCCGTGAACACACCCCGCCGTTCCAGGGATGTGACGAGGGTGCGCGATTACGGCTCACATCCTTGCGGGCCACCCTGCGGGCCAACCGCAGGACAACTACTCAGGGTTTGAGGATAACCTTGGTCCAGCCCGCGTCGCGATCGTCGAAGTGTTTATAGGCGTCCGGCGCCTCGGCCAGGTGGAGGCGATGGGAAATAATTTGTGACGGCGCGGCCTTGCCCTGATGGATCAGGCGCGCCAGCTGGCGGTTATAGGCCTTGACGTTGGCCTGGCCGGTGCGGATCTGCTGGCCCTTAAACCAAAAGCTGCCGAAATCGAACGGCATCTTGCCCTCTTTCGCCAAATCCGTACCGGCCCCCGGATCCTGCGGCACAAATACCCCGACCACGCCGATGCCGCCGGTGGCCCTGGTGGAGGCCACCAGGCTGTTCATGGTGGCCGAGTTGTCCTCATGGCCGTGCTTATCACAACATTGATAACCGACGCATTCGCAGCCGCAGTCGGTGCCGCGCCCGTCGGTCAGGTTCATGATTTGCTCCACCGCCGCGTCGCCGACGCCGTTGATCGCCGTGGCGCCGAGTTTTTCCGCCAATGCCAGGCGGCTGGGATGGGTATCCACCACAAACACCTGCGAGGCGCCTTTGACGACGGCCGAATGGGCGGCCATCAATCCCACCGGGCCGGCGCCGTAAATCGCCACGCTATCGCCGGGGCGCAGGCCCGCCAGTTCGGTGGCATGCCAGCCGGTCGGGAAAATATCGGACAGCATGACGTAGTCATCTTCTTTTTCCCGGGCGTCTTTCGGCAGTACCAGGCAATTAAAATCACCAAAGGGCACCCGCAGTAATTCCGCCTGGCCGCCCTCCCAGGGCCCCATTTCAGCAAAACCGTAGGCGGCGCCCGCCGAGCCGGGATTGGCGGTGAGGCAGAACCCGGTCAGGCCGCGTTCGCAGTTTTCGCAAAAGCCGCAGCCGATGTTAAACGGCAGGCAGACATAATCGCCCACCTTGATCCGCTGCACGCCCGCTCCGACCTCGATGACCTGTCCGAGGTTCTCGTGGCCGAAAATGCGCCCGGTTTCAAAACTGGTGCGCCCCTCATACATATGCAAGTCCGAGCCGCAGATATTGGTGGTGGTAATGCGGACCAGTACATCGGTAGGCTTGTCAATTTTCGCGTCCGGCATATCTTTTACCACGACATCGCGTGGACCGTTATAAACGACTGCTTTCATTATTTCCTCCGGCGTATGTCACTGTGGAATGCGGAAAATCCGTTGAATTGCCTATTTAACGGATAGACCAAAACTGATAGGACCGCTATCAATGGTGAGTTTATTTACACAATTAACCTGAAAAAAAAACACAACAAACAAGGCAAGGCGGATTTACAGGCAGGACGGATAGAAGAATATCGGACTGGGCGCCGTTGATTAATAAATATTAATGATGATTTAGCATATTGGACTGCGCAGCGCCGACCGTCGGCGTATTATGCGGCGAGGCGCCGGAGTGCTCGATGCAGGAACGTTGCGCTAGGCATTAACTATCAAAACAGGCACGATGAAAGGGCGCGAATTAACAGTGATAGGGTCAGAAAAAACTATAGAACCCCCAAGTTGACGTGACGGCATCACAACAGCTATAACGTCGTGTTATTTTTTACTAAGCAGTTGATTTTGCGGTTAAAGGACCGGGCGCGTGGCCTTAGGCACACCCGGCCCCCCGAAGTAAACCAAAACAGGGCGCTAACGATGAGTTAACGGTTAACGTCGACGATGATCCTGCCGCGGATTTTGCCGTCCATCAGCGCGCCGGCGGTTTCAATCACTTCGCCCAGGCCGATTTCGCGGCTGACGCTGTTTATCAGGCCGTCGTCAACCAGGGTGGCGATGCGGTCCCAGGCGGCCAGACGGTCGGCCAACGGGCGCATCACGCTGTCCACGCCGGCCAGGGTTACGCCGCGCAGAATAAAGGGCGCCACGCTTGCCGGCAGATCCATCCCCTGCGCCAGGCCGCAGGCGGCCACGGTACCTTGATATTGCAAGCCGGCGCAGACGTTGGCCAGCGTATGGCTGCCGACGCTGTCGATTGCCGCGGCCCATTGCTCCTTGCCCAGCGGCCGTCCGGGCGCGGAAAGCTGTGCCCTGTCGATAACCTCAACCGCGCCAAGCCGCTTAAGATGCTCAGCCTCTTCCTGGCGTCCGGTCGACGCCACCACCTGATAGCCCAGGCGCGACAAAAACGCGATGGCAAAGCTGCCGACGCCGCCGTTGGCGCCGGTAACCAGCACCTTGCCCCTGGCCGGGGCCACGCCGTTTTTTTCCAGCGCAATCACCGCCAGCATCGCGGTATAACCGGCGGTGCCGACCGCCATGGCCTGCCGGCCGGTCATCCCGGCGGGCAGCGGGATCAGCCAGTCGCCGTTCAGCCGCGCCTTTTGCGCCAGGCCGCCCCAGTGTTTCTCGCCCACGCCCCAGCCGTTCAGCAGCACCGCGTCGCCGGGTTTGAACCCGGCATGGCCGCTATGCTCGACAATGCCGGCCAAATCAATGCCCGGCACCATGGGGAAAGAGCGTACCACCGGGCCTTTGCCGGTAATGGCCAAGCCGTCTTTATAATTGAGCGTGGAATAACCGACGTTCACCCGCACGTCGCCCTCCGGCAGCTGCGCCTCATCCAGCCGGGCGCTGCGCGCGCGATAGCCCCGCTCATCTTTCTCGATCAAAATTCCGTTGAACATACCCTCTCCTCACATAGTCACCGCATAGTGATAAACCGCCGCCCGCTCAGCGCGGCAAACCGGCAAAAAACACCTCGGCGAAGCGCTGCAGCGGCTGGGCGCTTTTTGCCAGCCGCGCGCGCATGACCGCGCCCTCCCAGCCGATCCAGAAAAATTCCGCCAGCCCCTCGCAGTCCGCCGAGGGCGACAGCTGCCCGGCGTCGCGCGCCAGGCGCAGGCAGCAGGCGACCCGCCCTTGCCACTCTTGCAATATGCCGCTGAGCTGACGGCGGTAACCGTCCGGCAGCAGATTAATTTCCTGCCCGAGATTGCCCACCAGGCAACCGCGTTTAAAATCATATTTAGCCATGCCGAGGCTGGCGTCGCGCACAAACGCCCGCAGCCGGTCCAGCGGCGGCATCGTCTCGCACAGCAGGCAGCGATCGAGCTTACGGGCAAAATAACGGCCGTAATAAGCGATAATCTCCTGCCCGAACGCTTCTTTGCTGGCGAAATAGTAATAAAACGAGCCTTTGGGCACGCCCACCTGTTTCAGGATGCCGTCGATGCCCGAGGCGCTGAACCCCTGTTCGGTCAGGATCGCGGTACCGCAGCGGATTAAGCTCTCGCGGGTATCGGGATGGTCCCGGGCAATTTTTGGCGGCCGCCCGCGCCGCGCCGTAAATATAGGTGTCGTCATGAAATTAATATAGACCGACCGTCTATAAAATACGAGTATAATGTTAGCCGGCGCGGGTTTTATTGCGCCGGATCATTATTACGGCAAACGAGAGAAGCCTGAACCGGGGATAGAAAAGACAATGGCCTCGGGCGACACATGCTGTTAGACAGGGGGCAGGCGCCCATTTTTGCCGGCGTCGGCTTCCAGGCGTTAAGTTACCAACGTTATTTTACGGAATAGTCCGGTTCAGGGGGAGCCGCTTTCGCCTGCAACCGCGTGGCCGGGCGGGTCCGGCCGCGCATAAACCAGGCCGGGATGATAGCCGCGAAGAAAAACACCGCCACGATATAAAACCCATCCTGATAAGCGAACAGCTGCGCCTTGGGCACCAGCATGCTTTCCAGGTAGGCCATCGAGCCGGGGTTTACCCCCTCCGGCAGCCGGGTGCCGAACGGATTGCCCCAGTGGGAATAAAGCAGCGCAAGGCGGGAAATAGACTCCGCCGCCGCGGCGTTGGCCGCCGTTAGCGCCTGGGCCAGGGCGTCGCCATGAAAAATGGTGCGCCGGTCGATAACCACCGACAGCAGGTTAACGCCAAAGGCGCCGCCCAACTGGCGCACAAAGTTCAGGCTGCCGGAGCCCTGCGCCAGCTTATCCGCCGGCAGCGCGCGCAGCGCCCCGGCATTAAGGGCCGGCATGATGACGCCCAGACCGACCCGGCCCAGGACCACCCAGCCGGCCATGGTCCAGAACGGCGTGTCCACATCCGCGCCGCCGGATAACCAGCACGACAGCGCGAAGATTGCCAGGCCGGCTATCACCGGAATATGGGGCGGCAGCCGGTCGCTCAGCATGCCGGCGATAGGAAACAGCACCCCCAGCATCAGCCCGGACGGCATCAATAACAACCCGGAACGGGTGGGGGTATACCCCTGAATGCTTTGCACGAACAGCGGCACGATATAGGTTGAACCGTAGATACCGGCCCCCAGCGCGAACGCCACCACGCAACCGGCGGAAAACCGCAGATTGGTGAACACCCTAAGGCTGAGCAACGGCTGGGGCGCCACCAATTCCCAAATGATAAAACCGGCGGAGGTGAACGCCGCGGCGACGAACATACCGATAATAAAAAACGAATCCCACCCTTCCCGCTGGCCGTTGGACAACCCGGTCAATAAGGTGGTCAGCGCGCTTACCAGCAACAGGAATCCTATCCCGTCAAACCTGCGCCGGGGCGCGGAAGCGCTACGATCCAGATCCGGCAAAATGAACATCGAGGCCGCCATGCCGGCGACACAAAACGGCACCACCACCAGAAACACAAAGCGCCAGTCGTACTGATCCACCATGATGCCGCCCACCGTCGGCCCCAACGCCGGCGCCAGCACCACGCCGACCCCGTAAATGCCCATGGCCTTGCCCCGCTGGGCGGGAGGAAAAACCTGCGACAGGACCACCATGGCCATGGGCTGGATAATGCCCGAAGCGCTGCCCTGCAGGATGCGGGCTAAAATCACCTCGGTGCCGCTGCTACTGACAAACCCCAGCAGGCTGCCGGCAATAAACAGCGCCAAGGCGCCAACAAAGGCGCGACGGTAACCGAACCGGTCCAGCGCCCAGGCGGTAATCAGCATGGTGGCGGTCATGGAGGCCAGGAATGCCGTGGATAACCATTGCACCTGATCCTGCCCCAGGCCGAAGGCGCCTGCGATATCGCGCATGGCGATATTCACGATGGTGGCGGTGGCGGTAGTGGCGATCGTCCCCAGCATCACCGTACCCGTTGCCAGCCAACGATAAGAGGGACCAAATCGTTCTATCTGCGCTTCAATGGGCGACATCGATCGCCACCTCAACCATCAAGCCGGGTTTGATTCGTCCGTCCACGGTATCCAGGGCGATGCGCACCGGAACCCGCTGGGTGATTTTGGTAAAGTTGCCGGACGGGTTCGGGCTGGGCAGCAAGGCGAACTGATTGGTGGCGGTATTGCCGACCCGTATCACATGACCGTGGCTCACCAGGCCGGGATACGCATCTACCGTCACATCCACCCCTTGTCCCACCGCGACATGATCCAGTTCGGTCTCCTTGACATTGGCTTCCACCCAGACATTTTTCGGGTCGTGCACCATCATCACCCATTGACCGGCCTGCACATAATCCCCCACGTCCGCCAGGGTACGGTCCACTACCCCGTCCACCGGCGAACGCAGGGTGCGGTCGGCGATCTCCTGGGTAATCTGCTGCGCCTGCGCCGTAAGCGTCACCACCTGCTGGCGCTGCATATCGATTTGCCGATCCAGGACCTGCAGCTGCCCGCGCTGCGCCCGGGCATTGGCCAGCGCCGCCCGTTGCGAGAGCAGTTGCGCTTCGGCCTCCCGCAGCTGATCCTGGCGCTGCAGCACGGCGGTGTGGCTCTCATCCCAGGTTTTACGCGGCGTCAGCCCGCTTTTGACCAAACTGTCGTCACGCTGGAAATTGGCCTGGGCCAGCGTCAGCTGATGCCCGGCGTCGGACAGCGTCGACTCCGCCACGGTTAACTGCGCCTGCGCCTGTTCCAGTTCCGCCTGGGTGGTTAAATCGGCGGTCTGGCGCTGGGCCTGGGTATAGAGTATCTGCGCGTTGGCCGAGGCCAGATCGCCCTGTACCGCCGCCAGCCGCAGCTTGGCGTCACGATCGTCAATCCGCGCCAGCATCTGGCCTTTTTTAACATGATCGCCATCCATCACCGGCCGCGCCACCAGCCAGCCGTCCACCCGGCTGGCCAGGGTCACCACCTCGCCGGCGATATGGGCATCGTTCTCGGCCACATGGGCAAAGCGCCAGTCCAGCCAGCTGATAAGCCAGATAATCAGCGCAATCAGCACCACCACGCCCAAGATAAACCCGGTTTTCTGGCGCCCCCTGAGGTTGTTGAACCGTCTTGGCGACAGTATCCGTCGCTGAGGTAACGCACTGTTCATGACGGTTCCTTGTCAACCACGGCCAGGCTGGCCAGCACCTGTTCCAGCAGGCGATTCATCTGCTCGAGCTCCTGTGCGTTAACCCCGCCCAGCACCCGGTCGCGCACCTGCAGGGCCATGCCCTCCACCTGCTGCACCCGTTGCATGCCGGATTCAGTCAGGTGAATTTCCTTGGCGCGGCGATCGGCGCCCTCGCGACGCTCGATAAATCCCTGGTTTTGCAGATTGTCCAGCAGGCGCACCACCGAGGATGCATCCAGGTAAATCGCCTCGGCCAGATCTTTTTGCAGCATCGGCTTATCCGCCCGGGCAAGATACAGCAGCGGCACCCAGGTGGCTTCGGTCAGGCCATACGGCTGGAGTTTACGATCGATGACCCGGCGCCATTGACGCGCGGTCTGGGCAATCAGGTTGGCGAAATGGCGGCGGGACGAAGGCGCGGGTAACGATGGATTCGTTGGGGACGACGTAGGTGTTGATGACATGGGAAAATAGATTCCAACACAATAGTTGATATATCAATAATAACCTATGGCACCTATATATTGTCAATACCTTACCGGCTGGCAAATCCATACCCCCGGAACCCATCGGCTTTGGTCCATTGAACTTCAGTTATTGACCTTCCCGGCCGTGACAAGGCATTATCATTTGATCAACATATTAATAATCGTCGTAAAAGTGATCCCGCATCGCGATTTTGTCAGAGGACGCATTGATGCTCCGCCGTTTTTTTAATTACTATATCCCCTATAAAGGCTTGTTTGCGCTGGATTTCGGCTGCGCAATCCTCGCCGGCCTGCTGGAACTCGGATTTCCCATGGCGGTTAAGCTGTTTATCGATAAACTGCTGCCCGCCCAGGACTGGATGTTGATCGGCGCCTCCGCCGTCGGCCTGCTGCTGATCTATTTGGTGAATACCGGACTGATGGCGGTGGTCAACTACTGGGGCCATGCCCTGGGCGTGGGCATTGAAACCGATATGCGGCGCGAAGCTTTCAATCATCTGCAAAAGCTTTCGTTCCGCTATTACGATAATACCAAGACCGGCCATATCATCACCCATGTCACCAAGGATCTGGAAGAGGTCGGCGAAATCGCCCATCACGGCCCGGAAGATTTGTTTATCGCCTTCATGACATTTATCGGCGCGTTTATCCTGATGGCGACCGTTCATCTGCCGCTGGCGTTGCTGACCATTATTATCGTGCCGTCGATGACCTGGCTGGTCAGCCGGCAGGGCTCGCAGATGACCGAAACCTGGCGCAAGCTGTTCCGCCAGGTGGGCAACTTTAACGCCCGGATTGAAGAGAGCATCGGCGGCATTCGCGTGGTCAAGGCTTTCGCCAACGAGCGCCAGGAAGAAGCGCTGTTTGCCCGCGATAACGACAGCTACCGCACCACCAAGCTGCGCGCCTACCGGATCATGACCGCCAGCCTGACCCTCAGTTACCTCAGCACCCGTTTGGTCCAGCTGATCGTGATGGTTGCCGGCACCTGGTATGTGATCAAGGGCGATTTAAGCTACGGCGGTTTTGTTGGTTTCCTGCTGCTGGTGGAAGTGTTTTTCCGTCCGGTGGCCAAGATTTCGGCGGTGCTGGAAAGTTATCCCAAGGGCATTGCCGGGTTTAAGCGTTTTACCGGGCTGATGGATACCGTGGCCGATATCGTCGATCGCCCCGCCGCCCTGGTGGTGAACAGCCTGCGCGGCGATATCGTTTACCGCGACGTGAATTTTGGCTATCGCCCCGATAAACCAATCCTCAGCGATTTGAACCTGACCATCCGCGCCGGGGAAACCGTGGCCTTTGTCGGGCCGTCCGGCGCGGGTAAAACCACGCTTTGTTCGCTGCTACCGCGCTTTTATGAGGTCGACGCCGGCAGTATCAGCGTGGACGGCATCGACATCCGCGATATGACCCAGGCCTCGCTGCGCGGCAATATCGGCATAGTGCAACAGGATGTATTCCTGTTCGGCGGCTCGATTCGCGAGAATATTGCCTATGGCAAGCTGGGGGCGGACGACGATGAGATTTGGCAGGCGGCCCGCCGCGCGCGCCTGGATGAGCTTATTTCCGCCCTGCCGGAAGGACTGGATACCCTGGTGGGCGAGCGCGGGGTCAAGCTGTCCGGCGGCCAGAAGCAGCGCCTCTCCATTGCCCGTATTTTCCTGAAAAATCCGCCAATCCTGATTTTGGACGAAGCCACCTCGGCGCTGGATACCGCCACCGAGCAGGCCATCCAGCAATCCCTGGCCGAGCTGTCCGAGGGCCGCACGACGCTGGTTATCGCCCACCGGCTGGCCACCATCCAGCATGCCGACCGCATCGTGGTGGTGGATACGCAAGGCATCGTAGAACAGGGCAGCCACAAGGAACTGCTGCTGCGCCATGGCACCTATGCCCGGCTGCATCAGGCCCAGTTCGGCGCGGCCTAAGCGCTTTACGCTTTGAAATAAGTAGCGTTGACGTTATGGCAGGAAATTAACCTCAACGCCGCCGTCTTGTTCGCAGCGCGCTTATCAGCCGCAAAATTACCAGGCTATAGTATTATCACCCGCGTTATCAGATCATGTGATCGATCTCTCCCATCTCTTAAATTTTTCTGAATAACCCTCCTATCTTAGATTTGACGCAACGAATCCTGTGATTAACGAGACGATATTAGCGGTTAACACATGACGTTAACTTTCTCTGAGGAATGTATGGACTTTTTTATCCAATTGGCCGTTATCCTGGCCTGTCTGTTATACGGCGCCAGAAAAGGCGGCATCGCGCTGGGCCTGCTGGGCGGCATCGGCCTGGTTATCCTGGTGTTTGTTTTTCATCTCGAGCCCGGCAAACCGCCGGTCGACGTAATGCTGGTGATTATTGCCGTGGTGGCCGCCTCCGCCACCCTACAAGCCTCCGGCGGGCTGGACGTGATGCTGCAAATCGCCGAACGCCTGCTGCGGCGCAACCCGAAATATGTCTCGATCGTGGCGCCCTTCGTCACCTGCTGTTTGACCATCCTGTGCGGCACCGGCCATGTGGTCTACACCATTTTGCCGATTATCTACGACGTGGCGATTAAAAATAACATCCGTCCCGAACGCCCCATGGCCGCCAGCTCGGTCGGCGCGCAGATGGGCATCATCGCCAGCCCCGTCTCGGTGGCGGTAGTCTCGCTGGTGGCGATGCTGGGCAATGTGTCCTTTAACGGCCGCCATCTGGATTTCCTCGACCTGCTGGCCATCACCATCCCCTCCACCCTGTGCGGCATCCTGGCCATCGGCATCTTCAGCTGGTTTCGCGGCAAGGATCTGGACAAGGACGAGGTGTTCCAGAAATTCATCTCCGACCCGGAAAACCGTCACTACGTTTACGGCGATACCGCCACGCTGCTGGACCAGAAGCTGCCGCGCAGCAACTGGGTGGCGATGTGGATTTTCCTGGCGACGATTGCCGTGGTGGCGCTGCTCGGCGCGGTGCCGCAGCTGCTGCCGGCGTTCGGCGGCAAGCGGCTGTCGATGGTATTGGTTATCCAGATGTGCATGCTGTTTTCCGGCGCGCTGATTATTATCGCCACCAAGACCAACCCGGCGGCCATCTCGAAAAACGAAGTGTTCCGCTCCGGCATGATCGCCATCGTGGCGGTCTACGGTATCGCCTGGATGGCGGAAACCATTTTTGGCGCGCACCTGGCCGAAATCGAGGCCAGCCTCGGCGCCATTATCAAGGTACATCCCTGGGCCTACGCGCTGGCGCTGCTGGTGGTGTCGAAGTTCGTCAACTCCCAGGCGGCGGCCCTGGCGGCAATCGTGCCCCTGGCCCTGGCCATCGGCGTCGACCCGGCCTATATCGTCGCCTCGGCGCCGGCCTGCTACGGCTATTATATCCTGCCGACCTATCCCAGCGATCTGGCGGCAATCCAGTTTGACCGTTCCGGTACCACCCATATCGGCAAGTATGTCATCAACCACAGCTTTATCCTGGTGGGCCTGATCGGCGTCGGTGTCTCAAGCGTCATCGGCTGGATCCTGGCCGCCGCCTACGGCTTTTTATAACCATTTTTTATCGCGAGACACGATAAAAACCCGCCGGAACGCGGCGGGATGCGGGCGAATGAGCAATCTATGAGCAAACAGACCTTTTTCGCCCCTCCCCCCTTTGACATGGCACCCCGCCATCGCTATTATGCGAACCCAACAATTCCTCTGTAGTTCAGTCGGTAGAACGGCGGACTGTTAATCCGTATGTCACTGGTTCGAGTCCAGTCAGGGGAGCCAAATTCTGTTCTGTAGATGTCTACTGACATCTACAGGCTATTGAAATATGGATGAAATCCATCATTCTCTGTTCCAGCGACGTCCACTGAAATCCACCAGTATCCGATGCTTTTAAGTCCATTTTTAAGTCCATCGGAAATGCGGGGGAGTTTGATTCCGGATTGTTGCTAGATGACTCTACGATTGGAAACCAAAATCCAGCTCTGACCAAAAATCAGGAGCTACGATCATGGCACTTTCCGATACCGCAGTCCGCCGGGCCAAAGCGACCGGCAAAGCCTATACCCTTTCCGATGATGCCGGCCTTTCGCTTGCTGTTTCACCCAAGGGTGGAAAAACCTGGCACTTCCGCTATTACTGGGGAGGAAAACAAAAGCGCATTTCCCTCGGTTGCTATCCAAGCGTAACACTCCGTGAAGCTAGACAGTTAAGAGATCAAGCTTCTGCCCTGTTGGCAAAAGGCATTAATCCAAGGACTGCCCGTGAGCAGCAACGTTATTCCACCTTGCTGGCTTCTGAGAACAGCTTTGAAACTGTATTCAAGGAATGGACTGAATACCGGGCACTAACGTCGAAAGAAGGTAGAAAGTCGCCGCTTTCTCAATGCAAGCGAGTTTTCAACAATGATGTCCTGCCGAGAATTGGGAAGACATCTATTTATGATGTCCGACGGACCGACCTGTTAAAAATCCTGGGCAGAATTGAACATCGCGGCGCATTCACCGTTGCCGAAAAAGTCCGCGGCTGGTTGAATCAGTTATTCCGCTTTGCTTTAGTAAAGGTCGAAGGATTGGAGAATAACCCTGCTACCGACCTGAAGGTGGTTGCACTGCCTAAACCACCTTCTGTCCATAACCCCTTTTTATGGATGCATGAGATCCCCGCTTTTTTACAACACCTACGGCGTTATCCTGGCCAACAGAACACCCAGATGGGGCTTCGACTGCTGCTGCTGACCGGTGTTCGTACCGGCGAGCTACGCCTGGCTACGCCAGAGCAGTTTGATCTGGCGCGCGGGTTATGGCTTATTCCGCCGGATAACGTAAAACAGCTAAAAAAACTTTTGCGCAAGAACGGCAAACACACGCAAGATATTCCTCCCTACACCGTCCCTTTATCTGTCCAGGCTACTGAAATTATCCGCCACCTGCTTGGAAATTGCAGACCGGCGCAGCGATTCCTTTTACCCCACAGTTCTGACCTGAAAAAACGCATGAGTGAAAACACACTCAACCAGGCTCTAAAACGAATGGGATATAAAGATCGTCTGACCGGCCACGGTATCCGCGGCACAATTTCAACTGCACTGCATGAAATTGGTTATCCAAAGACATGGATAGAAGCACAGCTTTCTCATACCGACCCGAACAAAGTGAGCGCAGCCTACAATCATGCGGCCTACGTTGAACAGCGACGGATCATGATGCAGGACTGGGCGGACCGTATTGATTTGTTAGAGCAAGGGCATGTAGAAGCCGCGAATAGCCGGATGGTTATTCAAATAGCCGGTATTCCAGCAATGCCCAGCGTCAATTCTGGCATGAGTGCAGTGCCCCTGCAGACAACCAGCGGCAACAAAGAGATGACCATTACCTTATCCGCCCCTGTTGAGAATGGAACACGTCGGACAACGTTTTATCAGCCACAGCCATTCCCACGAGAAAATTATACAAAATGAGCGAAGGAGGCCCTTACAGCAATGACTCTACAGTGAGACTAACTCACCTTTTCTGAACGGCTCAAGATAACAATCTCCCGGCAAGGCCGGGGCATTCATAGCGTGAGCCGCTCAAAAAGTGGCTGGCGTGTATGCTAATGCGCGTCCATGAGTTAGCGCCATTTGGTGGTGGAAGGCATATCACAGTAGGTGCGACTGATTCAGGCGATCATATTTCGACGGCATCAGCAACATCATGTGCACATGACCTGCGTACAAATTCATCTTCCTAAAATCGGCTCTCCTTTTCCACAGCCAGTCGCTGAAACACCTCGCCCAAGTGGATCCGATTCCCCCTTACACAACATCCATCGTCCCCGCTTTGGAATGAACACGACGTGATACGAATACTCCCATTGGCTGTGACTTAAACTCTGATACTTGTCCATCTCTGTTTGTGTGTTTAGTGGCTCACAATCGGAATCTCCACGATGGACTCCTGTAAGTGTTAAACGGCTGCCGCCCCGAGAGAGTCGGGGAAATTATCTGGGGGCGGCCTTCTCGCTGGCTATCCAGATAATCAGCACACGCCTGCGTCATTTTCCGGCGTTCAGCCCGGTGCGTTGTGCGGTTATAGGCCAGGTCCATGGACGCGCACCGCATGCCCCAGTTGGTGCTCGGTGTAGTCAGGGCGAAAGCCCAGCACCTCATATAAGATCGTGCGCGCCATCGCGCGTAAGCCGTGCCCGGTCAACCCACAACTATCCCCCGGGGATAGATCCGACACCGTTGGCATCTGGGTATGGAAAGGCGTCCGTTAAGCGTTGGCGGCCTATTCCGCGCTATCCCCTGGGGATAGCCGATTGAAGCCACATCGCAATTACATCGGCCCAACAGTATCGCTACTCAGGCACCACGCGCGACGATGTCGCTGCGAACAAAGCCGCAGGACGTGCTCGAAGGCACCCGACGCTCACGCTTCGCCCCATCACTGCTGCGTCGTCCGCCGCCAGCCATGACCACACGCTCACGCAGCTCGGCGATTGCAAAAGTTGGCCCCATGCGGTTAAAAATATTGTCAGATGTTGACGCTTAGCCACATGCTATATTCGCTCCGGTCAGAATAGCAGCGACCGGGCCGGGGCATGGCGCCGGTTCCCCTGGCGAATGTGACAAAATACCAGCCAGGGATACCGCGCCGGATGGCTCCAGGATAAGCCCGGCATATTTAAGCGCATAACGTGTCGCCTCGGCTATCTGCGCCTCCTCAACCAATATCATTTCGTCCACCACATCGCGCATATCGTCCAGCGCTTGCGGCACCGGCACTCGCACCGCCAGGCCGTCGGCCTGGGTATTCACTGATTTGGCAACCACCACTCTATTGGTCAACCAACTTTGGTACATGGCGTCAGCGCCGCGCGGACACACGCCGATAATGCGGATATCCGGCGCCGACGCCTTGATCCAGCGCGCCATACCGCCAATCAACGCACCGTTGCCGACCGGGATATAGATAGCTCGGAACGGAACGCGGACTGACAACAGTTCCAGGGCGATAGTACCGGCCCCTTCGCTTACTTCCGGCTCCAGGCCGTCTTCGATAAACCAGCCACCGATGGTAGCGCAATATCGCTGGCCCTGTTCCTTGGCGCTATCGAAATCGGTGCCGACCTGCCTGATATCGGCGCCATAGGCGGCAATGGCCTCGATTTTCAGCGGGTTGGCATTTTGCGCGGCAAATACCGTCAGCGACAGGCTGGCCTTATGGCAATAGTACGCCAGCGCCAGCCCCCAGTTGCCGGCGCTGGCGCAGACCAGCGGACGCGATTCGCCGCGGGCGACCGCGCCGGCGATAACCAGGCCCGCGCCGCGCCCTTTAAAACAGCGCAGCGGATTAAGCGTTTCCACTTTGAGCCATATGGCGCGCCCGAGCTGAGCCGATAACTGGGGGCATTCG
>NZ_WUBS01000008.1 GCF_010131535.1 Acerihabitans arboris
AGAAATGGACGATGCCGCTGAGGGACTGGCGCATGGCGATGAGCCGTTTTATTATCGAGTTCGGTGACCGCCTGGACGGTCACTTCTGAGAAAAGGCATTTACACAGAATCGTAAACAGGCTCTGGGATCATCATACGAGGATTTCCAGATCGGCAGGCTCAGGCGCGAATATTTATCCTGTACCGGCTGCGAGGTGATATAGCTGATGTATTGCCACGCCTGTTCGGGATGCCGGCTGGCCTTGGCGATGCCCAGGCCCATCGAACCGTTGACCGCCGAGACGCCGCCGGCCTCGGAACCCGGTGCCGGCACAATGCCGACGTCGCCGGCCACTTTGCTCTGTTTGGGATCGTTGGCCATGTTGTACATATAGGTCCAGTTCAGCGCAAAGGCCGCATCGCCGTTGGAGAAGGCCTTACGCACATCCTCCTCAAGATATTCGCGCGAATTGGGATTGGTCAGGCCCTTATCCAGCGTTTCCTTCATATAGTTTACCGCTTTCAATGAACCCGGATTGCTGAAATCCAGCTTGCCCTGGGTAAAGAAGCCGCCCTTGAAGGCCGACACCAGCGTGGTGTAGTCACAAATCAAGGCTTCAGCCTGCGACCAGCTCCAGACCAACGGGTATTTCACGATCCCTTTTTGCTTTAATATCTCGGACTGCTCTTCCACCTGCCGCCAGGTTTGCGGCGGCGTGGCGATGCCGGCCCTGCTCAGCATCGCCTTGTTGTAATAAAGATATTTGGTGTCGAGGATCCAGGGCAGGCCCCACACCTTATCCTGGTAGGTCACGGTGCTCATGGCGCCGGGGAAAATCTTGCTGCTGTCGTCGGCGTTAATCCGGGCGGTGACATCCTGCAATAAACCGAACTTGGTGAATTCCGCCGGCCAGATGGCGTCAAACAGCACCACGTCATAACCGTTGCCGCCCGCGCCGCGCGCCGCGACGATTTTGTCATGCAGGGCTTCATAAGGCACAAATTCCAGGTTGACGTCGATATCCGGATGCTGCTGGGTAAAATCGGTGGTCATGGCGCGAATATCGCTTTCGCTGTAGGCAGCCTGGGTCATAAACAGCGCGTTGATTTGGGTTTTCGCCAGGGCCTGCGCCGAAAGTCCCAGCGAGAGGACCGACAACGCGCAGAGCGTCAGGGCGGGGTATAGGGTTTTCATTTTCATTCTCTCTCTCCGGCAGCAGACTGCATGGATGGGGTAATTAAATCAATTTGATTGTTTTAATGGACGAAAGCAATTGCCAACATCTAACCTTGTGATCGATATCTCGCCACATTAATTTAACATTGGCGCATGCCATTAAAATTTTTCCGCCCGGCGCCGACAGCGGGCATGCTGCGCTAGACCTATTGACTGGCCTATTGCAATAGCCACGCTGCAATAGCCATGCCGAAATCTGCCGCTCGTGATTACTAAATCAATTTGATTGCTATATAACAAGCCCCCATACTGGCGCCACGGGCGGTGAAGGGTACGGACTCATGAGAACATCAGGAACCAATTTGGAGCACGCCAGGGCGCATAACCGGCGTGTGGTGATCGAGGCCATTCGGTTAAACGGCGAACTGACGCGCGCGGAACTGGCGCGCCTGACGGCGCTGACGCCGCAGACCGTATCCAATATCGTCGCCGAGCTCGGGCAGGCCGGCATCCTGTCTTCCCATGCCCCGCGGCATATCGGCGGACGCGGCCAGCCGGCGGTGCCCATTACTCTTAATCCGAACAGCGCCTACTCGATCGGCATTCACCTCGATCATCAAACCCTGCTGATTGTCCTGGTTGATCTGACCGGCAACGTGCGCTTCAGGCGCCTTTGCCTGGTGCAAAAGCCCCAGCCCGGTGCAACGCTTGCGCTGATCAAACAGCTGTTGGCGGAAATGAAACAGCAGGTTCCGGTCGACTGGGGCAAAATGTTGGGGATCGGCGTGGTGATGCCGGGACCCTTTGGCGTCGAGGGCCTGTCGTCCGAAGGACCTACCACCCTGCACGGATGGGAAAATGTCGACGTAGTGGCGGAGCTGGCGGCGGCCACCGGCCTGCCGGTCACACTTGAGAACGACGCCACCGTGGCGGCCATTGGCGAGCGGTTCCACGGCGTCGCCAAGCAGCTGGATTCATTCATCTATCTTTATATCGGCACCGGCCTGGGCGCCGGCATCTTCACCGACGGCCATATCTACACCGGCCATGCGCATAATGCCGGCGAGGTGGGCCATATGGTGGTGCAGCCCGGCGGACGCCTGTGCTCTTGCGGCAACCATGGCTGCCTGGAGCGCTACCTATCGCTGCAGGCGGCTTATGAAGCCTGCGGGCTGGATCCCATGACCGCCATGCCCGGGGATCTGCTGCAGGTGGATCAAACCCGCTTTGATCGCTGGATCGACTCGGCCCTGCCGGCAACCCGGCAGGCGATCAATATCCTTGAATGTATTTTTGACGCCGAAGCGGTGATTATCGGTGGCCAGATGCCGCAGCCGCTGGTGGAAAAAATTGTCGGGCGCCTGCATCCGCTGCTGCGCTCGGTGCGCAGCAAATACCGCGAGGGACACCGGGTGAGGATTGGGTTGAACGGCACCGATACCGCCGCCCTGGGCGCGGCGGCGCTGCCGATATTCGATGAATTCAATCCGCAGTATGAAGTGCTGCTGAAATAACCGGTCCGGCAGTTCGGGGCCGGCACGGCAAAAGAATAACGGCAGGCCGGGGCGGCGCCCCGGCGGTCGGTCAATGCAGGATCTGGGACAGGAACGCCCGGGTGCGCTCCGATTTTGGCTGGGTGAAAAATTCATTTGGCGAAGATTGCTCGACGATCTCCCCGCGATCCATAAAGATCACCCGATCGGCGACGGTACGGGCAAACCCCATCTCATGCGTTACGCACAGCATGGTCATGCCGTCGTTGGCCAGGCCGATCATGGTATCGAGCACCTCTTTGACCATTTCTGGATCCAGCGCCGAGGTCGGTTCGTCAAACAGCATGATCTTTGGTTTCATGCACAGCGAACGGGCAATGGCCACCCGCTGCTGCTGGCCGCCGGATAGCTGGCCGGGGAATTTATGCGCGTGCTCGACAATCCGCACCCGCTGCAGATAATGCATGGCCAGCTCTTCGGCTTCTTTTTTCGGCATCTTGCGCACCCAGATCGGCGCCAGGGTGCAGTTTTGCAGCACCGTCAGGTGTGGGAACAGATTGAAGTGCTGGAACACCATGCCCACCTCGGTGCGCACGCGTTCGATATTGCGCAGATCGTCGTCCAGCAGAGTGCCGTCCACCACGATGGTGCCCTGTTGATGCTCTTCAAGGTGGTTGATGCAGCGAATGGTGGTGGACTTGCCGGAACCGGAAGGCCCGCACAGCACAATACGTTCGCCGGCTTTCACCTGCAAATTGATGTCTTTCAATACATGGAACTGGCCGTACCACTTATTGACGTTTTCCAGCGTAATCATTAATCGGTCCGGCTGGTTGGCGTTGTTGTCGCTCATGATCTACCTCAATGGGTGGAGGAATGTCCGGTTTGAAAGCGCCTTTCCAAATGTTGGCTATAGCGGGACATACTAAAACAGAAAATCCAATAGACCGCCGCGGCAAAGACATATCCTTCCGTCGACATACCGAGCCAGGCCGGATCGACCGTGGCCTGCTGCACGCTACTGAACAAATCGAACAAACCGATAATCACCACCAGGCTGGTGTCTTTAAACAGCGCGATGATGGTGTTGACCAGGCCGGGAATCACCATTTTCAGGGCCTGGGGCAGGATAACCAGCCCCTGGGTTTTCCAGTAACCAAGCGCCAGCGATTCCGCCGCCTCGTACTGGCCCCGGGGCAGGGCCTGCAGGCCGCCGCGCACCACTTCCGCCACATAGGCCGACTGGAACATGATAACCCCGACCAGCGCCCGGATAAGCTTATCGATATTGGTCCCTTCCGACAGGAACAGCGGCAGCATTACCGAGGACATAAACAGCACGGTAATCAGCGGCACCCCGCGCCAGAACTCGATAAAGATAATGCAAAACCATTGCACCACCGGCATCTTCGAACGCCGGCCCAGCGCCAGCAGCACGCCTAGGGGCAGCGCCCCGGCGATACCCACCGCCGCGATGATAAGCGTCAGGGTCAGGCCGCCCCATTGGCGGGTTTCCACTCGGGACAAGCCGAAAAAGCCGCCATACAGCATCACCCAGGTAAAAACGGGAAACGCCACCGCCCAGCAGACAATATAGCGCCCGCGGCGGGGCATGCCCTTCCAGAACATCGGCAGCAGGCTCAGCAACCCGACCGCCAGGGCCAGGTTAATGCGCCAGCGCTGGTCGAAGGGATACAGGCCGTACATGAACTGGCCGAAGCGGGCGTGGATAAAGACCCAGCAGGCGCCGTCGCGGGTACAATCGGCGCGGGTGGTGCCCACCCAGTTGGCCTGCAATACCAGCCAGTTCAGCATGGGTGGAATAATGATCCACAGCAGCCACAGGCAAAACAGCGTCAGCAGGCTATTGGACAGGCTGGAAAACAGGTTCTGGCGTATCCAGAGCACCGCCTGCGCCAATCGGCTACGCGACGCTGTCGCTACGGGTTCATGCGGATTTATTGTCATGGTCATGAATGTCTCTTAGCGCTCAACCAATGCTTTACGTCGGTTGTAAATGTTCATTAAGAACGAAATCCCCAGACTGATGACCAGATAAACCGACATGGTAATGGCGATGGTTTCAATCGCCTGCCCGGTCTGGTTGAGCACCGACCCGGCAAACAGCGATACCATATCCGGATAACCGATGGCGGCCGCCAGCGAGGAGTTCTTGACGATATTCAGGTATTGGCTGGTCAGGGGCGGGATAATCACGCGCATTGCCTGCGGCAGGATCACCTGGTTTAACGTAACCGGATTAGGCAGTCCCAGCGAGCGGGCCGCTTCATGTTGGCCGAAGGGCACCGATTGGATGCCGGAGCGGATCACTTCGGCGATAAAGGTAGAGGTATAAACCGACAGGGCCAGCGTCAGCGCGGCCAGTTCGGGGATAAGCACCATGCCGCCGCGGAAGTTAAACCCGCGCAAGACCGGCAGGTCCCAATGGATAGCAGCGCCGAATACCAGCTGCGCGCCGCCGGGCAGGACAATCAGCAGCAGGATGATCCAGGGCCAGCTGCGGCGCAGTTCGCCGGTGGCCATCTGGTGGCGGCGGTTAATCCTGAACAGGATAACTGACGCCAGCACCGCGATAATGAAGGCGGCCAGGCTGGCCGTTGCCCCTTCGCCCATCAGCGGGGTGGGCATGTACAGGCCGCGGTTGCTGAGAAAGGCCACGTCAAAGGCGTTTACCGCCTGGCGGGGGCCGGGCAGATTGCGCAGCACGGCGAAATACCAGAAGAAGATTTGCAGCAGCGGCGGGATATTACGAAAGGTCTCGATATAGATGGTCGACAGTTTACGTAATAACCAGTTGTCCGACAGCCGTGAAAGTCCGATGAAAAAGCCGAGCAGCGAAGCGAAAACGATACACAGCGCGGAGACTAATAAGGTGTTAAGCAGCCCGACGATAAACACCCGTCCGTAGGTATCGCCCTGCTCAAAGGGAATAAGATGCTGCACGATGCCGAAGCCGGCGGAGTCGTGCAGGAAACCAAAACCGGACGTAATGCCGCGATTGCTGAGATTGGTCAGCGTGTTGTGCAGGATGTAGCCGCCAAAGGCCACGACCACCACGACAGCCAGTATCTGGTAGATCCAGGCGCGAACCGCAGGGTTGGTCAACGAGAAGGCACCTTTTACGGTTTGGCGTTGTTGCATGTGCAAAGCCTCAGGATAAAATAATCTGCTGGAAAAGCACCGGCGGGATACGCCGGTGCCCCCGCACTGTGGCTGGTATTAACGAACCGGCGGTGCGTACTGGATGCCGCCCTGATTCCATAATGCATTCAGGCCGCGCTTGATTTTAAGCTCGCTGCCGGCGCCTACGTTGCGATCGAAGATTTCGCCGTAGTTACCTACTTGTTTAACGATTTTGTATGCCCAATCATTCGGCAGCTTCAGCTGTTCGCCGAAGTTGCCTTCTTTACCCAGCAGGTGGGCCATATCGGGCGTTGCCGGCGAGGCGGCCATTTGGTCAACGTTTTTCGAGTTCACGCCCATTTCTTCGGCGTCGAGCATGGCAAACAGCGACCATTTGACGATGGTGAACCAATCTTCATCACCGCGACGCACTACCGGCCCCAAAGGTTCTTTGGAAATAACTTCCGGCAATACGACGTAATCATCAGGCTTGCCCAGCTTGATACGCAGCGCGTAGAGCTGCGACTGGTCGGAAGACAGGGTATCGCAACGGCCGGACTCAAGCGCTTTGGCGCTTTCATCGGAACGGTCGAAGGTCACCGGGGTGAACTGCATTTTGTTGGCTTTGAAATAGTCGGCCACGTTCAGCTCGGTATCGGTACCGGCCTGGATACATACGGTGGCGCCGTCGAGATCTTTAGCGCTTTTCAGCCCGGCTTTTTTATGGGTCAGGAAGCCGATGCCGTCGTAATAGTTCACACCGGCGAACACCATGCCCATGGACGCGTCGCGAGACGACGTCCAGGTGGTATTGCGCGACAGAATATCCACTTCGCCTGATTGCAGCGCGGTGAAACGTTCTTTTGCCGTCAGGGGAGTGTATTTGACCTTGGTATCGTCGCCAAACACGGCGGAGGCGACGGCACGGCATACGTCCACGTCTATACCGGTGAATTTACCGCTGGCATCGGCATAAGAAAAACCGGGCAGGCCGTCACTGATACCACATTGCACAAAACCTTTTTTCTTTACCGCGTCCAACGTCGTGCCTGCGTGTGCCTGATTGGCTACCGCAAAAAGGGTGGCTGCGGCAACCAAGGTGGAAATCATCATTTTTTTCATAAAGAATCCTGTGAGGCAGAAAATTAAAGCCAGTGGTGTTGATGCACTTTTGCAGCGCATCCATCCTGTCTATTGGCATAGTGCCAGTAACCTCTATAGCAAAGGGGATGCCAATCTGGCGGTTGCCTGCCCGGCGGGAGTACTCACAACTTATTAACAGTTATGCTGCGCCAAAATAGGCCGGTTACGCACAAATATAGTGCAACGACGGCGCGGTCGCACCACGCTGATGCCTTCGGTTCCGTTATCTGGGAGCGGGTTGGCATTATTCGATGGCAACCGGCGACAATCGGGCGCATACGGGGGTGAATGAAATGGTTCGGCAGGTGCAATCATTGCACTGAAAATGAACCATTTGATAATAATGCTTGCGCCGCGGGCGTTATTATGAGTAAATAGCATCAACGGTTTGTAGTACAGACCTATTTATGTAAGCCATTTTAGTAAAGTTGTTCAAGTAAAAGCGATAGTCTACCATCACTTCTTCGACGAATTTCCTTCTTAAGTGTCCATAAGTAATCCCTGGCAAACAGACCTTTTCAACTCGCCACGTTGTGGCACAAATAATTATGAAGGAAGTATCTATGTCTGACAAAATGACTGGTTTAGTAAAATGGTTTGACGCTGGTAAAGGTTTCGGTTTCATCACTCCTGCTGACGGCAGCAAAGATGTGTTCGTACACTTCTCCGCCATCCAGAGCAATGATTTCAAGACCCTTGACGAAGGTCAACGCGTTGAATTCACTATCGAAAAAGGCCAGAAAGGCCCATCTGCCGCCAACGTTGTCGCTCTGTAATTTAACTATTACGAAGTCATAAACCCGCAGCAACAGGTACCGGATTGTTCCAATAGGACAGACCCTGACCGCGGCATTGCCGCCTGATTACCCAGGGCATCCGTTACCTGATAAAGAATTCAAGAACCCCGACCTGGTCGGGGTTTTTTTTCGTCCAAAATCCGCCGAACGATTAACGCTGTTTTGCCGCTTGACTTAGAGCGCGCTCGAACGTTTAGCATAAGCCAGGTTGGGACAAGATAAGGATCGGTATGAAAATCGGTGATATTGCCAAACAGACCGGGCTGACGGCCCATACCCTGCGTTATTACGAACGCATCGGCCTGCTGCCTTATGCCCTGCGGGATAATGCGGGGCAACGTTCTTATGACGGCGCCATCCTGCCCTGGATCGCTTTTTTGCAACGCCTGAAAACCACCGGCATGCCGATACGCGACATGCTGAGCTACGCCGGCCTGCGCAACGGCGGGGCAGCAACGATACCCGGGCGGCGGCACTTGCTGGAGACGCATCGTCAACGGATACAGGCGCATATTGCCGAGCTGCAATCTTCACTGCTGGTCCTCGACGCCAAAATTGCCGGTTACGCCGACGCTAACGTTCATGAGGAGTAAAAATATGATCCCACAGGATATAACCTTATCCAGGTTGGAACAGGGTAAAAGGGCTTTAGCCGCCATTGACGGCAGCGCCGGAGAGGGCGTGATCGATGCCCTGGCGGATATAGCCCCCGATTTTGCGCGCTATCTGCTGGAATTCCCGTTTGGCGATATCTATTCACGCCCCGGTCTCGATTTGCGCGCCCGTGAAATTGCCACTATTGCCGCGCTGACGGCGATGGGCAACTGCGCGCCACAGCTAAGGGTGCATATCCAGGCCGGCCTGAATGTGGGGCTAACGCGTGAGGAAATTGTGGAAATCGTTATGCAAATGGCGGTATATGCCGGATTCCCGGCGGCGTTAAACGGGCTGTTTGTGGCCAAAGCGTTGTTTAACCAGGCCTGATGTCTTGGCCGCCATGCAACCTGATCGGTGGGTAGCCTGCGCGTTATTGCCTGTTGTGATGTGGGCAGGTTGCCCAGATCATGCCGGGCGGTTTCGCCTGGGTGAGCCTTCGGGGGCCGTTGACGGCTATTCATATATTTGCATATTTTGAGATTGAGTAATATTTATACAAAAGCATCATTTAATAACACATGTTCTCCTAATAATAAGTTATTTTGGTTACCTCGGTATTGACAATTAAATGCCAATTAATTTATATAGTCGCCAGCATATTATATGCACATATTTTATTGTGCGGATTCTAATAATCTGAAGAGCGCCATGTATATTTAATTGTGGGTTATAATTTATGACTGTATCAAATTATTTTTATAGAAAAGAAATAGGGACATATAATAACAAAAGATATCGCAACGCGCTTCATCCCCGGCAAGAGCAAAACCTGATTAACCGATTATCCACCCGGCAGGGTTGCAACATCAAAGGATGGCACGCCGGGATGTTAATCAACATAGTGCTGTTATTACAACAGGTGGCGCAAGCCCGCGGCAAAATGATTATCGCTAACGGCTCCGCCCTGGACGCCCCCGGGCGCCACGCTTATCATCGGTTCAGGTATTATCTGGCCAATAACGACGTCAAGGTAATAAATCCATTCTTGAGTCTTCTCAGCGCCGCCGGCCCGGTGATCAATACACGTGATAATCCGCCGGTGCAGGCCCAGCATCGCCGCAACGCAGGAAAAAAACAGCCCGTAAATATGCGCTGGCTACCCCGTGAGCCACCATCCTTATCGCATCCACACCAGGATACGCAGCCGTTGATTGCGTCAAAGCGTTCTGTCCTTGATGAGGTAATAAAATCGGATAGTAACAGCACGGAAAACAGCATCATAACTAATGAAAGAAACATCACCGCATCATTAACGCTACTTCATCAGTCATATGCAAAAATGTACCCGGAACTGTACAGTGTTGCCGCGGATGAAATGAAAAAAGCGTTAAAAAAAAGGACTGGTTTGATTGTCGACCCTAATAAGATTTTTTTTCATCATTTTACCGAGGCACAAAATGATCGTTATGCTGTCACCGGCTGGCGACACGATTACAGCACGCCGGTAGAGTCCAGAACGGTGACCGAATGTATGCTGTCGAATTTTCCCGCCGACGCGCGGGATAATCTGGACGTGCTTGACCAAATGGCCGGTATTTATCGGGACGCGGCGACGACGATCTCCTCTTTTGGCGCCGAGAACCAGGTGCCAATCAAACCGTCGGTTGTTTTATCCATCGTATCTGATACCGATTTTTTTAAGGTTTACACCAAAAAATTGACTCGTTACTGGACCACTGACATACCGGAAATGATCAATATATCCTCATTACTATCGGGGCTGGCGCAAATCAAAAATAAAGACCATGGCATAGTGGATTTTTACCTCAAAGCATTCTCGATCATCCCCGACGCTAACAAAGAAGTTAAAAAATACTTGTTTGATATCAATGGATTTTTAGCGACGGACCTGACGGTATTAACCCACGCGTCGACATCCGAGGTAGCGCTTTACCTGCCCAGGGGCAAACAAAAAATATATCGTTTCCCCAGCCTGGCCAAAATGAAGCACTGGTTTGCCGCAAACTGTAAATCCCAGGATAAGCGAAAATTGCTGGCCGCTCATTTCTCGCTCTATAACCGCCAGGAAGGCGCTTTTTACCAGGGTGTCGACCGCTGGCTGGAACTGATAGGCCATGAGGCGGACAATGCTGATTACCTGGATAAAATATGGACCAACCGCGATGAAATCACCGGGGAACTGATTGGCGTCCTGACGTCGGGTCAGATGAAACGAGCCTACTCCGACGCCGACAGTTTAATCAAGTCCAACACGGAAGTCAGTCGGGATATGCTGATGCGTTATTTGTCGATTGCGAATATGCTGTTGCCCAACCCGGTGACCCCACTGATATCAATAGGAATGGATATTGATAAATGGGTCAATGGCGATAATGAGACTGAGCGCCAGCAGGGTGCCCAGGCACTGTACGGCGATGGCGTCAATATTGTGCTTATGGCGTTGTCGGGCGTCCTGGAAGGCCGTCTGGCGATCCCTTATGACGAGATGAGTTTTGTACCTGAACATGGCGCGTATCGTGAAAGCATCACCACCGAGGTACGTTCTGGAATCCAAAAAATACGTAAAAATTACCTGAAAATACAGAATGAACGAAATATACCGGAAACGGGCAATCTTGCCGCGCATGCCCGCGGCCATAGCCCGGGGAAGCAGATCATTTTTGGGCATCGGATCTTACAAAAGATCGGGGATGCAGGCATTAAGGCATCACGGGTGGACCAGGCGCACTTATCCAAGGCCGATGATTTTGGCATCATGCGCGGCCAGGATGGCAAAAACTATATTTTAATAAATAAGAAAATATACAAAGTTAAAAGTATAGGCAAGAAAGGATTTTACTATTTAGACGAAGAGGAAAGGATCGGTATATTCCTGAACCCGAAATCAAAAAAATACATCAACGTGGATTTCAGCGACCCGGGACACAGTGAGCTGGGCTCAGAAGGAAATAATATTCCTTTATTGCCGCGATCGGATAAAATATTCCTGGCTTTATCCCCTCGTTTGCGGAACATGTTGCGCAAAATAACGTCACAGGGGATTCCGGCGGACAAGATTGAGAAGAAGATAGTTTTTGATAAACTTAATAAAATTTTTATTGACCCTAAAACTAATAAAAAACTGTTGAAAGTATCAAATAACTACTATCCCCTGCAGGAGAAAACCGATGGCTACATTATCTTCGGCATGGATGAGCAACAGAACGAAAAAAAACTCATGCGGGTTTATTTTTCCGCTAAAAATCCTGGGGGGATGCTTATAACCCGCGGGGAATGGGCAAAAGAAATTTTTACCTCATCCCGTCTTGCCCATCCCCTGATAAAACTACGCCCTCTCGGAATATTGGATCCCGGGGAAACGACGCTGTTACAAGAGCTACAATCAGTAAAATACCAATCCTATTATGATTCACCCCTGCGGGAAATACCGGATGAGTTCCTGCCTGATGCTGAAAGCGATCTATTGGCTAAGCAGTCCAACCGGCTGCAATCTACCCTGGTTAAACTAAAGCCGGAACGGTGCGTGGTGAAAAAAAACGCGCTGCTCAATGAAAAAGAAATGAGTAATATAAAAAAACACACTCTTTTTGTCATGGAGAAGTGCGCTCTGGCCGAGCTGGAGAATTCCGGGAATATTAATAACCTGCCGGAGCCGGGCTATAGGCTGGTAAATTTCGAGATACATCTGGTCAAAAAAGGGTATCCCATCAATGTTAGTTCCGAAAATGGCGCCGGGGGCAAAATAGCCATCGTGGAAAAAAGCCATTTTACGGTCAAGGAGATCATCGGCGATCGCATCGTTTTACAGGAGGCGGATGAGCGGCAGCTGAAAGCGTTATCAGGCCGCCGTGAAGCTCTCAGGAAATTATATCCGGGCAATGTCGTAACGGCGCATAGCCGACTGCGGCATGAGACGGCGGCGATGGCTAAGCTGCTTGAGCAGGGCATGACCGCCCCGCAGCTGGAGGAGGATGTCCGCGCCCGGTATGGCGACATGCTTATCGGCATGGCGCATAAAGCGGTTTATTCACCGGTTATCGAAGAGTTTACCGAAGCCGGTAGCGACTTTATCAACAATTGGCTGCGCTTTGGCGACGACGACATCGATGTCGTATCCGCCAGGGCAAGTGAAGAGGCGCAGAAGATGCTGGCGGAATACGCCTTGCTGAATGACTGGGGGCCGTTTGCCTACCGGTCGGCAATCTACCCCACGGGCGTCTATGGCGGCCTGATAAAAGAGGGCGATGTGATTATCGACCGTGGTTTTATGTCGGCATCCGCCATACCCATCAACAGCATTGAATGGCTGAATAACTGGACCAGGAATATCGCCAGGATCAAAGGCGATCGGGTCATCATGATTTTTGATAAAAGCGTGCCGAAAAAAATCGCCAGCAATGATTTTTTGACCGACCATGTGCTGGTGAAACCGGGAACGCCGCTGAAAGTGCTGAGTATTTACGCCGCTCGAGACGCCAAGGGCGATGGCGTCTTCGTGGTGGGCGTTAGCCGGGGGACCGGCGCGGAAGGGGTAAAGGATATTTTTACCGGCGGCCCGACGGCCCGGCGACGTGGCCGGTTATAGAGGGCAAGGCCGCAGAGGGTATGGTTTGGCGCCAGCCTGACCGCATGGTAACCCCGTATGGCGGAGCATTCCGCTTGTTTATGATGAAGGAAGTAAAAAAATATTTGATGATGTAATTGGTTCGCATGGATTGTCAAAAAGCACGTTTTATAAGGAGTAATAATAATTTTTTTTTTAGAGATAGCGTCATGACTTTCCTCGATACGCCCCGTTTTTCTGTTTGGCTCGCTATCGTCGTGTCCTTGTTCACCTTTATCCTGTGGTGCCTGATGCCAACCGACCCCCTGGTGCATCTGGTGGAAGAAGGACAATTGGTGGAAAACCTGACGCTGGTGGGTTATGGCATAGCCATCTTGATGCTGGTGCTGTTGCCTATCCCGTTATTTAGGCTGCGCACCCGGATTGCCGTGATTGTGGTGCTGATGGCGATGATGGCGCGCGAGGCGGACCTGCATAAATATCTGGACCATATGAGTATGCTCAAGCTGCGCTTCTGGACCGGCTCCTTGCCTTCTGTCGACAAGCTGTATGCCATCCTGTCGCTCGCGCCTATTATCATCGCCTGCCTGTATCTGCTTTTCCGGCACACGTTTGCTTTGATACGGGATCTGCGGGCCGGCAAGGGCCATGCGGCGACTATCACCACCTTTGTGTTCCTGGTTGGATTGACCAACCTTATCGATCGGTCGCTGGGCATGATTAAGGAGACCTTCGGCTGGCACGCTCCCGAATGGCTGGTGGCGCTGCAGACCTCGCAGGAAGAGTTTCTCGAACTGTCGCTGCCTTTCCTGGCGATGGTGGCGGCGATACAGTATCGACGGGAAATCATGAGAAGCCTGGCGGCGGCGCTGCCGGCCGGTCACGGCCAATGGGCAAAATAGCGGATGCCGGCCAATAAAAAGGCGTCACTGGTTGCCCAGTAACGCCTTTATCTTTATTCAGTAAAGCCGTGGTATCAGTTCATACCATACTTTTTCAATTTCTTACGCAGTGTGCCACGGTTGATGCCCATCATCAGGGCCGCGCGGGTTTGGTTGCCACGGGTGTATTGCATGACCATGTCCAACAGTGGCTGTTCCACTTCAGACAGTACCAGATCATACACACCATTTGGTTCCTGACCGTTTAATTGAGCAAAATAGTTCTTCAGTGCTTGTTTCACCGAGTCCCGCAGCGGTTTTTTTGTTACCTGATCCTGAGAGTTGATGGTGGAAACGGTCAGTACGTCAGAATTTTCGCGTTGTTCGAACATAGTTCTGTCAGCTCTTTTTTCAATTACGCAAGATTTTCAAAATATGCCTTCAACGCCTCCAGCTGTTCGCCGGCATCCTCAATGGCGTTGAATGTGCGCCTAAACTGGTTGTTGGGGGCATGCTCCTGTAAGTACCAGGAGACGTGCTTACGAGCAATGCGGAATCCTTTGCCTGGACCATAAAAGTCGTGCAGTTCCCGTACGTGCTCTATCAACAAACGCTTCACCTCGCCTAACTGCAGCGGTGGCAGCAGTTCCCCCGTATCCAGATAATGCTGGATTTCCCGGAAGATCCAGGGTCTTCCCTGAGCGGCGCGTCCTATCATCAGGGCGTCGGCCCCGGTGTAGTCAAGCACCGCTCTGGCTTTATGCGGGTCAGTGATGTCGCCATTCGCGATGACCGGAATGGTAACAGACTGCTTAACTGCCCGAATACTGTCGTACTCCGCGCTGCCGGTGAACAAGCAGGCGCGGGTGCGGCCATGAATTGTGATGGCCTGTATACCACAATCTTCGGCCAATTGGGCAATTTCTACACAGTTACGGTGTTCCGGCGACCAGCCCGTGCGTATTTTCAACATTACCGGCACGTCCACCGCCTTTACCACGGTCAGCAAGATCTGTTTCACCAGATCCGGAAACTGCAGCAACGCGGAGCCCGCCATCTTCCGGTTAACCTTCTTGGCGGGGCAACCCATGTTGATGTCAATCAGCTGCGCGCCGTTCGCCACGTTAATGACGGCGGCGGCGGCCATATCAGCAGGATCGCATCCGGCAATCTGCACGGCCCGGATTCCCGGCTCATCACTATGTACCATACGTAGACGTGACTTATCCGTGCGCCATACCTCAGGATTCGAGGAAAGCATCTCGGATACGGTCAACCCGGCTCCCATCGCATGACAGAGTGCTCTGAATGGGCGGTCTGTCACTCCGGCCATCGGGGCGGCTATCAGGCAATTATCGAGCTGAAGGTGTCCAATACGCATAGACAACGAGAGACCATACTGTGTCCGCAAGGGCGCGTATATTACGCATTTTTTATGTCAGATGAAAGGCCAAACTTTGAACAATCCGCTGCTATAGATCAATGAAATTGTTCTTTGAAAAGCGCCATCTATACTTTCTCTATAAATAACAACGAGTTGATGTAAAAAGTACCTTTTGTGCGGTTGCTGTCTTTTCATAAAATCCGTCACCGCCCGGTCTACACCGGCCAGGCGGGAGGGGCGGGCGGCCTGATTAGCGGCGGCCGGTGATCCGGCACCACTCTTCCTTCTCCGCCACCGGATCGAGTGAAAACGTATCGGCGTAGGCAGCCTCGACGTTTTCCGCCTGGCTGGCCAGGATGCCGGACAGGCCGAGAAATCCCCCCGGCCCCGGCAGGGTGGAAATGAGCGGGGCCAGTTCGCGCAGCGGGCCGGCCAGGATATTTGCCACCACCACGTCGGCGCTCAGGTCGTCGGGTTTTTCATGCGACAGATACAGATCCAGGCGGTCTTCCACCCCGTTGCGCTGGGCATTGTCGCGGCTGGCCTGGATGGCCTGCGGGTCGATATCGATGCCGATGGCGCGCGCCGCGCCCAGTTTCAGCGCCGCGATGGCCAGGATGCCGGAACCGCAGCCAAAATCGATCACCGTTTTGCCCTCGAGATCCAGTCCGTCGAGCCATTGCAGGCACAGGGCGGTGGTGGGATGGGTGCCGGTGCCGAAGGCCAGGCCCGGGTCCAGCATCACGTTAACCGCATCGGCATCGGGCACCGGGCGCCAGCTGGGGCAAATCCACAGCCGTTCGCCAAAACGCATGGGATGGAAATTATCCATCCACTCCCGCTCCCAATCCTTGTCCTCGAGCTGTTCGATTTTATGGTGAAAACCTTTCCCCAGCAGCGGATGGCCCGATAAGGCCTCTATTACCGCCGCCACGTCGATATCGGCCTCAAAGAGGCCTATGACATCGGTATCGCCCCACAAACGCGTCTCGCCCGGCAGCGGCTCGAAAACCGGGTTGTCGTGGGTATCCTGAAATGTCACCGACACGGCGCCGTTTTCCATCAGCGCGTCGCTGAGGCATTCGGCGTCGGCGCCGGTGGTATTGATCTTGATTTGTATCCAGGGCATCAGCTGCTCCCAATCGATGAATTAAAGGCCGGGCCGGGCAACGCGCCGGGCGGCCGGGCTAAAGCAGTTGCCCGCCAAGAATGCCGCCAGGCTTAGCGCCAGGGCGGGCACTATGGGGTGGAAGCCGCCGATATGCACATCAAAGGTGGCGAGCAAGGCATAACATACCCCGCCGCCAATCATTGAGCTCAAGGCCCCGGCCGCATTGGCGCGCTCCCAGTATAAACCCAGCACCAGCGGCCACAAAAACACCGCCTCGAGGCCGCCGAAGGCCAGCAGGTTGAGCCAGATAATCATTTCGGGCGGCCGCCAGGCCGCCAGCAGTAATAACAGGCCCAGCACCAGCGTGACCGTACTTGACATACGCGTCAGCAAACGTTCGTTACGCGCCTGCGCGGGCCGCAGGCTAAGATAGAGGTCTTTGACGATGGTGGCCGAAGATTGCAGCAGTTGCGCGTTAATTGTCGACATGATCGCCGCCAGGGGCGCGGCAAGAAAGATGCCGGCCACAAACGGCGGCAGGACGGTGATCATCAGCGTCGGGATCACCCGATCGGGAATGGTCAGGTCGGGTAAAATCGCCCGTCCCAGGGCGCCGGCCAGATGCATGCCCAGCATCAGCACGCCGATCACCAGGGTACCGATAATAATCCCCCGGTGTACCGCCTTGCTGTCCCGGTAGGAGATGCAGCGCACGGCGGTATGGGGCAGGCCGATCACGCCGAAGCACACCAGGACCCAGAACGACGACATAAACTGCGGGGTCAGCACATGGTCGACCCCGGACGGTGAAACCAGCGCCGGTTCAATCTGCTGCAGTTTAACCACCGCGGCGGATAACCCGCCCGCGGCGTGTATGACGCTGAACAGCAGGATAAAGGTGCCCAGCAGCATGACCAGCCCCTGGAGGGCGTCATTCAGCACGCTGGCGCGAAAACCGCCGAACGAGGTATATAGCGCGATGCTGATACCGAAAACCAGCAGCCCGGTGTCGTAGGGAATGCCGGCCGCGGTCTCCAGCAGGCGCGCGCCGCCGATAAACTGTACCGTCATGGCGCCGATAAACGCCACCAGCAGGCTGATGCTGGCAAGCCACACCAGCAGCGGGCTTTGATAACGGGCCAGCAGCATGTCGTTGAGCGTCACCGCGTTGTAGCGCCGGGCGAGGATGGCAAACTTCTTGCCGAGCACTCCCAGGGACAGCCACACCGTGGGCAATTGGATCATCGCCAGCAGTACCCAGCCGAGGCCGTATTTGTAGGCCGCTCCCGGTCCGCCGATAAAGGAGCTGGCGCTGATATAGGTGGCGGTCAGCGTCATCGCCAGCACAAAACCGCCCATCGAGCGGTTGCCGAGGAAATATTCGGTCAGGAACTCGCCCTTCTGGCGGCGGCGGTAGGCATAGAACGACAGCGCGAATACCAGGGCCAGATAGCCAATCAGCGGCAAAAGAATCTCATTTTGCATCATTGTCCCCCAGCGGGATATCGCGATAGATAACGCGCACCATCAGCCAGCAGAGAGCCAGGAACAGCAGCGGCACCCACAGGCAGGCCATTTCAAACCAGTGGGGCAGGCCGGTGATGCCCGGCCGGGCGTCGGGCAGGTAGGCCGCCAGCAGCCAGGCGACCAGGTAGGCTACCGCCAGGCCAAACGCCCACCGGGCCTCGCGGTGAGCCTGCAGAAATCGTTTATCCATGATGTCTTTGAACCTGGATGATGATTGATTACGGAAAAAAGGGGATTTTACGGCATGCAGCCGATTTGCATAGTGAAAAAGGGGATTAAAACGGACAAGGCCGGTAAAAAAAACCGGCCTTGGGTGGCGCGGGTTATTTTTCCACTAAACCGAGCTTTTTCTCCAGGTAGTGGATATTGGTGCCGCCGTGCTGGAAGTTTTCGTCGTTCATGATTTTCAACTGCAAATCAATATTGGTCTTGATACCGTCGATAATCAGCTCCGCCAGCGCATTTTTCATGCGGGCGATGGCTACATCGCGGTTCTCGCCGTAACAAATCAGTTTGCCAATCATCGAATCATAATACGGCGGTACGGTATATCCGGCGTAAATATGGGATTCCCAGCGCACGCCAAAACCGCCGGGGGCATGGAAACGGGTGATTTTGCCGGGACTGGGCATGAAGGTGTTGGGATCTTCGGCGTTAATACGGCACTCCACCGCATGGCCGGTCACCTTCACTTCGTCCTGCTTGATGGACAAAGGCTGGCCAGCGGCGATGCGCAGTTGTTCCTTGATCAGGTCCACGCCGGTAATCATTTCGGTAACCGGATGCTCCACCTGGATACGGGTGTTCATTTCGATGAAATAAAACTCGCCGTTCTCATACAGGAATTCAAAGGTACCGGCGCCGCGATAGCCGATATCCCGGCAGGCCTTGGAACAACGTTCGCCAATGTAGCGGCGCATGGCCTCGGTAATGCCCGGAGCCGGCGCTTCTTCCACTACTTTCTGGTGACGGCGCTGCATGGAGCAGTCGCGTTCCGCCAGGTAAATGGCGTTTCCCTGGCCGTCCGCCAAGACCTGGACCTCGATATGGCGAGGATTTTCCAGGTATTTTTCCATGTAGATGACATCGTTGTTAAAGGCCGCCTTGGCTTCGGCACGGGTCATTTTAAGCGATGATTCCAGCTCGTTGTCGCTGCGTACCACGCGCATGCCGCGACCGCCGCCGCCGCCCGAGGCCTTGATGATAACCGGATAACCGATACGCTTGGCGACCGCGCGGTTCTTTTCCATATCATCGCCGACCGGGCCGTCGGAGCCGGGCACGCAGGGCACGCCGGCTTTTTTCATCGCGCTGATGGCCGAGACCTTATCCCCCATCAGACGGATGGTTTCCGCCCGTGGACCGATAAAAATAAAGCCGGAACGTTCTACCTGTTCGGCGAAATCCGCATTTTCGGAGAGGAAACCGTAACCGGGATGAATGGCCACCGAGCCGGTAATTTCCGCCGCCGAAATGATCGCCGGGATGTTGAGATAGCTTTTTACCGAAGGCGCGGGCCCGATACAAATGGTCTCATCCGCCAGCAACACGTGTTTCAGATCGCGATCCACCGTGGAATGTACCGCCACGGTCTTGATGCCTAATTCCTTACATGCGCGCAAAATACGCAGCGCAATTTCACCACGATTGGCGATAACAATTTTATCTAGCATGTGGCGCCTCGTTATTCGATGACGACCAGCGGCTCGTCGAATTCAACCGGTTGACCGTTGTCCAGCAGGATGGCTTTGACCACGCCGGCTTTATCGGACTCAATCTGATTCATCATTTTCATGGCTTCGACGATGCACAGCGTGTCGCCGACGTTGACCTTCTGACCGACTTCGATAAAAGGTTTGGCGTCAGGGCTGGGGGTGCGATAAAAGGTGCCGACCATCGGGGAACGCACCAGATGGCCGCTCATGGCGGCGGGTACGGCGGCGGCTTGTTCCGCCGCGGGAGCGGCGGCGGCCACCGGCGCGATTTGTTGCTGGGCCGCGGGGATATAGGCCTGTTGCATCATAGGGTAGGCCGGCATGGCCGGAGCGCGGCTGATACGAACCGATTCTTCACCTTCGGAGATTTCCAGCTCTGAAATGCCGGATTCTTCAACCAGTTCAATCAGTTTCTTGATCTTACGAATATCCATGGGTGGGGTTCCATACTCTAATTAATTGGATGCAGACAAACGATTTACCGCTGCCTGAAAAGCAAAATTATAACCATCGGCGCCTAGGCCGCAGATAACGCCAACCGCAATATCGGAGAGATAGGAGTGATGACGGAAAGGCTCGCGTGCATGCACATTGGATAAGTGGATCTCAATAAATGGGATGTTTACCGCTAACAGCGCATCGCGTAACGCTACGCTGGTATGGGTAAACGCCGCGGGATTGATCACGATAAAATCGGTATTGCCACGGGCCTGATGGATGCGGTCTATCAGGACATGCTCCGCATTGGATTGCAGGTGACTTAACGTCACGTCAAGATCCTCCGCCTGTATCTCAAGACTGCTGATGATATCGGCGAGCGTGGTATGGCCGTACTTATCCGGCTCACGTGTCCCCAGCAGGTTCAGGTTGGGGCCATTAAGGAGCAAAATGTGAAACTTATCCGCCATCGTGCCGCTATCTCCGGTTAATTAACGATGCCCCGTAAAAAATAACCTTCGGTAACCGTTTTGTCACCTTTTTGATGAAAAATCCGGCCCAGATTGTTAACAGGGTCATGCATTATAATGATATCGCAACTTTTCGCAGCAAAATACTGGTGTTATCTACGAAGATAACCTGGACGCGGTATCCAAAGTGGAATGCAAGATAGCGCATTTTGAACGACGATTGAAATAAAAAATTCTGCTGCTAGCGCCACCATCCCCTGAATTTTTTGTAACGCAGCGCTAACAGCGCCGCCGCTCCCAGAGCGTAGAACATCGGCTGCGGCGACAGGATTTTTACCGACCAGAGGTAATGGATCGGTGCCAGGATCGCCACAACATAGATCAGGTTATGCAGCGTTTGCCACCGGTTTTTTAATTTGCGTTGGGCGCGCTGGGTGGATGTTAGCGCCAGGGCCAGCAAAATCAGCCAGCTGATGATGCCCAGCGTCAGGTACGGGCGGGTCACCAGTTCCCGGCCCAGCAGGCCGAGGTTGTCGATGCCCAGCTCAAGCAGCGAATAGCTCAGCAGATGCAGGCTCACCCAGGCGAAACACCACAGTCCAATCAGGCGGCGGCAGCGGATCAGCAGGGGTTGTTTGCCGTAACGCGCAAGCGGGGTAATCAGCAGCGACGCCAGTAGCAGTTTCAGCCCCATGCGCCCGGTAAAATGCTGGATATCCTTGGCCGGATCGGCGCTGAAATCACCCTGGCTGACCGCATAGACCAGCCAGACCAGGGGCAGAAAGGCCGCCAGGTGAATCAGCGCCTTCAGCCAGAAAATCTGTTTAAGATTGAGCCGCACTCAGAAGTTCTCCCGTAAATCCAGTCCGCGATACAGACCGGCCACCTGTTCGGCGTAACCGTTAAATAGCAGGGTCGGCTGGCGTTTTACATCCAAAATGCCGCCGGCTCCGATCGCCCGTTCCGTCGCCTGGGACCAGCGGGGATGGTCGACATGCGGATTTACGTTGGCGTAAAAACCATATTCGCCTGGCGCTGAAATATTCCAGGTGGTCGGCGGTTGCTCGCGCGTCAGGCGAATATGGACAATGGATTTGATCCCCTTAAAACCATATTTCCAAGGGGTAATCAGCCTGATGGGCGCGCCGTTCTGCGGCGGCAGGGTCTTGCCGTAAACGCCCACCGTCATCAACGCCAGCGGATTCATGGCTTCATCCAGCCGCAGCCCTTCCACATAGGGATAATCCAGGCCGCCGCCGATGTAGCGATCCTTTTGTCCCGGCATCTGCGCGGGGTCGTCCAGCGTCTGGAACGCGACGTAGCGCGCCTGGCCGGTGGGTTCCGCCAGCTTGATAAGCTTGCCCAGCTCAAAGCCCGTCCAGGGAACCACCATCGACCAGGCTTCAACGCAGCGCAGCCGGTAGATACGTTCTTCCAGCGCAAAGCGTTTAAGAATATCATCCATATCCAGCGTAATCGGTTTGGCCACTTCGCCGTCGATGACCACTTTCCAGCCGTCGGTTTTCAGGCCGCCGGCGTTGGCGGCGGGGTCGGCTTTATCCAGGCCGAATTCATAGAAGTTATTATAACCGGTGACTTTATCGTACGGCGTCAGCGGCAGATCGGCATGCCAGGCGGCCGGTCGGGTAAAGGTCAGATCCTTGCCCGCCGGCGCGGCTGCCGCGGCCTTGTCGCCCTTGAACCACGACAATACATCGGCCCGGGCCGTGAGCGGCAGGCTAAGCGAGGCCGCGGTAATGCCCAGGGCCTGCAGAACTTTACGCCGCTGGAAAAACACCTCTTCGGCGGTGACATCGGCATCCCGCAGTTTGCGGTATCGGCTCATAATCGTCTCCCTTTGGCTGAAAAATAACGCTGTAGCCAGTATGACGTATGAAACGTTTTTTTATTCCCACGCCCGGCCGACTATTTTTTTGCTGCCGCCGTAACCACCGGCTGGTTATATTATGAACGGGTGGGTGAAAATATGTCATTTTGTTCGTACGGGCTATAAAATATAGTCTGGTTAACCTCAGACATTTTACCGGGGCACAGGGATGCGATTACTCGACAGACTTTCCGCTATGGTGGCCTTGTTGTGCTCGCTGGTGATGCTATTGATGCTGGCGGGCAGCGCATTAAGCTTTTTTTATCTCAATGAGCACCGCACCGATCGGCTGATGACGGCGCTTGGCGCGGCGCTGGATGAGGGATTGTCCAACCAATCGCCGGCCGATCTGGCGCGCTGGCTGCCGTTTGCCCTGCAAAGCGGCGGCATCAGCGAACTGGAGATCCGCCGGGGCGAGACCAGGCTATATAGTTTTGTGCCCGCGGGCCTAGCCGAAGGCGGCCATCCTCCCACCGATTACGCGCGGCGCGAGTTAGCGCTGCCCCATCATCCTGAACTCCAGGTCCGGCTGACCTATCCCACCGCGCTGTTAAGCGAGGTCCGATCGCTGGCGGTGACCGCGCCGTTAAGCGTGGCCATTGCCCTGATGGTGATTTCCCTGCTGGCCGGATTAGGCTGGCTGCGCCGTCAGATCCGGCCGCAGGAAACCCTGGAGTACCGGGCCAGGCGCATTATGCACGGTGAGCGCGACAGCGTACCCATCGACGCCGGCGAATCGCCTTCGCTGACCAGCAGCGCCATCGATCGTTTGCTCGGCGATCTGGCGCAGGCCCGCGAGCAGCGCAGCAGGGTGGATATCCTTATCCGCGCTTTCGCGGCGCGGGACGCCCAAACCGGCCTGAGCAACCGGCTGTTTTTTGACGGCCAACTGGCGCTGCAGCTTGAGGAAAACCAGGAGATGGGTCCCCACGGCGTGGTGATGATGCTGCGGCCGCCGGACCCGGAGGGCCTGGCGGCGGGGCAGGACAAACAGCAGGCCCTTGAGCTGATGCATTCATTGATTAATCTGATCTCCACCTACGTCATGCGTTATCCCGACGCGTTGTTGGCGCGCTACTTTCGCCGCGACCTCGCGGTGCTGCTGCCGCACTGTTCCCTCAAGGACGCGGAGTCGCTGGCGGCGCAGCTGGTGGCGGCGCTTGCCGCCCTGCCGGGCGTGCCGGGGCATAACCGCGACGATGTGCTGCATATCGGCATCTGCGTCTATCGTCAGGACCAGACGGCGGTGGAGGTGATGGAGTCCGTGGAGCAGGCCGCCCGGGAAGCGGCATTGCAGGGCGGCAATACCTGGTCGGTGTTTGATAAGCGGGTGCCGGGGCAGGTGCGGGGCAACGTCAAATGGCGGACCTTGCTTGAGCAGGCGCTGGCGCGCGGCGGACCACAGCTGTTTACCCGCGAGGTTTACCGGCGCGACGGCCGCGTGGATCATCATGTCGTCATCAATCGCATTCCCGAAGGCGGGCAAGCCCTGGGCGCCGCCGAATTCATGCCGATGCTGCGGCGGCTTGGACTGATGGCGCAGTACGACCGGCAGCAGCTGACCAGGATACTCCCGCTGCTGCCGCGGATGCCGGACCGGGTGCTGGCGATCACCTTGAGCGTTGATTCGCTGCTGCAACGCGACTTCCGGCTGTGGCTGCGTAATACGCTGATGCAATGCGCAAAATTGCATCGCCGGCAAATTATGTTTGAACTTGTGGAGGCAGATCTGTGTCAACACTTGGTGCGTTTACGTCCGGTGTTACGCTTGCTGGACGCGCTGGGCTGCCGTTTAAGCGTATTGCAGGCGGGTTTGACCGTGGTCAGCACCGCCTATATCACCACGGTGCCGGTAGCGATTATCAAGCTGCATCCGGGCCTGGCGAGGGAAATCGATCGCCGCGCTGAAAACCAGCTGTTCATCCAGAGTTTGCCGGAAGCCTGTATCGGCAGCGCGACCCGGGTTTTCGCCACCGGCGTGCGGACCAAACTGGAATGGCAAACGTTAATGGATAACGCGGTGGCGGGAGGGCAAGGGGACTTTTTTGCCCCGATTGTGCCGCTGGACGAGATGCTAAAAAAATATTCACGTCAGGATGAGTGATTAGTATAAAAGTTCGTGAAAAATTAACGTACAATACGCCCATTAACCAAATTGGTTAGTAGGCACTTACATTACCTGGAATCAGGTGCATTGCCAGATTTTCTGCCTGCGGTTGCCATCAGTCGCTCATTTGTCGCTTATCTGTCGTCACGCCCCGGCGCGACCGCCGGTGATGCGCCAGGCGAAACGACCGGCGCACAACCGCCGGCGCCGGAAGTAATCTCGCATTTCATCTGACTAAAAACCGCGTCAGGGATTTCTTCGGTGTGTGGGAATGTTAACGAGGACGTATTTTCATTGAAGCAGCGCGTTTTTGCGCCTTGTCGCTGCTTCTCGTGGTTGGTAAAGTAGGCGGATTTTATCTTTCGCCCCAGCTTGCAGGATTATCCTTCAGTTATGTTTAAAAAATTTCGTGGCATGTTTTCCAACGACTTGTCCATCGACCTGGGTACAGCCAATACCCTGATTTATGTGAAAGGACAGGGCATTGTCCTGAATGAGCCCTCTGTCGTCGCTATCCGTCAGGATCGCGCCGGCTCGCCTAAAAGCGTTGCCGCTGTCGGCCATGAGGCCAAGCAGATGTTGGGGCGCACCCCCGGCAATATTGCGGCAATTCGTCCGATGAAGGACGGTGTCATCGCGGATTTCTTCGTTACCGAAAAAATGCTGCAGCACTTCATCAAGCAGGTTCACAGCAACAGCTTTATGCGGCCGAGCCCGCGTGTGCTGGTATGCGTGCCGGTCGGCGCCACCCAGGTGGAACGCCGCGCGATCCGCGAATCGGCCCAGGGGGCCGGCGCGCGCGAAGTGTTCCTGATTGAAGAACCCATGGCCGCCGCCATCGGCGCCGGGCTGCCGGTATCCGAAGCCACCGGCTCCATGGTGGTGGATATCGGCGGCGGCACCACGGAAGTGGCGGTGATCTCCCTGAACGGGGTGGTTTACTCCTCTTCGGTCCGTATTGGCGGCGATCGTTTCGATGAAGCTATTATTAATTATGTGCGCCGCAATTACGGCTCGTTGATTGGTGAGGCCACCGCCGAACGCATCAAGCATGAAATCGGATCCGCTTATCCCGGGGATGAAGTCAGGGAAATCGAAGTGCGCGGCCGTAATCTGGCTGAAGGCGTGCCCCGGGGCTTTACCCTGAACTCCAATGAAATCCTTGAGGCGCTGCAGGAGCCGCTGACCGGTATCGTTAGCGCGGTGATGGTGGCGCTGGAACAGTGCCCGCCTGAATTGGCATCCGATATTTCCGAACGCGGCATGGTCCTGACCGGCGGCGGCGCGTTGCTGCGTAATCTCGACCGTCTGCTGATGGAAGAGACCGGCATTCCCGTGGTGGTGGCGGAAGATCCCCTGACCTGCGTCGCCCGTGGCGGCGGCAAGGCCCTGGAGATGATCGACATGCACGGCGGTGATTTGTTCAGCGAAGAATAACCTGCCTCGAAAAGGGGGGAACCACCCGGGTGAACGCTGAGATCTCTCATCCTGGTCGGCGCCCCCCTTTTTTGTTGAGGAAAACGCATAGCTTATGAAGCCGATTTTTAGCAGGGGGCCCTCTCTGCAACTCCGACTGTTCCTGGCCGTGTTGGTGGCTATCGCCTTTATTATCGCCGACAGCCGGCTCGGGACCTTTGTGCAGATACGCACATACATGGATACCGCCGTCAGCCCGTTCTATTTCCTGGCTAACGGCCCGCGCAAGATGCTGGATAATGTTTCGGAGACGCTGGCGTCGCGCGGGCAGCTGGAACAGGAAAACCATACCTTGCGCCAGGAACTGCTGCTGAGGAATAGCGAGCAACTGCTGCTGGGGCAATTCCGACAGGAGAACGCGCGACTGCGCGAGCTGCTCGGTTCCCCCCTGCGCCAGGATGAGCAAAAAATGGTCACCCAGGTCATCTCCACCAGTACCGATCCCTATAGCGATCAGGTGGTGATCGACAAAGGCCTGGACAGCGGCGTTTATGTCGGCCAGCCGGTCATCAGCGACAAGGGCGTGGTCGGCCAGGTGGTTGCCGCCGGTAAAATGACCAGCCGGGTGCTGTTGATCTGCGATGCGTCCCATGCCTTGCCCATTCAGGTACTGCGTAACGATATCCGGGTCATCGTGGCCGGCAACGGTTGTACCGAAGATTTGCAGTTGGAACACCTGCCGGGCAATACCGATATCCGCGTCGGCGATGTGCTGGTGACTTCCGGACTTGGCGGCCGTTTTCCCGAAGGCTATCCGGTGGGGGTGGTGTCGACGGTTAAGGTGGATACCCAGCGCGCCTATACCGTGATCCAGGCCCGTCCGACCGCCCAACTCCAGCGGTTGCGTTACCTGCTGCTGCTGTGGGGCGCCGATCCCCGGGGCGAGGTGCCGTTGCCGCCGGCGGAAGTCCATCGGGTGGCCAATGAGCGCTTGATGCAGATGATGCCGCAGGTGCTGCCGTCCCAGGATACCCTCATGGGGCCGGAAGCGCCGGACGCCGCCGTTCCGGCCACGGACGGCAGCACGGCGCCTGCGTCCAGCAGCCACGCCGCGCCGGCATCCGGCAGCACGGCGCCTGCGTCCAGCAGCCACGCCGCGCCGGCATCCGGCAGCACGGCGCCTGCGTCCAGCAGCCATGCCGCGCCGGCATCCGGCAGCACGGCGCCTGCGTCCAGCAACCATGCCGCGCCGGCATCCGGCAGCATGGCGCCGGCGTCCAGCAACCATGCCGCGCCGGCGCCAGGGGCATCCAACCGCGCGGCGCCCGCCGCCGAACGGGCCGCGCCGGCGGTTAATCCCTTCGCCGGGTCCCGCCAATGAACCGTTATCGCCGCAACGGTTCCTGGGTTATCTGGCTTTCATTCCTGATTGCCATTGTCCTGCAAATCATGCCGTGGCCGGAGCAACTCTACCTGTTTCGGCCCTCATGGCTTAGCCTGGTGCTGATTTATTGGGTGATGGCGATACCGCACCGGGTAAACGTCGGCACCGGTTTCCTGCTCGGGCTGGTGATGGATCTGATCCTGGGTTCAATCCTGGGCGTCAGGGCGCTGGCGTTAAGCATCCTCGCCTACCTGGTGGTATTTAAATTCCAGTTGTTTAGGAATATGGCCCTATGGCAGCAGTCGCTGATCGTGGTAATGCTATCATTGACTATGCACGTGATCGTTTTCTGGGCCGAATTCCTGGTAATCAATATTTCATTCAGGCCGGAAATTTTCTGGAGCAGCGTGGTGGACGGCGTGTTATGGCCGTGGTTGTTCTTACTGCTGCGTAAGGTACGCCGTCAGTTTTCTGTGCAATAGGGGCCATTATGACCGCGATATATTTAGCGTCCGGTTCACCCAGGCGCAGGGAACTCCTGGCCATGCTGGACGTTCCTTTCGACGTGCTGGCCGCCCCGATCGAGGAACGCCTGCGGGCGGGCGAAAGCGCGTCGGATTATGTGCGCCGGTTGGCGCTGGAAAAAGCGCTGGCGGGGGTGGCGGTGGCGCCCGAACCGCGGCCGGTGCTGGGGGCGGATACCATCGTGGTGCTAAACGACCAGATATTGGAAAAGCCCCGTGATGTCGACCATGCCGCGCAGATGCTGGCGGCCCTCTCGGGACAACGCCATCAGGTCATGACGGCCATTGCTTTTGCCGACCGCGGGCATCAACTGTGCCGTAGCGTCGTGACTGACGTCACCTTCCGGACAGTGTCGGCGCAGGAGATCCATCGCTATATTGCTTCCGGTGAACCCATGGATAAAGCCGGGGCCTATGGCATCCAGGGACTGGGCGGGGTTTTTGTCAGGGCTATCAATGGAAGCTATCACGGCGTGGTGGGATTGCCGCTGGTGGAAACCTCTGAATTGCTTTGCCAATTCATTGCTTTACGTAGTCTGAGAGGACAACATGGCTGCTGAATTACTGGTCAATATCACGCCTTCCGAAACGCGGGTCGCCTATATCGACGGCGGCATTCTGCAGGAAATCCATATCGAACGCGAGGCCCGGCGGGGTATTGTCGGTAATATCTATAAAGGCCGGGTCAGCCGCGTGCTGCCGGGCATGCAGGCGGCGTTTGTCGATATCGGCCTGGATAAAGCGGCGTTCCTGCATGCCTCCGATATTATGCCGCACACCGAATGTGTCGCCGGCGAAGAGCAGAAAAACTTCCATGTGCGCGACATTGCCGAACTGGTCAGGCAGGGCCAGGACATTATGGTGCAGGTGGTCAAGGATCCCTTGGGCACCAAAGGCGCGCGCCTGACCACCGATATCACGCTGCCCTCGCGTTATCTGGTGTTTATGCCGGGCGCGTCCCACGTCGGCGTCTCCCAGCGCATCGACAGCGAGGAAGAGCGGGAACGCCTCAAGCGCACCGTGGCCGACTATTGCGACGAGCAGGGCGGGTTTATTATCCGCACCGCGGCGGAAGGCATCGGCGAGGAGGAGTTGTCGCAGGATGCCGCCTTCCTCAAACGCCTGTGGACCAAGGTCATGGAACGTAAACGCCGCAACCAGAGCAAATATATGCTGTACGGCGAACTGGCGTTGGCGCAGCGCATATTGCGCGATTTCGCCGGCGCGGCACTGGACCGCATCCGGGTCGACTCGCGGCTGACGTTTGATCTGTTGGTGGAGTTTACCGGTGAATATATTCCGGAAATGACCCATAAACTGGAGCATTACAACGGCAAGCAGCCTATTTTTGATCTTTATGATGTGGAAAATGAAATCCAGCGTTCCCTGGAGCGTAAAGTCGAGCTGAAGTCGGGCGGGTATCTGATCATCGACCAAACCGAGGCGATGACCACGATCGATATTAATACCGGCGCGTTTGTCGGCCACCGCAACCTCGATGAAACCATTTTCAACACCAATATCGAGGCCACCCAGGCGATCGCCCGGCAGTTGCGGTTGCGCAATCTGGGCGGCATTATTATTATCGATTTTATCGATATGAATAATGAAGAGCACCGGCGGCGGGTACTGCATTCGCTTGAGCAGGCGTTAAGCAAAGATCGGGTGAAAACCGGCATCAACGGGTTTTCCCAGCTCGGACTGGTGGAGATGACCCGCAAACGCACCCGGGAAAGTATTGAACATGTGCTGTGTAGTGAGTGTCCAACCTGCCATGGGCGCGGCACGGTGAAAACCATCGAGACCGTATGTTATGAAATCATGCGCGAGATCGTGCGGGTGCATCACGCTTACGAGTCCGACCGTTTTTTGGTTTACGCCTCGGCGGCGGTTGGCGAAGCGCTGAAAAGCGACGAATCCCATGCGCTGGCGGAAGTGGAAATTTTTGTCGGCAAGCAGGTCAAGGTGCAGATAGAACCGCTGTACAGCCAGGAGCAGTTCGATGTCGTCATGATGTAGCCAGGTAGATGACGCAGGCCCGACGTAGAGCAACACACGCGGGCAGGACATAAAAATAAATACTTCCCGTCAACGGTGCGGCGGGAAGCAAGGAGAAAGGCGTGAAGCGACTGCCGGGGATATTGCTGGCCCTCTGTGCAACCCTGATTGTCCTGGTGGCATTAGCGGTCAGTGCGTTACGCCTGGCTTTACCCCATCTGGATACTTTTCGCCCGCGTATTGTCCAAACCCTCAATGCCGCCACCGGACTGGATGTCCATGTCAGCGAAATGCACGGCAGCTGGCAATCCTTCGGCCCTACGCTTGATCTCCGCGCCATTGAATCCGTTACCGCCGATGAACAACTGCGTATCCAGCGCGTTACCGTGGCCCTGGACGTCTGGCAATCGCTGCTGCACTGGCGCTGGCAATTTCGCGACGTCACCTTTTATCGGCTGCAGCTTGATTTGAATACCACCCTGTTGGGCCGCGATCACCAGGGCAGCCCGATAAAATCCGATCAGCTTTCCAATCTGTTTTTACATCAGTTCGACCACTTTATCCTGCGCGATAGCGAACTCTCTTTCCTAACGCCCTCAGGCGATCGCACCACGCTCTCGGTGCCGCAGCTGACCTGGCTCAACTCCCCGCAGCGCCACCGGGCGGAAGGGCAGATTGCCCTGTCCAACGTCGATGTGCAGCAGGGCGCCCTCCAACTGCGGATGGACCTGCATGACGAAAACGGACTGCTGGACAACGGCAAGATTTATCTGCAGGCGGATAACATCAATCTCAAGCCGTGGTTCAGCCAGTGGGCGCAAAGCCAGACCGGCCTGCAGCAGGCCGACTTCAGCCTGGCCGCCTGGCTCAGCCTGGATCATGGCGATATTACCGGCGGCGACGTCTTTTTCAGCCAGGGGACGGCCAACTGGCAGGAAGGGGGCCTGGACCATCGGCTGGACGTGGCAAAACTGGCGCTGCGCCTAAGCAAACAAGGCGACGGATGGCAATTGGACGTGCCGTTGCTGAACATCGCCACCAATGGTGAATCCTGGGCGCCCGGCGCGCTTTCCCTGTTCTGGCTGCCGGAAAAAAATCATCTTTTCACCCCCGATCGGGCGGGAGAAATCCGCCTGCGGGCGAAAAACATCGAGCTTCAGCGGTTTAGCCCCTTCCTGCCGCTGATCTCATTTATTACTCCCAACCTGCGCGCCCGTTGGCAGGATTTGCAGCCCAAGGGCGTCTTGTCGACCCTGGCGCTGGATATTCCGCTCAATAATCCGGAAAAAATTCGTTTTCAGGGCAACTGGCGCGATCTCAGCTGGCAACAATGGCAACTGCTGCCGGGCGCGGACCACGTGGGCGGTTCGATCGCCGGTACGCTTGCCGCCGGCAGGTTAAACCTGGCGCTGGATAACAGCACCTTGCCCTATAAGGATATGTTCCGCGCGCCGTTGGACGTGCAGCGGGCCAGGGTGACCCTGGACTGGCAAAATGACCAGCAGGGACTGAAGCTGTGGGGCAAGAATATCGATCTGCGGGCCGCTTCGCTCTGGGCGACCGGCGACTTTTATTTTCATAAGCCGGTCAACGGCGAGCCGTGGTTGGATATTTTATCCGGCCTGCGCCTATACGACGCCGCCCAGGCCTGGCGCTATTTCCCCGAGCCGTTGATGGGCACCCATCTGGTGAATTACCTGACCGGCGCGTTAAAAGGCGGCCAGGTGGATAACGCCACGCTGGTGTTTGCCGGTAATCCCAAACAATTTCCGTTTAAACATAACGACGGACAATTTGAAGTACTGGTGCCGCTGCGCCATGCCGATTATGAGTTTGAGCCCGGCTGGCCGCACCTGACCGACCTGGCCATCGACCTGGACTTCCTCAACGACGGGCTGTTTATGCGCGCGCCGCAGACCAAGCTGGGCGAGGCCACCGGCAGCAATATCGTGGCGGCCATCCCCGATTATTCCAAACAGCTGCTGCTGGTGGATGCGGACGTCAACGGGTCGGGCCCGGCCATCGGCGCGTATTTTGACCAGACTCCGCTGCAAAAATCCCTCGGCTCGGCCTTGGAGGAGCTGCAGGTCGGCGGCGATGTTAGTGGGGACTTACATCTCTCCATACCCCTTAACGGCCAGCCGGTCACCGCGTCGGGCAAGGTGGATTTGGCGAAAAACACCCTGCTGATCAAGCCGCTGGGCGCCACCATGAAAGATCTGAGCGGCCAGTTCCGCTACAACGACGGCAACCTGGACAGCGATATGCTGTCGGCGCAGTGGCTGGGGCAGCCGGTGGAGGTGCGCTTCACGACCCGGGAGCAGGCAAAAGGCTTTGATATCAAAGTCGATATGCAAGGGGATTGGGCGGTTAACCACCTGTCCGGCCTGCCGGAACCCATGGCGAAATCCTTGGGTGGACATGCCTCCTGGCAGAGCGTTATCGCGGTCACCCTGCCGCTGAAAGGCAAACCCGTTTACACCGTGGATGTCACCGCCGATCTGAAAAATGTGAGCAGTCACTTACCCGCTCCGCTTGATAAGGCGGCCGGGCAGGCGTTTCCATTAACCGTCAAGGCCCAGGGCGGCCTATCGGGCTTTACCCTGAGCGGCCATGCCGGCAAGAATAATGCCTTCAACAGCGAATGGCAGTTGGGTAAACAGGTTTCGCTTACGCGCGGCGCATGGGCCGACGATAACGCCAAAATACCGCCGCTGCCGCCCGGGAAGAGCCTGACGCTGAATTTACCGGCGCTGGACGGCGAGAAGTGGCTGGCGCTGATGACGCCGCAGTCCCGCTCGGCGGGCAAGGCGGTGGCCAGCCGGTTCCGTTTCCCGGACGCGCTGACGCTGAATACCCCGGCATTAACCCTGGGCGGCCAGCAGTGGCACGCGCTGTCGTTGACCCGCAGCAATACCCTGGGCGGCAGCGCCATTGAAGCGCGCGGTAAGGAAATCGACGGCAAGCTGGCTATTGCGAACCAGGGGCCATGGCGGGCGGATATCCGTTATCTTTATTACAACCCGCTGTGGCCGAAGACCGGCGGCGACGCCAACCCGGATACGCTGTTCCAGGACGACGACCCGGACCTGAACTTCAGCGATTGGCCGGCGGTGCAGCTGCGTTGCCAGGAATGCTGGCTGTTGGGGCAAAACCTGGGCCGGGTCGAGGCGGACGTCGCGCCGCAGAAAAATACGCTGGCGCTGAGCCATGGCCTGGTGGATACCGGCAAGTCGCGCCTGACGCTTGAAGGGGGATGGTCGCGCACCGGCCGGCAAAACCTGACGTCGGTCAAAGGCAAGCTGAGCGGAAAAAATATCGGCGAAGCGGCGGATTATATCGGCATCGACACCCCGCTGCGCGAGGCGCCGTTTAATCTTGACTACGATCTGCACTGGCAGTCGGCGCCCTGGGCGCCCGACATCGCCAGCCTGAACGGCGTGCTGCACACCAATCTGGGCAAAGGGAAAATTGACGATATCAGCAGCGGCCAGGCGGGCCGGTTATTACGCCTGGTGAGTTTCGATGCGCTGCTGCGCAAGCTCCAGTTCGATTTCCGCGACACGTTCGGTAAAGGTTTCTATTTTGACTCGATAACAGGCACCGCCTGGATCAAGGATGGCGTGCTGCATACCAATGATTCGCTGGTGGACGGGCTGGAGGCGGATATCGCCATGAGCGGCCAGGTTGATTTCAAGGCGCAGCAGATTGATATGGAAGCGGTGATTGCGCCGGAAATTTCCGCCACCGTCGGGGTTGCCGCCGCTTTCGCCATTAACCCGGTGGTCGGCGCCGCGGTTTTTGCCGCCAGTAAGGTTCTGGCGCCGCTGTGGAACAAAATCTCGGTGATCCGTTATCACATCTCCGGCAGCCTGGAACAGCCCAAAATCGATGAAGTCCTGCGCCAGCCGCGCGCGCCGGCCGGGAAAGGTAAATAATCAGCGCTAATTTGACGGCGGCGCTTAATTGCCGCAGTCTATAAATATGGCTATACCGATTGTTAGCAAGTTTATTATTCCAGCCGTTGCTGGCCAATCCATCATAAACCAGAGTGAAAACCTATGAGCCTGACTTTTGTCAGTGAGCAATTACTCGCGGCCAACAACCTGAGTCACGAAGACCTCTTTTCCCTGTTGGGCCAGATGACCGAGCGCCGTCTGGATTATGCCGATCTCTATTTCCAATCCAGTTACCATGAGTCCTGGGTCATCGAAGACGGCATCATCAAAGATGGATCCTATAACATTGACCAGGGTGTCGGCGTACGCGCGGTCAGCGGTGAAAAAACCGGTTTTGCTTATGCCGACCAGTTGACCCTCAATGCCTTGCAGCTGAGCGTGAACGCGGCGCGCAGCATTGTCAGCGAGCAGGGCAGCGGCCGGGCGCATACCCTGGGCGAAGTGAGTTATAAATCCCTGTATCCGCTGCTTGATCCGCTCAACAGCCTGCCGCGCGAAGAAAAAATCGCTTTATTGCACCGGGTCGATAAAGTGGCGCGCGCCGCCGACCCGCGGGTGCAGGAAGTGAACGCCAGCCTGTCCGGCGTTTATGAGCAGGTGCTGGTGGCCGCCAGCGACGGTACCCTGGCGGCGGATGTGCGCCCGCTGGTGCGTCTGTCCATCAGCGTCCAGGTCGAGCAGGACGGCAAGCGCGAGCGCGGCTCCAGCGGCGGCGGCGGCCGTTTCGGATATGACTTTTTCTTAGCCGTCGTCGACGGCGACGTGCGCGCCGACAGCTGGGCGCGCGAAGCGGTGCGCATGGCATTGGTTAACCTGTCCGCCGTGGCGGCGCCGGCCGGCGCCATGCCGGTGGTGCTGGGCGCCGGCTGGCCTGGCGTACTGCTGCATGAAGCGGTGGGCCATGGCCTGGAAGGCGATTTTAACCGCCGCGGCAGTTCCGTGTTCAGCGGCCAGATGGGCCAACTGGTGGCGTCTCCGTTATGTACCGTGGTTGACGACGGCACGCTGGCCGGTCTGCGCGGATCGCTGTCCATCGATGACGAAGGGGTGCCGGGGCAATATAACATGCTGATCGAAAACGGCATCCTCAAAGGCTACATGCAGGACAAACTGAATGCGCGGTTGATGGGCGTGGCGCCCACCGGCAACGGACGGCGTGAATCCTATGCCCATCTGCCGATGCCGCGCATGACCAATACCTATATGCTGGCCGGCCGGTCCACTCCCGAGGAGATTATCGCCAGCGTGGAATATGGCCTGTATGCGCCGAATTTTGGCGGCGGCCAGGTGGATATTACCTCCGGTAAGTTTGTCTTCTCCACGTCCGAGGCCTACCTGATCGAAAAAGGCCGGGTAACCGGCGCGGTCAAAGGCGCGACCCTTATCGGCTCCGGCATCGAGGCGATGCAGCAGATCTCCATGGTCGGCAACGATCTGGCGCTGGATAAAGGTGTCGGCGTTTGCGGCAAGGAAGGGCAGAGCGTGCCGGTCGGCGTCGGCCAGCCCACGCTTAAGCTCGACAATCTCACCGTCGGCGGCACCGCCTGACATCTACCGCGATGGCTAGGCCCCAGCGGCGTTTTCACGCCGGTGGGGCTTTTTTATGCCGGCATAGGGGCGCGAAGCGCTTTTGGCCGTCAGAACATGGTGTCTTGCCGGAATGCCTGATAGACCGCCGTAACATTGTTAAAGTACTCGTGCAGGGAATTAATGCACACCTGCACCTTCAGCGGTAATTTATCCTTTTGCGTATAGACCGCATAGACCGGGCGGGGATCGGACAGATAGCGATTGAATAATATCTCCACGTTGCCCTGTTTGATCTCATCCAGCACCCACATGATCGGCACATAGGCGATGCCGGCGCCGGCGGTCAGCCAGCGGATCAGCGTCTGCGAGTCATTGGTGGCGAAGCGGCCCTGGGGCGCCAGATGCAGGGTAATGCCCTCCGGGGCCACCAGCTCGAATTCGCTGTCCGGCCTGACGTCATACTCCAGCCAGGAAAAATTAACCATGTCACTGGGCTTTTCCGGCGTGCCTTGGGCGGCCAGGTAACTCTTGGCCGCGCATACCACCATCGGCATGGCGCCCAGACGCCGGGAGAACAGGCTCGAATCCTGCAACGCGCCCACCCTCACCACCAGATCCAATCCGTCGGCAATCAAATCCGGCGCCGGGATGCCGGTCACCAGGTTGACCGACAGTCCTGGATACTCCTTAAGCATATCGGCGGTAATGGTCGCCAGCACGTTATGGGCCATGGTGGACGAACTGCCGACGCGCAGCGTGCCGATGGGGGTGTTGTTAAAGGCGTACAGCTGCTCGTGTACCTCCTGGAACTCCTGCAGCATGCGCCGGCAGCCCTGGTAATAAATCTTGCCGGCCTCGGTCAGGCCCAGGCTGCGTGTACTGCGGTTGAGCAGCTTCACCTGTAGCGCGTTTTCCAGTTTCGCCACGGTCTGGCTGATGGAGGAAACGCTCATCTGCAGCTGCCGCGCGGCGGAGGTAAATGAACCGCCTTCCACCACTTTGGCGAAAACCATCATGCGTTTAAGTCTTTCCATTGTTAACTCTGAGTGAAAAGTGATTTAGATCACATAATATTGAAAATGTCAGTCGGTAAGGGCTACTATATCCCAGTCGGTTCATCAGATCGCGCGTCATCACCTCTGTTTCTCATCCGCTATTATTGCTTTGAAATAAACAGTAACATTATGGGTGCATCTTCGCCAATCTGCCTTAGGCGTTTTATCCGCCGGGTATATCCATCGGTCACCTTCCTGAGTTCTATACTTAGCTCGCGCCCTGGCCCGCGTCCGCTGCCTGTGGCTGCGGGGATGATTGCCGCGGCAGGCGGAGCGTGGCCCGGATCGCCGGCACTAGTCCAAGGGAAAAGGTAAGGAAAAAATAATGAGTTTGCTCCCGGTTATGGTGATATTCGGCCTGTCGTTTCCCCCGGTTTTTTTTGAGCTGCTGGTGTCGATGGTAATGTTCCTGCTGCTGCGCCGGCTACTGCAGCCGACCGGTATTTATGATTTTGTGTGGCATCCGGCGTTGTTTAATACCGCGATGTATTGCTGCGTGTTTTATTTGATTTCGTGTCTTTTCGTTTGAGGTCGCTGTGAAAACTGTCGTAACAAAAATAATCAGGATCGCGATTACTCTGATATTGGTATTGATTGCCGCCATCGCTATCTTCCGGGCATGGACGTTCTATACCGAATCGCCCTGGACGCGGGATGCCAAATTTACCGCCGACGTCGTGGCGATATCGCCCGATGTCAGCGGTCTGCTCACCGAGGTGCGGGTCGGCGATAACCAGCTGGTGGAGCAGGGACAGGTACTGTTTGTCGTCGATCGGCCGCGCTATCAGCAGGCGCTGGACGAGGCGCAGGCCGATGTTGATTATTACCAGGCCCTGGCGGCCGAAAAGCGGCGCGAGGCGGGACGCCGGCTGCGGCTGGGCACCAGCGCCATGTCGCAGGAAGCCATCGACCAGTCCAGCAGTGATTTGACCACCGTCGGCCATCAGCTGGCCAAGGCGGTCGCGGTCAGGGATTTGGCGAAAATTGACCTGGAGCGCACCACCGTGCGTGCGCCCGCCGAAGGCTGGATCACCAACCTGAATGTCCACGCCGGTGAGTTCATTACCCGGGGCACGGTGTCGGTGGCGCTGGTCAAACGCAACTCGTTCTACCTGCTGGCCTATATGGAAGAGACCAAACTGGAAAAGGTGCGCCCGGGCTATCGTGTCGAAATCACGCCGCTGGGCAGTAACCGGGTGCTCTATGGCACGGTGGACAGCATTTCCGCCGGGGTGACCAACAGCAGCAGTTCGGTGGACGCCAAAGGCATGGCGACCGTCGATTCCAATCTGGAATGGGTGCGCCTGGCGCAGCGGGTACCGGTGAAAATCCGCCTCGACGCGCAGCAAGGGGATCTTTATCCGGCCGGCACCACCGCCACGGTGGTGATCACCGGCACGACAGATCGCGACAGGCGTGAACTTTCGCCCATGATGAAGCTGATACATCGCCTGCGCGAGTTTGGCTAAGCGGATGGCACACTAATGCTGCAATTACTTGCGCCCATTTTTTTCCGCTGCCGTTTTGCGGTCAAGCTTACCTTTGCCATCCTGCTGGCGCTGTTCCTGGGCTTTCATTTCCAGCTGGAAACGCCGCGCTGGTCGGTGCTGACCGCCGCCATCGTGGCCGCCGGACCGGCCTTTGCCGCCGGCGGCGAGCCGTTTGCCGGCGCCATCCGCCATCGCGGCATGCTGCGTATCGTCGGCACCTTTATCGGCTGTATCGGCGCGCTGGTGATCATTACCCTGACCATCCGCGCTCCGGTGGTGATGCTGCTGTTAAGCTGCATATGGGCCGGCGGCTGCATGTGGATTTCCACGCTGGTGCGGGTGCAGAATTCCTATGCCCTCGGCCTGGCCGGCTACACCGCGCTGATCATTATCGTCAGTATCCAAAGCCAGCCCCAGGTCACGCCGCAGTTTGCCGTCGAGCGCTGCAGCGAGATCGTGCTGGGCATCGTTTGCGCCATCCTGGCGGATATCCTGTTTTCGCCCCGCTCGATCAAACAGGATATCGACCGCGCGGTGGATTCGTTGCTGTTAAGCCAGTACCGTCTGCTGATGCTGTGCATTAACAACGCGACGAAAGAAGAGGTCGATAAATCCTGGGGCGATCTGGTGAAATTTACCACCGCCCTGGACGGCATGCGCGGCAACCTGATGATGGAATCCTCCCGCTGGCAGCGCTGCAGCCGGCGCCTGCGGGCCATTAATACCCTGTCGCTGACCCTGATTACCCAGGCTTGCGAAGCCTATCTGATCCTGCTGGTGCGCCCCGGGTTTATCCAACCGCACCTGCTGCGGCTGCTAAACGAACCGGTGGAGACCGTCGGGGATATCCATAAACGCATGAAGATGATGCGCCAGGTGATTGCCGCCACGCCCGCCAGGGATACCCCGCAGGTCCTCTATACCTGGGTGGGCGCGGCAACCCGTTTTTTGCTGTTGTCGAAAGGGGTTAAGAACAATACGCGCATCAGTAAAATCGAGGAGCAGGTGCTTATCGATCAGGTGGCGGTTACCGCGCCTTCGGCCGAACGCCATCATGCGATGATCAACGGGCTGCGCACCGGCGTCGCCACCGCGCTGGGCTGCCTGTTCTGGTTATGGACCGGCTGGACCTCCGGCAGCAGCTGCATGGTGATGATCGCGGTGGTAACGTCGCTGGCCATGCGTTTGCCCAATCCCTGGATGGTGTGCAAGGACTTTATGATCGGCATGTCGGCGGCGCTGCCCATCGGCGCGCTCTATTATATGGTTATCATGCCTTCTACCCAGCAAAGCATGCTGTTGCTGTGCATCGCGCTGGGGGTACTGGCGTTTATCATCGGCATCGAGGTACAAAAACGGCGCCTCGGCACCCTGGGCACCCTGGCGGGTACCATTAACGTCCTGGTGCTGGCCAATCCCATGAGCTTTTCCATTAATACCTTTCTCGACAGCGCCATCGGCCAGATCATCGGCTGCGGCCTGGCGACCCTGGTGATCCTGCTGATTCGCGACGGTTCCAAGGCGCGCATCGGCCGGGTGTTGCTGAACCGGTTTGTGTATGCCGCGGTATCGGCGCTGTCCATCAATAAGGCCCGGCGCCAGGAGAACCATTTGCCGGCGCTTTACCAGCAGCTGTTCCAGCTGTTGACGCTGTTTCCGGCGGACATCGCCAAATACCGGTTGGCGTTGACGCTGATCATCACCCACCAGCGCCTGCGCCTGGCCGATATTCCCGCCAATGCCGATCTCTCGGCCTACCACCGCCAGATCCGCGCCACCGCCGACCGGGTACTGGTCGCCCGTAACGAAATCCGCCGTCGGGAACATTTCGACCGGTTATTGGCGGAATTGCGTATTTATCATGACAAGCTGATTCACTACCAGGCCACGCCCGATATCACCGAGTCCGTGCAGCGCCTGACCGACACCCTGTTCCGCTATCGCCACGCCTTAAGCGATTAACCCGCGGGACGGATTTCCCCGTCCCCGGCCGCCCCATCCCCGGCGCAGCAACTATACTTAATCCATATTTCTTATGCCTGGGCGCGTCCGGGAGCCGGAAACCGCGCCGTCGGGGTATGATGCCGATACACGCACGCCTTCCCGCCGGGGGAAGGAATACAATGGGAGGGTAACAATGAGCGAGCACTTACACCTACAGGATCACCCGCTGTTTAAAACCGGTTATCTGGTTAACGGCGAATGGCTACGCGCTCAGGAAACCTTTGAGGTAGTGAATCCGGCGACCGGCAAGCTCATCGCCAATGTGGCCAGGAGCGGCCGGCGGGAAACCGAGGCCGCCATCGCCGCCGCCGATGCGGCTTTCCCCGCCTGGCGGGCCAAGACCGCCAAGGAACGTTCCGACATCCTCTACCGCTGGTACCGCCTTATCATGGAAAACCAGGATTACCTGGCCAGGCTTATGACCGCGGAGCAGGGTAAACCGGTCAAGGAGGCGCAGGGTGAGGTTGGCTATGCCGCCAGCTTTATCCAATGGTTCGCCGAACAGGCCAAGCGGGCCAACGGCGAAATCATTCCGCCGGCCAAAGCCCATTCGCGCATCTTCGCCACCCGTGAGCCGGTGGGGGTCGTGGCGGCGATTACGCCCTGGAACTTCCCCCTGGCCATGCTAACGCGCAAGCTTGGCCCGGCGTTGGCGGCGGGCTGCACCGCGCTGATTAAACCGGCCAACAATACGCCTCTGTCGGCTTTCGCCCTGCTGGCGCTGGCGCAGCAGGCCGGCGTGCCGCCAGGGGTGGTCAACGGCGTGGCGGGCGACACCCATGCCATCAGCGACGCCATCATGGCCAGCGATAAAGTACGCAAGGTGACCTTTACCGGCTCTACGGAGGTGGGGAAGACCCTGATGCGCAACGCGGCCGACACCATGAAAAAGATCTCCATGGAGCTGGGCGGCAACGCGCCGTATATTGTGTTTGACGACGCGGATATCGACGCCGCGGTCAAAGGCGCCATCGCCAACAAATTCCGTAACGCCGGCCAGGTGTGCGTCAGCGTCAATCGTTTTTATATCCAGTCCGGCGTGTACGATGAGTTTGTCACTCGCCTGGCGCGCGAGGTCGGCCAGTTAAAGGTCGGCAACGGCATGGAACCCGGGGTGGTGGTCGGGCCGTTAATCAACCGCGACGGCCTGGAAAAGGCCCGGGAGCATGTGGCCGACGCGCTGGCCAAGGGCGGCCGGGCGATTGCCGGCGGCAAGCCGCATCAGCTTGGGGGCAATTTTTTCCAGCCGACGGTTATCGTAGACGCCAACGAGGAGATGAAACTGGCGCGTGAGGAGACCTTTGGTCCGGTGGCGGCCTGTTTTCGCTTTGATACCGAGGATGAGGTGATCAAACGGGCCAATAACACGCCGTTCGGCCTGGCGGCCTATTTTTATACCCAAACCCTGCAGCGGGTGTTCCGCGTGTCCGCCGCGCTGGAAAGCGGCATGGTAGGCGTAAATGAATGCGCGTTGTCAACCGAAGTGGCGCCGTTTGGCGGCGTGAAGGAGTCCGGGCTGGGTCGCGAAGGGTCTGTCCTGGGCATGGACGATTACCTGGAAGTCAAAACGCTGCATTTGGGCGGTTTATGATAACTCTTTTTGCGCTGCCACTTTTACACCCTTACCGATAATCGTTGTGTGGCATACTGACGAAGCGATGGGCAACATAAAATTAACAACCTGCAGTGCGGAGAACGCGTGATGGGGAAAGTATCCTTTGATTTTAACCAGATACCCGATCTGCCGGCCTTTTACCGTGATTTTGGCCGTCAGTTCGCCCTTGCGGAACCGTGCGCCGCCAATCTTGATGATTTATGGCACACCGTCACCAACGGGCTGCCGTTGCCGGTGGAAATAGAGTTCGTACATCTCGACGCATCAAAAAAACGCCGTTTTGGCGCGTTGATACTCCTGTTTGACGAGGCGGAAGAGGAACTGGACGGACGGCTGCGCTTTAACCTGCGCTGACGGCCGGCTTATTTATCCCCGGCGACGGTGCGCAGGTACTGGAAGATCTGGCGTGAGGTCTTTGGCGGTTTAGCGGCGGCTTTCTCTTTTTGCGCGTTACGCACCAGGGAACGCAACTGCTGCCTGTCCGCGTCGGGATACAGCGCCATGACTTCATCCACCACGTCGTCACCCTGTTCTATCAGGCGATCGCGCAGGTTTTCCAGCTTATGGAACAGGGTAATTTGCTGGTTATGACGGTTTTTCAGCTTATCCAGCGCCTGCTGGATCGGCTCAGCGTCGCGCGCGCGCAGCATTTTGCCAATCAGCTGGATCTGGCGGCGGCGGCCTTCTTTCTTGATGCGCTGCGCCAGTTCGATGGCCGCCAGCAGGTCATCGTCCAGCGGGATTTTTTCCAGCGCGTTCTTGCCCAGCTCGACCAGTTCAACGCCAAGCTCCTTCAGGGCTTCGGCATCGCGTTTGATTTCGCTTTTGCTGACCCAGATAATCTCGTCGTCTTCGTCGTCGGGCTGCGCCGCGGGCCGTTCGTCTTGCCAGTCTTCCGGTAATTTGCTCATGATACGGTTCCTCAAAAAGAGGCTAATCCTAACAGGTTGCGCGGGAGGATCCACGCCCTTATTTTACCGCACCTTCGGTAATGCCATGGATAAATCTGCGCTGGAACAGTAAAAATATCGCCACCAGGGGCAATATGGCAATAGTGGCGCCCGCCATCAGCACCGGAATATTGATGGTATTGCGATTCTGGAAAAACATCATGCCGATAGGCAACGTGCGCAACTCTTCTTTATTAACCAGGATCAGGGGTATCAGGAACTCGTTCCAGGTCCAGATAAACAGCAGCAGGGCCAGGGTGGACAGGGTGGGCACAATGGCCGGGACCAGCAGGCCGCACAATATTTTCCAGCGGCTCGCCCCGTCCATTACCGCCGCTTCCAGTAACTCTTTCGGCACCTGTGAAAAGGCGCTGGCCACCATCAGGGTGGTAAAAGGAATCGACATCGCCACCTGCGGCAGGATTAACGCCAGATAATTATTGTTCAGCCCCATCCAGTGGATCTCATGATACAACGGGATAATATAGGCTTCCGACGGCAGCACCATGCCGATGGCCAGCAGGAACGCGATAAATTTTTTTGCCGGCAGCCGTAAAAAGGCGAAGGCGAAACCGGAGGGGATCCCCGCCAGCAGGCTGATGATAATCACCGGGAACACCACCAGCACGGAATTGGTAAAATATATCTGGAAATGACCGTCGCGCCAGGCGGAAATATAGTTGGCAAAACTCAGGCTGGAGGGCAGGGTAAATACCCCCTGGAACAGTTCCGTCTGCGTTTTGAACGAGGTTAACAACGCCAGGGCGAACGGCAGGATGGTAAGGATGGCAAACAGCCACAACACGCCCCGCGTATATAATGGAATACCGCGCATTAACGACGCTCCCGAATAGCAAGGTGAATCAATCCGTTGATAATAAATACCAGTCCCATGCCGACAATCGCCACCGCCGAGGCATAACCGAAATGGCGTAAATCAAAGCCCTGCTGGAACATATAGATATTGGTCACCAGGGTCGACGTGCCGGGACCGCCACGCGTCATCACATACACCAGATCGAAGGCCTTGATACCGGCAATCACCGTCAGCAGCAGCGCGACGCGAATCTCAGGCAGTAATGACGGCAGGGTAATGCGCATAAACTTTTGTCGATGGGACGATCCTTCCAGCTCGGCGGCCTCCAGCAACGACGGGTCCATGCGCTGGATGCCCGCCATGAACAGCACCAGGCAGAAACCGAAGAAATACCAGGTGGCCACCATGCCTACCGCCGCCAGCGCCCAGTCGAAATCACCCAGCCAGGCGCGGGCCATGTGCGGCAGCCCGATGGCGCGCAACAGCTGATCGATAGGGCCGAACGCCGGGTTATACAGCCAGCGCCAGACGACGCCGAGCACCGCCATCGGCATGATGTACGGCAGGAAAAACAGGATGCGCAGCAGGCTGCGCTCGGCTGGACGGGCGGCGCTAAGGAAACTGCATAACGCCAGGCCGATGATAATCGGGAATAAAGTATAGAACAGCAGGAGCAGGGCGTTATTGCCGATGGAAATCCAGAACACGGGATCGAGCAGCATGCGGATGTAGTTGCCAAGCCCGATGAAGACCGGCCATGAAGTGCCGTCCCATTCGGTCAGGCTGGCCCAAAAGGTTATCAGCAGGGGTATCAATAAAAACACTGAGTAGATAAGCAGCGAGGGCAAAATATACAGCATATTTTGCATACCGGACTTATTAAACATTGATACGCCTCTTGATGCGAAATATGAAGGAGCCGCCGCCCCGGCCCGCGTTATGCGGCGCGGGCCGGGGGTTAATGCTTCAGCGTCTTGATGTATTGCCGATAGTTCTCGTCCAACTGGTCGGTTAACTGCTGTGGGCTCTCCTTGCCCGCCAGCAACAGCTGCACATGCTCTTGCAGCGCATTGATCATGGTGGGCGTGGCCCAGTCGATATAATGGCCCAGGCCGTCATAGTCGCTGACTTTGATCCAAACACGGTAGATCTCGGCCAATAGCGGATTATCGGCCGGGAGTTTGGCATTTTTATCGGCGCTGGCCGGCAGGAAACCCGCCTTCAGCCAGGCCTCCGCCATTTGGTCGGAGACCAGGTAATTGATGAATTTGGCCGCGATATCACGCTGCTGCCGGGTTTTGGCGGTCGAGGTAATCGAGAACGGCAAATCGGTGCCGCCCACCATCAGCGGCGATGTGACCCCGGGAAACGGCGGCAGGTCGGCGAAATGGATATCCTTGTTTTCCTGTAACTGCCCCATGTACCAGGTGCCGCTGATAAAAAAGGCCGCCTGGCCGTTCTGGAACAGCGTGGCGGCGTCATCGTTGCCGATACCCTGGTAGCCGGGGAAGAAATACCCCTTGTCCGCCCACGTTTTCATTAACGTGGCCGCCTTTAACAGTTTTTCATCATGGAACGTGCCGCCTTTGCCGTAGATCAGATCGTCAAGCGGCTTTCGATCCTTACTGTCGATCTGATCCTGCCAGAGCATCATCAGCAAATGAGGGCCGCCGTTGCTATCAAGCAATCCCATCATCATGGGCGCGATGCCCTGCTGCTGCAGTTTTGACAGGGCCGCTTCAAACTCATCCATATTTTCAGGCACCGCGATGCCCGCCCGATCGAGCAATTTCTTGTTGTAATACAAGCCGACCATTTCACCGAGGCTGGCCACACCATAAAGATGCCCTTCACCGAAGTCATTATGATCCGACCAACGGTTACGTTTTAAAATGGAGGCGGAGAACCGCTGTTCCCAATGATAGATCTTGGCGTAATCATCTAATGAATAGAGCAGTTTTTCATGTACCAGCGCACCCATATCGCCGCCGCCCTGATTGACCTGCGCCACCTGGGGGCCTTCGCCGGACGTCAGCGATAGCTTCAGGGGAATGCGCGTATCGGCGGAAGCATGGACGGAACGATCGAGCCTGAGGCCGGGATTTTGCTGTTCAAACTGCGTAACGGTCTGTTTCATCAACGTATCCTGGGCGGGATAGTTCCATACATCCCAGGTGGTGAGGGTTTCCGCGTGCGCGCCGCTGAGCGCGCAGATACCGAGCAGGCTTCCCGCCAGCGCCAGCCTGATGCGATGGAGGGTAAGTCCGTCCGCGCGGCGAGATGACCGGCGGTAAGCATTGACTAAATGGGACATGGTGGTACTGACCTCCATCACAGGAAAAATAAGCCTATTCCTCCGGGGATAAAACGACATAGGGTCACCGGCGGAAAACGGCTGACAGGTTGTCCTTTAATACTTACTTTATGATAAAAATAAAGTCAATGTTCTTTTATTTATCACTGGTTCACTGCGGGCCCAAGATAAAAAAACGGGTTAAATGATGGATTCGAGGATAATCCTGAGATAAAACAGCACGGGAATAGCGTTAAGGGCCGTTATATCGAGTATTGAACGGTGTGATTTTTTGTTTTGTAATTCATGCTGTTATTTATTGTCCTATCGTTTTATCTTATGGCTTGGCGCCATAAATACGCTGTTTCTCACGCGGAGAAATCGTAAACTGATGTTTATGCATCATTAAATTTATCCGGCAATAAAACGGTCATCACTTTTATGTCTGGCCAATGTCTTTTTGCGGTTTCCATCACTTTCTTGAGCCATATAATATAATTATTATATCTTGCGAACTAAGTATGTTTTCCTTAGTGTATCAATCCTTCTTCCTGGTTAACGCAACGGAGACCGGCTGTTATGACCTCTTCCCCGCTATTGATCAGACAGGCCGCGGAGCGCGATCGTGCCGCGTTGTCCGACATCTGCCTGAAAACCGCCAATGCCGGCACGGACGCCAGTGCGCTTTACAGCGATCCGGCTTATCCGGGGCTTCGTTTCGTGATGCCCTACGCCGTGTTTGAACCGGAACTGGCGTTTGTACTGGTGGAAAACGGCCGCACCGTCGGTTATGTCGTTGCCGCGCGCGATACCGAAGCGTTCGAGCAGCGGCTGCTGCGCGACTGGTGGCCGGGGCTCAGGCAAAACCTGGCCGATCGCCGGCCGCTGTTGCCGCTTGATGAAGGGGTGCTGGATTTTATTCGCCAGCCACAGCCCAAGGACGCCGGGTTGACCGAGCGGTATCCGGCGCACCTGCATATCAATATCCTGCCGCGGGCCCAGGGCAACGGCCAGGGCAGGCGAATGATTGAAACGGAGCTGGACGCGCTGCGGCGCGCCGGCGTCTCTGGCGTGCATCTCGGCGTAAGCCTGAAGAATGAACAAGTCTGCGCGTTTTATGAGCGGCTCGGGTTCCGGTTGTTACATCGGAGCCAGGCTATCTATATGGGACAAACGCTGTAAACGGGGACGTAGATGGCCAACGTAGAACTTCGTGCGATAAAAAAATCCTATGACAAAATCAATGTCATCCACGGCATCGATCTGCAGATCCAAAGCGGTGAGTTTATTGTATTTGTCGGTCCCTCCGGCTGCGGTAAATCGACCCTGCTGCGGATGATTGCCGGTCTGGAGGCGATATCAGGCGGAACCCTGAGCGTCGACGGCCAGGATATTACCCATAGCGCGCCAACCGATCGCGGCATCGCCATGGTATTCCAGTCTTATGCGCTGTATCCCAATATGACGGTTCGCGGTAACCTGCGTTATCCGCTGGAGGTGGCTAAATACAGTAAACAGGATATTGAACAGCAGGTTAACAGCACCGCCGCGGTGCTGCATCTTACCGAGTTCCTCGATCGCTTACCCCGCGCGCTGTCCGGCGGCCAGCGCCAGCGGGTGGCGATTGGCCGGGCGATTATCCGCAAGCCGCGCATCTTCCTGTTTGATGAGCCGTTATCCAACCTTGACGCCGACCTGCGCCTGAAAATGCGCATCGAAATTGCCCGTCTGCATGAGGCGCTGGGCAATACCATGATTTACGTTACGCACGATCAGCTGGAAGCGATGACGCTGGCCGATCGCATCGTGGTGCTGCGGCAGGGTCGCATTGAACAGGTGGGCGCGCCCCTGGAGCTGTATCATGATCCGGATAATATCTTTGTCGCCGGATTTATCGGATCGCCGAAAATCAATTTTCTGCCGGCCACGGTCGTGCGCAGCGAACCGGGCTGGGCGCGCCTGTCGGTCCCCGCGCTGGCATTGGACAACCTGGTGGTCCAGGTGGCCGGCGCGCTGGCGCGGGATCGTCCGGTCACCTTGGGTATCAGGCCGGAGCATTTCCTGGCGGCCGCAGGGGCGGAGGTGCGGTTTTGCGGGGTGCTGGACTTTGCCGAGCGGTTGGGCCATACCAATTACCTGTACTTGAATACCGGGCGGGACGAGGCGTTGGTGATTGAACAGCGGGCGCTTACCGCTATCAGCAACGGTGCAACGCTGACCCTGGGCATCGATCCGGCGAAATGCCTCCTGTTCAGCGAATCCGGCGAACGGATCCGCTAAGTATCCTATGCGTCCTCGTCCGCGGACGAGGCTATCGCATCGATGAGTCCGTTGACCGCGAACCCCGCCGCCCCCAGCGCCCACATGCGGCTTGAATCGGTCAGGTAGCGCAGCGGGATCACCTGCGGCGTGAGTTTGAGCCGGTATTGCTGGAAATGCGTCATGATTTGATCAAGCAGGATCCGCGAGGCCATTTGCGGCTCCATCGCCAGGTACACCACGTCCGGATCGAAGGCGATCGACAGGTTGGCCAGCGAAATGCCAATGTGCCGTCCGGCGGTGGTCAGGATATCCACCACCTGATGCGACGGCCAGCCGTCCACTTCCTGCAGGCTGCGCGGCGGCCCGTTTTCCGGCAACGTGGCGGCAATACTGTTTAATATCGCTCGCGAGGACGCCACTTCCTCAAGGATCGCCGCCGAACCGTCGCCGACCAGCGCGTTGCCGATTTCGCCGGCGTTGCCGTGCCGGCCGCGGTAAAGCTGGCGTTCGAGAATAATGCCGGCGCCGATCCCTTTACCATAAGTGGCGATGATAGCCGACTGCGCGTCGCCCAGTTGACCGAACACCAGCGAGGCCAGCGCCATGGCGTTGGCGTCATTTTCGATATAGACCGGTATCGCGAACCGCTCGGACAACAGGCCGGCAATCGGGACATGGCGCCAGTCCAGTACCTTGGAACGAATACAGACCCCGCTGAGCGGATCCACTATCCCGGAGATGGCCAGGCCGATCGCGCCGACTTTGCTGGTTTCCACCGATTTAAGGAATTTCGCCAGCGCGTCGCCGAGCTGTTTTGGCGTTAGCGCGCCGGTCGGCATCTGCTGTTCGCCGATCAGCTTGCCGACTAAATCGGTCATCACGATCAAATTACGCTCGGCGTTGAGCTGTACGCCCACCACCGAGGCATAGGCGGGATCGATACCCAGCAATATCTTGGGCCGTCCCATGGATTCCCGGCGCAGGCCCAGCTCATGAATAATCCCTTTCGATAATAACCGGTTGGTCGCCTGTGAAACCGTGGACATGCTCAGGCCGCTGCGGACCTTCAGGTCGGATTGACTGATAGGCGAGTGTTCAACGATCAGGCGTAGAATGCGTGGGGATACGGTCGGCGCGCTCATAGCTGGGCTGTTTTATCCTTGTGAAGACGATAACGGGTGTGCCGGCGGGGCCTGGACGTAAGGCCCCGCGCCGCCGGCCAGTCGCAGCGCGCCGTCCAGGGCGTCCGCGCAGGGTGCGACGATATGCTTGCGCCAGCGGGGGTTCAACCAGGGCAATACCGGCTGTGAGATACCGCCCATCAGGGCAACCTGTGGCGAGCCGGCGTTCACCAGACAGGCTAACATCAGATCGATCTCCTGTGCCAGCTGGCGCACCAAATGAACGCCGTTAGGGTCGTCGCGCCGGGCAAAATCAAATATTCGCGGGGCAAACGCCCCCCAGTCACGGGGGCCGGCGGACTGGGCCCAGTGCAACATGGCCTCAGGCGAATGGTCGAAATCCGCCATCAGGGCCTGCGTTAATGCGGACGCCGGCAGGATACCCTCATGGGCCTGCAATGCGCGGCGCAGCGCGTGACGTCCCAGGATAGCGCCCGAGCCCTGATCTCCCAGGCTAAAGCCCCAGCCGCCGATAGAATGGAACCGGCCGCCGTCAAACGCCGTGGCCTGGCTGCCGGTGCCGGTAATCAGCACCGCGCCGGGCCGGCCTTGATGAGCGCCAAGACAGGCGATTTCCACATCGGAGGCAATATGCCGGGCCGCGAACGGCATAGGCCAGCTTTCCGCCAGCTCCCTGACGTGCCGCACATTGGCGCCGGCAAAGCCGAACCCCGCCCGCGCGCCGGCCTGTTCGGACGACGGTAGGCCGGCGAGGCGGAAGGCCTGGGCCACCAGCGCCAGCGCCGTGGCCAGGGCATCCGCCGTATCGCTGAAAATATTGGCCGCCCCGCCCCGGCACTCCGCCAGCAGGCGGCCCCGGCTATCGATCAGGCGCACGCGGCATTCCGTGCCGCCGCCATCCACGCCCACATAAAAATTTGGTTGCAACGTTCCGCCTCCTTTTGGCTCTTGATGACATGAGTTGCCGCCAGGGACGCTGTGGAACTGACGTGTCGAGCGGAAAAGATAGGGTAAAAAAACATAAATCGCAATAATGAAAAAAATATCACATTCTTATATTTTAATAAATCATTAAATTTCAATGTAATATGTCGTGCCATCATTTTTATGTATTGGTTGATAATTGACATTACTTTTGTAATCGTAATAAGTTCAAGGCGAAGAAACGGTGATTCATCATGGGCGGCGGGGGCAACCAACATGAAAGCAGGTATTGTCGGACTGGGTTTTCGCATGGCGAACGTGGCTAAGGAATTCAAGCAAGCCGATGCGGATTTTACCATAGCAGGATTCGCCGACCCGGCACCGGCCGGGCTGGAGACGTTAACGCAATTCGGCATCGATGCCGGACAGGGATTCGGCACGCTTGATGAACTGCTGGCGGCGGGCGGTTTTGATATGCTGATGGTGGGCTCGCCGAATTACCTGCATCTGGAGCATATCCGCGCCGGGCTGGAAGCCGGGCTTATCGTCTTTACCGAAAAACCGGTGGTGATAAACGAAGAGCAGACCATGGCGCTGGCGGAGCTGGTGCGACAGTACGGCAGCGATCGCATTATCGTGGGCCTGGTGCTGCGTTATTCGCCGCTGTATGTGGATTTACTCCGCGCCCAGGCGCAAAACCAATTGGGCGAAATCACTTCCATCGAGGCTTGTGAGCATATTCCACCCTGGCATGGCGCTTTTTTCATGCGCGACTGGCGGCGTTTCGAACGCTTCGCCGGGGCGTATATGCTGGAAAAATGCTGCCACGATCTGGACCTGTACCAGGGGCTGATTGGCGCGCGCGCCATGAGCGTGGCAAGCTTTGGCGGCCGCAAATCCTATACCGCCGCGCATGAACCGCACGGGCCGGTGATTACCGCCGCGTCTGAAGTGTATCACCGTAAGCCCAGCGGCTGGCACAGCACCGATAACGTGTTTACCAGCGATGCGGATATCATCGATTACCAGACCGCGATCGTTGAATATGCCACCGGGGCGACGCTCTCTTTCCATGCCAATCTTAACGTGCCGGATTATTTTCGCCGTTTTTGCGTTATCGGCAGCGACGGCATGGCGGAAGGGGATTTTGTGCGTAACTATTTCCGCGTCCATGATGCCCGCAGCGGCGACAGGCTGGAGGACAAAACCTATGAAGGCTACGGCGACGCCGGTCACTATGGCGCGGATACGCAAATGGCGCAGGGCGTGGTCGACCATCTGCTGCGCGGCGTACCGTTGAAAGTCTCTATTATCGATGCCATGGAGGCCGGCCTTACCGCGATTAAGATAGACGAAGCGCGTAAAAAGAGATGCCTTATCGACCTGACGGAATGCTGGCAGCGCTTCGATCGCAAGCTGGGACGCACTGCCTGACCCGTCGCCAATGCCCCTGGCGCGCTGACGTTATTCCCATCGCGGGTAGACGGTAATGCGCCTTTGCCTTTCAATGGTTTTTGTAATCAATCGCCCAGCCTTTTGACCATCCCGCCCTGATACCGTGCGAAACAGCCTGTGGACTGATAGACTTGGTAAATCATCCTGCGGCGGATAACCCTCACAATCATGGCGGCCCAATGAAATTAGTCACTCAAGTTGCAGAACAGCGGAAATTATTGGAAAACGCGGTAGCGCAAGCCTTGGAACTGGCCGGCGCCGGCTCGGACGCGGCGGAAGTGGCGGTAACCAAGACCACCGGCATCGGCGTCAGCACCCGTTATGGCGAAGTGGAAAACGTTGAATTCAATAGCGACGGCGCGCTCGGCATCACCGTTTATTACCAGCAGCGCAAGGGCAGCGCCTCGTCCACCGATCTCAGCCCGGACGCGATTGCCCGCACCGTGGGGGCAGCGCTGGATATCGCCCGTTACACCTCTCCCGACCCGTTCTCCGGCCCGGCGGATAAAGATCTGCTGGCCTTCGACGCGCCGGAGCTGGATCTGTTCCACCCGGCGGAACTGGACGCCGAACGCGCTTGCGACCTGGCATCCCGGGCCGAACAGGCGGCGCTGAACGCCGATAAGCGTATTACCAATACCGAAGGCGGCAGTTTCAACAGCCATTACAGCACCAAAGTCTACGGCAACAGCCACGGCATGCTGGCAAGCTACAATAGCAGCCGCCACTCCCTCTCCAGCAGCGTTATCGCCGAAAGCGGCGGTAATATGGAACGTAATTACGCCTATACCATCGGCCGGGCGTTTGAGGATCTACGCTCGCCGGAGTGGGTGGGCGAGGAGTGCGCCCGGCGCACCCTGGCGCATCTGAACCCGCGCAAAATCCCTACCCAACAGGCGCCGGTGCTGTTTGCCGCCGAGGCGGCGACCGGCCTGTTCGGCCATCTGGTCGGCGCCATCAGCGGCGGCAGCGTCTATCGCAAGTCCACCTTCCTGCTGGACTCACTGGGTAAGGCGATTTTACCGGATTGGCTGACCATCGAAGAGCATCCTCATTTGCTGAAAGGATTGGCGTCGTCGCCTTTTGATAGCGAAGGAGTGCGCACCCAGGATCGGGCGATCGTCAAAAACGGCGTATTGCAGACCTGGCTGTTAAGCAGCTACTCGGCGCGCAAGCTGGGGCTGAAAAGTACCGGCCATGCGGGCGGTATCCATAACTGGCGGATTGCGGGCCAGGGCCTTGATTTTGCGGCATTGATCAAAAAAATGGATCGGGGACTGGTGGTTACCGAACTGATGGGGCAAGGTGTGAGTGCCATCACCGGGGATTATTCCCGAGGAGCCGCCGGCTTCTGGGTGGAAAACGGTGAAATTCAGTATCCGGTAAGCGAGATTACCATTGCCGGCAACCTGAAGGATATGTGGCGCAATATTGTCTCCGTTGGCGACGATATCGAAACCCGCAGCAATATCCAATGCGGATCGGTGTTATTACCGGAGATGAAAATCGCAGGTATTTAACCGGGATTCATAATAATGAAACACAAAGCAATAGCAATGTTGTCGTTAACCCTGTTTATCGCCGCCCCCCTGGCGGCACAGGCGCGAGATCTCGGCGAGGATATGGATATCCTTAACGCCAACTATAGCGCGGTAATGAAGAGCGATAATCCCGCCGCGCTTAAAAAGGGCCTGGCGGGAATGCATGAAGCGGCGCTGGACGCCCGTAAAGGCACGCCGCCGAAGTTGAAAGGGCAGCCGGCGGATAGTCCGCAGATGAAGGATTTCCGCCAGGGCATCGACACCCTGATCGGCCAAATCGAACAGGCGCAGGCGCTGGCCGACAAGGGTGATACCCAGCAGGCGCAGACGCTGGCAAAGCAGTTCCAGCAAACCCGCAATGAGAACCACGCCAAGTTCCGTTAATGCCGTTCCCACCGTTTGATAAACCGGCGCTCAGCCTGCACCAGGTGGCCGGTTTTTTTTATCAGCGCGCCGGCGACGCCGGAGTCAGGGCATGAAACGCCGCCGAAAAAAGCATGGCCATCAGCCAGGGGTCCTGGTTATGGCGATGAAACGGATGACCGGCGTTCATGGCCTGGTGCAGATGCGCCAACAGCTGGCAGAAGAGATCGGCATTGCGGGTGATCATGGCAATCCTGGCCGTGACTTTTTTACGAAACAGCTGTTGGGCAAGCTCCCGGTCCGTCAGCAGGAAATAATGTTTAACCTGCTCGGCCTGCGGCAGGCTTATCAAAAAGTTGATTTCCCCCTGCGTCATGTCCCCCGACCATAACCGCCTGATAACAGATGGGAAATCAACGCTGTTATAGCGCGCGGCATACTGTTCCCCGCCATTGGCGCCACTGCCGTCGACCGCCTGGCCCAGGGTGGCGAAATCCTGATCCGGGGATAATTCACCGCAGCCATAACGGCAAAAGTGAATGTTAAACTTGTCCTGCGGGCTAGCGCGGCCGTGATGTCCCCCGTTGATTATTATGCGTTTAAGGGGATCGGCACGCAGGGCCAAAACGGCAATCCGCGGCTTATCAAATTGAGCCACCCAGATCCGGCTGAAGCGTTCGTCGATATGCCGTTGAATGACATCGAGCGTATTTTCCAAACCTTTGTTAAACCAATCCATGGCTTTGCGCCGGGTCTCGGGGTCCGGATCTTTTGCCCTGAGGACCGAGAAGAGGTTATCCACCAGAAATTGTTGCTCCTGGCGTTCTGCGGCGTACAGCAGATCCCTTAATATATGGCGGCAGGAGATCAGGGCATCCCCGAGCTGCATGGCCATGGCGTTATAAGGTGGGTTGGCCGGTATATCCTGTTGCGACAAACCATACACCATAATCTGGGTTACCCCGGCGTTGAGCATCATCTTATCGGCGGTCAGGATTAAAGAATCATTAAGCACGGGCGTCCCTCCGTACCCGCGCCGATAATCGGGGGCAACAGGCGTTTTCGCAGGCAGTGCGGGGTTAACGCCTCCCGGCACCGGGTGTTGAGGAAAAAATTCCATATTGGATATGGAGAGAATGAATTTTTTCAGCGCGTCATTGAAGCGGATAAAAAGATGATAAGCGTCCTTAAACCCCAGCAGGTAATGCCCCCCCTGGGCGAGATTTTCTATTTTTATATAATGAATGCCAATTTTTAAATAGCTTATACGCTGCGCATCCTGCGCTATTCCCAGGCTGTTGATTGGCGAGAGGGATTTACCCTTGCAGCATAATTTATCCATATTAACCATGACATGTTTAAACAACCGTATTGAAACAAAAGCATAGTCCGCCATGGCAACGGTATTGGTGATAACGGTTTTGAAGCGGGAGTCGGTGACGCGGCCAAACTGCCAATGGACGCTACCGTTGATATTTTCCATATAGACCGGATATCCCGGCCGTGGGTGATGGTTAATATCATAGACTTCATAAAACTTCAGCTTATTATTAAAACGCAGCGGTAATACGGAATGATATATCCTGATCGCCGTCACGTCATCCCTGCGCCGGCCATTTTTCAGCATCAGGCTTATGGTAAAATGCGATTGGCTTTTCCCCAGAAGATTGGTCATCATTCTGCGGGTATATCCTTGGGGATAAACGGCAAGTTTGGCCAGGATGCGTTCTTCACCAGGCGTGGCGTCGGGCAGGGTTTGCCAAAGCTTGATATCCTCATTGGCAATATGAAAAAATTGGTTAACGCTGAGCTTTATGTTCGCCGCCGGCTGGGCGTAACCTGCGTCATCACGCGGCAGAATCTCGCCAAGGGTTGCCCGCAATATCCATAATGCGCGGCTCACCGTATCGCCGCGCGGTACGGCGTGGCGCGAGATATACAGCGGGGAATGGCGGGCGGTATACTTGTTATCGTTAGCGGGCTGCGCGGCGCTAAAGGGTACCAGGGGATTAACATATAGGATATCGGTGATATTGCCGATGGTTTTGGCCACCGCCCATAACGCCTGGAGGCAAGGCTGGGCCAGCTTTTCCGCGTCGCTGGCGGCGCGCGCCCGTTGCCTGCGGCCCAGGATAGCATGCAGCGGCCCTCCCACCGGCTGATCCAGCAGCATGACGCGATCGGGATAGTCATCAATATGGGCCAGCCAGCGGTCCACGCCCCATTTGCCAAACAGGGACTTACCGTCCATGCGTTCGCGCAAAGCGAAATGAATGGCAATCTCCTTGCGTTGCGCCGGGTCCTTACAGTGTTTTATTATCCAGCGCCTTAAGCCGCCGACGCCATCGAATATCCTGAAATGCCTGAGGCCGTGCGGCAGATAAAGGATCACCGTATTATCCCCGGTAACGTTAATAACAAACATATCGGTGGCCTGGTAGCCGTTGATATCAAATAGATGCAATGTCGTTTGGTGGCCGCCCTCATTTTCCAGGCCCAGGCCGTGCAGGATAATCCCGATTATCCTGTCGGTTAACTGGCTTTGTTCGGCGCGCAGATGCGTTAATATATTGATGATATTGGCGATGTTATGCTGCTTGTGATTATGCTGCCAATACGCGTCCAGCGCGCTGAGATAGGGCGTGATGATATCCATCTCGTTTACCAGCTGAACAAGCTGCGAGGGTTTTACCGCTACCTGGGGCTTATGGGTAAAGGTCGGCACCGGCCGGTCCGTATAGTAAAGTCCGGCGTAACGGTCGACTGAGTGGATTTCATCATAGTCCTTGTCGAACAAATGATTCAAAATATAATCAGCTAAGGTGAGCGAGTGGGTAATATCGGCAATATGGCTCCAGCCGGTGATCGACTCCTGGTCGCGGTAAGCGGTATTAAAATAGTGCAACCAGCCTTTTTCCACCGCCAGTTCCACGCCGAATTTGGCCTTGACCTGTTGTTTTACCCGCGCCGCGACAATATTTTTCAGCGATGGAAAAGCATCGCGCAAATAACGGTTAAGCCCCGCATCGTTTGCCGCGGCCCGGGGAGGGTATCCGGTGGCCTTTACCGTGACTATCCCGGTTGGCCTGGTCTTGCCCGGCGCAATATCGGCCGCCGCCGCGCCGGGCAGCAGGGAGAAGTGGGGCAGGGAGAAGTGGGGTAGGGAAAACCCGGATAAAGACCTCCTCAACGATTCCAGCGCATAAGGCGGGGAAAGGCGCAGGCCATAGTCGGGCAACCAGCCGCTGTTATCGCCCAGGTCGGTGAACGCCGCGCGCCGGCCGGCGGAAACAGGCGGCGCCCTATGATGCCCTGGCCGGATGGGCCGCGGCGGGATGATATCGCGCGCCGCGTGGTCGCGCCCGCTCACCTTGCCGATAGCATAATAACTTTCCGCCGTCCGCTCCGCCTCGATCTGGTTATTATGGTGCATCCTTACCCAGTGTCGGGCCAGCAAACGCCCGGCCGCCTGTTGTTTTTTTTCCATCGGGTTCAGGATTATCCGGCCGAAATCATCGGCCTGTTCCTCGCCCTGCGCGGCGGACGCCGCGCAGAGTGATTGCCAGCACTGGCATGCCGTGGTAAATACGCCCGCCAGCATGGCCGGTATTTTTAAGCTGGTCCGATGCGGCTGCGGCACATCCCAACCCTTACAATAATACTGACTGACCAGCGCCAGCACGCCAAGCAACAGATAGCCGTTTTCAGTGGTTATCCTATCCGTACCGTAGTTTAGCAGGCCGTTGAGGGTGGGGCCGAGGTGTCCTTCAATATATTCTTTTAAATAACCGGCTAAAGGAAACAGGTGATTTGAGCGCGATAGCATATAATTCACGCACAGCGGCAGGCTTGATGCCAGGACCGTGCTGATATCCTGGCGATTTTTTACCACATGGTAAATGGAACAGGCGCTATCGAATACCGCCAGCGGGATGCCCCATCCCATTTTACCGCTAAATCGATTGGCCTCATGGGATATCGCCATTTTCGCTAAATTTTTTACTAAACGCTCCATATCCTCGGTCAAGGTTATAACAGGAGATTGTATTATATCAGCGCAGTGATATTTAATTTCATTTTCAGTACAGGACCATTCTATATAGGGTTCGCAATCGAAAAAAATCTCATCTAAATCATTTTCATTAGTAGGGTTTTTTCGTATGTTTTCATAGGTGATATGCATTAATCTCTCTCTTTATCTATAATTGACTCTATTATGATTGAAAAATGTTTTTATATATTTTGTTATACAGGGGGGGTGATAGACACGCGGCGCGTGTCTTTATATGATAAACATCCCGAACGGAGTAATCTTTACGATGGCAGGTTAATTACTTTTGTTTTTTGTGGCGGTTGAGCCGTACTGGTAGCGATTGGCCGCCGCCGGGACCCGTATGTCGCCGCCGATCGTTATCGGCAGGCAGGACGCGGCCATTGTTTATACTTATCATTGCCGCCGCCGTGTTACCGCTTTCGCGCGCAGGGAAATAATGTGGTAAACCGCCATGCCCGGTATGGCGCGCCTAAGGAGCTGATGCCTTATTGGCAATAGGTAAGACGACAATAAGTTATTCTTATAGTTTTGACGCGATGTAAAATGCCCCGCTTTCACTCCTTCTCCGGCCAGATTAACTGTCCATTGTCATGGTACCAGTGAATTCGCGCTGTTTAGGGTAATAATGCGAATGAGATCACTTAACCAGGCTTTATTTCCGCTTCAAAGTGGAAATATAACGGCTACAAACCTGCCGCCGCAGCGGCTAGGGTAAATCATCAAAGCCGGCAGGAGCGGTAGTGCTTATCCGCGCTGGATTATTTTTATTATGGACGACGTAGGAGCAAAGAGTGGCCGATAAAGCCGTATCAGCGAGCGGGGAAGACGATCGCGGCGCATTATCCGCGGCATTGACCGAAAAGGTACTGGCGGAAATCATGAATATGCTGGAGGCACGCGGTATCCAGGCTAATCCGGTGCAGGAGCAAATGCTGAACTCGCATGTACGCGCCATGGTCATGCGTTCCTTGACCGGCGAGCCGTTGCCGGAAATTGATAAAAGTTTATTTGACGAGATTTCGGCGGACTCGATGGTGATGGCGGAAAAGGTGGTGAATCTCTTGGATAATTTACCGATAGAAGAAGCCTATTTATTATCGGTTCATTTCGAAGTAGCCAAAGATAATAACGCTTAACGGTATGTGGGAGAATCAAATGGCACAGGTAACGGTAGTGATAGGCGATCGGTTGGGCAAAGGGCAGAAAGTGGCCCAGGGCATCGAGGCGGCGGGGGGCAGGGCAATAGTGGTGCCCGGCATGGCCGCGGATATGAAGCTGGGTGATGTGATGAACAGCGAACAGGCCGACTTCGGCATTTCCTTTTGCGGCAGCGGCGGCGCCGGCGCCATTACCGCGCAGAATAAATACGGCTATAAAGCCAAATACGGCATGCGTTCGATTGAAGAAGGCGTAACCGCTATCCAGGAAGGCAATAAAGTGTTGGGCTTTGGCTTTATGGATAAAGAGGAACTGGGGCAGAAATTAGTCGAAACCTGGTTAAAAAAATATGGCAATGTCTGATGAAAGAACAGTCGGTTTTAACCATACAGGTGTCCGGCAAAGGTGAAACCAAAGCCGCCGCCTTCGCCGCCGCATTAAGTCAGGTACAGCCGGCGGTAATGAAAGCCACCGGTTGCGTGTTGCTGCGTATTGAACCGCAGGAAGTAAAAATAATCCAGGCGGAAGAGAAGCGGGTCACCGAGAAATTCCTTTTTTTCTTTTTGCCGCGTGAAAAGAAAAGCTACAGCGTCGTGTTGGATATTACGGTCGGCATCATCATGATCGATACCGAAAAAGTCCCTTTTACCCTGGGTTAATCCGGCGGGTAAATTATGAAAGGATAATCCGATGTTTCTTATCATCTTAATAAAATCACTTATCATCGGCGGGCTGGTCGGCGTCGGGGTAGGTGCCGGGGCGGCGCGCATGTTCCATGCGCCAACCGTCCAGGGTATGGGCGCGTTTCGTACCTTGGGTGAACTCAATTCCTGCGAAGGGGATCCCGCCTCTCATTTCTCCTTCGGCCTGGGCTTTTTCTTTAACGCCTGGGCATCTTCGGTGGCCGCGGGTTCCTTTACCCAGGATGTCGACCATCGCATTATTCCTCACTGGGGCGCGGCGGCGCTGATGATTAAAAACCGCCGGCTCGGCGAAACCATGCACGATCCAAAACGCATGGCGTTCGCCTGCGGCATCATCGGCATGCTGGTGGTGGCGTTCCTGAATACCACCGCCTCCGCCGTGCCCGCCGCGCTGCAGGTTACCGCCATTAAAGTCCTGGTGCCCGCCGCCAATATCCTGGTGAATACCGTCATGCCGGTTATTTTCTGGCTGGCGGCGATTGACGCGGGCAAGCGTTCCGGCTTTTGGGCCACCATTTTCGGCGGCCTGGCGCAGCTGATCATGGGCAACGCCGTACCGGGCCTGGTGTTGGGCATCCTGATCGGCAAAGGCGTGGAAGAGGGCGGCTGGAACAAAATCACCGGCATCATGATGGCGGCGATTATCGCCCTGTTTGTCCTCAGCGGTTTCTTCCGTGGTTTCGATATGAAAATGCTGCAGTCCTTCAGCCTGGGTGTTCCCGGTTGGCTGGACGGCATCCATAACACCCTAAGCGGTAAATAGCTTTCACAGGAGCCTGAAAATGGAAAAAACAAAACGCGGCTTTTGGTATGCCGACTGGTCGTTCCCGATTTTTGTCGGGTTGCTTTCCGCCGGGATTTTTGCCGGGACCCATATGTATTATCTGTATGGCATCGGCGCCTTTAACGAGGTGGCGTTTGTCGCCATGCTGCGCACCGGTATCGACACCGGGGTCTATGGGGCGGTGGCCGCTTTCGGCGCCAGCTTCCTGTTTGCGCGCATCATCGAGGGATCGCTGGTGGGGATCCTGGATATTGGCGGCGCGTTGCAAACCGGCGTCGGCCTCGGCGTGCCGGCGCTGCTGCTCGGCGCGGGCATCAAATTTCCCCTGCAGAATTTTATCGCGTCGCTGGCGACCGGCATGGCGCTGGGCCTGGCAATCGGCGGCCTGATTATCCTGGCGCGCAGGTTCACCATTAACCAGAGCAATTCCACCTACGGCGCGGATGTGATGATGGGCGCGGGCAATGCCTCGGGACGTTTTCTCGGGCCGCTGATTATCCTTTCCGCCATTACCGCTTCGATTCCCATCGGCTTGGGATCCCTGGTCGGGGCGCTGCTGTTTTATCTGTGGAACAAGCCGATTACCGGCGGCGCCATCCTCGGCGCGATGCTGCTGGGCGCGCTGTTCCCGGTGGCGATCGGTTAATGACCTCGCGGGCGCCGCCGCGCCGCCGCGGGCGCCATAACCCTGTTGACATCCCGGTCCATGTCCCCCGGCGACGGCCGGGGAGCATAAGGAGGACGCTTGACACCCTTGTATGATCTTATTATCAGGCAGGCAAGGCAGCCGGACGGCAGCCTGATCGATATTGCCGTCCTGAACGGCCGCATCGCCGCCACCGGCGGCCTGTCGATTGGCGCGCGGCGGGAAATCGACCTGGCCGGGCGCTATTACGCCAGCGCCGGCTGGATTGATTCCCATGTCCACTGCTACCCCGCTTCGCCGATTTATCATGACGAACCGGATAAAGTGGGCGTCGCCGGCGGCGTCACCACGGTGGTCGATGCCGGCAGCACCGGCGCCGACGCGGTGGATGATTTCTATCAGCTGGCCCTGGCGGCCAAAACCCGGGTATACGCCCTGCTGAATATCGCGCGCACCGGCATCGTCACCCAGGATGAGCTGGCGGATATGGCGCGCGTCGATAAGCGGCTGGCCGGCGCGGCGATTGCCCGCCACCGTGGTTTTATCGTCGGCATCAAGGCGCGCATAAGCAGCAGCGTAGTGGGCGATAACGGCGTCAAGCCCTTGCTGTGCGCCAAGGAGATCCAGCGGGAAAACGGCAACCTGCCGTTAATGGTGCATATCGGCAACAATCCGCCGGATCTGGGGCGAATTGCCGATCTGCTCGACGCCGGGGATATCATTACCCACTGTTATAACGGTAAACCCAATCGCATCCTGACCCCGGCGGGAGAGCTGCGCGCCTCGGTGCGCCGGGCGCTGAAGCGCGGCGTGCATCTGGATGTCGGCCATGGCACCGCCAGCTTCAGCTTCGAGGTGGCCCGCCTGGCGATAGCGCAGGGGATTTATCCCTATACCATCAGCTCCGATATCTATTGCCGTAATCGCATCGACGGCCCGGTGCACGGCCTGGCGGCGGTGATGGCAAAATTTTTCACCCTCGGCATGACGCTCGGGCAGGTGATTGACTGCGTGACCCTGCATGCCGCCGACGCGCTGCGCCTGGCGCAGAAAGGACGGCTTATGCCCGGCTGCGATGCGGATTTAACCCTGTTTGAGGTCCGCGCCGCCCCCTGCGTCTTCACCGACGCGCACGGGCAATCCGTTGCCGGGGAACAGCAGCTGATCCCCCTGGCGGCGGTAGTGGCGGGCGTGTGTTGGTTAACGGACGAAGGAAAAAAATCCCATGTCTTCGATTTATAGCAAGTATCAACTGAAAGAAGTGATTAACGCCTCGGGGCGCATGACCATCCTGGGGGTCTCCACGCCTCGTGATGATGTGGTTGACGCGGTCAATCTCGGGCTGAACCATTATTTTGAAATGAAGGATCTGGTGGATAAGACCGGCGCCTACCTGGCCGGATTGCTGGGCGTGGAGAACGCGGTCATCGTTTCCTGCGCCTCGGCGGGCATCGCCCAGTCGGTGGCGGCGGTTATCGTCAAGGATGATTTAAACCTGCTGGTCAACCTGCATGCCGCGCCGCTGACGGTGCCGCATGACATCGTGCTGCCCAAGGGGCACAACGTTAACTTCGGCGCGCCGGTGGGCACCATGGTGGCGCTGGGCGGCGGCAAGGTCGTGGAAGCCGGTTATGCCAACGAATGCTCGCCGGAGCAGCTGGCGGCGGCCATTGGTCCGCAGACGGCGGCGGTATTGTATATTAAATCGCACCATTGCGTGCAAAAAAGCATATTGTCCGTGGAGCAGGCCGCGACCGTCGCCCACGGCCATCATCTGCCGCTGATCGTCGACGCCGCCGCCGAGGAAGATTTGGCGGTGTATTATCGCCAGGGCGCCGATCTGGTGATTTACAGCGGCGCCAAGGCGATCGAGGGACCGACCAGCGGGCTGGTGATTGGCAAAACGCAGCCGGTGGAATGGGTCAAGCGCCAGGGCAACGGCATCGGCCGGGCGATGAAGGTCGGTAAAGAGGGGATCCTGGGCCTGGCCCAGGCCATCGAGAGCTACCTGGGGCGCGAAAAAGAGTCGGGCGAAGAAATGGTCGCCAAGATAACGCCGTTTATCGACCGGCTGAATACCTTATCCGGCATCAGCGCGCGGGTGATATGGGACAGCGCGGGACGCGACATCGCCCGCGCCGAGATGCATTTCGACGAGCAGGTATTGGGCATCGCCACGGCGGATATCGTCTCGGCGTTAAAAATGGGCGATCCGGCTATCTATTTTCGCGGCTATAAGGCCAACGCGGGCATTATCGAAGTGGATGTGCGCAGCGTTACGCCGGCCCAGCTCGATATTATTTGTTTACGCATCAGTGAATTAGGAACAGGACCTCGTCCATGAAATTAACTCCCAATTTTTACCGCGATCGGGTTTGCCTGAATGTCCTGGCCGGCTCAAAAGAGAATGCCCGCGACATCTACCAGGCGGCCGAAGGCCATGTGCTGGTGGGCGTACTGTCGAAAAATTATCCGGACACGCCGTCGGCCATCGAGGATATGCGCGCCTATGCCGGGCTGATTGACAACGCGCTGTCGGTCGGCCTGGGCGCGGGCGACCCGAACCAGTCGGCGATGGTCGGCGCCATTGCCGGCGTATTGCAGCCGCAGCATGTCAACCAGGTGTTTACCGGCGTCGGCGCCAGCCGCGCGCTGCTCGGCCAGCGCGATACCCTGGTCAACGGACTGGTGTCGCCCACCGGCCGGCCGGGTCTGGTGAAGATATCCACCGGCCCGCTCAGCGCTAAAGCGCCGGACGGTATCGTCGCCATCGAAACGGCCATCGCCCTGCTAAAGGATATGGGCGGCAGCTCCATCAAGTTTTTTCCGATGGGCGGGCTGGATCACCTGGAGGAATACCGGGCGGTGGCGTTGGCCTGCGCGCGTGAGGATTTTTATCTCGAGCCGACCGGCGGCATCGATCTGGACAATTTTGCCCGGATCCTGCAGATTGCGCTGGATGCCGGGGTCAAACGCATTATCCCGCATATTTACAGCTCGATTATCGATAAAGCCACCGGCAACACCCGTCCCCAGGACGTGGCCCGGCTTCTGGCGCTGGTAAAACAGCAGGTTGCCTAAGCCATGGTAAGATTCCCCAACCAGCGATTGGCCAACGTATTCGACGCCTTACAGGCGGAGTCGCTGCCGCAGGAAGAGCTGGCCAGGCGTTTTTCGGTCTCGACCCGCACCGTGCGGGCGGATATCCAGGCGCTGAACGCCATCCTGGCCGGGCATGGGGCGCGGTTTATCCTGAGCCGCGGCAACGGCTACCGGTTGAAAATCGACGACCAGCAACGTTTCGCCTCGCTTCGTGAGACGCCGCGCCACAATCGTACTCCCCGTTCCAGCGCTGAGCGCATTCCGGCGCTGATGGTGCGTTTTTTAAGCTCGGCCTACGCCTTTAAAATGGAGGATGTGGCCGACGAATGGTATGTCAGCCGCGGCACGCTGCAAAGCGATATGGCCGAGGTGCGCGAGCGGCTGTCGCGCTACGATCTGACCATCGAGACCAAACCCCGCCACGGCATGAAGCTGTTCGGCAAGGAGGCGGCGATCCGGGTTTGCCTGACCGATCTGATGTACTCCCTGTCGCTGGATGAACACGACAGCTACCTGCTGGCCAGCGGCGCGCTGCCGTTCGATATCCTGCCCCGGCTGACGCCGTCATGGCACCAAAGCCTGGTGGCCGGCGGTATTAAACTTACCGATGAGGGCGAACACTACCTGGCCCTGTACAGCGCCGTGGCGGTCAAACGTATCCGCGAAGGCTATCCGCTGCCGGATTTCCCGATGGAGGAGGTAGATGAGCGGATTAAAACCGCGTCCGCGCAGCTGGTGCGCCTGATCGAACCGCTCACCGGCAAGGGCTTTTCGGCGGCCGAGGAGAATTACCTGCGTATCCATATCGCCGCCAGGCGGGTACAGGACATCAATCCCTCGGCCATTAACGCCGACGATGACGAAACGCTGGTGGATTACATCCTGAACTATATCAATACGCATTATAATTATAATCTGCAAAACGACAGCCAGCTGCGCGCCGATTTGCTGACCCATATCAAGACCATGATCACCCGGGTGCGTTATCAAATCACCATTCCCAACCCGCTGCTGGCGAATATCAAGCAACACTACCCCATGGCCTATGACGTGACGCTGGCCGCCGTAACCAGTTGGGGCAAATACACCCCCTATGTCATCAGCGAAAATGAAATCGGCTACCTGGTGCTGCATATCGGCGTCGGCCTGGAACGGCACTACAATATCGGCTACCAGCGCCACCCGCAGGTGCTGCTGGTGTGCGACAGCGGCAACTCGACGGTGCGCATGATCCAGGCGATGCTGGCGCGTAAATATCCGCAGATCGCCGTGACGCAGGTTATCTCGTTACGGGAATATGAAAAGCTGACGTCGCTGGAGGAGGATTTTGTTATTTCCACCGTCAGGATCGGCGAAAAGAACAAGCCGGTGATGGTGCTGGCGCCGTTTCCAAGCCTTTACCAGCTGGAACAGCTGGGCAAGCTGGTGCTGGTGGATCGCACCCGGCCCTATATGCTGGAAAAGTTTTTTGCCGAACAACATTTTATGATCGTCGATCGACCGCTGACCCAGCAGGCGCTGTTTAAACAGGTGTGCGGCCAGTTGAAGCGGGAAGGCGTGGTGGATAAGGATTTTTACCCCTCGGTGGTGGAGCGCGAGGCTATCGTCAGCACCCTGTTGGGCGACGGCATCGCGCTGCCGCATTCACTGGGGCTACTGGCTAAGCAGACGGTGATTTACACCATTCTGGCGCCGCAGGGCATCGCCTGGGGCGATAATGAAACCGCGTATGTGATTTTCCTGCTGGCGATCAATAAGACCGATTATGAAGAGGCGATGGCGATCTATGAGCTGTTTGTCACCTTCGTGCGCGAACGTTCCATGCCCAGGCTGCGCGACAGCCAGGACTTTGCCGGCTTCAAGGCGGTGGCCATCGACAGCCTGAGCCGGGCGTGATCAGTCTTCGTCAAAACCGGCGTTAAACAGCTCGATTACCGCCGCCAGCGCCTGTATCTCATCCGGTCCGGCGGCTTCCACCTCGATCATGCGGCCTTTGGCCGAGTCCAGCATCAGCAGGGCGATGACGCTGCTGGCCTCCGCCTCGGTACCGCTATCGTTGCGCAGCAACACCTCAGCATCAAAGCTCTGCACCAGATCGAACAGCTTCATCGCCGGCCGGGCATGCATGCCAAGGCGATTTTTGATTTCTACCGTTTGCTTGACCGTCATGGTTTACGCTTTTCCAGGGTGCGGTGCCGGGACTGGACATTTTTACCGCGTGAACGAAAATAGTCCGCCAACTGCTCGGCCACATATACCGAGCGATGTTTGCCGCCGGTGCAGCCGATGGCCACGGTCAGGTAGCTGCGGTTATTGGTTTCCAGCATCGGCAACCATAACTCGAGATAACTGCGGGTTTGATAGATAAAGTTATGCACTTCGGTATGCCGGTCGAGGAAGGCCGCCACCGGTTTATCCAGCCCGGTCATCGGCCGCAGCTTGGGGTCCCAGTGCGGGTTGGGGAGAAAACGCACGTCAAAGACGTAGTCGGCGTCGATCGGCAGGCCGTGCTTATAACCGAAGGACTCGAAGACCATGGTCAGCTCGCGCTCGCGTTTGCCCAGCAGCCGGGTGCGCAGCATTTCCGCCAGCTCATGCACCGACATTTCCGAGGTATCGATGATCAGATCCGCGCGGGAGCGCAGCGGCTCCAGCAGCTCGTTCTCCTCATCAATAGCGCTTTCCAGCGACAGGTTCTTACTGGATAACGGATGCAGGCGGCGGGTATCGCTGTAACGCCGGATCAGGGTGCTGCGCTCCGCATCAAGGAACAACAGCTGCGGCGAAAAGCTTTCCGGCAGGTTGTTCATGGCGTGTTCGAAAATTTCCGGCGTCTCGGGCATATTGCGTACATCGATGCTCACCGCGGCGGAAATATTCCGATCCGCCAGGGTGGCGGCCAACTGCGGCAGCAGCACCACCGGCAGGTTATCGACGCAATAAAACCCCATATCTTCCAGCGCGCGCAGCGCAACTGATTTCCCTGAACCGGATCGACCGCTGACAATCATCAGCACCATGACGACTCCCCTCTGGTATTTTTATTGACCCATTGGCGACGCTTTCCGTTATAACGCCAATCAAACCCCGCTGGTCGGCACAGCGCCGGGCAGGCAATCCGACCCGGCGCGTTAAGACCCGGCTTCCGTTTCTGTCATTATGGCATACAGCTCTTCATCGCTTTGCGCGGCGCGCAGGCGACGGCAGACCGTTTTATCGGCCAGGCGCTTGGCCACCAGGGCCAGGGTATGCAGATGGGTTTTACACTGCTCGGCCGGCACCAATAGCGCAAACAGCAAATCCACCGGTTGATTATCTATCGCATCAAAGGCAATGGGCTGCTCCAGGCGGATAAATACGCCGACCGCGCGCAGCGTGTCTTCCTCCAGCTTGCCGTGCGGGATGGCAATGCCGTTGCCAATACCGGTACTGCCCATGCGCTCACGGGTTAATACGGCGTCGAATACCACCTGCGGCGCCAGGTTGAGCTGCTTGGCCGCCAGTTCGCTGATAATTTCCAGCGCGCGCTTTTTGCTCTGGCAGTGGATGGAGCCGCGGGTGCATTCAAGGCTTAACACCGTGTTTATTTGCAAAGCTGTATCGTTAGTCATTTCATTTCACTTAAGGCGCTGTTTCGCCTTTAAGACCCATCGGCCCGTTATCGTATGGATAACGAGCCGATGTGAGGTTGGGTAGCGATGGCGGCTACCGTGAATTTAGTACTGTTTCAGTTTTTCTTTATGCTTATTCAACTGGCGCGTCAGCTTGTCGATCAACAGATCGACGGCGGCATACATATCGTCCGCCTCGGACGTCGCGTGCAGCTCACCGCCGTTGACATGGATCGTCGCTTCGGCAATCTGCTGGACTTTTTCGATCTTCAGAACAATATATACCTGATTGATCCGGTCGAAGTACTGTTCCAGCTTGGAAAATTTCGTGGTGACGAAATCGCGCAAAGCATCGGTGATTTCAACGCGCTGTCCGGTAATATTCAGCTGCATAGTGTCTTCCTTCTCTGTAGAGGTCAAACCAATTGCTTGCGCTGGTTTGACGGCGGGATGGACAAAGACTCTCTGTATTTTGCTACGGTTCGCCGCGCCACCATAATGCCCTGATCGGAAAGCAGGGTGGTCAGCTTGCTGTCGCTTAGCGGCTTCGCCGGGTTTTCCGCGGCGATTAATTTTCTCACCAGCGCACGAATGGCCGTGGAGGACGCTTCGCCTCCCCCCTCGGTATTGACGTGGCTCGAGAAAAAATATTTCAGTTCAAAAATGCCGCGCGGACTGTGCAGATATTTTTGCGTCGTCACGCGTGATATGGTCGATTCATGCATATCCACCGCCTGGGCGATATCCGCCAGCACCATGGGGCGCATGAATTCCTCGCCCTGTTCGAAAAAAGCCTGCTGCTGCTCGACGATGCAACGGGTCACCCTTAACAAGGTATCATTACGACTTTCGAGGCTTTTAATCAACCAGCGCGCTTCCTGCAAATGGCTGCGGATAAACTGTCCGTCCGAGTCGTTGCGGGTGGTATTGCCGAGCGCGGCGTACTGCTGGTTGATTTTAAGATTGGGAATGCTGTCGGTATTGAGCTCCACCGTCCAGCGGTTATGCACCTTGCGCACCAACACGTCAGGGATGACATATTGCGATTCGGTGGTATTGATCGATTGGCCGGGACGGGGATCGAGCGACTGGATCAGCGCCATGGCGCATTTCAGCACTTCTTCCTTGAGCCGCGTGGAGCGCAGCAGGGTGCGGAAATCATGGCTGGCCAGCAGATCGAGATATTCGCTGACGATAAGCCTGGCTTCATTGATATAAGGAAAGTCTTTCGACAGCTGGGATAGCTGGATCAGCAGGCAATCACGCAAATCCCGCGCCGCCACGCCTACCGGATCGAAGCGCTGCACGCGTTTAAGCACCGCTTCCACTTCATCCATGGTCACGCTGTCATCGCCGATGCATTCGAGGATATCCTCCAGCGGCACGGTCAGGTAACCGGTTTCATCCACCGCGTCGACGATCGAGGTGGCGATGGCGATATCGGTGTCCGAAAAGGGCGTCAGCTCCACCTGCCACATCAGGTAATCCTGCAGGGTCTGGATGGTTTCGCCCTGGTAAATCGGCAGCTCTTCGTCACGGTAGTCGGTACCGGTGCCCGAAGGCGTGCCCGCCGAGTACATTTCGTCCCAGGTGGCGTCCAGCGGCAGTTCTTCCGGCATATCCTTTTGCTCCATCGCTTCGCGGGTATCAAGCGATTCGCTATCCGGCGTTTCGTGTGAGTCTATTTCTTCATGGACATCGGTTTGCTCAAGTAAAGGATTGCTTTCCAGCGCGGTCTGTATTTCCTGCTGGAGTTCAAGCGTAGACAGTTGCAACAGGCGGATCGCCTGCTGTAACTGCGGAGTCATGGCTAGTTGCTGACTAAACCTGAGTTGCAAACCTTGCTTCATATAATGCGTCAATTAACCTCTTGGGGCTTTAACTTCAGGACACCTTATCAGAGGCGGAACTCTTCGCCCAGATAAACACGCTTCACCTGCTCGTCCTGCAGGATTTCAGCGGGCGTGCCATGGGCGATAAGATGTCCCTGGCTTACGATATAGGCACGCTCGCAGACGTCCAATGTTTCGCGTACGTTATGATCGGTAATCAGCACGCCGAGTCCGCTATCGCGCAAATGTTCGATGATTTTTTTAATATCGATAACGGAAATCGGGTCGACGCCGGCAAAGGGTTCGTCGAGCAGGATAAATTTAGGATTCGCCGCCAGGGCACGGGCAATTTCCACCCGCCGCCGCTCGCCGCCGGATAAGGATTGTCCCAGGTTATCGCGCAGATGGGCGATATGGAATTCTTCCATCAGGGCATTGGCGCGGTCTTCGCGCTGCGCGGCGTTGAGATCGTTCCTGATCTGCAATACCGCCATCAGGTTATCGAACACGCTCAGGCGGCGGAAAATCGACGCTTCCTGCGGCAGGTAACCGATGCCGCGCCGGGCGCGGGTATGCAACGGCAGCAGGCTGATATCGTCGTCGTCGATAATAATGCGCCCGGCGTCGCGCTGGATGATGCCGACCACCATGTAGAACGTGGTGGTTTTGCCGGCCCCGTTCGGCCCCAGCAACCCGACGATTTCCCCTGAGCTGACCTTAAGGCTGACGTCTTCCACCACATGGCGGCCCTTATAAGCTTTAGCCAGGTTTTCTGCGATTAATGTTGCCATGGGTTCAATTACTCTTATTTATTGCCGGGCTTGGGCGCCGCGGACGGTTTGGGCGCCGCGGCCGCCGGGTTTTTATCCTGCAGCTGGGACGGCACCAATATGGTGGTGACCCGTTTGCCCTTGTCGCTGAATGCTTCCATCTGCTGTTTCTTCACCAGGTAGGTGATGCGATCGCCCTTGACATTGCTGTCGAGCTGTTCGAGATAGGCATCGCCGGTCAGCACCACAAAATCATTGGCCAACTCATAACGGACCTTTTGCGCATGGCCCTTGACCGGCTTGCCGTTGTCCTGCAACTGGTAAAAGGTCACAGGATTACCGTAGCCTTCGACCACTTCCTTGCCCTGCTCGCCGTTGGGGCGGGTGATGACCACCTTGTCGGCCCGGATATCGATGGAGCCTTGCTTGACCACGACGGTACCGGTGAGGGTGACGGTATTGGTTTGCATATCAACGGCCTGCTGCGCGGAGTCGATATTAATCGGCTGATTGGTATCGTCGGTCAGCGCCATGGCATTGGCGCTTGCCAGCAACAGCGCGCCGGCCGCAAAAACGTTATAAATGTTATTTTGGATTTTGGATTTCATAAGAGGTCTTAACCTTTTCAATCAGCTCGGCAGTCTTGTTCCGCAGATTTCCGCGCATTTTCATGCCTTTAGAGTTAAATCCGATGCCATATAGGGTCACCTCGTCATCGGAGGAAACATCCTGCGTAACAAGATTCACCACAGCGTTATCGGTTCTGATGCGCTGCAGCTGCGAAGTTTCGGTCAGACTATCAACCTGAACATGGCCGTATAAGTAAAGCATTTTATCATTGGTGAGCTTGGCCCGATCGGCGCGGACTGTCCAGGTGGCGACCTTATTATCATCGTACATCGTCGCCACCGGCCGGGTAAACCAGGTAATCTGCTCAAGCGCGAAGTGGTCGACGTGCTCTGAAATTAACCGATAATTCAGGCCGCCCACCGGATTGTATACCAGGGTAATGGTATGTTCGCTCTGGTAGGTCGGTTCGCCGTTGTCGGCCGCCGCCGGGGCCTGGCCGCCGTCTTTATCCGCCAGGTTGAGGCCAATCAATACCAGCGCCACCAATACCAGCAGTACGGTGATCCAACATTTTGTCTTACTCATACCGACTGCCCTTTGGCATCATCAAGCTTCCCTTGCGCCAGCAGAACTAAATCACAGATTTCGCGCACCGCGCCGCGGCCGCCCGCTATATGCGTTATATAATCGGCCTTCGGCAGCAGCATCGGGTGCGCGTCGGCCACGGCGACGCTCAATCCGACCCGCGACATCACCGGCCAATCAATAAGATCATCGCCGATATACGCGACTCGATCCGCTGTTAAAGATAGTTTAACCAATAGATCCTCAAAGGCCAAAAGCTTATCCGACTGGCCCTGGTAGAGATGGGTAATCCCAAGGGTACGGGCGCGATCCTCGACCAGCCTGGCCGACCGGCCGGTAATAATAGCGACCTCGATGCCCGCTGTCAGTAAGCACCGGATGCCATAGCCGTCGCGCACGTTGAACGCCTTGAGTTCCTCGCCCTGGTTGCCCTGGTAAACCAGGCCGTCCGACAGTACCCCGTCCACGTCGCAAATCAGCAACCGGGTATCCCGGGCGCGCAACAGTATCCGTTGGTCAACCGGACCGTAGCAGGTCGCTATACGGGTGATGTCTTGCATGGCGTGTTTCCTTGTTAAATAACGCCGGCTCGCAGCATATCATGCATATGCACCACGCCCATCAGCCGGTTCTGGTCCGCCACCAGCACCGAGGTGATGTGGCGCGACTGCATAAGGTTGAGCGCGTCGACCGCCAGGGTGTTGGGGCTGACGCGGATGCCGCCGGCGGTCATCAGGTCGGCGATGCGCGCCTGGTTTAGATCCACGCCCATATCGAACACCCGGCGTAAATCGCCATCGGTAAAAATGCCCTCGATGTTCATGTTATCGTCGCATATCACCGTCATGCCGAGGTTTTTACGGGTGATTTCCAGCAAGGCGTCGCGCAGCGAGGCATCCTGGGGGGTGATCGGGATTTCGTCGCCGGCGTGCATGATATCGGTCACCCGCAGCAATAGTTTACGCCCCAGCGCGCCGCCGGGGTGGGAGAGGGCGAAGTCCTCGGAGGTAAAGCCGCGGGCCTGCAGCAGCGCCACCGCCAGCGCGTCGCCCATCACCAGGGCGGCGGTGGTGCTGGTGGTGGGGGCCAAACCCAGTGGGCAGGCTTCCAGGGGCACGTGGACGCAGATATGGATATCCGCCGCCTTGCCCATGGCGCTGGCCGGATTGCCGGTCATGCAAATCAGCGGGATCTGCAGGCGCTTGAGCACCGGGAAAAGCGACAGGATTTCATTGGATTCGCCGGAGTTGGACAAGGCGATCACGATATCCTGCGCCGATACCATGCCCAAATCACCGTGGCCGGCCTCGCCGGGATGCACAAAAAAGGACGGCGTGCCGGTGCTGGCGAAGGTGGCCGCCATCTTGCGGCCGATATGGCCGGATTTGCCCATTCCCATCACCACGACTTTCCCGCTGCAATAAAATATTTTTTCGCACGCGCGGCGGAAGTCGTCGTTGATATATTGATCAAGCTGCGCCAGACCTTCCCGCTCGGCGGCGAGAACCTGTTTACCGGCCGCCGGGAAATCAAAGTCCGGCGCTAATGACAAATGTGACATAAAGTTATCCTGATGCACCCGGCGGCGTCCGCGGGCTAAATAAACAACACCGTAACATAGGCGGCAAAACCACATAATAACAGAGCGCCCATGGCAGAGTTGATCCTGCGGCGCTTTCCCAGGCAAAACGCCGTCAATATGACGCTTGCCGCCAGCATCACCCAATAATCGCGCGTAAACGCCAGCGGACTGAACGGGCCGGGAGACAGCAGGGCCGGTACCGCCAGCACCATCACGCTATTGACGATATTGGAGCCGATGAGATTGCCCAGGGCGATATCGTTTTCACCTTTCAGGGCGCCGGCGATGACCGTGGCCAGCTCCGGTAGGCTGGTGCCGAGGGCCACCGCCGTCAGGCCGATAACCAAATCGCCCACCCCCAGGTGGCGGGCCACCACGCCGGCGTTGTCAATCACCATATGCGCCGATATCGGCATGATGATAAAGGCCAGGGCCAGCCACAGCACCGCCACGGTATTGCTGCTGTCCTGCGTGTCCTGCGGCAGCTCGGCCAGCTGCTCGCGGGTCAGGCTGTCGGTGCCCTCGCTCAGCGCGCGTCGGGAAATAACCACCATGGTGGCAATATACCCTATCGCCGCCAGTAACAGTATCATACCATCCAGGCGGCTCAGGGCGCGATCCGCCAGCACCAGGCCGCACAGCGCCGTGGCCAGCAGCAGCAGCGGCAGCTCGCGCCGCACGATATCCGAATGGAAGGCCATGGGCCTGATAAGCGCCGCGCCGCCGACAATCAATAATATATTGATAATATTGGAACCGAGGATATTACCCACGGTCATATCGATCTGGTGGTTCAGGGCGGCGGTCACCGCGACCAGCAGTTCGGGCAAGGACGTACCGAACGCCACTATGGTGCAGCCTATCAGCCAGGGCGCTATGCCCAGCGAACGGCCGATCACGGCAGCACTGTAAACCAATCTATCCGCGCCATAAACCAGTAGAATAAGGCCAATAACTAATAATGACGTGGCAAAAAACATGTGAAGTCCTTGATTTTGAAGAATCCTGGGCTAATGTCGACAACGCCGCTTCACGGGCGGGCGGTTGAGGAAGACGGCAATAGGGCGCGCGGTCTGATTTTACTGTTAGCGTGCCAAAAGTAAAACATCGGATATGCCCTATCTTACCGCCGCCACGGTAATTTTTATGTAAAAGTTCGATGAATCGGTCCTATTGCTTTAATATCTAGGGCTATAGGTTTCAGTGGGAAATACATGGGCAGTAACAACATGAACCAGACGGAACATTTGGTCGATATCCGCGCATTGAGTTTCCGCCGCGGCAACCGGCCGATATTCGACAACATTACCCTGCAGGTTCCCAGGGGAAAAATCACCGCGATCATGGGGCCGTCGGGTATCGGTAAAACGACTCTGTTACGTCTGATTGGTGGCCAACTGCCGCCCGACAGCGGCGAAATTTGGTTTGACGGCGATAATATTCCCGCCTTATCCCGTCGCCGGCTGTATGAGGTGCGCAAAAAAATCAGCATGCTGTTCCAGTCCGGCGCCCTGTTCACCGATATTAACGTTTTTGAGAACGTGGCCTTCCCGCTGCGGCAGCATACCCGCCTGCCGGAGGAGGTTCTGCGTACCACCGTGATGATGAAGCTGGAGGCGGTGGGGCTGCGCGGCGCGGCGTCCCTGATGCCCTCCGAGCTTTCGGGCGGCATGGCCAGGCGCGCCGCGCTGGCCCGCGCCATTGCGCTCGATCCGGAACTCATTATGTTTGACGAGCCCTTCGTCGGTCAGGATCCTATTACCATGGGAGTGCTGGTCAAACTTATCGATGAACTCAATCACGCGCTGGGCGTTACCTGTATCGTGGTCTCGCATGACGTGCCGGAGGTGTTGAGCATCGCCGATTACGCGTATATCGTGGCCGAGCAGCATGTCATCGCGGAAGGGACGCCGGCCGAGCTGCGCGCCAACCAGGATCCCAGGGTGCGGCAGTTCCTCGACGGCATCGCCGACGGTCCCGTGCCGTTTAATTTCCCCGCCAGAGATTACAAAACGCAGCTTTTAGGTTCAGGGAGTTGACCGAGCCATGCTAATACAACAGGCATTAGCGTCTTTTGGACGCCGGGGCATCAGCGTCTGCCATACCTTCGGGCGGGCGGGCGCGATGCTATTTAACGCGCTGGTGGGCAAACCCGCCTTCCGGCAGCAGTGGCCGTTATTGATCAAGCAGCTTTATAGCGTCGGGGTACAGTCGTTAATCATTATCATTGTCTCGGGGCTGTTTATCGGCATGGTGCTGGGGCTGCAGGGTTATATCATCCTGACCACCTACAGCGCCGAAGCCAGCCTGGGCATGATGGTGGCGTTGTCGCTGCTGCGTGAGCTCGGCCCGGTGGTGACCGCGCTGCTGTTCGCCGGTCGCGCGGGGTCGGCGCTGACCGCGGAAATCGGCCTGATGAAGGCCACCGAGCAGTTGTCCAGCCTGGAAATGATGGCGGTCGATCCGCTGCGGCGCATCGTGGCGCCCCGTTTTTGGGCCGGCGTCATCAGCATGCCGCTGCTGACGGCCATTTTTGTCGCGGTGGGCATTTGGGGCGGCGGTGTCGTGGGGGTGGACTGGAAGGGGATCGATAACGGTTATTTCTGGTCCGCCATGCAAGGCGCTGTGGATTGGCACCAGGATTTGGTGAACTGTCTGATTAAGAGCGTGGTTTTCGCCATTACGGTCACGTGGATCGCGCTGTTTAACGGTTATGATGCGATCCCGACCTCGGAAGGGATCAGCCGCGCGACCACCAGAACGGTCGTCCATGCGTCCCTGGCGGTGTTGGGACTGGATTTTGTGCTGACAGCACTGATGTTTGGGAAGTGAGTTGATGCAAACGAAAAAAAGTGAAATCTGGGTCGGCGTCTTTATGATAATCGCCCTGTGCGCCGTTATTTTCCTGTGCCTGAAAGTGGCGGATATCCGCTCGGTGGGCAATGTTTCCACTTACCGTATTTCGGCCACCTTCGATAATATCGGCGGCCTGAAGGTGCGCTCGCCGGTGAAAGTGGGCGGCGTGGTGGTGGGCCGGGTGGCGGAAATTACCCTCGACCCGAAAACCTACGCGCCCAAGGTCACCATGGATATCGAGGATACCTACAACCACATCCCCGATACCAGTTCCCTGGCCATTCGCACCTCGGGCCTGCTGGGCGAGCAGTTCCTGGCGCTGAACATCGGTTTTGAGGACCCCGACATGGGAACGTCTATCCTTAAGGACGGCGGTGTTATCCAGGACACCAAATCGGCCCTGGTACTGGAAGACCTGATTGGCCAATTCCTGTACAAGAGCGGCGACAAGCCCGCCCCGGCCGGCGGCGATACCGTCCCCGCAGCCGGCACCGATGCCGCGCCCGCGGCCGGCAACGGCACGGCTCCCGCACCTGCAACCGGCGGCGGCAACGCGCCCGCCGCGGCGACGAATTAATAAGAGGATAATAATTTATGTTTAAGCGTTTTTTACTGCCGGTCCTGCTGGCCCTGCTGGCGGTCGCGCCGCTGGCCCAGGCCGTCGACCAGACCAATCCCTACGCGCTGATGAACGCGGCGGCGGATAAAACCTTTACCCGGCTGAAGAATGAGCAAAGCCAGGTTCGCGCCAATCCCAACGTGCTGCGTGATGTGGTGAGGGAAGAACTGCTGCCGTATGTGCAGGTCAAATACGCCGGCGCGCTGGTGCTCGGCACCTATTACCGCCAGGCCACCCCGGCGCAGCGCGACGCCTACTTCAAGGCCTTCCAGGCTTACCTGGAGCAGGCCTACGGCCAGGCGCTGGCGATGTACAGCAACCAAAGCTACCAGGTTGCCCCGCAGCAACCCCTGGGCGACGCCACCATTATCGCCATCCGCGTGACCATCGTCGATCAGGGCGGACGTCCGCCGGTGCGGCTGGATTTCCAGTGGCGCAAGAATAGCCAGACCGGTAACTGGCAGGCCTACGATATGATTGCCGAAGGGGTGAGCATGATCACCACCAAGCAGAATGAATGGGCGTCGACGCTGCGCCAGCAGGGCATCGATGGGCTGACCCGGCAATTACAGGCCGCCGCCGAACGTCCTATTACGCTGGATAAGCAGAACAATGGCTGAAACCCTGAGCTGGCAGGCCGAGGATGACACCCTGGTCCTGCGCGGCGAGCTTGACCGCGTTACGCTGCTGCCCTTCTGGGAGCAGCGCGAAAACGCCCTGCAGGGCGTTCGTTTTCTGGATGTCTCGCGGCTGGACCGGGTGGATTCCGCCGGCGTCGCGCTGATGCTGCACCTGTGCGCGCTCCAGGCCGCGCGCGGGGGCACGCTCCAGCTTACCGGCGTCACCGAAAAATTACGAACCCTTATCACCTTGTACAACCTGCATAATATCCTGCCCTGCGCGGACGATTCCCCCGGCTGACGAGATGATTACATTATTGCCTGTTTCCGATGACGACGTATTCATCTAAGATATCGGCTTGTTTCCCGACCCATGACAGTGATTTGACCCCCTATGGAAAACCACGAAATCAAAGAAGTGCTGATGAATGCCGGGGACCTGGCATTAGACGAGGCTCACGTGACGGGCGATGGCAGCCATTTTCAGGTCATCGTCGTGAGCGGGCTGTTTGCCGGCATGAGCCGCATCAAAAAACAGCAGGCGGTATACGCGCCGTTGATGGAATATATTTCGGACAATCGTATCCACGCGCTCTCTATCAAGGCCTATACCCCGGAAGAGTGGCAGCGCGATCGTAAACTAAATGGTTTTTAGGTGGTAGGCGATGCCGCGCTGTGGCGTTGAACATCAAAGCCCCGTTAAATACAGAGAGCAGTGTTGATGGATAAATTTCGTGTCCAGGGTCCGACCCGCCTAAGCGGCGAAGTGACCATTTCCGGTGCTAAAAATGCGGCATTGCCGATATTGTTCGCCGCGTTGCTGGCGGAAAAGCCGGTAGAAATACAAAACGTACCCAAATTAAAAGACATCGACACCACCATGCAACTGCTGCGCCAGCTTGGCGCCAAGGTGGAGCGCAATGGGTCGGTGCATGTGGATGCGGGCGGCGTGGATGTGTTCTGCGCGCCCTATGAACTGGTCAAGACCATGCGCGCCTCCATTTGGGCGCTGGGGCCGCTGGTGGCCCGTTTCGGCCAGGGCCAGGTCTCGTTGCCCGGTGGTTGCGCCATCGGCGCCCGGCCGGTAGACCTGCATATTACCGGACTTGAGCAGCTTGGCGCCACCATCAAGCTGGAAGAAGGTTATGTCAAGGCGTCGGTGGACGGACGGCTGCATGGCGCGCATATCGTCATGGACAAAGTCAGCGTCGGCGCCACGGTAACCATCATGAGCGCCGCCACCCTGGCGACAGGCACCACCATCATTGAAAACGCCGCCCGCGAGCCGGAAATTGTCGATACCGCCCATTTCCTGATTACGCTGGGGGCAAAGATCACCGGCGCCGGTACCGATAAAATCACTATCGAGGGCGTAGAGCGTCTTGGCGGCGGCGTTTACCGCGTGCTGCCCGATCGCATTGAAACCGGCACTTTCCTGGTGGCGGCGGCTATTTCTGGCGGTCGCGTGGTATGCCGGGCAACCCGTCCCGATACCCTGGACGCGGTATTGGCCAAGCTGCGTGAAGCCGGCGCCGATATCGAAACCGGCGACGACTGGATAAGCCTGGACATGCATGGCCGCCGGCCGAAAGCCATTACGCTGCGCACCGCCCCCCATCCCGGTTTCCCCACCGATATGCAGGCGCAGTTCAGTTTGCTGAACCTGGTGGCCGAAGGCACCGGCGTGATTACCGAAACCATTTTTGAAAATCGCTTTATGCACGTGCCGGAACTGATCCGCATGGGCGCGCGGGCGGAAATCGAAAGTAATACGGTCATCTGCCATGGGGTGGCAACCCTGTCCGGCGCGCAGGTGATGGCCACCGATTTACGTGCTTCCGCCAGCCTGGTGCTGGCGGGATGTATTGCCGAAGGCGTGACGGTGGTGGACCGCATCTATCATATCGATCGCGGTTATGACTGCATCGAGGCCAAGCTGCGTAAGCTGGGCGCGAATATCGAGCGCGTCACCGGCGAATGATCGCCCGGCCGCCGCATCGGCTTCACTCGGCCGATACGTGCGGTTGCCGAGGTTTCAATCGCCGGCTGGGAACGGCCGACGCCGGGGTGGCTGCGTATCGTTTACCGGGTCGGTGCGTGGCCGCGCCATTGCCTGATACCGCGTCGGTAACCTGAACTGCTTTATCGCCACCCGCGAGGGTTTTACTGTCATATTGCCTGGCAGCCTGCGTCATTTCCCGCATCACGCTTTTGGTTGCATAGCCATATTTCCTGGCAATTTCCTGCGAATCCACGCCGCGTTGAATGTCATGCCAGGCAGGTCCCAGTAACGAGATCGTTTCCAGGAGGAGAAGCGCGTGGCGGTTGGTTAAGTCATATTTCTTCTTCAAGTGTTGGCAATTTTGACCCTTCCGCGCCTCTTTTCCCGCATGACTCGTGACGCACGCCATTTCAATGCGCGCTATCGGCCCCGGCTCATAAATACCATGCATTTCCGCGATATCCCGGCAGTTGAAACCATCCGTGGCCATTCCTTCAAGAATACTCATATAGGCATCATGGCCTGCGCTCAATGCCTGGAATAACACCTTGGGGTTTTGCGCGTCGGACAGGTCAATACTGGCTGAATAGCGCGACAGCGCCTCAGGTCGATGCGGCTCATCGATGCGAAAGATACTGCCGCTGGTTTTGACTAACAGCCGGTCCCTTAAGATGCAGCAATAGTTATCCATTAAGCCGCAAGCGGACTTGTGGCTTAGGGTGGAACAATACCTGTCAATCGCCCCGAGTACGGCATTGAATTCGTGCAGCGATCGCAATGTGCGTAAATTCATGGATATCCGGTCATGGGCGGCCCACAGCCGGTATTGCCGCGATTGTTGCATGGCTATTTTCCTCAGTTTATCCCGATCGTCCGTGCGCGCACGCCGGGCCGATTTCACCGGCTGTTTCTGGCTTGCGCCAATACTGCTGGCCAGCGCAATGCCCTGTGGGTTGTGCACGCCGGTAAATGTTGGTTCGATAACGTTTTCGCGCTGGGTTTCTGACAAGACGGGGGGAGGCGGCGGTGTGGAACGGGATGCTGAATTGAGCGGTATGGACAACATTGTTGGATAATCCTCGGCCGGTTGATAAAGGGGCTTCCCGGCCCGGAACAGCCATTCCCGGGCGCGGATAACCTCCGCTAAACCGTGCGGGGCGTGAGGCGGGCCGGCTTAGCTGACCCGCATTATAATGAGATGGGGACGCAGGGAATGACTATTGCGCTTTTGTTTGTGCGTTATTGAGTCATCAGGGCATAGGCCGTTCCACCCGTGGCGCATCGTGGGCGCGCGGCATCAGTCGGAAGCCGGATACTCCTGGATGGTCACATCAAGCTTAAGCTTGGCGCCGTTGCGTAAGATGACGACCGGGATCACCGAGCCGGGCCTGATTTCCGCCACCTGATCCATGGTTTCAATGGCCGATACCGCCGGTTTATTGTTGACGTTGAGGATGACATCGTTGATTTTGATGCCGGCATGCGCCGCCGGGCCGCCGGGGGTTACTTCATTGACGATAATGCCCTGGATACGGTCCATATTGGCGCCGGTGGTGTGCAGCGGATCCACCTCGCGGCCGCCGATACCGATATAACCGCGGATAACCCGCCCGTCACGAATCAGCTTATTCATCACCTTGGTGGCCAGGGCGGTGGGGATGGCGAAACCGATGCCCTCGGGCGTTTCGCCGTTATTGCTTTTATCGAACGACAGGGTATTGATGCCCACCAGTTCGCCCAGGCTGTTGATAAGCGCCCCGCCGGAGTTGCCGCGGTTGATGGAGGCGTCGGTCTGCAGGAAATTCTGGCGGCCGGAAGGGCTCAGGCCGATACGGCCGGTGGCGCTGATAATGCCCTGGGTAACGGTTTGGCCCAGGTTGTAGGGATTGCCGATGGCCATGACCACATCGCCGATATGCGGCGCGCGGCGGGGATTGATGGTGATGACCGGCAGGTTGGTGGCGTTGATTTTCAGCACCGCCAGGTCGGTAAGGCTGTCGGAGCCGACCAGTTGTGCCTCATAACCGCGCCCATCCTGCAAAGCCACGATAATCTGTTCGGCGTCGTTGATCACATGCTTATTGGTGATCAGGTAGCCTTTCTGGTTCATGATGACGCCGGAGCCCAGGGTATGGATTTCCAGTTCATTATGCGAACTGCTGTTCATGCTGCGGTTGTAGACGTTGACTACCGCCGGCGCGGCGCGGCGCACGGCCTGGTTATAGCTGGCAGGGGTCTCGTCCTCGCTGTCGGCATGGCCGGTTATCAGCGTGCCGGTGGTGGAACGCAGCCCAGGCAACGCCAGCAGCATGATGCCCGCGATGATAAGTCCAAAAATAACCGCACGTAGAAGCTTAACCAGCATGATATCCGAACAAGAGGATGGAAATAGCGGCAGGATAACATGAGTTTATCGGACACCGCATTCCCGGTGTCCGATTTTTTGTAATATCAACGCAATAAGAGGAAAATGCTCTCGTCGCCACGCATGATATTCATTGCCATCACCGCGGGTTTGGCCGCCAGCACTTTACGCAACTGGATGATGTTTTCCACCCGTTCGCGGTTGATGCCGATGATCACGTCGCCTTTATGCAGGCCAATCTGCGCCGCCGGGGTATCTTTCGCCACGTCATCCACCGCCACCCCTTTGGTGCCGTCCTTCAACTGCCCGTTGCTAAGCGATGCGCCCTGCAGGGACGGCGTCAGGATTTCCGCGTTGGTGGTGGTGGCGGCGCTATCGTCAAGCGTTACCGTCACCTCCACCGGTTTGCCTTCGCGCAGCAGGCCCAGCTTGACGGCCTTGCCCGGCGCGGTGGTGCCGATTTTCACCCGCAGCTCGGCAAAGCTGGTGATGGGCTTGCCTTCGATGGCCACGATAATGTCGCCGGCCTTGACCCCCGCCTTGGCGGCGGCGCCACCCGGCAGGACTTCGCTGACAAACGCGCCGCGCTGGGTATCGATCTTGAAGGCCTTGGCCATATCGGCGGTCATTTCGCTGCCCTTGATGCCGAGCAGGCCGCGTTTCACCGAGCCGAATTCTATCAACTGCTGGCTAAGGTTTTGCACCATGTTGCTGGGGATGGCGAAACCAATGCCGATATTGCCGCCGCCCGGCGCCAGGATGGCGGTATTGATGCCGATAAGCTCGCCGTTAAGGTTAATCAGCGCGCCGCCGGAGTTGCCGCGGTTAATCGAGGCGTCGGTCTGGATAAAGTTTTCCAGTCCTTCCAGGTTCAGACCGCTGCGACCCAGCGCCGAGATAATGCCGGAGGTGGCGGTTTGCCCCAGGCCGAACGGATTACCCACCGCCACGGCAAAATCACCGACCCGCAGGCCATCGGAGTCGGCCATTTTTATTTCGCTCAGGCCTTTCGGATCGGGCAATTGCAGCAATGCCAGGTCGGTCTGCTCGTCGCGCCCGACCAGCTTGGCGTCGAATTCGCGGCCGTCATTTAGCTGGACTTTGATTTTATCCGCGCCGTTTACCACATGGTTGTTGGTAATGACATAACCTTTGGCGGCGTTGATGATAACGCCGGAGCCCAGCCCTTCAAACGGGCGGGAGTCGCCCGGCTGCTGCTGTTCGCCGGGGGTGGCGCCCGGGCCGAAGAAATATTTGAATTCCTTCGGCAGGGTGGGACGCTGTATCTGCTGGGTGCCCTCCACATGCACGCTGACCACCGCCGGAAGGACTTTTTCCAGCATCGGGGCCAGGCTGGGCATGGTTTGTCCAGGTACCGCGGCCGGCAGAGCCGCTTGGGCAGTTAGGGTAGAAGAGGTGAGACCGAGTCCGATGCAAAGTGCCAATGCGCTGAATAAAGGGGTTGTTTTCATTAAACTTGTTACTCGCTTGCTGTCAGTGAACGACGCCATTAATCATTAACGATGTTAAAACGCCACTTTGAATTATTCTATGACCCTGGCGGGACGGCTAAAGTTCAGTCGCGGCGCGGTAAGGTTATGTCAGCGGGACCTGACGATATCCCGCTTTATTGTAAAGTTATTTACGGGGTTCCCGCGTACCGCGCAGCAGGCCGGTGGCGCTCTCGGGATAATCCCGCGGCTGCATTCCCGCCGGGATCTGATCGTTATCCGCTTCCGCTTCGGTCAGGCGGTAACGGAACGGATTTTCCTCGCCGGGACGGTTCGGCAACAGGCTGTTGGAGCCTTTGGCCATATGCTGGTAAAGCTGGCGATAATCATCGGCCATGTTATCGAGCAGTTCGGCGCTGCGGGCGAAATGGCCGGTCAGCTCCTCGCGATACTCCTCAAGCTCCGCCTTGCTCTTTTCCAGTTCATGCTGCAGCGTTTGCTGCTGGCGTAGTTTGCGGTTGCCAAACCGCATTGCGACCGCACCGACGATAATACCGACCACTAATCCAATCAGCGCATATTCCCAGGTCATAATGACTCCTATATTTTGACTTCGTTGTCCCGTAGGGTTTTTCACATTCTATACTCCCACTATAACCGTTTACCCGGCCGGTGTGGAATCCAGATAGCGTCGCGGCGGACAAAGCGGCAATATTTGTTGCTATTGTAATCCCCGGCGCGCCTGTTTAAGCTGGCTGCAACAAAAGTGTTACAATTCTAGTTGTTATCAGGGATCGTTTGCCACCATGCATGTCACATCGCCATTGTCCCTCTACCAGCAGATGCTGGCCGGAGGAGAGTACCGGGCCGACGCCGTCCAGGCCCGGGCCGTCGATACGCTCGAACGTCTCCATCAGCAAATGCTGGCGCGCCGCGCCGACGGGCCTGCCGTCGGCGGCGGCCTGCTGGGACGCCTGGGCCAGCGGCTGCGGGGCAAAAAAAACGCCGGGGACGCCGAACCCATACAGGGATTATATATGTGGGGCGGAGTGGGGCGCGGTAAAACCTGGTTAATGGATCTTTTTTTTCAAAGCCTGCCGGGAGAGCGTAAGCTGCGCCTGCATTTTCATCGCTTTATGTTACGGGTGCATGAGGAGATGAACCGCCTGCAGGGGCACCAGGACCCGCTGGAACTGATTGCCGATGATTTCAAGGCGCGGGCCGACGTGCTGTGCTTCGATGAGTTTTTTGTCTCGGACATTACCGACGCCATGCTGCTGGGCACGCTGATGCAGGCGCTGTTCGCCCGGGGCGTCACCCTGGTCGCCACGTCCAACATCCCGCCGGACGATCTGTATCGCAACGGCCTGCAGCGCGCGCGTTTCCTGCCGGCCATCGAGCTTATCAAACGCCATTGCGAGGTGATGAACGTGGACGCGGGCATCGATTACCGGCTGCGTACCCTGACGCAGGCCCGCATCTACCTGACGCCGTTGAATCAACAGACCGCCGCCGGGATGGCGCGCATGTTTACCCGCCTGGCCGGGGCGCGGCCGGACGGCGCGCCGGTGCTGACGATAAACCATCGGCCGCTGCCGACCCTAGGCGCCCGGGACGGCGTGGTGGCGCTGGATTTTACCACCCTGTGCGCGGGCGCCCGCAGCCAAAATGATTATATTGCCCTGTCCCGTCTCTATCACAGCGTGCTGCTGCACGATGTGCGCGCCATGGGACCCCGGGATGAAAATACCGCCCGGCGGTTCGTGGCCCTGGTGGACGAGTTCTACGAGCGGCAGGTCAAGCTGGTGATCGCCGCCGACGCGCCGCTGGAGGCGCTGTACCGGGGCGAGCTGCTGCGCTTTGAATTCCAGCGCTGCCTGTCCAGGCTGCAGGAGATGCAAAGCGAAGAATACCTGGCTCTGCCGCACCTGCCGTGAGCGGCGGGGATCCCATGGCCTTCCAGGCCGGCTGATTCGGCCGGCGGCGTAAATAACTGTCGACCTTTGGCGTTGACTTCTCTATAATCTTGCGACCCCACGTTACAAGAAGTTTTTTTCCCGAAAACTTCGATCGCGCCAGCAACGGCTATTCGAAGGGGTAGGTTTGCTGGACTAGATAGCCGTGTGAGCCTCATAACTATTCATTGAAGCGTTTGGGTGTTCACCAACGTGTAACTTTAATTGGGTAAGCTTTTAATGAAAACATTTACAGCAAAACCAGAAACCGTAAAACGCGACTGGTATGTTGTCGACGCCAGCGGTAAAACCCTGGGTCGTCTTGCTACCGAACTGGCTAGTCGCCTGCGCGGGAAGCATAAAGCGGAATTTACGCCGCATGTTGATACCGGTGATTACATCATCGTGTTGAACGCCGAAAAAGTTGCCGTAACCGGCAAAAAGCGTACCGACAAGATTTATTATCATCATACCGGTTTCATCGGCGGTATTAAAGAAACGACCTTTGAAGAGATGATTGCCCGCCACCCTGAGCGTGTGATTGAAATCGCGGTTAAAGGCATGCTGCCAAAAGGCCCGCTGGGTCGTGCAATGTATCGTAAACTGAAAGTTTACAAGGGTACCGAGCACAACCACGCGGCTCAGCAACCGCAAGTTCTGGACATTTAATCGGGATTATAGGCAATGGCTGAAAATCAATACTACGGCACTGGTCGCCGCAAAAGCTCCTCCGCACGCGTCTTCATGAAGCCGGGTAGCGGTAATATCGTCATCAACCAGCGTAGTCTGGATCAGTATTTCGGTCGCGAAACTGCCCGCATGGTAGTTCGTCAGCCGCTGGAACTGGTCGACATGGTTGAAAAGCTGGATCTGTACATCACCGTTACCGGCGGTGGCATTTCCGGTCAGGCAGGCGCAATCCGTCACGGTATCACCCGTGCGCTGATGGAATATGATGAATCGCTGCGCGCAGAACTGCGTAAAGCCGGTTTCGTCACCCGCGATGCCCGTAAGGTAGAACGTAAGAAAGTCGGCCTGCGTAAAGCACGTCGCCGTCCGCAGTTCTCCAAACGTTAATTCCCGGCTGTTATTTCTACAGCTGACAAAGCCCGGCACGGTCCGGGCTTTTTTATTTCGGCAGCGTTGATTTAACGCCAAATATCTGATTGCGTCGATTTATTAAACGTGATTTGCCACATGCCATCCCCCTAAACACGCAAAAATCTGGTAAACTGTTAAACACTTTTATGCCTGTTGACTTAACTGGCGTTTTGTCATGATGTCGCAAGAGGGTGCAGCAAGGCGGTTTTGCTGCTGGTGCGATGGGCAAAAGGCAATAGGTTAACGGTCAAACATTTCAGGATAGTAGCCGGGCTAGTTGGCTATTCGCGGTATTTTCTAGATAAACTTGGAGGTTTTCATGGCTGTCGCTGCCAACAAACGTTCGGTGATGACGCTGTTTTCCGGCCCGACCGACATTTTTAGCCATCAAGTACGCATTGTGCTGGCGGAAAAAGGTGTCAGCGTCGAGATTGAGCAGGTAGAACTTGATAATCTACCGCAGGATTTGATTGACCTCAACCCTTACCGCACCGTACCGACCCTGGTCGATCGCGAGCTGACCCTGTACGAATCGCGCATCATCATGGAATACCTCGACGAGCGTTTTCCCCATCCGCCGCTGATGCCGGTCTATCCGGTCGCGCGCGGCACCAGCCGTTTGATGATGCACCGTATTGAAAACGATTGGTACTCCCTGATGCGCAAGGTCGAACACGGCGGCAGCCAGGAAGCGGAGGGCGCCCGGCGCCAGCTGCGTGAAGAGCTGCTGGCGGTAGCGCCGGTATTTAACGAAGCGCCGTACTTCATGAGCGAAGAGTTCAGCCTGGTGGACTGCTACCTGGCCCCGCTGCTGTGGCGTTTGCCGCAGATGGGTATTGAGCTGGCCGGCGCCGGCGCCAAGGAACTGAAGGGCTATATGACGCGCGTATTTGAGCGTGACGCCTTCCTGGCCTCCTTAACCGAAGCTGAGCGCGAAATGCGCCTGCAAACCCGGGGCTAAGGGTATGGAAGTGTCTCAACTTTCCCCACGTCGTCCCTACCTGCTCAGAGCTTTCTACGAGTGGCTGCTGGACAACCACCTGACGCCCCACCTGGTGGTGGATGTCACGGTGGACGGCGTCTCGGTGCCGATGGAATTTGCCCGCGATGGACAAATCGTCCTCAATATCGCCCCCCGGGCGGTGGCAAGCCTCGAACTCACCAACGCTGAAGTGAGCTTTAACGCGCGCTTCGGCGGTATACCGCGCCAGGTCAATGTGCCCATCGCCGCCGTGCTGGCCATCTACGCCCGTGAGAACGGCGCCGGCACCATGTTCGAGCCGGAAGTCGGCTACGAGCAGAATGGCGTGGCGGAAGACGCCTCGACCCTGGATAGCGCGCCGGAAACGGTGATGTCGATCGTTGACGGCGATCGTCCCGATACCGATGACGACAGCCATCCCGACGACGAGCCGCCAACCCCGCCGCGCGGCGGACGCCCGTCGCTGCGGGTGGTGAAATAAGCAATAAACCCCATTCCCGCCCATCGAGGGCGGAATAGCTTCATTCGCAAATTATTAATTCTGCTGTCTGCGTTCCCATCCCTCGCGGGAGGGAACGATTAGCATGTCTGTATCAGGCAGGCCCGGCGGGGCTTAGACTTCCAGATAGTTCATGATGCCATCGGCGGCCTTGCGGCCTTCGGCAATGGCGGTCACCACCAGATCGGAACCCCGTACCGCGTCGCCGCCGGCGAAAATCTTCGGATTGCTGGTCTGGAAGGCGGTTTCGGTATCTTCCGGCGCGATAATCCGCCCCTGGCTGTCCAGTTCGACGCTAAAATCCGCCAGCCAGCCCATGCTGTGCGGCCGGAAACCAAATGCCATCACCACCGTATCCACCGCCAGCACGTGTTCCGACCCGGCGATGATTTCGGCGCGCCGGCGTCCATGCGCGTCCGGTTCGCCCATGGCGGTACGCACCATCCTGACGCCGCATACTTTACCGGCGGCATCGACTTCGATACTGACCGGCTGCAGGTTAAACATAAATTCCACCCCTTCCTCGCGCGAGTTCTTCACCTCGCGTTTAGAGCCGGGCATATTTGCCTCATCGCGGCGGTAGGCGCAGATAACGTGTGACGCGCCCTGGCGTATCGAGGTGCGCACGCAGTCCATCGCCGTATCGCCGCCGCCCAGCACCACCACGCGCTTGCCTTCCATGCTGATATAAGGCGCCGAGTCGGGGTTTTCAAAGCCCATCAACTGCTTGGTATTGGCAATCAGGAACGGCAACGCGTCAACCACGCCCGGCGCGTCCTCGTTTTCCAGCCCGCCGCGCATCGACTGATAGGTGCCGACGCCCAGGAACACCGCGTCGAACTCGCCCAGGAGGTCGCTCATCATGATATCTTTGCCGACTTCGGTATTCAGGCGAAACTCAATGCCCATTTCGCTGAAGATCTCGCGGCGTTTTACCATCACGTCTTTTTCCAGCTTGAACGACGGGATGCCGAAGGTCAGCAGGCCGCCGATCTCCGGATGACGGTCGAACACCACCGCCTGCACGCCGTTGCGCGTCAGCACGTCGGCGCAGGCAAGTCCGGCGGGGCCGGCGCCGATCACCGCCACCCGCTTGCCGGTAGACACAATGCCCAACACATTGGGCTTCCAGCCCATTTCAATGGCTTTATCGTTAATATAACGTTCGATATTGCCGATGGTGACCGCGCCGAATTCATCATTCAGCGTACAGGAACCTTCGCACAGGCGATCCTGCGGACACACGCGTCCGCAGACCTCAGGCAGGCTATTGGTCTGGTGCGACAGTTCGGCCGCTTCGATAATCCGCCCTTCATTGGCCAGCTTCAGCCAGTTCGGAATATAGTTATGTACCGGACATTTCCACTCACAGTAAGGGTTGCCGCAGGAAATGCAGCGATCCGCCTGGGCCTTGGACTGCGATTCCGAGAACGGCTCGTAGATTTCCACAAACTCAATTTTTCGGATCTTGAGCGGTTTTTTCGGCGGATCAACGCGCTGCAAGTCGATAAATTGATAAACATTTTGACTCATCATTAACCTCTTACTGCGCTTGTACGCGAAGCTCTGCCGCAGAACGGCTGCGGTGGCCCAGCAACGCTTTCACATCACTCGATTTGGGTTTAACCAGGGTAAACTTCGACGCCCAGGCCGGCCAGTCGGCCAGGATTTCTTCCCCGCGATGGGATCCGGTCAACTGTACATGTTCGGTAATCAGGCCGCGCAGGTGTTCTTCATGAATAGCCAGTTGCTCGACGTCCAGCACCTCCACCAGTTCGTTATTCACCCGCTTGCGGAAATCACCCTCTTCGTCCAGCACATACGCGAAGCCGCCGGTCATGCCCGCGCCGAAATTGACGCCGGTGCGGCCCAGGACGCAGACGATGCCGCCGGTCATATATTCACAACCGTTGTCACCGATGCCTTCCACCACGGTGATGGCGCCGGAGTTACGCACGGCAAAACGCTCACCGGCGCGTCCGGCGGCAAACAGTTTGCCCCCGGTGGCGCCGTACAAGCAGGTATTGCCGATAATCGTCGCCTCGTGGCTGCGAAACGCCGAACCCACCGGCGGACGGATCACGATGCTGCCCCCGGCCATGCCTTTGCCGACGTAGTCGTTGGCGTCGCCGGTCAGGGTCAGCTCCACGCCGCCCGCATTCCATACGCCGAAGCTCTGGCCCGCGGTGCCGGTGAAAAAGGCTTTGATCGGGTCGGCGGCCAGGCCCTGGTCGCCGAGCTGGGCGGCGATGGCGCCGGACAGCGTCGCGCCCACCGACCTGTCGGTATTGTGGATGTCGTAATAAAACGTCTTGCTCTGGCGCACCTCCACGTGGGGCATGGCCTGCTCGAGCAGGGTCTTGTTCATCAGGCCCTTGTCAAACGGCGGATTACTGCCTTCGGTGCAATACAGCGCCTTGCCCGGATGCGGGGTGGCGGTTTTCAGCAGCGGCGACAGGTCCAGCTTATGTTGCCGGGCGGAGATGCCGTCCAGCTCCAGCAGCAGATCGGTGCGGCCGATCAGGTCCACCAGCCGTGTGACCCCCAGCTCCGCCATGATTTCGCGGGTTTCCCGGGCGATAAAGCGGAAGTAGTTGGTCACCAGCTCCGGCAGGCCGTGGTAATGATCGCGGCGCAACTTTTCATCCTGGGTGGCCACGCCGGTGGCGCAGTTGTTCAGATGGCAGATACGCAGGTATTTGCAGCCCAGCGCCACCATCGGGCCGGTGCCGAAACCAAAGCTTTCCGCGCCGAGGATCGCCGCCTTGATGATGTCCTGGCCGGTTTTCAGGCCGCCATCCACCTGCAGGCGAATCTTATGGCGCAGGCCGTTGGCCACCAGCGCCTGCTGGGTTTCCACCAGGCCCAGTTCCCACGGACAGCCGGCGTATTTCACCGATGACAGCGGGCTGGCGCCGGTGCCGCCGTCGTAGCCGGCGATGGTGATTAAATCCGCATAGGCCTTGGCCACGCCGGTGGCGATGGTGCCGACGCCGGGTTCGGAGACCAGTTTTACCGAAATCAGCGCTTTCGGGTTCACCTGTTTTAAATCGAAAATCAGCTGCGCCAAATCCTCGATGGAATAGATATCGTGATGCGGCGGCGGGGAAATCAGCGTTACGCCGGGCACCGAGTACCGCAGCTTGGCGATATACGGGGTCACCTTATCGCCCGGCAGCTGGCCGCCCTCGCCGGGCTTGGCGCCCTGCGCCACTTTAATCTGGATAACGTCGGCGTTGACCAGGTAGGCCGGGGTGACGCCGAAGCGTCCCGAGGCGACCTGCTTGATGCGCGAGACTTTATTGGTACCGTAACGCACCGGATCTTCCCCGCCTTCGCCGGAGTTGGAGAAGCCGCCCAGTCCGTTCATGGCCTGCGCCAGCGATTCGTGGGCTTCCGGGCTCAGGGCGCCGATGGACATGGCGGCGGTATCAAAGCGTTTGAACAGGTTTTCCGCCGGCTCCACCTGATCCAGGGCCACGGCATTGCCGTTGGGCTTGATGGCCAGCAGATCGCGCAGCATGGCGATGGGCCGTTCGTTAACCAGTTTGGCGTACTGTTGATAATCGCCATACTCGCCGCTTTGCACCGCCCGCTGCAGGGTCTTGACCACGTCCGGGTTGTAGGCGTGGTATTCGCCGCCGTGGACATATTTCAGCAGTCCGCCCTGATCTAGCGGTTTACGCTTCAGCCAGGCGCGTTTTGACAGGTTCAGCAAATCCTGTTCAAAATCGCTGAAGCTGGCGCCGCCGATGCGGCTGACCACGCCCTGGAAACAGAGATCGGTCAGCTCGCGGTGCAGGCCCACCGCTTCGAACAGCTTGGAGCAGCGGTACGACGCCACGGTGGAGATGCCCATCTTGGACATGATCTTGTACAGGCCTTTGTTGATGCCGTTGCGATAGTTCAGCATCACGGTGCGGTAATCTTTTTCGATGGTGCCGCTGTCGATCATGGCCGCCAGGGTTTCATAGGCCAGGTACGGATAGATGGCCGTGGCGCCAAAACCAATCAGCACCGCGAAATGATGCGGGTCGCGGGCGCTGGCGGTTTCCACGATCAGGTTGGCGTCGCAGCGCAGGTTTTTTTCCACCAGCCGGGTATGGATCGCGCCCACCGCCATCGGCGCGGGCACCGGCAGCCGGGTGGGGGAGATGGCCCGGTCGGTCAGCACCAGCAGCACCGTGCCCTGGCGCACCTTCTCTTCCGCGTCGTCGCACAGTTTCAGCATCGTCTGGTGCATATCGCGCTCGCCGGGATCGTAGGTAATATCCAGCTTGTCGGCGCGGTAATGGTGCTCTTCCTGGGTGGTCAACTGGGTAAAGTCGGAATAGAGCAGGATGGGCGATTTAAACGCCAGGCGGAACGCCTGTCCTTCGGCCTCGCAGAACACGTTCATTTCCCGGCCGATGCAGGTGGCCAGCGACATGACGTGCGCTTCGCGCAGCGAGTCGATAGGCGGGTTGGTCACCTGGGCAAACTGTTGGCGGAAGTAGTCGTAGATCACCCGCGGCCGGCTCGACAGCACGGCAAAGGGGGTATCGTCGCCCATGGAGCCGGTGGCTTCCTGACCGTTCTCGCCCAGCACGCGCAGGATGGAATCCAGCTCCTCGTTGGAGTAGCCGAACTGCTTCTGGTAGGTTTCCAGCAGGGTATTGTCCAGCTCGCGGTGGCCGACCTGGTCGTCGGACAGCTCTTCGAACGGCGTCAGGCGGCGCACGTTCTTTTCCATCCACTCTTTGTAGGGGTGGCGGCTTTTCAGGTCGTTATCGGTTTCCGCCGAGTGCAGGATGCGTCCGCTGCGGGTATCGATCACCATCAGCTCGCCCGGGCCGACGCGGCCTTTTTCCACCACTTCGTCAGGCTGGTAATCCCAAATGCCCACTTCGGACGCACAGGTGATCAGCTTGTCGGTGGTAATGACGTAACGCGCCGGGCGCAGGCCGTTGCGATCCAGGTTACAGGCGGCAAAACGACCGTCGGACATCACCAGCCCCGCCGGTCCGTCCCACGGCTCCATATGCATGGAGTTGAAGTCGAAGAAGGCGCGCAGCTCCGGGTCCATATTCGGGTTGTTTTGCCAGGCCGGCGGCACCAGCAGCCGCATGGCGCGAATCAGGTCCATGCCGCCGCTCAGGAACAGCTCGAGCATATTGTCCAGGGAACTGGAGTCGGACCCGGTTTCGTTAACGAACGGCGCGGCGTCCTGTAAATCCGGGATTAGCGGCGTCTTCAGTTTATAGGCGCGCGCGCGCGCCCACTGCCGGTTGCCGGTAATGGTATTGATTTCGCCGTTGTGCGCCAGGTAGCGGAACGGCTGCGCCAGCGGCCAGCGCGGCACGGTATTGGTGGAGAAGCGCTGGTGGAACAGGCAGATGGCCGACTCCAGCCGCAGATCCGCCAGATCCAGGTAGAAGCGCGGCAGATCCGCCGGCATGCACAGGCCTTTGTAAATGGTCACCAGGTTCGATAGGCTGCATACGTAAAAGCTGTCGTCGGCCACGCGTTTTTCGATACGGCGGCGGGCTACATAGAGGCGGCGTTCCATATCACGTGGACGCCAGCCCGCCGGGGCGTTGACAAATATTTGCTCGATGCGCGGCAGCGAGGACAGCGCGATTTCACCCAGGACGTCAGCATTGATGGGAACCTCACGCCAGCCGACGATCGACAGCGTTTCATTTTGCAGTTCCTCTTCGACAATACGGCGGCTGGCGCGGGCTTCTTCCTCATCCTGGCTGAGAAAAATCATGCCGACCGCGTAGTTTTTCGCTAAACGCCAGCCGCGCTCCTGCGCCACCATCTGGTAGAAGCGATCCGGTTTTTGCAACAGCAGGCCGCAGCCGTCGCCGGTCTTGCCGTCGGCCAGGATAGCGCCACGATGCTGCATACGGGCCAGCGCATGAATAGCGGTTCGGACCACCTTGTGGCTGGGCTCGCCTTCTATATGGGCAATCAGGCCGAAGCCGCAGTTGTCCTTCTCTTGGGATTCATCGTACAACATATCGTGGACCTCCCCAGGCTCCAGGTGACTCTCACAACCTACTGCGAGGAGGCGTATCCGTGTTGAGCGGTAGCGGATTAAACATCCTGCTGTTCCACTCTCTCCAGTTAACCTCATCGTGGCGGTCTTGACTCATGATAAACGACTTGCTTCAAGAAGGAGTCTTCGTAACTGCATAACTATGACGAGTCGTTAACCCGTCCAGAATTCTTCCAGCGGTCTTCCAAATTAACGATAAACACCCCGCAGGTCAAATCCCTCTGCCAAGGCGTTTAAACCGGCCGGTAACAGAATCAACATATTGATTATTCATATATTACATGCTTATTGGTAGCGTTCTAAGCGGCCAAAGGCGCCGGCGTCGAAATGCGCTGTCTCACTATAGTGCAGCGCTAGTATCTCTGCACCATGCTAGTGCCGCGGCCCACAACAGCAGGATGTGCTGGCTAGCGTATTTTTTACCATGCATGACACTGTTTTGTCATGATAGTGACATTATGAATGATTTGCCTGGTTGGAATAAGAAATTTTAATTAGTGAGAATTGATTTTATTCTCATCTGGTATGCATAATTATGCGATGAGATCCTCGCCGGCGGCGGGCATTGATCAATATCATCATGACGACCGGGCAAATCGGCTAGCCTAGGCGACCTTAACGGGCCAGGATCTCCAGAATATGCAGTTGCTGCAGGTAGTCAACATGTTTGGCGGCGACCTTCTACGCCGCTACGGCCAAAAAGTCTATAAACTCTCGCTGCACGGGGGGTTTAGCTGCCCCAACCGCGACGGCACCCTCGGGCGCGGGGGCTGCACGTTTTGCAACGTCGCCTCCTTCGCCGACGAGCAAAGCCGGTTTCACAGCGTCGGCGAACAGATCGCCGGGCAGGCCGCCAGCGTCGACCGGGCCAAACGCTACCTGGCCTATTTCCAGGCCTATACCAGTACTTATGCAGAAGTGAGGGTTTTGGACCGGCTCTATCGCGAGGCGCTGGCGCAGGCCGATATCGTCGGGATTTGCGTCGGCACTCGCCCTGACTGCGCGCCGCCCGAGGTGCTGGATCTCCTGGCCGGCTATCAGTCGCTGGGGTATGAGGTCTGGCTGGAGCTCGGGCTGCAAAGCGCGCAGGATAAAACCCTGCGCCGCATCAATCGCGGTCATGATTTTGCCTGTTACCGCCGCACCCTGGCCGAGGCCCGGCGGCGCGGCCTGCGCGTCTGTACCCATCTGATCGTCGGCCTGCCGGGGGAAGGGGCGGCGGAATGCATGTCCACCCTTGAGCAGGTGCTGGCGGCCGGCGTGGACGGCCTGAAGCTGCACCCGCTGCTGGTGGTCGAGGGCAGCGTCATGGCCAAGGCCTGGCGGGCGGGGCGCCTGGCCGAAATAAGCCTGGAGGATTATACCGCCGTCGCGGGCGACATGATCCGCCATACGCCTCCCGCGGTTGTCTTCCACCGTATCTGCGCCAGCGCCCGCCCGCCGACCCTGCTTGCACCGTTGTGGTGCGCCAATCACTGGAACGGGATGAATTCCCTGTATAATAACCTCAGGAACCATGGCGTCCAGGGCTGCGCCCTGGGCACGCCGTTCCGGCCGGCGTCCTGACCCTTATCCCCGCGACGGCACGTATGAAATCGTTTTTTACGGTATGATTGACGGCATCGCTACCCAAGGAAACCGCTATGAAGCAAATCCGCCTGCTGGCGCAATATTACGTCGACCTGATGGTCAAGTTGGGTTTGGTCCGTTTTTCGCTGCTTCTGGCGTCGGCGCTGGTGGTGCTGGCCATGATCGTGCAGATGGCCGTGACCATGCTGCTGCGTGGCGAAGTGGAAAGCATCGACGTGGTGCGCTCGATATTTTTCGGCCTGCTGATTACCCCCTGGGCGGTCTATTTCCTGTCGGTGGTGGTCGAGCAACTGGAGGAATCCCGCCAACGGCTGGCGCGGCTGGTGGATAAGCTGGAGGAGATGCGCAACCGCGACCTGCTGCTCAACCAGCAGTTGCAGGATAATATCGCGCATTTAAACCAGGAGATCGCCGATCGCGAAAAGGCGGAGGACGCCCGCCAGCGCGCCATGGTCAAGCTCACCGAGGAAATGGCCCGGCGCGAGCAGGCGCAAATCGAGCTGGAACAGCAATCGTCGTTGCTGCGCTCTTTCCTGGACGCCTCGCCCGACCTGGTTTACTACCGCAATGAAAACAAGGAGTTTTCCGGCTGCAACCGCGCGACGGAGCTGCTGGTCGGCAAAAGCGAGAAGCAGCTGGTGGGGCTGACCCCGCGGGATGTGTATGCGCCGGATATTGCGGAAAAAGTGATCGAAACCGATGAGAAGGTGTTTCGCCACAACGTGTCGCTGACCTATGAGCAGTGGCTGGTCTACCCGGACGGCCGCAAGGCCTGTTTTGAGCTGCGCAAGGTGCCGTTTTACGATCGGGTGGGCAAACGGCACGGGCTGATGGGTTTCGGCCGCGATATAACCGAGCGTAAGCGCTACCAGGACGCGTTGGAGAACGCCAGCAGGGAGAAGACCACCTTTATCTCAACGATCAGCCACGAGCTGCGTACGCCCCTTAACGGCATCGTCGGCCTGAGCCGCATCCTGCTCGATACCCATCTGGACCAGGAGCAGCTTAATTACCTGAAGACCATCCATGTCAGCGCCATCACCCTGGGCAATATCTTCAATGACATCATCGAAATGGATAAGCTGGAACGGCGCAAGGTGCAGCTGGATAACCAGCCGCTGGACTTCACCGCGTTCCTGACGGACCTGGAAAACCTGTCCGGCCTGCTGGTCCAGCCCAAGGGGCTGACGCTTAGGATGCAGCCGGTTGAACCGCTGCCGGGCAGTATTATCGCCGACGGCACCCGCCTGCGCCAGATTCTGTGGAACCTGATCGGCAACGCGGTAAAATTTACCCAGCGCGGCGAAATTGTCATTCGCGTCTGGCGTGAGGCGGGCGACCTGCTGTGCTTCGATGTGCAGGATTCCGGCATCGGCATCCCCGAGGACGAACAGGACAAGATTTTCGCCATGTATTACCAGGTTAAGGATCAAAACGGCGGCAAGCCCGCCACCGGCACCGGCATCGGGCTGGCGGTTTCAAAACGCCTGGCTCAGGCCATGGGCGGCGATATCCAGGTGAAAAGCCGGCCGGGCTCGGGTTCGTGTTTTAGCCTATCCATCATGGCGCCGGAAGTGCTGTTGGAGGAGACGGACGATCAAGAGGATATGCCGCTGCCGGCGCTCAACGTGCTGCTGGTGGAGGATATCGAACTGAACGTGGTGGTGGCGCGTTCGGTGCTGGAAAAACTGGGCAGCAGCGTGGATGTGGCGATGACCGGCACCGACGCCCTGGCGATGTTTGATCCCGACGAATATGACCTGGTGCTGCTGGACATCCAGCTGCCGGATATGACCGGGCTGGATATCTCCCGCGAACTGCGCAGGCGCTATGCCGGGCAACAGCTGCCGCCGCTGATTGCCCTGACCGCCAACGTGCTGAAAAACAAGCAGGAGTACCTCGACGCCGGCATGGACGATGTGTTGAGTAAACCGCTGGCGGTATCGGCCCTGACCGACGTAATCCAGCGTTTCTGGGACCACCCCGACGAACAGCCGCCCTCGGGCGTGGTTGATGACGCGCTCGCCCCGGCGGCGCAGGTTATCCTGGACACCGCGATGCTCGAGCAGTACCTGGATCTGGTCGGCCCCTCGCTGATACAACAGGGCCTGGAGATGTTCGAGAAGATGATGCCCGGTTACATGGCTCTCCTGTCGACTAATATGACCGCGCGCGACCAGCACGGCATCACCGAGGAAGGCCATAAGATCAAAGGCGCCGCCGGCTCCATCGGGCTGTTGCATCTGCAGCAGCTGGCGCAGCAAATCCAGTCGCCTGATTTACCGGCCTGGTGGGATAACGTGCAGGAATGGGTGGACGAACTGGACCAGGAGTGGCGTAACGATGTGCAAACGCTGCGTGAGTGGGTAGGACAGGCTGGGAAAAAATGACCCCGACCTAGGCCGGGGTGCGCGAAGATTGCGCCAACACCAGGGAAACTGATACCCGCCAATTATTTTCCGGCGTTGTTGGTTGGCAAGTAGACTAGAATCGTTAAGCGTTAATTATCAACATAGCAAAAGAACGCAGTAATGTTACAAGAACCATTAAAATTTGGGATGTAGAATAGACTTTGTCAATAGAAATAATATTTTCACCGGCCTGATTGAAGTGAGGACATTTATGAAACGCGTCGGCGTCGTTTTAAGTGGGTGTGGTGTGCATGACGGTAGCGAAATTCACGAAGCGGTACTGACGTTGCTGGCCCTGGATCGGGCCGGGGCCGAGGCGGTATGCTTTGCGCCTGACAGCATGCAGGCCGTTGTTATCGATCATTTTTCCGGTGAAAAAACGACGGGGCAACGCAATATCCTGGTCGAGTCCGCGCGTATCGCGCGCGGCCATATCCGCCCGCTGTCCGAGGCGCGCGCGGATGAGCTTGACGCGCTGATCGTGCCGGGTGGATTCGGCGCAGTGCTGAACCTGAGCGATATTGCCGACAAAGGCGCCGAGTGTGGAGTGGATGCCGATTTGCGTCGCCTGACCCGGGAAATACATAAGCGGCGTAAAGCAATCGGTTTTATTTGCATCGCGTCGGCGCTGTTGCCGAAGCTGCTCGATACGCCCTTGCGTTTAACCATCGGCACCGACATTGATACCGCGGAAATGATCGAGGATATGGGCGGTATCCATGTGGTCTGTCCGGTGGACGATATCGTGGTCGATGCCGACAATAAAGTGATCACCACCCCCGGCTATATGCTGGCCGCCTCGATTGCCGAGGCGGCAAAGGGTATCGATAAACTGGTGGCGCGGGTGCTGGAATTGACCGCATGAGGGGCAGGGGCGGCAGGCTTTTGGCGATACGCGCGGCGAAGTGGCTGCTGGCGGGATGTGCCGCGCTGCTCGGCGTGTGGCTATTGTCGGTGGTGGTGTTTGCGTTTCTGCCGGTGCCTTTCTCTGCGGTCATGACCGAGCGTCAGCTCGGCGCCTGGCTGCACGGCGATTTTGATTATGTCGCCCATTCCGACTGGGTGGGCATGAGCGATATCTCGCCAAATATGGCGCTGGCGGTGATTGCGGCCGAGGACCAGAAGTTTCCGCAGCACTGGGGATTTGATATCGACGCCATCCAGGCGGCCGCGGCGCACAACGAACGCAGCCAGCGCATGCGCGGCGCGTCCACGATCTCCCAGCAAACCGCGAAGAACCTACTGTTGTGGAACGGGCGCAGCTGGGCCCGCAAGGGCCTGGAGGCCGGCATTACCCTCGCCATGGAGGGTATCTGGACCAAGCGGCGCATCCTGACGGTGTATTTGAATATTGCCGAGTTTGGCGAGGGCACCTTTGGGGTGGAAGCGGCGGCCCAGCGCTATTTCCGCAAACCGGCCAGCCGGCTGAGCGCCTCGGAAGCGGCGCTGCTGGCTGCGGTACTGCCGAACCCGCTGCGCTTTCGCGCCGATGCTCCATCGCGTTACGTACAGATGCGCCAGCAGTGGATTATGCGCCAGATGCGCCAGATGGGGGGCGAGGATTACCTGCGGGAGAACCGCCTGCGCTGAATAAGGCTTATGGCCGTTACGCTGCGCCTTACCCGGGTTCCCGCCGCGCCGGCGATGAACCCGGGCGGTAGCTTATTTTATGTAGGTAAACGCCGTGGTGACGTGTTTAACGCCGCTCACCTGGCTTGCGGTCTGCGCCGCCGCCTTGCCCTCTTCGTTGGTCACCAGGCCCAGCAGGAAGACTTCGCCATTTTCCGTGGTCACTTTGACATTGGAGGATTTCACCGCGTCGCTGGCCAGCAGCTGCGAACGGATCTTGGTGGTGATCCAGGTATCCATCGAGGCGCGCCCCAGGCTGACCGGCTGTCCCTGGCGAATTTCATTATACACCTCGGTGGCGCCGTCCACGCCCACCACAATCTGCTTGGCCCGGGTGGCCAATTCGGCGGACGGCGCTTGGCCGGTTAACAGGACCTTGCCCTGGTAGGCGGTGGCCACGATCCGCGTTTCTTTCTTAATCTGCGCGTCCTTGGCCAACGCGTTGCCTACGCGGGCTTCCAACGTGCCGTCATCGACCTGGGTCCCTACCGTGCGGGGATCCGTCGCGGTCTTGGTGGCCACCGCCGCGCTGCCGACCACCACCGCACCGACGCATCCCTGAAGCAGCAGGGCGGTGAACAGCAGTACAAATGGGAAACGAACCTTCATTTGAGCTCCTTAATCGTCCTGGTGAGGAAACAATGAATTATCAATCAGATCGCATAAACAATTTACCGTCAGCATATGCATTTCCTGTATGCGCGCGCTGCGGTGGGAAGGAATTCGGATTTCAACGTCCTGCTGGCCGAGCAATCCCGCCAGTTCGCCGCCGTCGTAACCCGTCAGGGCTATGATGGTCATATCGCGGGTTACCGCGGCTTCCACCGCTTTCACAATATCACGGCTGTTACCCCGGGTGGAAATAGCGAGCAGAATATCACCGGCCTGCCCCAGAGCGCGTACCTGCTTGGCATAGATTTCCTGATGCAGGCGATCGTTGGCGATGGCGGTCAGCACCACGCTGTCGGCGTTTAACGCCACCGCCGGCAGGCTCGGGCGCTCGGTCTCATAACGGTTGATCATGCTGGCGGCGAAATGCTGCGCGTTGGCGGCGGATGTTCCGTTGCCGCAGCACAGGATCTTATTGCCGCTGAGCAACGCCTGCACCAGGGCCGTGGCGGCGCGGGATATGGCGTCGGGCAACGCTTCCGCCGCCGCGATCTGGGTTTGGATACTTTCGGTGAAACAACCTTTTATTCTTTCCAGCACGTTAGTTAAGCCTAATTATGTAATAAATGGATTAGCGGTAATCCCTATGCGCCGAAGGCGTTTACCAGCCATTCTACCCGGCAACCGGTGATTGCCAGGATATCGAAACGGCAAGGGGATGTTTCGAGGCTTTCGCCCCGGCGCGCCAGCCAGACCGCTGCCGCCAGCAGTAACCGGCGTTGTTTGTGTATGGTGATGCTTTCGGCGGCGGTACCGAAGGCGTTATTACGGCGATAACGCACTTCGACAAACACCCAGGCGTGGCGCTCCCGCATGATTAAATCGATCTCGCCGCCGCGCACCCGCATATTGGCGGCGACGAAGCGCAGTCCGGCATCTTCCAGATACCGGCGCGCCTGAAGTTCCGCCTGCGCGCCGGACTGCCGCCGGTTTAGAGTGCCTGTACCAATTTTCCCTGTTGGTATTTCAGCCAAGACAATTTCCTGTTGATAACACAATCCGGTGTTGCCGACAGCTGGCCGGTATCGCCCGCCACCTGGAAGCCGGGGATCTGGCGCATTTCGGAGAAATGGTTAACCAGCGTCCAGGCGTCCATGCCCATGGCGTACAGCCGCACCAGGGAATAATCTTCCTTGAACTGCGCGCTGGTCTGCTGCAACAGGCCCGGGTTGGCACCCGCCAGCAGCGGGATATCACTGAACTCCAGCCCTTCCATTTCCAGACGGTAGTCCGGGCCGGCGTCGGCCTGGTAGCTGCGCGAGCTGGCAAACAGGCCCAGGCGCGCGCGCGAGCTGGTACGCATGTCGATCATGGGTTTGATCAACGCCAGCTCGGATGGCGTGGCGATAATATATACCGCATCGACGGCGCCCCCGCCGGTGGCGGAAGGGGAAACGGCCGCATCGCTCGGCGGTGCCGGAATGGTCAGCCCGGCGATGGTCACCGACTGTGGCTCGGACGGCGCGGCGGAGGATACCGGCTGGCCGGAGAGCTGGATGCCGCTGCCGCTGTTGATGGCCTGCTTCAGCTCGCCGACGGCGCCGATACGCTGCTCCAGCACGGCGCCGCCGCCGGCCTTGGTCCAGGCGTCGGCAAAGGCCTTGACGACGCGATCGCCGAGCGATCCGCGCGGCACCAGCAGTAACGGCTGTTGCCGGTGCTGCTGGAAGATGTGGTTGGCGGCGTCGCGGGCCTCGTCTTCGGGCGACAGTGAAAAATAACAAATATTCGGCCGGTTCTGCAGATGCTCCGGTTGATTGAGCGCCAGGATATTCATTGTGCTCTGGCTGGCGTAGAGCTGTTCCACCTCGTTTTTCAGCAGCGGGCCGACGATCATGGTCGCCCCGTCCTGCTGCGCCTGCGCCAGCAGCGCCGGCAGCGGCTGGCTGGAGGTATCATAGATTTTTACCTGCGTGCCGCTGGCCTGGCCCGCCGTGATTGGCGTGGCGGCTGGCGGCTGCGCGGGCGGGGTTGCTGCCGCGGTGCCGCCGGCGGGCGCCGGGTCGACCGGCGCCGTGTTCACACCATTCCTGGCGGCGTTGAATCCCTGCTGGATGGCGCTGGAAAACACCTGCGCCTGTCCGCTCATGGGCAGGAACAGGGCAATTTGTCCGGCCGACGAGGGCTGGTAATTCAGCACCTGGTTAAGCTGGGTCGGCAGGGTCTTGGCCGCCGGGTTCTGCGGATAACGGGTCTGCCAATCCCTGATGCCGGCCTTCAGCAGGGCGGGATCCTGTTTATTGTCCTGGTAGACATGCTGCAAATCCAGCCAGCCCTGCAGGACGTTTTCGTCGGCGTTAATCACCAGGTTGGCCTGCGGCTGAGCCGAAAACGCCAGCAGGGTTTGCCAGGTCTGGTCGATATTCTGCTGATGCGCCTGGTCTTTTAGCAAAGGCTCCTGGGCGATATAGGCGCGCAGCAGATCCAGCGACGGCTGTTGGCCCTGGCCCGCGGCAATGCGCACCTGCAGGAAACGGGCCTGCTGCTCGGCGGTGAGCTGTCCCGGGTCCAGTTTTTGCAGCGCTGCGGCGGCGTCCTGCGGTCGTTTTTGCGCGACGGCCAGTTCGGCGGACAGCAAAAGCTGCTCGCGCTGTTGGACATCGGTCAGCGCTTGGGGTAGCGTGCCGAGCAACTGCTGCGCCCGATCGGTCTTGCCTTCGTTAATCAGCGCGCGAATGGCAAGTAATTGAAAGTCGGTCTTGCTATCATTGTCCGCCTGCTGCATTTGTTGCAGGTAGTAATCGGCGTTGGCGCCGGCCTTGACCTGCCCGCCGCCGGCCGGTGTCTGCGGCTCCTGGCCAGAACACGCCGCCAGGATCAGCGCAGCCAGCACGACGGGTAGAACACGCCCTGTTTTAAAACCCATGACATATGAGTAAAGCATTCTGTATCCAGTGATGTTTTTTTCAAGATGCTCAATATTAAATCGGCAATCCGGATGAGACAATGAATCAACACCAACAAGCGGATATTTCCGCATCAACGCTTTATGTGGTACCGACTCCCATTGGTAATCTGGAAGACATCACCCAGCGGGCGCTGTCGACACTTCAGCGGGTTGACCTGATTGCTGCCGAAGATACCCGTCATACCGGTCTATTGTTACAACATTTTGCCATAAATGCGCGCCTGTTCGCGTTACATGATCATAACGAACAGCAAAAAGCGGATGTTTTGCTGGCAAAACTCCAGGAAGGACAGAGTATCGCACTTGTCTGCGACGCAGGCACGCCGTTGATTAACGATCCGGGCTATCATTTAGTGCGCCGCTGTCGCGAGGCGGGTATCCGGGTGGTGCCGCTGCCGGGTCCGTGCGCGGCCATTACCGCGCTGTCCGCCGCCGGGCTGCCCTCCGATCGCTTCTGCTACGAGGGTTTCCTGCCGGCCAGGCGCAAAGGCCGCCAGGATACCCTGCTGGCCCTGGAGCAGGAACCACGCACGCTGATTTTCTATGAGTCCACCCATCGCCTGCTCGAGAGCCTGCAGGATATGGTCACCGTATGGGGGCCGGCGCGGTATGTGGTGCTGGCGCGCGAACTGACCAAGACCTGGGAGAGTATTTACGGCGCGCCGGTAGGCGAACTGCTGGCCTGGGTCGGCGAGGACGAGCACCGGGCGCGCGGTGAAATGGTGCTGGTGGTCGAAGGTTTTCAGGTCCAGGACGACGCCCTGCCGCCGGAGGCGCTGCGCACCCTCGGGCTGCTGCAAAAGGAGCTGCCGCTGAATAAAGCCGCCGCCCTGGCCGCTGAAATCCACGGCGTGAAAAAAAATGCCCTCTATCGTTATGCCCTGGATCAGCTTGGGGATGACAATTGATTAAAAAGCTTTTATACTCCGCGCCGGAGTTGACCAGACAATCGCCGCTTAGCTGACCTTCCCTCGGGAAGCAAGGTTATGGGGAGGAAAGTCCGGGCTCCATAGGGCAGGGTGCCAGGTAACGCCTGGGGGGTGCAAACCCACGACAAGTGCAACAGAGAGCAAACCGCCGATGGCCCGCGCAAGCGGGATCAGGTAAGGGTGAAAGGGTGCGGTAAGAGCGCACCGCGCGGCTGGCAACAGTTTGTGGCATGGTAAACTCCACCCGGAGCAAGGCCAAATAGGGGTTCACAAGGTACGGCCCGTACTGAACCCGGGTAGGCTGCTTGAGCCAGCGCGCGAGCGCTGGCCTAGATGAATGATTGTCCTCGACAGAACCCGGCTTACCGGTCAACTCCATTATCGCGTTAACCCCGTGCCTGTTTATGGCATGGGGTTTTTTTTCGCCCCGCAAACCACGACGGCTGCCTTGGCGCGCAACATCATGCTATCCCATCCCTAGTCCGCCAAATCAATCAATAAAGCCCGCAGCGGCGTTTGCGCCTGTAGCCGGACCCGGTGCTCATTATGGATAAAGGCACCATCGCCGCAGGTCAACGAGGTTGGAGTGTCCCTGCTAGCGGCATGGTCCGGGTGGCCGCTATGCGCAGGGTTAATGATATGATCCGGGTCGCCAAGGTAAACGGTTCCGTGCACCGATTGCAGATAGGCGCGCGAGCCCTGCAGATCAAGCGTCAGGCTTTGCCCCGCCGGCAGCTCCACATGATGTACCCAGGCCTGCTGGCGCAGCTGCAGGCTGCCGTCTTCGCCGTCCGGCGAGGCCAGAAGCAGGTGGGGCCGGTCGGGTATCGCCAGGCGCTGGACCACGCTGTTTTCCCTAGCAGGGCACGCATCCATCCACAGCTGCAGACGGGTCAGCGGCGCCGATCCGATATTATGTTCGCTGTAGGTGACCCCGGCCTGCGCCGCCAGCAGCAGGGCGTCGCCGGCGGAGACCTGGATATGGTTGCCCTCGCTGTCGCGGTATTCCGCCTGCCCCCGCAGGATCAGGTTAAGGATATCGACCTGGGGATAGGCGCGCGGCTGGAAGGAGGCGCCGACCGCCAGCACCTCTTGGTTCAGCACGCGCAGGGACGCGTAGCCAAGCATCTTGGGATCAAAAAAATGCCCGAAGGAAAAGGTATAACGGGCCTGTAGCCAACCGTAGTCGGCATGGCCGCACTGTTTCGCCGTTCTGTATGTAATCATGGCTTTTCTGCTTATTCTGGATGAGCAAAACGCTCATTTTTATTGCCTGTAGGGTAGGATGGCGTGCTTATCGTCGCACCCGTCATCGCGCCGGCGATATCGGGACAGGACGCCAAAAACTTTACTTTATAAATAGTAAGGGTATGGACGGCGGATTGTTAGCAAGTTAATCTGGTCAGTATGTTCAAAATTCCTGAATGAGACCGGTAATGGCAAGAGAACGGGCGTTAACGCTGGAAGCATTACGGGTGATGGATGCTATCGACCGCCGCGGCAGCTTTGCGGCGGCGGCGGATGAGCTGGGCCGGGTTCCCTCGGCGCTCAGCTATACCATGCAAAAGCTGGAAGAAGAGCTGGACGTGGTGCTGTTCGACCGTTCCGGGCACCGCACCAAGTTCACCAACGTCGGCCGGATGCTGCTGGAGCGCGGGCGTGTGCTGCTGGAAGCGGCGGATAAGCTGACCACCGATGCCGAAGCGCTGGCGCGCGGTTGGGAAACCCATTTGACCTTGGTGACGGAAGCGCTGGTGCCCAGCGAAAAGCTGTTCCCGTTAATTGAAAAACTGACGCTCAAGGCCAATACCCAGGTGTCGATTATTACCGAGGTGCTGGCCGGGGCATGGGAACGGCTGGAGCAGGGGCGGGCGGATATCGTTATCGCGCCGGATATGCATTTTCGCACCTCCTCTGAAATCAACAGCCGCAAGCTGTATAAAATCCTCAATGTCTACGTGGCAAGCCCGGATCATCCGATCCACCAGGAGCCGGAGCCGCTCTCCGAGCTGACCCGGGTGAAATATCGCGGCATTGCCATTGCCGACACCGCCCGCGAACGACCGGTGCTGACCGTCCAGTTGCTGGATAAGCAGCAACGCCTGACGGTCAGCTCCATGCACGATAAGCACCAGGCGCTGCTGGCCGGGCTGGGCGTGGCCACCATGCCGTATCCGCTGGTGGCAGGGGATATTGCCGCCGGACGGCTGCGGGTGGTCGGCCCCGAATACAGCATGGAGAACGACATTATCATGGCCTGGCGCCGCGACAGCATGGGCGAGGCCAAGTCCTGGTTCCTGCGTGAAATCCCGCGATTGTTTGCCTGAACGCTCAGCTTTCGCCGGCCGGGCCAAAACGATCGTCGCGGCCGTGCGGTTCGTCCAGGTCCTGCAAGGGGCCGATGGAGATAATGCCGTGCGGATTGATCGTGGCGTGGCTGCGGTAATAGTGGTTGCGGATATGGGCAAAATCCACCGTGTCGCTGACGCCCGGCATCTGGTAAATATCGCGCAGGAAGCCCGACAGGTTGAGATAGTCGCCAATCCGGCGGCGATCGCATTTGAAATGGGTGACATAAACCGGATCAAAGCGGATCAATGTGGTCCACAGGCGCAAATCCGCCTCGGTCAGGCGGTCGCCGGTCAGGTAGCGGTGGCGGCCTAAGATTGTCTCCAGCCGTTCCAACGCGGCGAAAACTCCCTCCACCGCCTCATCATAGGCCTGCTGCGATGTGGCAAAGCCCGCTTTATATACGCCGTTGTTGACCCGATCGTAGACCCAGGCGTTGATCTCGTCGATCTGCGCGCGCAGCTCCCGGGGATAATAATCGCCGGCGCGGGCGCCGACGCCGTCGAACGCGCTGTTGAACATGCGGATAATCTCCGCCGATTCATTGCTGACGATGGTTTTTCCAACGGTATCCCATAACACCGGCACCGTGGTGCGCCCGCTGTAGCGCGGGTCGGCCTCGAGATAGAGCTGGTAGAGATAATCCTTATTGTAAAGCGGGTCGCCGGTGGCGGCGGGGAAGTCGGTGCCGAAGGTCCAGCCGTTTTCCAGCATCAGGGGATGGACCACCGATATCGGGATCAGGGATTCCAGCCCCTTGAGCTTGCGCATCAGCAGCGTGCGGTGCGCCCAGGGGCAGGCCAGCGAGACATAGAGATGATAGCGGTGGCCCGCCGCCGCAAAACCGCCGCGCCCTGCGGGGCCGGGAGCGCCGTCGGGTGTAATCCAGTTACGGAACTGCGCGGCCGAGCGTTCGAAATGCCCGCCGGTGGATTTGGTGTCGTACCAGCTGTCTTGCCATTTGCCTTCTACGAGCAGTCCCATAAACGCGCTCCTTCTTTCCGTTGATACACAGTTGGGTTTAACCCCGGGTGTTGGGGGCCTCCCGTGCCATGGGGCGTTCTGATGGACGGAAAAACCTTGTCCGCTTCGACCCCATAGGCACGCCCTCCCCTGACACGCCGGGTTTAAGTTTGGTGGCATGGTAAGTGTAGCCACGTTTAATGAGGGCGGCCTGTTACCACTTTTTGTTCAATACGCGATCAATGCTGAAATAACCGGCGCCGAGCACCGCCAGCAGTAAATAGCCGCCGGAGATGGACAGGTTTTTCATGAAGTTGATCTGATTGCCGGCCTGGGAGAAATCGCTATGGAAAATAAACGCGGTCAGCAGCACAAAGACCAGGGTAACCAACGCCACGGTGCGGGTTAGGAATCCGAACAGGATGGCCAGACCGCCGCCAAATTCCAGCAATATGGTCAGCGGCAACATAAAGCCCGGTACGCCCATCGCTTCCATATATTGTTGGGTACCGGCGTAACCGCCGCCCATTTTGCCGAAGCCGGCGACGATAAACAGGACTGGCATCAGGATACGGGCAACCAGAATGGCGCTATCATCTAATTTTTTCATCTTCTTATCATCTCATTTTTGTACAGCGGCCATCGTTATGAAAGCCAGGATACGCCAGGTTTTAAGGGCTGTTAGTCGGCTCTAATACCCGTTACGTTTGATAGGGGGGATGGTATCTGTCTGAGAGGTTGGGTGATAGCGATTAAAACTGTCGGTTATTATCAAATAAATTGAGCAAAGCCATCAGCCTTATCGCCCGGCGCTATCTACCGCAGCGCGCGAACCTGCCCGCGAGCACTATTTTATGAGCAGGCGCAAACCGCCCCAAGGGCGGTATTTTAGCGAGATCCGGGGGTTACTGCATAAGGGGGTTAACGGGATTGGAGCGTGGAGCGGATAAGCCTGATCGTGCCGATAATGCCGAGCGCGCGTTTGGTCCAGAGGATCAGGCGGCTGGGATGGCGAATATTGTACAGCGCCAGCAGGCTGGAGCCGGCTATCAGGTACTTGCGCAAACCCAGTAGGGTATTCCAGCCGCGATCGTAACGGGCGGTGGCGTAATACCAGGCCCGTTTTTCCGCGCCTAAATCCAGCCGTTGTTGATGAATCTTGCGCAATAGCTCTATTTTAGTCACTTTAGGATTTTTGTCGCTCATCTGCCCTCCCGTTCTTTTTCCCTTTCCTTTTCACGCTTGCGGGCTTTTTCTTCTTCCTGGATTTCGTCCTGGACCTTTTCCAATATATTGCGATCCACCTGCAGTTCCTCGCGGGTGGAGCCCAGCAGGCTGGAACTCCGCGCCTTGCCCAGCGTCCAGATGGCGCCGATAATCGCCAGCACAAACAGCACCGCGGTGGTGGTGGCTATCGCCGTCAGCCGGTATTGCGGATCGATGGCCCAGATCAGCAGGACCAGCAGGCTCATCAAACCGAAAGCGGCCAGTAACAACGTAATACCGGCCATCATCAGCATTTGGATAATATTGGATTTTTCCTGTTCCAGCTCTACCACGGCCAAACGCAGGCGGGTCTCCACCATACTGACAATAATGGTAATGATACGCTGGCCTATGGTGAAGATGCCCTTGCCAGGGCCTTGGCTTTGCTGTTCAATCATTGTCATCAACGCCGCATTATCAACGCGCCGAGGACGAAGCCGACCACGGCGCTGATGCCGATGCCCGTCCACGGATTGTCGTGTACATATTCATCCGCTTTTTCCGCAACCACTTTGGTTTGTTCGGCCAGGCGTTCACCGCCATCGCCAAGACGTGTCCTGGTTTCCTTGAGCGCGCTTTCAGCCTTGCTGCGCAATTTGTCGAATTCAGCCTTGGGTTTCTGAGAGGAGCCGCGCAGCACTTCTTCCAGCGTGTCCGCCAATGACTTTAATTCGGCGCGTAAATGTTCAGAGGTGGTATCTTTAACCATCTTTTTACTCCTTCGACGTTTACGAATCAGTTTAAGCCCGTATTAATCCATCATTACTGCATAGGCGTCTAATATTTAGCGCTTGCTGTAAGAGTAGCCCCGGATTTCGCAAACCGCAAAAAACTTATAACAATTTCTTAGGGTTAATCAGGTTCCGCTGGATCATTAACGGTCGGAAACAGTAGGTTTTAGCCGTAGCGGCATATTGAGGCGGGTCAACCGACCTTGGCATTGCCGTTATGCAGGTAAGGGAGCCAATGCCAGCGGGGATATTGCCGGCTGCGTGAAATCGAGTAATTGTCCGGCAGCAGATCCTCAAGGGCATGCTGCGCCGCCAGCGCCTGTTCGGGCGAATCCAGCAGGATAATCAGGCTATCCCTGGCCGGGGTAATGCTTTTAATCCTGATGCCGCGCTCGTCAAGGCGCTGGTAGATATAAAAACCGTCGGGCAGGGATCCGCGTTCGCTGGCCAGGGTAATCTCCAGCGCAGTTTCTTTGGTCATCAGCGCGGGCAACAGCAGTACCAGGGCCAGCAGCGCCACCGTAGCCATCAGCCCCGATCGCCAGGTAAACCGTTCACGAAACCATTTTACGTTCACATTCACTTTCTTTACCTTTTTCCGGCATCCGTCGCGCGCTTTTTGCGCCACAAAATCAGCAGCGATCCCACCAGGCCTATCACCAGGAATACCAGAGGCAATAACATCAGTCCCAGCATCAGTTCATCTTCGTAGTACTTGAACAGGGCGGTTTTGCCAAGCAGGAAACCGACGGCGGTCAGGATAAAGACCCAGATAAACGCGCTGAGCCAGTTGAACAACTGGAAACGGGTGTCGCTCAGGCCGGACAGGCCGGCAATGGTCGGCAGCAGGGTACGCACAAACGCCACGAAACGGCCGATAAGCAACGCCGAAAGCCCATGCCGGTAAAACAAAGAATGCGAACGCTGGTGATATTGCGCCGGTAAATGGGACAGCCAGCTCTGGACCATGCGGGTATTGCCCAGCCATTTACCCTGTATATAGCTAATCCATGATCCCAGGCTGGCGGCCGCCGTCAGTACGAGCAGGGTCAGGGGAAAATTCATGGTGCCCTTGGCTATCAGCACGCCGACCAGGATCAGCAGGCTGTCCCCGGGCAGGAAGGCAGCGGGCAATAAACCGTTTTCCAGAAATAAGATGACAAACAATATCAGATAAAGGGTCCAGACCAACGTAGGATCGGCAAGTGTTTCAAAATCCTGTTGCCAGAGGGCGTGTACCAGGGATTTTAGTATATCCATTCAGCATTCCTAACTTGAAACAGCAGCTTGCTACCCGGTTAAAGTGTAAAAAAAGCGGTATCACTGTAACAAAATCAAACATCTTGAGACAGGGAAATATAACCGACAATGGGCCTGGTGCGAGGATATATTGCATAAAAAAGCAAGATTCAGAAATCTTTTACATCGGCTGACAGAAAAACGACACTTGCTGACGCGCTCCGGCCGCCTGTCAACCAGCGGCCAGGAAGGATGGTTCGGGGAATTATTTGGTGCCGTTGGCCAGGCTGTCGAGATGCACGACCGGGTTTTCGTTAAACATGTAACGATCGACGTTAAACTCGAAATCATCGGTGGTGGCGTGGAACAGCATTTGCTTGGTGTTTTCCAGGTGTTGCCACATCGCCAATTTGGCCGCATAAGGATCCTTGCGGATCAGCGCCTTGAGGATATGATCGTGATCTTCGCACCAGCTCTCGATGGATTTATCATCGATATGTTCATGCAGCTTGCGCCAGTAGGGGTTATGCAGCCGCTGACTCCACATCTGCTCGACGATGGTGGCCATGGCGGTATTCTGCGTGGCCAATGCGACCTGGACGTGGAATTTAAGATCCCATTTTGAATCGCGGAAACGATCTTCCTGGCGGGCATTTTCCTGGATGTCCATCAATAGCACGATATCCTGCCGGGTGACCTGGGTAGCGGCGAACTCGGCGATATTGCTTTCGATCAGCTGACGTGCCTGCAGCAGTTCAAACGGACCGGCGGTGGTAAAATCGAACTCGCCGGCGGGCTGCAGCAGGTTTTTTTGCTGATTGGAGATGACGTGGATGCCCGAGCCCTTGCGTACTTCAACGTAACCTTCCACTTCCAGCATGATAATGGCTTCGCGTACCACGGTGCGGCTGACATTCATCTCTTCCGCGATATAGCGCTCCGCCGGCAGTTTTTCACCCACGGGGTAGACACCGGTCTCGATGCGCTGTTTCAGCTCGGCGGCCAGCTGTTGATATAATCGTCGGGTTTCGGTGAATTCCATGATACAGGCTCTTAAATGTTGGGTAACGTTTCAATCGATGCCGCGCCATCGAGGCGCAACGCGTCAAGAGTTGCTCGATGAACTCACGTAAATGACATATTTGTTATACCACTTATTAAATGCAGCGCCTAGATGGCGATATCCTATTACACCGACTTTTCATCTGCCCTGAATAAAAATCCCCGACGCTGCGCTGGGCACGTGCCGGGGATCGCTGGGGGTATCCGCTGCCACGCCATGCTAAGTATGTCCGGGCGCGGCACTACTGCCTAGTACCTAGCCGTGGGCCGGTTTGAGCGGCTCCTGCCCGGGCAGCAATTCCACCACCGGACGGTTTTGCAGTATGGTCCATACCGCCAGCACGGCTAGCAGGTCAAATACCGACAATACCGCGAACAGCGGGCTGAAGCCCAGGGTATCCGCCAGGGCGCCCACTACCAGCGCAAACATGGTACTGGCCGTCCAGGCCGCCATGCCGGTCAGGCCGTTGGCTGTGGCGACTTCGTTACGGCCGAAGACGTCGGAGGAGAGCGTGATCAATGCGCCGGACAGGGATTGATGGGCAAAACCACCAATGCACAGCAGGCCGATAGCGACATACGGGCTGGTAAACAGACCGATCAGGCCCGGGCCTATCATCAGGAAGCCGCCGAGCGTAACCACTAATTTACGCGAAACGATCAGGTTGACGCCAAACACGCGCTGGAAGAACGGAGGCATATAACCGCCGAGGATACAGCCGAGATCCGCGAACAGCATCGGCATCCAGGCGAACAGCGCAATCTCTTTCAGGTTAAAGCCATAGGCCTTGAACATGAACAGCGGGATCCAGGCGTTAAAGGTACCCCAGGCCGGTTCAGCCAGGAAACGCGGGATGGCGATGCCCCAGAACTGACGGTTGCGGATAATCTGCCAGGCCGACAATTTCTTGGCGTTGGTGACCTGATGTTGTGCTTCCTGGCCGCCCAGAATATATTCGCGTTCTTCTTCACTGAGTTTTTTCTGGTTTTTCGGATGTTTGTACAGCACCAGCCAGGCGATGGCCCAGGCCAGGCTCAACGCGCCGACGATAATAAACGCCAGCTCCCAGCTGTGAACCACTATCGCCCACACGACCAGCGGCGGTGCGAGCATCGCGCCGATTGACGAGCCGACGTTAAAGTAACCCACGGCGATGGAACGTTCTTTGGCCGGGAACCATTCGCTGGTGGCCTTCAGGCCGGCGGGGATCATTGCCGCTTCAGCCATGCCGACGGCGCCACGGGCAATAGCCAGGCCGCCCCAGCTGCTGGCCAGCGCGGTCGCCATGCACATAATTGCCCAGACGATGGCAAACACCGCATAACCGACTTTGGTACCCAGTAAATCCAATACGTATCCGGCTACCGGCTGCATCAGCGTATAGCACGCAGAGTAGGCGGCAATAATATACGAATATTGCTGCGTGGTGATATGCAGCTGGTCCTGGAGGGTAGGAGCTGCCACCGCAATGGCGTTACGCGTCAGGTAACCCAGCACCGTGCCAACGGTGACCAGGGCGATCATATACCAGCGTAACCCTTTTATTTTACGCATTACCACTTCTCCCAATGAGTATGAGCCGTCATCCCCACTACCCAGATATCATGGGGACGACGGGTATAGAGCCAGCCGGAAAGCGCACTCTCCGGTTATTGTTATATTCTGATGGCCTGTTATCCGGTTTTAACGACCCGCGCCTTGCCAACGCCTGTCCCGCCAACCCGATATCGCTCTTTGGACGCCCGGCCGACTATCGCCGGTAATCCTCATCGCCCTGGCCCGTCAGATGAATTCATGACCTTTTGTCGGGTCACATAAACAAAATGATTGAGTCCAGACTCAATGTGGCGCTACGATAACTTGTCATACAGATTTAAAAGTTGAGAGCCATCACAAAAACCATTTTTATTTTAAGGGATAATAAATCGTCCCGTTAGCCGGGTGAAAGCCCTTAAGCTGACCTATATATGTTGAGTTTTTGTTGATTTTGGCAGGAAATGGTATATCAGCACCGGCAGGATCTGCATTTTCCTGCTAAATTGGTATAACACCTTTCAACATTTAAGAAACATAACTCAAAGAAATGAAGGTGAGGAGCCTGAAATGTCCCAGTTTTTAACTGAAGATTTTTTGCTGGATAGCGAATTCGCTCGCCGTTTGTATCATGACTACGCCGTTGACCAGCCGATTTATGACTTCCATTGCCATTTGCCGCCGGAACAGATTGCGGAAGATTACCGCTTCAAGAATCTGTATGAAATCTGGCTGAAAGGCGATCACTATAAATGGCGCGCCATGCGCACCAATGGCGTGGCCGAGCGTTTTTGCACCGGCGACGCCGGCGACTTTGAAAAATTCGAAGCCTGGGCCAAGACGGTTCCCCATACTATCGGCAACCCGCTGTTTCATTGGACGCATCTGGAGCTGCGCCGCCCGTTCGGCATTACCGACAAGCTGCTGACGCCCGCCACCGCGCGTGAAATTTGGGATCGCGGCAACGAAATGCTGGCCCAGGACAACTTCTCCGCCCGCGGCATTATGAAACAGATGAACGTCAAGCTGGCCGGCACCACCGATGATCCGGTGGATTCCCTGGTTCACCACAAAACGGTGGCCGACGACGCCAGCTTCAATATTAAAGTGCTGCCGAGCTGGCGCCCGGATAAAGCCTTTAATATAGAAGCCGAAGGCTTTAACGATTACATGAAGCGCCTTGAAGCCGCTTCCGACACCGCCATCAACAGCTTTAGCGCACTGACCGACGCGCTGAAAAAACGCCTGGACCATTTTGCCGCCCACGGCTGTAAAGTCTCCGATCACGCCCTGGATGTCGTGGTCTATGGCGAAGCGGACGAAAGTACCCTGAACGGCATCCTGACCCGCCGCCTCGACGGTACGCTGCCGAACAGGGACGAGATTGCCCAGTTCAGGACCGCGGTGCTGATGTTTTTAGGCGGCGAGTACACCCGTCGCGGCTGGACCCAGCAATACCATATCGGCGCGCTGCGCAACAACAACAGCCTCAGGCTGAAACAGCTTGGCCCGGATACCGGTTTCGATTCCATTAACGACCAGCCGGTGGCCATGGCGCTGTCCCGTCTGCTGGACGCGCAGGCGAGGAACAACGCCCTGCCGAAAACCATCCTTTATTGCCTGAACCCGTCGGATAACGAAATTATCGGCACCATGATCGGTAACTTCCAGGGTGAGGGCATGCCGGGCAAGATGCAGTTCGGCCCGGGCTGGTGGTTTAACGACCAGAAAGACGGCATGGAACGCCAGATGCTGCAATTGGCCAACCTGGGCCTGCTGAGCCGCTTCGTCGGCATGCAAACCGATAGCCGCAGCTTCCTGTCCTATACCCGCCACGAGTATTTCCGTCGCATCCTGTGCCGCATGCTGGGCCATTGGGTGGAAGCGGGCGAAGCGCCGGCGGACATCAGCCTGCTGGGCGGGATGGTGAAAAATATCTGCTTCGATAACGCGAAAAACTACTTCGCCATCGAGCTTTGATTTTGGGGGCGGGCCTCAGGCCCGCCCGGTTAAAACCGTATTTTTTTATTATCCGCAGCCGGGTAATTTTTAAGGTAAATTTCGCATGCAAACGCTAAATCGTCAAAACTTTCCCGGACGCCAGTACACCACGCGTGTCATCCAGTTCGGCGAGGGAAATTTTTTACGGGCTTTTATCGACTGGCAGTTGGATCTGCTCAATGAACATACCGATCTGGACGCCGGCATCGTTATCATCCGTCCGATCAATACCGATTTCCCGCCGTCGCTCAGTACCCAGGACGGCCTGTATACCACGATTATCCGCGGCCTGAATGAACAGGGCGAAGCGGTGCGCGATCCACGCCTGATCCGTTCGGTTAACCGTGAAATCAATATCTACCACGAATTCGACGATTACCTGGCCCTGGCGCGCGACGCCAATATCCGTTTCGTTTTTTCCAATACCACCGAAGCCGGTATCAGCTACCAGGCCGGGGACAAGCTGACCGATACGCCGCCCGCCAGCTATCCGGCCAAGCTGACCCGCCTGTTGTTCGAACGCTTCAGCCATTTCGACGGCGCGGCCGACAAAGGCTGGGTGCTGCTGCCGTGCGAACTGATCGACTACAACGGCGAGGCGCTGCAGGAACTGGTGTTGCGTTATGCCCAACAATGGTCGCTGCCCGCCGAGTTCACCACCTGGCTCAATGAACACAACACTTTTTGCTCCACCCTGGTCGACCGTATCGTGACCGGTTATCCGCGTGGCGAAGTGGACGAACTCCAGGCCGAACTGGGCTACCAGGACACCTTCCTGGATACCGCCGAATATTTCTACCTGTTCGTTATCCAGGGACCGCGGTGGCTGGCCAAGGAACTGCGCCTGGACAAGTTGGACCTGAACGTGCGTATTGTCGACGACATCAAGCCCTACAAAGAACGCAAGGTGGCCATCCTGAACGGCGCGCACACCGCGCTGGTGCCGGTCGCGTTCCTGTCCGGCCTGGACACCGTCGGCGAGGCGATGAACGATCGGCTGATAAGCGCGTTTGTAGAAAAAACCATTGCCGAGGAAATCGTGCCGGTGCTGGATTTGCCTCATGACGAGCTGGCTTCGTTTGCCCAGGCGGTGCTGAGCCGTTTTCGCAACCCGTTTATCCAGCATCAGCTATTGTCCATCGCGCTGAACGGCATGACCAAATTCCGTACCCGTATCCTGCCGCAGCTGCTGTCCTATCGCGAACAACAGGGTGAGCTTCCGGTCCGTTTAACCTTCGCCCTGGCCGCGCTTATCGCGTTTTACCACGGTGAACGCAACGGCGAAAGCTTCCCGCTGCAGGATGATGAAAAATGGATCACTCGTTTCAAATCGCTTTGGAGCGGTGTGGACAAAGGTGAGGTTGCGTTAAGCACTTTAGTGAATGACGTGTTGGGCGATACAGAGCACTGGGAACAGGACCTGCTCCAGGTTCCCGGCCTGGCAAAACAGGTTGAACAGCAGCTGCAGGCTATTATCGATCAGGGTATGCGTGCCGCCGTTTCAGCCTATTGCTGAAAGCATAAAGGTTAATTCATGAATATTATTAAAATTCATTCTTCAGACAATGTGGCGGTCGCCCTGCAAGACCTCGACACGAATGAAACGGTTGAAATGGGGGGCGTGACCATCACGCTGCACCAGCCTATTGCCCGGGGCCATAAGTTTGCCCTGGCGCCGATAGGCGAGGGTGAAATGATCGTTAAATACGGCCTGCCCATCGGCCATGCGCTGAGCCCCATCGCTCCCGGCCAGCATATCCATTCCCAAAACGCCAAGACTAATCTTAGCGATCTGGATGAATATCAGTACCTGCCGGATTTCAAAACCCTGCCGGCGCAGATGCCCGATCGCGAGATCCAGGTATATCGCCGCGCCAACGGCGAGGTAGGCATCCGCAACGAACTGTGGATCCTGCCGACCGTCGGCTGCGTCAACGGCATAGCCAAACAGATCCAGCAGCGTTTTTTAAAGGAAACCTTTGGCGCCGAGGATATCGACGGCGTTCATCTGTTTACCCATCCGTTCGGCTGCTCGCAGCTCGGGCAGGATCATGAAAACACCCGTACCATGCTGCAGAATATGGTACGTCATCCCAACGCCGGCGCGGTGTTGGTGATAGGCCTTGGCTGCGAGAACAACCAGGTCGACGTGTTCCGCGCCACCCTTGGCGAGTACGACCCGCAGCGGGTGACCTTTATGGTTTGCCAGCAGCAGGATGACGAAGTGGAGGCCGGGCTGGAATGCCTGCGCGCGCTTTATTTGGCGATGCGTGAGGATAAACGCCAGCCGGGTAAACTCAGCGAACTGAAATTCGGCCTGGAATGCGGCGGCTCGGACGGGCTGTCCGGCATTACCGCCAACCCGCTGCTGGGGCGTTTCTCGGATTATGTTATCGCCAACGGCGGCACCTCGGTATTAACCGAAGTGCCGGAAATGTTCGGCGCCGAGCGTATCCTGATGAGCCGCTGCCGCGACGAGGCGACGTTTGAAAAGACCGTGCATATGGTTAATGATTTCAAACAATATTTTATCACCCATCAACAGCCTATTTATGAAAACCCCTCGCCGGGGAATAAGGCCGGCGGCATCACCACCCTGGAGGAGAAATCCCTCGGCTGTACGCAAAAGGCCGGCCAGAGCAAGGTCATGGACGTGCTGAAATATGGTGAACGCCTGCATGTGCCGGGGCTTAACCTGGTCAGCGCGCCGGGCAACGACGCGGTGGCGACCAGCGCGCTGGCGGGAGCGGGTTGCCATATGGTGTTGTTCAGCACCGGTCGCGGCACCCCTTACGGCGGATTTGTGCCGACGGTAAAATTGGCAACCAACAGTGAACTGGCGGCTAAAAAGCCTCATTGGATTGATTTCGACGCCGGCCGGCTGATTCACGGCGTGGCGATGGATCAGGTACTGGCGGAATTTGTCGATTTAATTGTCGCCATTGCCAATGGCAAGCATTCCCGCAATGAAAAGAATGACTTCCGGGAACTGGCCATATTTAAAAGCGGCGTAACATTGTAAAAATTATCCCGAATCCTTAGTATAAGAACGGCGTTTCATATTAATGAAGCGCCGTTTTCTTTTTTCTTCCAAAAATCACAGGAATGCCGTGCCATGAGCCTTTATTGGATCGCCCAGGCCGTGGGAGTGTTGGCTTTTATCGTCGGCATCACCATGTTCATCAAACGCGACGATCGTAAATTCAAACTGCAGCTTGCGCTATACAGCTTCATTATCGGCTGCCATTTCTTTTTGATGGGCGCCAACGCCGCGGGCATGAGCGCGGTGCTCAACGCGTTTCGTACGGTGATATCCACCCGCACCCGCAGCATTGTGGTGATGTTTGTGTTTATCATCCTGACCCTGGCGCTCGGGCTTTCCGAGGTTAAGCACGCCGTCGAGCTGCTGCCCATTACCGGCACGGTGCTCAGCACCTGGGCGCTGTTCCGCACCAGCGGGCTGACCACCCGCTGCGTGATGTGGTGTTCCACCGCCGGCTGGGTCACCCATAATATCTGGCTTGGCTCCATCGGCGGCTCGCTTATCGAGGGCAGCTTTTTAATCGTCAACGGCATTAATATCGTGCGCTTTCGCCGCATGCAATTACGCGGCATCGACCCGTTCGCCGCTGAACATAAAGCCGTCTCGACGCGTTAAACGCCGTTGCGCCGATTAACCCAGGTATTAATCAGCAAGGTGGCGGCCAGGATAGAGGCCACCACGCCCAGGGAAATCGCCACGGGTATATGGATGATGTCCACAATCAGCATCTTGGCGCCGATAAACACCAGGATCAGCGCCAGGCCGTATTTCAGCAGCGAGAACCGTTCGGCTACGCCCGCCAGCATAAAATACATGGCGCGCAGTCCCAGGATGGCGAACAGATTGGACGTCAGCACGATAAAGGGATCGGTGGTGACGGCAAAAATGGCCGGGATGCTGTCGACGGCAAAAATCACGTCGCTGAATTCCACCAGGATCAGTACCAAGATCAGCGGCGTGGCGAACAGCACGCCATTTTGCCGGACAAAAAAACGTTCGCCGTGCAGTTCGTCGGTCATGCGTAAATGACCGCGCAGCCAGCGAACCAAAGGCTTATCTCCCAACGCCGAATCATCCTCTTTCGACCAGGCCATCTTGATGCCGGTAAACAGCAGGAAGGCGCCGAAAACATACAGCAGCCAGTCGAAACGGGTTACCAGCCAGCTGCCGCCGAATATCATCAACGTACGCAGCACGATGGCGCCCAGCACCCCATAGACCAGTACGCGCCGTTGCAACTGCGCCGGTATGGCAAAATAGCCGAACAGCATCAGCCAGACGAATACATTATCCACCGCCAGCGCTTTTTCAATCAAATAACCGGTAAGGAAGGCCAGCGCCTGCGGGTCGGCGACGGCCCGGCCCTGGGTAGTGGCGAGATACCACCAGAAGGCGGCATTAAACAGCAGGGACAAGGAGACCCATACCACGGACCAGCAGGCGGCCCGTTTTAACGTCATGGTCTTGCCCTGCAACAACAGGTCGATGGCCAGCATAATAATGACCACGACGGCAAAAACGCCCCAAAGCAAAGGTGTGCCAACGGTATTCATCTGAGGATATCCTGTAAAAAAAAACGGCTAACGTCGGAAGACGCAGCCGTTTTCTCCTGATCCAGGATGTAAACAAACCTCGCCTTCCGGCAAGGTCTCACTTACAACGCAGATGAAATACCGTTCTGGTTGCCCGGTAGCCGGATGCGCTAGCATCGTATTGACGACATACCGACGAAGAAGTTACTCCCCTTTGCTATGCGCAACCTTAATGTAAATATTTGCGACAGTCAATCTTCCACCCGGTTTAATAGCCGGTGCCCGCGTGCGCCGCGTTAGACCGCCTGCAGGCATTGCCGCACAAACGCCGCCATCAGGGCCTCGCTGTCGGGCGTATCGCTAAGCTCGCGCCCGATTAGCGCCAGCTCCGGCCCCCGCTCCGGGTCCTGGACCGTCATGCCCGATAAAAAGTCGTGCATCACCGCCGCGGAAAATTCCGGATGGAACTGCGTGGTCACCACATTATGGCGATAGCGCAGGATCTGATGGGGATCGCGCGCCGATCGGGCCAGCACGGTGGCGCCCCTGGGCGGCGTGACCACCGTTTGCGAATGGATAAGGTTGGCCGGGAACCGCTCCGGCAATTGGCCGATCAGGGGATCGTTGGCGGCGGCGGGCAGCAGTTCGATAGGCTGGGTGCCGACTTCCATGCCGTCGGCCAGATAATCCACCTCGCCCCCCAGCGCATGGGCCAGCAGCTGATGCCCGTAGCATACGCCGAAAATCGGTATTTCCGCATCCATCGCCTGGCGTAGCCATGCGGCGGCAAATTCGCTCCAGGCCAGCCGTTCGGTCACCATGGCCGCCGATCCGGTAATCAGTACGCCGCTATAGGCCTGCGGCGCGTCGGGCCGTTCGCCGCCCGGCAAATGGACGATCCGTACCTGTCCGGCGCCAAGCCCGGTCGCCTGCAGGAACATCGTATCGTAATTACCGTTGGCCGCAATCACGTCCTGCGGCGCATCGCCGGTTTGCAGGATCAATATGGGTTTTAGCCTGGACATCATGCCACCGCCCCGGCGTCAGGGTTATTGACCGCCAGGCCGTCGGCGGGAAAGACCACGCCGGTCTGGCGGCGGATTTCGGTCAACAGGCCGGCCGTGACGCGCGATTGCGCCAAACCGGCATGATCTACCTCATTGTTTTCCACCAGCGCGGCAAAGCGCTCCGCCTCGTAGAGCATGGTATTGATATGCTGCGGCTGGGTCAGGTCCTGCTTATTACCGCTGCGCGGCACCAGGGTTAGTTGCTGGCATTCGGACATTTTTTCGATAACCAGCGAACCCTCTTCTCCCTGGATTTCACTCGGCAGCGCCGTCTGGCTGACTTTTGAATGGCTCAGCGTGACGTCAAAACCGCCGTAATCCAGGCATACCGTGCCGTGTCCGTCCACGCCGCTTTCCAGTAGCGATGCGGTGGCATACAGCCGGTGGGGTTCGCCCCACAGCGCCACGGCGCTGGCCAGCATATAAAAGCCGATATCCATGATCGAACCGTTGGAAAACGCCGGGTTAAAGGTATTGGGCTGTTCGCCGGCCAGGTATTTCGGGTAGCGGGAGGAATACTGGCAATAGTTGAAAAACACCTTGCGTAGCCTGCCCACTCGCGGCAGCGCCTGTTGCAAGGCCAGGAAATTGGGCAGGCTGGCGGTTTTAAACGCCTCGAATAACACCACCTGGTTGGCGCGCGCGCAGGCGATCATCTCTTCCACCTCGCGCAGGTTGGAGGCCAACGGCTTTTCGCAGATCACATGCTTTTTATGGCCGAGGAGCAACAGCGCCTGGCGACAGTGCATGGAGTTGGGGCTGGCAATATACACCGCATCAACGGCATCGGACTGCGCCAGCGCCTCCAGCGAATCGAAATAGTGCTGGACCGGGTAGTCGATCCCCAGGCTTTGCGCCTGCGCGAGAGTGCGGGAATAGATGGCCGTCAGTTTGTATTTGCCGCTCTCGTGGGCGGCATCGATGAATTGACGGGTGATCCAATTGGTACCTATCACGGCGAAGCGAATCATACCGAATTATTATCCTGCGCAGTGTTATAAGAGGTTTCAGATTAGCATGCTAATACTGTAAGGAAAACATCCAGTCGGGCAGGAAAAAAACGTCTGTCCGATCCACCAATGTCCCTTACCGGCGCGGTTTTTGCCCAAGGGATGAAAAAAGAGTTTACTGCCGGCGCGTTTTCAGGGATAAACACCCCAATTCGACTCTTTCAGGAAAGGCCAATGAGCCGCTTTGACTATGCCTCCGGCGTGCTGGAGCTTGACAGGTACCCACCCGGCGCGGCCGATGGCAATTTACAGGCCTGGGATGCGGCGGACGAATATCTGCTGGCCCATGTCGCAACGCTGGGCGCCATCACCGGGCCGACGCTGATTTTTAACGACAGCTTCGGCGCGCTGGCCTGCGCGCTGCGCGCTGGCTCACCCTACAGCATTGGCGACTCTTTTCTCAGCCAGCTGGCGACCCGTCATAACGCCGGGCAAAACGCGACGGATGACGGCGAAATCCGTTTTTTAGACAGCCTGGCCCCGTTGCCGGCGTCCCCCGGCCTGGTGCTGATGAAAATACCCAAGACCCTGGCGCTGCTCGAACATCAGCTGTATGCCCTGCGGCGGGTGTCCGGCCCCGGCACGCAGGTTATCGCGGCGGGAAAGGTCAGGGACATCCATAATTCAACCCTGCAACGCTTTAGCGATATCCTTGGGTCCACCCGCACTTCACTGGCCAAAAAGAAAGCCCGGCTGATTTTCAGCCAGGTGACCGCCCCTGCGGTGAACGGCCAGGAGCAGAGCTGCGTCTGGCCGCTTGAGGAGAATGGTTACCTGATCCACAACCATGCCAACGTCTTTTCACGCGCAACGCTGGATATCGGCGCGCGCTTTTTTATGCAATACCTGCCCGAAGGGCTTGATGGGACCCTGATCGATCTCGGCTGCGGCAATGGGGTGCTGGGGTTGACCGCCCTGGGGCAAAACCCCCGCGCCGGGCTGCATTTTATCGACGAATCCTATATGGCGATCGCCTCAAGTCGGATTAATATAGCAACCAATCGCCCCGATGATATGGCGCGCTGCCGGTTTGTGGTGGGCAATTCACTGGTGGGGTATGACGCCGACAGCGTACAGGCCGTGTTATGCAATCCGCCTTTTCATCAGCAGCAGGTGTTAACCGATCATATCGCCAGGGGTATGTTCCGGGATGCTAAACGCAGCCTGCGGCCAGGGGGGGAATTGCGCATCGTTGCCAACCGGCATTTGGATTATTATCATCAGATCAAACAGCTATTCGGTAACTGCGCTACGCTTGGTTCGAATCCAAAATTTGTGGTGTTGCGCGCGGTGAAAACCTGATGATACGGGCGGGTCCCACCGGGTTTGCAGGACGTTTTGCTGAGCGTTTTGGTAGAGAGAGGCGAACTATAACGAATTTGTTGCACATGCCGACAATCATTATACTTCGCCCAGGGTCATTTTTAAGGAACGATTATGCTGTTGCAAGAGTTCGAAACACGGTTAAACGATGCGTTGACGGAGCTGGAACAAAGCTTTAGCCGCCACCATAAACTGTGGCAGCAAGACCATCAGACTTTGCAGCAACAACTGGATTCAAGCCTGCGCCGCGAAGCAAAACTGCGTGAGCAAAATGCGCTGCTGGTCAGCCAGCTCAACAACCTGGACAGCTCGCCAGACCGTAATCCGCTGATACATAAAATAAAAATATTAAGCTCCCATATTGATGCGTTGGCCCGGGATGCGTCGGCGTTCCGCCAGTCCTTGCCGGGTATCAACTGATATCATGTCGCTGAGGCATCACTGGTGCTGCGTTTCTTCCAGGGCCTGGAGGTTAACGACGAGCCGCGGCGTAATCGTTGCCATAAGCTTGCCGAACGGTTGATGGCGACAGTATCTGGCCCGGTGGGTTCATCGACGCCATAGATCAGGCACAGCAGTTGCGGATCGTCGACCAATCCCTGCCTGTAACCGCTTTTGATGCCATCCAGCACAAAAAGGATGCGCAGCAGCTGGCTGGTCGCCGCGGTATTCCCCTCCAGCAATTCATTCAATCTCTCTATGTTTTTGATATAATTATTTAATAACGCGTGCATGTTTTCCGCTGAAGATACCGTTTGGGCCGGTGCGTAAATACATAACCTGAAAAAATTATAGGTATGAATAGCGCAATCGTTATTAAATTGGAACTGCCTGCCAAAATAGCGGATTTCGTTACTGCTCGACGTTTCGATCAGCCGATCGATGAGTATTTCCTTCTCTTTATTTTCCTCGTTGGGATCGTTGCTATCAAAAATATTAAATTCAAAACCCTGTGGTTTTTTTACCGCCAACACAGCGCTAAAATGGCCGTCAGGAGAACAGCTTTCCTCCTTTTCTGAATTTAAAGTTAACAAGGGGATTATTAATTTTTGGCCAATTGTTAACATGCCCAATTTTTTTTGTGCAAGGCTGAGGCTTTTATCAGCGGCTTCGCGTAAATGCTTAGGCAAGGCATTAAGGTTGGCCTTGCTTTGGCATTTATAAATCAAAGACGACGTGCAATGATAGGTGTCGTCTTTTTTTAACAGCAAATAAATTAATGTGTCTAATAATGTTCTATCTATAAGATTACCGGCCGAAACGATGGGCCGTAATTCCCCGGGCAGGACGGCCTGTTGAGCACACGGTAATGCGTGCTCTGCCGGCGAACCAGAATAATGAGATATCTCATGCTCATATAAAAACAATCGCACCAGGCTGCTAAGTTTTTTCTTAATCTCATCGTTAATGTCCTCTTTGAGCAACTGTAACCAGTGGTTAAGCATGAAATTAAATATACCACGCTCGCGGGTATTCCGGCTTGCCGCCACCTGATGGATATAGGATGTGGGACGGAGGGCATGGGCGGAGCCATCTTCCACGCAGCCCTTGACGCATAGGGACAGATAATCCTCTTCGGGTGGCGGATGGAAAGCGTTTTGCAACGCGCAATGTTTGGTTTGAAAAATAGGCTTTGTAAAATCAATATTTTCGTTAAAAATTCTTTGATCACAATGTTCCTCACCATTTTTTATTTCAGCACACTCATCGTGGCGTGTGATACTATTGCGATGCAATGTAATGCCGCTGAGTTGAAAATCTAGCATGTTTGCCTCTTATGATAATAAATATAAATTTGTTAATATGTGAAATTTTTGGCGATGAAAAAAGAGTTTAAAATGCTTTCTCTAATTAACGATCAAAAAAGACGGGCTGTATGTTAGTTCATATCACGTAAAAAATTGTAAATAGAGATTTAAAATTTGTTTAATATATTAATGACGGATTTTGAATGAACCGCATCAAGGAAAATAAGCGAATCCCCTCCATATCCGCCTGATCAAATGCAAAATATTCGTCAAGGAAAAATCCCAATGCCTTGCGTACCGGTCATACGTGAATATAGTTTGATTGCTAATAATTACAAAGTTAAGCAAGGCGAAGAAATGTTTTTATAAAATCATCTTATCTTGCAAGTCAATGATTTTTTAACGCATAAATATCACACTTATGACGTATATCTTGATCATATCGATAAATTTTTTTTAAACCATAAATATTGGGCCATTTCTGCCGATGATAACTGCGTTGCCGTTATCACCAGGCATATTTCCATAAGGCGCGATCCCAATGCTGTATTATCGGCATCGGGCAAGAAGCCGGCGAGCCAAGACCACCGTCCGGGCTGCAGGGTACGGAGTAACGAAGAAAGCGAAAGGAAGATCCAATGAGTGTGTTAAAAAATCTAAAAATCAGAGTGGTGCTATTAGTCATCCTCGTTATTTTTTCGTTGCTCTGGGCGGCGGTCTCCACTTTTACCCTGTTTTCCTTGCACCAGGTAAATGAAACCCTGAAGTTAAGTGATAACCAACAGCTTAACGGCGATATCATCAACGGCGCCAACGATCACTACTACCGTCTGGTGACCACCCTGGAACGGGCGGTGAAAGATGCCAAAGCCGATAATAAACAGGAATTCGACGCGGAAATGATCGCGGCGTCGGTTGAACTCAACGCGATTGACCAAGGGCTGAAACAGTTCAAAACCATGGATCACGGGTTATTGGAGCCTGCGCTGGTGGATAAAATCTACAATACCTCCCTGCGGCTTTATAGCCAGGGAATGCAGCCGCTTGTCCAGGCGGCACAGGCCGGGGGCCATGATGATGTCGACCGCCTGCTTAAGCAGACCTACCTGCCCCTGCGCAAAGAGTTCACCGCCGCCATGCGGGAATACAATGCCTCGATAGAAAAAATCAAAGCGGACTCCAGTATTCGTATTAACCTGCTGGTGACCTGGTGCCAGCGCACGCTGATTGGGGCGCTGTTGGCCGGCATATTAATCATGGTGGCCACCGACCGCTACCTGGTGCGTTATCTGGTCAAGCCGCTGGACAACATCAAAATCTATTTCCGCGAACTGGCGGCCGGACGGCTTGATGTCGACATAAAGGAATTCGGTCGCAACTGCGTTGGCCAGCTAATCCCGTTCCTGCTTGAGATGCAAAGCAGCTGGGCAGGTACCGTGACCAGCATCCGCGCCAGCGCCGAGGCGATTTACCAGGGATCGAGCGAGATCTCGATGGGCAATACCGATTTGTCTTCACGTACCGAACAACAAGCCTCCGCCCTGGAACAAACCGCCGCCAGCATGGAAGAGCTTAATTCCACCGTGCAGCAAAATACCGGCAATGCGCACCAGGCCAGCAAACTGGCGGCATCGGCCTCGCAAACGGCCATGAAAGGCGGCGTCAGCGTGCAGGAAGTGGTCGCTACCATGGGCAGCATCGCCTCCAGCTCGCGGCGCATCGTTGATATCATCGGCGTGATTAACAGTATTGCTTTCCAGACCAATATCCTGGCGCTGAACGCCGCGGTGGAAGCCGCCCGGGCAGGTGAACAGGGCAGGGGATTCGCCGTGGTGGCCAGTGAAGTGCGTAACCTGGCTAAACGCAGCGGCGAGGCGGCGAAAGAAATCGAGACCCTGATTAACGAATCGGTGGAACGGGTAAATATTGGTTCAACCCAGGTCGCCCACGCCGGTGAAACCATGGATGATATTGTGCAGGCCATCACCCATGTAACCAACATTATGGGTGAAATCGCTTCAGCATCGGACGAGCAAAGCAAAGGAATACAGCAAATCGGCCAGGCGGTCACGGAAATGGACAGCGTGACCCAGCAAAACTCCGCCCTGGTACAGCAATCGGCGGCGGCGGCGGCGTCGCTGGAAGAGCAGGCCCGCCACCTGACGGAAATGGTGGCGGTATTCCAGTTAAAACAGACCGGGGGCGCGGTAGCGCGCAGACCTGCGACAGCGCCAAACGCCGGGACGCCGTTGGCGAGCGTTGGCAGGAAGACCTCGCCCGCGCAGGAAGAGCATTGGCAAACATTTTGATCGCCAACGGTTAACCATACGCTGAATGCATGCCCGACCAGGCGGTCGGGCATGCATTCAGCCCATTCCCTGGTTTGGATTATTCCTATATTTTACACCTCCGCCGTGGCTTTTATTCGTGATGTCATCGATCTTAGTAAAAAAAACTCTTCCAACCCTTCACGGATTGTTTTTTATTTTACCCGATTAGGGTGCCCATAAAAAACAATATGTATACAAATTATCGGCATACAATATAATTTTCATCTGATAATAGATAACTGACAAAATTGCTGGAATATTAATGGCTTGCAAATACAATATTCCTAATGTTAGGGTTGCACGATGGCCTGCGCCAGGGTTGATGGGGACATATGGCGACCGTTTGTCGTAATATTGTCTTAAGGTTGTATTGGTAGTATAACGCGCCCTTTTCAAGGGGATAATTAAAATATAATGATTGCGTTTTTAGTAGAAGCAAATAAGTTCCTTTATAGATTCCCCGACAATATTATTGTCAAAGATACTCACTCCGGCGACATGAAGCTGATAGAGCATTGCAGAGATGATTTTATTTATCGAAATTATTATGTGGGTTATCGTTCGCTAAATGGCAAGATTTTAATTCTGAGGGATAACAAGCCCATATGGGTCATGGCCTATGAAGGAGGCGCCATCAATCATGAAGATTCAGACGATTGCGTCAGGAAAATCTATAGGTTCGTCAGGCAGAACCTGGCCAGGTCTACGGTAGAACAGCCTATCAGGGGCCCTGCCGAGTTTCAGGATGGCAAGATGCACTACAACAACAGTTTTTTTGGTTCAATCAATAAGTATAACGGCGCCGAGACGGTTACGTTGGAAGACCAACGGATAATTTATAGACTAAGTTACTCGGGCGGCGATGTGATATTTTAACCCTGGTCATCATCCGCCACAACCGTAGCCAGTGGTTAACGGAGCTGGCCGGTAATGGCTGCCCACTTATATTGCATAGCGCTCTATTCTACTATGACCAGGCGCGATGGAGCGCGCACCGATGTCCAGCCGGCAGGCAAGCGGAATTTTTGGGTATGGCGGGGGCGCTATGCCAATGACAAAGCCTGCATAACGGTTGTCAACTGGCCCGGATAACAACTGACGGAGCAGCCGTTCGGCAGGTGGAGGGTAACGGTATTGGGATCGTCCCTGGCGACCTCAGTCCGCCTGGCCGGTTTGCCATCCAGCCCGACATTGGATTGGGATGCCTCAAAATTATTTTTGTTTAACCAATAATAAAAGGTGCTTAGCGTCAATTTTTCCTGCATACAATATTCCTGCTTTGACAATCCGCTGAGCAGCCATGCCTGGATATGTTGTAGTTGTACAGTCAGGGGATACCGGTTTGCCATTACTTACCTCGATAATTTATTTTTTGTAAATATAATGCTGCTGGGTTTAAAGATATTTATTAACATTAATTATACTAAAACTATAATTATATGCTATTCCTGCTTTTTATCGTGATGGCGCGTTACACAGGAATATACCATTCGCTTTATCGTTTGGAAATAATTTTGACAATACCAGTTCCATTTACTCATATGACTAATAAGAAGAATGACTTATCTAAAACGTGTTGTAACTATCGTAAGATGAAGAAGTAACAAAGTAGAGCGAATCGACGTATAGCCAGTTTTATATATAATCGAAAATAAACGCGATTGGGCATCCAGACCAGCCAAAATGTCATGGCTTTGATTGTGTTGAAATTTATCATGAATCACAATATTTTCCAAGATGTTATATGTTAGTGTACTAATATAACATCTTGGATGTTATAATCCATTGGATAATTCCATCGCAATTTTGTATCAGTATTTTACAATCAATATGTTAATTGTTAAGCTAAATCTGATGGTCATTCCTGACTCTGTTTTTTTCAGATGACCAGGATGAAGATAAACTGGATTATATATTGCATTTGTTCGTGGAATTATGAAACCCTTAACTCTTCGTAGCAAACCACAACATGCTCTTGATAGGCAGGGCGAGAGGCCAGCCGATGATAATACATTTTTAAATTGGGCAGCGCGGGACGATTGATATCAATGTCATAATAACGATAAAGCAGGTGGCCGAATTGAATATCGGCGAGGGTAAAATCGTTCCCTGCCAAATAAGGGTATATTGATAATTGTTTTTCGGCAATATTCAATACTGTTGCCAGCCGATCAACGGCATGGCTAACCGCCTCTGGATCCCGGTCTTTCGCAGCGGTGCGTACCACGCGCCAAAATATGGGGGCGGTAAAGCCAAGCGCCACGTTGATTTTTGACCACTCCGCCCACATGTCGACCTGCGTTCTGTGGTTTACATCCCGCGGCCAAAAGGCTTCAGTACCATATCGAGATGCTATATAACGCAGGATAGCGCCCGTTTCCCATATCGCCGGGCCATCGTTATCTTTCAGTACCGGCACGGTAGCGTTAGGATTCATGGCTAAAAACGCCGGCGTATCATTGCCGCCGTATTTATGGCCGATATTATAACGCTGGTAATCAAGTCCCAATTCACCAATACACCACATCAGCGCCTGGACATTGGACGAGGTTTTTCGTCCCCATACTTGCAGCATATAACGGCCTCCTGCACGGTGTTGGATCATCATGTTACGAGAAAATTCTGCTTAAGTGTACCCCGGTTTTATGGGAGGATTACCGGAGGATGATAAGATACTGATGGTCGTAGCTGTTGTCAGCCAAAGTTAACAAGGAGAGATGATGAGAGATAGCCTTAAGGAAAAAATTATAAATACGTGCGACGCGAAAATAGCGGCTAAAGGCAGTAATGTCGGCTTATCATTTTATGCGTTTTTTTCCAATAAGAATGATGACCCTGAGCTTCTTATGGAAGCTGCAACATGGTGGATTCTTGATATGGAGTTCGATCATTTTGAGAAGGCGACTAAAATCAAGGCCCTTATACATTCCCAATAAGTTTAAAAAAGGGCACTCCTCCGGATTTCCAACGTTAGCCGGGGGCTAACGCTTCAGGCTGGCTCTGAATTCTTCCGGGTTATCCGCATGAAGGAAAAGAGTAAGCGGAACACGACATGTTAACATTAGGTAAATACGACATCACAAATTTCCGTAGCATCGTCATTACCACTGAGATCGTTTGCGATGTATCCGGCTTAAAGACGTGCTTGTTTTGAACAAAAGAGATGCTGTAGCGGAAGACCCAAAGAATCAATCAGGTTGCGCTGTATCTTCGGCCACTTAGCGGATTTCGTCATTCCCTATGAAGGTTATTCCCTTCCGGCGGGGAGTTTTGTTGTTTGCTCCTGCTGCGGCAGAGAAGAGGTTGTCGCATCATTACTTGCTGTGGCAAAAGCAAAGGGATTTAGCATTGCAAAGCAGCATGCGGAAAGAACAATTTAAGAATTTAATAATATTATTTTTAATAATCTCATTTAATTACTTCATCCTTTCCTGTAATGGAGTTAACTCATTTCTGACAAATACTTCCGCCGCCTTGGTCCCCTCTCCATACACGCCTTTTGTCGGCTTGAAAGGCGATGCGGCAAAATTCCATCGCCATCGCCATCGCCATCGCCATTTTCAGGCACAAAAAAAACCAGCTCGACGGCTGGCTTAATTTAACGTTTTTCTTGGTGGCCCCTGCTGGACTTGAACCAGCGACCAAGCGATTATGAGTCGCCTGCTCTAACCAACTGAGCTAAGGGGCCGAGTGGGCGTTGATTATAGAGTAACTCCGGGGACAGATCCAGAGGGGCTGGATTTGCTTGGCTGATTTATCGCCAATTCCGCGCTATTATTATTGGGTGTTTATAGCTCAATGCATTTTCTGGAGTTTTCAAGATGATAGAGGACATTCTGGCCCCGGGGCTGAGGGTGGTTTTTTGCGGTATCAACCCTGGGTTGTCCAGCGCGCATAAGGGAGTGCACTTCGCCAATCCCAATAACCGGTTCTGGAAAATCATCCATCAGGCCGGGTATACCGAGCGGCAGCTAAAGCCCGAGGAAGAGCGTCAACTGCTGGTGACGGGATGCGGCATCACCATGCTGGCCGATCGGCCCACCACCGAGGCGACGGAGCTATCGCTGGCCGAGTATCGGGAAGGGGGCAAGCGCCTGATCGAGAAGATACAGCATTACCAGCCCACCGCGCTGGCGGTACTGGGCAAGCAGGCCTACCGACAGGCGTTCCGGGTCAGCAACGCTATCTGGGGCAAGCAGGAAGTGACCATCGGCAATACCGAAGTCTGGGTGCTGCCCAATCCCAGCGGCCTGAACCGCATGGGATTCGAGACGCTGATTAAATCCTATCGCGAGCTGGATGCCGTCCTGGCGACGCGGGGCAGATGATTGCCCATACTCCAGCCGTAAAAAAACCCCACGGTTAAGAGTGGGGCTTTTAATGCCGTTTAAACGCCAAGGCGGGCCCGTGCGGAGCCCGACGGAACCTAATCGTCCAGGAAGCTGCGCAGCACTTCAGACCGGCTGGGATGGCGCAGCTTGCGCAGCGCCTTCGCTTCGATCTGACGAATACGTTCGCGGGTAACGTCAAACTGTTTACCCACTTCTTCCAGCGTATGGTCGGTATTCATATCAATACCGAAACGCATGCGCAGCACTTTTGCTTCACGGGCGGTCAGGCCGGCCAGCACGTCATGGGTGGCGGAGCGCAGGCTTTCCGAGGTGGCGGAGTCCAGCGGCAGCTCGAGGGTGGTATCCTCGATGAAATCGCCCAGATGCGAATCTTCATCGTCGCCGATCGGCGTTTCCATGGAGATAGGCTCTTTGGCAATTTTCAGCACCTTGCGGATTTTATCTTCCGGCATCAGCATCCGTTCCGCCAGCTCTTCGGGGGTAGGCTCGCGGCCCATTTCCTGCAGCATCTGGCGGGAAATACGGTTGAGCTTGTTGATGGTCTCAATCATATGTACCGGGATACGGATGGTGCGCGCCTGGTCGGCGATGGAGCGGGTAATGGCCTGACGAATCCACCAGGTGGCGTAGGTCGAGAACTTATACCCGCGGCGGTATTCAAATTTGTCCACCGCCTTCATCAAACCGATATTCCCTTCCTGGATCAAATCCAGGAACTGCAAACCGCGGTTGGTGTACTTCTTGGCAATCGAGATAACCAAACGCAGGTTCGCTTCCACCATCTCTTTCTTGGCGCGGCGCGCTTTCGCTTCGCCAATGGACATGCGACGGTTGATGTCCTTCACCTGCTCGATGGTCAGGCCGGTTTCTTCTTCGATCTGGCGCAGCTTTTGCAGGTTGCGATGGACATCCTCATCCACTTCGCGCAGTTTTTCCGACCACGGCTTGTTCATCGCCAGCGCGGCCTTGAACCAGGCTTCGCTGGTTTCGTTGCCGGCAAACAGCGTGACGAAGTTTTTCTTCGGCATTTTGCAGATTTCGACGCAGAGCTTCATGATCAGCCGCTCTTGGGTACGCACGCGATCCATCATGGAACGCATGTTGCTTACCAGATAGTCGAACTGCTTCGGCACCAGGCGGAACTGTTTGAACACATCGGACAGCTTGAGGATTTCTTCCGCCGATTTCGCATGGCTGCGGCCGTTGGCCTTGATTACCGTGCGCGTGGCTTCATACTGATCGCGCAGATCGACGAACTTCTGCCGCGCCAGCTCGGGATCGATACTGTTATCGTCCTCGGCGTCGTCGTCATCTTCTTCTTCTTCGTCATCATTGTCGGCCAGTTCAGCGGTGGTCAACTCGGAGCCGATATGGGTCGCGGTCGGCGCCATCTCTTCTTCGGCGTTCGGATCGACAAAACCGGTGATCAGGTCAGACAGCCTGGCTTCGCCCGCTTCGACGCGGTCGTATTGTTCCAGCAGGTAGGTAATTGCCTCAGGATACTCGGCTACCGAGCATTGCACCTGATTAATCCCGTCCTCGATACGCTTGGCGATATCGATTTCACCTTCACGGGTCAGCAGTTCTACGGTACCCATTTCACGCATGTACATGCGCACCGGGTCGGTGGTACGTCCAATTTCGGACTCCACGCTCGATAAGACCTGCGCGGCGGCTTCTGCGGCATCTTCGTCGGTGTCGGAGGTATTTTCAGCCAACAGCAGGTCGTCGGCATCCGGTGCTTCTTCCATCACCTGGATGCCCATGTCATTGATCATCTGGATGATGTCTTCGATCTGATCGGAGTCGACGATATCCTCCGGCAGATGGTCATTGACCTCGGCGAAGGTCAAATAGCCTTGCTCCTTACCACGAGTGACAAGTAGCTTGAGCTGTGACTGCGGGTTTTGCTCCATAAGACGGTATCCACACTTCAGATTATAATTCGGTGTTGGTCGGTGAAATTTCATCACCAACAAGAGATCAGGCCGTTGTTTAACGCCGCAGCCCAGTACGGCATCGCACAGGGCATTGCCCTGCCATTTATAGGCAATTAAGCCTCGGTGTCATTCATGTCTTTTTGGCCAGAGCCATATTCAGAGACCAAAGCTCTTTACGTTCTTCGGTCGTCAATCCGTGCGTTCGATCGCGTGCTATCAGCTCTTCCTGACGTTGTTCCAGTATGGAATCGTAGAGACTCGTCAAGGTATCGACAAAAGTCGCTTCGATCATATCTTCTATGATCATGTGGTTCCAGATCGCCAGGGTTTCAAGCTGCGGGCTGGATTTATTATCCCGGTACAGCTCCAGCAGCTGCCCCGTGGTCAGGCCCGGCTGCGCCTGGCAGGTCTGGACTAATTCCATAAACAGCGGCACACCCGGTTGATTCGCCTGCTCCAATCCCTGTAATGACGGGATAAGGGCCGACAGGCGCGGGTTTTGCACCAGCAATCCTATAAGTATACGCATGGTTGTGCGTTTTATCCGGGGTTGCGGCGAAATATTTGTGTTGCCCGCGTGCTTGGGCAGCAGTTTTTCCAACTGGTTATCGTCCAGAATGCCCAATTTGTTACCCAGTTGCTGACGCAGGTACATGCGCAGCGTTTCGCCCGGTACCTGGCTTATCAGCGGCAGCGCCAGGGTGCTGAGCTTGGCCCGGCCGTCCGGACTGCTTAAGTCCACCTGCGGCATCAGCGTTTCAAACAAAAACACCGACAGCGGCTGCGCCTGTTCCATGCGTTGTTCAAAGGCATCTTTACCGATCTGGCGCACCAGCGTATCGGGATCTTCGCCGTCCGGCAGGAACATAAAGCGCAGTTGGCGCCCGTCGTTCAAATAGGGCAGGGCGGTTTCCAAGGCCCGCCAGGCGGCTTCCCGTCCCGCGCGATCGCCGTCGTAGCAGCAGACGACCTGATCCGTGGCGCGGTAGAGCAATTGGATATGCTCGGCGGTGGTGGCGGTGCCAAGCGAGGCGACGGCATAATCGATGCCGAACTGCGCCAGCGCCACCACGTCCATATATCCTTCCACCACCAGCAGCCGCGTGAGTGTCGGGTGTTTCTGCTGCGCTTCATAAAGACCGTACAGCTGGCGGCCTTTATGGAAAATCTCGGTTTCCGGCGAGTTCAGGTATTTAGGCTGCCCGTCGCCCAGGATGCGTCCGCCAAAGGCGATAACCCGTCCGCGCCGGTCGCGGATCGGGAACATGACCCGCTCACGGAAGCGATCGTAGACCCGTCCCTGATCGTTAGTCACCAGCATTCCGGCATCGTTCAATGCCGTGCGATCTTCCGCCGACCGGCCGAAACGTTTTAATACGTTATCCCAACCGGGCGGGGCATAGCCGATGGCGAAATGGCTGATGATCTCCGCGCTTAATCCCCGTTTGGTCAGGTACTGGTGCGCCGGCGCCGCGGCAGTCTGCTGCAGCGCCTGCAAATAGTAGCCGCTGAGCTTTTCCATCACCTGGTACAGGCTCTGGCGCTGGTGGCGTTCCTGCTGGTTTGGGCCCACTCCCGCCTCGGACGGCACTTCCAGCCCGTGCATGGTGGCCAGTTCCTCGATGGACTCGACAAACTCAAGCCGGTCGTAATTCATCAGGAAATCGATGGCATTACCATGGGCGCCGCACCCAAAGCAGTGGTAAAACTGCTTTTCGCCATTGACGGTAAACGACGGGGTTTTTTCATGGTGAAACGGACAACAAGCGTGATAATTCTTGCCTTGTTTTTTTAGCTTCACCCGAGCGTCGATCAGGTCGATGATATCGGTACGAGCCAACAAGTCGTTGATAAATACGCGTGGGATTCGTCCAGCCATAAGCCCTGATTGGTTAGCCTATAAACGAGAACAAGCCGCGCAATCCTTCCGGATCGCACGGCCTTCGTATGCAACTGCTAAGTCTGCGGATTAATCACGCGGTTGGGGTTTTCACCCCGAAAAATTAATACAGACGAGTGCGGCGTGCGTTTTCGCGAGCCAATTTTTTTGCATGACGTTTTACAGCGGATGCCTTAGCGCGTTTACGTTCGGTAGTCGGTTTTTCATAGAACTCACGACGACGAACTTCGGCCAGGACACCTGCTTTTTCGCATGAACGTTTGAAGCGACGCAGTGCTACGTCGAAGGGCTCGTTTTCACGTACTTTAATTACCGGCATGTAACTCTCACCTCGATAGAATTCGGATTTTGCTGCTGACCTTGTGTCAGCCGTTTCAAAATGGTGCGGAATTTTACTTCAACCAGGGCTGCTTTGTAAAGCGCCACGGCCAATGATCTTGCAGGCGTAGGGGCGTTTGCCGCGCCGCTCACGTTTTCTGAGTCTGATTATAGCGCAAAATGGCCAAATTTGCTGCACATGATTGGCGCGCTCGATTAAAAAGCCCGATATTAAATGGCCCGGCCTGTTGATCCGGGATCTTTTTGGCCCGATCCTGGATCTTCCCGCGGATCCCGCGATCCACAAGGTCGATACTTGTATCATGGCCCGGGCAATAAAGACACCGAATTTACGCGCCGATTAACCGCGCCGACGGGTTCCCCTGACCGGGATTATGCTAGACTGTCCGCCGCACAAAGTGGAGTTGATAAGAAATTATGCGTGTATTGGGTATTGAGACATCCTGCGACGAAACCGGCGTGGCGATTTACGACCGCCGGGCGGGTTTGCTGGCCAACCAGCTCTACAGCCAGGTCAAGCTGCATGCCGACTACGGCGGCGTGGTGCCCGAGTTGGCCTCGCGCGATCACGTGCGCAAGACCGTGCCGCTGATCCAGGCCGCGCTGAGCGAGGCCGGGCTGCGCGCGCGGGATATCGACGGCGTGGCGTATACCGCCGGTCCCGGGCTGGTGGGCGCGCTGATGGTGGGCGCCACCGTGGGGCGCGCACTGGCCTATGCCTGGAAGGTGCCGGCCATTGCGGTACATCATATGGAAGGCCATCTGCTGGCGCCGATGCTGGAAGAGAACCCGCCGGAATTTCCCTTTGCCGCCCTGCTGGTATCGGGCGGGCATACCCAGCTGATTGCCGTGACCGGCATCGGGCAATATGAACTGCTGGGCGAGTCCATCGATGACGCGGCCGGCGAGGCGTTTGATAAAACCGCCAAACTGCTGGGGCTGGATTATCCCGGCGGCCAGCTGTTATCCCTGATGGCGCGACAGGGCGTGGCCGGGCGCTTTACCTTTCCGCGTCCGATGACCGACCGGCCGGGGCTGGACTTTAGCTTTTCCGGCCTGAAGACCTTCGCCGCCAATACCATTCGCGCCAACGGGCACGATGACCAGACGCGGGCGGATATCGCCCGGGCGTTCGAGGATGCGGTAGTGGACACGCTGGCGATTAAATGCCGTCGGGCGCTGGACCAGACCGGGCTGAAACGGCTGGTGATCGCGGGCGGCGTGAGCGCCAACCGCACCCTGCGCGAGCGTCTGGCCGAGATGATGCAAAAGCGCGGCGGCAACGTGTTTTATGCCCGCCCGGAATTTTGCACCGACAACGGCGCGATGATTGCCTACGCGGGCATGGTGCGCCTGCAAAACGGCATTCACGCGGGGTTGGACATTACCGTGCGGCCGCGCTGGCCGCTGGCCGAACTGACGCCGGTGTAATGTTACGGCGCCGCTGTTTTGATCATGGCCGCCGTCGGTGCGGGAACGGGTTAGCGGCGCCTGGTTTCCCTGCCTGCCGGCGCTCGCAGCCAGATGGGGTTTTTGGGTTAGCGACGGTCTGGCGTTTTATCATCTAACTTATCTTGCGGGCAGTCTTGCGGGCAGTCTTGCGGGCGGTCCGGGGCCTTATCATGCTGCGCCCCGGCCTTGGGATCGCCTTCTCCCCCCGGTTGGCCGCCTTCCTGCCGGTCGATATCCTTGTCTTTTTGCCGTTTGCGCCAGATGCGGCTTTCCTGGCCGCGCCACAGCCGCTGGATATTGTCGTGATGGCGCAGCAGCACCAGGCACGACAGCATCGACACCGGAAAAGTGAACTGCGGCTTGAACCACCAGACATAAAACGGCGCGATCAGCGCGCTGATAATGGCGCCCAGCGACGAATAACCGCTCAGCAAAACCGTCAGCAGCCAGGTGCCGGCCATCAGGCCGGTCAGGTCCCAGCCGATGGGGGCGATGGCGCCGAACGCCGTGGCAACGCCTTTGCCGCCCTGGAAATGAAAAAACACCGGGTAGATATGCCCGATGCAGGCGGCAATGGCAATCAGGCCCAGGTAGAACGGCGGCACCCCTAAATGGTAGCCCAGCCATACCGGCAGCATGCCCTTGAGTACGTCAAACACCATGACGCTCGCCGCCGCCGTCTTGCCGCCGATACGCAGCACGTTGGTGGCGCCCGGATTACCGGAACCGTGGGTGCGGGGATCCGGCAGGCGGGCGAGTTTGCATATCAGAATCGCGCTGGAGACTGAGCCGCAAAGATAGGCGAAGATTATCATGCCAATCGCGATAGCATTCATAACCAAGTTCCATCCCGTAATCATCGTTTTATTGGCCTAACTGTGGATAATACCCATATTCCTTTCGAAGTGGTATCCAACATCCACAAAAACCGGGTATGGCGCATGGACATTGTATTTATAGAACAGTTAACGGTAATGACGGTTATCGGGGTATATGACTGGGAGCAAAACCGCCGGCAAAAGCTGGTGTTCGACATCGAGATGGGTTGGGATAACGGGCCTGCGGCGCGTAGCGACGACGTGGCCGATTGCCTCAGCTACGCCGATGTCAGCGATACGGTGCTGTCCTTTGTTTCATCCAATCAGTTTGCGCTGGTGGAACGGGTGGCCGAAGAAGTGGCCGACCTGCTGCGCCAGCGTTTCAACCTGCCCTGGGTGCGTATCAAACTGAGCAAGCCGGGTGCGGTGCCCCAGGCGGCAAGCGTCGGCGTGATAATCGAGCGTGGTAACCGAAAAGTCTGAAAGTTTATGACTCTTAATCTAAAATTCATGCAGCGGAAACCTTTTTACCGTATGTTTGTCTCATTTTCCGGGTTGTTTTAGCGGCTGGGTTTGCAGTCAAACCGCCGCTTTTTTGTTGTCGGTCGATTGAGGGGAACGCGTGGTATGACAGATCTGCCTGATGTGTTGATTGCATTCATTCTTGGGGTGGTGGAAGGGTTAACGGAGTTTTTACCGGTCTCCTCGACGGGGCACATGATTTTAGTCGGCACATTGCTGGGCTTCACGGATGATAAAGCGAAAACCTTTGAGGTGATTATCCAGCTGGGGTCGATACTGGCGGTGGTGGTGATGTTCTGGCGGCGGCTGTTCGGCCTGATCGGCATTCATTTCGGCCAGGTGAAACATGAGGGGATCGGCACCGGTCGCCTGCGCCTGGGGCATATCCTGCTGGGGATGATTCCGGCGGTGGTCATGGGCCTGGTGTTCCATGAACAAATCAAAGGGCTGTTCGAGGCCAAATACGTGGTCTACGCACTGGTGGTCGGCGGGGTGCTGCTGTTGGCCGGTGAATGGCTGAAACCGAAGGTGCCCCGCGCCGCCGGCATCGATGATATTACCTACCTGCAGGCTTTTTTGATCGGCTGTTTCCAGTGCCTGGCGCTGTGGCCGGGTTTTTCCCGCTCCGGCGCCACCATCAGCGGCGGTCTGCTGGTCGGGGTGAGTCGTTACGCGGCGTCGGAATTCTCGTTTATCCTGGCGGTGCCGATGATGCTGGGGGCGACCGTCCTCGATCTCTACAAAAGCCTGCCTTTCCTGTCCTGGCATGATTTCCCGATGTTTGCGGTGGGCTTTGTCACCGCCTTTGTCGTGGCGCTGATTGCCATTAAGCTGTTCTTGCAAATCATCAAGCGCATCTCGTTTGTTCCCTTCGCCATCTACCGCTTTATCCTGGCGGGCGTGGTGTATTGGGTGCTGATGTAACGCCGCTAACGGCCGCCATGGGCGGCTCCATACGTGAAATGATAAAACGCCCTGCCAGATAAATCCGCAGGGCGTTTGTTATTGGTCGGGCAACGCATTTGGCGGCAAGAGCGGGCAAGAGCGGCTAGTCGCTAGTCTTGCAGGGTCTCGGCGCGCGACTGTTCCCGGCGCAGTTTCCACTCCGCCAAGGCCTTCTGGCGGCGCAGGCGGATTTCCTCGCCGATTTCCGCGCCGTTGAAACCCGCTTCAATCACCTCGCGGTTGGTGACCGACGCCGCCACGCGATACGCCTCGCGCAGGTAGTCTCCCTGCGGATAAAGGGTGTTTTCAAAACCGGTGCGGCCGCGGGCGTCGGCTTCGCTGGTCATGATCATCTGCTCCAGTCGCTCCGGCTTGCGCCAAACGTCGATGGCGCCGAACAGCTTCATCAGGGTCTTGGGGGTGAGCCGGTCCACGGTATGGATCAGATCGTGATATTCAGCGACGATTTTTGCCAGATCCCGCACCTGGTTAGGCACCCGCATGCGGGCGCACAGGGCTTCCACCAGCTTTACCCCGGCCGGGCCGTGGCCATGATGGTGGGGCCACAGATGGGGCGGTGTCAGGCCCTTGCCTACATCGTGGCACAGCGTGGCGAAGCGCACGGCGATGTCGGGCGATAACTGCGCCGCCACCGAAAGCGTCATCAGCGTATGGATGCCGGTATCGATTTCCGGGTGCCATTTGGCCGGGGCGGGAACACCAAACAAGCAATCGATTTCCGGAAACAGCGCCGCCAGGGCGCCGCAGTCGCGCAATACCTGGAAATAGACCTGCGGATTGCGGGTAGCCAGCGCTTTTTCGGTTTCTTTCCATACCCGTTCCGGCGAGATGGACGGCAGTTCGCCGCCGTCGGCCATTTGCCGCATCAGCAGCATGGTCTCCGGGGCGATACGGAAGCTTAAATGGGCGAAACGCGCGGCAAAACGCGCCACGCGCAGCACGCGCAGCGGATCTTCGCCGAACGCGTTGGAGACATGGCGCAATAACCGTTGCTCGATATCCTCGCGTCCATGGTAGGGGTCGACCAGTTCGCCGTCTTCATCCTGCGCGATGGCGTTAATGGTCAGATCCCGGCGCATCAGGTCCTGTTCCAGCGTAACATCCGGCGCGGCATACAGGGTAAAACCGGTATAACCCGTTCCGGACTTGCGCTCGGTGCGCGCCAGGGCATATTCCTCGCGCGAGCGCGGGTGCAGGAATACCGGAAAATCCTTGCCGACCTGCTGATAACCCTCGGACAGCAGTTGGTCCGGGGTAGCGCCAACGATCACCCAATCTTTCTCATGCACCGGCAATTGTAATAACCTGTCGCGGACGGCGCCGCCGACCAGATATTTTTTCACTATTAACTCCTGACAATGTCGGTTTTGTCATCATCTGTTAAGTGTAGCCGCATCCGCAACGCTATTTTCCCATTGCGCACGCTTACCTTACACGACGTCAGGTAAACCGGCAGGATCAGTTCATCCAGCGATTGTCTTTTTTGCGGCGCGGGATAAGGTGGGGTATCAGCAATCCCAGCACCAGGCCAACCCCGGCCACGCCGCCGCCGTACAGGAACCACTGCATGATGATAGCGCGTTGTTTATCATCCAGCTGAACCGCCACGGCATCCACTTTTTTCTTGGCCACCACCAGTTGATCCTTCAGGCTTTGGTTTTCATCGCGCAGGCTCTGGATATTGCCGTCGCTTTCGGTAACTTTTTTTTGCATCTCGGCGGTGCGCTGGTTCCAGCCGGCGTCGATGGTGTTGAGCTGTTGGGTCAGCGTCTGGACCTGCTGCTCCAGCGCCGGCACCTTGGCCCGCAGGCTGGGCTGGTCGCTGAGCTGATCGAGGGGGATCCAGGCGGTTCGGCCTTTTGTATCCCGAATCTGGCCGTAGTTATTGCCTTCGCTGACGCTAAGCAGGGCCACTTCTTCCCCGGCATTCAACGTGCCGACAATCCGGTATTGGTTGCCCGGCCCGCTGTGGATATAGGTGATGAGTTCATCGGAGATGAAACGTTTTTCATCGGCATGAGTGCTGGCGGCGAAGCCTAGACTCAATAACGCGAAGCAAAGATGGCGTAATTTGTACATAGTTCCGTCGTTTTCAGGCAAATGTGGGTCGATAGTAGTGGGTTCAGTTTGACGGCGCAATGCTTAAACAAAAATGGGAACTATCTTACTATCAGGGGGCGCAAGGCTCTGGCCCGGCCATTCATTAATGGCGCTAAAGCAGCGGTTAACAGACCCTGGTTACCCAATTGAACAGGGAATATGCGGGTTATAGCGCAAAAGCGCCCCGTAACGAATAAAAACGACGGTATATTTAGGTAAGCGCATTAGTTTTTTGTTATAAATTGTCATTTAAATCATATCAGTGCTTGTCCGTAACCGGCATTAAGACGATTATTAAGCTGTTCAATCCGACTCCTGCGCGGGTTCCCTGTTGCCGATGGCCCTAGGGAAGGGTGCCGTTCCGCAACGGCTCGTACAGCAACCAGTGGTGTAACCGAAGCTATGAGTGAAGAAATAGAAATAAAATTTATCGTTCATCCCGATGCGGTGTCGTCCATGTCGGCGCGGGTGTCCGCCCGCGGGGGGATTTATTCGGAAGCGCAACGCCTGATCAACAGCTATTTTGACACCGCCGGGCTTGACCTGCGTCTGCATGGCGTGGGGCTGCGCGTGCGCGGCCATAACGAACGCTACGAGATGACGGCAAAAACCGCCGGCAAAATTGTCGGCGGCTTGCATCAGCATCCGGAATATACTATTCCGCTGCCCGGTCCGGAATTAGATATCGCGCTGCTGCCCGCCGATATCTGGCCGGCCGGCATGGATGCGGCGACGCTGCAAGCGCGGCTGGAACCGCTGTTCCGTACCGACTATCTACGCGAGAAGTGGGTGGTTACTCACGGTGAAAGCGAGATAGAGGTGGCCTTTGACCAGGGTGAGGTGGCGGCCGGCGACGTAAGCGAGGCCATTTGCGAGCTGGAAATGGAGCTGTTGCGCGGCCATGTCGCCGATTTGCTGGCGTTTGCCCGCTCGTTCAGCGCCGAAGGCGGCCTGAGGCAGGGCAGCCTGAGCAAGGCCGCGCGCGGCTATCATCTGGCCGCGGGCAATGAGCCGCGTGAAATCCGCGCCCTGCCGCTGCTGCGGCCCGCGCCCAGGGCGACGGTGGAGCAGGGGTTGAGCGAGGCGCTGTCGCTGGCGCTTGCCCACTGGCAATACCATGAGGAATTATGGCTTGCGCGGATACCGTCGGCGCGCGAAAGCATCCTGTCCGCGATTATGCTGATTCGCGAAACCTTTGTGGTGATGGGCAATATGATCCCGCGCAAAGCCACCAACCTACTGCGCGCCCAGATGGCGGAGGTCACCGACCTGCTGCAGTCGCCGGACAGCGATGCCCAGGGCCTGTGTTACGAGGCCGCCTACCTGCAATGTAAGCTGGCGCTTACCAGCTGGTTAATTCTTTCCGGCTGGCAGGGCAGTATCGACGACAAGGCGCGCCGCAAATTGGACGGCTCTTTTAAACGCTTTGCCGATATTATGCTGTCGCGCTGCGCCGCCGAATTAAAAGTGGCGTTCGGCCGGGTGATGTCCCGCGAGGAGTATCAGCAGCACTTGCCTCGCCTGGAGCGGCGCATCATGGCTTTCCATCTGCTGTCGGGCGCTTATCCGGTCAAGAAGGTTTTATCCTATATCCTGCACTGGCAGGCGCTACAGCAGGCGATTATGCTGCCCGGCACCAACGATGTGGAGGTTATGCGGCGCCAGGCGTTGGCCCAGACGGGCTTTTGGCTCAGCGTCAGTAATCGCTAAGCCTCCGCGGCGGCGACGTTGCCCGTATCCCCACCAGGAGTACGATGATGAACCAGCCTCTTCCCCCCCTATTGCGCCGTCAGGCGCGGGCCATGGCCGTCCGGCTAACGGCGCCTGGCGATCCGGCCGCCGTGGCAACCTCGTCTCCTGTCGCGGATGAAGACACGGCCGTCGCGCTGGCGTTAAGCGATTTTATCAGCGAAGCGCTGATTGCGCGGCCGGACTGGCTGGAGGAATTGCGCCGCGATCCGCCGCGGGCGGATGAGTGGCGCGATTATGACGCCTTGCTCCAGGCGCGGCTGACGCCGGTAGAGGACGATGCGGCATTGATGCGCGAACTGCGGCTGTTCCGCCGCCGCGCCCTGGCGCGCATCGGCTGGGCGCAGGCGCTCGGCACCTGCGAGACCGCCGAGACACTGACGCAACTCAGCAGTCTGGCCGAAACCCTGATAATCGCGGCGCGCGACTGGCTCTACCGGGCCTGCTGCCGTGAATGGGGCACCCCGGGCAACGCGCGCGGGGACGCGCAGCCGCTGATGGTGCTGGGCATGGGCAAGCTGGGCGGCGGCGAACTGAACTTCTCTTCCGATATCGATCTGATTTTTGCCTATCCGGAAAGCGGCCACACCCGGGGCGGGCGGCGCGAGCTGGACAACGCGCTGTTTTTTACCCGCCTGGGGCAGCGGTTGATTAAAGTGCTCGATCAACCCACCGCCGACGGCTTTGTCTACCGGGTGGATATGCGCCTGCGGCCGTTCGGCGACAGCGGGCCGCTGGTGTTGAGTTTTGCCGCCCTGGAGGATTATTACCAGGAGCAGGGGCGCGACTGGGAGCGTTACGCCATGGTCAAGGCCCGGCTGATGGGCGACGATGGGGATGCGTACTGCCAGGATTTGCGCAGCATGCTGCGTCCCTTTGTGTTCCGGCGTTATATCGATTTCAGCGTCATCCAGTCCCTGCGCAATATGAAAATCATGATCGCCCGGGAAGTGCGGCGACGGGCATTAAAGGACAATATCAAACTGGGCGCCGGCGGCATTCGCGAAATCGAGTTTATCACCCAGGTGTTCCAACTGATTCGCGGCGGACGGGAACCGCGCCTGCGGCAACGCTCGCTATTACCCACCCTGCGCGCCATCGGCGAGCTTGGCCTGCTGGCCACCGGCCAAACCGAACAATTAAGCCAGGCCTATCTTTACCTGCGCCGGCTGGAAAACCTGCTGCAGGCCATCAACGATGAGCAAACCCAGACCCTGCCGGCCGACGAGCTGAATCGGGCACGCCTGGCCTATGGCATGGCGGCGGCCGACTGGCCGGCGCTTGAAGACGAGCTGGCCGGCCATATGCGCCGGGTACGGCTAATCTTTAATGAGCTGATAGGCGACGACGCGCCCGACCCGGCCGACCCGGCGGATTTCGGCCGTTACGGCGCGCTGTGGTTTGACGACGCGCCGGAGCAGGATGCCGGGCTGCTGGCGCCGCAGCTGGATGAAGACGGGCGCGGACGTTTGCTGGCCCGATTGACGGAATTCCGGCGCGACGTGGCGAAGCGCACCATCGGCCCGCGCGGGCGCGAAGTGCTTGATCAACTGATGCCGCGGCTGCTGGCGCAAATCTGTCCGCTGCCGGCCGCCGACGACGCGTTAGGGCGCCTGGCGCCGATGCTGTTAAGCATTGTGTCCCGCACCACCTACCTTGAACTGCTGGTGGAATACCCGGGCGCGTTGACCCACTTGATCCGCCTGTGTTCCGCTTCGGCGATGATTGCCACCCAGCTGGCCCGCCATCCGCTATTGCTGGATGAACTGTTGGATCCGGCCACGCTGTACCATCCCCTGGCGCATGAAGCTTATGGCGATGAGCTGCGCCAGTATTTGCTGCGGGTGCCTGACGAGGACGAAGAGCAGCAGCTCGACGCCATGCGGCAGTTCAAGCAGGCGCAGCATTTGCGCATTGCCGCCAGCGATATTACCGGCGTGCTGCCGGTGATGAGGGTCAGCGATCACTTAACCTATCTGGCCGAGGCGATGATTGCCGCCGTGCTCCGGCAGGCCTGGAAGACCATGGTGGCGCGCTACGGTCGTCCCACCCATCTGGTCGAGGACGGCGGACAGGGCTTCGCGGTGATTGGCTACGGCAAGCTGGGCGGCTGGGAATTGGGGTACGGATCCGATCTGGACGTGGTGTTTTTGCATGATTGCCCGGCCGAGGTGATGACCGACGGCGAGCGCTGTATCGACGGGCGGCAGTTCTACCTGCGTCTGGCGCAGCGCATCATGCATTTATTCAGTACCCGCACGCCCGCGGGCGTGCTGTATGAGGTAGATCCCCGCCTGCGGCCTTCGGGCGCGGCCGGCATGCTGGTCAGCACCCTGGACGCCTTCGAGGAATATCAGTTGCATGAGGCCTGGACCTGGGAACATCAGGCGCTGGTCAGGGCGCGGCTGGTCTATGGCGATGACGCCCTGAAGGCCCGCTTTACGGCGATCCGTCGCGAGGTGCTGTGCCGGCAGCGCGATCCGGCGGCGCTACGCGCCGAGGTGAGCGATATGCGCGCCAAAATGCGCCGGCACCTGGCCGGCAAAGGCGGCGATATGTTTGATCTTAAGGCCGGCGAAGGCGGGATCACCGACGTTGAATTCCTGGCGCAATATCTGGTGCTGCGTTTTGCCCCCGCCATGCCTGATCTGACGCGCTGGTCCGATAATGTGCGGATTTTCGAGCTGATGGCGCGCAATGGCATTATCAGCGTCGACGACGCGGAGCAATTGCGCCGCGCCTATACCTCCCTGCGCGACGAAATCCACCATCTGGCGTTGCAGGATCTGCCGGGGCGCGTGGCGGAGCATCGTTTCCGGGCCGAACGGGAACTGATAACCCGCTATTGGAAAAAGTGGCTGGGCTGAAGGCCTCCGCCCGCCACGTGGGAGGCTTATGGCTAATGTTGCCAGGCAGCGGGATCCCGGACGCGAAAATAGTCATTCAGTCCTCGGGTAGCGAGAGTATTCCTGCAGCATAGGCAAAGCCTATGCTAAAATCCCGCGCAATAAATAGTTGAGTCTAAAATAGTTAAATCTGGAGCAAGAGTATGAAAGTGACGTTGCCTGATTTTCGCCGGGCGGGCGTGCTGGTGGTGGGTGATGTTATGCTTGACCGTTACTGGTCCGGCCCGACCAGCCGTATCTCGCCGGAGGCGCCGGTGCCGGTGGTCAAGGTCGATACTATCGAGGAGCGCCCCGGCGGTGCCGCCAACGTGGCCATGAATATCGCCGCGCTGGGCGCGGGTTCGCGTCTGGTCGGACTGACCGGCGTTGACGATGCCGCCCGCGCCCTCGGCGAGCGCCTAGGCGAGGTCAGCGTGACCTGTGATTTTGTCGCGGTGCCCACCCATCCCACCATTACCAAACTGCGGGTGCTGTCGCGCAACCAGCAGCTGCTGCGCCTGGATTTCGAGCAGGGCTTTGACGGCGTGGACGCCGGGCCGCTGCTTGAACGCATCCGGACGGCGTTGCCCAATACCGGCGCGCTGGTATTGTCGGATTACGCCAAAGGGGCGCTGGCCCGCGTGCAGGATATGATCCAGCTGGCGCGCGCCGCCGGGGTGCCGGTGCTGGTCGACCCCAAGGGCACCGATTTCGCCCGTTATCGCGGTGCGACGATGCTGACGCCAAACTTGTCCGAGTTCGAGGCGGTGGCCGGCCGCAGCAGCGACGAAGCCGACCTGGTGAGCCGCGGCATGAGGATGATTGCCGATTACGGATTGTCGGCATTGCTGATTACCCGTTCCGAGCAGGGCATGACGCTGCTGCAGCCCGGCAAGCCGCCGCTTAACCTGCCGACGCAGGCGCAGGAAGTGTATGACGTCACCGGCGCCGGCGATACGGTGATTGGCGTGCTGGCTGCGGCGCTGGCTGCGGGCAATCCGCTGGAAGAGTGCTGTTTCCTGGCCAATGCCGCCGCCGGCGTGGTGGTCGGCAAGCTTGGCACCTCCACCGTCAGCCCCATTGAGCTGGAAAACGCCATTCACGGACGCAGCGACGCGGGTTTCGGCGTCATGACCGAGGCCGAGCTGGAGCAGGCGGTGGCGCAGGCGCGGACGCGCGGCGAAAAGGTGGTGATGACCAACGGCATCTTCGATATCCTGCATGCCGGTCATGTCTCCTACCTGGCCAACGCCCGGCGCCTCGGCGACCGGCTGATCGTGGCGGTAAACAGCGACGACTCGACCCGGCGCCTGAAGGGCGAGTCCCGTCCCGTCAACCCGCTGGCGCAGCGCATGATCGTCCTCGGCGCGCTGGAAGCGGTGGACTGGGTGGTGGCGTTTGAAGAGGATACCCCGCAGCGGCTGATCGCCGGTATTTTGCCCGACGTGCTGGTGAAAGGGGGCGATTACCTGCCCGCACAAATCGCCGGCAGCAAGGAGGTCTGGGCCAACGGCGGCGACGTCAGGGTGCTGAACTTTGAAGACGGCTGTTCAACCACCAATATCATTAAAGCCATTAGAAGCGGTAAACGCGGATAGCGCGAACCGCGCCACGGCCCGGCGACGGCGGCACTAAGCAGCAAATACCGGGCAGTAAATACCGGGCAGCAAATACCGGGCAGCAAATACCGGGAAATAAATGCCAGCCCAACTGCTGTATCCACCCCGCCGCCCCGCCGCCGTCTAGAGGTCTTTGCCGGCGTCTTTAACACCGTTGGTGGTTGCTTTAGCCTGCTTATCCGCCGGCGATTCGTCGGTTAGCGGTGTGGCGACCGGGGCGGTAACCGCAGCGGAGGCAGGCGTGCCCATCGCGCCTGTAGCAGCGCCGCCATTCGGCATCGTTTCCAACGCGTTAATCCGCAGCTCCAGCTGATTCAGCTTTTCCCGCGTGCGCAGCAGCACCTGGGTCTGTACGTCAAACTCCTCGCGGCTGATCAAATCCATCCGGCTGAACTGGCTTTGCAACACCTGGCGGATCTTTTTATCCACGTCATCACCCAGATCGCGGATGCCTTTTGGCAGGGACTCATGGATCTGACGAGCAAGCTGTTCGATTTTTTTGGTGTCTATCATCTGTAGTTCCCTAACGCGTTAGTTTTGGTCAAGTGTAATGCCAGATCAGCAGAGAAGAAACTAAAAGAACATGCTGGAAATTATGCGTTTGCTATTTGCTCCGATAATCCAATGGCGTTATAGTAATTCCGCTTATTCTCAGGGCGGGGCGAAACTCCCCACCGGCGGTAAACCCGTGTGATGATTGCCATTAGTGATTATTGCACAGGAAGCCCGCGAGCGCTCAGATTGCCGTAAGATTTGAGGTCAGCAGACCCGGTGTAATTCCGGGGCCGACGGTTATAGTCCGGATGGGAGAGAGTAACGGCCTACAATGAGCAGCAGCTCATTCTCGTTATCTTTTCAGCCTTTTCAGGCTGCTCCTAAGTCTGCCCTGGTTCTGGTAATCCATATACTTTATGAGGTTTCATTTACCATGAATCAGACGCTTCTTTCCGAATTCGGAACACCGACAGAACGCGTGGAAAACGCACTTAACGCATTGCGCCATGGGCGCGGTGTGCTGGTGCTGGACAATGAAGATCGTGAAAATGAAGGCGACATGATTTTTGCCGCCGAAAACATGACGGTTGAACAGATGGCCCTGGCCATTCGCCACGGCAGCGGCATCGTCTGCCTGTGCCTGACCGAGGAACGCCGCCAGCAGCTGGATCTGCCGATGATGGTGGAACGCAACTCCAGCCATTACCAGACCGCGTTTACCGTGACCATCGAAGCCGCCGAAGGTGTGACCACCGGCGTCTCCGCCGCCGACCGCCTGACCACCATTCGCGCCGCCATCAAGGATAACGCCAAACCCAGCGATCTTAATCGCCCGGGGCATGTGTTCCCGCTGCGCGCCCAGCCGGGCGGGGTGCTGACCCGTGGCGGGCATACCGAGGCAAGTATCGACCTGGCTACCCTCGCCGGCCTTAAGCCGATGGGCGTGCTGTGCGAAGTCACCAATGAGGACGGCAGTATGGCCCATGCTCCGGAAATCATCGCGTTCGGCAGGAAATATGCTATGCCGGTGGTGACTATCGACGATCTGGTGGACTATCGCCGCGCGCTGACCCGGCAGGCCAGTTGATCCACGGCCGTTAATCGTCCGGGCCGCATCGCTTCCCGGACGAAAGCCACGGTCACGGCGTGCGGCCAGGCCGAGGACGCCCCCGGCATAACGCCCGCGTGTCCGGCATCTGCTTTGCGGCGTAGGGCGGTCCGACATACCCTTGGCGTTAGCCGGCCTGTCCGGCTACAGGCTGCCCGTGCCCATGGTGTTCGCCCCCGGCCCCTGTCAGGGCCGTTTACGCGCCAGCAGCGTGGCGAAGCGCAGTTTGATGCGGTTGCCCTGCGCGTCGGTTTTATGCAGCTCCCCCACATCCTCGTTGTATTTCAGGATTTCCCAATCGTGATAATACTGTGGCAGTTCCCCGGCGCTGAAGGTAAAGGGAAACGGCAGCGGGCAGGGATAATCCCCGGTGGACATGGCGGCGACAATAAGATTCAGTCCGCCGCCGTTGGTGCTTTGCTGCATATTGCGGATAACGCGATCTATCTTGTCGGCCTGTAAAAACATTAGCACCACGGTCGACAGGATAAAATCATACCGGCCTTCAATCAGCTGCTCGTTGATATCATAAACACTGGCCGAGATATGCTCGCAGTGCTCAATATCGATCATGGTCTTCAGCGCGTCGATGCTTTGCTGGTTCTTATCATAAGCCGTGACATCAAAACCCAAACCGTTCAGGTATAACGCATTACGGCCCGCGCCGCAGCCCAGATCCAGGGCCTTGCCCGGGGGCAGGTATTGAGCGGCGTTAATCACCTCGGAATGCGTGCGGGTCATGCCGTGTTTAATATGATAATAATCTTCAGGCCGGCAATAAAATTCCAGCCGGCAGCGCATATCCCCGGAGCAGTCGACAATGCGGTGCCACCGCTGGGGTTCCACCAGGGGCGGCTGGTTTTCACGCGTAAACTCACAGGATTCGAGGACGCCGTCATTTTTGCCTAAAAAGGCAAAGGACAGCCTTCCCTGCAAAACCGTCAGCTTTGCCCATACCCCTTCCTGGGTGTTGTGCCGCTGCCGGAAGGTTTCGGGCAGCGTGCGGCTATCCCATTCGGGCATGGTTTTATAACACATCAAATCCTGCATATCGTTCTCCACCGTTTGGGCAACGGTCATAAGAATTGATCAAAATAACGCTAATCGGGCGGCGGTTAACGATTGGCCGTACTTCAGCCGTCGGCCCGGCGATAATAACCTAACACGTTTGTTACTGCTCCAACTGGCGCAACAGCAGGAACGCCTCTTTCATCCGCGCTTCGCCCGCCACAAAGGCGCGCAGCCGCTGTTGTCCATCCCAACCCTGCGCCATTATGCCCTGGGCGTCAAAATTGATCTGCCAGCGCAAATCCGTGCGCTGGGTTTGACCCGCCAGATGGAGCGGCATATCCGGTGTCTTCACCTTTACCAGCATCGGCGGGAGCACCAGGCGGTCGTCGCCGCCCAACAGGTTTTTGGCCAATACCGCCGCGCCAAGCTGTATCGGTTGCAGGAAAGGCAGCAGCGCGCCGTTGATTTCCGCGCAATCGCCCAGCGCATAGATGGACGGGTCCGAGGTGCGCAGCCGGTCGTCGACCCTGATGCCCTTATTGATATCCAGGCCTGCCGTCCCGGCCAGCGCCGTATCGGGTTTTAGCCCGATGGCGGCAATGACGGCGTCCACCTCCAGCAGGCGGCCGCGCGGTAGCGCGGCCACCAGGCCTGTCGAAGTCTGGTAAAGGCCGAGCAGCCTGGAATTAAGCATCAGCTCCACCCCCTGCCGGACCAGACAATGCTGCAGGCGGGCGCTGACTTCGGCCGGCATCAGCGACGCCAGGATGCTGGCCGCCTGATCCACCAGGATCACCTGTTTGCCCGCCCGGGCCAGGTCCATGGCAAGTTCGGTGCCTATCAGGCCGGCGCCCAGCAGCAAGACCCGCTGCGACTGGCGCAGCGGGTCTTCTATCCGGCGGTACTGCTGTTGGCTGTTAAGCGTCAGCATCAGTTCACGGCCCTCAATGGCCGGGATCATGGGCTGCGCGCCGGTGGCCAGTATCAGGCGACGATAGGCATATTCACCGCCGTCACAGTAGACGCGCCGCGCAACGGCGTCGATACGTTGCGCCCGTGAATGGCTGTGCAGCGCCAGCCGGAACTGTTCGGCAAATTCCCCGGCGGTCATCCGGGTCAGGTCGTCCGCGCTTTGCCGCTGGCTGATAACATGGCTTAGCTCCGGCTTGTGGTATTCATCGCAGCTGTCGTCGGCAATCACCCGTATCGCGCCGCCGTCATCCAGCTTGCGCAGGTTTTTAATCAGCTGGCGGGCGGCAAAACCGGAGCCGATGATGACAATATCCTCGTTCATACGCGCTCCGTTATTTCATTGCGTCGAAGACGTCTTTGCCAAGACCGCATTCCGGACACAAGAAGGTGTTCGGCACCTGCGGCCAGCCTGTGCCGGGCGCCACCTCCTGCATCGGCTCGCCCAGGGCCGGGTCGTAAACCCATTGGCATACGCTGCATTGCATCATCACGGCGTCTTCAGCAAGCATGGCCCGCGCAATGTCAATGGTGTCATTATGCGGCGCGGCGACGGCAACACTGCCGTTTCCCATTACCGGGGAAGGCGCCATGGCCAGGCCCGCGTCGATATGCTGGCCCGACGCCGCCGGCACCGGCGTATCCAGGGGATGCAGCGCCCACTGGCGGGCAATTTCCCGGCCGTGCTCGCGGCAGATTTCCAACGCCGCCCCGTCCGGCCGCCATTTGGTCTTCAGTGCCAAGGTCGTGTCGAAGCCGGCGTCCATCAGCCGTGTCTGCACCCGATCCACCGCGCCGCCGTTCCAGCCGTAGCTGCCGAACGCCGAGGCTTTTTTATCGCGAAAGCGCAGCCCCGCCAGCTCCTCAAGCAGCGCCGCCACCTTGGGCATCATGACATTGTTCATGGTGGAGGAACCGGCCAGCACGCCCTTGGAACGGAATACCTGGGTCAGGATTTCATTTTTATCGTGGCGGGCGACATTGTAGATTTTCACCGCCACGCCGGGATCGGCCTCGTTAATGCCCTGGGCAATGGCATCGGCCATCATGCGGGTATTGTTCGACATGGTGTCATAAAACAAGGTGATGCGATCTTCCTGGTAGCTGTCCGCCCACTGCAGGTATTTAGCCACGATCTGCGTCGGGTGGTCGCGCCAGACCACGCCATGGGAGGTGGCGATCATCGATAACGGCAGGTTAAAACCCAGGATCTCATTGATCTTGGCGGTGACCAGCCGGCTGAACGGCGTCAGTATATTGGCGTAGTAGCGTTGACACTGTTCAAATAACTCATTCTGGTCCACTTCGTCGTTAAACAGATGTTCATCGCAATAGTGCTGGCCGAAGGCATCGTTGCTGAACAATACGGCATCGCCGCTAAGATAGGTCATCATGCTGTCGGGCCAGTGCAGCATCGGCGTTTCGACAAAGATCAGCTGCTTGCCGTTGCCGATATCCAGGCTATCGCCGGTCCTGACCGTATGGAAGTTCCATTCCGGATGATGATGATGGCCGGTAATGGAATCAATGGCGCTGGTGGTGCAATAAATCGGCGTATTCGGGATGCGCGCCATCAGTGCGCTAAGGGCCCCCGCATGATCCTCTTCGGCGTGGTTGATAATGATATAATCAATGGCGCCGAGATCGATTTCCGCCTCCAGGTTTTGCACGAAATCGCGGCTGAACTTAAAATCCACCGTGTCGATCAGTACCGTTTTCTCTTCCCGGATCAGGTAGCTGTTGTAGCTGCTGCCCTGAAGGGTTTTATATTCGGTGCCGTGAAAATCACGCACTTCCCAATCGCGTTGTCCTACCCAATGAATATTGCTTTTGACATGTACCGTCATGATGAAAACCTGTTGGCTAAATAAAGCTGAGAATGATTGGTTAACATAAGGATTGCACAACGCATGCCAATAATTAACTATATGATTTATATGTTTTTTATAATATTAATTGTCATAATAACTTAGCCTGTCTTTGTTTTTTTGACATGGTTATCGTCATAATGAGATAGTGACGGCAATGGGCGCCCCGAGGCGTAACCCAGAGTAATGGATTACGATTATTGTCGTTTTTAACCTAGCCAAGGCGCTGATCACTATGGCTCTATCCATGCAGACCCTCAGCCGTATCGCCATTGAGCTGCAATCGGGCATCTCCAGCCAGGATCGATTCCAACGGTTGATAAACAGCCTGCGCCGGCTGCTGGACTGCGACGCCTGCGCGCTGCTTAGTTATGAACAGCAGCTGTTCCGGCCGCTGGCAACCGCCGGCTTGTCCCCTGACGTGCTGGGACGGCGTTTCAGGTTGTCGGAACATCCCAGGCTGGAAGCCATCGCCCGCGCCGGGGACGTAGTGCGTTTTCCGGCGGACAGCCTGTTGCCCGACCCCTATGACGGCCTGATTCCCGGGCATGAAGAGCTTAAGGTACATGCCTGTATCGGCCTGCCGCTGTTTACCAACCAGAACCTGGCCGGCGCCCTGACCATTGACGACATGGACCCGCGCCAGCTCGATCATTTCAGCGATGAGGAGCTGCGGCTGGTGGGGGCGCTGTTCTCGGTTGCGCTCAGCAACGCGCTATTGGTGGAACGGTTGGAAAAGCAGGCGATCGCGCCGGTCGGCGCCGTCGATCGGACGCATACCGATGACGCCGATGAGATGATCGGCCTGTCCGGTTCGATGGCGCAGCTGAAAAAAGAGATCGGCATCGTGGCCACTTCGGATTTAAACGTGCTTATCACCGGTGAAACCGGCGTCGGCAAAGAGCTGGTGGCGCGCGCTATTCATCAGCAGTCCCCCCGGGCGGCCAATCCGCTGGTGTACCTCAACTGCGCGGCCCTGCCGGAGTCGGTGGCGGAGAGCGAGCTGTTCGGTCATGTCAAAGGCGCCTTTACCGGCGCCATTCATCATCGCATCGGTAAGTTCGAGCTGGCGGATAACGGCACGCTGTTCCTGGATGAAATCGGTGAACTTTCCCTGGCCCTGCAGGCAAAATTACTGCGGGTATTGCAGTATGGCGATTTGCAGCGCGTCGGCGACGATCGGAGCCTGCGGGTTAATGTGCGTGTCCTGGCCGCCACCAATCGCGTATTGAAGGAGGCGGTGCTGGACGGGCAGTTTCGCGCCGATCTGTTTCACCGCCTAAGCGTATTCCCGGTCCATGTGCCGCCGCTGCGCGAACGCGGGCAGGATATTGCCCTGCTGGCCGGTTTCTTTTGCGAGCGCAGCCGTATCCGGCTGGGGCTGGGCCGTGTGGTGCTGGCGCCGGCAACACTGGCGTTGCTCTCGGGCAATAGCTGGCCGGGTAATGTGCGCGAGCTTGAACATGCCATCTACCGCGCCGCGGTGCTGGCGCGCGCGGGGCAGGGTAATGGCGAGGTGGTATTACGACCGGAGAACTTTGCCCTGGATGGGCCGCAATCCTCCCCCCTTCGCGCCATGCCGCCGGAAAACCTCGTCGAATCCGTCACCCTGCGCGACGGCACCGATGAGTACCAGCGCCGGTTAATCCGCGCGACGTTTGCCGACAGTGAAGATAACTGGTCGGCCTGCGCGCGCAGACTGGCGGTCAATCCCGGCAATTTGCACCGGCTGGCCAAACGCCTGGGGATCAAGTGAGCCTGTAATTCCAGGGAACGTTGGCGCCCGGGCAGCCATTAAAACTCATTCAAATATATTGAATATCATTATCACGCTTATCCGAGTTTATTTGCTGGCCGCAGGGCGTAAGTTAATACGCATAAGGCGCCTGGCGCGGCAAGATGAAAAATAAGGAATGAAGATGAGCGAACCCCGCATGCCCGCACTGTTTCTCGGTCACGGCAGCCCGATGAACGTACTGGAAGATAATAAATATACCCAAACATGGCAACGGCTGGGGCGGGCGCTGCCGCGTCCCCGCGCTATCCTGGCGATTTCCGCCCACTGGTATACCCGCGGCACCGCGGTGACGGCGATGGAAAACCCGCGCACCATCCATGATTTCGGCGGTTTCCCGCAGGCGCTGTTTGATGTCCGCTATCCGGCGCCGGGTTCGCCCGCGCTGGCCAAAACCATCCAGGAACTGCTGTTGCCGGTAGCCGTTACCGCCGACCAGTCCGAATGGGGATTTGACCACGGCTCCTGGGGCGTGGTGAAAAAGATGTATCCGGATGCGGATATTCCCATGGTGCAGCTAAGCGTCGACGGCACCCAGCCGCCGGAATATCACTATCAACTGGGGAAAAAACTGGCGGCGCTGCGCGACCGGGGCGTGATGATCGTCGCCAGCGGCAACGTAGTGCATAACCTGCGTTTGGCGCGCTGGCAGGGCGAAGCCGAGCCTTATCCCTGGGCGTCCTCTTTTAACCAGTTTGTCCGCGACAATATTGGCTGGCGCGGCGAGGGCGTTCATCCGCTGGTGGATTTTATGCGGCATGACGGCGCGGCGCTGTCGAACCCGACGCCCGACCATTACCTGCCGTTGCTGTATGTTTTGGGAAGCTGGGATGGCGAAGAGCCTGTTTCGATACCGGTGGACGGTATCGAAATGGCGTCGCTGAGCATGCTGTCGGCGCAGGTGGGTTAGCTATACCCTAAACTGCCGCCTTTAACGTACCGCCCGAGGGGAAACGTCTTGAAAGGCTCTTTCGCATGCACGTCTGGCGAGGCTCACGCAGCGGACGAGGGTTGCCGCCGCGTGGGCGTCGGGGCGGTCAGCCGAGGATGATATGCGGATAAAAACGCGAAAGATCCTGGGTGATCATTTCTTTATCTTCCCGGATGCTGATGCCGCAGGGCCGATCGTTTACCAGCCAGCTGCCGATGACCGTATAGCTGTCGCCAAAGCGCGGCAACGGGCAGAACTCTTGCACTATGGTGCCTTCTTCGCCGTAAGGCCCGTCCACATGGGCGGTTTCCTTGCCGTTCTCGACGATGCGGATATTAGCGCCTTCGCGGGAAAACAACGGCTTCACCACATAGTGATCCATCGGCGGCGGGTTATCCCCGGCAAAATACGCCGGCAGCAGGTTCGGATGCCCGGGGAACATTTCCCATAACATCGGCAACAGCGCCTTGTTGGAGATAATGCTTTTCCACGCCGGTTCCAGCCAGCGAACGCCCGCGTCCTCAAGCTTGGTGGAGAAAATCTCCCGCAGCATAAATTCCCATGGATAGAGTTTAAACAGGTTGCCGATGACCCGGTTTTCCGTATCGGTAAACTGGCCTTTTTCGCCCAGGCCGATCTCTTCGATAAACAGGAAATCGTTGGGCAAATCCGCTTCCAGCGCGCAATCCTGCAGGTATTGCACCGTGCCGCGATCCTCGGTGGTGTCCTGGCAGCAGGCAAAATGCAACGAGCTGAAGCCGTGCCGCTCCTTTAATTCCCGAAAGCGCTCGATCAGCTTTTCCTGCAGGCTATTATACTGATCGGCCTGCGCCGGCAACTGGCCGGCCTTGATCTGGTCTTCGAGCCAGATCCACTGGAAAAAAGCGGCTTCATACAAGGAGGTGGGGGTATCGGCGTTGTTTTCGAGCAGCTTGGGCGGCCGTTGGCCGTCGTAGACTAAATCAAGCCGCGAATAAAGCGACGGCTGGCCGGTATGCCAAGAGTTGCGCACAAACTGCCAGGTATGCCTGGGGATGTGGAATTTGGTCATCAGCGCGTCGCTGTCCACCACTTTTTCCACTACCTTCAGGCACATCCGGTGCAGCTCGGCGGTGACATCCTCCAGCGTTTCTATCTGCGCCAGCGTAAACTGATAATAAGCATCCTCGCACCAGTAGGGCTCGCCGTACATGGTGTGGAACTCAAAACCATATTCGGCGGCTTTTTCACGCCAGTCGGGGCGTTCATTCAGGGTGACTCGCTTCATGCTGTGCTTAACCGCCCATGCTGCGACGTGGCGCGGTGCTGCTGCGCTGCATGGCGGTGTTTTGTTTCGCCACCGTCTCGCCGAAGCCGCCGCGCGTTACGGTATTGGTGGTCGGCGCATTTGGCGTCATGGCGGTTTTCGGCACGTTCATGCTGCGCCCGGAGGTGGCGGGGCCGTAGTTGCGGCCGCTGGCGTCGACGAACTTGCCGTTGGCCGGACTGTTGGGCGCGCGCGACGTGAACAGCGGCTGCTGCGAATAACCGCCGCCGCCCATCATGCGGCCCATCATATAACCGGCCATCAGCGGCATCCAGAAGCTGCCGCTTTGCTGGGACTCGGCGGCCATGCCGGCCTGGGTGGGCGCCTGGGTACATTGCCCCTCGCCGAATTCAGCGATGCAATCTTCGCGCGAGGCGTATTTAGGCGCGGTTTTCGCCGCCTCTTTCTGCGCGTTGTTAAACGCGGTGGTGCACTGTTCGCTCATGGACGGATTGGCGCGCGTACAGTCGTCGCTGTTTTGATACAACGACACGTTCTCGTCGCTTTTTTCACAGCCGGCCAGCATAAACACCGCGCCGACCGCCAGCGCGACCGGCGCCATTCGGTAAGCACGCCATTGCTTGCGAAAACCGGCGTGGTTAATGTCTTTTGTCCGTTTCATTATTTTCCTGCTTTATTAACGATTTAACATTCCCGGAGATACCCCCTAAGAATAGGGTAAAAACGTCTAAATAAGAAGCATCGGCCACTATTGCGGAAACATATTTACATAGTTATACATAAGTTTGGGATCGCGGCGGATCGGCGGGCTGCCTGAAGATCCAGGCGGGCGTTTCACCCGCCTGGTAATCACTTATTGCCTGAAGGGGTTGCGGCCGGTGGTGCTGCCGGAGTTTACCGGCGCCGTGGCGGCGGCCGCCGAGGCCTGCGGCCGGGCGGACTGTTCCTGCGCGCTTTGATTGGCGCGCGGCGTCGCCGCGGTCTGGCTTGGGCTGACGCCTTCGGCCTTGGCTACCTGAGATGGATTTTCCGGCGCCACCTGCTCGGGGCTGGTGGGAATCTGCTGGCCGAGGGAGGCGTTAAGCGCCTGGATATCGCTTTCATTCAGGGTGCCGAGCGCCGATTTCAGGGTCAGCTGATTTATCACGTAGGTATAGCGCGCATCGGATAATTCCCGTTTGGCGTCATACAGCGTGGTGGTGGCGTCCAGCACGTCGACGATGGTGCGCGTGCCCACTTCATAACCGGCCTCGGACGCGTCCAGGGAACTCTGCGCCGATATCACCGCCTGCTGATAGGCGTCGATGGTGCTAACGGAGGCGGCAATATTATTAAAGGAAGAACGCACCGTTTGCACCACGCTGCGGTGGGCGCTTTCCAACTGTTCGCTGGCGCTGACAAAGCTGTACTGCGCCTGTTTCACCTGCGAGGTAACCGAACCGCCGGAATAAATCGGTACATTCAGGCTCAGGCCAATGGAATTCTGCCCGATTTTACTGTTATCAAAAGTCGAGACATTGTTGGTTCTGGAGCCGCTGTAATCAGTATTGGTTACCGAGGATTGCGCGGTCAGGCTCAATGTCGGGTAGTGGCCGGTTTCGGCGAGACGAATCTGCTCCCGCGCCAGATCCTGCGCCAGGCGGGCGCTTAACAGGTTCAGGTTGCGCGTTTCCGCCTGCTTGAGCAGGCCGGCGATGGGCTGCGTGCGTTCCGCTTTAAACCGCTCCACGTTAAGCGAGGCCAACTGTGGGTAAAAATTGCCGCTGATCTGGCGCAGGCTTTCCAGCGCGTTGTCCAGCGTATTGCGGGCGGTGACCTCATTGGCCAGCACCAGATCATACTGCGCGCGGGCGTTCTGCACATCGGTAATGGCCACCAGGCCGACGTTAAAGCGCTGGGTGGTCTGATCCAGCTCGCGGTAAATCGACTGTTTTTGCGCCTCGGTATAAGACAGTGCGTCAATGGCGCTTAATACGTTAAAATAGGCGGTGGCGGTATTCAGGATCAACGTCTGCTGCGCGGTCTGGTAAGTGACGTCCTGGACGCCGGCGGTTTTTTCCTGGATGGTCAGCGCGCGCCATAACGACATATCAAAAATAGTCTGGGTAAGCTGCAGCGATCCGCTGGCGACGCCGGAATTGACATCTTTACGATCGCGGAAGCCTTGGCTATAGGTATAATCCGCCCCGAGGCCGAGCTGGGGCAAAAGAGGGCTGCGCGATTCGTTGATTTTTTCAAACGCGGCATCGCGATCGGCCGCGGATTGGCGAAGGTCCGGGTTGGACAATCGCGCCTGCTGATACACCTGTAGCAGATTTTCTGCCTGACTTAACGCACTGAAGCCGCCCAGGCTGAGTCCGATAAGAAGGGGGAGCAGTTTCTTCATTTGCATTCCTTTTGATACAGCAAAATTGCTATGGTAGCGCTGGCGATAAATAAACCGTTAAATAGTGCCCGATTCTAGCAGAGTCCGCCAGACGTAGGTGGTGGCTTAATGTGCCATCTAAGATCTGTGGGACAAAATTTATCACAATCTACCTGATTATCGAGAAAAGTGATTTGCCTGGCGTCGCCGTTACTGACAAATTAACCCATAAGGAATCATTTTCATGGCTTTACCGACACCCACCCCGGTAACATTTGGTAAAAAAGACGTAGAAATTATTGCACGTGAAACGCTTTATAGCGGATTTTTTTCCTTGGATTTGTACCGGTTCCGCCATCGTCTGTTCAACGGCGGGATGAGCGGGGTGGTGACGCGGGAAATTTTAGAGCGCGGACATGCCGTGGTCTTGCTACCCTATGACCCGGTGCGTGATGAAGTTGTATTGTTGGAACAAATTCGCATTGCCTCTTATGATAGCAGTCCGAGCCCCTGGCTGTTGGAGCTGGTAGCCGGTATGATCGAGCCTGGGGAAACGCACGAAGAAGTGGCGCGGCGAGAATCGCTGGAAGAAGCGGGGCTGGACATCGGCCGTTGCAAACCCATGCTAAGCTATCTGGCAAGCCCGGGCGGCACCAGCGAACGTTTGACGATTATGGCCGGCGAGGTGGACGCGCTGCTGGCTGAAGGCATCCACGGATTGGTGGAAGAAAACGAAGATATCCGTCTTCACGTGGTCAGCCGGGAGCAGGCTTACCGCTGGGTTGAGGAGGGTATTATCGATAACGCGGCCTCCGTCATTGCCCTGCAATGGCTGGCATTACACCATGAATCCTTACGAAAAGAGTGGGCCGATTAATGATCAAGCGCTACACCCCTGATTTCCCAGAAATGATGCGCCTGTGCGAAACCAATTTCGCCCAGCTGCGCCGGCTGTTGCCGCGCACCAACGAGGTGGGGGATACCATTACCTATCAGGTCAACGGCGCCAGCTATCGCCTGACCATCCTGGAGGCGACCCGCTACACCACCCTGGTGCAGATACTGCAGACCGAGCCGCTGGCCAGCTTCTGGAGCCTGCCGTCCATGAGCGTGCGCCTGTACCGGGACGCCATGGTTGCGGAAGTGTGTTCCAGTCAGCAGATCTATCGTTTCAAGGCACGGTATGATTACCCTAATAAAAAGTTACACCAACGTGACGAAAAACATCAAATCAACCAGTTCCTTGCGGATTGGCTACGCTATTGCTTAGCGTATGGCGCGATGGCGGTTCCTGTTTGTTAGGCAGATTTCAATAACCAAGGATACCCTTTGGAAAGCCTGTTGACACTTCCTGTGGCGAATGGGGCCATTATCAGGATTTTACAGATCACGGACACTCATTTATTTGCCGGTGAGGATGAGGCGCTGCTCGGGGTAAATACCTACCGTAGCTATTGCGCGGTATTGGACGCGGTTGAAGCTGAACGGCACCACTATGATCTGGTGGTTGCGACAGGTGATTTGGCCCAGGACCATTCGCTTGAGGCCTATCGGCATTTCGCCAGGGGGATCACGCGTTTGCCCGCTCCCTGCGTCTGGTTACCAGGCAATCATGATTATCAGCCGGCGATGGTCAAGGTGTTGGAAGAGTGCGGCATATCGCCGTCAAAACACATCCTGCTCGGCGACCAATGGCAACTGGTGCTGCTTGACAGCCAGGTGTTCGGCGTACCGCACGGCGAACTGAGCGACTATCAGCTGGAATGGCTGGAAAAGACCCTGGCGATGCAGCCCGAGCGCTATACGCTGCTGCTGCTCCATCACCATCCGTTCGCGTCCGGCTGTATCTGGCTCGATCAGCACAGCCTGCGCAACGCGCATATGCTGGCGGCGGTGCTGGCCAGGTTCCCCAGGGTGACCACCCTGCTGTGCGGCCATATACACCAGGAGCTGGATGTCGACTGGCAGGGCCGGCGCGTGCTGGCTTCGCCTTCCACCTGCGTGCAGTTCAAGCCGCACTGCACTAATTTTACCATCGACTCCGTCGGCCCTGGCTGGCGTTATCTTGATTTGCACCCTGACGGCACGCTGTCGACCGAAGTACATCGGTTAGCCGGCGACGAGTACCTGCCGGACACGGATTCGGAAGGCTATTAATGGCGGTCCTGCTCTATCTTCACGGTTTCAACAGCTCCCCCGCTTCAGCCAAGGCTACCTCCTTCAAGGCGTGGCTCGCGCAGCATCATCCGGCCATCGAAATGCTCGTCCCGCAACTGCCGGTGTATCCCGCCGACGCGGCCGAATTGATCGAGTCGCTGGTCATGGGGCGCGCCGGCGAGCCGTTGGGCATCGTCGGGTCTTCGCTGGGCGGCTATTATGCCACCTGGCTGTCCCAATCCTTTATGGTGCCCGCCGTGGTGGTCAATCCCGCGGTGCGTCCGTTCGAGCTGCTGGCGGAGTTTTTGGGCAAGAATGAGAATCCCTACACCGGCCAACATTATGTGCTAGAGTCTCGCCATGTCTACGACCTGAAGCTGATGCAGGTCGACAAGCTGGAATCACCGGACCTTATCTGGTTGCTGCAGCAAACGGGCGACGAGATCCTCGATTACCGGCAGGCGCAGGAGTATTACACTCACTGTCGCCAGACCCTGGAGTCGGGCGGGAACCATGCTTTTGTCGGGTTCGACCATTTTTTCTCTCCCATTATTGACTTCCTGGGACTGAATAAAGTCTGAATCGCCGCCGTTTGAGCCACGCGAATAACGCTTCCCGAGCGGGTGCCCTTTGCGGTAGGCTCTCCAACAATTTGTCACGAAATATACTTTAAGCCATGACTCAATCAAGCTATAACGCCGATGCGATAGAAGTACTAAGCGGACTGGAACCGGTACGTCGCCGTCCCGGTATGTATACGGACACCACCCGTCCCAACCACCTGGGGCAGGAGGTCATCGACAATAGCGTCGACGAAGCGCTGGCGGGACATGCCCGGCGCATCGATGTGGTGTTATATGCCGATCAATCCCTGGAAGTGACCGACGATGGACGCGGCATGCCGGTGGACATCCATACCGAAGAAGGCGTGCCGGCGGTCGAACTGATCATGTGCCGCCTGCATGCGGGCGGAAAATTTTCCAACAAGAGCTACCAGTTCTCCGGCGGCCTGCACGGCGTCGGCATTTCGGTGGTTAACGCCCTGTCTACCCGGGTGGACGTGACGGTGCGCCGTGACGGCAATATTTACGCCATCGCGTTCGAGAACGGCGATAAGGTCGAGGATCTGTCGGTGATCGGCACCTGTGGCAAACGCAATACCGGCACCAGCGTGCATTTCTGGCCCGATCCGCAGTTTTTTGACAGCCCGCGCTTTTCAGCCTCCCGGCTGGCCCATTTGCTCAAGGCGAAGGCGGTGCTCTGTCCCGGCGTTGAAATTGTCTTTACCGATCAGGTGAATAATACCGAGCATCGCTGGTGCTACGCCTCCGGCCTGACGGATTATCTTAACCAGGCGATCAATGGTTTGATTACCCTGCCCGAGGTGCCGTTTGTCGGCGCCTTCGCCAGCGATACCGAAACCGTGGACTGGGCGCTGCTCTGGCTGCCGGAAGGCGGCGAGCTGCTGACCGAAAGCTACGTTAACCTGATTCCCACCCCCCAGGGCGGCACCCACGTCAACGGGCTGCGCCAGGGATTGCTGGACGCGATGCGCGAGTTTTGCGAATACCGCAATATCATGCCGCGCGGCGTTAAGCTGTCGGCGGAAGATATCTGGGAGCGCTGCGCCTATGTGCTGTCGGTGAAAATGCAGGATCCGCAGTTCGCCGGCCAGACCAAGGAGCGTTTGTCCTCCCGCCAGTGCGCCGCGTTCGTCTCCGGCGTGGTGAAAGACGCCTTCAGCCTGTGGCTGAACCAGAATACCCAGATTGCCGAGCAGCTGGCGGAACTGGCGGTGGCCAGCGCCCAGCGGCGCTTGCGCGCCTCGAAAAAAGTGGTGCGCAAAAAATTAACCAGCGGCCCGGCGTTGCCCGGTAAGCTGGCGGACTGCACCGCGCAGGATCTGGCGCGCACCGAACTGTTCCTGGTGGAAGGGGATTCCGCCGGCGGCTCGGCCAAGCAGGCGCGCGATCGGGAATACCAGGCGATCATGCCGCTGAAGGGCAAGATCCTCAACACGTGGGAAGTCTCCTCGGATGAAGTGCTGGCCTCGCAGGAAGTCCATGATATTTCGGTGGCGATTGGCATCGACCCCGATAGCGACGATTTAAGCCAGCTGCGCTACGGCAAGATTTGTATCCTGGCGGATGCCGACTCGGACGGCCTGCATATCGCCACCCTGCTATGCGCGCTGTTTGTACGGCATTTTCGCGCGGTGGTGAAAGAGGGGCATGTGTATGTCGCCATGCCGCCGCTCTACCGCATCGACCTGGGCAAAGAGGTATTTTATGCCCTGGACGAAGGTGAAAAGGCCGGCGTGCTGGAGCAATTGAAACGCAAAAAAGGCACGCCGAACGTGCAGCGCTTTAAAGGGCTGGGGGAAATGAACCCGCTGCAGCTGCGCGAGACCACGCTTGATCCCAACACCCGCCGGCTGGTACAGCTGACCATCAACGACGAGGATATGCAGCAGACGCTGTCGATGATGGATATGCTGCTGGCGAAAAAACGCTCCGAGGATCGACGCAACTGGCTGCAGGAAAAAGGCGACGAGGCCGAGATCGAGGTGTGATAAGCGCCGCGCGCGAGCCGGGCGGCCCGCGCGTTGCCAATAAGTTCCCCCTTTTAATCCTATCTTCCTTTCCTTCGCCTTTTGTCCCGTGTTCATTCTCCCGCTTTGCTATCGTGGTGTTGCCGCCGCATTAACCCGATGTTACTATTTGGCTATCAAGACATTTAGATGTTTAAACGGCTAAAAAAACGTTTTGGCCAAGGTCGCCCGCTTCAGGAGAACGGACAGGTATGGCGGAGAATCAGCAGTTAGCCGCATTAGTGGACGCATGCCATTGGATCGGCGCCAAGGGATGGTGCCCGGCGACCGGCGGCAATATGTCGGTGCGCGCGGGCGCGGGGCAATGCCTGGTAAGCGAATCAGGGAAAGACAAAGGCGCCCTGCGCGAGAGGGATTTCCTGCCGGTGGATATCACCACCAACCGGGTGCTGGACCCCCGCACGCCCTCGGCCGAGACTGGCCTGCATACCTTGATTTACCGTTGTTTGCCGGCGGTCGGGGCTATTTTGCACACCCATTCGGTCAATGCCACCGTGTTGTCGCGAGTCGAACCCGGCGCATCGCTGCTGCTCTCGGGCTACGAGATGCAAAAATCCCTGGGCGGGGTGGCCAGCCATCTGGACCAGGTGACCGTGCCGATTTTCGACAACGATCAGGATATCCCGGCGCTGGCGACCCGGGTGGCGGCCCGTCACGAGATCGCTCCGTTGCGCCACGGCTTCCTGGTGCGCGGCCACGGCCTCTACTGCTGGGGGCGTGATGTCCTCGAGGCGCGGCGCCATCTGGAAGGCCTGGAGTTCCTGTTTCAGTGCGAACTGCAGCGCCGGCTGCTGGAGGCCAGATGATCAGGGCCATCGTTACCGACATAGAAGGCACCACCAGCGATATCCGTTTTGTCCATCAGGTGCTGTTCCCCTATGCCCGTGAACGGCTGGCGGGCTATCTGCGCCGGCATGACGGCGAACGCAGGCTGGCGCCGGCGCTGACGACATTGCGCCGCGAAATCAAACAGCCCGATGCCGATACCGAGACGCTTATCGCCACGCTGTTTGGTTTTATGGATGAAGACCGCAAGTCCACCGCCCTGAAAACCATCCAGGGCATGATTTGGCGCGACGGCTATCAGCAGGGCGATTTCCTCGGCCACCTTTATCCCGACGTGGCGCCCCAATTGGCCGATTGGCAGCGGCAGGGGCTGCGGCTGTATGTTTACTCCTCCGGTTCGGTGGAGGCGCAGCAGCTGCTGTTCGGCTACAGCGAAGCCGGGGATGTGCGCCCGCTGTTCAGCGGATATTTCGATACCCGCGTCGGCGCCAAACGCGAGGCGGCATCCTATCGCGCCATCGCCCGCGAGCTGCGGCTGCCGCCCGGCGAACTGCTGTTCTTGTCCGATATCGTCCAGGAGCTGGACGCCGCAAGCCTGGCGGGCTGGCGGGTATGCCAACTGGTGCGCGACGAGCCGGACCCGCAGCGGCGCTATCCCCAGGTCAACCGTTTTGACCAGATCGACTTACAGGAGATTGCCCAATGAGTGCGTTAACCATTTTTACCGATACCGACGCCGGCCGGCCGTTATGGCAAAGCCGTGACGCCGAGGCCATCCGCCGGCAGCTTAACGATATCGGCGTGCGCTTTGAGCGCTGGCAGGCCGATCGGGAACTGGGACGGGATCCGGCCCCGGCGGAGGTGATTGCCGCCTACCGGCCGGCCATCGATCGGCTGGTGGCGGAGAAGGGCTACCAGAGTTGGGATGTTATCAGCATGCGCGCCGATCATCCCAATCGTGGGGAACTGCGGGCCAAATTCCTGTCGGAACATACCCACGGCGAAGATGAGGTGCGTTTTTTTGTCGAGGGCGCCGGCTTGTTTTGTCTGCATTTGCAGGGAAAAATCTGGCAAATCCTGTGCGAGAAGAACGATCTTATCTCGGTGCCCGCCGGCACGCCCCATTGGTTTGATATGGGTAGCGCGCCGCATTTCACCGCCATACGGGTGTTCGACAACCCGAAAGGATGGATCGCGAAGTTTACCGGCGATGCCATCGCCGACAGCTATCCGCGCCTGGACAGTTAAACGGCCGTGCCGACGCCCGGTATCCGGCCGCGGATGACCCCCGGCCATCGGCTGCCATCACGTCCCGGATAATCGCAAAGCGCAAGGCTGCGAGAAGCCGGGGAACGGGAGAGCCGCCCCTTGTTTAACCCTGCGTGAGCGGCTTGCGGAATATGCCCGACTGCGCCTGCGCCGGCGTTACGATACCGGTGTCCAGCACCCAGGCGCTGATAAGCGCGGCGGGGGTGACGTCAAACGCCGGATTATCGACGTCCGCGTTCTCCGGCGCCCATTGGCAACTGCCAAAGCTGCCGGCTACGCCGGTCACTTCCCCGGCCTCGCGCTGCTCGATGGGAATGGCGGCGCCGTCGGGGCAGGCGGGATCGTGGGAGGTATGGGGGGCGGCGACATAAAAAGGAATGCCGTGGAAATGCGCCAGCACCGCCAGGCTGTAGGTGCCGATTTTATTGGCCACGTCGCCGTTGGCGGCAATGCGGTCCGCGCCGACCCACACGGCGTCCACCTCGCCCCGCGCCATCAGGCCGGCGGCCATGGCGTCGCATATCAGCGTATAGGGTATGGCCAGCTCACCCAGTTCCCAGGCGGTCAGGCGTCCGCCCTGCAGCAACGGGCGGGTTTCGTCCACCCACACCCGCCGCACCTTGCCCTGCGCTGCGGCCACTCTTATCACGCCCAGGGCGGTGCCGATGCCGGCGGTGGCCAGTCCGCCGGTATTGCAATGGGTCAGCAGACGGCTGCCGGCGCCGACCAGGGCAACGCCATGGCCGGCAATGGCCCCGCACAGCGCCCGATCCTCCTCCACCAGCCGCAGCGCCTCCACTGCCATGGCGGCGGGATAATCGTCCCGATCCAGCGCCTGGGCCATGCGCGCCAGATTATTCATCAGGTTAACCGCCGTAGGCCGGGCCGCGCGCAGCAGTGCCAGTGATTGCAGCAACGCCCGGCGTTCCATGCCGTTTTCCGCCAGCAGCGCCAGCAGCAGGCTGGCGGACAGGCCGATCAGCGGCGCGCCGCGCACCCTGAGCGCGTGGATATGATCGACCAGCTCCGCCACGGTATCGGTGGCGCACCAATCCTGCCGCTGCGGCAGCGCCTGCTGATCCAGTATCCATAAGCGGCTGTCGCGCACGCGCAGGCTGGTGGTGTCAAGATTTTGCATCGGTTGTTAAGTCCTTTTGGGTTATTGCATCTTATTATCTATTCTGCCAACATGGCGGCAAGATGTATAGACGTCCATATGCTTTTACGCCTTTACGGCTTAACTAATGATTTATGAGGTTCCCCATGTCCGTTTACCGTACCCTTACCGCCGCCGAGGCCGTGGATTATGCCCGTCAACACGCCGGATTGGCGCAGCCGGACGCCCTGGTGGCGGCCGAAGAGGTCGGTGACGGCAATCTTAACCTGGTGTTCAAGATCCTGGACGGCCAGGGCATCAGCCGCGCGATCGTCAAGCAGGCGCTGCCTTATGTGCGCTGCGTCGGTGAGTCATGGCCGCTGACGCCCGATCGCGCCAGGATCGAGGCGGAGATCCTGCTGGTCCACGGGGAATTTTGCCCCCGGCATACGGTGAAGATCCTGCACCACGACGCCGGGCTGGCGGTGATGATTCAAGAAGATCTCTCCGATCATCTTATCTGGCGCCGGGAGCTGCTCAAAGGCGCCTTTTATCCCCAGGCGGCCCGCCAGCTGGGCGAATACCTGGCGCAGACGCTGTTCCACACCTCCGATTTTTACCAGCCTCCCCAGCGCAAAAAAGCGGAAGTCAGCCGTTTTACCAATCCGGAAATGTGCCAGATCACCGAAGATCTGGTTTTTACCGATCCCTATATCGAGCATGAGCGTAACGCCAGCGATCCGTCGCTTGCCGCCGATGTGGCGGCGATACAGGCCGACCGGGCGCTGAAAGCGGCGGTCGCCGCTTTAAAACACCGGTTCCTCAGCCAGGCGCAGGCGCTGCTGCACGGCGATATCCATAGCGGGTCGATTTTTGTCGCGCAAGGTCGGTTAAAAGTCATCGACGCCGAATTCGGTTATTACGGCCCGGTGGGTTTTGATATCGGCACCGCCATGGGCAACCTGCTGCTCAATTACTGCGGCCTGCCGGGGCTGCTGGCCCTGCGCGAAGCCGCCGCCGCCCGCGAGCAACGCCTTCAGGACGTGCGCGAGCTGTGGCTGGCGTTTGCCGGGGGATTCCAGGCGTTGGCGGCGGAGAAAAGCCGGGACATCATGCTGGCCGAACCGGATTACGTGCGGCGGTTCCTGCGCGAGGTGTGGATTGATGCGCTGGGCTATTGCGGCACCGAGCTGATTCGCCGCACCATCGGTTTTGCCCATGTGGCCGATCTGGATAGCATAACCGATGAGTCGATGCGCCATGAATGCCAGCGCCATGCGCTGAACCTGGGTAAAATGTTGATTTTTGCCGCTGCACATATTTCCGATGCCGATGCGCTGGTGGCCCGTATCAGGCAGAACGGCTGAAGACCAGGGGACCTTTGTCGGCGGCGGCCGTATTTTTTAGCGCGGGCAACCTGCATTTCTGTTTTCTTCTTCTATACTGATATAACGATATCATCGACTTAAGTGTTGAACGATGACCACCCAAACGAGAAGGAAAGGGAATGAAAATTTTTCTGTGGATTATTGCGATTATCTTTATTGTTGGCCTGCTGACCCTCACCGGCGTGTTTAAATTAATCTTCTAAGTTCATTTACCTTCCGTTGCTTCCCGGCGTTCGCAGGCCCGGCCCGCGAACGCCGAATTCTTCCTGTCCATCGCGCCCTGCGCAAATTCCTGAGCGGTTATGTATGCCGTCAGCCTGCGAACGTTTATCGCCGCCGCCGTCCCGGCATCCTTATCCCAGGTATTCGATAATCGACAGGCCCGCGTTGTAATCGGTGCTGTAGATAATGCCCCGGGCATCCACGAACACATCGCAGGATTGGATGACCCGCGGCCGGCCCGGGCGTTTATCCATTAATGAGACCGGCGCCGCCGGCACCAGCGCGCCGGTTTCCCGTGGATGGTATTTGTCGCTGATATCATAGGCCCGTACCCCGGCATTCTGGTAAGTGGCAAAAATCAACGTTGAGCTGATAAAACTGCCCGGCCGGTTTTCATGCAGGTTATGCGGGCCAAAATGGGCGCCTTTTTGCGCGTAATCCGTGTCAACGGGCTGCGGGAAGGTGGCGATGCTCACCGGGTTTGCCGGCTCACGGATATCAAATACCCAAATCAGCTTCTCGCCGTCCTCTTGGTTATCCAGCACCGCCTCATCCAGCACGATCAGCAGGTCCCGGTCCGGCAGGGGCAAGGCGGTATGGGTGCCGCCGCCAAACGGCGGGCTCCAGTTACGGTGGCTGATTAATGTCGGCTGTGCGCGATCGCTGACGTCCAGCAGGGTCAGGCCGCCGTCGCGCCAGCTACCATAGGCGGTATCGCCGCTGACGATAGCGTGGTGCAGCGCATAACGTTTGCCCAGCGGCCAGTCGGGCTGCTCGCCGCCGGCGGTGTGCATGCCCGGCAGCCAGTATTTGCCCGCTACCCTGGGTTTGGCGGGATCGGCCAGATCGATGGTCAGGAAAATATAATCGCTGTAGCCGTCGAGCAGGGCCGACACATAGGCCCAGCGCCCGCCCACATACCAGATACGGTGAATGCCGATGCCGTCCACGGACAGGAAGCCGATTTCCCGCGGCCGGTCGGGAATACCGATGTCAAAGATGCGTAAACCGGCGCTCCAGCCCCGGTCCGACGGGCCATGGCTCAGGGTATCCGTCACCGAACGGGTGTAATAGACTTTTTCATCGGCAAACCGCGCGTCGGCGAACAGGTCGCGCGCGTTTATCACCAGCAGCAGATCGTCATGGGCCTGCAAATGCACATTCCAGGTGCCGGGAGGCGCGGCGATAAAACCGGCGGGCCGCGGATGCTTCACGTCGCGCACGTCCACGATGGATACGCCCTGCGACACCATATGACCGATATACGCGTAGCCCCGGTGCACCATGACCTGCACGCCGTCGGGTTTTCCCCCCTGGTCGCTGTGGCTGAGCAGCCGCATATTGCGGCTGTATTCAGGAACGGGAAGTGTCTGGTCTGCCATCGGCTGTTCCCTTATTTCCCGGCGTGCGCGGCTTCAAGGGTGGCGAACCAGGGCGCGACAAAGTCGTCCGCCCGTCCCCAGCCCGGGATGATGGTTGCCAGCGACGCCATATTTACCGCCGCCGGCTGGCTGGCCAGCAGAGCCTGCGGGATAACGGCGGCGCGGAATTCATAGGTCGCGGGCGTCGGCTCGCCGGCAATCTTATTGGCCACCAGGCGCAGGTTGATTTTGCCGATAAGCTTCGGGTCTACCGCCACGCTGACTTTCCAGGGACTGCCGGATTCGCGCATTAACTGCAGATCCTGATTGGAGATGTCGATGCTGTAGAGCTTGATTTCAGTACGGCCGTTCTCCTTAAGCGCCTTGTAGGCCCCCTGGCTGAAGGCATCCCAGGTGCCCCAGATGGCGTCGATTTTACCCTTGGGATATTTGGCCAGCACCGCGCCGACCTTATTGGCGGTATCGCCCTGCACATCCGATGACACTGCGCCGATGGATTCCAGCTCATGGATGCCGGGATTGGCCTGCAGCAGGGTTGTATAGGCCGCCTGGCGCCGTTCCATCGGCGGGAAGCCGGCCACCCATAATTTGATGATATTGGCCTTGCCGTTGAAATCCTTCACCAACCGGCCGAAGGACTCTCGGGTCAGCGAGGCGTCGTCCTGCTGGGTTACGGTCACGCCCGGCACCGTGCCGTTGACCGCCGTATCGAACACCGACACGGCAATGCCGCTGGCGGTGATGCGTTTTACCAGTTCGGTGGCGTAGGGATCGCGCCCCTGGGACAGGATGATGCCATCGTATTTCTGGGTGATGGCCTGGTTGACGAAATCCTGGAAGCGGGCGTCGTCGCCGTTGCTTAAGAAGGTGCTGACTTTAAAACCCAGCTTTTTCCCTTCCTTGATCACGCCTGAGACAAACTGCGTGGTGTTGTCGTCGGACCCGAGGTTGCGGATTACCGCAATCCGGATGGGGCCGCTATGCTGGGCAATGGCGGCGGGAATGGGCGCGGGCGCGGCGGCGAAGGCCGGCAGGCCGGTCAGCAGGCCCAGCGCCAGCAGCGGGGACAATAATTTTTTCATCAACAGCTCCATAAAGTAGCCAAAAAATAAGCGAGGTGTAAAGGCAAAAGATAGAGGCCTGTATGTCTGGATGTCTATTGTGCCCGGTTTTGCATCATAGCCAGAGCGTGGGGAATAAGAAACGCTTTCCGTTATGATTTTTTGGCAGAAGTTATGCCATTTAGTTAGCCTGGGAGGGAGAGGATAGCGCGGGGAGTTAACGGCATAAAAACGTGGCGTATCATCCGGCTACGCCACGGTATCGTCATGCCCCCCGATCGGGCTCCGGTGGTTGCCGCTGCCGATTTTCACCGATCATGGTCAGGGCCAGCAGCAGCACGGCCAGGACACAGCCGCCGATCATCACCATAAAACCGCCGTCCCAGCCAAAATAGTCCACCGTATAGCCGATCGCCGAGCTGGCCGCCACCGAACCGCCCAGGTAACCGAACAGGCCGGTAAACCCGGCGGCGGTGCCGGCGGCCTTTTTCGGCGCCAGCTCCAGGGCATGCAGCCCTATCAGCATTACCGGACCGTAAATCAGGAAGCCAATCACCATCATGCACAACATATCCACGCCGGGATAACCGGCCGGGTTAAGCCAGTACACCAGGGTGGCAAGGGTCACCAGCGCCATGAAAAACATCCCGGTGGCGCCCCGGTTGCCCTTGAAGACCTTATCGGACATCCAGCCGCACAACAGCGTGCCGGGGATGCCGGCATATTCATAAAAGAAGTAGGTCCAGGAGGATTTATCCAGCGTGAAGTGTTTTACTTCTTTCAGGTAAGTCGGCGACCAGTCGAGAATGCCGTAGCGCAGCAGGTAGACGAACACATTGGCCAGGGCGATATACCAGAGCAGCTTATTGGGGAATACATATTTCTGCAGGATCTGCCGGGTGGTCAGCTCCTGCTCGGCGGATTTTTCATCATAATCCGGCGGATAATCGTTTTTGTATTCCTCAATCGGCGGCAGCCCGCAGGACTGGGGCGTATCGCGCATCAGCATATAAGCGAACGCCGCTATGACGATGGCGACCGCGGCGGGCATATAGAGGGCGCTGCGCCAGTCGTTAAACCAGATCATGCCCAGCAGCAGCAGCAGCGGCGGAATACCGCCGCCCACGTTATGGGCGCAGTTCCACACCGAGACAATGCCGCCGCGTTCCTTATGCGACCACCAGTGCACCATGACGCGTCCGCAGGGCGGCCAGCCCATGCCCTGGAACCAACCGCAGGCAAACAGCAGCGCGAACATAATGGCGATACTGGAGGTTGCCCAGGGCACGACCCCCATAAACAGCATCACCGCGGCGGCCAGCACTAGCCCGGCCGGCAGGAATATCCGGGGATTGGCGCGATCGGATACCGTTCCCATGACAAATTTTGCCATGCCGTAGGCGATGGAGATGCCTGAGAAGGCGACGCCCAGATCGCCATGGCTATAGCCTTGCTCAACCAGGTAGGGCATTGCCAGGGCGAAGTTTTTACGCACCAGATAATAGGCGGCGTAACCGAAAAAGATACCTAAAAACAGTTGCCGGCGCAGGCGGCGGTAAAGGGGATCAACCCTATGGTCCGGCACGCGCGGCCGATGAGCGGCGGGTTTGAACAAACTTAGCATTTCGTCTCCGGTAATATTTGAAAAATAACCTGCCTGGACTTTGGATCAGGCGGCCGAAGTATGACCGGGGAGACGGGGCGAAGTCGCGCGCGGGTCCCGTGATACGAGACCTGTGCGCGGATGGATATTCATTTGCTGACAGAAAACCGGGGAAATTTGATAACAACCATGTCATGTGTATGGGTATGCCGCCGGTTTAGCGGCGCGCCATTCGGACTCAACCTTTAACGGCGCTGGATATAGGTAATCGCCAGCGCGGCGGCCAGTACCAGCCCTTTGATGATATCCATCGCATAGTAGGGCACCGACATCATCACCAGGCCGTTTTGCAATACGCCCAGGATCACCGCGCCCACCAGCGTGCCCAATGCGTTGGGTTTGCCGGAGCCGGCCAGGGAAAAGCCGATATAGGCCGCGGCCACCGCATCCATCAGGTAGCCGCCGCCGGCGTTGACCTGGGAGGATCCGATGCGCGAGGCCAGCAGAATGCCGCCCAGCGCGGCAAGCCACGACGAGATAATATACGCCAGGATACGGTAGCGGGCGGTGCGGATACCGGCCAGCCGGGCCGCCTCCGGATTGCCGCCGATGGCGTACATCCTGCGCCCGTGCTTGGTCAGGGATAAATAGAGCTGCACCACGGCCGTCACCGCCAGCATGATGATCACGATAACCGGCACCTGCCCGAGGGTGGAGAATATCGCCGGAATTTCGCCTTCCGCCATATCGCCGCTTGGCAGCACCATATTCTGCGTGATGGAGCCGCCGAAGCTGTAGGTCATCGCCACGCCCTGCACCACGAATAACGAACCCAGCGTCGCCAGCATATCCGGGATTTTCAGCACCACGATCAAAAAGGCGTTAAACAGGCCCACCAGCGTACAGGCGGCCAGGGTCAGCAAAATAGCCTGCGTGGTATCCAGGCCATGCCAGACAAACATTGAGATCACCAGCGCGTTGGCCAGCGACGCGGTGGATCCCACCGACAAATCAAACCCGCCCACCGCCAGCGAAATGGAAACGCCGATGGCGATAACCGTCACGATGGCGATGGCGCGCAGGATATTAACGATGTTGTTGGGATCGAGGAAATTATCCGAGGCCAGGCCGAACAGCGCCACCAGCGCCACCACCGTCAGCAGCATCCCCCAGCGGTATAAAAATTCAAACAGGCGATGCCGCCAGGGCAGCGCGCCGGCCTTCAGGGACATATCATTGCTCACGGCAGCGTTCCTCCGGTTGAATATAACAGCAGGGTTTCCTCATTGGCGGCATGCGCGTCCACCTGCGCCACGATACGGCCGTCCCACATGATGCAGATCCGATCGCACAGGCCCAGCAGCTCCGAAAACTCGCCCGAAGCGTAGATAATGCCCTTGCCCTGGCGCGCCAGGTCGTCAATCAATACAAACAGATCCTGTTTGGCCTTGATGTCCACGCCTTTGGTCGGTTCGTCGAAGATCAGCACCTCGGCGTGGCCGCGCAGCCACTTGCCGATCGCTACTTTTTGCTGGTTGCCGCCCGACAGGCGCAGCAGTTTTTGATCCAATCCGCTGGCGCGGATGCCCAGGCGGTCCACCACCTGTTGCGCAAAGCGCCGCGCCCGGCCGGCGCTGAACCAACCCCAGCGGGAAAAGGTATTGTCGGCGGCGACGCTCAGGTTCATGGGGATGGGTTCGTGAATAAAAATTCCTTCCTTGCGCCGTTCCTCGGGCACCAGGGCCAGTCCTCTCCTGACCGCGTCATAAGGCGTCGTCGGTCGCCATGGTTTGCCTTTCAGTTCGCCGTGGGCGACCCGGGCGGAGCTGGCGCCGAACAATGCTTTGCACAGCTCGGTTTTACCGGCGCCGGCGAGCCCGGCCACCCCGACTATTTCGCCTTTGCGCAGCGTCAGGGAGATGTCCCGCAGCAGGGTGTCGTCATGCAGTCCCTCCACCCGCAGCAGGATATCGCCGTTGCCGGCGGGACGGGGCGGGGGAAAGATGGATTCCAGCGAATGGCCGAGCATTTTTTCAACGATCTGCCCGCCGCTCAAGCCGTCCATGGGGCCATCGCCGACCTGCTTGCCGTCGCGCAGCACCGTCAGCCGGTCGCAGATTTGCGCCAGTTCATGGATGCGATGGGAGATAAACACCACGCCGATGCCTTGCGCCTGTAGACGCCGCGTGACGGCAAACAGCCGCTCGCTCTCTTCCCGATCGAGCGGGGCGGTGGGTTCGTCGAGGATCAGGAAACGGCAGCGATGGGACAGCGCCCGCGCCAGCAGGATGTGCTGTTTTTCCGCCAGGGTACAGTCGCCGACCGGCCGGCGGACATCGATATCGATCCGCAATTGCGCGAGCAGGCCTTGCGCCTGCCGGTAGAGCCGGGGCCAATGGCAAAGCTGCCCGCGTTCCGCCAGCCGGTCCAGCATGATATTTTCACCCACGGTTAGCGTGGGCACCAGCGCCACGTCGACCTCCTGCTGCACCAGATGGATACCTTGCCGCTTGGACTGGTACGGCGAGCGGATCGCCGCCGGTTCCCCGTCTATCAGGATCTCGCCCTGGTAATGGGCATGGGTGCCGGACAGGATGGCCATCAGGGTGGACTTGCCGGCGCCGTTGGCGCCGATTAACGCGTGAACCGAGCCGCCTTCGAGGGTAAAGTCGACCTGATCCAATGCCCTGAAACCGGCGAAGGCGATGGAGATGTTACGCATTTCCAGCCGGGAGGGCGCTGGGGACTGGAGTGTAGTCATGAGCGCGGGGACTCTTTTCGGACGACCGTCATAACGGGCCGTTATGCCATAATGACGGGATTCTTCATTAATTTGGCGATGTTGGCAATAACGGAAAAAGCATAAGCTACGCAAAAACGGTCTTGATCTTTACCCTTGCCCACCTTGCCTCGTATTCAGCCGTTTTCCCTATAGGCGAGGTTATCCGGCATGACAAAACGCGGCCTGCGTTCGCCCGCCGCTGGACTTCCCGAGCGGCATAAATCGACCCTTTCCAAGGCGGGGGGATCGGGTTGGTTTATTACCAGGGGTTTGGCGTTAAGATTAAACGACCGCGGGGTGATATTTGGCGGACTATTATCGGGCCGGCGCCCGTTGTCGATAAAGGCTTGCCACCGCCGGGGCCGCCGGGGAAACCGGTTATCATCTATATTGGCTCTGCGTAGTCCCGGCGGCGGAGCGGGCAGCTTGGCCAGCAGGTTGCCGCCGGCATATATTTCTTCAAGCGATGGCGGCAGTTTTGGCAATTTTTTTAATCGGTTATTATTAATGTTCAATATACGCAGGTTGTCCGGCAGCATGAGCAGTTTGCCTAGCTGGTTATCGTTGACATGCAGCACTTCAAGATTAGGGGGTAGTTTTGGCAGGCAGGTTAATTTCAGTTTTATTAAATCCAGCTGCGTTTCCTTGTCATGTAAATAGCTTATGGTTATGTATGTTGCCTTATAACGTTCAAGATATTCGTTTGTATTTCTTGAGGAGATTAACCACCTGCTCCATGGGTGCAGATTTTGTATATCCTTCCCGCTCAACCCCTCGGACCCCAAGCTGTTCTCCGGGAGTTATTTTCCCGGTTACTGGCGCAGCATGACAAGCAGTTGGACAGGTTCATTGAGAAAATCCTTCATGTTATTGATGTTATCCAAGGGAAACGATGTGGCGGCAACGTTTGCGCGATTGAGATTATATGATTTCACGATGGAAAAATAAATTGGAGTATATATAACCATTGGTGCTGGGTTTAAAGTTGATTCCATTTTTCATTTTTATTTAATAAGCGGAGAGGGAAGTTGAAATACTCGTTCAATCAATTTTTTAATTATTCTGGAATGATAATTGTCATTATAAGTAATATTTTTTAATCATTGGACCGGCTAAAATAACCCATGCCCGGCAAAATAAGACCGCCGCCATAAAAATGCGCCGCCCGCCTTCGGGGGGACCTGGCCGGTAAACGGCGGCCCAGCCGTTTACCGGCGGGACCGCTTAGCCTGTTCAGTCGGTACGTCTTTCCAGAATATGGAAAGTCACGTCCATGACGTCATTGCGAATGTGGGCACGGTGATCATCCATATGCTGCGCCTGCTGATGCTGTTCCAGATGGCGGATGCTTTTCCATTGCTCCAGCATGAAAATGGAATCGGGCGCGGTTTTGCGCCACGGCACCTGGGCCTTATAGTCGGTGAGCAAGGTATATTCGCTGCAACCGTCTTCTGCCAGCACGTTGGGCCGGAGTGCCTGGATGGCAGCTAAAACCGCTTCTCTGCGTCCCGGTTTCACTTTGATTTCTGCAATTACCGTGATCATCGATTCCTCAGTCTTTGGATGGGTAGATAGGGTCGACACTAGTTAACCAAAGACGCGGCCGAGATGCTCGCGATATTTTGCCATGTCTTGCTCAATCCGCGGTTGTTTTATGACATCGTTGCAAATAAAGGTCGGCAGCATCGACATGCCGAGAAACTGGTTGGCTTTGTGGAACGGCAGGTATACTCCGTCCACGCCAACCCCGTCGAAGAACTGATCCGGATCGGTAAATGCTTCCAGCGGGGCGTTCCAGGTCAGCGACAGCATATAGCGTTTTCCCTGGATAAGGCCGCCGGAACCGTATTTTTTAGCGCTGTCCGAACGCGAGCGCCCGTCGCTGGCGTACAGCCGTCCGTAACCGTCGGTAAAGACTTCATCGATATATTTTTTCAGGATCCAGGGCTGCCCCATCCACCAGCCGGGCATCTGGTAAATCACCGCGTCCGCCCACAGATAGTTGTCGACCTCGTGTTCACTGTCATAACCATTGTCGACCACCGTAACGCGGACGTTATGGCCGGCGTCGGCCAGGAAGGTCGCGGCCACGTCGGTCATGGCGTTATTTAACGCGCCTTCGGAGTGGGCGAATTTTTTGCCTGCGTTGATAATAAATACGTTATTCATTTTATCCTGCCTTATATTTGTTGAGTGACAGTGTAGCCCGCCTGCGCGATGCGAAACAGCGCGTGTCGCGCACAACATTTTTGCCTGTGACGCAATAAAGGCCCGTCATCAAGCCCTGTGACAGGCGGGGGGCGGATAGGGTAGTATCATGGGCTATCAACACCAAACCAAAGGGTGTGGCTATCCACCAGACCACACCGCGGTGAGAGGAAACTACGATCAATGAGTGATTTGGCTCATGACGGCGCGGAAAGCCTGGCGCTGCATACATTTACCGAGAATGCCTACCTTAACTATTCCATGTACGTCATCATGGATCGCGCGCTGCCGTTTATCGGCGATGGCCTCAAACCGGTCCAGCGCCGTATTGTCTATGCGATGTCGGAGCTGGGATTAAACGCCAACGCCAAATACAAAAAATCCGCCCGTACCGTGGGCGACGTGTTGGGTAAATATCATCCCCACGGCGACAGCGCCTGCTACGAGGCCATGGTGCTGATGGCGCAGCCGTTCTCCTACCGTTACCCGCTGGTGGACGGGCAGGGCAACTGGGGGGCGCCGGACGATCCGAAGTCCTTCGCCGCCATGCGGTATACCGAGTCGAGGTTGTCCAAATACGCCGAACTGCTGCTCGGCGAGCTCGGCCAGGGCACCGTGGACTACGCCCCTAATTTCGACGGCACGCTGCAGGAGCCGAAAACCCTGCCGGCGCGGCTGCCCAATATCCTGCTCAACGGCACCACCGGTATCGCGGTCGGCATGGCCACCGATATTCCGCCGCACAACGTCAGCGAGGTCGGCGCCGCGATTATCGCGCTGCTGCAAAATCCCAATACCACCCTTGACGAGCTGCTGGACCATGTCAAAGGGCCGGATTATCCCACCGAGGCGGAAATTATTACCCCGCGCGAGGATATCCGCAAAATCTACCAAAGCGGGCGCGGCTCGGTGCGCATGCGCGCCCTGTGGAAAATCGAAGACGGCGAGGCGGTGATTACCGCCCTGCCGCACCAGGTATCCGGCGCCAAGGTGCTGGAGCAGATCGCCGCCCAGATGCGGGCGAAAAAGCTGCCGATGGTGGAGGACCTGCGCGACGAGTCGGATCATGAGAATCCCACCCGCCTGGTGGTGGTGCCGCGCTCTAACCGGGTCGACCTGGAGGCGGTGATGCATCACCTGTTCGCCACCACCGATCTGGAGCGCAGCTACCGCATCAATATGAACATGATCGGCCTGGATGCGCGTCCGGCGGTCAAGAACCTGTTGGAAATCCTTACCGAATGGCTGGTGTATCGCCGCAACACGGTGCGCCGCCGCCTGAACTACCGGCTGGAAAAGGTATTGCGTCGTCTGCATATCCTGCAGGGGCTGCTGGTGGCCTATCTCAACCTGGACGAGGTTATCCATATCATCCGCACCGAGGATGAGCCGAAACAGCAATTGATGCAGCGCTTTGCGCTCAGCGATACCCAGGCCGACGCCATCCTGGAGTTAAAACTGCGTCATTTGGCCAAACTGGAAGAGATGAAAATCCGCGGCGAGCAGGAGGAACTGGAGAAAGAGCGCGAAAAGCTGCAGGGCATCCTGGCCTCCGAACGCAAGCTGAGCAACCTGCTGCGCAAAGAGATCGAGGCGGATATTGCCGCCTACGGCGATCCGCGCCGCTCGCCGCTGGTTGAGCGCGGCGAGGCCCGGGCGTTGAGCGAAAACGAATTGACGCCGTCGGAACCCGTGACCATCGTCCTGTCCACCATGGGATGGGTGCGCAGCGCCAAGGGACACGATATCGACCCCGGCGCGCTGAACTATAAATCCGGCGATAACTTCCTTTCCGCCGCCCGCGGCAAAAGCAACCAGCCGGTGGTGTTTATCGATTCCACCGGGCGCAGCTACGCGCTGGAGCCGTCCGCGCTGCCTTCCGCCAGAGGACAGGGCGAGCCGTTAAGCGGCAAGCTGACGCTGCCGCCGGGCGCCACCGTCGAGCAGATGCTGACCGGTACCGACGACCGCAAACTGCTGCTGGCCTCCGATGCCGGCTACGGGTTTGTCTGCACCTTCGATGACCTGGTGGCCCGCAACCGGGCCGGCAAGGTGATGCTGACCCTGCCGGAAAACGCTAAGGTGATGAGGCCGCTGTGGGTGAACGACGCGACGGAACAACTGCTGATGGTGATCACCGACGCGGGACGGCTGCTGTTATTCCCGGTAGGCGACCTGCCGCAGTTGACCAAGGGCAAAGGCAATAAAATCATCTCGATTGCCGCCGCCGACGCGGCGGCCGGAAAAGATCGCCTGGTCTGGATGCTGCTGCTGTCCACCAAGGGATCGGCTACGCTTTATGTTGGCAAACGCAAATTAACCCTGCGGCCGGAGGACTTACAAAAATACCGCGCCGAACGCGGTCGCAAAGGAACGCTCCTGCCCCGTGGCCTGCAGCGCATCGACCGTATCGAGGTCGATGACCCGCTGGCCGCGGCCGACCCCGACCAGGGAACCGCGCCGGACCAGTAACGGCCGGGCTGTCAGGCCCGCGCCCTCCCGTCGGGGCGCGGGCCGGTAATGGAGTTATAAGGTCGCAGTTTGACTTAAGTGTTATCAGCCCCGCGCGGGGAATAACCGTGTATTTTGTCATGAAGCCGGTATACTAGCGGCGGCTGATGGTTAAGAGGTTAATATGCTAGCGATTATTCGTACCATTGTGGTGGTGCTGCTTTCTATTTGTATCTGCGTATTTGGATTGATTTATTGTCTGTTCAGCCCGAGAAATCCACGCCATGTCGCCACCTTCGGCCGGATGTTCGGCCGGATGGCCCCCATACTGGGCCTTAAGGTCGATCTACGTTACCCCTCCGCCATGGTGACCCGGCAAAACTGTATCTACATCGCCAATCATCAAAATAATTATGACATGGTGACCGCCGCGAGCATGGTGCAGCCGCGCACGGTAACGGTGGGCAAAAAGAGCCTGCTGTGGATACCCTTTTTCGGCCAGCTCTACTGGCTGACGGGCAACCTGCTCATCGATCGTGAAAACCGTTCGCGCGCCCACGGCACCATTTCCGAAATTGTCAAACATATCAAGAAGAAAAACATCTCCATCTGGATGTTCCCCGAGGGCACCCGCAGCCGGGGCCGCGGGCTGTTGCCGTTCAAGATGGGCGCGTTCCACGCGGCCATCGCCGCCGGGGTGCCGGTGGTGCCGATTTGCGTTTCCAATACCTCCAACAATAAGATCAGGCTGAACCGTTGGAACAACGGCTTGGTGATCGTGGAGATCCTGCCGCCGGTGGATACCGCGCCTTATGGCCGGGAGCAGGTGCGGGAGCTGGCCGCGCACTGCCGCGACATCATGGCGGCCAGGCTGGTGGAGCTTGACGCGGAAGTGGCCAGGCGCGAAGGGCGCGCCGGGCCAAAGAAGGCCGGATAACAGATATGTCACTTAACAGGCGCCAGTTTATCCAGGCATCGGGCATCACGTTATGCGCCGGCGCCATACCGCTGCGGGCGCGGGCCGCCGGGCAGCCGACCGCCTTGCCCATTCCGCCGTTGCTGGAATCACGCCGCGGCCAGCCGCTGTTCCTGACGCTGCAGCGGGCGCACTGGGAGTTTATTCCCGGCAGGCGTACCGCCACCTGGGGCATCAACGGCGGTTATCTTGGCCCGACGGTCCGGGTCTATAACGGCGACGACGTCAAGCTTATCTACAATAACCGGCTTAATGAACCGGTCTCCATGACCGTCAGCGGCCTCCAGGTTCCCGGCACGCTGATGGGCGGCGCCCCGCGCATGATGTCCGCCAGCGTCGACTGGTCGCCGGTTATCCCGATACGCCAGCCGGCCGGCACCTGCTGGTATCACGCCAATACCCCCAACCGCATGGCGCCGCATATCTACAACGGCCTGGCGGGACTGTGGCTGGTGGAGGACGAGGTCAGCAAATCCTCCCCTTTGCCGAACCATTATGGCGTGGATGATTTCCCGGTCATTATCCAGGATAAACGCCTGGACAACTTTGGCGCCCCGGTCTATAACCCGCCGGCCAACGGCGGTTTTATCGGCGATACCTTATTGGCCAACGGTGTGCAAAGCCCGTTTGTGGAAGTGTCCCGGGGCTGGGTGCGGCTGCGTTTGCTTAACGCCTCGAACGCCAGGCGCTACGAGCTGCGGCTAAGCGACGGACGCGTCATGCAGGTGGTCGCCGGCGATCAGGGTTTTTTACCGGCCCCGGTGCCGGTCAGCCAACTGTCGTTAGCCCCCGGCGAGCGCCGTGAAATCCTGATCGATATGTCGAAAGGGGAAGAGGTGTCGATTACCGCCGGCGCGGCGGCGGGCATCATGGATCGGGTGCGTGGTTTTTTTGAACCCTCGTCCATACTGATCTCAAGCATCGTGCTGACCCTCAAGCCCACCGGGCTGCTGCCGCTGGTGACCGATAACCTGCCGATGCGCCTGCTGTCGGACCAGATGATCGACGGCAATATTACCCGCACGCGGGAGTTCCACCTGGGGGGCAGCCCACCCGAGATCAACGGCGCCATGTGGGATATGACCCGGGCCGATTTCCAGGCGCTGCAGGGCAGTTTCGAACGTTGGATTATTCACGCCGAGACGCCGCAGTCATTCCATATCCAGGGCGTGGCGTTCTTGATTAAGCGGGTAAACGGCAATTCACCCCTGCCGGAAGATGGCGGCTGGAAGGACACGGTATGGGTCGACGGGGATGTGGAACTGATGGTGTGGTTTCCGCAACTGGCCGGCGATCATTTCCCGTTTCTGTATTACAGCGGCACGCTGGAAATGGCCGATCGCGGCTGCGCCGGCCAGTTTACCGTGCGATCCAGCTAGCGCGGCGGTTGATCCAACCACGCCAGCCGGCCCGTTTTTATTGGGAAACGGGCCTGTCGGCATATTGCCACGCGGCCCCGGATAACCGGGCTTAGGGTTTAACGAAGGTGTCCGGATTTGGCCCCAGCCGTTTGCCGCTGTCCAGCCGGGTGATGGCCTCCAGCTCGTCCTGCTGAAGTGTAAAGTCCAGCACCGCGAAGTTTTCTTTAATCCGCGCCGGCGTGACCGATTTCGGGATCACCACCAGGCCGGAGTCCAGATGCCAGCGGATCACGATCTGCGCCGGGCTCTTGCCATATTTTTCCGCCAGTCGGCGGATGACCTGCTGGTCGAACACGCCCTTCCCCCCCTGGGCCAGCGGGCTCCAGGATTCGGTCAGGATAGCGTGGGCGGCGTTCCATTGGCGCAGCTCGCGCTGCTGCAGCAAAGGATGCAGCTCGATCTGGTTAATCACCGGCGTCACGCCGGTTTCATCCAGCAGCCGCTGCAGATGCGGCGCATGGAAGTTACATACCCCGATGCTTTTCGCCAGCCCTTCCTCCTTTAGCTTGACCATATCGCGCCAGGCCTGGACATAGGTATCCTGCGCAGGCACCGGCCAGTGCATCAGGTACAGGTCAACGTACTCAAGCTGTAATTTTTTCAGGCTCTCTTCCAGGGCTTTCGGCGCCACCGTCTGGTCGGCATTCCAGAGCTTGGTGGTGATAAACAGCTCCTCACGGGGCATCGCCGCTGCTTGCAGCGCTTCGCCGACACCCGTTTCGTTCTTGTAGATGGCGGCGGTATCGATAGAGCGGTAACCGACTTTCAGCGCTTCCTGCACCGCCTTCAGGACTTCTTCGTTGCTGGCTTGCCAAACGCCCAGCCCCAGCTGCGGCATGGTGCGTCCATCATGAAATTTTACCGTAGGTTGCGTCGACATTATTTCTCCTTGCTTTCCGATGGCCGGCACAGGCCGGCAGGGTCTATCGTTGGTAGATCGGTAATTCTAGTCGAATCTGCGGAGCTGCATGGCGGGAGTATCTGTCCATTGTGGCCATCCGGCGGGCGGGACTCAATGCATATTCCTGCCCGCCATTTGCCTATTTATCCAAAAGGCTATAGAAAATTCATGAAAAAAGGCACTATAGCTGTCGGATCATTCAAACAGGAGAACTTGTGCCATGACGCAAAACCAATCTATCTGTACCCGGTTGTCGCTGCGCGCCATGCAACTGCTGCGGGAGAACAGTGCCGTAACCATTCCCCATGTGAAGCTGCTGTTTGCCGACACGTACTATGCCCGTACGCCGGTGATGTACGAACCGGGCATTATTATCTTATTCCAGGGACGCAAAACCGGCTATGTCGGCGCGAAAACCTTTGTCTATGACGCCAGCCAGTATCTGTTGCTGAGCGTGCCGCTGCCGTTTGAATGCGAGACGTTCGCCTCGCGGGAAGAGCCGCTGGTGGGGTTATCCATCGGCGTCGATACCCTGATGCTGCAGGACTTGATTATCGCCATGGGCGATGACGCACAGTTCAGGCCGGTAACGCCCCGGTCAAGCGGGATCAATGCCGCGCCGCTGACCGACCAGCTGTTCTGCGCCGCCGAACGTCTGCTGGATATTATGGATAAGCCGCTGGACGCACGGGTGCTGGGACCGGCTATCGTGCGCGAAATCCTGTATTACCTGCTGCAGGATATATGCGGCGACGCCTTGTATGCCCTGGCGAACCGGCAATCACATTTTAACCAGATCGCCAAGGTGTTGAAAAAAATCGAACGGCAATTTGCCGATAGCCTGACCATCGACCAGTTGGCGGCGGATGTGAATATGAGCCTGTCGGCCTTCCACCATAATTTCAAGGCGGTGACCAGCACGTCCCCGCTCCAATACCTGAAAACCTACCGGCTGCATAAGGCGCGCATCCTGATGCTGCATGACGGGCTTAACGCCGGCACCGCGGCCATGCGGGTGGGATATGAAAGCCCCTCGCAGTTCAGCCGGGAGTTTAAGCGCTATTTCGGCATATCGCCCAGGGAAGATGTGGCGCGGGTCAGGGTGCCGGGACAAAGCCCGACGTTGCAGGTCTGACAATGACGGCGCAACAGGGGCAAAAAACGCGGTCAGGCGGCGTCCTTGACCTTACGTTTGCGCAGCAGAAGCAGCAGCGTGCCCACCAGGCCGCTGCACAGCAATACCAGCGGCAACACCATCAGGACCATCATTACCTGGTCTTCATGGTGTTTTACCAGCGGCACATGGCTGATGGAATATCCCAGCGTCAGCAGGGTGCCGACCCATATCAATGCGCTTAACCAATTAAACAGCTGGAAACGGGTATTGCTTAAGCCGGATATGCCCGCCATGGTCGGCAGCAGCGTGCGGATGAACGCCAGGAAACGGCCGACCAGCAGCGCCATCAGGCCATGGCGATTAAACATGGCGTAGGCGCGCTGATGGTAATGAGCGGGCAGGTGCAGCAGCCAGCCCCGCACGATGCGGGTGTCCCCCAGCCAGCGGCCTTGGAGGTAGCTGAACCAGCAGCCCAGGCTGGCCGCCACGGTTAGGATGATCAGGGTGGGGATAAATGCCATGACGCCTTTCGCCACCATGGCGCCCGACAGCAGCAGCAGGCTGTCGCCGGGTAAAAACGAGGCCGGCAATAATCCGTTTTCCAGGAATAGGGTGGCGAACATCACACAATAAACGATCCCGATCACCCGCGGATTGGCCAGGGCGGCAAAATCCTGTTGCCACAGCGCGCGGACAATCTCATGTAATACGCTCATCTCTACCTGCTTATCTCATTTTATTGGCAGCTTATCGTCAACATCCCTGTCTGTCCTCGATCGCGTACGCAATTGGACAATTTTCTTTAACTATTTTAGACGCTATTTACACTATTGGCGATGAGCCGCTTCCCCGATCCTGGCAAAGCCGGCGGCCAGGTCGGCAATCAAATCATCGGTATTTTCCAGGCCGATATGTACCCTCACCAGGGTGCCGGTGAAATCGACGCCGCCGGCGGGGCGGATAGCCGCGATTTCCTCGGGCTGGTTGACCAGGATCAGCGATTCAAATCCGCCCCATGAATAGGCCATGCTGAAATGAGTGAAGTGATCGAGAAAGTGCTCCAGCTGCGCCTGGCTGAGGCGCGCTTTCAGTACGAACGAGAACAGTCCGCTGGCGCCGGTAAAGTCACGGACAAAAAACGCGTGGCCCTTACAGCCGGGCAATGCCGGATGGTTGACCACCGCCACTTCCGGGCGCTCCGCCAGCCAGGAGGCCACCCGCATGCCGTTCTCGGCGTGCTGCTTGAGGCGCACGCCCAGGGTGCGCAGGCCGCGAGCGGCCATATAGGCGGTATCGGCGTCCACCATCTGTCCCATCAAATAGGATTGCTCGCGCAACTGGTCCCAGCAACGGGCATTGGCCACCGCGGTACCCAGCATGGCGTCGGAGTGGCCGATGATATATTTGGTACCCGCCTGGATCGAGATATCCACGCCCAGCGCCAGCGCCGGCAATAAAATGCCCGCCGCCCAGGTATTGTCGAGCATCACGACGATCTCGGGGTTGATCGCGCGCACGGCCTTGACGATGGCGGGGATGTCCTGCACTTCCATGGTGATCGATCCCGGAGACTCCAGGAATACCACCCGGGTATTCTCCTGGATCAAACCGGCGATCCCGTCGCCGATCAGCGGGTCGAACCAGGTGGTGGCGACATTCAGCTTGGCCAGGATATGGCGGCAAAAGTCGGTGGTCGGCTCATAGACGGACCCGGTCATCAGGATATGATCGCCCGCCGAGACAAACGAGAGGATGGCATTGGTCACCGCCGCCGCACCGCAGGGATAAAGGGCGCATCCCGCTCCGCCTTCCAGTTCCACCATGGCCTGCTGCAGGGAAAAATGGGTCAGGGTGCCGCGCCGGCCGTAGAACAGCTCTCCCTGGGCACGCCCGGCGGTAGCCTGTTTTTTGGCCTGGACCGAGTCAAAAACCAGCGACGACGCCCGCTGGATAACCGCGTTGACCGAACCCTGGGTGTATTTTTTATCTCTGCCGGCGGTAATTAATGCCGTCTCGATTTTCTTAGCCTTCATTATCCACGCTACGCCTTTTGCTGAATGTAATTATTGAAGGGTCCACGGGCCGAACGATGCCCGTATCCGCCGTGCTACGTTAGCATGAATACGCGCCGGCGGCAGGCGTTTTGGCTGGCTTGAAACGATTTATAATAATATTAATGTTGCCGCCGGAAGCGGGTAAAGGGCTAACGTCGCCGCGCCAATAGGCGCTGTCCGTATTTCGGCGGCGGAGTATTTGGCGCAATTGTTAATAAAGTTATATTCCACGGCGAGGCGTTATTGGATTGGTTATCCCAGACGGAAAAACACCGCATGTTTTCTCTGAATCGATAACGGTTGATACAAATAATAATGAGAACCACTATCAATTCCCGTCCTGTTTGCTATCATTCTGGCTGGATTATTCTCTGGTAAAGCTTTCGGTGGAGGCGCAGCGTGAAAATGGCTGTTTTAAATCTTGTCCAGGTGCTGTCCCGCAAGGCGCAGCGACGTACTTATTCATTATCCACAGTATTGCGCTGCGTATTAGCCGCGACGCTGCTGGTGTTTGGCCTGGCGGGCCAGGCCGCGGCCGCCGCGCCGGATGCCGCGCCGGCGCCGGTGGGAACCGCCGCCACCGCCGCGCCGGAAGGTGAGAGCACGCCGCCAATGTTGCCCCAGGCCGCGCCTGTGGACGCATCCGGCCAGCCGTTGCTGCCGCAAATGGATTTGTCGGTCTGGGGTATGTATCAGCATGCCGATGTGGTGGTCAAGACGGTGATGATCGGATTGCTGATAGCGTCCATCGTCACCTGGGCGCTGTTTTTTGGTAAAAGCGCCGAACTGTCGTCGGCGAAGCGTCGCCTGCGCCGCGAGATGGCGGGACTGAGGGACGTGAGGAGCCTGGACGAGGCTTTTACGGTCGCGGCTACGTTTAAAGAGGCAAGCGTCGCCGGACGGCTGCTGGCCATGACGCAAAATGAGCTGGAACTGTCCGCTGATTCCAGCGACAACAACGGTATCAAGGAGCGCGTGGCTTTCCGGTTGGAACGCAGCGTCGCGGCCACCGGTCGCGCGATGGGCAAGGGGAACGGTTTCCTCGCCACCATCGGCGCCATTTCGCCGTTTATTGGTCTGTTTGGCACCGTTTGGGGCATCATGAACAGCTTTATCGGCATCGCCCATACCCAAACCACAAACCTGGCGGTAGTGGCGCCGGGCATTGCCGAGGCGCTGCTGGCCACGGCTATCGGCCTGTTTGCCGCTATCCCCGCCGTGGTTATTTATAATGTGTTTGCGCGGACTATCGCCGGCTATAAAGCGATGGTCGGGGATTGCGCCGCGCAGGTGTTACTGTCGCTGGGACGTGATTTGGATCTGGCCGCCAGCGCCGATCGACATACCGCGCAGCCTGTGGCAAAGTTCCGGGTAGGTTGAGCGATGGCAATGCACTTAAATGAAGATATCGACGGCGACGGTGAGATGCATGATATCAACGTGACGCCGTTTATCGACGTGATGTTGGTATTGCTGATTATCTTTATGGTGGCCGCCCCTTTGGCGACGGTAGATATCCGGGTTGATTTGCCCAACTCTTCCGCCGCCCCGCAGCCACGGCCGGATAAGCCGGTTTACCTGTCGGTTAAAGGGGACAAGCAATTGTTTCTCGGCGAACGCCCCGTGTCGCTGGATACGCTGGCTACGTCGCTTGATCAGCAGACACAGGGCAATAAAGAGACCACCATCTTTTTCCAGGCCGATAAAAGCGTGGATTACGAAACGCTGATGTCGGTGATGGATAATTTGCGTAAGGGTGGTTACTTTAAAGTCGGGCTGGTCGGCGTGGAGACAGTTGGCAAGCGTTAGCACACACCTCTGCCGGCACCGGCTGGTTACATTGTCCGCCGGCGGTCCTGTCGCGCCGGCCATAGCTCGGGCCGGCGGGCTACCCGGCTCTAAACAATCACCACCGCCGTTTCAGCCGCTTCCTGTTAAGGCACGGACCGGATATTGTTGGACGACAATGTGCTCCCCAGGCTGAAGGCGTATCGTTCGCTATTACCTGTAACCTGTATATCACTGCCAAGGCACGCTGCCGGACTCCCGCGATAAAAAACCTCTATGGATTAAGCTATAAACTCCCGATACATTAATGGTTATTCCTCATGTCATTATTTATTCTGTTGATTAAGGTTTGATGAAATATTTATTAGTTTGATGATTTTCTCTTGTATTTTATGAGGCTTTGCCTGTAGAACGGAATAGGTATGTTTAATACTAATTCTGATAATAATTGTGTGGAAATGGATTGAAGTGATTTTTTATATTTCCATTATCTCTATTGCGGGTATTTAATGTTTTCATATGATTGATAATTATTAACCTTCAACATAAAAGAGGGCTTGGGTGAAAAACAAAATCATTGATTGGAATGGGGGCTTACAGCAAGAAGCCATCGATATTCTTGCCGGTGAGGGCGGCATGATTGTCAGTCCAACCAAGGTTGGTTATATCATTATGACGTCTGACGCCACGGGGCTGGAACGCAAGTTTGAGGCAAAAAACAGAAACCGTAACAAGCCTGGGGTGGTGCTATGCGGTTCCCTGGAGCAGCTTAAGGAATTAGCGCGGTTAAATCCTGAAATTGAGCGATTATATCAACAACACTGGCAGGCAGATGTGCTGATAGGCTGTATTTTGCCCTGGAAAGAAGAGGCTAGATCACGGATTCCTGACGACGGTACCAAAGCGCTGATGATGGATAGTCGCAGCACCAGTTGTTTTGTTATTAAGTTCGGCAAACCGAGTGAAATTATTGCCAAGGAGTTATGGGAAAAATACGGCAAGTTTTCTTTTGCCAGCTCGGCTAACCCTTCCGGTAAGGGGAATCGCGGCCTGGCTGAGGGTATTGGCGAGCGCATTGAACGATATGCCGATTTAATTATCGCTGCCGATGACTACGTTAAATCCATTCAGCCTCATCACACCGATCGGACCCGTCACGAGCAGGGCGTGATGGTTTCCATGGTTGATGAGCATGGCGAACTGATAGCGGAGCAGCATGGCAAGCGGAGCGTTACGCCTTGCCCGTGTCTAATCCGCAAAGGTCTGGACGTCGATAAAATCATGTTCATGATGTCCGATATATTTGCTACCTGGGATTATCGTCACGGTAATTACTATTGATAAACATTAAATAGACCGCCAAAGAAATCCATTTTTTTGCCGCCGGCGATCGACGCCCTGACCTGGGAGTTGCCCCGAGACGTGCGCTGGGCGGGGGGTTAAGCCGTGCCTTGATACGTGCGCTTTTGCCCCACCGATACGCTCCGCTTCAACACGCGCCGGTTTTCAGGTCCGTGCCGGCGCGGGCCTGTCGTGTCATGGGAAGGGTTGCGGATTATCAGCCTAAATGGTTGCCGCCGGTGACGCCGTGGACTTCCGCGGTGACGTAGCTGGATTCCTGCGAGGCCAGATAGACATAGATTGGCGCCAGTTCAGCGGGTTGGCCGGCGCGGCCGAGCGGGGTCTGCGCACCGAACGAGGGCAACTTCTCGGCGGGCTGTCCGCCGGATACCTGTAACACGGTCCAGATGGGGCCGGGCGCAACGCAGTTAACCCTGATGCCTTTGGCGGCAACCTGCTTGGCCAGTCCGCGGGTATAGTTCAGGATGGCGGCCTTTGTGGATGCGTAGTCCAGCAAGGACGGGCTGGGCTGATACGCCTGGATGGACGAGGTGGTGATGATGGAGGCCCCGGCCGGCAGCAGCGGCAATGCCGCCTTGGTCATCCAGAACAGCGAAAAGACGTTGGTTTCGTACGTCTTGCGAAACTGTTCAGTCGTTAGGTCGGCGATATCCTCCACCGCCGTTTGTTTGCCGGCCACCAGCGCCAGGATATCCAGGCCGCCCAGTTGGTTCGCCGCATCTTCTACCACCTTCACATTCACCGATTCGTCGCTTAAATCACCGGGCAGCATAAACACCTTGCGTCCCGCTTCCTTAATCAGCTCCGCCACCTGCTCGGCGTCTTTATGCTCATCGGGATGATAGGCCAGGGCGATATCCGCCCCCTCCCTGGCAAACGCAATGGCCACGGCGCGGCCAATGCCGGAGTCGGCTCCGGTGACCAATGCCTTGCGTCCGGACAGACGACCGCTGCCACGATAGGTTTGCTCACCGCAATCAGGGACCGGCGTCATATCGGATTGGAGTCCCGGCGCGTCCTGGCTTTGTTTGGGAAACTCGTCCTGAGTATATTGGGTGACGGGATTTCGCATGGTGTATTGATCAAGGTCGGCCATTTTTATCTCCTAAATAATAATCAAAATTATCATAAGGATAAGCCTAGTTGATTTTTAGGATTTGTCTAATGATAAAAACATCATTATATTTTGCATGATAATTGAAATTTTTAATATTTTATATGGCACTATAAATTTACTTAAAAATAAAATGCTATGAAATCATAAATTTGTGTTTTTATTTTAAATCATCATTATTAAAATAAAGATAATAAAACGGACCAAAAAAAATTATTTAACCATCACTTCCAGGCTGGATAGTATGGTTCGTCACTGCGCGGTGTTGCCTCAACGGGGCGTAATATGCGCAATGGACGCTTTGATAAACTGTAGATGATTGTCGCGCCAGCGCGTGACGGAGATCTGTCGTTGGTTATGGTAATGCCCCGCCGGGCTATGGCATGCCGGTAAGGCTATATTGTTGCCGCACAGCCGAGGCGCGCCGGGAGCGACGTGCTGATCTTCATCTTCCGTGACCAGCGTCAGGTTGCCATCAGCGTCTTCGTGGATGATGCAAAAATTGCCCTTCAGCAGCTCGATGATGTTCATGCCATAGCGTTTCACCGCCAAACCGATGATCTCTTCGTTTATTAAATCACTGGTGGAGGGATAGTAATTGAATAATAAGTAATTTAACAGCGGCAGGTTGTCAATGTGTCCGATGATATGCCATGATTCATTACCCTGGTTATATGTTTTATAAGGCGTGCCGCCGCCGATAAATAGCTGTCCTTGCCTCAATTTATGAACTTTACCCTGGGGGTGCGTAGTGATAGTTAATGAATTATTTCCTTGGTTAAGGATGACACAAAAACGATTGCTCATACACCCTCTTGCAACTATTGCCGATGCTAATGACTGTTATAAAAATAACTGGGTATGACGACAATACACGTTATTTAAATGCATAAAAAGCTGGTATTAAGTGCAGTTGCTTGACTGTACTTTAGTACAGGTTGTTAGGGTTTTCCTTTACTGATATCATAAATTAACTTTGTATTAACTTAAAGCAAAGGGCATTAATTAATAATGATAAAAGGGTGGACTATGTTTAATTTAATCAGTGTTAAGTACCAGGATATTATCAATGATAAACTCGACGAATTGTATCTGCTGCGGAAAAAAACCTTCAAGGACCGTCTGGACTGGCAGGTAACCTGCGTCGGCGATCGGGAATTTGATAGTTATGATAATGAGCATACTCACTATTTATTAGGATGCTACGATGGCTATATCGTCAGCAGCGTACGCTTCATCGGCATGGACCAGCCGAATATGATCACCGGGCCGTTCAAGGATTTTTTCAATTACCAGGCGCCGGAGGACGGCATGCTGCTGGAATCGAGCCGTTTTTTTGTTGATAAAACCCGGGTGCAGGGGCTTGCTGAAACCAAGCTGCCGTTTTGCCATTTGCTTTTTTTAGGCATGGTTAATTACGCCCGCACGCTGGGTAAGGAGGCGATAATGACGGTATGCAGTAAATCAATGTATACGATTCTCAAACGCAGCGGCTGGAATATTGCTGTAGAGAGCATGGGATTATCGGAAAAAAAAGAACCGGTATATTTACTCCGTCTCGGCATAGGGGATGATAGCCAGGATGCCTTGATTAAATATATTCGCCGTCATTATTACTGTGAAGGAAGCTATCTCAAAAAGTGGCCAATTTATCTATAAGGTTAATTTATCTCCTGGTTTAAGCAACATTGCTAATGCCATATTGCATTCAGTACAAATTCAACTAAAACCAGGCAATCACGGCGAGCGCGCCGGACAAATTTCTGTCAATGGCATGGGAAAACTAATAGCCATAATTCATGATGATATTCATATCATGATGGCGCTCCTGTCATTGACATCTGCTCAGGCTTTGATAATTTTATTCATTAGCATCGAACAAGTGTAAATCAGATGCCTTCCTAATCGCGTGTTTGGCATTCACAACCCCAAGCTTAACGATTAAATTGCTGATATGGAATTTAACGGTGCTTTCCGTGATACCCATGATGATGGCAATTTCCCCATAGGTTTTACCGAGACTGGCCCAACGAAGCACTTCTACCTGGCGTACCGTCAGCGTCCTTTCACTCTTGCCCCGCGGAAGTTTATCTAAATGCGGCTCAATGTGCATATATTGCTCATGAACCGACAGCAGCAACAGCTGGATACTTCTTTTATGCTCCTCGACGTATTGCTTGAGCAATACCCCGCACTCTCCCTCGGTATAAAGGCTTAGGGTTGCCAGGTTATTTTCATGATCATGCAATGGGAACGCGTAGCCGCTGTAAATATTGTATTCCCGCGATACCTCGAATATTTTATTATAAACACTAGTGTTAAATGAGAGCGTTTTGTCATCCCATAAAAATGGCATGATGCTTTTTCGCGCCATGAGAATAACAGGGTCATATTTATATAATGTCATATCGATATATTTTCTTATCCATTCCGCTGGGTAGTTGGAATATATCACCGGCGGCCCCAGGTGCCTTTTGTTCATCACCGCATAAGAAAAACGGGTCTGTGCGGGGAATTTTAATTCACGGAAAATAACATCGCTGATGTTTTCACTGATAGGATAATTTTCACATTTCCTGATTGAGTTTACTGTAACAAACATTTGAATCTCATCATTTCATTTCAGTGGTATTGTCAATTTCTCAGAATGTGCTAAATGCAATAAAAGTAAGTGTTTTAATATTTAATATAATTTTAATCGATAGTAAATCAAATAACAGTTACGGTCAATCGGAATATGCATAACATAAGGTGAGGAACACGGAATATAGATATCATACGAATTATATTAATTATAATTATTTTTATAATGACCATAAACCCTTGGCAATCCCTGCGCCGCCGGTGTTGTCCTCTTGCCCGCTAACGTCGCCGCCGGTATAATCTCCGGCATGTTGCTCCAGTGCTATCGCATCCCTGCCCGAAGCATTAGGCGTTAAATAATTTACCGGGTGTATACTGTAACAAGTTGCAACGGTTTCGCCCAGGCGAATAAGCGGGATAACGTATCCGCCCGCAGATGTATCGAGGAGTAGGGAACGCACCATGCCGATCAGTCTGAAGACCAGGATCATGACAAAGGTCGCCAACAAATATCGATTGCTCTTTTGGGTGATCATTCCCCTGTGCTTTTTTATTTTCTCCGTTACCCTCATCAGTTTATTTGCCTATCAGGCCCTGAAATCGCGCGCCGATCATGAGATTCGCAGTACGGTGCTTTTTATTGACACGGTGCTGAACGACGCCAACGCTACGGCCAATGAAGCCCTGGCCTTATTAGGCCGGCCTTGTGCGGGGGTGGTGGACCAACTGCGCATCATGGGCATGAAACATTCCCTGGTGCGCACCGTTAACCTGGCCCATAACGGCATGGTTTATTGCGCCCCGGTGCCGCTGCCGCCCAATATGAAACCGCGGAAATATTCATCGGTGATTAACGATGTAACGCCGGAAATCGAGCTGCGCGCCGGTACGCTTCTATTCCCCGGCGTTGCCGTCATCGTATTGCGCCGGCATCGCGGCAATGACGGCGCCAGTGTCGTCATTGATACACAATATATGCGTTATATGATGGATGCCGTCGGCACGGATAACCAGATTTTTCTGGGAATAAAAAACCAGTATCTATCGCCAAAGGGCGACCTGGTCCCGTCAGCGGCGCTGCCAAACGGGTTTATCTCCGTCAGCGGGGTTTCACAACGTTTTCCCTACTTGCTGACAATCAATATTTCCCGCTACCAGTTTTTTGATTATATGGTCGACACCTACGCCTTGGTCATCCTGTTTTCGGTGGTAGTTTGCCTGGTGATGTCGCTGCTGATTCGTAATTGGCTGACGGCAACCACGTCGATCCGATCGAATATGGCGCTGGCGCTAAAGCGTAATGAGTTCGAACCCTATTTCCAGCCGGTGATGAATGTCGCAAGCGATCGCTGCACCGGCATGGAGATCCTGACCCGCTGGCGGCATCCCACGGACGGGTATGTATCACCCGATGTGTTTATTCCGCTGGCCGAGGAGTCGGGGCTGATCATCCCCCTGACGCAACAGCTTATGCGACGGGTGGCGGCGGTGATTGCCAGCAGCCCGGTGCATTGGCCGGAGATGCTGCATATCGCCATTAATATTTCAGCGGTCCATCTTTCCAACCGGCAGATAGTCGACGATTGCCAGACCTTTTTACAAACGGTAGGGGATAAAAATATCCGGCTGGTGCTGGAGTTGACCGAGCGGCAGTTTGTCGATGTCACCGATACCACGCTCGAGGTGCTGGCCGCCCTGAAGCAGCAGGGCGTGGCGATTGCCATCGACGACTTCGGCACCGGGTATTCCGGCCTGTCCTACCTGAGTAAAATGAATATCGACTTCCTGAAAATCGATCAGTCGTTCGTGGCGATGATTGAGGAAGAGACCACTACCCGTATTATCGTGGATGTGGTGATTGACCTGGCCGGGAAGCTGGATATGAAGCTGATTGCCGAAGGTGTGGAGAATGCGCGGCAAAAGGCCTATTTGCTGGACAAGCATGTTCTCTTCCAGCAAGGCTACTTTTTTGCCAGGCCGATGCCGATGACGCAATTTTCCCTGTATTGGCGCGAGGAACACGCGCGCTATTCCGCCTCGCCTATAGCACTTTAATTCAGCTTGTAAGGTTTCTTTTGACGGTTATGTGAGCTTAATCGCAAACAAGAATACTGCCTTATTTATCCATATATACAGCTAATATGTATATGGATAATTGCGCGCTATCCCTCCATATTTCAATCGTTTTCTCCGCGTAAGCCGTTATTTTTTTTATATAACCGCGCTGGAAAAACCACTTTTATTTTACGGCTATCGGCCATTGCCTTCTCTGGACGTATTTTTCCGGTCATTCCCTCCCTTTTTATCGCAAGAGGATAAATAAAATGAAAATAAACACCCTGCAGAACTGGTTAACCGCGGGTTGCCTGGGCCTGATGATGAGCGCGTCCGGCGCGTTTGCCGCGCAGGCCGAAATTGTCAATATCTCCAAAATTGCCGGTATGCCCTGGTTCAACCGTATGGGCGAAGGCGTCACCCAGGCGGGCAAGGATTTGACCGTCAATGCCTATCAGGTCGGCCCGTCCAGTACCGATGCGCCGCAGCAGGTCAAAATCATCGAAGACCTGATCGCGAAAAAAGTCAGCGCGATAACCATCGTGCCCAATGACGCCGATGTACTGGAACCGGTATTCAAAAAAGCGCGCGCGGCGGGCATCGTGGTGTTGACCAATGAATCGCCGGGCCAGCCCAGCGCCAATTGGGACGTCGAAATCATTGATAACCAGCAGTTTGCCGCCGACAACGTCGAGCAGGTGGCCAAGGCCAACGGCGGCAAAGGCGGTTACGTCATCTATGTGGGCAGCCTGACGGTACCCCAGCATAATCTCTGGGCCGATCTGTTCGTGAAATACCAGAAAGAACATTATCCGCAGATGCATGAAGTCACCAGCCGTATGCCGGTGTCGGAAAGCATTGATGATTCCCGCCGTACCACCCTTGATCTGATGAAGGCTCATCCGGATCTGAACACCATCGTGGCCTTTGGTTCACAGGGTCCCATTGGCGCCGGGCGTGCGGTTAAGGAAAAACGCGCCAAAAACAAAGTCCATGTCTACGGCATGATGATTCCGTCACAGGCCGCGTCGCTGGTTAAAAGCGGCGATATCACCGAGGGCATTACCTACGATCCGGCTACCGCGGGCTATGCCCTGACGGCGGTGGCGTCAAGTTTGCTCAAAGGTGAAAATATCGGCCCCGGCTATGAAGTAAAAGGTCTCGGCAAAGCGGAAGTCGATGCCGACAAAAAGGTGATTAAGTTTCATAAGGTGCTGCTGGTGACCAAGGACAATATCGATAGCCTGTATTGATTAATCCCCGTTTGACATCCTGGGGCGATGATGTGGCCGGGGCTGGGCGGCAGCGACCGGCCGACCACCTGGACGTGCTGGCGCGAGGTTTTATGAAGCCGTTAATTGCAATGGAAAATATCAGCAAAACGTTTTATGGGGTAAAGGCGCTGGATAATATCGCCCTGACGTTATTGCCCGGCGAGGTACATTGCCTGGCCGGGCAAAACGGCTGCGGCAAGTCTACCCTGATCAAAATTATCTCCGGCGTCTATCAACCGGATGCCGGGGCGAAAATCACCCTCGACGATCATGTGTACTCCCATTTGACCCCGGGAGAATCCGTTAAGCGCGGCATCCAGGTGATTTACCAGGATCTTTCATTATTCCCCAACCTGAGCGTCGCGGAAAATATCGCCATCAACCTTTATCATCGGCATCTCTGGGTGAACAAGCGCAGCCTGTACCAACTGGCTCAGCGTACCCTGGACGATATCGGCGTTACGCTTGATTTGCACGCGCCGCTGGAGACGCTGTCGATTGCGCAGCGCCAACTGGTGGCGATTTGCCGGGCGCTGGCGCAGGATGCCCGGCTGATAATCATGGATGAGCCCACCGCCTCGCTGACCATGACCGAAGTCAAGGGGTTGCTCAGGCTGGTCCATCAACTGAAGGCGCGCGGTATCTGCGTGGTGTTTGTCAGCCACCGCCTGGATGAGGTGATGGCGGTCTCCGACCGCATTACCGTATTGCAGGACGGCGAGCATATCGGCACTTTTCCCGCCGCCGAAATGGGCAGCAAGCAGCTGGCCTTCCTGATGACCGGGCTGGCATTCGATTACCGCGTGCTGACCCCATATGCGGGTGGTAAACCGGTGGTGCTGGAGGTGGAGCGGTTGAGCCGCCGCGATCAATATCATGATATTTCGCTAAAGGTACATCAGGGGGAAATCGTCGCCATCACCGGGCTGTTGGGCGCGGGGCGCACCGAACTGTGCCTGAGCCTGTTCGGCCTGACCCGTCCGGACGGCGGCAGCATGAAAATTGACGGCTCCCTGGTGCATTTCCACAGTAATCGCGACGCGATTGCCGCGGGGATCGGTTATGTTTCGGAAGATCGCCTCAGTACCGGCCTGGTCATGGAACAGTCCATTGGCGACAATATCATCTCGACGGTATTGCCGCAGGTCAATAACCGCTGGCGCCTTATCGACCGGCAGCGGGTGCAGACGCTGGTCGGGGAGATGATTCACCGGTTGACGATTAAATCGGACAATACCTCCCTGCCGGTGAATACCCTTTCCGGCGGCAATGCCCAGCGGGTGGCGATTGCCAAGTGGCTGGCGACGCGTCCGCGCCTGCTGATCCTTGATTCGCCCACGGTCGGGGTCGATATCGCCAATAAGGCGGGTATTTACCAGATCGTGAACGCGCTGGCGGAGCAGGGCATCGCGGTATTGATGATTTGCGATGAAATTGAAGAGGCTTATTTTAACAGCCATCGCATCCTGGTGATGCGCGCGGGTGCGCTGGTCGCTGAATTTCTTACGTCTGAAACGACCGAAGCGGCGTTGGCGGAGGTGGTCAATGGTTAACAAATCGGGATTGCATCGTCACGAAGGGTTGCTGATCGTGACCATCCTGATCCTCGGGGTGATTTTCAGCATTAACAGCGGAGATTTCCTGACATTCGGTAACCTTTACGACCTGGTGAACAATTATGCCATGCTGCTGATCCTGGCGTGCGGGTTGTTTATTGTCCTGATCTCCGGCGGCATTGATATTTCCTTTCCGGCCATGACCATTATCGCCCAATACGTCATGGTCACCGCGCTGCTGAAATTCGGCGGTAATTTCCTGGTGGCGTTCCTGATTGCCGGCGGCGTCGGGACCGTGCTGGGCCTGGTTAACGCCCTGTTGGTCAACCGGCTGAAAGTGCCTTCCATCATCGTCACCATTTCAACGCTGAATATCTTCTATGGTTTGCTGCTCTACTTCTCCAAGGGGGTCTGGCTGTACAAATATCCCGACTGGTTTGAAGGCGGACTGACCTTATTTACCTTTACCGCCGCCGATGGTTATGACTACGGGCTGAACCTGCCCATCATGACCCTGCTGGTGGTGCTGATAGTTACCGGCCTGCTGATGAAACGCAGCAGTATCGGACGTAAGATCTATGCGATGGGCGGCAATCGTGAAGCCGCCTCGCGCCTGGGTTTTGGCATTTTTAAGCTACAGCTGTTTGTCTATGGTTTCATGGGACTGCTGTCGGGCGTGGCCGGAGTGGTGCAGTCCTATACCGTGATGACGGTGGCGCCCGACTCGCTGCTGGGGTATGAACTGACCGTCCTGGCGGCGGTAGTGCTGGGCGGGACCAGTATCGTCGGTGGCCGCGGCACGCTATTGGGCACTTCGCTGGGGGTAATATTGCTGGCGATGTTGCAAAACGGCCTTAATTTGATGGGCATTTCATCCTACTGGCATACGGTCATTACCGGCCTGGTGATTGTGGTCAGCATCAGCTCCACCGCCTGGAGCCAGCGCGGTAAATCGGAGATCCTGTCATGAGCGGCGCTAAAGTCAAAGATCATGTGGAGCTGTACCTGGTGATATTGCTGCTGGCGGTGATGCTGGCCTTCAGCGCGCAGATCCCGGGCGTATTCTGGTCGGCGCCGAATTTCCAGTCTATCGCGTCGCAGCTGCCGGTATTGGGCGTACTGGCGTTCGCCATGGCGGTGACCATGCTGACCGGTGGGATTAACCTGTCGATTATCGCCACCACCAACTGCTGCGCCCTGGCCATGGCGTGGGTTGCCACCCATTTTGCGCCGTCGGCGGGCAGCGCCCTGCTGATGCTGCTGGCCGGGGTCGGCATGGCCGGTGTTATCGGCCTGCTGAACGGCGTACTGATTGCTGTTATCCACGTCTCGCCCATATTAGCCACCTTGGGCATGATGACCTTGCTCAAGGGGGTGACCATCCTGATCTCCAAGGGGACGGCCATTTCCAATTTCCCCGCCTATGTGCTGTGGCTGAATAACAATAACTGGCTCGGCATCCCGGTGCCGTTGTATCTCTTTGCGCTGGTGGCGCTTATCATGTGGATTGTGCTGGAGCGTTCAACGCTGGGCCGGAGAATCTATCTTATCGGTTCCAACCAGCGCGCGGCCCATTACGCCGGCATCAATACGCCGCGCACGCTGATGGCGGTTTATGTCATCTCTTCGCTGTTATGCGTGGTTGCCGCGCTGCTGATGATGTCCAAGCTTAACTCCGCCAAAGCCGCCTATGGCGAATCCTACCTGCTGACCAGTATTCTGGCGGCGGTGCTGGGCGGGATTAATCCCGACGGCGGCTTCGGCAGGATCGTCGGCATGGTGTTGGCGCTGATCCTGTTGCAGATGCTGGAAAGCGGACTTAATATCATGGGGATAAGCAGTTATATCACCATGGCGCTATGGGGCGGGCTGCTGCTGGCGTTTTTATTTCTCAAAGGCGTCCGGCTGCCGTACTTTAGCCGTTAGCCCCGGCGGCCCGGCAATCGCGCGGGGGTTGCGCCGCGCGGTTGCCCCGGGAAAATAACATTTTCTATTATTCATTAACCATGATAGATTTACTCTTTTCATTATTATCATGTTATTTAGTTAAACCATTTATTTATATTAGTGTAATTTAAATTATTATTAAGCTAACTAATTTATTATCAATAATATGAGATGATTTATAACGTGGGGTAAGTGAATCGGCATTGGAAAAAATCATTAACATAATATATAATTATAAACTTAATTAAATTCTCCCCGTTTAACCGATTGAGCCACGTTAAGATATTGCTATACAATAGACTTCTGTTAGTTGAATCGATAAAATTGAATTTTAGTTAAAATACTATGTCTTTAAAAAGCACCAATCAGAGTATTTTATATTTTTCTCCATATTTATCACTCAAAAAGAAACAACGGGGCTAATAATAAGTTATTTACCTTGATCAAGCATAATAATTACCGGTATTATCAATTTATGAGTTCCCAATATCATCTGCATGTTAATTTTTTGTAATTTAAATTAATAGCTAAGTATTTTTATTATAATAATTTCAGGAGGCAATCTCAGATCGCCCCTTTCGTTTCGCGTTCGATAACCCGTTATTATAACGACGAAAAATTAATAGTTACATAAGGAGAACATACGATGGAGATTGAACGACACTTTATTGAATGTGCAAAGGATAAACTGGCTGCGCGGATACATTATGGCGACGCCAATGCCGCGGCGCCGCTGCCCGCGGTATTGATGTGCCATGGGTTCTTTTGCATCCAGGATGTATTGCTGGCGGGTTTTGTCCAGCGGTTTGTCGATGCGGGTTATAGGGTGGTCACCTTTGACTACCGTGGCTTCGGCGACAGCGAAGGGGACGCCGGCAGGATCGTGCCCGAACGGCAAATCGAGGATATCCTGGCGGTGTTGGACTGGTGTAAAACCCAATCCCGGATTGACGCCCGGCGCATCGCCCTGTGGGGAACCTCGCTTGGCGGCGGCCATGTCATCGAGGTGGCCGCCCGCCGGCCGGAGGTAAAATGCGTTCTCAGCCAGTTGGCCTTCGCCGACGGTGAACAATTGGTCACCGGCGATATGGGCCTGGAGGAGAAGGCGCGGTTCATGGATACCATGGCCAGGATGGCAAATAAAAAGCAGCAGGACGGCAAAGAGTTGCTGGTACCGATTATCAAGGTGATGACCGATGAGGAATCGCGTACATTCTTTGAAAAGAAAAAAAAGGATTTTCCGGCGCTGGATATCAAGATCCCCTACCTGACGGTATGGGAGACCATCCTGTATCATCCGGTGCGGGCAGCGGCGCGGGTGACCCAACCCACGTTCATGGTGTTTGCCGAAAACGATAAAGTCATCGCCCTGGAATACGGACTGGCTTTATACCAGGCCATTGGCGCGGAAAAAAGCTGTCATATCCAACCTAAGGCGCGTCACTACCAGGTGTTTGCCGGCGAGCATCTCAACCAAATCGCGGCCAGGCAGCTAGCCTGGCTGCGGAAATATCTCTGAATGGCGCCGGCGGCGGTACGTCGCAGTGAAATAGACGATATTATGCCTGGGCCGTATCCAATCAGGATTCATTAACCTCGGCGGGCATCCGGTGAATGTCGGCCGAGGGCTGGTTGCCGCCGACCGGTTTAGTCGATGCTTTTCAGCAGCGACACGTCCAGCGGCGCGACGATCAGTTCGGCCAGTCCGTCCACCATTGTTTTAAGATGTGCCGACTTACTATGTTTTTGCACCATCGCCTCGCTTGCCCAATGCTCGACAAAAATAAAGTGATCGGGCCGCGCGATATCCTGCTGCAGCTGATATTTCAGGCAGCCTTCTTCCTTGCGGGTTGCTTCGATACAGGGCTTGATCACCGCCTTGATGGCTTCCGCCTTGCCCGGTTTACCCTCGACAACCGCCACGATATGGACATCTGTAGACATAGCATTCTCCAAATAACTGATATGAATTATTAACAATATGGTAATAGCCTGCTTTAATCATAACGATACCAACGATAAAAAGCACACTTAAGGAATTTGATATGGCGGGAACCAGCCTGTTGGCGCTGCTTGATGATATAGCCTCGATACTCGACGACGTGGCGGCGATGAGCAAGGTGGCGGCGCGAAAAACCGCCAGCGTGCTCAGCGACGACCTGGCGCTTAACGCGCAGCAGGTCTCGGGCGTCAGGGCCGATCGGGAACTGCCGGTGGTATGGAAGGTCGCCAAGGGCTCGTTGATCAATAAGGCGATCCTGGTGCCGCTGGCATTGGCGATCAGCGCGTTTATTCCCTGGGCCATCACGCCGCTGCTGATGCTGGGCGGTTCTTATCTATGCTACGAAGGGGTGGAGAAACTGATTGAAAGCCGGCACCGCCGCCGGCATGAAAAGGCGCATCCCGAGGCGATAGAGTCCGCGCCCACCCCGGCGGGCGCGCCGCAGAATCAACCCGCCGTGACCCAGGCCGACGTATTGGCGCTGGAAAATAAAAAGGTCAAAGGGGCGGTGCGCACCGATTTCATCCTGTCGGCGGAGATCATTGTTATTTCGCTGGGCACCGTGGCCAGCGCGCCGTTGACGAGCCAGGTGGCGGTGATGGTATTTATAGCCCTGGCCATGACGGTGGGCGTGTACGGCATCGTGGCGGCCATCGTCAAGATGGATGATGTGGGGCTCTACCTGAGCCAATTACCGGGCACCGGCGGCCCGCGCGGCTGGCTTCGCGCCATCGGGCGTGGCGTGGTTAACGCCGCGCCGCTGTTAATGAAGTCCCTGTCGGTTATCGGCACCCTGGCCATGTTCCTGGTGGGCGGCAGCATCCTGGCGCACGGCCTGCCCTGGACCCATAGCCTGCTCGACCGCATTACCGAAGGCCACCGGGGCCTGATCGGCACCCTGCTGACCAGCGCCGCCGATATGCTGCTGGGGCTGGTGGCCGGCGGCATTATCGTGGCGGTGGTGGCGCTGGGCATGAAGATCGCCGGCCGGAGGCATTGATAACGGCCCCGTTACGCAGGACTTGATACGCCTTATCCTCGAGCCGGTTCGCTCCGGGGCAGCCGTCCGGCCAGGGCGCTGCTAACCGACCCGGTCGGCAACGCCACGCCGGACGGGGTAATAACGCGGGTCTCCAGCACATTGCTGTTTTCGCGATAGCCGCGCTCCAGGGTAAAAATCTTCCACCGGCCGGATCCGGGAAAAACCGCCTTTAGCGGCGTCATCGCCCGCTTGCGCATCGCCGTCGATGCGCGACGGCGGGACAACGTGATTTTTTGTCATACGGTTTGCCGAAAACGCAGGCACGGGTCGGCGTGCCTGGCCCTGCCGTACCCGTGCTGCCGGTTTAATCAGGCATTAACGCTAGAACAGGTAGAGGCAACAGTAACACCGGCAGTGTTTAATTAAAGTTTAAGTTATGTCATGCAATATAGTGAACTCTTTTTTAACTTATCTAAATAACATTTCATATAACTTTTTGTTTATATGTGATCAATGTTTTCAATATAAAACACAAAGGAAAATAATGCCAATCAATAATGTAAACAGTCAACATGACCTCGCTCCATATGTAGCGAAAAGTATCGACAATTTGGCTAGCGCTGATGGGGCTGGGAACGAGCGGATTATCTATACTCAAGAAAAATACGCTACTTTTGCAGAGTTTGAAACAAAACACTTCAAACATTACATAAGGCAAACCCGCAATGATTTAGAGCGCCTTGCCGAAAGGCTGGATTTAGCGGATTATGCCCAAGGCAATATAAAACACTTTATTTCTCTCATGGACAAACCAGAAAAAATAAATGAAAGCAATAAATATGCGGTATATAATCAACTTGGTTGCTATCTTGAAAAATTAAGCAGTATCAATAAAGAAACATGCCATGAAAAGGTCGCGCTTGAGATTAGAATGATGTTTTCGGATTTGAACGTATGCACTCCTGGCGCTATTACGCATATATCTGACGCATGCAAAATCGCGGCAGATTATATGGATGATAATCTCATTACTCAGCTTCAGGTAATCAAAAAAAATCTTATAATGGCTGCGCTTAGCCATCATCTGCGAAAAAACCACGACAACATCGATCCTATCATGGAAATACATTATGGTAATGCATATATAAAACATTTGCGCGGTACTGAATGGGATATAGGCGATACCATTGAAGATATGCATGTTAATGACGAAATTAAAAAGATAACGTTAAATGAACTCGGCATACTTGAAGAAAGGCTGAAGATGGAAGCCAGCCTCGTTGAGGCCATAAAAACTTATGGGAATGATCTCTATGGTTATTATAAAAAAATACATGCCGAGTATACAAACAATAAAGTCCAGGAGAATGTCTATGATGATCGTGCAGCTAAAATGATGTATGAGGCAATTGATGAATATAACAGGTTACGTTCTGTTGATGTCAAGAAAAATAATATATTACAATTTGATAACGATGTTACTATGCTGCCCACCGCGGAACCGATTTTTTGCACCATTGTGGAATCGTTGGCTGAAAAATATGGTGATAAAGGTTATGAATTCGCTTATTTTAGCAAAAGAGAAGATTTTGATATTAAGACGTTGATGGGGATGTATTGGCTTTCGGAAAAAAAATCGGATCATCAATCTTTGGTGACGCTAGAGACACTTAGGCAAAAAAATATAACAGGTATATTAGATAAGGAACTATTATATTTTGCTATTAATCATACACATATTGAAAATATTGATTTTTTAATGGATGCGCAGTGGATAGGCGATTTATCTAAAACATTCACTTATATACCTAATTATAAAATATTTAAAGCGTTAGGAAGCTTTATGAATAAAACTAAAATTGATGAAAATTATCATGATCAAGATGGTAATAATATACTTATGCTTTGTGCTTTGTTTAATGATATAAATATGATTAATAAAATAATCAGGGACGCTAAAATTGATCTTGATCAGCAGGATAGGCTAGGTAATACGGCATTAACGTATTTCGCGTGCCATGCTGAAGGTCATGCCGCGATTAAAATTTTGCTCGAAAATGATGTGAATATTAATCACTATAATAATAATGGAGATACTGCCTTAATCTTATCGGCAAGAAATAATTGTTTGAATACCGTCGAATTGTTACTTGCAAAGGGCGCTAATGTTCACCACAAAAATAAACAAGACTCTACGGCCATCATGACGGTTGCCGAAAAAGGCTACATCGACATGGCAAAAATATTTTTTGATAAAAAAGCTGATATTAACCTTCAATGTGCCGACATCGGCGCTGCCTTTTTTCAGGCGATACTGCATAAAAAACCGCCAGTGGTGGAGCTATTAGTTGAAAATGGGGCTAACATTAATTACGCGCATGATGGTAGAGCCACGGGTCTGATGGCCGCGGTGGTAAACGAAGATATCAACATGGTGCGCTATTTGATTAATATGGCTGGCATTGATATTTTTTATAAAAATAATTTGTCAATGAATGCTTTAATTATTGCAATTACAACCAAAAATGTGGCGATAGCCACTCTTTTGCTAGAAAAAGCGTATACTGGTTTCGATGCCAAAGGCAAAGAGTATAATGTCAATTTTTTGTTTGCTGTGTCTTCTAACGATATTGATAAGGTAAAGGATGTTCTAAAAGAGAATAACGTTATCCTCAATTTTGAAAATCAAATCGGTAACGCGGCTTTATACCTTGCTTTAGCGGCGCATAATCATGAAATTGTTAGCCTGTTGCTGGAGAATAATAAAGGTGACGCTAACCATGATAATCAATGGGCACAGACGGCTTTGTTCGCTACGGTGAAATACGGCCGACCCGATACGCTCCGGGTTTTGCTGAATAAATTTGGTTCTATCATTAATTGTGTGGACTCCGCAAGACATACTCCTTTATTGTATGCTGCGTTATATAATGAAATAGAGATGGTTAAACTCTTGCTTGAATATAGTAATCTCGACATTAACCATAAAAGCGAATTAAACGATACAGCTTTACTCTATGCTGTCACTTACAGGAGCTTTGAGATGGCTAAGCTGCTTCTTGAGAAGCAGCCGGATGTTAATGTTGCCAACGACAGCGGCATGACGAGCTTGATGAGCGCGGTTAAAAATAATGATATAATGATGGTTAAGTTATTACTCGATGTTGAGGACGTCGATGTTAATTATGTCAATAAATTTGACCAAAGTGCTTTTTCCATTGCGGTGAAGGATAATAATATCGCCCTATGTACACTCCTTCTTGAAAAACAGGCTGATGTTAATTTTACCGATGTGGCGGGTAATACTGCTTTGATCTACGCGATCAAAAGTAATAATTTGGATATGATTAATTTCTTAATGAATATAAAGCAACTGAACGTTGCCCATCGAAATCGTCAGGGTGAAGACGCTTTGATTATCGCATTGACTAAAAAAAATAGGGGATTGGCTCATCGTTTAATTGACCGTATTAATATTGATTTAAAGCTTAACGGACCAGGGCGGGTTAAGGATTTTCTTTTAGCGGTAATTGAAAATAATCTGCAAGTTGTCGAAAATTTATTTAAGGAAAACGAATTAGTCCTCAATCTTGCCGAGTGTTTTTTTGATGCGGCTTTACATCTCGCGATAACAAATAAAAACTTGGCTATTGTTAAAGTTCTTCTAAAAAAAATCGATAATAATTTTGCTAATTACATGCAACCTGCGCTAGTTAGTGGCGTGGCGGCAGGAGATGTTCTGAGTACAAAAGCGATAATCGAATATATAAATTCAAATATCATAAAGGGCAGGCATGATGCCTTTGATTTTAAGACGGGACCACGAATGAATATTAATAATATTCGTCCACATTATAGCCATGAAAAGTAAATTACGCCGTTAAGATATAAATATTGCGTGTGGCGCACTTTCCGCTGACGACAGGGATTCGGCTGAGTCGTTTTTAACTGATCAAGTAAATAATGAATTACCGCAGATATCTAAATGTTGGCATAATATGATGGGTTGTATTGCTTGATATTCATGGCGTTAAGCCTATTTTTTTACGATTGCGGCCAGGCATTCTTTCACACTTTGTATCATTCTGTAAATGGCCCTTGCCAGGTTGCATAGGTAGGCTAGTATTAAGTGTACCAATAACATAATGTGCAGTAAGCATGCTTTCATTGGGAAATAAAGAAGTAATAGGCGGAATATTCAACCCAAGCTGAATTTAAGCCATTTGCATTCAGTATGGGTAATCTATTCTAATCCATAGCTGTTTAATGTATGGAAATTTACTTTAATTGGAGGTTTAAGATGGCTGAACAACATCGTGGCGGATCGGGCAACTTTGCGGAAGATCGTGAAAAAGCATCCAGCGCCGGCAGGAAAGGCGGTCAGGCGAGCGGCGGCAACTTTAAAAACGACCCGCAGCGCGCATCCGAAGCCGGTGGAAAAGGCGGGCGCAACAGCCATGGCGGCGGCAGGAAACCGTCGAAATAATGCCCATTGCTATGCTTGGATCGCAGCTACATAATTATAATCTGCAAGGTTTTATCGCCTGTCCACAACAGAGTAATTATGTAACAGAACAAGCAAACGCAGCCGGACCTGGGTCCGGCTGCGGTATTTCTAACTCCCTATCTGGCTCTGGACAGTTCCGCGCATATGGTCTCGTTGAGGCGGCGCGATAATCCCGCGCATATGGCTCCGTCGAGGGCTCCGGGACAAATCGCGTGCGCAGTAAGGCGCTATTGACGATAATAACCACCCCATTGCGCAGTTTCGTCAACGCCACAGGACTTATTCATGAGCGACATCATTATCTATCACAACCCCGGCTGCGGCACCTCGCGTAATACGTTGGCCCTGCTGCGCGAGCGTGGCTTGGAACCGACGGTAATCGAGTACCTGAAAACGCCCCCCAACCGCCGGCAGTTGCAAAAATTAATCATCGCCACGGGACTGCCGGTCCGCGCGCTGATCCGCACCAAAAACGATCCTTACCAGCAGCTTGGCCTGGCGGATGACCATTGGACCGACGAACAGCTTATCGAATTTATGGCGCAATACCCGGTATTAATCAACCGTCCCATTGTCGTGACACCCCTGGGCACCCGGTTGTGCCGGCCCAAAGAGGCGGTGTTCGAGATCCTGCCGCAGGCTTCTCCAGCCGTTTAACCCTAAAGCGGCCCTTGCCTGCGTCGCCGTGCTAAGTCCTGCGCCGGCGCCGTAGGGCGCCGGGTCATCGGGCGGTAAATGTTTGCTCTCTCCCGGCGCCGTAGCTGAATCGAAGCATTTGCGCCCTTGCGACGGCCGCGCCGGAATAATCGCGTGCCAACACGTCTTTCCTTCGCCCCGGCGCTAAAGTGGTGCAGCCATGCACATATTATGCGCACCGGGGCACAACAATAAAATTAATAATAAAATAACCTTATCGTAAACAAAATTTGATAATAAAGCGTTTTTATCGATAGTTTATTTCGTTGTTATAATTGAATGTTTATTTTAATAAAATTCAATAATATTCAATATGTTATGTGTTGTTTTTTATTATTGCCTTATTGGAAATGGCAATGTGGCACGCCGTTTGCAAAATTAATTCGACATTTGGGGAAGCGCATTCGTTTCGTTATATTTTTGAAGGTTTATTTAAGGCCATATCATATTATGAACTTCTTTTCCATTAATAAGACAGTGGGTTTGACATTATTGATCGCCGGCACTTGTTTTAGCGCCCTATCGCAGGCGGCGCAAACGGATACCCTGCGATTTGGCACCGCGCTGGGTTACGCCCCTTATGAATATCGCGGCAGCGACGGCCAGATGACAGGGTTTGAAATTGATTTGGGCAATGCCATTTGCCAAGACCTGCATAAAAAATGCGTCTGGGTGGAAACGGAAATCTCCACCATGATACCGGCGCTGCAAGCGCGCAAATATGACGCTATCCTGGCCTCGATCGGCATTACCGAAGCGCGCCAGAAACTGCTGTTGTTTACCGATAAGGTTCATGGCGGCAGCAGCCGTCTTATCGCCCGCCAAGACTCGCCCATCGGCGCCGATGTCGCCACTTTGCGCGGCAAAAATATCGGCGTGGAGCAAGGCACCAATAATGAATCCTTCGCCAAGAAGAAATGGGCGCCGGAGGGCGTGAAGATCACTTCCTACGGCAACCAGGATCTGGCCTATAACGACCTGAGCTCGGGCCGGCTGGACGCCGTGATGACCGGCGAGGTGCAGGGGCAACTGGGTTTTCTCGCCACTGAAAAAGGCAAAGGCTACGCTTTCGCGGGCCCGGCCATTAAAGACCCGCTATTGGGCACCGGCGTATCGGCTATCGGCGTGAGCAAGGACAATCCGCAACTGGTGGCCGAGATTAACCGGGCGCTCGCCGCGCTGCGCGCCGACGGCACCTATCAGGCCATCGCCAAAAAATACTTTCCGCCGAGCATTGATGTCTACGGTGAATAACCATACCGCATGGAGGTCGGCATGATCCCTCAAGGTTATAGCGATATGTTGCTGAGCGGGATTGCCATGACGGTCAGGCTGTCGCTGCTGTCGCTGTTGTTATCACTGGCGTTCGGTTTCCTGGGCGCGCTGGCCAGGCTGTCCGCCAGCAGCCTGCTGCGGGGCCTCGGCGGGCTGTATACCACCGTTATTCGCAGCGTGCCCGATCTGGCGATCATGCTGCTGGTGTTTTACAGCCTGCAAATGGGGCTGAACCGCGTCACCGATTTTCTCGTCTGGGAGCAGATCGATATCGACCCGCTGGGCGCCGGGGTGATTACGCTGGGCTTTATCTACGGCGCCTATTTCACCGAGACGTTCCGGGGGGCGTTTATCGCCGTGCCCGCCGGGCAGATGGAGGCGGCGCACGCGTTCGGCCTTAGCCGCGGCCAGGCGCTGCGGCTGGTGATGTTCCCGCAGATGATGCGTTTCGCCCTGCCCAGCCTGGGCAATAACTGGCTGATCTTGGTGAAAGCGACGGCGCTGGTGTCGCTGATAGGTCTCGCGGACGTGACCAAAGCCGCGCAGGACGCGGGCAAGGGGTCGGGACAGCTGTTTTTGTATCTGGCGCTGGCCGCACTGTTTTATTTACTGGTGACCACGGTGTCCAGCATTTTGCTGGCCTTGCTGGTCCGGCGCTATAACGTCGGCGTGCGCGAGGCGCAGTTATGATCGCCATTCTCCATGATTATTGGCGCGCCTATCTCTGGCACGACGGTTATCAATATTCGGGCCTGGTGGTGACCTTATGGCTGCTGGTGATATCGTTGTTGATGGGATTTGCGCTGTCGCTGCCCCTGGCGGTGGCCAGGGCGTCAAAGCGCCGGTGGCTGTCGGCGCCGGTATGGTGTTTTACCTATTTATTTCGCGGCACGCCGCTATATATACAACTGCTGCTGATTTACTCCGGGCTGTATAGCCTGGGTTTTATCCAACATCAGCCGGTATTAAACGCGTTTTTTCGCAACGGATTTTATTGCGCCATCCTGGCGCTGGGACTGAATACCACCGCCTTTACCACCGAGCTGTTCGCCGGGGCCATCAAAGCCGTCGCGGCGGGGGAAATAGAAGCGGCCCGGGCCTTTGGCCTGGGACGCGTGGCCATGTACCGGACTATTATCCTGCCGGCGGCGCTGCGCCGCGCCTTACCCTATTACGGTAACGAAGTGATCTTGATGCTGCACGCCACCGCCATTGCGTTTACCGCCACGGTGCCGGATGTGCTGAAGGTCGCCGGCGATGTGAATGCCGAAACCTATATGTCGTTCCAGGCCTACGGTATCGCCGCGCTGATTTATTTGGCGGCCTCTTGTTTATTAATCACGCTTTTCCGGCTGGGGGAACGGCGCTGGCTGGCGTTTACCCGACCCAAAGCCCTGCCGGAAGCGAGGAGCTCCAGATGGAAAAATTACTGGTCGATAATTTCCGCAAAAGTTTCGGCGACAATCAGGTATTAAAGGGCGTCTCCCTGCGGGCGCGGGCCGGCGACGTGGTGAGCCTGATCGGCGCCAGCGGATCAGGCAAAAGCACGCTGCTGCGTTGCATTAACTTTCTTGAACGGCCGGATGACGGCGCCATCTTTTTCGACGGCAAGCTGGTCAATACCATCAAGGATAAGCACGGCAATATGCAGGTGGCCGACCGCGCGCAGCTGCAAAAAATACGCACGCGGCTGAGCATGGTATTCCAGCATTTTAATTTATGGGGTCATCTTACCGCCATGGAAAATATTATCCTGGCGCCGATCAACGCGCTGGGATTAAAAAAATCCGAGGCGGTAGAACGGGCAAAACATTATTTGAATAAGGTCGGTTTGCCGCTGCAGGCGGCGACGCAATATCCGTCGCATATGTCCGGCGGCCAGCAGCAGCGGGTGGCCATCGCCCGGGCGCTGGCCATGGAACCGGATATTATGCTGTTCGACGAGCCGACGTCGGCGCTGGATCCGGAATTGGTGGGCGAGGTGCTGAAAGTGATGCAATTGCTGGCCGAAGAGGGCCGCACCATGCTGGTGGTCACCCATGAAATGGCTTTTGCGCGCCATGTGTCCAGCCAGGTGCTGTTCCTGCATCAGGGCAAAATAGAAGAACAGGGGCACCCGGGGGAAGTGCTGACCCATCCGCAAAGCGAACGCCTGCGCGGCTTTCTCAGCGGAAATTTAAAATAGCCGCGGCAATCTGCCTCCGGCGCAACCTGATTTATTACCGTCCGGCGATGATACGGCATGGACCGCGCGCGCCCGGACCCAGGCAAAAGAGGTCGTTATGAATGATGAAAAACTGGCGCAGCTGCGCGAAAAATTCGGCAACCAGATTGAAGAGGGCAAAATATACCATCCCGATTTCGCCGAGGCGGCGAAAGTGCCGGGCGCCAGCAGGGCCACGGGGCACAGTAAATGGCCGCTCGCCGATCCGGCCACGTTCCTGAATTTGGCTTATGATTCGGGTGCTTATGAACACCAGTTTGACGGCCTGGATGTGGCCATTATCGGCGTGCCCATGGACCTGGGCGCGGGCGATCGTCCCGGCTGCCGTTTCGGCCCCCAGGCGGTGCGCTCGGTCAGCCGGGTCGGTCCCTACGATCGTATTTTGAATATCGCCCCGGCCGGGCGGCTCAAGGTCATGGACGTCGGCGACGTGGCCTTTACCAATCCGCGTAGCCTGGAGCAGTGCCATGAGGATATCGAACGTTATTACCTGCGGGTCATGGAGGCCGGGGTGGTGCCGTTAACCGTCGGCGGCGACCATTCCATTACCTATTCCATATTGCGCGCGGTAGGGAAAGACCGGCCCGTGGCCTGCGTGCATTTTGACGCCCACTGCGATACCTCCGGCGCCTACGGCACCAAATATCACCATGGCGGCCCCTTCCGCCAGGCGGTGCTCGATGGCGTGCTGGACCCCGAAAAGTGCGTGCAAATCGGCATTCGCGGCGGCGGTGCCTATCACGGCGAGTTTTCCATCGAGTCCGGCATGACGGTGGTTTACGGCGAGGATATTTTGGAAAAAGGCACCGCCTATGCCATCGAACAGATCACGCGGGTGGTGGGGGAATCGGATGTCTATATCTCGTTTGATATCGATTCGGTGGATCCGGGTTATGCCCCCGGCACCGGCACGCCGGAGGTGGGCGGATTAACCCCGCGCGAAGTGCAGCAGATCCTGCGCGCCATGGCCGGCATGAATATCATCGGCGCCGATGTGGTTGAAGTGGCGCCGCAATATGACGCCACGTCGAATACCGCCCAGATTACCGCCCAGGTATTATTTACCGAACTGTGCCTGATCGCCCTGGCGCCCGGCCGTCGGCGTTAACACTATAAAGGCCCGTCCCGAGCGGCGGGCCGCTTATTCATGATTAGGGAAAAACAGGCGAACTATGCTACCTGTAACCGCGCGGGCGCGACGTGCCGGAAAGCGCTTTTTATTATTTGATAATATGCTGCTGGAACTGGGTTTTTCAGCGGTGTTTCCTCTGCTGTCGGTCCATTTTGTCGAGCAGCTTGGCTGGCCGGCGGTGATTGTCGGCGTGTCGCTGGGTATTTGGCAGTTCCTGCAGTCCGGCACCGGCATTCTCGGCGGCGCCATTGCCGATTTATTCGGCGCCAAGCCGATGATCGTTATCGGCCTTATCCTGCGCGCCGCCGGTTTCGGCGTGATGGCTTTTGCCGATCGGGGGTGGATCCTGATGCTGGCCTGCGCCCTGGCGGCCCTGGGCGGCATGCTGTTCGGCCCCTGCCGTTCGGCGATGGTGATAAAGCTGGTGCGTCCCTATGAGCGCGGGCGTTTTTACTCCATTTTAATGGTGGAGGACAGCGCCTTTCGGGTGTTGGGCGCGTTGCTCGGCAGCTGGCTGCTGCTGACCTATGATTTCCAGCGGGTGTGCCTGGCCGGCATGGCGTTTTTCCTGCTGGCCGCCGGGTGGAATGCCTGGAAACTGCCGGCTTATAAGCTCTCCAGCGTGCGCGCGCCGGTACTGGCGGGGATGTCGCGGGCGTTCAACGATCGGCCGTTTCGTCGTTATGTGCTGATCCTTACCGGATATTACATCCTGAACGTGCAGGTGATGCTGATGCTGCCGATTGCCGTGCAAAAGATTGCCGGCACGCCCGCGGCGGTAGGCTGGATGTACTCTATCGACGCCGTCATGGCGTTAGTGTTGCTCTATCCGCTGGCGCGCTGGAGCGAGCGGCATTTTCGCCTGGAGCACCGGCTGATGTTCGGACTGGTGCTGATGGCGCTGAGCCTGATATGCGTGGGGTTTATCAGTACCGTCGGCATCCTGTTCAGCCTGGTGGTGCTGTTCTATCTCGGCTCGCTGATCGCCGAACCGGCTCGGGAGACGCTCAGCGCCGAACTGGCGGATTATCGCGCGCGCGGCAGTTACATGGGATTTAGCCGGTTCGGGGCGGCGGTGGGCGGCGCGCTGGGTTATACCGGCGGCGGCTGGCTGTATGATTTGGGCGATCGCAGCCAAATGACGGCGCTGCCCTGGCTGATCCTCGGCCTGGTCGGCGCGTTGACCACCGTCGGGCTGTGGCTGCGGTTCCGGCATCAGCCCGCGCCGAAAGTAGCGAATTTGCGCAGCCTGTAGGGGATTCTGCGCGTGACGGCACAATCGCATAGCGGTAACGCGGAACGGGAGGACGATGCCGGTGCCGTATTACCCGGCCCCGAATTCCGCCACCACAAGGTCGATAAAACTGCGCAGTTTCGGCGTCAACTGCCGGTGGGCGGCGAACAGGATATGCAGCGGCCGGGACGGCGCTTCATATTCCGGCAACACCCGCAGCAACTGGCCGGACGCCAGATAGGGCCGCAGTATCACCTCGGCGCCGAGGATAATGCCGCCGTCGTTCAGCGCGGCGGTCAGCAACGCCGAACTGTCGTTGACCTGCAGGCGGCTCTGCACCCGTACCTGGGAAGCTTCCCCCTGCCGGATAAATTGCCATTCGCTGCGCGGCGGACCCGACCAGAAGCTGTAACCCAGGCACTCATGATGTTCGAGATCGTTTAATTGCCGCGGCAGGCCGCAGCGGGCCAGATAGCCCGGCGACGCGCAGGCAATCAGCCGGTAGGGCGCCAGCTCGCGGGCGGCAAGGCTCGAGTCCTTGAGCGCGCCGAGGCGAATTACCGCCTCGTAGCCTTCATCCACCATATCCACAAACCGATCGGTTAGGGTCAAATCCATCGACACCTCCGGATACGCCAGCAGGTATCGGTTGATCATCGGCGTCAGGGCGTAGGCGCCGAAGGTGACCGGTGCATTGACGCGCAGCTGGCCGCGTGGCGTAGCGCTGAGTTCAAGTGCGACGGATTCCGCCGCCTGCGCCTCGGCCAGCACGATTTTGCAGCGCTGGTAAAACGCCAGGCCGATTTCGGTCAAACTCTGCCGGCGGGTGGTGCGGTTAAGCAGACGTGCGCCCAGGCGATCCTCCAGGAATACCACATGCTTGCCCACCATTTGCGCCGAGATATTCAGCGCGTCGGCGGCGGCGGCAAAGGAGCCCCGATCGGCGACTTTGACAAATACCGCCATGCTGGTCAGTCGGTCCATCAATGCTCTCCCGTCGAATTATTCACAACCATAGGTTGTGAGATTAGCGATATTATGCCTATTTATCGCATAAAGGTTGGCAATGTAAAGTCACTTTTGAACACTTTCCCTTGCAACAGGAGCTGCATCATGAAAATAGGCATTATCGGCGCGGGTTTTATCGGCCGCGCCATCGCCCGACTTGCGGTCGACCAGGGACATGAGGTGATGGTCAGTAATTCCCGCGGCCCGCACACCCTGACGAGCCTGGTGGCGTCCATAGGCTGTCTAACCGGCAGCGCGGAACAAGCGGCCGCTTTTGGCGAAGTGGTGGTGGTCGCCGTTCCGCTGAAGAATTACCGGGAAATCCCGGTTGCGCCCGTGGCCGGTAAAGTCGTGCTGGACGCGAATAATTATTATCCCGAGCGCGATGGACACATGCCCGAACTGGATAATCACTCCACGACGACCAGCGAACTGCTGGCCCGCCATCTTGCCGGGGCCAAGATCGTCAAGGCGTTTAACTCCATCCGCGTTAACGATCTGGAACGCGACGGGCTGCCGGCCGGCACGCCGGGGCGGCGCGCGCTGCCCATCAGCGGCGACGACGCGGCGGCCAAACGAACGGCGACGGCGCTTATCGAACAATTCGGTTTTGACGCGGTGGATGCCGGACCCTTGGCAGAGGGATGGCGCTTCCAGCGGGGCAGGCCGATGTATTGCGAGCGTTTTGATATTGCCGGGCTGCAAAAAGCATTGGCTGATAACGATGAGGAACATGTTATATAGCTGAAAATGCGGTAATCTCCTTTCCCTCGATAAAACGCATCGTCAGACCCGCGCGCGGGGATGTGCAAACAGATACTGAGGGATGATAGTGGAACCAAAACAGGAGTTGCAGCGCGGCCTCAAGGCCCGGCACATTGAACTGATAGCCCTCGGCGGCACCATCGGCGTCGGCCTGTTCATGGGGGCCGCCAGTACGCTGCAATGGGCCGGACCCTCGGTGCTGCTGGCCTATATTATCGCCGGTTTATTTGTGTTTTTCATTATGCGCTCCATGGGCGAGATGCTCTATCTCGAGCCCATTGCCGGATCCTTCGCGGTCTATGCCCACCGCTATATGAGCCCGTTTTTTGGTTATCTCACCGCCTGGAGCTACTGGTTTATGTGGATGGCGGTGGGCGTGTCGGAAATCACCGCCATCGGCGTCTATGTCCAATACTGGCTTCCCGGGCTGCCGCAGTGGCTGCCGGCGCTGGCCGCCGTCGCGCTGGTGGCTCTCGCCAACCTGGCCGCGGTCAGACTCTATGGCGAAATTGAGTTCTGGTTCGCGATGATTAAAATCACCACCATCGTGGTCATGATCGTGGTGGGGCTGGGCATTATATTTTTTGGTATCGGCAACCACGGCCATCCGGTCGGACTCGGTAATCTCACCGCCCATGGCGGCTTTTTTGCCGGCGGCTGGAAGGGCCTGCTGTTTGCGCTCTGTATCGTGGTGGCATCCTACCAGGGGGTGGAACTGGTAGGCATCACCGCCGGCGAGGCCAGCAACCCGCAGGTGACCCTCAGGAGAGCGATAGGCAAGATCCTGTGGCGCATCCTGATTTTTTACGTCGGGGCGATCTTTGTTATCGTCGCTATTTTTCCCTGGAATGAAATCGACGGCGGCGGCAGCCCGTTCGTGCTGACCTTTGCCAAAATCGGCATTACCGCGGCGGCGGGTATTATCAATTTTGTTATCCTGACCGCCGCGCTGTCCGGCTGCAACAGCGGCATGTACAGCTGCGGGCGCATGCTGTACGCCCTGGCGAATAATCGCCAGCTGCCGGCGGCGGTGGGGCGGGTGTCCCGCAACGGCATCCCGGCGGTGGGCGTGATGCTGTCCATTGTGATATTGCTGTTGGGATCCTGCCTGAATTATATAATTCCCAATCCGCAGCGGGTGTTTGTCTATGTCTATAGCGCCAGCGTCCTGCCGGGCATGGTGCCCTGGTTTGTGGTGTTAATCAGCCAACTGCGCTTTCGCCGGGCCCACCGGAGCGCCATGGCGTCCCATCCGTTTCGCTCGGTATGGTTTCCCTGGTCCAACTACCTGACCATGGCCTTTTTAATCTGCGTACTGGCGGGCATGGCCTTCAGTCCCGATACCCGGCTGTCGCTGATCGTCGGGTCGTCTTTTTTAATCTTGGTTTCAGTAGTTTACCGATTACTGGGTTTTAACAAGGCCAAGGCCGGGGCGCCGGCGGCGGTGAATGCCGAAGGCGCTGCGGTTGATTAAAATCTGAGCGGCATCACATTATCAACATCTGTCGCCGGCCGACTCTTGTTAAAATAGCGCGCCGGCGGCATTATCAATCACTGTAGTCGGCGGCAATGCCGCCGTTCAGGTAAAACCTAAACTCCTTGTTTCTATTGCTGCTTCTGCTTCAGCGGTGGTAAACAAGCGGTTTAGGTTTTTTTTTGGGATGCAAGCACGGGTTGGCCGCATAAATCGCGTCAAACCGCGGTGAAATTCGGTTTTTATATCGGATTGCCAGTTGCCAAACCGGGGTTTATGCCAGTATTACCTCAATATTACAGAGTATAAACTCGCTATTTGTTAATAATTTATTAAAATTCACCATCATAGGGCATTAAAACAGTGTTAATGCCTGTAATTGGTGCAAAAACGCCCCGGTTAGCGCCGGAAATCCGCGGCGGCACGGGGAAATATAATTTATTCATATGATTTATATCACTATTTTTCATAACCGCCGATTTGGCATGACCCGTGCTTTGATCATGTTACCGCGCTAACACCCGGGCCGCCTCTGTCAGTGAAATAACAGGCGCGCAGCATCGGTGGGGCGCACCTTTTACCGTTACTGTTTAATGAGGCGTAGCTGATGGAAATCCAAAAACCTTACCTGCTGTTCCTGGCGGACGCGCACGACCGGCTGGCGGCCAAAGTGGCCACGGGCATTCGCCACTGGCATCCGGAATACTGCGTCGGCCAGCTGCGCATGGAGGGCTGCCGGGTGGACTGCGGCCTGCCCGATCTGGATATCGCCGCCGCCCGCGCCATGGGGGCCAAAACGCTGGTGATCGGCGTGGCCAATCGCGGTGGGGTGATTGCCGATCATTGGGTCGAGGCGCTGCGCGACGCACTGGAAAACGGCATGGATCTGGCCGCCGGACTGCATAACCGCCTGTCGGACGTGCCGGTGCTGAAAGAAACGGCGGATCGTCTGGGCCGCTCGCTGTTCGACGTGCGCCATACCAACGCCGCGCTACCGGTGGGCAACGGCCGCAAACGCGTCGGCAAAAGGCTGCTGCCGGTCGGCACCGACTGCTCCTGCGGCAAAATGTATACCGCGTTGGCTATCGAGAAAGCCATGCTGGAGCAGGGTAAAAAAGCCACGTTTCGCGCCACCGGCCAGACCGGCATCCTGGTCAGCGGCGCGGGCATCAGTATCGACGCGGTGGTGGCGGACTTTATCGCCGGCGCGGTGGAAACGCTGGCGCCGGACAACGACCCGGACCATTGGGACGTTATCGAGGGGCAGGGATCGCTGTTCCACCCGTCGTTCGCCGGGGTAACCCTAGGGCTGATCCACGGCGCGCAGCCGGATGCGCTGGTGTTGTGCCATGAGCCGACGCGCACCGCCATGCGCGGCGTGGATTATCCGCTGCCGGGGCTGGCCGAATGTATGGCGCTTAACCTCCAGGCGGCGCGGCTGACCAATCCGCAGGCGCGGTTTGCCGGCATCTCCATCAACAGCGCGCTGATGTCCGGGGCGGACGCGCTGGCCTATATGGCCGAACTGGAAACATTGTACGGTTTGCCGGTGGTGGATCCGTTTCGTCAGGGCGTCGGCCGCATTATCGAGCAACTTTAACCACGCGGGATAACCCATGACCAGAATTGTCTATCTTAACGGCGAATACGTGCCGGAACAGGACGCCAGGGTGTCGATCTTCGATCGGGGATTTCTGTTCTCCGACGCGGTCTATGAAGTGACCGCGGTGTTAAACGGCAAGTTATTGGAAAACGACGGGCATATCGGCCGTCTGGTGCGATCCTGCCGGGAACTGCAGCTCACCCTACCAGTCACTCCCGGTGAGCTCGAAGCCATACAGCGGGAGCTGATTGCCCGCAATCAACTGCGGGAAGGGGCGGTGTACCTGCAGCTAAGCCGTGGTTCCACCGGCGACCGGGAGTTTGATTTCCCTCCGGCCGGTACGGCGCCAACGCTTACGCTGTTTACCCAGGCGCGGCCGGTTATCGATAACGCCAGGGCGATAAAGGGTATCCGGGTCATTACCCTGGAGGATATCCGCTGGCGCCGACGTGATATCAAGACGGTCGGGCTGCTGGCTCCCTGCCTGGCCAAGGAGTATGCCCACGCCCGGGGCGCGGACGATGCCTTCCTGGTGGAAGACGGCATGGTAACCGAAGGCAGCGCCTGCAACGCCTGGATTGTCACCGAATCCGGTACCCTGGTAACCCGGCCGCTCAGCAACGATATTTTGCATGGCATAACCCGCCGCTCGCTGCTGGAATTGGCCAAAACCCATAATATCCCCTTTGAGGAGCGCGCCTTCAGCGTCGAGGAGGCCTATAACGCCCGCGAGGCGTTTATCAGTTCCGCCACCACCTTTATCTGGCCGGTGGTTAATATCGACGGCAGGGCGGTGGGGGACGGCGAGCCCGGCCCGGTGACCCGGGCGCTGCGCGCGATATATGTGGAAATGGCGCTGCGGGCCACCGCGTGATTTTAATGTGATACATGCCCGGTTTGTTATTGAAATTAGATATTAACGTTAAAAGATAGTCTTTAATAGACGGTGTCACCGCAATGGTGCAACCACGGCGCCAGTACCGCTCGCCGCCGGCCGCGGCGCACTCATCGGGTGCGGCCCGCGCGCCTCCGGGGTTATCCGCGGGCGATGCGGAACTGTTGTCACCCGCTAACTTGCCCGCGTTTGCCATTATGGCCGGATAATTGCTTATTTTGTTAGGGTTAATACCCGCCGTCTTCATGGGTTGTACGTTTAAGCTTCAGGATTCATGGTCCACGCCTCGGGCGTCTTGCTAAAACAGTATAAAGGAACCAGATGATGTCAATGAAATTGATAAGAACTCCGCTTTCCGCCCTGCTTATCGGTTGCCTGGGCGCGGCCTTTTCCGCCCATGCCGATATTGTTATCGGCGTCGCCGGACCGTTTTCCGGACCCAATGCCACCTATGGCGATCAATACTGGCGCGGCGCGTCCCAGGCGGCCGCGGATATTAACGCCGCCGGCGGCATCAAAGGGGAAAAAATTACCCTGGTCCAGGGGGATGACGCCTGCGAACCCAAGCAGGCGGTGGCGGTGGCCAACCGCCTGGTGGACCAGGAGCACGTCAAGGCGGTGATTGGCCATTTCTGCTCTTCCTCCACCATGCCGGCGTCGGAAGTCTATGACGAGGCCGGCATTATCGCCATCACCCCCGGTTCCACCAATCCGCAGATCACCGAGCGCGGCCAGACCGCCATGTTCCGCATGTGCGGCCGCGACGACCAGCAGGGATTGATTGCCAGCAACTACATTATCGATAAGCTGAAGGCTAAAAAAGTGGCCATCATCCATGACAAAGACACCTACGGCCAGGGCCTGGCGGATGCCACCAAGTCGGAGCTGAATAAACGCGGCGTTAAAGAGGTGATGTACGAAGGCCTGTCGCGCGGTGAAAAAGACTTCAACGCCCTGGTGACCAAAATCCGCTCGCTGGATCCGGACGTGGTCTACTTCGGCGGATGCCATCCCGAGGCCGGCCCGCTGGTGCGCCAGATGCGCGAGCAGGGCGTAACCGCCAAATTCTTCTCCGGCGATTGCGTCGTCACCAGCGAACTGGTTACCGCCGCCGGCGGCCCGCAGTATACCAACGGCGTATTGATGACCTTCGGCAAGGATCCGCGCGTGATCCCCGAAGGCAAAACGGTGATTGAAAAATTCCGCGCCAACAAGTTTGAACCGGAAGGCTACACCCTTTATTCCTATGCGTCGGTACAGGCCATCGCCGCGGCGTTTAACGCCGTCGGCGGCGGCGACTCCGCCAAGGCCAGCGCCTGGCTGAAAGCCAACAGCGTGGATACGGTGATGGGCAAAAAGGCCTGGGACAGCAAAGGGGACCTGAAGGTATCCGATTATGTGGTCTATCAATGGGACGACCAGGGCAAATACCACGAAATACCGTAATTCCCCGGCAGGCTTAGGGTGACGCCTACAGGCCAATCCATGGCCCGGCTTACGGGGATGCCCACGGGCATGCGCCGTAACCGGGCAGGGAGAAATGCCATGTTTCCTCAGGTTGCAAATTTCCCGCGCGCCGTGCGGATGTCGATTAGCCGTGCGGCCGCCGGGCGGCCTGTTAAACCAGACGAGACTGCTTATTTATGGATTCTACCTTCCTGCAACAGATGTTCAACGGCCTGACGCTGGGCTCCGTCTACGGTTTAATCGCCATCGGCTACACCATGGTGTACGGCATTATCGGCATGATCAACTTCGCCCACGGCGAGGTGTATATGATCTCCGCCTATCTGTGCGCCATCGGGTTGGCGCTGCTGTCCTTTTTCGGCCTGCATTCGTTTCCGCTGCTGATCCTCGGCACCCTGGTGTTTACCATCGTGGTCACCGGCGTCTACGGCTGGGTTATCGAGCGCATCGCCTACCGGCCGCTGCGCAACTCCACCCGTCTGGCGCCGCTGATTTCCGCCATCGGCATGTCGCTTATCCTGCAAAACTATGCGCAAATCAGCCAGGGGCCGCGCCAGCAGGGTATTCCCACCATGCTGGACGGGGTGTTCCGGTTCCATATCGGCGAAAGTTTTGTCCAGCTCACCTACACCAAGGTCTTTATCCTGGCGGCTTCGCTGATCGGCATGCTGGCGCTGACCTATATTATCGGCCACACCAAACTCGGCCGCATGTGCCGGGCCACCCAGCAGGACCGCAAGATGGCCTCGATTCTCGGCATCAATACCGACCGCATCATCTCCTGGGTATTTGTTATCGGCGCCGCCATGGCGGGTTTGGCCGGGGTATTGATTACCATGAACTACGGCACCTTTGATTTTTATGCCGGTTTTATCATCGGCATCAAGGCGTTCACCGCCGCGGTGCTGGGCGGCATCGGCTCGCTGCCTGGCGCCATGCTGGGCGGCCTGATCCTGGGCGTTGCCGAGGCGCAGTTTTCCGGCATGGTAAATTCCGATTATAAAGACGTGTTTTCGTTTTCATTACTGGTGGTCATTCTTATTTTTCGCCCGCAGGGTCTGCTGGGCCGCCCGCTGGTGGCTAAGGTATAAAGGGAGAAATAATGTCGCAACCCACTGCTCCATCCTCCCCCGGGGCGCTCCCGCCGGATTCCCAATTGCCGGGGGCCTCCGCGCCAGGGCCAAAATTGCCCGGGACGCAACCCCCGCCGCCGGCCACCAGGCCGCCTTCCGGTGCTCAGCGCGCCGCGCCCGGCGCGCTGGATATCCGCCAATGCCTGCTGGATGCGGTGCTGGCCGGGCTTATCGCGCTTATCGTTTTCGGCCCGGTGGTGGGCGTGGTGCTGGACGGCTACAGTTTTAATTTCCACGCCCCGCGCCTGGCCTGGATCATACTGGCGGTGATGGTCGGGCGCTTTGCCTTCAGCCTGTTTTTGCAGACCGGTCCGGGGCTGCGCTTTGCGCAGCGTTTTAACGCCGACAGCGGCGGCGTCTATGTCCGCCCGGCCGGGTATAAAAGCCGCCTGCGCTGGATTATTCCATTGATCCTGATCCTGGCGGCGCTGTTTCCCTTTGTCGCCACCAAATACCTGCTGACCGTGGCGATCCTCGGCCTGATCTATGTGCTGCTGGGGCTGGGGCTGAATATCGTGGTCGGTCTGGCCGGGCTGCTCGACCTGGGCTACGTGGCGTTTTACGCCATCGGCGCCTACGGGCTGGCGCTGGGGTATGAATATCTCGGCCTGGGGTTCTGGTCCATGCTGCCGCTGGCGGCGATCGTGGCGGGACTGGCCGGGGCGTTATTGGGCTTTCCGGTGCTGCGCATGCACGGCGATTACCTGGCGATCGTTACCCTGGGTTTTGGCGAGATTATCCGGCTGATCTTAAACAATTGGCTGGCGTTTACCGGCGGCCCCAACGGCGTCTCGGTGCCCTCGCCGACCTTTTTCGGCCTGGAGTTCGGCCGTCGGGCCAGGGAGGGCGGGGTGCCTGTCCATGAGTTCCTGAATATTACCTATAACCCCAACCTGAAGTTTATCTTTATCTACGGCGTGCTGATTTTAGTGGTGCTGCTGGTGCTGTATATCAAGCACCGCCTGACGCGCATGCCCATCGGCCGCGCCTGGGAGGCGCTGCGCGAGGATGAAATCGCCTGCCGCGCCATGGGGCTGAACCACGTGCTGGTCAAGCTGTCGGCCTTTACCCTTGGCGCCTCCACCGCCGGCATCGCCGGGGTGTTTTTCGCCACCTACCAGGGATTTGTCAATCCTACCTCGTTTACCTTTTTTGAGTCGGCGCTGATCCTGGCCATCGTGGTGCTGGGCGGCATGGGATCCACCATCGGCGTGGTGATCGCCGCCTTTGTGCTCACCGTCGCTCCCGAGCTGCTGCGCAGCTTTGCCGAGTACCGGGTGCTATTGTTCGGCATCCTGATGGTGGCGATGATGATCTGGCGGCCGCGCGGGCTGATCCGCATCAGCCGCGCCGGTTTTGCCGCCCGCAAGGGGGTGGCGCCATGAGCGGCACTGGCAGCGAGACTATCCTGAGCGTCGAGCACCTGATGATGCATTTCGGCGGTATCAAGGCGCTGAACGATGTCAACCTGGCGGTTAAGCGCGGCTCCATTACCGCGCTGATCGGCCCCAACGGCGCCGGCAAAACCACGGTATTTAACTGCCTGACCGGGTTTTACCAGGCCACCGGCGGCAATATTATGCTCAATACCCGCGGGCGCCCCACCAATATTATCCGGGTCCTCGGGCAAAAATTCCGCGCCGCCGACTTTATCCACCCGGCCCGGCTGGGGCGGAGGATATATTATAAAATGTTCGGCGGCACCCACCTGGTCAACCGCGCCGGGCTGGCGCGCACCTTCCAGAATATCCGCCTGTTCCGCGAAATGTCGGTAGTGGAAAACCTGCTGGTGGCCCAGCATATGCAGGTCAACCGCAACCTGATCGCCGGCGTGCTCAATACCCCTGGCTACCGGCGCGCCGAGAGCCGCGCCCTGGACCGCGCCTTTTATTGGCTGGAGGTCGTGGAGCTGTTGGACTGCGCCAACCGGCTGGCGGGCGAAATGTCCTACGGACAGCAGCGGCGGCTGGAGATTGCCCGCGCCATGTGCACCGACCCGGAGGTGATTTGCCTGGACGAACCGGCGGCGGGGCTCAATCCGGTGGAAACCCGCACGTTAAGCAGAATTATCCGCCTGCTGCGCGACCGGCACGGCATCACGGTGCTATTGATTGAACATGATATGGGCATGGTAATGGAAATCTCCGATCATATCATCGTGCTCGATCATGGCGATGTGATTGCCACCGGCACCCCGCGGGCGATCCAGGCTAACGAGAGCGTGATTGCCGCCTACCTCGGCACCGACGAAGAGGAGCTGGCGCTATGATATTCCCTGGGACCTCCCCGGTATCTCCCCCTGAAAACCCGGTCAATCGCCCGTTGCTGGAGTTTCGCGCGGTGGACGTGTTCTATGGCCCGATCCAGGCGCTGCAACAGGTCTCGCTGCATGTTAGCGAAGGGGAAACGGTGGCATTGATCGGCGCCAACGGCGCGGGCAAATCCACGCTGCTGATGTCGATTTTCGGCCAGCCGCGCATCAGCGCCGGCCAGATTTTGTTTCGCGCCGAGGACATCAGCCGCAAATCCACCCATTTTATCGCCGCCAACGGCATTGCCCAGTCGCCGGAGGGGCGGCGGGTATTCCCGGATATGACGGTGGAGGAAAACCTGCTGATGGGCACTATTCCCATCGGCAATCGTTATCAAGCCGGAGACCTGCTGCGCATGTTCGATCTGTTCCCACGCCTGAAGGAGCGTCGCCACCAGCGCGCCATGACGCTCTCCGGCGGCGAGCAGCAGATGCTGGCCATTGCGCGCGCGCTGATGAGCCGGCCGAAATTATTGCTGCTTGACGAACCCAGCCTGGGACTGGCGCCGCTTATCGTCAAACAGATTTTCCAGATCCTGCGCGAGCTGGCGCAGGGCGGCATGACGATCTTTTTGGTGGAGCAAAATGCCCACCACGCGCTGAAACTCTCGGATCGGGGTTATGTGATGGTTAACGGGCAGATACGGTTAAGCGGCAGCGGCGCGGAGCTATTGGGCAACCAGGAGGTGCGCAAGGCGTATCTGGGGGGGATTTAGCCATCAACGTTGAAATAATGACCTGCCTGGGCGCAAAGGGGTTTAGCAAGGCAAAACGGTATCGGTCGGATAAAAAAGAGATGATGGGCACAAGCCCATCATCTCGTGGCGCGCCGGGTCGAAAAACTAAGCGTTATTGCCGCTCAGCCCCCATGCGACCGAACGCCGGCTTTTAATACCTTGATTTCCTTGGGTTATGATCATAATCATGATTGTATTCATCACGGCAGCCGCAATAATCATCCTCTAATTCCAAAACCCCGCCGGGCGGCACCGTGTCGATGCTGACACCCCGGGTCGCCGATGTTTCCAGCCCACCCGCCGCTCTTTGGATCTGATACCTTATTCTTCCGACGTAGCCATTCAACCCGTCGAAGTCTGCTGCTGTTAATGGAAAGCCAGTGGGCAATATTGCCGTTGCGCCATTCACAACCGTAATTGTCTTATACAATACTGGATTTTGACCAGCGGTAAAAACATCTACAAAAATAGATAACAAATCACCTGTAGCGAGGGTGACCGTGTTGGGAATTGTTATAAATATACCTGCAGCTAAAAATTCAACGTTAAACACCCACGCCGCAAGAGGCAGCCAGTCCGGCTGCGGTAACGTCGGCGGGCTGAGTTGGCTGCCCGACACTGTCGCGATTTGGCCAGGAGAGGAGACCGCGCTACCGAGATTGGTTCCTTCAGCAAAGGTTATAAAGAAGTCATGGGCTCCGTTGGAAAAGGTTTCATTCGGTTTGAACAAAGCTGATGATAAATCAACAACAAATTGTCCGTTTGGTACTTGGCTTCTGAATTTCTGGAAAGGAGTGGTTCCAGGACGCCAATAAAAACTAACCCTATCACCATCCTGGTTTCCGCCTAAACTATCGTTATCGGGAAAAAACACTAATGCCGCCGGTCCCGCTGCAATTTGACCCGCGTTGATTGTGTAATTATCGGTGCCCGTAATTGGAGTTGCATTTATCAACTGTATCGGTGGGAAACGGATGGCTACGGGCGCCGGAGCGACAGAGGCGCTGTCTCCAGGAATGTCGGCGGTAAAAAAAATGGGTTTATAGTCAGGAATCAGCGGATAAATAATATGGGGATAGGTTACTTCGGTTTCCGCCACGCCCGCTTCATTGGTTTTTACCGCATTATGCTTGATTTTAGCATGGGGATTATCGCAGCTGAACTTTACCGTTACGCAAGGTACCGGCACCCCGGTTGCGCAGTCCGTAACTACGGCGGTTAATATGGAAGTGTCATCTTTTGGTGTTTCATCATAATCTTGCGGCCTTTCACAGGGATCGCGCGGCCCTTCACAAGGATCGCAAGGGTTATGGTATTTCGCCTTGGGAGAACTTATGACGGTGATGATATTATGTTTTTGCATAATAAACCCTCTGAAGATAGGAAAAAACAGGAATTTTTCTTGCAATCATATTGTTTATTTAATTGAGTTTTTTATCAATTGTCTTATTTGCCATGTTGTCTATCAAATTAAAACATTAATTACAATTTCGATATTTACCTAGTGCCAAGATTTAAATAACATCATCCTATAGCTTTGATATCATACAATCTTGCCTTGCATTAACTCTTTTTACCTTGAGCGTGGAGTTGTGTCAATTATCGTTCTAGTTAACCAAGACCGATGTATAACCTCTTCGCGATCATTTAAGATCGTATAATAAAAATCTCCATTCACCCCATCGTAACCCTGTAAGTCTTTTAACGGAATTTTTACCTGGATACCATGTTGATGGTCCACCTTTCCCTGCTCTAATAAGATATGATTAAGCAGAGTACCGTCAAAGGTCGCCGTATCCAGATATACTTGATAATAATCCTCACTGGAAATTTCGGGCTGATCGTCCGGGATGGCGATCGTTATGCCCGCTATGGCCGCCGGCAGGTTGATCACGCCATACAGGCAGTCCGGCAATAGCGTGGGGGCTAATAATGTTGGCTTGTGCATCTTATTCAGGCTGACTTTGATATCGACCGGCTGGGAAAATACCTTATTTGCGGCATTATCCATGACTTTATAATAAACCCGGTAACTACCGTTGGTTAAAGAACCCTGGTTGCCGAATAGCTGTTGAATATCCACTACCCAGGGGAAGTTGACGCCGTTATAAGCTCGCTCTACGCTTTTACTGCCCCAGAACAACTGATAAACATATCCCGGGATGCTTTCAGCCAAAGGCAAAATAATAGCCTGCACACCCGCCGCCGCGCTGTGTTCATCAATAATATTGCCATTGACCAGATTGGTGATATATATTGGAAATAATTCTTTATTATAGAAAAACAGATCCAATGCGGCGCAGTCGCCCGCAATGTTGGCCGTTACCGGGATTAGGGCATTATGCGCAAATTTGCCACCAGGTAAATCATCAAATTCGATGGTGGTTTTCGCCTGGCCCAAACGATCGGTTCTGGCGGAGCGTTTAATGGGTTCGTCATGGGATAAGCCTATAGAAAATGTTACAGGTAAATTAGGTACCGGTTCATCCGTGGAACTGTCCCACACCCTGGCCGTCAACGTCGGCGGCTTGAGCGCGCCCTCCCACGGCTGGAATTGTGGGGTGGCGGTAATGGAAATATGATTAGGCATGTTAACTCCCTTGGTGGATTTAGGGCCTGGCTATATTTTTATCCATGGAATTACCTTAAAACATGTACCGAGGGATGCAATGCCTATTTTTAGGTGGAATTATTCAAAAAAAGAAATTTGCAGCAGGAGCAGTATTGTCTTTTGCCCATTAAGCCATTGTTCGTAGATGGATACTTCGCAGTTGCGCTCATATTATTGCTTTTTTTTTGCTGTCGGTTATTAGCATCGCCTGGATAACCACGTAAAAACGAACCCCACGAAATGGGGTTCGTTTGCTATCACAGGATGTATTATAACGTGGTCAATAGAATCTAAGCCTATCTGCGGGGTCGGGCGGAATATTACTAAGATTCCCATTGCCCTCATTGACGTTTAGCAAGGTGACGATAAAGTATACGTTCTCTCCCGGTCCGGCGCTGGTTGACGAGAGATTCGCAGTTCCTGCAGGAGTGGTTATAAGATTGCCGGGTGAAACGGCAGCGGTAAATGGGCTCAGGGGAGAGGTGGGGTCTGTCGTAGTCGTTTGCATCATCTGAACGTTTATCTGCGTGTCACCGATAGGCGTGCGTCTTACCTTTGAAAGAATGGTTACGGTTCCACTTACCACAGCCCCGGAACCGTACGCCGCCGCGGGAACGATTATAGCCACATCTATGTCGGGTATGGTAAACCTACTGTCCGTATTGGTCATTGAATCCCCGTCCACCGCGGTGGCCCGAATGGTAAGGGTTTCCGCCAGGGTATAGGTATAGCGGATGGTGATATTGCCGTTGGCATCGGTCCTGGCGCCCGCCGGGCTGGTTACCCTGAAGGTTCCGGCGGCGCCAACCGCCTCCAGGTTGACCTCGACATTACCGGCAGCGGCTCCCGCCGCATTCACCACGTGGACCACCGCCTCGTTTTCTTCTTCGCCATTGGCGGTGGCGTCATTTAACGGCACCGCGATGCTGTTTATAAAGATATTCGTGGTAAAGGTCACGTTTACCGCGTCAGTGCTGCCGTTGTCCAGTCTGGCGGTAACCAGGCTGGGGCCGACGGTGTCGCTGATGAGGTTAAGCGTCGCCACGCCCGCGCCGTTGGTCGGCAGCGTAACCGTCGCCGGGCTGGCATTATTGGTGGTGGTGAAGGTGACCTCCATGCCCGGCAACAGCTGGTTAGCCGCGTTGCGTACCTCCACCATGACCGTATTGGCGGTGCCGCCGTCGGCCGGCGAATTATCCGTGGTGGCCTGGATAAGGACAATGCGCGCCGTGGTGGTGTCCAGCGTAAAGGTGGTGTCCACCGTTTTGGTGCTGCCGTTTAGCCTTAGCGTGGCGATAACGGGGCTGAGGCCTGGAACCATATTGGTCAGGGTAACGGCGGCATGCCCCTGGTCATCGGTTAAGCCGCCGTTCACCGGCGCGAAGACCGCCGTGCCGCCCGGGGGATTGGTGAAATCGACGGTTTGGTTAACCAGCGGATTGCCGAAGGCGTCGGTGACGGTCGCCACCACCCGGATGCTGTCGTTGCCGTTGGCGATAACACTCGTTGGCCCGTCAATATTCAACAGCGTGATGCTCGCGGTGGCCGGATCGGCGTGGAACACGGGGTCGACGAATTGGGTGCTGCGGTTATCCAGCGTGGCGGTTACCCTTATGGGGCCGGCCTTGGTGCTTTTCAGGGTGGCGGTGGCAAAGCCGTTTTCATCGGTAATATCGTTAACCGTTACCAGGGCGGCGCCGCTGGCCACGGTAAAGGTTACCTTTTGCCCGGGGATGGCATTGCCATTGGCGTCGGTGACCCTGGCGCGCACCTCGTTGGTGGCGGAGTCGTTAGCGAGGGCATCGTTATGGATGATTTCCAGGTTGCCGGCGGCAATGCGCGCGGAGTCGGTATCCGGGATAAAGGTGACGTCTTTCTGCCGGCTGCTATGGTTGCTGGCAAGCTCGGCGGTCACGGTGCTGGGGCCCGCCTTGAGACTTGTCAGGGTGGCGCTGGCGACGCCGTCCGGGCCGGTGGTGCCGATGACCGTGGTGACGACCGCATCGTTGGTGGCGGTAAAGATCACCTGCTGGCCGGCAAGGCGGTTGCCGTGCGCGTCGGTCACTATGGCTTCCACCTTATTGGTGGAACTGCCGTTGGCAAAGGCCCGGTCTTCAACGACTATCAGGTTGCCCTCGGCAACTTGGGCGGTGGCGCTGTCGGCGATAAAGGTGGCGTCCACCGTGCGGCTGTTGCCGTTCAGGGTGGCGGTGACCACGCTGGTGCCGGCGGTAAGGCTGGTCAGGGTGGCGGTGGCCAGCCCGTCGGCGCCGGTGGTGCCGATAACCGTGGTAATGACGGCGTTATTGGAAGCGCTGAAGGTGACGGTTTGTCCGGCCACCGGGTTGCCGCTGGCGTCGGTGACCAGGGCCGATACATTGATGACGTCAATATTATTGGCCCGGGCGGGGCTGTTTTCCAGCCGCAGGTTGGCGGCGGTTAACTGCGCCGCCGCCGGCTGGACTTCGATACGGGTGGTGGCGCGGTTGGACGAGTTGTTCCTGATATCAAAGGCGATGGCGCTGATTTCATAAATATTGGCGTCGCCGCCGTTCATTTTATAGGGCGGGAAGGTAATTGCCAGGACATTCTGCCCCACCTGGCTGACGGAACCGCCCGCCGCGGCCAGCGCGGCGGTGTCCCACTCTATGCGGTCCAGGCCGTATTTGGTGGTGACCTGGGCGGTAATGGCGCCGTTATCGCCGGCATGGCCGATAAGCAGCTCGGGCAGCCGGAGCCTGATGACCTGCTGTTTCTGGTACTCAAGCACGATATCGTTGTTGCGATCGACCAGATCGTAGCGGGTGCCGGCCAGGGTACGCGTCGCCGCCACCGCCGCCGGGTCGATTTGCGACTGCCAGGAGTCACCCAGCCGGTAGTTCAGCTGCAGGTTAATGGTGGTGTCGCTGACGCTGCCTTTGCCCTGGCGGAAATCGGCGCCGATGGTCACCAGGTTGACCGGGGTATAGTTGATGCCCATGGTGACCGCGTAGGGATCTTTCTGCAGGTTGTCCTTGCCGAACAGCGCCACCTGGTCGCCGCGGTACTGTTCATACACCAGCCTGCCGCCCAACTGCGGATAGGCGGGCAGGTAGGCTTCGGCCCTGAGATCATAACCGTTGGCCGGGCGTTCATTATAATCATCGAAATCCCGCGACTGATGCCAGTCGCTGAGCCGGAAATAATTATTGGCCGAGAGCTTCAGGTAATCGCGCCACGCCTCCAATCCCATGCCCATACGGCGGTTATCGCCCGTCAGGTCATAATCATAAAAGGCGTTCATGCCGAGCATCCAGTCGCTTTGCCAGGTCCTGACCCCGAGGCCGAAATTCAGGGTATTGCGGCTGTCTTTATTGCGCGCGCCAAGCTGGGTAAACAGCATCTCTTTCGGCCGATCGTAGAGCGGGACCAGCAGATCCAGCGCGCTGCCGTCGAGATGAAAATCGTCGTTTACATTGAGCTGCAGGCGCGCGGTGCCAAACCGGCTCAGCCATTGACTGGCGGCGTCGTTAACCTTGCCGTTGATGGCGGAGCGCGCCATGCCGGTGGCGGAACCGCCGTTTTGCGCGGACGTTTGCGGGGCGCCGAAGGCCGACATATCATCGGCCAGCGACGCGCTGCGATCGCGCTGCCAGAACAGCCCGGGATCACCTTTAGCGCCCGGCCGGGTTGTCGCCGGCGCAGCCGGTTGCGCAGGATTTTTTGCCTGCGGCCCGGGCGTGACGAGCGGGATGTCAATCTCATCGCCTACCGACAGATTGGCAAACGGCCTGGAGAATGTGCGGAACTGATTGAGCTGTTGCAGCTTTTCGGGAGAGATTTTTAACCTTTGCGCAACGGAAGAAACGCTTTCCCCCGGGCCCAGTACATAAGGCTCGGTGGCAATTACGACGGGTTGACCGGTCGTTGCCGCCATCACCATCGGCGTAAAGGCGATGCTTAATGGAAGAAACAATTGACAAATAATAGTGAGCCACGCCACTAGGTAAAAAGGTTTTTTGGGTAAAATATCGGGCTTGCCGTGCCTTGGCAGACATAAAGTTTTGCTATATTGAGACGCTTTTGTCCAACCCGCTATCAAGCGTGAAGTTAACAGTCCTGACATTGTATTAATCCTGGTGACGATGATAAAAGTAGTTATTGCAATATCGAAAGCAAAAACTGATTAAAAATAGTAGCCGGCATTAAATGTCCGGCGAGTATTACGTGATCTGATTCACATATAAACTCAGTTATACTCATTACGTTAAGCCGCATTACTTAAGTTATTTTTGTTGAATACGCCACGACATGATTATGTTGAAGTCGTGAGGCAACGCTTATTGAATGATTAGTCCGTCGTAGACAGATTTCCCCAGTGCTGGCTGTAATAAAAAATACAATAAAATAAAGTGCTTTATCAATGCGTTGTATGCCTCCATCCTTTCCCCTTCGTGCAGGGTATGTAAAGCCGCTTCTGTAAAAAACAGATATAGATCAATCGATAAAAGGTTTGCTCCTGCATCCCGGGTGATGGTGGCCAGGATAAACGATAATATTAGAATGTACGCGGATTTAGTCGCTATTTTTCCCATGGCTAGCTTGCCACTATACTTTATAGCCTAAGAGTTTACTTTATTTTATACCACTACCTGATCACTTTTTAGCCTATAAATAAATGAACAATGGTACCCAGTTCACAATTAAAACCGAGTCATCGATGAGATGGTTTGACATTACTATAGGCGATGAAAATTTTCAATAGAGTTGATAAAAAGGCTTCGTTAATATTTCTTAACTGTATTATATATAAGTTATTTTTATTATTATCTGGTGAAAAAAGATGATTTTGTTTTTGTAATATAATTAAGGAGAGGGAAATATAGAATGATCATTTAAAAGAAGACGTCGGGAGGAAAAACCGCATTGATATTATGTAAGGTTGCAATATTGCCTGCCGCGCGAGCCGCCTTAATGCCGTAATGACGGGTGGATAAGGCTGGGGAATAAGAGGTGATAGCGGCCGTGTTCCTGCACAGAACATGGCATCACCCATTTCCTTGCCTGCGGATTATCAATCAATAACGTCTGCGGCAACGAAGGTATGAGAAACTTACTCATACCTTCATACCTTTTATCAAGCCTCTCAATTAAAAGTGACGTACATATGGTTTTCAGCGTTGCCCAAGGCAAAGATGGCGTCCACTCGAGCCGTCTGCGGCGTCTCGCTTCTGATATTCACCGTAACCTGCCCGGCGTTATCGGTGACTTGATATCCCGGGCTGATTGACGCGGTGGATGATGAAAAAGCCATAAGCTGGCCTGGCACAGTCGCGCCAGCGGCGGTTCTAAGCGTATACCGTATTTGGTGAGTGCCGGGGGCCGTGACGTTTCCAGTCAACATCTGCGCGGAGATGGTATGCGTGAGGGCCACGGAAAACGTAATTACAGTATAATTATTAACCGCCGACTGGCCGTCTAATACGGCCGAGATTTCAACTTGTTCATCCCTATAATTGCTTATCAGGAGTAGAATTTGCCCATTAGGATCTGTCGTTCTATCCAGGTCAAAGACGGCCGTACTACTGCTTGAATTAAACAGCAGCCGGCGGAATGGGACAGCTTGATTAATTGCTTCATCCCAAAGAGTATACAGAATGGCATTTTGGTCGATGGTATTTCCCTGCGCGTTATCGCGTTGCACCTGTGCGATGATAATCAAACCTGTGGCATTAATCGAATTACTAAAGGTGGAATAGCTTAGCGCCGATAGGTTTTCAAATTGTACGCTGACGGTTACCGTTTCCTGCCGGGAGTCGGTGAAATACACCGTCGCCTGGCCACAATCGTCGGTAGCCGCGCTACACTGGCCATTGCCATCGCTAAATACTGCACAGCCTGAAAGACAAAAGGTCACGTTATATCCGCACAACGGTGCTCCCTGGGCCGAGAGAGTTGCCACGGCATAATTGGCATCCCGCCCATCAGCCTGGGCGGAAGGCGATGAGGCCAAGATAAGGGAATACCCCTTATCATGATTATCAGAAGGGAAAAATTGGTCTTGCATAAGGCACCTCCGGCCGGTGAGCCGTTTGTTATTAATATGACGAAGATAATAATATGACCTGCCATGCTCTGGTATTTCTGAACTCTGCCCATCAAATCTGGTTTCAGGTTATTTCCGACCTGCCATGGTGACGAATATTTGGTTAAATAAAAGTAACGCCGGTATAATTCGTGCTGCCCAAACCGGAGTCCAACGTTGCGGCGACCCGCACCGGACCAGGGGATCCGCTGGTTAATGTAATGGTCACGTATCCGGACGCGTCTGTGCTATTTGAATCAGGTATCGGCGTCGCGCCACCGCCGGCGCTAAAATATACCAGTGTAAAAGGGACAGGCAGGTTACTGTCCAAGCTCCTGACCTGATAACGTATCCTGTTGGCGGCTATGTTATTTGCCGGCGCCCTGTCGACCTGCACTTCAGCCGATATTTTCTGGGTTAGCACGCTTGGTGAAAACGTGAGCCGGGTACGGTTGTAAACAATTCCCGGCGCCGATGCCAGCGCGGCGATAACCGTTACGGTCCCCGGCACGGCTCGGGTAACACGTAACTGTGTTTGCCCGCCGCCGTTGGTGACATCCATCATGGGCGGATTAAGCATGGCGGCGCCGATGACGCTATAATTGATTTGCCTGCCGGAGAAAAATTGCCCCAGCGCGTTGGTCAGAAAATAATCAATAATATGCGGATCTGCGCCGCCTGCCACGACATTCGAGGTCAAGACCTGGGCTTCCAACAGAAGATCGGCGTCGGATGCCGGCATGCCGAACGTGGAGTCCGCCTCGACAAAATCACTGACGAAAACGGCCCTGATGCGCACCGTTTCCGTTTGGGCATTGGTAAAATAAACGGTCGCTTCTCCCTGGTTATTGGTTGCCACCGTAATAAAGTTTTGCCTGGTGGGATTGAACAGCGCGGTGCCTGAAATAAAAAAATTAATCGATGCGTTATCAATCAGCTCATCCCCGGCACTTAACCTTATGGTGGCGCTATTCGTCGCTATTCCATTTGCCGGCGCGCCCGACGTTACCATAATTACGGTTAAGGTATAATCAATTGCCGGTGATATGGGTAAGTCGGGTGTTGCTTGCATTTTATCCCCCGGAACAGCCATTTTTTATTTTTGATGCCAGGCCCGAATTCGACAAGAATCATAGGCTCGAGCAATGGTGAAATAGACAGAATTTACGGCGCTGATAAAATCCTGTTGCTAAGAAGATGGTTGCACAAATATGGACTCAACCAATTTTTCAGAACCGCTTTGTTCCGGCAGTGATAGCTCGACAACAGTACGCTCACTCACCATATTGGTTAAATTGATGGTGGCCGATTGGTCACCGTTTAACACAATGTCCGCCAATGATCCTGGATAACCGACTATGCGGGCGCTACCGGTGGAGATGATGGCGCGCACAAAGGTAATGGGCCGCCCCGGTACGCTGGATAGGGCCTCGGTTTTCAGGTAAATTGAATTGTAGGTTCTGCCGTTTGCCGGCGCGCCGGTGGAGTAGTTTACCGATTTGATACTGCCGCCTCCCAGGCGGTAGGGGCCGATAAAGGTCGTTAAAATAACCGAGTTGGCAGGATCCAGGACAGAATATGCATTGACCGTAAGCAAACCCTGTTCTTCAGAAAAGATGCTGAAATCCAATTGACCATTAAGCCCCAGGTCCATTAAATAATAATTCCTCCCCGATTCTCCTATCAACCCAGGAGACCCGACGGTAACCATGACCGGCGTGCCGGGAACCCCGGTAACCACCCCCCGATTGAAAGGACTTACGTTAATGGCGGGCCAGTCATAATTAGACGCGTTGGTGGATAAAATCATCCGTAGCTGGCCTATTGGCACGGGACCGGACAGGGTTATCTGCAGGTTAACGATGGCGGATGACCTTACCGCATTAGCAAAATCGTCAGCCGTATAATAAACTAAATAGCTACCTATTGTAGCTAAGGTTGACGGCACAACAAATTGAATGGGGAATTGTGGGATAGCTGTTGTGACCCGGTAAAAACCTACTGCTATACCGTTCCAGAAAAGTGTTATGAGATCATTTATTCCTAGACCAGGAAACCCTGGAATATTGACTAAAACGCCATCAATGGCCGTAACGCTTTCAATTGGTATAGTATCGCCAAGGGCTTGTGGAAATGTTGGAGCAGGTAAGTCCGCCATACATTCTCCTTGAAAATTTTAAAAAAATGGGTAAGGAAATGTCGCGCAAATACATCTCTATTTGAAGTTGCGCCCTTTTGTACATGTTAAATTACTCCGAAACAGAAGCAAGGTTAATAATTAGAACTATTATGCTAAAAAAGGTTATAAGACTAGCAGCGCTGAAGGGGGGCGCTATTTAGTCTTTTATTAAAATCTTCAGTAAAAAAAAGAGGCTATGGATATTCCATTATGCATTCAAGTGAGGAAGTCTAAAGTTATTTATCCGCACTGCTTAAGATAAAAATAAATAATAAAAATCGATCCAATAGCCCCATTGCCTTGGAAAAATTTCGATAAAAATAAATAACATCATAAATAAAACTAATAAACCATCTCTTTCTCTCTCGATGATATCAATGGCAATATATTTATATTAACAAAGTCTTGATTAATCTTTAAGAAATATACATGCCTTTGTATCAATAATTCCTTATTATTAAAGTCGAATGGCAATAGTTTAATCTTATATTTTCGGTCATCGATAACATGATTTATCGACGCAGGGAAAAAACCAATGGCATCCCCTTTTTCAATCATGGAAAGTTGCACATAAAACTCAGGGATAAATACCCGTTTTAATTTTAACTTATGTTTCTCGATATGCTCCTCAATCTCTTGATTAATGCTTTCATTAAGCTGTGATTCATATTGTACCAGCACGTTTCCGGCAATGATCTCGTCCAAAGGCCTGTGCCTGATATCAATGTCGTTTTTCACCGCCAGCATGATTGCATCTTCCGACAGTTCCTTATGTATCACGCCGGGAGGGCACGGCAGCTTTTTATCGGAGAAAAAAACCTGGCAGTGTCCATTTTTTAACAACTCATCCATATTGGTCGTATCCGGCGAATAATATTCCAGGGAAATGTCTTTTTTAGTTTCTTTAAACAGCGGTGATGAAAACAAAGGTGATAAGTAGGAATAATCATGATGATCAAGTCCTAGCTTAAAATTAGCGCTGCTATTATTATTGCGTGTGGTTTTTTTTAGAATTTTATTCTCTAAATCACAAACCTCCTGATACACCGGCAGTAAGGTAGCATAAAGATCGCTGCCGTAGCTGGTCAGTTTCAAACCATTACTGGTGCGGATAAAAAGTTTGTGGCCCAGGCTTAATTCAAACATTTTAATCGTGCGGCACAGGGGCGATGGCGTTATGCAAAGAATAATGGAAGCCAACCGTATCGATTGCTCTTGTGCGGTAATGATAAAATAGCGTAGTGTTTTAGATATTAAAATCATGTCAAGCCTCCGGTGATTTTCATTAAAACTCGCGAAGAGAAATTTTATTAAATAAGGAGACAATTTTAAAAATTAAATGTAATTTACTTCCATGGGTTAATATAATATCGGGTAGTAAACTATTTTTAAAATATAAAACTTACCATTACAACGTTTTCAACAAGCAGTTGTTATATAACAATAAAAATAATCTTACCAATGAGCAGCCAGCATGGCCGGCCATAGAATAGTAATCACCGCAAGGCGTTTGTTTTGCTTAGGTGTCATGTGCTTAATATCATAGGTTGAACTGTCCTTGATTAAGATTATCCTGATGGCGATAAATACTTTTTATCCTATAAAAAATCGGGTCGACAGCGACCCATCACCCGGCGGGATGGCCGTGGCAACTGTATGTTTAAACGTTACGACTTTAGTATAGTATTTGACAAGTCCTAAGATTAGATTAATTAGGGAAATTGGCAGATAATGTTAACCAGCTCACGATTAGCATTGGGTTAAAATCCTAATGCTCTTATTGCGTGAAAGGCAATGCTCATTTTCAGCATTGCCATCCCTGGCGCTATTATTAGTGCCGCGGGTCTGGTATAGGGGATAATATTTTAAGCCCGGCATGGATTTATGGTCGATAATTTAATATAAAAATAATAATTTCAGCGTCTTACATTACTGCGGTGTTACGCTTAATTGTAAAGTTTTATTTAAGTTAAGTACTGATGCCGCGCTATAACGCGCTATAAATAGGAATAAGGCTAATAGCCGCTCTGATTTTTTCGCTTAACCCGTGCCCGATGTTGCCGGCAGATAAAAAATATGCCCGGTGAACGCCGTTAATGATGACCGGGGGGTGACATCCGGCGTGGCGACGGCCAGATGCGGCCGTTTCATGATATTGCCCGGGGCTAATCCGCGTTTTCCCGGAAACAATTTTATATACATTTCTACTTGGGCGGCGGTGGTAAATCACTAAAAGTGACTTATAATTTTTTCTTATATAATGACTAAATTAAGTGTATATATTAAAGGAAAGCACCATGGACGCCAGATCAAAAAAACAGCTTGAGGAACTACGCGCCAGCAGCAGAAGCGAACATGCCACGCTGTTAATGCCGTCCTCCGATTCCGCCGCGCCCAGGACCCTGGGCCAGCGCCTGGCCGACCGGATTACCGCCATTATCGGCACCTGGACCTTTATCATTACGCAAACCATTATCATCATCGGCTGGACCGGGTATAACCTGTCTGTCGGTAAAAGCGGCTTTGACCCCTATCCCTTTATTTTACTCAATCTGTTCTTATCATTTCAGGCGGCCTATACCGCTCCGGCCATTATGATGAGCCAGAAAAGAGAAGGAGAGGTTGACCGCTACCGCGCCGAGATTGCCTCCAACGTCAATGTCAAGTCCGATCTGGAAATGTATGCGCTGCACGATAAGATTGATTACCTGGAAGGGGACATCATGAGGTCATTAAAAGAACAGTTAGCGCAGATTTCCCAGCAGTTGGAGGAGATCAGGCAAAAGCAGGGCTGATGATAAATCCGGGCCGCGCGACGATATAATTTGTATTACGCTTGGCCGGCGGCATGTTTTTTGACTAGCCTCGCCCGCATGCCGCGAGCATAACATTGCCTGCAAACCCCAGCAGCCCTCCGGCTGCTTTTTTACTGTCCGCGCGTCCTGCCGTATCACACCCGGTGAAATAATTCTTAACCGAATCCGGACATTTGCGCCGCGGCGCATGCTGCTATAGTAACGGCGTTTCGAGAACGATCATTCTCATTTTTAACGCGAGTCAATTATGCATCGTAAAATAGCCGTTATTAGTTTGATTCTCCTGCTGAGCGCGTGTGACCGGAACTCGTCCGCCGAAAACCAGGCCGCGCCGCCGCCGGTATCCGTCAACGTCGTCACTCTGCGCACGCAGCCGGTGACGCTGTCCACCCGCCTGCCGGGCAGGACGACGGCGGTGAAGAGCGCCGAAGTACGTCCGCAGGTCAGCGGCATTATCCTTAAACGCCTGTTCACCGAAGGCGCCGAAGTCAAGGCCGGCCAGCAGCTGTATCAAATCGATCCCGCCACCTACCAGGCCGCGTATGACCGGGCGCGGGCCACGTTCGACAATGCCAATGCGGTGGTGCGGCGTTATAAACCGCTGTCCGAGGCCCATGCCATCAGCGGCCAGCTCTATGACGACGCGGTCGCCACCGCCAAGGAAGCGGCGGCGGACATGGAAACCGCGCGGGTGAACCTTAATTACACCAAGGTTATCGCGCCGATTTCCGGCCACATCGGCCGTTCGTTATCCACTGAAGGGGCGCTGGTGACCAGCGGCCAAAGCGCTTACCTCACCACTATCCAGCAGCTTGATCCCATTTATGTCGACGTCAGCGAGTCCTCGCAGAATCTGCTGCAGCTGCGCAAGGCGCTGGCGCAGGGCCATCTGAAGGCCGCCGGCGATAACGCCGCCGCGGCGCGTCTGACGCTTGAGGACGGCGGCGAGTATGCCCATGAGGGCAAACTGCAGTTCTCGGAAGTCACGGTGGATGAAGGCACCGGCTCCGTTACGATGCGCGCGGTATTCCCCAACGGGCAAAACGAACTGTTGCCGGGCATGTTTGTCCATGCCGTGCTGCAACAAGGGGTGCAGGAAAACGGCATTCTGGTACCGCAGGAGTCCGTCGGCCATGACATCAAGGGCGCGCCTTACGTGATGGTGGTAACAGCCGACGGCGCCGTCGAACAACGCGCCATCGGCACCGGCGAGATGATCAACGGCCAGTGGCTGGTCACCAAGGGACTTGCCGCAGGGGAACGGGTGATTACCGATGGGCTGCAAAACGTCAGGGCGGGCGCGAAAGTGACCGCCGCTGAACGCCCCGCGGCCACCGTCGCCGAGATCCAAAACAAATCATCCATGACCGATTCGTCGGCTCAATAAGGGGCATCAGATGTCGAAGTTTTTTATCGAACGCCCGATTTTTGCCTGGGTGATTGCCATTATCGTCATGCTGGCCGGCGGACTGTCGATTATGTCGCTGCCCATCAACCAGTATCCCAATATCGCGCCGCCCGCCATTTCCGTTACCGTAACCTATCCCGGCGCCGGGGCGGAAACGGTGCAAAATACCGTGGTGCAGGTGATTGAACAACAGCTTAACGGGCTGGATAACCTGCGTTATATCGAATCGCAAAGCAACAGCGACGGCAGCGCCACCATTATCGTCACCTTTGACCAGGGCACCGACCCGGATATCGCCCAGGTGCAGGTGCAGAATAAGGTCTCCCTGGCGGAATCCCAACTGCCGGACGAAGTGACGACCCAAGGTCTGCGGGTGGCCAAGTACCAGACTAACTTTATGATGGTGGTCAGCCTTATCTCCGAGGACGGCAAGCTGAGCGACGCCGATCTGGGCAACCTGCTGGTGTCCAAACTTGAAGATCCCATCGCCCGCACCAAAGGGGTGGGGGACTTTATGGTGATGGGATCCGAATACGGCATGCGTATCTGGCTGGATCCGGCCAAACTGTATAAATACCAGCTGATTCCCAGCGATGTGTCCACCGCCATCAGCCAGCAGAACGTGCAGGTGTCCTCCGGTAAGCTGGGCGGCCTGCCGACCATCCAAGGCAGCAAAATCAGCGCCACCATCATCGGCAAGACCCGGCTGGAAAGCGTTAAGCAGTTTGAAAATATCTTCCTTAAGGTCAATGCCGACGGCTCCCAGGTCAGGCTGAGCGATGTGGCGCGGGTTGACCTCGGCCCGCAGGATTACAGCATTTCCTCGGTGTTTAACGGCAAACCCTCGTCGGGCATGGCGCTGCGCCTGGCCAGCGGGGCCAATATCCTCGATACCACCAAAGCGGTGCGCGCCACCATTGCCGGCCTGCAATCCGCCTTACCCCAGGGGGTCAAGGTCGAATATCCCTACGACACCTCGCCGGTGGTGAGCGCCTCTATTGAAGAAGTGGTCAAGACCCTGTTCGAGGCCATTGCCCTGGTGTTCTGCGTGATGCTGCTGTTCCTGCAAAACCTGCGCGCCACGCTGGTCACCACCATGGTGGTGCCGGTGGTGCTGCTCGGCACCTTCGGCATCCTTTCGGCCTGCGGTTACTCGATTAATACCCTCACCATGTTCGGCATGGTGCTGGCCATCGGCCTGCTGGTGGATGACGCCATCGTGGTGGTGGAAAACGTCGAGCGCGTCATGGCGGAGGAAAAGCTGGGGCCGAAAGAGGCTACCATCAAATCCATGGTCCAGATCCAGGGCGCGCTGTTCGGGATCGCCCTGGTGCTGTCGGCGGTACTGGTGCCCATGGCCTTTTTCAGCGGCTCAACCGGAATTATTTATCGTCAGTTCTCGGTTACCATCGTGTCCGCCATGGCGCTGTCGGTGCTGATGGCGCTGATATTTACCCCGGCGTTATGCGCCACCATTCTGAAGGCATCGGCCGGCGAGCGCTCAAATCGTGGGTTCTCCGGCTGGTTTAACCGTAAATTCGATGCCGGCACCCTGCGCTATACCCAAAGCGTCGGCACGGTAATTTCCCGTCGCGGCTTGTTTTTGCTGGTTTACCTGGTGATTGTCTTGCTCACCGGTTATATGTTCAGCCGCGTGCCGGCCTCCTTTTTGCCCGATGAGGATCAGGGCATGATGATGATGCAGGTGACTCTGCCGTCCAACGCCTCTGCGGAGCGTACCCAGGCGGTGCTGGAGGATATGAGCGCCTACCTGCTGAAAAACGAGTCGTCGGTGGTTAGCTCGGTATTCGCCGCCAATGGCTTTAGCTTTTCCGGCCGCGGGCAAAACTCGGCCATGGCCTTCGTCAAGCTTAAGGACTGGAGCGCGCGCACCCGGCAGCAAACGGTGCAAGCCCTGGCCGGACGCGCGATGCAACATTTCGCCACCCTGAAGGATGCCAAGGTGTTTGCCCTGATCCCCCCGGCGGTAATGGAACTGGGCAACGCCACCGGCTTTGACTTTTACCTGCAGGATACCGCCGGCCAGGGCCATGAGGCGCTGATGGCGGCGCGCAACCAGTTTTTGCAACTGGCGTCCCGGGATCGGCGTCTGTCGGCGGTGCGTCCCAACGGCATGGAGGACGAGCCGGAATACCAACTGCATATTGATGATGAACGCGCCCGCGCGCTGGGCCTGAGTCTTGAGGATATCAACGATACCCTGTCCAGCGCCTGGGGTTCCAGCTACGTTAACCAGTTTATGTACCAGGGACGGGTGAAAAAGGTCTATATCCAGGGCCGCGCCTCCGCGCGCGTAACGCCGGAAGATCTCAACCAATGGTACTTCCGCAATTCCAGCGGACAGATGGTGCCGTTCTCGGCCTTCGGCAGCGGCGAATGGGTTTACGGATCGCCACGCTACGATCGTTTTAACGGCTCGTCGGCCATGGAGATCATGGGTTCGCCGGCGGACGGCTACAGCTCGGGCGATGCGGTAAAGGCGGTAAGTGAAATAGCGGCCAAGCTGCCGAAAGGATTCCAGGTGCAGTGGCATGGGCTCTCTTTTGAAGAGCAGCTTTCCGGTTCGCAGACGCCGGCGCTGTATAGCATATCCGTGCTGGTGGTGTTCTTATGCCTGGCGGCGCTGTACGAAAGCTGGTCCATTCCCATCTCGGTCTTGCTGGTGGTGCCGCTCGGCATACTCGGCACCATCGGCGCGGTGCTGCTGCGCGGGCTGCAGAACGACGTATTTTTCCAGGTCGGGCTGCTGACCACCGTCGGACTGGCGGCCAAAAATGCCATCCTGATAGTCGAGTTCGCCAAGGATCTGCATGAAAAAGAGGGCAAGGATTTGGTGCAGTCCGCCATTGACGCCGCCCGGCTGCGTATCCGGCCGATCATCATGACGTCCATGGCCTTTATCCTCGGGGTGTTCCCGATGGTGATTTCCCACGGCGCGGGCGCCGGCAGCCAGCATTCCATAGGCACGGCGGTGGTGGGCGGCATGCTGACCGCTACCTTCCTGGCCATCTTTTTTGTTCCAATGTTCTACGTGGTGGTGGTACGGCTGTTCAGTCGCAGGAAAAACCGTCAGGCCGAACGCCAAACCGAGGTAACGACCCATGAATAATCCACAAATCCTGCGATGCATGATCCCCTGGCTGCTCGCCACCATGGCGGCGGGCTGCACGCTGCAGCCCGACTATCATCGCCCGGCTTTGCCGGTGGCCGCCAGCTGGCATTCCCCGGCCGCGACGGGAACGGTCGCCGCCGGGGATATCGGCTGGAAGCGGTTTTTTACCGACCCGGTCATGAACCGGCTTATCGGACTGTCGCTGGACAATAACCGTGACCTGCGCGTGGCGGCGCTGAACGTGGAAACGGCGCGCGCGCAGTTCGGCATTCAGCGCGCCGCGCTGTTGCCGACGGTGGATCTGTCGGCCAGCCAGACGTCGCAGCATCTGCCGGGCAATCTGTACAGTACCCAGTCGACCGGGCCGGCAACCTATCATCAGTATGACGCCAGCCTGGGAGTCACTTCGTGGGAGCTGGATATCTTCGGCCGGGTGCGCAGTCTGCGCGACCAGGCGCTGGAAAGCTATCTCGCCACCGAAGCGACGCAGCGGGCGACGCAAATCAGCCTGGTGTCTGAGGTGGCTTCCGGCTATTTGACCTTGTGCGCCGACAACGATCTGCTGGCCCTGGCGCGGCAAACCGCCGACAGCCAGCGCCAATCCTACTCACTGACCAAACGCAGCTATGATGCGGGCGTCAGCTCGATCCAGGATCTGGCGCAGGCGGAAACCACGGTGCGCGTCGCCGAGGCCGATATCGCCAAATACACCCGCCAGGTGCGCCAGGACGTCAATGCGCTGGCGTTGCTGGTCGGTACGCAACTGCCCGCCGACCTGCTGGCCGACGCCCGGCTGGATAAAGGCTGGCGTTTTCCGGCCGTGCCGGCCGGCTTGCCTTCCGATCTGCTGACCCGCCGGCCGGATATCCTGGCGGCGGAACATAGCCTGAAGGCGGCGAACGCCAATATCGGCGCGGCCAAGGCCGCCTTTTTCCCCAGTATTTCCCTGACCGCGTCCGGCGGCTCGTCAAGCAGCAGCCTCGGCCATTTATTGGAGGGCGGCACCGGGGCCTGGTCGTTTGTGCCCACGCTGACGCTGCCGATTTTTGACGGCGGGGTCAACCAGGCCAACCTGGATATCGCCAAAACGTCGGAAAAAATCGAGGTGGCCGATTACGAGAAAGCCATCCAGCAGGCGTTCAAGGAGGTCTCCGACGCGCTGGACGGCCAGTCTACCTATCAGGATGAACTGGCCGCGCGCGCGCTCGATACGGCGGCTAATCAACAAAACTATACCGCGTCAGACCTGCGCTATCGGCAGGGCGTGGATAATTATCTGACGGTCCTGGTGGCGCAGCGTTCGCTGTATGAAGCGCAGCAATCGCAGATCACCACACAATTAGGGCTGTTAAACCAGCAGATAACCTTATATAAAGTGCTGGGGGGCGGTTGGAAATAAACATCGGCACCCATGGCGGCATTAATTGTCGCCTGTGGCGGCGCTATTTCACGCTATGCGCACAGGCACAATGGGTGAACTCTTAATCAACCGGCGCATGAGCGCCGGGTTTATTGGTGAAAAGTCGGTATGCAGGTGATTGATAACGGCCGGGCCCTCTCGGGCAAGCAGCAGCGTATCGCCGAGCGGCGCGGTCAAATAATCGCAGCCGCGAGGATTTGCTTTCGGCGGCATGGCTTTCATGGCGCGGGTATGGCCGAGATCGCGTCGCTCTCGCAGCTTAGCGTCGGGCAAATCTACCGTTATTTTGTCAATAAAGAGGCGATTATTGAAGAGATTGTCCATCGCATCGTCAAGCATCGCATCCAGCTGATGCTGGATAACGGCAATGAGCTGAGCCGCATGGCGGACGACCTGACCAACGACGGGCTGCTGGACGGCGCCGATGCCGATATCAACCAGGGCCTGATGCTGGAAATCGCCGCCGAGGCGACACGCAACCCGCGGGTGGCAAGGATTTTATGCGAAGCGGACGCCATGTTATATCGCCAGGGCTGCGAGATGCTGCAACGGGTTTATCCCCAGATGAGCGCCGATCGGGCGGCGGTGCTGGCGGAAATGATGGCGGTATTATGCGAAGGCACCGCCCTGCGGGTGCTGACGCATCAGCAGAAAACCGACCGCGCGCAGCTTTATCAGCTGTATATGCGTATTTTTACCACGGTATTTCCCTCAGGACCGGCGGACGGCTAATATGATATGTAATCATTTTACCTACGGATAATTAACGGAAAACTGGCATTATATAAATAAAAAAATGCTGTAAATCCATATGAAGAATTTCATTTTTTAATATGGTTATAAGTTCCTATGGTCGGTAAATAAAACCATGATGGGATGACATATTTATTTACCGGTTTTAACAACCAAGGATATGGCATCAGTCGCACTATTCCAATGACATTTCTTTTGCAGATTTAATCTTCGTTTAATTATTGGAGATTATAGTGCTTTAAAATGCATTATTGGATTCCATCTTAATTATGAGTCAACCAATACCTTTCTCCCGTCCCTCCATTGGTGAAGACGAAATCGCGGCGGTGGAAAGGGTGCTGCGCTCCGGCTGGATTACCACCGGTCCACAAAACCAGCGGCTGGAGGCTGATTTTTGCGCCGCCTTCGGCTGCAAACACGCAATAGCCGTTTGTTCGGCCACTGCGGGCATGCATGTCGTCCTGGCTGCGCTGGGCATCGGTCCCGGCGACGAAGTCATCACCCCGTCCCAAACCTGGGTCTCCACGCTGAATATGATCGAACTGCTCGGCGCGCGGCCGGTGATGATCGATGTCGATCGCGACACCCTGATGGCCGGCGCGGCGGCTGTCGAAGCGGCCGTCACCCCCCGCACCAGGGCCATCATCCCGGTACATTACGCCGGCGCGCCGCTGGATATGGATGCGCTGCGCGCCGTCGCCCGTCGCCACGGCATACCGCTGGTCGAGGACGCCGCCCACGCGGTGGGCGCCCGTTACAAGGGCCAATGGGTCGGCGCCGCCGGCACGGCGGTTTTTTCATTCCATGCCATCAAAAATATCACCTGCGCCGAAGGCGGCCTGGTCGCCACGGACGACGACGCCCTGGCGGAGCGCGTGCGGCGGCTGAAATTCCATGGCCTGGGCGTCGACGCCTTCGATCGCCTGCAGCAGGGGCGCAAGCCGCAGGCCGAGGTGGTGGAGCCGGGCTATAAATATAACCTTTCCGATATCCACGCGGCCATCGCCGTGGTGCAACTGGCCCGCCTGCCGGCATTAAACGCGCGGCGCAGGGCGCTGGCAGGACGTTATCTCAGCGCCCTGGCCGGTTCGCCTTTCCTGCCGCTGGGGCAGCCCGATTACGATCATGAGCACGCCTGGCACCTGTTTATGGTGCGGGTCGACCCTGAACGCTGCGGCCTGGATCGCGACGAACTAATGAAGCGTTTGCAAGATAAGGGCATCGGTACCGGCCTACATTTTCGCGCCGCCCATACGCAAAAATATTACCGCGAACGTTATCCGCAGGTGTCTTTGCCTGAAACCGAATGGAACTCGGCCCGGCTGTGCACCCTGCCGCTATTTCCGGATATGGCCGACGGTGATGTCGATCGGGTGGTCGATGCATTATTTTCTGTTGTGGAGCTGAACCTTGTCGCGCGTTGAACCCATTAATAAAGTCTCGGTGGTCATACCTGTATTTAACGAGCAAGAGAGCCTGCCCGCGCTTATTACGCGCACCGTGGCCGCCTGCGGGCGGCTAAGCCAGCCTTATGAGATCATCCTGGTGGACGATGGTAGCAGCGACGATTCCGTCAATCTGATGACGGCGGCGGCGCGGGCGGCGGAAAACCATCTTATTGCCGTGCTGCTCAACCGCAACTACGGCCAGCACTCGGCCATCATGGCCGGTTTTATCCAGGCCACCGGCGATCTGATTATCACCCTGGACGCCGACCTGCAAAACCCGCCGGAAGAGATCCCAAGGCTTGTGAGCGTCGCGGAGCAGGGCTACGACGTGGTGGGATCGGTGCGTGCCCAACGTCAGGATTCCTGGTTTCGTAAATGCGCCTCGCGCGCCATTAACCGTCTTATCCAGCGGGCCACCGGCAAGTCGATGGGGGATTACGGCTGCATGCTGCGCGCCTATCGCCGCCAGGTGGTGGAAGCGATGCTGCATTGCCATGAGCGCAGCACTTTTATCCCGATCCTCGCCAATTCCTTTGCCCGGCGCACCACCGAGATCGAGGTGGCCCATGCCGAGCGGGAGTTTGGCGATTCCAAATACAGCCTGATGAAGTTGATCAACCTGATGTACGACCTGGTGACCTGCCTGACCACGACGCCGCTGCGGCTGCTGAGCGTGGTCGGCAGCGTGATTGCCGTTTCCGGTTTCACCCTCTCGGTCATCTTGATCGCCATGCGCCTGATCCTCGGCCCGGAATGGGCGGCGGAGGGCGTGTTTACCTTGTTCGCGGTGCTGTTCACCTTTATCGGCGCCCAGTTTGTCGGCATGGGCCTGCTAGGTGAATACATCGGCCGGATTTACAACGATGTCCGGGCCCGGCCCCGTTATTTCGTACAGCAGGTTATCGGCGCCAGGCCGTCCCCGTCTACCCAGGAAGAAGAATGATGAAAGCTATCGTATTTGCTTACCATGATATTGGCTGCGTCGGTTTAAACGCGTTGGTGGACGCCGGTTATGACGTGCAGGCGGTATTTACCCACACCGACGACGCCGGCGAGAATACGTTTTTCTCCTCGGTAGCGCGCCTCGGGGCGGCCCTGGAACTGCCGGTTTACGCACCGGAGGACGTAAACCATCCGCTGTGGGTCGAAAGTATCCGCAACCTGAAACCCGATATCATCTTCTCGTTTTATTATCGCCAGATGCTGGGCGAGGCGATTTTATCGCTGGCGCCCCTGGGCGGTTTTAACCTGCACGGATCCCTGCTGCCGCAATATCGCGGCCGCGCGCCGGTAAATTGGGCGCTGGTCAACGGCGAAACGCAGACCGGCGTTACGCTGCATCGGATGGTCAAACGTGCGGACGCGGGGGATATCGCCGGCCAGTGCGCCGTTGACATCGCGCCGGACGACACCGCGTTAACGCTGCATGGCAAACTCAGCGAAGCGGCGGGACGGCTATTACAGGATCTATTACCGACGCTGAAGACAGGCACGCTCGGACTGACGCCGCAAAACGAAAGCAAGGCCAGCTGTTTTGGCCGCCGCACCGCCGCCGATGGCGAAATTTTCTGGCACAACTCCGCGCGTGATATCGCCAACCTGGTGCGCGCGGTGACCGAACCGTACCCCGGCGCGTTCAGCTACCTCGGCCAGCGCAAGCTTATCGTCTGGAGCGCGCGGGCGCGGGACATCCTGCACGATAAGCCGCCGGGCACCGTACTGGCCACCGATCCGCTCGTCATTGCCTGCGGCGACGGCGCGCTGGAGATTATCGCCGGCCAGAGCGGTGACGGGCTGTATATGCAGGGCTGCCGGCTGGCGCGGGATCTCGGGATAATGACCGGCGTGCGCCTGGCGGCCAAACCCTGCGCCGCGCAGCGGCGCAGGACCCGCGTCCTGATCCTGGGAGTAAACGGCTTTATCGGCAACCATCTTACCGAACGCCTGCTGCGCGAGGATCGTTACGACATCTACGGGCTGGATATCGGCTCCGACGCCATCAGCCGTTTCCTGGATAATCCACGCTTTCATTTTGTGGAGGGGGATATCAGCATCCATTCCGAGTGGGTTGAATACCATATCAAGAAATGCGACGTGGTGCTGCCGCTGGTCGCCATCGCCACGCCTATCGAATATACCCGCAACCCGCTGCGCGTGTTCGAACTGGACTTTGAGGAAAACCTGAAAATAGTGCGCGACTGCGTGAAATACCAAAAGCGCATTATTTTCCCGTCCACGTCGGAGGTCTACGGCATGTGTGATGATAAGGAATTCGATGAGGATCATTCCAGGCTTATTGTCGGGCCGATCAACAAACAGCGCTGGATTTATTCGGTCTCCAAGCAGCTGTTGGACCGGGTGATCTGGGCCTACGGCGCCAAGGAGGGGCTGAAATTCACCCTGTTCCGGCCGTTTAATTGGATGGGACCCCGCCTGGATAACCTGGATGCGGCGCGTATCGGCAGTTCCCGCGCCATTACCCAGCTGATCCTGAACCTGGTGGAAGGCTCGCCGATACAGCTGGTGGACGGCGGCGGGCAAAAACGCTGTTTCACTGATATCAGCGACGGCATCGAGGCGTTGTACCGTATTATCGAAAACCGCGACGATCGCTGCGACGGCCAGATAATCAATATCGGCAATCCCACCAACGAGGCCAGCATCCGCGAACTGGCGCAAATGCTGCTGGAGAGCTTTGAACATCATCCGCTGCGCCATCATTTCCCGCCGTTCGCCGGGTTCAAGGATATCGAAAGCAAAAGCTATTACGGCAAGGGCTACCAGGACGTCGAACATCGTAAACCGAGCATCGACAATGCCCGGCGCCTGCTTGACTGGCAGCCGGCCGTCGAGATGCGTCATACCGTGGACCAGACGCTGGATTTCTTCCTGCGCAGTACCGTCAAAGAGGGCCTGCCGGCATGAGGAACGTCGGCCTGCGGGTTGATGTGGACACCTTCACCGGCACCCGGGACGGGGTGCCGCGTCTGCTGGAGTTATTTGATCAACATGATATCAAGGCCAGCTTTTTCTTCAGCGTCGGGCCGGATAATATGGGCCGCCATCTGTGGCGGCTGCTGCGTCCGCGTTTTTTAGGAAAAATGCTGCGCTCCCAGGCGGCGTCCCTCTATGGGTGGGATATCCTGCTGGCCGGCACCGCCTGGCCGGGCAGGCATATCGCAGCGTCCCTGGGGGCGCTGATGCGACAGACCGCCGGGGCAGGACATGAGGTCGGCCTGCATGCCTGGGATCACCAGGGGTGGCAAGCCAGGGCTGGCCGCTGGCCCATGGCTGAACTGGAGCGGCAAATCCAACGCGGCGTGGAGGCGCTGGAGACCAGCACCGGTCAACCGGTAACCTGCTCCGCCGCGGCGGGATGGCGCGCCGATACCCGGGTGCTCGAAGCGAAACAGGGCTTTGGCTTTTATTACAATAGCGACTGTCGCGGCAGCCATCCTTTCAGGCCGGTATTGGACGGCAAGCATATCGGCACGGTACAGATTCCCGTCACCCTGCCGACCTTCGACGAGGTCGTCGGCAAGGAGGTCCGGCGGCAGGATTTTAACGACTATATCCTGAACCGGATCGCCCTGGATACCGGGGTTCCCGTTTACACCATCCATAGCGAGGTGGAAGGGCGATCGCAGTCGGCGCTGTTTGCCCAATTATTAAAGCGCGCGCGCGGGCAAGGCATCGCGTTTTGCCCATTAAGCGCCTTACTGCCGGCGGATGTGTCTTCGCTGCCGCTGGGACGCGTGGTCCGCGCTTCTTTCCCCGGGCGGGAAGGCTGGCTGGGTTGCCAGGCACCGGTAGAGTAAATCCATGAAACCAGTGAAAAGGTGCTGGGCGGCGATATTGGCGCTGTTTTACGCGCTGGTATATCTGCTGCCCCTGAACGGCCGCTTATTATGGCAGCCCGACGAGATCCGCTACGCCGAGACCAGCCGCGAAATGCTGCAGCGCGGCGACTGGATCGTGCCGAGCCTGCTGGGCGTGCGTTATTTTGAAAAACCGGTGGCGGGTTATTGGATTAACAATATCAGCCAGCTACTGTTTGGCGACTCCAACTTCGCCGTGCGCTTCGGGGTGGTGTCAAGTACCGGCGCCAGCGCGCTTCTGGTTTATGTCCTGGCCATGATGATGTGGAACCATCGCCGGACCGCAAGCCTGGCCGCGCTGATGTTCCTCTCCATGCTGCTGGTGTTCGGCGTCGGCACCTATAGCGTGATTGATCCCATGGTCTCGCTGTGGCTCACGGCGTCAATGGCCAGTTTTTACCTGGCGGTGGAATCCACCGGCACCCGCGACAAGCTGGGCGCGTATATCCTGTTGGGGCTCACCTGCGGCTTGGGCTTTATGACCAAGGGTTTCCTGGCGCTGGTGGTGCCGGTAATTGCCGCGCTGCCCGTCGCCCTCCAACGGCGCCGGCTGAAAGATCTGCTGATTTTTGGCCCGGCGGCGGTGCTGGCCGCGATAGCGCTGAGCCTGCCCTGGGCGCTGGCCGTTGCCCGTCATGAACCGGATTATTGGCACTATTTTTTTTGGATCGAGCATATCCAGCGTTTTGCCGACGACAATGCCCAGCATAAAGCGCCGGCCTGGTACTATCTGCCGATCCTTATCCTTGGGGCGCTGCCCTGGCTGGCGCTGCTGCCGGGGTCGTTGCTCAAGGGCTGGCGGGAGCGTGCGGCGCGGCCGGAGCTGTTCTTCCTGCTAAGCTGGGTGCTGATGCCGCTGCTGTTTTTCAGCATGGCCAAAGGCAAGCTATTAACCTATATCCTGCCTTGTATGGCCCCGCTGGCCTTGTTAATGGCCGCCTATGCGCGGGGTTGCATCGCGTCCGGCCGCTCGCGGATTTTCCGCATCAATGCGCTGGCCAACGGCGCGTTCGGCCTGCTGGGCATGGCGGCCGTCGCGGCGCTGGGCGCTGGGCTATTGCCAAGCGTCATCATACTTGACCGGGATGAATGGCCGAAGGTGGCGCTGGCCGTAGTGGGATTTGCCGGCTGGGTGATATTTGCCGCCGTCTCCTGGCACCGTGGCGGGCAGCGTTGGCTATGGGCGGCGGCATGCCCGATTTTGTTCAGCCTGCTGGTGGGATACGCCATCCCGCAGCGCGTTATCGACAACAAACTGCCGCAGCAGATGATTCGCGCCAATGCCGACGTGCTGCGCCACAGCAAATACGTGCTGAGCAACAGCGTGGGCCTGGCGACCGCGGTAGCCTGGGAGCTCAAACGCGACGACGTGAAAATGTACCGCGAACGCGGCGAGCTGACCTATGGATTATCTTATCCGGATGCGCGTGGGCAGTTTGTCAGTGAGCAGGATTTCCCCTCCTGGCTGGCCTCGTCCCGCCGGCTGGGGGACGTGGCGCTGATCCTGCGCCTGCCCGATGATAATCGGTTGCCCGCTTACCTGCCCGCGCCGGATATCATGCAGCGTACCGGCCACCAGGCGTTGGTGTTGTACCGGCAACGGCCATGACCGGATATCTGCTGATACTTGTGGTCAGCGTCCTCACCTGCGCGGGTCAATTATGCCAGAAGCTGGCCGCCCTGCGTTGGCGGCAATTTCAAGCGCGGCAAAACCGGCGCGCGACGACGCTGGGCTGGCTGCTGGCGGCGTTAATATTGCTGGCGCTGGCGCTGGCGTTGTGGCTCAACGTTTTGCAACGCCTGCCGCTTAGCCTGGCCTACCCCGTGCTCAGCGTGAATTTTGTACTGGTTACCCTGGCCGCGTATGGCATATTCCACGAGCCCATTACGCCCCGCCACTGGTGGGGGGTGGCATCCATCATGCTGGGGATCTTGCTGATGAGTCTCAATCCATGAGGGGATATGCCTGGGCGGCGGCCAGCGTGCTGCTGGTCACCCTGGCGCAGCTGCTGATGAAATGGGGTATGCAGCAGATCCCCCTGCTGGCGCTAAACGTATTGACGCCGGCCTTCGCCATCCATTACGTTATACCTCTGCTGGCGGTGGCCCTGGGCATCCTGGGTTACGTCCTGTCGATGTTGTGCTGGTTTTGCGCGTTGCTCTATCTGCCGCTCGGCCTGGCGTATCCGCTGCTCAGCATCAGCTACCCCCTGGTTTACTTCGCCGCGATCTGGCTGCCGGTGTTTAACGAGGCGGCCAGCCTGTCGAAGACCCTTGGGGTGGGATTTATTTTATTTGGCGTATGGCTCGTCAACCGCCATAAACTTTAGGTCGGGACCATGATGCAAAATGGGCTGCGCCACCCCGGCGTACTGGCGGCGCTTGGCGCCGCCATATTATTCGGCGCGGGAACTCCCCTGGCAAAATTGCTGTTAAATAGCGTCAATCCCTGGCTGCTGGCCGGATTGCTTTACCTGGGTTCAGGATTGGGGTTGACGCTGTACCGTATCATCAGGCGCGCCCCGGCCGCGCGCCTGCCGCGCCGTGAAGCACCCTGGTTTGCCGGAGCGATTGTCGCGGGCGGGATTATCGCCCCGGTGCTGCTGATGTTGGGGCTTTCCGCCATGCCCGCCTCCGGCGCCTCCCTGCTGGTCAACGCCGAGGGCGTATTTACCTCATTGCTGGCATGGCTTGCCTTTAAGGAGAACGTCGATCGCCGTATTGCGCTGGGCATGGCGGCGATCGTCGCCGGCGCCCTGGTGCTGAGCTGGCCGGGCGAGGCCAGGTTTGAGGGATTATGGCCGTCGCTGGCTATTTTAGGCGCATGTTTCGCCTGGGGCGTCGATAATAATCTCACCCGCAAAGTATCGTTGACCGACGCGACCTGGATTGCCGCCGTGAAAGGCCTGGCCGCCGGCCTGGTTAACCTGTCCCTGGCGTTTATCGCTGGTGTTGCCTTACCCGCCTGGCCTGATATTGCCGGCGCGCTGGTGCTCGGATTCCTGGCCTACGGCGTGAGCCTGGCGCTGTTTGTGATCGGCCTTCGCCATCTCGGCACCGCCCGCACCGGCGCTTACTTTTCCATTGCGCCGTTTCTCGGCACGCTGCTGGCGGTCATCATGGGCGATCCGATCACGGCGCAAATGCTTAGCGCCGGCGCGCTGATGGCCATCGGCATCGGTTTGCATCTTACCGAGCGCCATCACCATCCGCATGTACACCAGCCGATGGAGCACGATCACCAGCACCGCCATGATGAACATCACCAACACCCCCATGACGAAGCGATAGCGCCGGATACCGTCCACCGGCACTGGCACCGGCATGACCCCATCACCCATTCCCATCCTCATTTCCCCGATGCCCATCACCGGCACGATCATTGAGCCGGACTCTGTCCAAATTAATTCATAGCACTTTATTTCACGGTAAATAAATATTTATATTAATAAAACCCATTGTTCGTGTGTTTTAAAAACAAACAGTAGAATAAATGATGACTCTGATGGGATGACGAACCCTATTTATTATTGGAGATAAAGAGGTGCGTGATGAATTTGAATATTACCACAAATGTATTAATGGACATCGGTATATTACAAAGTTATTTCTTCAAAAATGAGCTAAAAAATACACTGATATTAATTGATGTAAATGTTGTTAATAATGCAATTATCAAAGAAACTCTCCGTCTGTTTAAACAGAAAAGTGTCCTTTTGGTAGACAGGGAACCGACGGTGGCGGATGTTAATGCGGCGGTGAAACAATATCCGCAAACGGAAAATATTATCGCCGTGGGCGGCGGATCCTCCATGGATCTCGGCAAAGCCATCGCGGTGACCATGACCAACGGCGGCGACGCGGGAAAGCTGCGCGGCCGGAATACGGTTACCCGCCCAGGTCTGCCCATTATCGTCGCGCCCACCATACCCGGCACGGCCGCGGAGTTTAGCGCGTCCGTGGTGTTAAACGGTGACGGCTACAAGCTGGGCATTCATTCGCCTTACCTTCGGCCGGAGGTAGCCCTGGTGGATCCACATTTTTTTGCCTCGTTGAAGGCCGATATCGGCATTCCGGTCCTGTTGGACGGTTATATCCATTCAATTGAATGTCTCCAGGGCATCATCGGAACGGAAACCTCGCGCGCCTCTTGCCGTAATGTGGTGGCAATCTTCAACGAAATCGTTAAAAGCGGCTATCATCCTGAAGATATCAAATGGTGCCAATTAGCCTATTATGCAAATTACATCAGCGCATTTTCATTACTCGGTGGGTCGTTAGGCGCGGTCCATGCCTTATCTTATGGGGTGTCGAACGCCATGGGTATCTGTCATTCCAAGGCTAATCTTGCCGCACTGGAACAGTTAATGGAATTTTATGGCAAATACACCCAGACGGCGTTCACATTCTGCAGTCAGCATGAGGTTGACTACACTCTAAACATCACGGGTGCCGTCGATCGGCAAAGGATACTGACGGTGATGAACGCTACCCGGGACTGCTCATCCGCCCTGTGGACAAATACCCTCGGTGATGATTATTCTAATGCAATGTCGGACAAATTTATAAAACGGATCATTGATGGTATTCGATAAAAACCTTGCGGTGACGGTAATTAATTAAATAACTTATTGATTAAATCTACATTGACCAACACCTGGATCACAGGATAATTATGCCCTTAGCAAGGATCAACCCTTTCAAGGAACGATAATGAACCTGGATTTATTTAACCATCTTGACCGCGCGCCGGACCCCGCAAAAGCGCTGGACATGTTTCCCCAACTGTCCGCCTTTTATTATTCATTGGGTAAAACCACCTTATTACCGGTGCCGGGGCCCCAGGGGGGCGCCAGGATCCTGGCAAAACTCGAGTTTGAGAATCCGTTTGGCTCGGTAAAGGATCGTACCGCTTTCGGCATGTTCTGCGAGGCGATTAATGGCCACGATTTTAATCTGCGGCCGCTGAAATTACTGGATGCCTCGGGCGGCAATATGGGCCGGGCGCTGGCAATGCTGGGCAATATGTGTGATATCCCGGTGCACCTGGTGATCCCGGACTCCTCGCCGGAGGCGTTGGTCAGGACCTTGCGGGAGGCAAACGGCGAGTTAACCCTGGTGGATTGCCGGCATTTCCTGCTGGGATTAATTGCCCGCGCCCAGGAAATTGCGCTGGCGGATCCCGGCTGGACGCTGCTTGCGCAGCACCTGAACCTGGTGAATGTGGCGGTGCACCAGTACGGCACCGGTCAGGAAATCCGCCATCAGCTGCGTGGCGGCAAGGCCGGCGGCTGGGTGTCTGCGGTAGGCACCGGCGGGACCTTGTCCGGCGTGTACGCGGCGTTGGCGCAGGATAATCCGGCGCTAAAAGTACTGGGCGTCACGCCGAAGGAACTGCCCTACGGCACCATGGCGCCGCCCAATGGCCTGGATAAGTTTGCCGGCGCCGGCGGGATGGGTTTTGGTTTTCGCCAGCCGTTCATCTCCCGCATGAGAGTCGATAGGTTGCCGTTTTATCAGCTTGACTGGCAGGGATCGCTGGCGGCGATGTATGAATTTTATCACCTTACCGGCATACGCATTGGCGCCTCTTCGGCCGCCAATTGGAAGGGCGCCTGTCATCTGGCGCAAACGCTGGGTTCCGATGAACAGGTGGTGACGCTGTTTGCCGACGCCGGAAGCGATGGCGATCGTGAGAAAGGCGAGGTCTTTTTTCATCAGCGCCGGCCGTTGGCGTTGAGAGGGTAAAACCACCGCCCATTGTTTCAGGATATAAGATAATACGTATACTGTTGCTACGTAAAACAAGGGAAATTATCCATTAAACCCCTTATTTATTAGTGTTATGAATTGAATAGCAGTTTCCAATGCTGGTAATCGGCACCCTGTTTTACTCATTCATCCACTATTCATGACTGGCGGAACGCCAATCTAAGCCTCTGTTTTTGATCTGATTTTTCTCCCCGCTCAATTAAAGTTTTGTCAATGCTGACCGATAACCCTTAAATCTCAGATAAGTCGTTTCACAGGGCGTGGATGATATTTGATTCCAACGTACGTGCAGATCAGAGCGCATAAATCATCTCAGGTTTTGACTGGGCATGAATGGTGCAACAAAAATTTCTTACGGTCCTCCCATCCTCCATGCTTTCCAAACATATGCGCAGAAGCCAGCATAGAAATAATCAACAGGAGCAGTACCTATGCGTGTTCTAAAAAATACCAGTATTCGAGTTATACTATTAATAACGCTTGGTTTTTTTTTGGTGCTGTGGGGTGGGGTTTCCGCTTTTACCCTGTCCTCGCTTAATCAAGTGAACCATTTATTAGCGATCAGTGAAGACCAGAAAAAAGATATCGATATTGTCACCCACGGCAACGACCAGTATTTCCGCACCGTCACGCGTCTGGCCCGGGCCATGGATTATATTCAGACCGGCGAAGTGGCGGATGCCGATAAGGTGTTGGCCACGGCTGTCGCCTCGATGCAGAGCACCAAAGCGGCCCTTGACGAGTTTAAATTACGCCAGCATCCGGCCATTGACCCCGCGGTGACTGAAAATATCATCAGCAGCTGGTCGAAGCTTATCAACCAGGGCATGGAACCCTTATTACAGGCGGCCCAGGCCAAAAACCTTGATGAATATCGCCGCATATACCGGACCATATCGCCGCCGTTTAGCGTAGCCTTCGGCGTCGCCGCGGAGAAATTCAAAGACGAAGCCATGTCGCAAGCAAGCGCGCAGCAGGTGGCGGTGGTCGTCGACCTGTGCAAAAAAATATTGATTGCGGCCATCGTTGCCGGGCTGATTATCCTGGCCATGACCGACCGTTATCTGGTCAGCTATATGATTAAACCCTTGGATCGGTTCAAGCTACAGCTGCATACGCTTGCCGCCGGTCAACTGGGCGATACCATCACCGAATTCGGCCGTAACAACGTGGGCCTGCTGATTCCCTATCTGCAGGAAATGCAGCAAAACCTGATACGCACGGTCACCGCCATACGCGACGGCTCCGCCTCCATCTATCAGGGCGCCGGTGAAATCAGCCTGGGCAATACCGATCTTTCCTCACGCACCGAGCAGCAGGCGGCGGCCTTGGAAGAGAGCGCCGCGAGCATGGAGCAGTTAAGCGCAACGGTGAAACAAAACACCGAAAATGTATTCCAGGCCAACAAAATGGTGCAGGAAGCCTCCAATACCGCCAGGAAAGGCGGTGAGATCGTCGATGAAGTGGTGGCCACGATGAGCAGCATCACCACCAGCTCGAAAAAAATCGCCGATATCACCGGGGTGATCAACGGCATCGCTTTCCAGACCAATATCCTGGCGTTAAACGCGGCGGTGGAAGCGGCCAGGGCGGGAGAGCAGGGCCGGGGGTTTGCCGTGGTGGCCGGTGAAGTCCGTAGCCTGGCCCAGCGTAGCGCGCAGGCGGCGAAAGAAATCGAAGGCCTGATTGCGGAGTCGGTTGAACGTGTCAGCACCGGTTCCGTCCAGGCCTCCCGCGCCGGCGAGACCATGCACAGCATCGTGCAGGCGGTAAATCGCGTAACGGATTTGATGGGCGAGATTTCATCGGCCTCGGAAGAGCAGAGCCGGGGTATCAGCCAGGTCAGCACCGCGGTGGCGGAAATGGACGGGGTGACCCAGCAGAATGCGTCGCTGGTGCAGGAATCCGCGGCTGCCGCGGCGTCCCTGGAAGAACAGGCCCGACTGCTAACGGAAACCGTATCGGTGTTCCAACTGCCGGCCGGGGCAAGCCGATTGGAGAGACCCGATACGTCGCCGCTTCCTCCCGCCGGCGCGCCGGTAGCCGTCGTTAAAACGCCGGCCGGCCGGGATAAGCTTAACGAAAATTGGGAAACCTTTTAACGCCAATCCCTGCCCGGTAACGCCTGTTGGCCGCGGGAACCTCACCGGCAGCCGGCAGGCGCGCACAACCCCGCGACCGACGTCGCTCCTTCCATCTTGTTAGCGTCAGGCGCCGAAGATACTGCCTGGTTAGCGCATATCAGCGCGGCAAACCAGCCGCATATCCTGTGGTTTATTTGACTTAGCGGCGGTTAAACGCATATTTACCCTGCCGATTGCGCGGCTGTAACACAAGTGACATCAAGCTACCGAATACTGCATTTTATTTATTATGGATAAAATGATGTTGATTATCGGCCGGGGATTTTTTAAGGGTAAAACATGGCGGGTGCCGCCGTTTATCCTGCCGTACTGGATGACCAGCCTGCGCGGCGGCTTTATCCTGTTCCTGCTGCTGTTTTGCCTGCTGCAATGCGCCGCCGTCGTGCTGTTGTCACATCTGGTGGCCCATACCAAAACCAATATCGCCACCGCCCATGCGATGACGGAACGTCAGTCGTTAATGAATAAATCCCGAATAGAGTTATTGACCGCCAGCGATAATATCAACCGCGCCGGCATCTATTTTATGCAGGATAAACAAAGCGGCTCCGTCGACAGCTGGCAGGCGCTGGCGGACAGCGCCGATGCCGCGCTGAAATCCGCCCGGGTTTTTTTTGCCGAATATCAGCAACTGGGGACGGCGCAAGATAACGACGCCGCTCTCCGGCAAAATTTTGCCCTGGTGTCCGACGGGCTAAACGAACAGCTAAAAGGCCTGCGCGCGGATAATCTCGACTCTTTTTTCATGGTGCCCATCCAGGCGTTCCAGGAACAATTCAACGCGGCGTTTTATCAGCAATTGAACCAGGACACCGGCGACGCCGGACGTTTTAACCAGTCGATACTGAGCTCCCTGACCGCCAGCCGCAACCTGTCGCTTGGGGTTTCGGCGCTGTTGGTGGGTTTGCTGGCGCTGGCCGGACTGGCCCTTTCCTATGCCGTTATCATGCCGCTCGATCGCGCCCTGCGCCATATGGCGCAGATTGCCACCGGCAATATCGCCGGACCTGTGCCGGCTTCCCGCTGGCAGTCGCGGGAAATCCTGGCCCTGAACCAGGGCATCGGCCAGATGCAGCTGGGTTTGCAGCATATCGTCAATGAAATCAATGAAATCTCCAGTCTGGTGATGCAGGGCGCCGGCGATATTGCCGGGCATAACCAGCGCGTTAGCCAACATAACCGGCATCAGACGCGGGCGTTCCACATCATCGGCGACCGCTTAAACACCGTCGCGCAGGAGGCGGAAAACGGCGCGCTGTTTGCCGGCAATGCCACGCGGCAAATGAGCGACGCCGAGGCGCTGACCCGCCGCTGCGGCGAGATGGTGACCGAGGTCGATAAGAAAATGCACGAGATCGTGGCTGAATCCGGAAAAATAGCCGGCATCGTCACCTTCCTGGACGGCATCTCCATGCAAACCAAACTGCTGTCGCTGAACGGGGCCATCGAGGCGGCCCACGCCGGGGTATACGGTAATACTTTCGCCGTGGTGGCCAGGGAGATGGGCCTGCTGTCGCAAAAGAGCGGCAGCTCGACGCGGGATATCGATACGCTGATTCAATCGACCCATCGGCATATCGACAGCGGTTTCAGCCGGGTAAAAGCGCTGGACGCGGTCTATCACGATATTATCCATGCGGTGCAGGGAGTGGCGCTGTTGCTGGACGAGTTGCAGCGCAATGCCGCGACGCAAAGCGAGCAGGTCAACGCCATCGCCGATGAAATCAAGCGGCTCAACGGGCAAATCGCGCAAAGTAGCCTGCTGACCGTGGCCTGCGCCGAGGCGTCCGATTCGCTTATCGGCCATTCCCAACGTTTGCGGCAAAGCGTCAGTAAGTTCGCCCTGGCCTGACCTATCCCGACGATGTTTATCTTCCCCGCCTGATGCCGCCAGTACGCGGTCTGTCGGGCGGCGGTAAGACGCAACCGCCGCGCAAACCGTTAGTTGCCGCAGTACCAAATAGCCAATTGTGTCTACCTTCAGTCATTTTTGGCCAGATGACAGGAGTATGCTGGGATTAGAAGCGATCGTCATCAGGCCCGAAAAGGGCGGATGTCCGGTCACGTTAGCGTTGAACAATCTTTGCATCTAATCCTTGAGGAGTCTCTTATGACCATATCCACATTTGCCCTGCCACGCACCATTATCTACGGGGAGAATTCGCTCGATCACCTGGCGCGGTTAACCGGTAAAAGAGCGGCATTGGTGACCGGCGGCAGTTCCATGAAACGCCTGGGTTTCCTGGCCCGCGCGCGTGAACTGCTGGAACAGGCCGGGTTTGAGTGCCTGATTATTGATAACGTGGAGCCGAATCCCTCGGTGGCGACCGTGCGCAGGGGCGCCGGCGCGATGCTACAATTCCAGCCCGACTGGATCGTGGCCATCGGCGGCGGCTCGGCCATCGACGCCGCCAAGGTGATGTGGTGCTTTTACGAACACCCGCACCTGGATTTTGCGGATATCATCCCGGTCGGCTCCATGCCGCCGCTGCGCAATAAGGCGCGCTTTGTCGCCATCCCGTCCACCAGCGGCAGCGGCTCGGAAATTACCGCTTTTTCGGTGATCACCGATACGGAAAAGCATATTAAGTATCCGATCGTGGCGGCCGATATGGTGCCGGATATCGCCATTCTCGATCCCCGCCTGCCGGCGGCCATGCCTGCCGCCGTTACCGCCCATACCGGCATGGATGTGCTGACCCATGCCCTTGAGGCCTATGTTTCCACGGCGGCCACCTCGTTTACCGACCCCTATGCGGTGGAAGCCATCCAACTGGTATTCGAGAACCTGGAAACCGCCTACCTGCAGCCGGCTAATATATCGGCGCGGTATAATATGCATAACGCCTCGGCGCTGGCCGGCATCGCCTTCACCAACGCGTCGCTGGGCCTGGTGCATTCCATGGCGCATAAAATCGGCGGGGAGTTCGGCATTACCCATGGCCTGGCCAACGCCATTATGCTGCCGTATATTATTCAATATAATAGTCTTTTTACCGATAAGTATCGTCGCCTGGAAAAACGGCTGGGCATCGGCAGCCTGATTAGCGCCATCAACGATCTTAACCGCCGGCTGAATATTCCGCGCACCTTAAAGGACTGTCATGAGGTGGAGCTTGATGAGTCTAAATTCAATACCGTGCTGGATCGCATGAGCGGCAACGCCTTTGCGGACCCCTGCACCCTGACCAACCCGGGCAAGCCGACGGTGGCCGATGTTAAATCATTGTATCAGCATGTTTATTATGGTGATTGACCGACGGCGCGGTTGTCAAAGCCGCGCACGGGCCTGAGGCGGGTAGCCGCCAGCGCCGTTTTGCCATCAAATCCAGGCGGTCGCCCGACCGCCTGCTTATTCCCGCGTTGCCACCCCGTGCCGCCTGCCTTATTTCAACTGGCATGACCGGCCGGAAAGGCCGATGATATTTTCCTGCCCCCGTCAGTTTCCACTCGAGGAGATAAAATGAGCCAAATGTTCCCTATACGCATCGCGGTTATCGACGATTGGCAATCCGTTGCCGGTCAGGTCGCCGACTGGTCGGCGCTGGCGCCGGTCGGCGAGGTGAGCTTTTTGCACGAATATCCCGCCGACACCGCGCGTTTGGCCGAACGGCTGCAATCCTACGACGTTGTCTGCGCGATGCGTGAACGTACCCGTTTTGACCGCGCGCTGCTGACGCAGCTGCCGCGGTTGCGGCTGTTGGTGACCAGCGGCATGCGTAACGCCGCCATCGATATTGCCGCCGCCGGGGAACTGGGGATAAGCGTCGCCGGTACCGATGGCAATCCCCATGCCGCCCCTGAGCTGGCCTGGGCGCTGATAATGAGCGTGACCCGTAATCTGCTGGCGGAGGCTAATCAACTGAAGGCGGGCGGCTGGCAACATGGGCTGGGCGTCGGCCTGCACGGCCGGACGCTCGGCATCCTGGGATTGGGCAAGATCGGCCAGAAGGTGGCCCGCTATGCGCAGGCATTCGGCATGCGCACCATCGCCTGGAGCGAAAACCTGACCGTCGAACGGGCGGCGCAGCATGGCGTGGCCTACGTCGAAAAACCGGCTTTATTTGCACAATCGGATGTATTGTCCATACATCTGGTGCTGGGCGGGCGCAGCCGCGGGATAGTGGACGCCCCATTGCTCTCGCTGATGAAGCCCACCGCTTACCTGGTCAACACCGCGCGAGGGCCGATTGTCGACGAGGCGGCATTGATTGCCGCCCTACGCGCGCGGCGTATCGCCGGCGCGGCGCTGGATGTCTTTGACCAGGAGCCGCTGCCGGCGGAACATCCGTTTCGCACCCTGGATAATGTCCTGGCGACGCCGCATATCGGCTACGTGACCCGCGAGAGCTATGCCCTGTTCTTCGGCAACATGATCGAGGACATCCTGGCCTGGCACGCGGGCCGGCCGATCAGGCTGCTGCAATAAAACCGGCGGCGGGGATCGGGTCATTACGCCGGGATGATCCGTTCCGCCTTAAGCCGATCGAACAGATCGATAAAACCGTCGCGGGTATTTTGATACTCAAGGAAACCCGCCTTGCGGCTTTTACCCATGTCGGTAAGGATTTCCATCGGCCGTCCGAGATCGGCATCGGTATGCCACCAGGAGGCCAGCTTGTCGATATTGGCTTCCCGCAGGCCAAAGTGGCCGGCGATGTCCGACCACAGCGGCGCCGCGTCCTGCATGCGATCGCCGAGCGGCGACATTTGGTCGGGGAACGGGGCCGCGTCCAGGCCAAAATAGTCCGCAATCTGCGACCACATCCACTGCCAGCGGAAGACATCGCCGTTCACCACGTTAAAGTCCTGGTTTTGCCCCTGGCCGTGGGTGGCGGCCCATTCCAGATGGCTTGCCAGCAGCCGGGCATCGGTCACGTCGGTCATGCCATGCCACTGGGTGGCGGAGCCGGGGAAAATAAACGGCCGGCCGGTGTGTTTGCACAGCGTGGCATAGGCCGCCAGGGTCACGCCCATATTCATGGCGTTGCCGATGGCGTAACCGACGATGGTGTGCGGGCGGTGGACGCTCCAGGTGAAGCCATGGCGTTTAGCCGCGGCGAACAGCCGATCTTCCTGTTCGTAATAAAAATTGTCCACCGGCAGCCGTCCCTGCTCTTCGCGAAAAGGCGTGGCGGGAACCGCGCCGGTGGCATAGGATTCAAACGGCCCCAGGTAATGTTTCAGCCCGGTGACCAGCGCAACGTGACCGTTCTCCAGCGAGCCGCCCAGCGCGTCCAGCACGTTGCTGGCCATGGCGCCGTTAACGCGGATATTCTCTCTTTCCGTATCCTGGCGCGCCCAGGCGGTAAAAAATACCCGATCGACCTTAAGATTTTTTAACGCCGACGCCACGGACTCCGCGTCGGCAAGATCGGCCACCATGGATTCGCATCCCGCCGGCACCGGCGTGCGCCCGCGTGACAGGCCGTATACCCGCCATTGGCCGTTGAGCAATCTCTCCGCCAGGGCGCTGCCGATAACGCCGCTGGCCCCTACGATTAATGCGTTATGTTGCATGGGGTAACCTCCTCTCGACTATGTTGGCCTTTAGCTTAAGCTGGAATTTAATTCTTATCCCGGCTAATATTTATCGATATTAAGGACTTTTTTTCCATAATCCTATGATTCCTACTGAACGCCTCAAAGGCCTGACCGCGTTTGTCTATGCCGCCAGGCACGGCAGTTTTGCCTCTGCCGCCGAGCAGCTTAACCTCACCAGCTCGGCGGTGGGTAAAAGCGTGGCGCGTCTCGAACAGCGGCTGGACACGCGGCTGTTCGAGCGCACCACGCGCCGGCTCAGGCTTACCGACGCCGGGCAGGCGTTTTATGAAACCTGTACCCGGGTATTAAACGATCTGGCCGAGGCGCAGGCGGTGCTGGCGTCGCACGCCCATACGCCGATGGGGCGGCTGCGCATCGATCTGCCCGCCTCGTTCGGCCGTATGATCGTGATGCCGGTGCTGATTGAATTTTGCCGGCGGCATGCGAATCTGCGTCCGCATATCACCTTTACCGATCGTTTTGTCGATCTGGCGGACGAAGGGGTGGATGTCGCGGTGCGTATCGGCGGTATCGGCGATTTACCGCCCACGGTCGGCCATCGTTACCTGGGCACCGAACGGTTGGTTTTTTGCGCCGCGCCGTCTTACCTGGCGAAGCGGGGCGTGCCGCTCAGCGCGGATCAACTGGGTGAATATGATTGCGTGGTTTATGGCAAAGGCGACGGCGCGGGCGCGCGATGGTCGCTGCCGGCGGACGGCGAACGGGCCGAGCCGCTGGCGGTGGCGCATCATATGATGCTCGGCGATAGCGAAGCGCAGGTGGCGGCCCTTGAGGCGGGAGCGGGCATCGCGCAAATGGCCACCTGGCTGGTGAACGATAGCCTTAACCGCGGGACACTGGTGCGGATCCTGCCCGAGGTCTCGGTTGACGGCCTGCCGTTGCACATTATCTGGCCCAAGAACAAGCAATTGACGCCCAAGATTGACTTACTGCTGCAAACCTTCGCCGAACAGTTGCGCATCCGCTAGGGCATGCGCGGAGACGTCGCCGTACTTTTGCCCGAATTGGCGGCGAAACTGGGTCGGCGAGATATTTTCATGCAGCCTGAACTGATGACGAAACGTAGCCTCCGAGCTATGGCCGGAGACTTCGGCTATCCTGGCGATGGACAGCGACCCGGCGCCCAACAGCTCCTTGGCATAATCCAATCGGCACTGCGCCAGCCATTGCATAACGGGCAGTCCCATGGCTTCCTGGAAATGACGTTGCAGCGTCCGTTCGGACATCATGGCGCGTTTTGCCAGCGAGGATACCGTATGGGTCAGTATCAAATTGCTCCGCAGCCAGTCCACCAGGGTGGAAATGCGGTTTTCCCCTTTTTCCACCACCTTGGTTTTGATTAACTGCTGCTGGCTCCCTTCCCGGTGGAATGGGATCACCAGACGCTGCGCCACCATATTGGCGACCCGGTGGCCGTAGTCGTTCTTGACCAGATGCAGCAGCATATCCAGCCCGGCCGCCGACCCGGCCGAGGTCATGATTTGCCCCTGATCGACATACAGCGCCGAGGGCAATACGATGGTGTCGGGATAACGTTGCGCCAGCAGCCTGGCGTGATGCCAATGGGTGGTGACGCTTTTGCCATGCAACAGGCCCGCCGCCGCCAGCACAAACACCCCGGTGCAGATGCTGCAAATGCGCGCGCCGCGCCGGTAGGCGTCACGCAGGCTTTGCAACAGGCGCTCTGGGGGAGTTTCGTTGATATCCCGCCAGGCCGGGATGATGATCGTATCCGCGGCGGCCAGCAAATCCAGATCGGCTTCTATCTCCATGCGGATGCCGCCGACGGCATGAATCAGGTGCTTATCGGCGGTACAGACCGAAAATCGATACCAGTCGACGTTCAATTCAGGCCGTTCCACGGCAAAAAATTCCACCACGCAGCCAAACTCGAAGGTCCGCAGCCGATCGTAGGCCACCGCCACGACATGGTGGCCTTTTTTGGCATGATTTATACGCATGTTGTCCCTTCCTATCCTATCAAGACCCATAGGTATAATTACATAATATCCCTATTAGTGGGCCGTATAGAAGATAAACCCGTTTTAAAGGGTATGGCTCACTGGCATTTTATTGCTGTTGCATAGGGGAGGTGGCATGAGGATCGCTCTGATCAATCCGGAGACGGAAACGGTGGGGATGCGCGAACTGTATGATCAATATGAAAACCTGGCGCTGGCACTGATTGCCGCCCAGCTACGACCGGTCGGGCACAGCGTGGAGCTCTACGATCTGCGGGTGGACGGTTTAACGGAAAGCGATATGGCCCAGCTGATTACCAGGGAAAAATTCGCCCTGATCGCCTTTAGCGTTAATTACGCCACCCTGCATTCAGCGTTAAGGATAAGCCAGCGGCTGGCGCTGTTTGCCGATCCCAAGCCTTTTATCGTCCTGGGCGGCGAGCATGTGTCGTATGAAGATGTCGGCATTCTGTCGGCCTATCCGTCCATAGACGCCATTTGCCGGGGAGAGGGGGAGATTACCTTCCACCGGGTGGTCGACGCCATCAGCAACGACTTTCCACTCAACGATATCGAGGGCATCACCTGGCGGGACCGGGCGACCGGCGAGATCCATATTAACGCCAATCGGGCGGCGAATAATAATCTCGATAACCTGTGTTTCGCGGCCCATGATATTGCGCTGAAAAGCGTACGCACCGCCAGGCCGGTTAAAACCGGCATTTTAATTAAACGCGGCTGCCCTTACCCTTGCGTATTTTGCAACGCGCAGCGTTTTCTGGGCAATGAGTCCACGGGCATCCGGTCGCGCTCGCCCGCCAACGTCGTGAAAGAGATCGCCTCGATGCAATCGCTGGTGAAGCAAACCCGCGGGTATCTGCATATCTACGATGCCACCTTTGTGACGCCTGCCAGGGAAAACCGCGCATGGATTGAGGAATTTTGCGACGAGATGGAGCGGCGATCGTTATCCTTGCCTTTGGACGCCTTTATCCGCGCCGACAGCTTTGACATCAACAAACCCAGGGACCGGGACCTGCTGCTGCGTTTAAGAAGCGTCGGCCTTATCAGCACCTATCTTGGCCTGGAGGCCGGTGATAACGAGCAGCTTGATCTGTATAACAAAAAAATTGTCCCGTCCGAATCAAGCAGGGTTTTCCACTACCTTAAATCCCTGGGCATGACCGGGTCTACCAACGGCTGTATTACGTTCTTCCAGGACGTAACGCTGCGGCAAATACAAAATACCGTGCTGTTTTTGTACGGCGTCGGGCTGGCGTCGTTATGGAATATCGCCTCGCGCGCCGAAACGCTGCCCGGCATTCGTCTTAATAACCAGACGCGCATGCACGATCGGCATGTGCCCTGGGATGTGGAAAATTATCACTTCAAGGATGACAAAGTGGCCACGCTCTATGCTTTCATCCGTCGGATAATCGACCGCTATGAAATTATTCGCCTGGAAGACCGCATGCTGCGCGAGATCCGCGATTCAATAAAAGTGGCGCAATTTTACTGCGGCATCACCGGTTATTCCCACCGGGAGAAGGCCTTCGATCAGCACATCAGCACGATCCAGGGCGATACGGTGGAGTTTATCGTGGGCCTGATTGGCGAATTATCCTCCGAGGATATTATTTCCGATCGTTTGCTGCGGGCTGAATATGCCTATATTGCACGATTGGAACAAAACATGAAGAAGCTGTTCATGTTTTATGGGACAAAATAACATGCGTATGAAAGTCTATATTACCTTATCCCTTTCCGCCTTTTTTTGGGGCGGCTCGGCAATAGCGGGTAAATATGCCCTGGCGGTATTCGTTCCTTCGTTCGTCACCTTTATCCGTTTTTTCCTGGCCGCGGCGATAATCTTTATTTTAATTGATAATAAAAAACAGCTGCTGCATATCAATTGGGTTACGCATGTGCGTATGCTGGTGACGGCTATTTTTGGCGTGACCTTGTGTTATTATTTTTACTTTAACGGCCTGAATACCAGCAGCGCGTTTAATGCCGGTATTATCGAGGCGACCATTCCGTTGATTACGCTGCTGATTGCTTCTTTATCCGGCATGGAACGTGTCAAGCCCTGGCAACTGCTGGGATTGATTGTTGCCTACCTCGGGGTGGCGATTACCATCAGCGGCGGTAATTGGCATAGTGTTAAGGACTCGTCCTATAATATCGGAGATATTATGCTGTTAATCAGTACCTTATGCTTTGGTGTTTATAATGTGTTAATCAAAAGATGGAACATTCCCATTTCGGGCATGGTGCGTATGTTTTTTCTTTTCTTGTACGGTAGCCTGGCTTTTTTGCCCTGGGTATTTACCGATGCGTATCACCAGGTGGCCTTTTGTTATCCCGGACGGACGATCACCCTTATCAGCATTGCCTCGATAATATTTATGTCGATCGGCGGCTCGGTGCTGGCATATTTATTTTTCAATCAAGGTATAGATGAAATCGGGGCGACCAAAGCAGCGTCTTTTATCAATTTAGTCCCCTTCATCACGGTATTCCTGTCGGTATTTGTGCTGAAGGAACCGGCCGGCCTGGTGCAGTGGATAGGCGCAGTCGTGATTATTTCCGGTGTAATGCTGTCGAACCGGGTGAAGACGGACAAATCCGCCATCCAACCGAAATTACCGATCCGGCAGGGGCCCATCCGGTAACCCTTAACACGCCCGGCCTCAGCGCGCCGCCGGCGGGCTTACCCGGCGTGGGGCGCGTCCGTTACTCATTAGCCAGCTGGGTGGTGCGTTTTACCGCGGCCAGCACGCTGCGCTGCAGTCCGGCGGCGAAATCGCTGTTATTGAGTTCATACAAGCCGTGCATGCCGACGCCCGCCGGCGAGTTGTTGATATCAAGCAATTGGCGCGGGTGCAGCTGGCTGCGTTTTAACATCTCCACCGCGCCAACCAGGTTTTCCATGACCACGGCGGTGGCCTGGGCCCGGGGCAGTCCGGCCAATACGCCCGCATCGGTCAGGGACTCGATAAAGTAATAAATATAGTTAGGACCGGCGATGGCAAAACCGGTAAAAATATCCAGCATGCGTTCCTCCAGGTACAGCACCTTACCGAAGCTTTCGAGAAAATCCTGGATATCGTCGGGCCTGACCCGTTCATTAAGCACCACGCCGCTGAAACCGTAACCCGTATCGGTCAGGGTATTGGGGATCACCCGGGCAACCGGACGTCCGGCGCCGAGCAGCGTATCCAGGTGCGCCAGCGTCACGCCCGCCACGATAGACACCACGATGACGTCGTCGGAGGCGCGGTCGACGATGCTTTTGGCCACCGCGCCCAGGTTGTCCTGGGGCCGAACCGCGATCACCACCAGATCCGCGCCCGCCAATGACTTTGACGCCGCTACGCCATATTTCCCGGTTAACAGGCTGACGCGCGCCGGATCGATATCCTCGATGCTGATGTCGCCGCCGCGCAGTTTGCCGTTGTTGACGGCGGCCCGGACAATGGCTTCAACCATCTGCCCCGCGCCGATAAAATGTACTTTCATCACATCCTCTCTTTTTTATGGACAGCCCCGTTGAACCGCCCCTGGCGGGGAAGAAGTGGTCTATCCTGGCGCAGAGAATGGCGGCCGGCAAGATCCCGGCCGTCGCAGGCCGGCAGAACAAGCTGCGGCTCTAGGGGAAATCATGCGGAGCCGCAAACCTTGTGCAGGTGGCTGACGGCCTCAGCGCATGGCCAGATAGGCATTTTTCACTTTCCACAGGTAGCGGGGCGCCTGCGGCTGGGGATGCTTTTCCTGGATATGCCGGGAGAATTGTTCCGGCGTCAGTTGGTTAATCTTGGTGATGGCATAGTCCCGATCGCTTGAGAACGAGCGCAGCAGCGCGCCCGCGCCGTTTACATAGGCGACGGCAATGGCATAACGCAGGGTTTCCTGGTTCTTTATGCCCGACAATTGACGCTGCAGGATGCTGATATAGGCGGTGCCCAGATCGATATTAGTGGCGGGATCTTTTAAATCACGGACGCTCGGCTGGCCGTAACGGCCTTTTAAGCGATAGGCATCGCGCCCGGCGGTGGAGGCCTTGAGCTGCATCAGTCCGACGGCATTGGATTTACTGACCACACTGGGATTATACCCCGACTCAACCTGAATGATGGCCTTCACCAGCGTTTCATCGACGCCGTAGATACTGGCGGAGTCATGAATATAGCCGCCATAGATCCCCTTGGGCGCTTCCTCCAACAGCATTTGCTGCGGTTGGGGCGGGGTGACGAGGGCGACGGGCCGGTCAATGGGTTGTTTGGCACACCCGGCCAACAGCAAACCCGCTATCAGGAAAAGGGAGTTTAATTTCACAGGGTATGCCTCAGGCGACGGGAGCGACCCTCAGCATATACAGGTTTTTCCCACAGCTGAATGTTTTTTTTTAAAATTGCTGGGCATTTTGCATTTTTTGCCGCCGTTTCGTCAGTCTTTCCCCAGCCGCGGCGAAATCACCGCTGGGTCTCTAAGACGCGTCCTAAATTAATATGCAAAAAATCAAAAAAATGTAAGGATAATACCGCGCCTGGAATACGCTGATATTGGGTTTTAAAATAATAATATTATTGAAATCCGCCAGCCGATAAGAAATGTTGTTATCGGTCAGTAATGCGATAACCTTTCGGTCAATAAAGCCAGCAGCCTTGGCCTGTCCACCCCGGTCATCAGGGTAATATTAGCCGGCGTCTTTTGCAGGTGCCGCGCCTTTATCGCCACCATGGTATTGCCGCGCAGGGCATCCTCCTGATGGCAGACCATGGCATGGCCCGGCACGCCGTCGAACAGGGTTGGATCGATTAACCAGGCGATGACGCAGGGATCGTGCAGGCAGGGGTCGCCGGCCTGGTAGCCGCGCATCATGGCGGCGATCTTCGCCAGCCGCGGGCCAAGGCTCTGCAGATGATCCAGGTAGGGAGCGGTGATGGTGGCCTGTAGCGTGACGTCAAGTCCAAACATGGCCTGCCTGATGCCCGCGCTGAGTACGATATGCGCCGCCCAGGGATCGGCATAGATATTGAATTCGGCCACCGGCGTAACGTTACCCGGACAAAAGGCGGCGCCGCCCATGAACACTATTTGTTTTATTTTGCCGGCAATGGCCGGCTCCTTGACGATGGCCAGGGCGATATTGGTAAGCGGCCCTATCGGGCAGAGGGTGATTTCACCGGGCGCATCCAGCACCGCCCGGATAATAAAGTCCACGGCATGTCCTGGTCGCAGGGCAAACCCCGGCTCAGGCAGCAGCACGCCGCCCAGTCCATCATCGCCATGCACCGTTGAGCCGACGCCGCTGCTTTCCAGCATCGGGCGGGCGCAACCGGCATAAACCGGGATATCCTCGCGCCCGGCCAGCGTGCATATGCGCCGCGCATTATATTCGGTCCGTGCCAGGGGCACGTTTCCCGCCACGGTGGTAATACCCGCCAGCTCGATCTCCCGGGGGGAAGCGAGGGCCAGGAGGATTGCCACGGCATCGTCAACCCCGGGATCACAGTCGATAATAATGTTATGTGTTGCCACGATCGCGCCTTGGGTGAAAAGGGAAGACAGGTGACATGATACCCAATTTTGCCGGTCGTCATCCCCGTTAAATTTTTCGCGGACGTAAACGGTCAAAACCACAGGATAAAGCGGGTGCCGGGCCGCAATGCCTCCACGCTGAGCCGCCAGCGATGGGCCACGGCAATTTCCCTGCAGATGGCCAGGCCCAATCCCGTGCCTCCCTGTACCGCATCGGGCGCGCGCCAGAACCGGTCAAACACCAAAGGCAATTCGCCGGGCTTGATGCCCGGCCCGCTGTCGGTAACCTGAACAGAGGTATGGTCGGCCACGACGAACACGGTGCCGCCGGCGGGAGTATAATGGATAGCATTCTCGACAATATTTTTCAGCAAAATAAACAGCGCGCTTTTATCGGCATAGAGCAACGGCAGGGTATCCGGCGCCTGAAGACGTAATGTAATCTGGTTCCCCCCGGCTTTTCGTTCCAGGTAGGCCAGGACGTCCCGCACCACGGCTATCCTGTCAATCTCACCGAAGCTATAGTTCTGCGATTCACTGACTTCTGCCAGATGCAGAAGCTGGCGTACCTGCCGGGCCATCAGGTCAATATCCCGGTACAGCAGATCTTTATTCTCGATTTCGGTCTGGAGTTCAATCTGTCCGCGCAGCAGGGTGAGCGGCGTTTGCAGCTCATGCGCCGCGGCTCCCAGGAACTCCTGCTGCGCCGTGAAGCCTTTTTCCAGCCGCGCCAGGGCATCATTGAAGGCGACGATAAGGGGCTTGATCTCGCTTGGGACATGCTGGTCGGATAACCGGGTCTGTAAATTGGCCGGGGTAATCGATGTGGCGGCGTCCGATGCCACTTTCAGGGGGTGAAGCACACGGCGTATGGTAAAGGGAAACGCCAAGCCGAACGCTATGGTCGCAATTAAAATGCTGACTGCGATCATCTCCGGCAGCGGCCCGAATTTCATATCTACCACCGTGTCGCCGAAGGCGTTGCTGGTGGCGGTTTGCACATAGAACAGCCGGCCCTGGTGAAGGACTTCCAGCGTAGCCATATCAAACGGCTGGCCGTTGATGGATACCTGCTGGTGGGTTCCCGCCAGCTCCGCCAGCCGGACCTTGCCCCATGGATGGCCGTCGTGATCTTTTCCGGCGCTGAGGATGATGCCGCCGGCGTTATCAAATACCCGATACATCACCTCCGTGGGGGCGACATCAAACAGCCAGGCCGTCTGTTCATCCACCATGGCTGAAACCGGCATGCCCCGCTCGTTATAGGTCAATCCGGCGGCAACGCGTTGCGCGATCCTTTGATTATTGCTCTGTTGCCACATTTCCAGGGGGTATTGATTTAGCGCATAGAGGAAGGGCGCCGCGATAAGCGACAGGCTGACCGCCAAAACAGCGATACTGGTCAACCACAACCTTGCCGACAGGCTATGTGTCCAATAGCGCACCCGGGGTGTAAGACGATATTGATTAAGCATCTACAGGCCTGTCGTTACCGCGTGCGTCAACCTTCATTGCCCCAGCGCCCGGAGCGCGAAGCCAACACCGCGAACATTGGCAATATGGGCCGCCACGCCCGCCGAGGACATTTTTCTGCGTAACCGGTGAACCGTCACTTCCAGCGCATTCGGGGTGACCGCCTCGCCTAATCCCCAGGCCGCGTGCTCCAGCGCCGAATGACGGACCGTTTGTCCACGCGCCTTAATCAGGGCCAGCAGGATCTGCAGCTCGGTGGGCGCCAGCTGGACGGAAAGCGTTGCGCCGCGCAGCGTCTGCTCCTGCGGGTCAACGGTAATATCGGCGAAGGCGTAGATCAGCCCGGCGGTTTCAACCGGCCGTCGCATCAGCGTCCTGACGCGCGCCACCAGTTCGCTCATGGCGAAGGGCTTGGTGACGTAATCATCCGCGCCGCTCTCCAGGCCGTCGATCCGGTCGTGCAGCGCATCCCTGGCGGTCAGCATCAGGCATGCCGTCATATGGCCGGTTGCCCGCAGCTCACGCAAAAAATCCAGGCCATCGCCGTCAGGCAAACCGCGGTCGACGATAAGCACCGCATAACTTGCCTGGGTAACACCGTATTTTGCCTGCGACAGGGTGTAAAAAAAATCGGTTTCCACCCCGGCACCCGACAACGCCTGGCCGATCATTGCCGCCAGACGCTGGTTATCCTCGATCACTGCGACACGCGGCATCAATTTTTACCCAGTTAAAAACTATAGAGGTAGCCGAATTTGGCTGCGGGGATCACCGTCCTTCCGACCAGCGGACTGTCGGTAATTCCGCCGCCCAGACGGGTGACGCCGGCGTCAAAACTCAGGCTCTGGTGCGGCGTGAGCCGATAGTCTAAACGTACTCCCGCCGTCAGGTTATAAGCGGCTTTGCCTGCGTAGGCATCACGCCCGGCGCGCGCCTCGTTATCCTCCACGCCGTAATAATAATCCACATATCGGCTGTTATACCAGTCAATCCCGGCATGGGGTACCAGCGCAAAGTCACCATAGTCGAAGGCGTTGCTGTAATCAACACCCGCCTTTTGCCCTTTATTCCCCGCCGTCAGGAAGCTTGCCGCGAGCGTGCCATACCCGGTATCCCAGGCCAGGGCCGGCCCGATCCAAAAGCCGCCTTTTCGTTTCTGCATGCCGTCGAGTATTGGCGCGTCCGATTCCTTATAACCGTCGCCCAGGGCATATTCCCCACGCAGGGTAAACCTGACGTTGTCCCAACGGCCGATACTGATATCGAGTTTATTACCGAACAAATGGATCCATTTATTATCGAAATAGACCAGGGGCAGGGGAGAAAAGCTGGCATCGTCCCCTTTATAGGGCGACTGTCGGTAACCTACGCCAACCCCCAGACCCCAGCGGGTGACGTTGGGCGCATCGTTCCAAAACGTAAAACCCGACACGTCGCTTCCGGCCGTTGCCGGGACGGGATCGGCGGCGCAAGCGGTGCCGGTAAAAAACACGATTGATGCTAACGCATGCCATACCCTGAGCCGATGTTGCATGGATTTTCTCGCAGTGGTTGCCTGGATAGTGCCAGGAGAAGGTGATCAAGACGGGATCACTCTAAGTCCCGCAGGCTTACAGCCGACTTACAGCATGCCGATTAACACTGATCGTAACGGCGGTCAGCCGGCACCGGTGGGTAATGCGCCGGGGGGATATATATTTGGAATAGCCATGCCAAAAACAGCCTATATAACAAAAACAGCCTATATAAATTGCAGAGCGAGATTATGGCTGTTACATCTATATTAGACCCATTCCTTCCTGGTGTTGATCTACAGCCAAATAAACATTCCTGTAATTAAATTTTATATTTCATTGTTTAATTTCAATGGTTGTTATTTTGGTTGATTACTAGCCTGATATATTATATTTCCCAGGCAGGGGATACCGAAGATGCCAAGGGTTTTTTTAGTCAACTGGCGCACCAGGCACCGCGCTATCAGGAGAGCATGATGACCATAGCGCAAAAATTAGCACAAATTGGCCGACAGGAAGGCCTGCGGGAAGGTCTCGAGAAAGGCCGGAATGAAGGCCGGCAGGAAGGTATATATATGGTTGCCCGGCATCTGCTGCATAGTGGTGCTGATCGCGCTTTGGTCAAAGCCTCCACCCAAATGTCCGATGAAGAGCTGGACCGTCTGGTCTGACGAAGAACGGCTGCCCGGACCTGCGCCTGACGGCCTGACATGCCCCCGCAGGTTCTCTTGAGGCAAAAAAACATGCGCCGTCGCCGGCGCCCATTAGATTTGAGCCATCCCGCCGTCAATGCATAATTCCGCGCCGGCAATAAAGCTGCTTTCGTCAGATGCGAGGAATAGGGCGGCGGCGGCGACTTCTTCCGGCTTGCCCATGCGCCCCAACGGAATAAGGGCGGTCAGCGATTGCCTGATTTCATCCGTAACCTGATCAAACATCGGGGTCTCAATCGGCCCGGGACTTATCGTGTTAACACGAATGCCGCGATCGGCGAACTCGCTGGTCCAGGTCCTGGCATAAGAGCGCATGGCGGCCTTGGACGCGGCATAAACGCCATAACCGGCGGTTCCGATAAACCCGGCGATGGATCCCACTAATACCATGCTGCCGCCGTGGGTCATCAGCGGTAACGCTTTTTGCGCCGTAAACAGCGCGGCGCGGGCGTTAAGATCAAAAATGCGATCGTAATGCGTTTGCGTGATTTCGGCCAGGGTAGCGTATTCGGAAACGCCCGAGGATAACACTAGCGTGTCCAGCCTGCCTTTGCTCGCCTTTACCGTTGCGTACAGCCGGTCAAGATCTTCCGATTTGGTAACGTCGCCTTGCACCGCCTCGACGTTTTTACCGATCAGCGCGACCGCCTTGTCGAGTTCCTCCTGGCGACGCCCGGTGATAAAAACATAGGCGCCTTCCCGCACAAAACGTTGCGCGATAGCCAAGCCGATTCCGCTGTTGCCGCCGGTGACCACGGCGATTTTCCCATTTAAGTTCGACATAAAAATACTCCGTTGAATTTGAGCCATGATAGTATATCTTGTATACCTACTGTCAATAACGCACCTTGAGTCGCGTAGGTATACGCAAGGAAACCACCATGTGCCAGGCCGCTAACGATACCCTTGATATAGCATCGGCAACCCGTCCCATCCTCGATCAAATCGCCAACAAGTGGTCGGTATTGATCCTGACGGCTATCTGTACGGAGCCGGTTCGGTTTAATGAGTTGCAGCGGCGCCTGGCGGGGATCACGCAAAAGGCGCTGACCGAAAGCCTGCGCCGGCTGGAGAGAAGCGGGCTGGTCGTGAGACGCGTGATCGTTACCTCGCCGATTGCGGTTGAATATTCGCTCACGCCGTTGGGGCATACGTTACAAGTGCCGTTTGCCGCGCTTTATACATGGGCCGTCGAGCATCAATCCGATATCGAACGGGCGCAGCGGGATTTCGACCTGCATATCAGCAGCCCGGCCTGATCCGCGCCCACGCTTCTTGAGGGTAAAATCATTGCTGCGCATGATGATAGGTGATTCGCTGCGTGGCGCAAGCACTGCCCAAAACCCGATAACCAGCCGCCGGTCGATTGCAATGATTTGATGGTTCCCTGGGGATCCTTCCCCAGGCGGCGGGTTTAATGGGCCTTGACATTAGCCAACCCGTTTTACTTCGCCAACCAGGCATATGTACGATAATGCGCCCAGCAGGGCTACCGCCGCGATATAGATCAGCGCCGGTGCGAAACCATAATCCTGGGCAAGGTAGCCGACCACCAGTGGAACGGTGATGCCACCTAATCCGCCGACGAAGTTAAACACGCCGCCGGTCAGTCCGATAAGCCGTACCGGCGCCAGTGACGATACCAGCGACCAGGTGATTGAAGCGAAACCATTACCGAAAAAGGCTAAAGCCATCAGCGCCATAATCCAAAAAGGGTCGTCGGTATAATTCGCGCCCATGATGCAGGTTGACAGTAACAGACCACAGATGATTGGCGTTTTCCGTGCAAACCCGATTGATTTACCCTTGCGCACCATGCGATCGGCAAAGATACCGGACAGCAATACGCCAACAAATGCCGCCAGGAAGGGTACGGTAGTCATAAAACCGGCGGTTAAGGCGCCGATATGCTTTTCCTGAGTCAAATAATTGGGGAACCAGGTTAAAAAGAACCATAACGTGGACGTCACGGCAAACTGACCCAGGTAAACGCCGACCAGCTTGCGGTTGAATATCAATTTCCAGTCGGCAACGGTCATAGGAATGCGTTTCGCCTTGGTCGTAGGCGCGTCCCCGTCAATCATGCCGCCACCGGCTGCAATATAGTGCAATTCGGCCGCGTTGATACCTTTGCTTTTTCTTGGCGGCTGATAAACGAAGTGCCAAATCAGCGACCAGATGATGCCCACCCCGCCGGTGAGAATAAACACCCAATGCCAGCTCAGCATTTCCTGAACCCAGATCAGCAACGGTGTCAGAAAAGCCAAACCGACAAATTGCCCCGAGGTGAAAAAACCGACCGCGGATGCCCGTTCCTGCTCGGGAAACCAACTTGTCACCATCCGGTTATTGGTTGGAAACGCGGGCGCTTCAAACATCCCGGTAATGGCACGTAAACCCATTAGTGAAATCAAGCCGTTGGCAAATCCTTGGCCGAGCGTAGCCACGGACCAGCCAAAAATGGCAATGAAATAAGTCATTTTTGAGCCGACGCGATCGAGAAACCAGCCTCCCGGTATTTGGCAGAGAGTATAAGTCCAGGCAAATGCCGAAAAGACATATCCCATCTGAGTCTTATTGATGCCGAACTCTTGCTGGATATGCACTGACGCTACCGCCAGGTTGGCGCGGTCAACATAACAAATCACCACAGTAACAAAGATCATTAGCAGTGTAATATAGCGCCGTTTGGAGGGCGCGGTGGTTACTGAAATATCCATCTTGTTCGTCCTGTTCAGTAAAATAAAACATGTAAGGTAAGGTCGGTAGTCAGTTGATCGGCTATTCAATTAAAGCTGAAAAATTCTGCGATAATAGTCAGCCATTATCGGAAAATTGAAAATTAACGCTGTCAAATAATAATTAAAGATTTATGATAAATTTAATAAGATAAAGTTAATGATAAAATTAAAAAATTGTTCTGATTTCTCAGACGAAAATATTGTTATTGATTCGTTTGAAAATATAAAAACTATTCAATATCAAACAGGGTTAAGGCCATTTTTTTGTCGATAAATAAGATGTTACCATTCGGCCACCGCGCCATCAGGGTAACGCCACACCGGATTACGCCAGTCGCCGGCGTTTTTACTGCGTTCAATCGCCAGCTCTTCATTAATCTCCACGCCCAGGCCCGGTTTATTTAGCGGATAAAAATAGCCGTCGGTCATTTTGAAGTCGTCTTTATTTATAACGTAATCCAGCAGTTCGGCGCCTTTATTATAAT
>NZ_WUBS01000009.1 GCF_010131535.1 Acerihabitans arboris
GCCGCTGGGCGAGGATGTCAGCGAACAGCTTGAGCTTATCAAAAGCGCCTTCAAGGTGATAAAAACCCGGCGCAAAAAGAAAGCCTGCGCTCGCTGCGATGTCATCGTCCAGGCGCCGGCGCCATCGCGTCCCATCGAGCGCGGGATCGCCGGACCGGGCCTGCTGGCGCGCGTGATGACGGCGAAATACGCCGAGCACTCGCCGCTGTATCGCCTGTCGGAAATCTTCGCCCGCCAGGGCGTGGCGCTGAGTCGGGCCACGATGGCCGGGTGGGTGGGACTGTGCAGCAACCTGCTGGCGCCGCTGGCCGATGCGGTATGCGACTATGTCATGGATACGGGCAAAGTGCACGTCGATGACACGCCGGTGGATGTGCTGCAACCGGGCAACGGCAAGCCCAAAACCGGACGGCTGTGGGTCTATGTGCGTGACGACAGAAATGCCGGTTCGGTGCTGCCGCCCGCGGTGTGGTTCGCCTACAGCCCCGATCGCAAAGGCGTTCACCCGCAAACGCATCTGACCGGGTTCAGCGGCCTGTTGCAGGCGGATGCGTATGCAGGCTTCAACCCGTTGTATGAAGAAGGCCATATCCGCGAGGTCGGTTGCATGGCGCACGCCCGGCGTAAAATCCATGATATCCACGTCCGGCATCCCTCACCGACTACCGCCGAGGCCCTGCGCCGGATCGGTGAGCTGTATGCGATCGAAGCCGGCATCCGGGGATGTGGGGCCGAGGAGCGACGACAGGTGCGAGAAGCGCGCTCCCGACCGGTACTCAACAGCCTGGAGTGCTGGATCCGGGAAAAGCTCACCACATTGTCGCGACAGGCCGATACGGCAAAGGCGTTCAACTACCTGATGAACCACTGGCAGGCACTGTGTTATTACAGTACCGATGGCTGGGCGGAGATCGACAATAATATCGCGGAAAACGCGCTTCGGGTGATAAGTCTGGGCCGCAAAAACTACTTGTTCTTCGGTTCGGACAGCGGCGGCGACCGTGCGGCGCTGATGTATACGCTGCTCGGCAGTTGCAAACTGAATGGCGTGGAGCCTGAAGCGTATCTGCGTCATGTGCTGGCGATTATCGCGGATCATCCCATCAATAAGATCAAAGATCTCCTGCCGTGGAACCTCAACATCCCTAAGGAATAACTATCAATACGGCACTGAGCATACGCTTACGTTCAACAATGGCGAAAGCAGCTTGAAATGTAAGGATTTATTACACCGAAAGATGACTTGACTGAAGCCCGGTCTCCAGAGCAAATCTTCATCATCTTGCTGGAAACCGCCGCCCTGTCAGAATACGAACTTGATATATACTGCCGCGAAAATGGGCTTTACACAGAACAAATCAGCATGTGGAAACAAAACTGTCTCGCCGCCAACCAACCACAACATCGACAACTGGCCGATATTCAGAAAGCGGCTCGATCCGAAAAAGCACGTATCCGGCAACTTGAAAAAGAGCCTAGACGCAAAGATAAAGCGCTGGCCGAGGCTGCTGCACTTCTGGTGCTGCAGGGAAAGTTGACAGCCCTCTGGGACGACGGCGAGGACGAATGACCTCATACCCAGAGCGGCTGCAGTATATTGCACTGATCGATGAAGCTATCAGCAACGGTGCCCGCCAACACCGGGCCTGTGAAACCGCAGGAATATCGGTCCGGACGTTGCAGCGATGGCAGCACAATGGCTTTATTCACGAAGACAAGCGTCCTGAGGCACTACGTCCGGCCCCAGCTAACCAGCTTTCGGAGTCAGAACGGCAACGCATCCTACAGGTGTGTTCAGACCCGAACTATGCCGATAAGCCGCCGTGCCAGATAGTACCAGCTCTCGCAGATAGGGGGACCTATGTAGCGTCAGAGTCTAGTTTTTACCGGGTGCTGAAGGCTGAAGGATTAGGCCATCATCGAGGCCGGGCGAAAGCGCACGGCACATACGTAAAACCGAAGAGCTACACGGCAACAGCACCCAACCGGCTGTGGTCATGGGATATAAGCCACTTGCCGTCAGCAGTGGTGGGACACCGCTTTTACCTGTACATGATAATGGATGTGTTCAGTCGTAAAGTGGTGGGCGCAGAGGTGTATGAAAAAGAATCAGGTCAATACGCCTCGATGTTGTTGCAACGGGCGGTGTGGATTGAAAAATGTCGGGGCGATCAACTCGTGTTGCATGCTGATAACGGTGGCCCGATGAAAAGCTTTACGATGCAGGCAAAGCTATACGACCTGGGTGTGAGGCCGTCGCACAGTCGACCACGAGTCAGCAATGATAATCCTTACTCAGAATCGCTGTTCCGTACGCTGAAATATTGTCCACAATGGCCACAAGGCGGCTTTAGTAGCCTGGACAGTGCGCGCAAATGGGTTCACGAGTTCGTGGTCTGGTATAACAAACAACATCGCCACAGTGGGCTTCGGTACGTGACGCCGGATGAAAAGCATCAGCAACAGGATGTCGAGATCCTGGCGCAGCGCAAAGCATTGTATGAGGAAGCCCGAAGACAGAATCCGGCACGCTGGTCGCGGGAAACAAGGAACTGGGACCCCGTGGAATCAGTATCACTAAATCCGGACAAGGTACGCCGGGTGGCATAAAAAATACGACAACTACCTTGAAAGTTACCGGGCTGCAGGGTAAGTTTAGTGTCGTATATTTGCTGTTAAAAATGTCGTATGTTTGCTATGATGAAGAAATGACCAAAGGAGGATGACATGACCACAAAAGCTCGTATTCAGTCACGACTGAAACGCTCAAAGCGTTATGTTTTCACTCGTGACGATTTCAAAGATCTTGCTGGCTACGATCAAATTGGTAGAGCACTGCGTGAACTGGTGAAGGAAGGGCAGCTGTTGAAAGTAGGCTATGGCGTCTATACCAAAGCGCGGCAAAATGCGATTACCGGTAAGCTGATGCCTGCTGCTCCCGGAGGTTCTGCTGCGGTAGTGATTGAGGCGTTGGAACGTCTGAAAGTGGATTACCGCTTGGTTGGGGCAACAAGCGCCTATAATAGCGGTAAATCCACCCAGATCCCCGCTTCACTGGAAATCAAAACCTCGCCACGTTTTAAGAGAACATTGTCAGTAGGGAACAGTAAATTAAATGGATGATTTAACAAAGCTATTCCCGGACGTTGCCGATGCTCTGGGCATTGAATCCGTTGCAATTGTAGAAAAAGATTATTACATCGTTGAGTTATTGCGATTGCTCCAGCCTCTGGCTTTTGATACGCATCAACTGGTTTTTGCCGGTGGAACTGCATTGTCAAAAGCGGGGATATCTTTGAACAGGATGTCAGAGGACGTGGACATTAAGCTTGCCCCCATCGCCGGTTTTTCCCTGCAATATTCCAGAAATCAGTGTAAAAATATCCGTAAAGGTATTATTAAGACCATCACCGAAACGATTGTAGCTTCAGGTATGTTTAGCATGGATGAGGAGTACCCAAAGGTTACTCGTGATGAAAACCGCTATAATGAAATTCCGGTGCGTTACCCGCAGAAATATGCACAAGCTCCCTGCTTAAGGCCATTTATCAAACTGGAACTAATGGAAACGGATTTGCTTGAGGCTGCGGAAAACCGTTCTATTAGCTCACTGATAATGGATCTAACAAAGAAGGGTGAAGTAGTGAGGGCTTTTCCCTGCGCCACTATCGCCAGCACGCAGGCTGAAAAGCTGATTTCGATGATGCGCAGAACGGCTGCAAGCATGCGTGATGTGGAACGTGCAGTGGATGAGTCACTGGTGCGTCATATCTACGACAATTTTTGTATTGTTAGAGAAAAAGGTGCTGACGTTCCTGTTTTGAAGCACTTCGTGCAGGAATGCATTGAGCAGGATATTGAACGTTACGGTAACCGCGTCTGACTACCCGACAATGCGATACGTCCGGTGGCCGTAGGCAGGAAAAACCGGATGTTCGCCGGGTCGTTGCGCGCGGGGCAACGCATGGCCGCTATCCTGAGCCTGCTGGAAACCGCGAAACTAAATGGTCATGACCCTTATCTCTGGCTGCGGGATGTGCTGACGCGCTTGCCTTCCTGGCCCAACAGCCGGATAACCGAACTGTTACCCTACGCTGAAAATAGCTTCACGTAATCCGGGCGGGATATCCGCGGCATCCTGCCGGCCCGCCACTCGCTGATGAAAGAGCACCGCAAACGGAACCTGCCTGGGTGATGAAAAATAGCCGGGCCCCCACAGCCCGGCCGATAACATTAACCTACCTACATGCACAACAGGGAAATGAATGAGGTTGCATAATGGCAGAGAGAGCCTCAATAGTTCCTTAACGGTTCCTAATGTTGCCAAATCAGGATGATGGGGCACGGGAGGGGAGTCAGTATCGTCAGGTCAATATCGAACGGCAAGGCGAGTTCGCCGCCCGTTTACCGGTATCAATGACAATTTGCTGTTCAACTGGCGCCAGCTCTACCGCCAGGGCAAGTTCGGTGTTCAACCTAAAACCTCCGCTATAGAGAAAGCTAAGCTGTTGGCGGTCACGCTGACTACTGAGCCATCACCCCTCAGTCCGCCTTCACCCGCTGCCGAACTTGTAACCTGCGATATTGAGTTCACCGGTGCCCGGTTACGGCTGGCCGGCAATCTGACACCGGCGCTGTTATGCGCACTTATCCATGAACTCAAAGGCCCGCAAGCATGATGGGCTTACTGGCGGGCACCCGTATCTGGCTCGTCGCCGGCCACATCGATATGCGAAACGGCTTCCAGGGCCTCGCCGCCAAAGTCGTGTCCGCCCTCCAGGAAAATCCGTTATCCGGCCATGTCTTCGTCTTCCGGGGAAAACGCGGCAACCTGATAAAGGTCCTGTGGTCAACCGATGACGGCCTGTGCCTGTTGGCAAAACGCCTTGAGCGCGGCCGCTTTGTCTGGCCGCTGGCCCGGGAGGGAAAAGTCTTCCTGACGCCAGCCCAGTTATCGATGCTGCTTGAGGGCATCAATTGGAAACAACCGGAACGCACTTCGTTTAACCTGGCGATATTGTAATAACCCGATAGTCTCCCTTACCATCCCGGCATGAAAAGAAAAAATCATGCCCTGCCCACTGACGTGCCCGCGCTGCAGGCACTGGTACTGCAACAACAAACGCTGGTCGCGCAAAAACAGGCGACCATCGCATCCCTGCACGACGACCTTAACGCACGGAAATCGGAAATCGACCGCCTGCTGGCGCAACTGGCGACACTGCGGCGTCTGTACTTCGGGCGCAGCTCGGAAAAGGCCGGGCGGCAGATAGTCCAGCTGGAGCATCGCCTTGAGGAACTGCTGACGGAAGAGAAGGTACAGCATGCGCCCGTCGATGGCCCCGCTGTACTGCCGGCCTTACGCCCCTCGCCGGTACGTCGGCCTTTGCCGGCACACCTGCCGCGCGAAGAGCGCTGCCTGGAGCCGCGGGAGCCGGCCTGTCCAGCCTGCGGCGGCGACCTTAAGCCGCTGGGCGGGGATGTGAGCGAACAGCTTGAGCTGATTAAAAGCGCGTTCAAGGTGATAAAAACCCGGCGGACAAAGCAGGCCTGCGCCCGCTGCAATGTCATCGTCCAGGCACCGGCGCCGTCGCGTCCCATCGAGCGCGGCATCGCCGGGCCGGGCCTGCTGGCGCGCGTGATGACGGCGAAATACGCGGAGTACTCGCCGCTGTATCGCCTGTCGGAAATCTTTGCCCGTCAGGGCGTGGCGCTGAGCCGGGCCACGATGGCCGGCTGGGTGGGGTTGTGCAGTAATCTGCTGGCGCCGCTGGCCGACGCGGTATGCGACTATGTTATGGACACAGGCAAAGTGCACGTCGACGACACGCCGGTGGACGTGCTGCAACCGGGCAACGGCAAGCCTAAAACCGGCCGGCTGTGGGTCTATGTGCGTGACGACCGCAATGCGGGTTCGCGACTTCCACCCGCGGTGTGGTTCGCCTACAGCCCGGACCGCAAGGGTGCTCATCCGCAAATGCATCTGGCCGGGTTCAGCGGACTGTTGCAGGCGGATGCGTATGCGGGCTTCAATCCGCTGTATGAAGAAGGCCATATCCGCGAGGTCGGCTGCATGGCCCATGCCCGGCGTAAAATCCATGATATCCATGTTCGCCACCCGTCGCCGACCACCGACGAAGCCCTGCGCCGTATCGGCCAGCTGTATGCGATCGAAGCCGGCATCCGGGGGCGTCCGGCCGAAGAACGAAGGCAGGTGCGCGAAACGCGATCCCGACCGTTACTGATGAGCCTGGAAAGCTGGATCCGGGAAAAGTTAACGACGTTATCGCGCCAGGCCGATACGGCAAAGGCGTTCAACTATCTGATGAACCACTGGCCGGCGTTGTGCTACTACGCCGGCGATGGCTGGGCGGAGATCGACAACAATATCGCGGAAAACGCGCTGCGGGTGGTGAGTCTTGGCCGGAAAAACTATCTGTTCATGGGATCCGATAGCGGTGGGGACCGGGCGGCGTTGATGTACACGCTAATCGGCAGTTGCAAACTGAACGGCGTGGAGCCGGAAGCGTATCTGCGCCATGTGCTGGCGACAATCGCGGATCATCCCATCAATAAACTCAAAGAGCTCCTGCCGTGGAACCTCACCATCCCTGCTGAATAAGCGTCAATACGGCCCTGAGTTGACGCTTACCATCCGGGGGCGTCCGGCCGAAGAACGACAACAGGTGCGCGAAGCGCGATCCCGACCGTTACTGATGGGCCTGGAGAGTTGGGTCCGGGAAAAGCTCACCACGCTCCCGAAAAGAGTCATATAGGCTTCCACCTTCGCCGCGTACCATACACATCCGCGTCATTTCGTTTTCCTTTTCGAATTAGACCTATTACCGCCTGACTTTATATCGCTGTCCATTGCCCGTTGCTTATCCATCATGTCCGTCATGCATCCATTTCTTTATCAGTTTGGGACCATTTCGCACCGCGTCCTTTACCCGTCGGTTCAATCAAGCCCTCTGCCTTCAATGATCGCAACACCAGCCTCACCATATCCCTACTCACGCCCGGACAGGTTTCTTCAATTTCCGAGATTGAAAAAGGTAATGTGCGCTTGAGGATTTCGGCTCTCACTCTGTCGCCTTTATTACCGTGACCATGTTCGATAGTGCCAACGCGTTCCTCGAACTCTCGGTAGGCACGTAGCAACGCACCCCAAAAATAATCAAGCCAAGGTTTAACATTATGTTTGCCATCATGCCAGCCTTGGGAGCTGGCTTCCAGCGTTTCGTAATAGCCTTCTTTGGTCTCTTCAAATATGCGCTCCAGGCTGATATAGCGACCAACGACATAATTGAATTGGTAAAGTAAGAGCGACGTGAGCAATCGTGACATGCGCCCGTTGCCATCGGGAAAGGGGTGGATGCACAGGAAGTCGAGCATGGCCAGCGGCACCAGCACCAATGGATCGGCCAGATGGTGGTCAAGCGCGCCGGCGTAGCGCTCTGTCAGGCTGGTCATAGCCATCGGTGTCAGATGCGCAGCAACAGGCTGGAAGCGAAGTCTGGATGTCCCGTCCGGGTGGCGTTCAATAATATCATTATTCGTCGCCTTCCAACGCCCGCCTGATTGCGGCATATAACGATATAACAAAGAGTGCAGTTGTAATACAACACCATCGTTAAAGGGCATATAGTCAGCGGATTCATGGATAAGCGCGAGCGCATCGCGATATCCCGCCACCTCTTGCTCCGAGCGGCTTTTAGGTTCCGCGTTACGAATCATCAAGGATTTCAAGCGCTCAGGCCTGACAATAACCCCCTCTAATCGGTTGGATGACTCGGCGGATTCGACTACCGCGACCTGCCGTAAATCCTTTAGAGCCTCTGGCGATTGAGCGGCGTATAGTTGTTGCTTGCCTTGATATTCCCCTAGCGCGCGCAGTGTCGCCAACTGTGTGCCATCATAGCGAAGCGCGTCAAGGTACTCGGGTGTAAAAGAATGCATATGATATAAGCTCAGGGCGTTTAAACAAGGTAATCATATCTATTAAATGGGGTAAAATCTACGAAATTACCCCATTTAATAGATCCGTTACTCCATTTAGACCAAGCCAGCGTTTACGGTGAGAGGCTATGGGTAAAGGCCAGTTTCAAAGGGATAAGAGAAAGGGAAACAGCCCTATCCCAAACGGCTTAAAAGGCAATTGGCATCGTCTTGCTTCGATAAACCTATCTTTTTATAACAAGGAGATCGATTGGTTCCAACCTATCAATAAAGTCCGCCCATGCCTGCAACATGTTGCGCCACTGCTGCGCATATTTCGCGCGATTATAGACGCCTCGCACCCCGCCAATAGTATGATTCAACGCCTTTTCTACCACATTCGACGGCTAACCTTGCTTATGGCGCAATGTGCTGCTGTGAGTCGCGGATCGTTGATGGTGAAAGCAGGGATCGGTACGTCATGGCATTACATTTTTCCGGGTAAGTATTTACCTGCTGCAGATGCGTTTTGGGCATGAGGCCGTCACTGCACTCCGCAGTGACGGCCCGGAGAATTGCGGCAACAATGCGGGTTGGCGCTGTATCCTATTTCATGCTGCGCACATGATGATGCCCTGGCACACTGGCAGGGTAATAACCCACCGGCAGGTTTAAATGCCGGAATACTAGGCACAGGGCAATAAGCGCCACTCTGGCTGAAGTCGCCACTTCACCGATGCCGTGCCCAACCGGTTGCCATCCCTGGCGCGTTTCGGCTCAACATCTCACGCCGCCCCTATCCATGGGGGAGCCTGACTTATCCCCGGCTTGATACACCGAGCCATCATCACATCGCGCCTTTCGGTGCTTCTTTGGTCGTTTTAATTCGGCGTTATAAACGCCTGCCTGGCGTAGCCGTCCTTCCCATTCCCATCACTTCACAGGAGGTCATGATCCAAATTGTTTGCATTGCTATTCCTTGCGGTAAACACCGTCCGGTCTTACCACAGGAAGCGGGACGGTGGCCTCATTCGAGGCAACAGGTGATCTGAGCACCTGGCCCATGCCCCTCGGGGATCTCGCTGTAGCGAGTTGGCAATAACACTCACCTTTTTTTGCTCAGGACAGAAAACACGATGGAACAACAGGAGATATCGATGGATGATCTCACCTATGCGCTACGCCAGCTTTGCCGGCGTAATCGCGATGGCAGCCATGCGACGCAGGCCGACCGGATACGGTCACTGACTTTGGTCAGCCGCCAGCTACGCGAGGCGGGATTTCGGCAAATGCGGGTAACGTCGCTTAAGGGCAAGCATGTCGCGGTATTACTGGAGCGTTGGCAGGGCGAAGGATTGCCGGCAGGCACAATCAAGAATCGCCTGGCGCATTTGCGATGGTGGGCCGAGAAGGTCGGCAAGGCCGGCGTTATCCCCGCCGATAACACGCAACTGGGTATCCCTGAGCGGCGATTTGTCGCCAGCGAGAACAAGGCGCGCGTGTTAGGCGACAGTTGGGACAAAGTGAATGATCCCTTTGTACGCATGAGTCTGCTTTTACAAAAGGCTTTTAGGCTGCGCCGCGAGGAGTCCATCAAGTTCCGACCCGGCTATGCTAACCGTGGCGATTGCCTCGTTCTCAAGAGAACATGGACCAAGGGCGGGCGTGAACGAATGATACCCATTATAACTGCTGAGCAGCGAGACGTGCTCAATCGGTCGCATAGATTGGCAGGAGCTGGTTCGCTGATACCAGCATATAAAACCTATATACAGCAGCGCCATGTTTATGATGGACAATGCAAAGCGGCAGGGCTAAGCAATATGCACGGACTGCGACATCATTATGCCCAAGCCAGATATCAGGCATTGACGGGATGGTCGGTTCCGGCGGCAGGTGGCAAGTCTAGCCACATGCTAACACCCTCGGAGCATACCAAGGATACGATCGCACGCCAGACCATAAGCCGAGAGCTGGGGCATGAACGTACCCCGATCACCACTGTTTATTCGGGACGATAAGTAGGGTGTAAGGATTTACCTCAGACGCGGGAAATAGCGGCCAATATTCATCGAGTTCTGATGCTGACAGTTACTTTTGCGCTTTAAGTATCAAAAAAGGTGGCCGGCGGCAGTGTTTCACTAATTCGGGCCGTTGTGCCAGGGCTTCTTCTGTCGGCTGCGGCTCCGACAATGCGCGCAGGGTAAAACCACAACCCAGCAGGGTATTCACATAGTTTTCTGTCGTGCGATGGTATTTAATGACGTCATTTATAAACCACCTGGTATGGCGTATCGACTGATCGTGATAATTATCCAGCGGCCAATGTTCGCCGGTATCAGTGGTGATCCATCCTACCGGCCAGGCGGTACAAACCGGATGTTCAACGCTGAAAATAAAATATCCGCCGGGCTTTAGCGCATGATAAACCTTGCGGCATATCCCCGAATAATCCTCGATGTAATGCATGGCTAATGACGACAGCACCAGGTCATAGGTGCTGTCATCAGCAGCAAAATCCTCCATCGAAATATGCTGAAAGCTAATGCCCGGATCATCCGTCAGGCGTTGGGCTTCAGCCAGCATACGCGTTGACAGCTCAATTCCCGTGACATGGGCGGCACCATTGGCCCGGGCGTAGCGCGCAAAATCGCCAAAACCGCTACCAAGATCGAGCACGTTCAAATGGCTCAGTTCCGGCAGTAACGCGCGGATTGCGGGCAGCTCCAACGCGCCGTTCAGGCCGGAGTCCTTCTGGCGTAATGTCTTATACCCTTCGAAAAAATCGGGATTATCGTACACATTCTGTTGGGATAAATCGTTGTGCGATGCGGTCATGATACAAGTCTCCTTTGTTGTCGGTTACGTCAGCTTACTCTGATGCTAATAAAATTAGTGGGGGTACGCACCATTTTGATTGATGATATATTTATCAACATTCAACAGGGAGAGCGTGTTTGTAATCTCCCCATAATAATGGGGTGCTCATAAGTATTGAACTGCATAAACGCGCATTGGATTTATGACTCTACTTAAAGCTTCCGTTGAAAATGAGAAGGTTACCACCCCGTAATTTATCCATAGAAAGCGCGAAATTCCGGTGTGAATGGCATAAGTTACGTTAAGCCAATTATAGATTTCGGAGAAGGTCGGATTTGATCGGATAAGAGCGTAATCAATGATCGATTAAAACCGTAATCGGAGATCGGGATGAAGAGAAACCATGCACAAAGAAAAAATCTCCTGAATAGCAATTTACTTTGCATGCCGAGATTGATATTAATCGAGATAATATCTTCAATTGACATAATAAGGTGGGTCGGATTTATAAAAGACCTACCCTAGAGATCACTTTTCAACATCACTCGCTATCGCCGCTGGGTCCATGACGGTCCCATCGGCAAGTTTGGCATCCCGCCGTAATTATTACCACTTTGCCCTATATGAGAGGGATTCATAGGAACCTTAGGCATGCGGACATTGACTGGACCATGATCCATTAATCGAAGACTCACATTTTGCACCCCAGCTACACCCGCGCCAATCAGTGCACCTGGGACGCCGGCTTTTGCCGCCCCTCCCGCTGCCCCAATCATCATGTCCCGACTTATAGAACATGCCGTTTGCGCATTGGCTGACCCTTTTGAACAATTCATAATGTATGATTTCCCTTCTTTATAAAACGATAAAAAAAGAATATGATTGTTGCACTAATCATGGTGATAAAAGAGGAGTAAAAAAAGCTATAAACCCCGTCCTGAGTTATATTATCGAAAGTGAACCCTCTTTCCCATAAATAAATGTAGATATTTGAAAAAAAGGGACCGATTATTAACAGATAAAATGCTTTATTCGTTGTTCCGCTATTAGTAATATCAAAAAATAAAGCTAATAGTACATACGATAAAGGAGTGCCTATATTAAATTCCATATTTTACCACATCAAGTATTTTAGGGATAATAACAGTCTGCTATAATTAATAAACGAAATAAAATTGAAGATTATTGAGACGGGTCAGTTACATAAATGAATGAAATCAGTATTTTTTTCACGTTAAACTTAATATAGCGCAACAATGTATAATCAAGGAACCTCGCCACTAAAATTTAAGGGTTCTATGTCTTGATAATAATTATCGCTATGGTAATATCATTGTAATCCGCTGTGTTGACTAGACAACTGGGAAAGGTTAATATCATTCTTGTAGACCCCCGGTGCGACCTCTGCGCAAGCATGCCCCCGGGGGCTTGCTTTTTCTAGATACTTGCCTGCTTCTATTCAACCTTCATTTCAGTGTCAAATATTTTGATAGTTAACTCTTCCGAGTGTTTCAACTCAGCTAAACCAGACGCCTTCTTTTTTTATTTTATAGGATTTTTTAGTAAATTAAAAATCAGAAGCTAATTATGTAGCAACTTCACTCTTTAATTTGATATTTTACTCAGATTTTATCAATTGGCCTGTTTAGTTCCTTAGGTGTTATCTTTCATTTATATCAGTACATGATGAAAAATATTGCCTATGTCATCGGCCAGCCGTTGATGATGTTAATAAAATAAGTGGATCGGAGCACTATTGTGATCGATCATGATATCCATGAAAAATCATCCGGGAGAGGGCGCTGATGACCCGCATCGTGATCGATTTACCTGAAGAAGATCTCCGGCAATGGGATAATCTGGCCGCTATACGCCATCTTTCCCGGCCAGAGTTAATCAGGCAAGCCTTGTCGGGCTATCTTGCCGATAATCGAGCCAGTAGTAATAATGATGCATTTGGCTTATGGGCTAATAAAAACACTGACGGAGCCTTCTATGAAAACCACGTCCGCAAGGAGTGGGAATAAGTCTTAGATGGGCTTCGTTCGACATCGCTATCAGTTTTAAAATGGCGCTGAAAAAGTCCTCGCAATCTGGTTTGGCCAGTGCCAAATTCAGCGTAGAAACAGGTTGGCGTTACCCCTGCTTAACAAATTGGGGCCTTTTTGGGGGCTTCGATAAAACGGCGTTCTAACTAACTTACTAAAATTAAATAATTATTTCGTTGTTCGAGTCCGCCTTCGCACCATTAGTACATAATCAGGTCACACCGAGGGTGGTTTTTTTATGTCCATAATCTTCCGCTGTGTGTAAGCGTATGGCCCACACCGTCGGTTAATTGTAAACGTCGCGCCAGTACCCCCTGTTTTTAACAGAAGCCGTTAGATAACCTGGGTGTCCATCTGTAACAGAAGGGCATCTACCATGTAAACCCCTCAGATCAAGTCGGGCCGGCGTTCCGTTCCGCGCCAGTTTTACTCTCCAGAATTTAAGCTAAAGCTGGTACAGCTCGCACTACAGCCCGGTAGCCCGGCGCATCGGTTGCCTAGGTTGCTCGCCGCCACAATGTGAATGACAATGTCCTGTACAAATGGATGCGTTTGTTCCAGAGCGAAGGGCGCGTTATCTCCGGCATCTTGCCAGCCCGCCACTCGCTTATGAAAGAGCATCGCAAACGGAACCTGTCCAAGTGTTGAAAAAGAGCCAGGCCCGACAGCCCGGCCGGCAACATTAGCCTACCTACAGCCCACAGCAGAGACATTATGGGGGTTGTATAGTGGCAGAGAGAGCCTCAATAGTTCTTTAACGGTTCCTAATGTTGCCAAATCAGGATGATGGGGCGCGGGAGTCAGTATCCTCAGGTCAATATCGAACGGCAGGGTGAGTTCGCCATCCGCTTATAATTAGAATACATATGAAGTTTTAAGCATCGAAAAGCATGTGGGGTCAAGCTGGCCCATAAAGTCGCTTGAGTGGCATGATGCGCTTGGCTTCGGCGTCTGTGGCATCGTCGTGTTCAATAGGAGCACGAACTACGTAATCCAGTGTCCAGATTGCCAATGGAATGGAGGCGCGATCGGCCTCCTATTTGGCATCTTTGGTGAAACGCCGGGAGCCTGTAAATCAAATTATCTATCGGCCAATGTTCGCCGGGGACCTGCGTTATTAGGTGCAGGCAACAATAATGAGGTTGCGTTTAATTGTTAATGTCCCTGCCAATTCCGGTATGGCGTTAGACGAACAGTTTCCTGAACTGTTATATTTTAATACTGGGAATGCCACAGGAAATGATAATAATGTTAATGCAAATATATATTACGCTAACCTGTGTTCTGGTAGCGATGTATTTTACGGTCCGCAATAATGGTCTGAACCCAAAAACTTTTACAAAGGCATATGTTATTCTCTTCTGGCCAATTTTGTGGTATAACCCTCGCCCGATAACCTAAGTACTGATAATATCACCCAAGACGGTATGTTATCGTACCTCTATGCATCATCACTTACGATAATGATTATGTTTATCGTGTTATTTTTTTATTCTCACTTCAACAGGGGAAAAAATGAATAACGTTAATGCAGGACCGGATAATGCCGAAATAGCGCGCGGAATACGTAGCGACACGGCCTGGGGGGCGACGTTCGGCGCGGTGAGCGGCGGCCTCGTCGGGGCAATAATAGTGGGGGGCAGATGTGCCGCCGTGCAAAATGTGGTGCGGTGAGCGGTGGAGCACGGCCCCGTGGCGGTGCCTATGCCAACGGTTCCTATGGGACCCGCACCTTTTAAGCCCAGCGCGCCGCCGACCATCAATGGCATGTCGATAGACGATTTTTAAAAAAAACATAAAGCATTCAATTAAGCCTTTACCCATGCTTTGATTGCCGACGCCCGATCTGGGAAGTCTTTTGTCGGCCACTTTCTGCTTCTTTTTATGCTATGCCACCATATTGATCAAACGACAGGGAAAGATTAATATCATTCTTGTAGACCCCCGGTGCGACCTTTGTGCAAGCATGCCCCCGGGGGCTTGTTTTTCATATAGGCCAGATAGATTTATATTTCATAAGCTTTCGGCAAATTAAAAATATAAAGCTAATTATGCAACAGCTTCACTTTTTAATTTGATATTTTAATTCCATTTCATCAATGATATTAATCAGATTTTTAAACGTTATGTTTTCTTTATCAGTACATGATGAAAGATATTGCCTGGTCATCCGTTGGGGATGCTAATAAAATTTGTGGAGGTAAACACTATTTTGATCGATGATGATGTCTACCAAAGGTCATCCGGGAGAGGGTGCTGATGACCCGTAGCGTGATCGCTTTAGCTGAAAAGGATCTCCGGCGCTACAAGCGATACGGCGGCGCGAGTTCCGCTTATACACCAGGATACCACCGCACAGCACATTATGGCTGTCTAAATCAGACTGGCTTAGGCATATTGCAGAAGTACAGCGTTTCGCCCCGGGATGGCTGCGGGGCTACGACCACGCATGGGCTTGGTGGCATAAGGTCAATGCAAAGACATGCGTTGAGGACATAAATTCTCATTGGGATCCCTTTTGAAAAAGGGAAGATTGCCTATGCTTCGCTCTGCATTTTTCATTCGCCTCATCAGCATCGTCATTCTTTTGCATGGGTATATCGGCGCGCGGCTTATTCCTGCCTTGCCTGTCGGCATCCCGTTCAAATGGTCCGCGGCGCTGCTGCTGGTTGCGTCTGTTTTGCTGATCCCGCTCGGCATGGCCGCGCGCAACATCGGAAAACAGCCATTGTCAGACCTGCTCGCGTGGGTAGGCTATCTTGTGATGGGTTTCTTCTCGTCGCTATTGGTGCTGACAATTCTTCGCGATATCTTGCTTCTCGTGCTTTACGCCGTGAATAGTGTGTGGGGCGTAGGCGCGATCATGGCGGATTTTATCGCTCCTAGCGCGCTGGGCGTGCCGGTGTTGGCCGTACTCCTTACTTTGTTGGGGGTCTATAACGCGCGTAGGAATGCGCCGGTGAAGATTATCGATGTCCCTATCGCGGGGCTGGCGGCGGCGCTGAATGGTTTCTCGATAGTGCAAATCACCGACATCCACATCGGTCCCACCATTAAACGAGGCTATGTCGAGAAAATCGTCGCGACGGTGAATGCGCTTAACCCGGACCTGATTGCGGTGACGGGTGATGTCGTCGATGGAACCGTGCCTCAACTTGCGGCTGATGCGCGGCCGCTTGGCGCGTTATCGGCACGGCACGGGACCTTTTTCGTCACCGGAAATCATGAATACTATGCCGGTGCGGATAACTGGATCGTTGAGTTTCGCAGGCTTGGCTTCAACGTGTTGATGAACGAACATGTGGTCGTGAATCACGACGGCGCACATGCTATCGTCGCGGGCGTGACGGATTACGGCGCGGGCAATATTGACCCGGCGCACATGAGCGATCCGGCGAAAGCCATACAGGGTGCGCCGAGCGATATCCTGTTTCGGCTGCTGCTGGCCCATCAGCCACGCTCTGCGGCGGCCGCATCGCAGGCTGGCTTTACGCTGCAATTGTCCGGCCATACGCACGGCGGCCAGTTTCTGCCTTGGAATTTCTTTATCCGGTTACAGCAGCCGTTTGTTCACGGGCTGGCCAAGCTCAATGATCTTTGGGTGTACACCAGCCGCGGCACGGGCTATTGGGGGCCGCCGATACGACTGGCCGCCCCGTCTGAAATCACGCTCCTGCGCCTGGTTGCGGATCCCCCTGCGGTTTAATTTCGGCGCCGACAGAATAACCACCGTGTCGACGAGCCGGAACGTCGCCACCGGCACGTTCTCCAGTGGGTACTCCCGCCGGGCTGAGCACCTGCTCAACCAGGTTGATTTGAAGTCCAGCGGGTAATTAACAGAAGGGATTGGGCGTCTTGCAACTACCCACAATTATACTAATATAATCATAAGGATAATCGGATAAAGTTATTTTCATTGATGGCTGAACAATGGTTAATCAGGAACAAGTTTTGCTTTCATGGCTAGATGAGGAAATTAATTGTTCTGTGTTTAGCGATCGCCGCCATGCCAGTCGCTTTAAATCTTTGTTGCAAAAACTCTGGCGCGGGATGGGCAACAGCCTTCCTTTTTCCTGCCGGGATCGTGCAGCGACAAAAGCCGCTTATCGGTTTCTTTCCAGCGACAGGATTGATGAGCCGCACCTGTTACAGGGACCACCTGCAAAAAGTTCAGGCGTTGCCGGGCTGGTGGCCATGCCCGTGCCTTTAACCGGCAAAGGGGTATTTTGCTGCTCAATGTCCGCTATCAACCGGCGAGCCAGAGGTAAATACAGCCGCATAAGCAATGAAATATAGGGGGTATCGTCGCTTGCCTGAAGCACTTCGGTGACGGTCGGAAGATTCACCGATGTCAGCAAAAAACGCGACTCATCATAGATGTAGGTCATATCTCCCAAGGTCATCCTCTTGCGGCCGCGGACGATCAATGAGAGGCTGGGTTCATACAGGTAGGATATTGGCGGCGCGAGTTCGCGCACACCCGGCCGATCGCGCTGAATCGATGTCGGACGGGGGGCAGCGGCAAATGCGGGGGCAACCAAACCGATTGCCGGGATTTTACCAGGGGAGCGGAATTCCACCCTGCGCTACCTTATTGCAGAATGAGAGGAATCATTGCCATGATTAACACCGATCTCTCCGACGTCTATCGTGCGTACATTGCCTGCCTTAATCAGCAGGATTGGCCAACGCTGAAACGGTTCGTTCATGATGACGTGCATTACAACGGCCAGCGGATCGGGTTATCAGGCTATCGCGCGATGCTGGAGCGCGACTTTGCTGAAATCCCCGATCTTTATTTCGCTGTTGAACTATTGATTTCCGATGCGCCTTATATAGCGAGCCGGCTGAAATTCGACTGTGCCCCCAAGGGGCAGTTTCTTGGACTGCCGGTAAATGGGAAGCGGGTTTCCTTCAACGAGAATGTTTTTTATGAATTCCAGGCAGGGAAAATTTGGCAAGTATGGTCGGTTATAGATAAAGCAGCCATCGAAGCCCAGCTTTAACGATTAAAGCCTAATGGCGTTACAGGTTTTAGCAGCGCTATCTTAATCCACCGTCACTCTGGACAGCGGCCATGGAGCGGCCATATAATAAGTTGTATTATGCAACTATATCTGTGGGCGACTTATGGCAGATCATAACCTTCCGCTGATTGATGGTATCCGCGCGGCCTCGCGTCAGATGGTGCGCGAACTGGGTTTTATGCAGTCAACCCTGGCGGCTACGAACTACGCGCCATCCGCCGTGCATGCCATTCTGGAAATTGGCGCGCGGGGCCGGATGGCTGCGGCACAGCTTAGCGAACTGCTGGGCCTGGAAAAGTCCAGCGTGAGCCGTATGGTGCGCAAGCTGATCAATGCGGGTGAACTGAAAGAGACTGCCGGCGCTGAAGATAGACGCGTTAAACTCCTGGCCTTAACCGCGCAGGGCCAGCATACCCGGGCCGCCATCGAAACCTTTGCGCGGCGGCGGGTGAGCGCGGCGTTGGATCGCATGCAACCGGCAGAGCGGCGGGCCGTGGCCCGGGGTTTGGCAATCTATGCCCGGTCATTAACGTCTCACCGGCAGGGCCCGCCGGAGCGGGCCGTCGCGCCGGTACGCATCGGGACCGGTTATCAACCCGCCGTTATCGGCCGCATCGTGGAAATGCATGCGCGTTTTTATGCGCGCCACGCGGGTTTCGGCCGGTACTTTGAAGGCAAGGTTGCCGGCGGCCTGGCCGAATTCACCGCCAGGCTGGACCATCCCGCCAATCAATTATGGACCGCGGTTGATGGCGATCGCATCGTGGGTTCGGTGGCCATCGACGGCGAGGATCTGGCCGACCGCCAGGCCCATCTGCGCTGGTTCATCGTTGACGATGGCCTGCGTGGCGCGGGCGTCGGCCGGCGATTGCTGCGGGAGGCACTGGCGTTTTGCGATCGCCGGGCGTTTACCGCCACCCAGCTGTGGACGTTCAGGGGGCTGGATGCGGCGCGGCGCCTCTATGAGTCGTTCGGTTTTGTCCTGGCCGAGGAATTCCCCGGCCGGCAATGGGGTAAGGAAATGGTCGAGCAGCGGTTTATACGCCCCTGTAATGCGAGCGGGAATATTTCCTGAATAAACGGATCCTCTTTTTTATCAGGATTAACCCTCCGGTCTTTACTTCAGGTAATAATAGCGGCGTAAGAATTAGCGGGAAGATTAACTAAAACCGATAAATAAGCATGACGTCAAAATAATAGTTATTTTAAATTAAATAATTTTCATTAATACTCTTCTCTTATTTATAGTGTTGGCCAAAAGCTGATATTTACATGGCGCTTATTGTATAAATCCCGGCGGATAGGGTAGAATCAAAATGGTCAGGTAGACGTCAATTCAAGGAGATAAATAATGGATATCGAAGAGTTGGGCCGAAGAATAATGGAAAGGTCTAAAACCATGACGCGCGCGGAGCGGATAAAACTGCTTCGTGATGCGCATATCATTGATGAAGAAGGCTATTATAAGGAAGGTTTCTTTTCTGAGGAAACCATTGCCAGGGATAGAGCTAACGGAAAACCGACGGTTTTATAATGTACAACACCAAAACCTCTTTTGTATATGGTTTCCATGGAACAGACGAAAATATAGCTTTTGAAATATTAAATGGTAAAAGATATTTCAAAGTAAGTAAAAATAATTATGATTGGTTAGGTGACGGCACCTATTTTTGGGAGAATAATTTTGAACGGGCTAAACAGTATGCTGATGAAACAAGCAGACGCGGATCTTCAACGGTAAAAAGACCTTTTGTTTTGGGTGCTGTGATTGATTTAGGTAACTGCCTGGATCTTCTTAACCAGAAGCACTTAGATCATTTAGCGCTTATGTATGAAAATTTTAAGGAAGATGTCAGGAAAGAAAAAAAATTCCTACCATCCAATCAGTCTTTCATTTCTAAAGATACTGATTTCAAAAAACGCGAGCTCGATTGCGCGGTTATTCGATGGGCCCATAACAAGGCCAAGTTTGAGGGAAGTAAATTCGATACTGTCAGAGCCGCATTTTGGGAAGGAAAGGAACTCTACCCCAACGCCGGTTTCCGGGAGCAAAATCACATCCAAATAGCTGTCATAAATCCAAATTGCATAAAGGGCATTTTTTTGCCGCGCAATAAAGATATGGGATATCATCAAGACAGTTTTTTATGATCCTCCACCGGCTGATAATCAACCCCGGATTTTATCAGGTCCAGGGTATGCATTTCTCCGCGGATGCTTACTCTTTCGGCGCCGACGCCAGGCCCGCGTAATTCATGGCGGTGCTGGCCACGATATCGCGGCGCGCCAGATAGCGATAGCAGCCGGCGCCCAAAAATACCCCGATAAACCAGCTGAAGTTCGCCACCTGATGCAGGCCGGGGGTGAAACTTATCGCCAGGCCTATCAGCACCGCCGGCACCAGGGCCATGATCGCCTTGGGATTAAAGCCGTTGTTGTACCAGTAACGGCCCGACGGGGTGGCGTTAAACAGGTCGTCCACCGATACCTTGCCGCGCTTGATTACATAGAAATCGGCAATCAGGATGCCGAACAGCGGACCGATAAAGGCGCCGAGCACATCCAGCGTATAATGGATCAGCTCCGGCGACTGGAACAGATTCCACGGCGTCAGCAGCACCGAACCCACCGCCGCGATCATGCCGCCGGTGCGGAAGCTGATTTTCTGCGGCGAGCAGTTGGAAAAGTCGAACGCCGGCGAGACAAAGTTCGCCACGATATTGATGCCGATCGTGGCGATAATCATGGTCAGCAGGCCCAGCGCCACCGCCACGCTGCTGCCGACCCGGCTGACGGTTTCAATCGGATCGGTAATCATCTGGCCGAACAGGCTTTGGGTGCCGGAGACGATCACCACGGTGACAATGGAAAACAGCAGGAAGTTAAACGGCAGGCCCCAGCGATTGCCACGGCGGATCTCATCCATGCTTTTACCATAGCGGGAGAAATCACCGAAGTTCAGCAGCGGTCCTGAAAAATAGGACACCACCAGCGCCACCGCGGTCAGCATTTCCCAGGCCTGCTGGCCGGTGGTCAAGGATTTGCTGCTCAGGGTAAAGGAGATATTGCTTAGGCCGGTCTGGTACAGGATCCAGCCGGCCAGCGCCAGCATCACGACATACACCGCCGGGCCGGCAAAATCGATAAACTTCTTGATGGCGCTCATGCCGTGCCAGAACACCATCGCCTGCAGCACCCACATCACGCCAAAGCATATCCATCCCAGCGTGGACAGTCCCAGCCAATGGCTTTGGGTCAGCGGCTGTAATGATGGCGCGAATTTCAGCAGCACCAGCATCAGCGCGTTAGCCGCCAGATAGGTCTGGATGCCGTACCAGGCAAAGGCGATCAGCCCGCGGATCACCGCCGGGATATTGGCGCCGAACACGCCGAACGCCTGGCGGCAGATCACCGCATAGGGCACCCCTGCCATCTGGCTGGGTTTCGCCACCAGATTGGCGCAGATTTGCACGATGCAGATACCGAGCAGCAGACATAACAATACCTGCCAGCTTGCCAGCCCCAGGGTGAAAAAGCTCGCGGCCACCACGTAGCCGCCCATGCTGTGCACGTCCGACATCCAAAATGAAAAGATATTGTACCAACTCCAGTCCTGCTGTCGGGTGGGGGCTAAATCCTCGTTGCAGAGCTTGGGGCTATACTGGCTGTGATCGATGGATCCAATGCTATCGGTTACCTGGTGATTATTTGGCATGAAATGTGCTCCTCTTATCACTACCCTTGGCTGTTGGCTTACTAATTTGCTAAGCAACTATTTATTTATTACCGGGTAGTGAATTGCAGGATCCAGGCCAATATGACAATATATGTATACTTAAATTTTAATTTTGGTATACGGTAACAGATAAAAATAGTATACAGGAGTTGTCAATGTCCAGTTGGTACGGGCTAAAAAGCACTATATTTTCGCAGGATAAGGACGATGAGATTTACCACGCGGTAGTGAAAGCCATCGTCGAACATCAGTTGCCTCCCGGCAGTAAATTACCCGAAGAGGCGCTGGCGGCGGCATTCGGCATCAGCCGTACCGGCATTCGCAAAGTGCTGCAACGCCTTGCGGCGGTGCATTTGATCCGGCTTACGCCCAAACGCGGTGCGCAGGTGGTTACGCCGGGAGTGGATGAGGCCCGTAACGTGCTGGTGACCCGTTGCATGCTGGAGTGCGCGAATTTACCGCGGGTAGTGGAGAAATGTGAGGCGGTGCATATCAGCGCGCTGGAGGATCTGCTGGCGGGGGAGGCCAGGGCGCACGAAGAGCGGGACGGCGCCACCGCCATCCGGCTCTCCGCGCTGTTTCATGTGCAATTGCAGGCCATTTCCGGCAATGAGGTGCTGACGCAAATGGTATCGCAACTGACCCTGCGCTCCTCGCTGGTGATCGCCGCCTATGGCGCGCCGTGGCAGCAGGGCTGCCGCTGTCATGATCATCAACAGCTGGTCGCGCTGCTACAAGCGGGCGCCGCCGGGCCGCTGGTGCATCAGATGGAACAACATTTCGACGACATCATGGCGAATCTTCATTTCGAGCGCAGCGGCGAAACCACGCCGGACTTTACGCGCCTGTTCTCGCCGGCGATAAAAGGGTAGCAATGTGTCCGGTTTTTGCCTTGGGCGGGACGGGGAATACATGTCCGCCCGCCCAAGGCGCAACCGGGTAAACATCGCCGTATATTCGGCACAGGCGTAGAAAGGAGCCGCGATTATGGCCGCTTGTTGTATACAATTAATCAATCCCAATACCAGCATAGCCATGACCGAACGGATCCAGGGGGCGGCGCGCCTTGTCGCCGCGCCGGGCACCGAGATCGTGGCGGTCTGTCCGGCGGAGGGCGTGCCTTCGGTGGAAGGACATTTCGACGAAGCGGTGGCGACCATGGGGGTGCTGCAACTGGTTAAACAGGGGCGCGGACAGGGCGTGAACGGGCATGTCATCGCCTGTTTCGGCGATCCGGGCCTGCTGGCGGCGCGTGAGCTGGCCGGCGCGCCGGTGGTCGGCATTGCCGAGGCGGCAATGCATATGGCGACCCTGGTGGCGACCCGTTTTTCGGTGGTCACCACCCTGCCGCGCACCCTGACCATAGCCCGACATCTATTGCACCACTATGGTTTTGAGCGTCACTGCGCGCGGCTGCGCGCCATCGATTTACCGGTGCTGGCGCTTGAGGATGCGTCGGGGCTGGCGCAGCAGCAGGTGCGTGAACAATGTATCCAGGCCAAGCGCGACGACGACATCGGCGCTATCGTGCTGGGGTGCGCCGGCATGGCCGATCTGGCGGGTGAGCTTACCCGCGAGCTGCAACTGCCGGTGATAGACGGCGTCAGCGCCGCCATCAAGCTGATCGAGTCCCTTTATGCCATGGGGCTGTCCACCAGTAAATACGGCGATCTCAACTACCCGGTGCAAAAAGAAATCAGCGGCCGCTTTAGCGGGCTAAACCACTACACCCGGCCCCAATACACCCAACTCCAGCACACCCAGCCAAAATAAGGCGCTGGCCGGGCATTTAACAGCCGGGACGCTCGCGGTATCCGCGCCTGCTCCGGCCATGCACATGCTTTACATTGCCGCGCCTGCGCCTGCCATGAGCATGCATTAACCTCGCCGGGACTGCATGCCCCCCGCGCGGATCCGCGGCGCTCGCCGTATTCATTTCACGCGGGCCGTGGTCACCTTAACCACGCCGCTCTGCTCCAGCGCCCTGGCGGCGCGCAAGCAGAGATCTTCACGCCACGGCGGGGCGATAAGCTGCAGGCCGACCGGCATGCCGCCTAAGCTATTGACCGGTACGGTGACCACCGGCAGGCCCAGGAACGATATCGGCTGGGTCAGCATGCCCATGCTGGCGCGCACCGGTAATTCCTGGCCGTTGATGGTGAAATTTTCCTGGCCGATAAGCGTTGCGCTACAGGGCGTGGCCGGCGCCAGCAAAATATCCCAGTGTTGAAATAACGGCTGGATCTGCTCCCGCAGATAACGGCGCAAACGCTGCGCCTGGATGTACCACGCGGAGGGGATCATCGCCCCGGCCAGCAGGCGCTCGCGCGATAGGGGTTCAAACCTTTCCGGCTCCCGCCGTAACGCCGGCAGGTAGCGGTTGCCTCCCTCCGACGCGCTGAGGATAAAGGCCGCGGAGCGGGCGAGCGCCGCGTCGGGGAATATCGCCTCGTCGCCGGCTTCCAGCGCCCGGGCGACGGTGTCCAGCGCATGGGTGGTTTCCGCGTCGCACCAGTCGCGGAAATAGCCGCCCAACACGGCGCAGCGCAGTCCCTCCTGTCCCCGGCCCAGCAGCGGCAGGGTCGGGCCGGTCGGCCGGTCGGCCTGGAATCCATCCTCGCGGTCAATACCCAGCAAGGCGTCATAGACCGCGCTGAGATCTTCGCAGCAAAGCGCCATCGGCCCGATATGATCCAAACTGGCGACAAACGGATGCGTGCCGCTGCGCGACAGCCGGCCGAAGGTCGGTTTTAAACCCAGGATGCCGCACAGGGACGACGGCACCCTGATCGATCCGTTGGTGTCGCTGCCCAGGGAAAACTTCACCAGCCCGGCGGCCACCGCGGCGGCCGAGCCACCGGACGATCCGCCGGCGATGCGCGTCAGGTCGCGGGGATTACGGGTCACGCCATAATGACTGTTTTCGGTGGTAAAACCATACGCGTAGGCATCCATATTCAGCATGCCGGACAGCATGGCGCCGCTGCCGGCCAGCTTTGCCACCGCCCAGGCGTCCTGGCGCGCGGGAGGGCGTTCGCTGTACAGGCTGGCGCCGGCAAGCGTGGTCTCGCCCGCTACGTCAAACAGGTTTTTTACGCCGTAAGGCACGCCGGCCAACGGCGGCAGGGGGGCGTGGCGTTGCCGCAATGTATCCAGCGCGTCGGCTTCGTTTAACATCCGATTTGCCGTGACGTGCGTCCAGGCGTTCAGCGCCGGATTGGCGGCGTCGATAGCGTCGAGGGTGGCGCGGGCAATATCACGGGCCGATACCTCGCCCGCGGCCAGCGAGCCGGTAATCTCCGCGATGGACAACGACGCGAGGGTGTCGATATTCATGCCTTATATACCCCCGCCACGTCCAGCCGGTCATCCAGCGGGAAGGCCATCAACGGGCCAGCCATGGCGGCGATGCGGGTAAACTGCGCCAGCAGCGCTTCGCGTCTGGCGTCGTCGAGTTCAAGTTCCAGCATGCTTTCCATCTGCCGGATATAAGCCGTCCAATCGGCCGGTACTAATGGAGTATTCATCGCGTTCTCCGGGTTAAAGATGATTAAAAGCCGGCGGCGCTGCCGTTGCTGCGCGGGTCGAACGCCCCTTCCAGCATACCGTTGGTATGGCGCACTATCGCCCCGGCGTGTCCCGTGGATTCACTGAAGTCCGGTAGGGTCTCCACCTCGTGGCCGAGCGCGCGCAGGGCGTCAAAGATGGCCGGGCTAAATCGCCCTTCAAGCTTCAGGGTATCGGTGGTTTGTCCCCAGGTGCGTCCCAGCAGCCAGCGCGGCGCGCTGATGGCCTGTTGCAGCGGCATGCCCTGCATAATATGGCGGACAAAGATCGCCGCCTGGGTCTGCGGCTGGCCGTCGCCGCCCATGGAGCCGTAGACCAGGGTGCGGCCGTCATGCAGCCTTGCGGCGGCGGGATTGAGCGTATGGAACGGGTATTTGCCCGGTTTGAGCGCCCATAAATGTCCGGGATCGAGACTGAACGACGCGCCGCGGTTTTGCCATAATATACCGCTTTCGGGCAATACCACGCCGCTGCCGAATTCATGATAAATACTCTGGATAAAGGAGACCGCCAGCCCGCTGCTGTCGACGGCGCCCATCCAAACCGTATCCCCCGGCGCCAGTTGGCTGCCCCAGGACGCGGCCCGTTCGACATCTATCCGGCGCGCCAGCCCGTCGAGGAAGCCCGCCGTCAGCAGGGACTGGGGATCGCGGGCCATGTGCGCGGGGTCGGTAATAAACTCATCGCGCAGCGCGAATGCCAGTTTGGTGGCCTCGACGATGCGATGTATGGTCTGGCTTTCCGATTGCCCGGCCATGGACAGCCGATCGGTAATGCCCAGGATCGCCAGCGAGACCAGCCCCTGGGTAGGCGGCGTCAGGTTGAACAGTTCGCCTTTGCCATGCGCCAGGCGCAGCGGGGTACGTCGTTTGGCGCGGAAGGCGGCCAAATCCGCGGCGGTGACCGGCATGCCTATATCCGCCATCTCCCGCGCCATGCCGGCCGCTATCGGACCACGGTAAAAACTGTCCAGTCCCTGTTCCGCCAGGTTGATCAGGGTGGCGGCCAGCCGTGGCTGGGTAAACCGGCTGCCGGCCAGCGGGATTTCGCCGTGGGGGAAAAACAGCCGGGCAAAATCCGCGCGGCCAGCCAGTTCGGTAAATTTAGCGCGGGAGGCCTGCTCCTGCGATAACGAAAGCGGCATGCCGTCGGCGGCATAACGAATGGCATCCGCCAGCAGTCGGGACAACGGCAGCCCCGGATATCCCATCTCCGCCGACAGGGCCAGCGCTTCCGCCCAGCCGGCCACCGTGCCCGCCACCGTCAGCGCCGATTTTACGCCGCGATGGGGGATACGCGTCTGATCCCGGTAAAATGCGGGCGTCGCCAGCGAACCCGCTGGCCCGCCGGCGTCGATGGCAATGGGATCGCCGCGCGGCGGCACGATAAGCCAAAAGCCATCGCCGCCGAGTCCGTTCATATGCGGATAAACCACCGCGATGGAAGCGGCGGCGGCCACTATCGCCTCGATGGCGTTGCCGCCCGCGCGCAGGACGGCGAGCGCGCTTTCACTGGCAAGATGATGCGGCGTTACCGCCATGCCCATCGGCGCCATGCTACTGTTGATCATAGTGGTCAATATCTCTGGTTAACGGGCAAAGTCTGGCAACTGTTAAGCAAGAGGCGTTCCAACCTGCTCAGCAAGATTCATTTGCCTGCACCACGGCAGGATATGTTAGGGTAACATGAAACGAAGGTTGCAGCCGGGAAGGGGATATGAAGCAGTTTGATGAGCGCCTGCGCGCTAGCTATGCGCAGCTTTCGCCGCAGGAGCAGCGGGTCGCCGGATTTATCCTCGATCATTTTGACGATCTGATCGGTTATAACAGCGCGGAGCTGTCGCGCTTAAGCGGCGTCTCCAAGGCTACCGTCAGCCGGCTGTTCAAGCGTCTGGGTTATGAAAGCTACCGCCAGATGCGCGACGAACTGCGGGTGCTGCGCCAAAGCGGGATGCCGTTGACCGACAGTCGCGACGCGGTGCAGGGCAACACGCTGTTGTCGCGGCATTACAAGCAGGAAATGGCCAACCTGACCTACTGGGTCAACCGGTTGGACGGCGCGTGCTTCTCCGAGGTGATAACGGCGATGACCGACGCCCGGCGCCTTTGCCTGGTGGGCTTGCGCAACAGCTATCCGGTGGCGATGCACCTGCGCCAGCAGCTGTTGCAGGTGCGCGGGCAGGTGAGCCTGCTGCCGCAGCCGGGGCAGACCCTGGCCGAAGAGACGGTGGATCTGACCGGCGCAGATATGGTGGTGGTGGTGGCGTTTCGCCGGCGCACGCCGCAAATCCGACCGCTATTATTGCAGCTTAAAAATAACGGCGTGCCGGTGTTGCTGATAAGCGAACCCCAGGCGCAGGCGCTTATTCCACTGGCGCGTTGGCATTTTGCCGCTTCGCTGGACAGCGTATCGGCCTTTGATTCCTACTCTTCGGCCATGAGCCTGGTAAACCTCATCAGCAACGCCTTGCTGCACGATGCCTTGGCCCAAGGACGGCAGCGCATCCATGCTATCGCGCACTGGTATGGCGAGCTTGGTGAATTAGGGATGTGAGGGCCAATCGATTAAAAATCCGTGCTAAGAGTGTTGGTTAAATACTGAAAAATGCAGAATTTTGACGCACAAAAATTATATGAAAGAAAATTTCCAGACAATTCAAACTTGCGGTATCTGCATACGGTTTTGTAGTGGAAGGATACCACTGTGAGAGAAAACATCTCAGGAAACCGGCGTTTTTTTGTCAATCATCTGGGTATAAAATGACTAAAAATCAAGCAAATATCAATGACACTATTATTTCCTATTTCTTCGTTCGACCCTCTCACGGCTTTTTTCCGGGATTAGCGGAAAAGAAATTCGGGTGCTAAAATAGTAAAGGAAAAAGGCCTGAGTGGCCCTGTAAATTCCAGAGAAATAGCCGATCATTAGATGAATATTGTTTTTTATGAAAATTTATTTATATCATTAAGCACAAATATCCCGGCCCGGAAAAATAGCTGCCATCATACTTTTTAGGCCGGGGATGATAACCAATTGCTTCTCCATTTCCATCCATAGCACATTTTTTATCCCCCTCTTTTTTCAGATTATTTGGTACAGGTCCAAATAAACTCGCATTATTCCAATACTGTTTTTGACCAGGAGGTGTGGAAATTTTGGGTGAGGTATCAGAAGGCTTTTCCCCCGGGCTGCCGCTAAAATAAGCACAGCCAGAAGAAAACATGATAAAAAATACCAATGAGGCAAGAGTAATTGATTTATTCACTTTTTATTCCTTGCTGTATCTTATTTAAAAACGCAACCTTATATAAAAATTTATAGTTGCAAAAAAAGAGGGAATGTTGTTTTGATCTTTAATTTCTTTTGTTAAAGAAACATTACGAATTTAGTCTACACTTGGGAAATTAAAAATTCAATCATCACTTTATAAATAAGGCAGTGTAATTTTAATTTTTAAGAAAATGCTTATAAATAAAGTGATTGTTGCGAGAATTTTCCTAAGAAAAGACTTAGGCATTGAAAACTATAAATTTTATAATCACAGTTGAAAATTTATGAATGCACGTTAAAACAGCCATTTTATTTATCTTGTTTCTGAAGTTTATAATTATTTTTAACACTGTTTACCTGCGTTTTATCTCAGTTTGTTGTAGATGGAACGGTAAGATGAGTGCCATGTTGCTACTCTTTTATACTGAAAATTATTTAGTGGCTTCTAACATCCCGCCTCAACTTTGGTTTAACTATTATAAATATTATTAAATAATTAGAAGTCTATTCAAATGATCACTATCGGACTCGCCTTAAAACAAAAAATTTTATTACCCCACGTTTTAGAGACCGCCTGATAGTACGATGAAAACCGGCAGTGAGCCTGTTGGCGGATCGATCGAACCGCCCACGTCTATATGTGTATTTTCAAGCGGTAAGCTTTGTGATCAAGGGAATATGATTATATTTCTATAAAATTTTATAATTAAATCAATATCTTACATGGTTTTATGCTGATGAGGAACGCGAAGCGATGAGGCCCTAATGAAACCTGCGCATCGTCGCGGTGCGGTTGCTCAATAATGGTGCGATAAATTTACACCAAAGAGATGATTATTCCTTTGCCAATAAACTGCTATTCCATTGCCAACCATCGCCCTGCAAGCCATTGGCCGCTGTCCGTCCCTCAAGTGACCCAATGGTTTCAGTTGGCACATTAGTTGCAGTTGTCTAAATAGAGAATCATTTGTTTCATAACTTCACCTCGGGAACCGACCATGAATATCAGAAAACAGCTTATTGCCCTGGCGGGCGCGGCCCTGTTGTTGACCCAGGCCGGCGCGGCCATGGCCGATCAGTTACAGCAAATCCAGCAGCGGGGCGTGCTGCGGGTGGCCATTCCGCAGGATTTCCCGCCTTTTGGGTCGGTCGGCACCGACCTGCAACCCCAGGGTTACGATATCGACATGGCGCATTATCTGGCTGATAAAATGAAGCTGAAATTGCAATTGGTGCCGGTGACCAGCGCCAACCGGGTGCCTTATCTGCAAACGGATAAGGTCGATCTGGTGATTTCCAGTTTGGGTAAAAACGCCGAGCGTGAAAAAACCATCGATTTCAGCCGCGCTTACGCGCCGTTTTTCCTCGGTGTTTTTGGGCCTAGGGACGATGCGCTGAAGGCGCCGGCCGAGCTGGGCGGTAAAACGGTGGGGGTCACCCGTGGCGCGGTCGAGGATATGGTGTTGACCGAACTGGCGCCGAAGGATGCGCAGATCAAACGTTATGAAGACAACAACACCACGCTGTCCGCCTATATGTCCGGCCAGGTGCAGTATGTGGCGACCGGCAATCTGGTGGTCAGCGCCATTGCCCGCCAGAATCCGGACAAGGCGCCGGCGGCGAAATTTATGCTTAAGGACTCGCCTTGTTATGTCGGCCTGCGCAAGGATGAACCGGCGCTGAAAGAGAAAGTTGACGCCCTGATCGGCGAAGCGCTTAAGGACAACACCCTTAACCGCCTGTCCGAAAAATGGATGAAAGCGCCGCTGCCGGCCGACCTGGGCGCCTGAGGACCTGGCGCCCATGACCTACCAGCTGAATTTCCCCGCCCTGTGGCCCTATCTGCCGGAGCTGCTGTCCGGCCTGTGGGTCACCATCATGCTGACCACCGTCGCCACGGCGGGGGGCGTCGCCATCGGCGTTTGCGGGGCGGCTATCCGCAGCAGCCGGTATGCCTTGCCGGGCCGGTTGTGGGGCCTGTATGTTGAACTTATCCGCAACACGCCTTTTGTGGTGCAGCTGTTTTTCATCGTTTTCGGCCTGCCGGCGCTGGGGTTGAAAATGACCGCCGGGGAGGCGGCGCTGCTGGCGATGCTGGTCAACCTTGGCGCCTATAGCACCGAAATCATCCGCGCGGGCATCCAGGTGACGCCGAAAGGACAGTGGGAGGCCGGGCGGGTGCTCGGCCTGACGCGCGGCCAGGTTTTCCTGCGGGTGGTGTTGCCGCCGGCATTAAAACGCATTTATCCGTCGCTGGTCAGCCAGTGCGTGATTGTGATGCTCGGATCGTCGGTGGTCTCCCAGGTCTCTTATGAGGAGCTGACGTTTGCCGGCAGCCTCATCCAATCGCGTACGTTCCTGAGTTTTGAAGTGTATCTGGTGGTGACGCTGATTTACCTGGCGCTGTCGCTGCTGATGCGACAAGTCTTGCTGCGGGCCGGTCGCCTGATCTTCGGCGGAGGAGCGTTATGACGTCATTTACCGACTGGGATATCCTGCGCAACCTGCTGCTGGCCGCGCGCTGGACCCTCTTGCTGTCGCTGGTGGCCTTTGCCGGCGGCGGCCTGGTGACCTTGCCGCTGATGCTGATGCGCCTGTCGCGCCGGCGCTGGCTTAAACATGGCATCCGCGCCTACAGTAACCTGTTCCAGGGCACGCCGCTGCTGATGCAGCTGTTCCTGGCCTTTTTCGGCCTGGCGTTGTTTGGCATCGATGTCAGTCCCTGGCTGGCGGCGGCGCTGGCATTGACCCTGTTTACCAGCGCGTTCCTGGTGGATATCTGGTGCGGCAGTATTGATGCCTTGCCCAAAGGACAATGGGAAGCGTCCCGTTGCCTGGGCTTGAGCTTCGGCCAGACTCTGCTGCGGGTGATGGCGCCGCAGGCCATCCGCATCGCCATTGCGCCGACGGTGGGATTTTCGGTGCAGGTGATCAAAGGCACCGCCCTGGCGTCCATTATCGGGTTTGTCGAGCTGACCAAAGCGGGAACCATGCTGACCAATGTCACCTTCCAGCCGTTTAAAGTCTTCGGCCTGGTGGCGCTGGGTTATTTCCTGATGTGTTATCCCCTTTCCCGCTTCAGCCACTATCTGGAGAAAAAGTTTCATGCCGCTGATCACCATTAACCAGGTTCAAAAATATTACGGACAGAATCATGTGCTTAAGGGGATCGATCTGGATATCGACGCGGGCGAGGTGGTGTCGATCATCGGGCGCAGCGGCTCCGGTAAAAGCACCCTGCTGCGCTGTATCAACGGCCTGGAAGAGTATCAGGAAGGCAGCATCAAGCTGGGCGGCATGACGGTTACCGACCGCGATTCCCAGGCGCGGGAAATCAGCCGTTCGATAGGCATGGTGTTCCAGAGCTTTAACCTGTTCCCGCATATGACCGCGCTGCAAAACGTCATGCTGGCGCCGCGCCGGGTGCTGGGAAAAAATGCGGCCGAATGCCGCGAACTGGCCGAACTGATGCTTGATAAAGTCGGCCTGGGCGACAGGCTGGATTATTATCCTGCCAGTCTTTCCGGCGGCCAGCAGCAGCGGGTGGCCATTGCCCGCGCGCTGGCGATGGATCCCAAGGTACTGCTGTGCGATGAGATCACCTCGGCGCTGGATCCGGAGCTGGTGGGGGAAGTCCTGAAGGTGCTGGAAAAACTGGCCGGCGAAGGCATGACCCTGATCCTGGTGACCCACGAAATGAATTTCGCCCGCGAAGTCGGCGACCGGGTGGTGTTTATGCATCAGGGCAGGGTCTGGGAGCAGGGAGAAAGCCGCGAGCTGTTCGCCCGGCCGCAAACGGCGGAACTGAAACAGTTCATTGCCTCGGTGCGCGGCCTGGGCGACGCCTAGACCGGCCATTGGCCCGCGCGCGGCCCGTGAGACCGCCGCGCTGTCGCTGTCCTGAATAACGTATTGATATTACAAATGATAATGATGTAGGAAGGGATAAACCATGTTGGATATTGCTAGCTATGACCAGATTAACCCGCCGGCCCGGCTGTTGATGGGGCCGGGACCGATTAACGCCGATCCGCGTGTGCTGAGGGCGATGTCGAGCCAGCTGATCGGCCAGTATGATCCGTCCATGACCGGTTATATGAATGAGGTGATGGTGCTGTACCGTGGTCTGTTTAACACCGCCAACCGCTGGACCATGCTGATCGACGGTACGTCCCGCGCCGGTATCGAGGCGGTACTGCTGTCCGCCATCCGGCCGGGCGATAAGGTGCTGGTGCCGGTATTCGGTCGTTTCGGCCATCTGTTGTGCGAAATTGCCCGCCGCTGCCGCGCCGAGGTGCATACCATCGAGGCGCCTTGGGGCCAGGTGTTCAGCGCCGATCGCATCGAGGACGCGATTAAACGGATCCGCCCGCGCGCGTTGCTGACGGTGCAGGGAGATACCTCCACCACCATGCTGCAACCGCTGGCGGAACTGGGCGCTATCTGCCGTCGTTATGACGTGCTGTTCTACAGCGACGCCACCGCGTCGTTCGGCGGCAACCGGCTGGATACCGATGCCTGGGGGCTGGACGCGGTGTCGGCCGGCCTGCAAAAGTGCCTCGGCGGCCCGTCCGGCAGCGCGCCGGTCACCCTCAGCCCACGCTTCGAAGAACAGATCCGCCGCCGCAAATGCGTGGAACAGGGGATCCGTACCGACACCCACCGGGACGGCGACGACGAGATGATCTATTCCAATTATTTTGATCTCGGCATGATCATGGATTACTGGGGGCCGGAGCGGCTTAATCATCACACCGAGGCTACCAGCATGCTGTTTGCCGCCCGCGAATGCGCGCGCCTCCTGTTGCAGGAAGGGCTGGATAACGCCATTGCCCGCCATGAACTGCACGGCGCGGCGATGCTGTCCGGCATCCGGGGCATGGGGTTGGGGGTATTCGGCGATATAGCCCATAAAATGAATAATGTGCTGGGGGTGGTGATACCCGGGGGCGTCGACGGCGAGCAGGTGCGCCAACTGCTGCTAAATGATTTCGCCATTGAAATCGGCACCTCGTTCGGACCGCTGAACGGCAAGATCTGGCGTATCGGCACCATGGGGTATAACGCGCGCAAGGATTGCGTGATGCAGACCCTGGCCGCGCTGGAAGCGGTGCTGAATCGCCTCGGTTTTGCCAGCCCGCAGGGCGCCGGTTTGCAGGCGGCGTGGGATCATTACGCGAGCGTGGCGGAGGCGTAATGGCGGAACTGCGAATACCAGCCGAACTGGCCGACAGCGCCGCCCTCAGGGTGATGGCGCGTTGCGATGCGTTAGCGGAAATCAGCGCAACGCCGGGCGAGCTGACACGGGTTTATCTATCACCCGAACATTTGCGCGCCAATCAGCGGGTGGGCGACTGGATGCGCGCGGTGGGGATGCGCGTGTGGCAGGATGAGGTTGGCAACCTGTGCGGCCGTTATGAAGGACTACAGCCGGAACTGCCGGCCATCCTGCTCGGCTCCCATCTGGACACGGTGCGTAATGCCGGGCGTTACGATGGTATGCTGGGCGTGCTTACGGCCATCGAGGCGGTACATTACCTGCATCAGCACCGGTTGCGCCTGCCGATGGCGATTGAAGTCATCGGCTTTGCCGACGAGGAGGGCACGCGTTTCGGCATCGCGCTCCTCGGCAGCCGGGGCATCGCCGGCACCTGGCCGGCGGACTGGCTGGAACGGCGGGATGCCGGGGGTATCAGCGTCGGGCAGGCGCTGCGCCAGGCCGGGCTTGACCCTAAGCATATCGGCCGGGCCAAACGGGATAAGGCCGCGTTCAGCGCTTACCTGGAACTGCATATCGAGCAGGGTCCCATTCTTGAAAACGCCGGCCTGGCGCTGGGAGTGGTTTCGGCCATTAACGGCGCCAGACGCCTGAACTGCCGTTTTGACGGCGAGGCCGGACATGCCGGCACCGTGCCGATGGCGCACCGTAAGGACGCGCTCAATACCGCCGCGCGCTGGATGGCGCGGGTTAACGGTATCGTGGCCGCGCACGGCCCGGATATGGTGGCGACGGTGGGGTCGCTGCAATGCCTGCCGGGGGCGGTGAACGTGATTCCGGGCGAGGTGCGGTTAACGCTGGATGTCCGTGGCCCGGACGACCGGGCGTTGGCTGCTTTATTGACCAGCCTGCTGGGATGTGCCGATGATATTGCCGGGCAGCATGATTGTGTATTCAGCGCCGAGGAGTTTTATCGTATCGACGCCACGCCCTGCGATGAACGGCTACGGTCCCTGCTTGCCCATAGCGTGCGCAAGGTCCAGGGCGCGAGCCCGGTATTGACCAGCGGCGCCGGCCATGACGCCATTGCCCTGGCGCCATGCTGGCCGGTGGGCATGCTGTTTGTCCGCTGCGACCGGGGCATCAGCCACCACCCCGATGAAGCGGTCACCACGCCGGACGTGGCGGCGGCTATCCGGGCTTATCTGGAGGCGGTGCTGGCGCTGGCCCAGGCGCAGCGTTGAGCCAGCCGGGAAAAGCCGTCAAAGCGCGCTGACGTTCCACACCCTGTATCCGCACCTGGCTCCCCGGAGGGCGTATGGGAAGGCGCCCAGTCCCAGTAAAGGTCAATACCATATTAATGACGCGGTCTTGAGCAGGTTAAATGTTCGTTGTTCGATAGTTCTCCAGCCAGGTTTCCAGGTGTTCCGCCGTCAGCGGCTGCGAGTGGTAGTAGCCCTGCACCTCGTCACAGCCCAGTTCACGCAGCGACGCAAATGTGGCCTCGTCCTCGACGCCTTCCGCCAGCACGGTATAGTCAAGCGCCTTGAGCATGCTGATAACATGGCTGACGATAGTCTGGCTGGCCTTGTCGGTGGTCAGGGTTTTGATAATGGAACGATCGAGCTTGATGATATCCATCGGCATTTTACGCAGATAGCTGATATTGCTGTATCCGGTGCCGAAGTCGTCCAACGAGATGGTAAAACCCCGCAGTTTAAGCATCTCAAGGCCATGCAACGCATCGGCGCTTTCCAGCACCCGCTCGGTCTCCAGGCATTCAATGCCCAGCAAGCCGGGTAACAGGCCATGCGCTCTGGTTTTTTCCGCCAGCGAGTCGGCAAAGCCCGGCCGGGAAAGATCGCTGACGCTGACATTAACGGAAACGGGTAACTGTATTCCTTTGCCCGACCATATCTCAATCTGCCCCAGGGCCGCGTCTATCACCCAGTCGGTCAGCGCGGCCATTAAGGTGGTTTTGGCCAGCAACGGAATAAACCGGTCGGGCGCGATATTGCCCAACTCCGGATGCCGCCACCGGATCAGCGCCTCCAGCCCCGTCACCCGCCCGTCTTGCAAGCCGACTTTAGGCTGGAACACCAGATACAGCCCCGGTTTACCATGCAGGTACGTGTAAAAATCATTCAGCAGGCGGAAATCCTGCTTTTTGCCGGCATCGGAAGCCGCGTCGTAGGCCATGACCCGTTTTTTACGGCTGATGGCGTCATGCAGCGCGCTCACCGCCCGGCGCAGGATTTCAGACGGCTCAAGTTCGCCCGGCGAAAAACTGACAAAACCGGCCGAAATATGCAGGTCAATATTGATTCGCGTGCTGATATGCGCGCTCAAGCCCACCAGCCGCTCTTTCAGCGTAGCGGAATGGATGGGATTGGCTTCATCCATAATCAGCGCGTACCGGCCGGTGGCGACGGTATAAAGCACGTCATGCCATTCCAGCTTGAGCCTGAGCAGGGTGGCCATATCCCGCAGCATATCCTCAACCACCGTCATACCCAGGGAGCGGGCGATTTCATAGGCGAAGGGCATATCGATGCAATCGACCAGCATCAGGCGATACCGGCTAACCGTCCCGGGAGCCTGCATTAGCCGGAGATCGTTTATTAAACGCTGGCGGTTGGGCAGCAAGGTCACGGCGTCGACATAACCGATGTTATGCCATGCCTCGAGGAATGCCGAGATCAGCCCGGCCATAACCCGAAATGTCGCGACCTGGCCGTCGGACAAGATATGGGGCTTGACATCAATCAGGCACAGGGTGCCGATAATAACGCCATCCCGCGACCTCAGCGGGGCTCCGGCATAAAACCTGAAATCATGGGGTGGCTGGACGAACGGGTGGTCATCGAACCGGCTGTCCAGGCGCATATCGGGACATACCAGTATGTCGTTCGCCTCGACGACGTGCAGGCAAAAAGCCTCTTCCCGCCGCGTTTGCTGTACCGGCGCCGGCAGCCCGGATGCCGCCTTTAAATACTGCCTTTCATCGTCAAGAATGGAAATAAAGCAGGTGGCTATCCCCAGCGTCTGGCCGGTCAGCCTGGTCATTTTTGCCAAAATCTCATCGCGATCATGCTCATCGGCTTTTAGCAGCTTGATCGCCGCCAGTCGTTTCTTTTCGTCATGGTTCAGATTTGTCAGCATGATCCGGACTCTTTTGGGGCTTCCCGCCGGGAAGCGAGGTTAGTTTCAACGCGCAAACAACGACACTATGACGATAGCATTACACCGAACCCTTTGCCCGTGCCGCTTACGGCCGCATAACGACTATCAGCTAAAATTGAGGATTAAATAGCGCAAAATGACGGGCGAAACCTATGGGAACAGGCCTGCTTTGCACTCTAACCGGAGTAAACGCCTTTTATGCGTATTATTATTTTAAATATGAATATTTATTAATGTAATTTTAAAAAAAATATATTACGGGTAATTTTGTCGTTTAACGGCAGATACAACGCATATTCATTTTTTTCAAATGGGTAGAAACCATACTTTATATAAAATGATTTGGCTTGGCGATCCTTTACTTCGACATTAATAGCCCAAACGCCAAGGGCGGAATTAATGGTGTTGAAAATGGCATCGACGATAAGCGAGCCGCCGAGCCCCTTCCCCTGGTGGTTAACATCGATTGCCAGCCTGCCAAGCAGGGCGGTGGGCACGGTTGGGTAGCGCGGCAATTCACTGGTGGCGGATGCCGCCAGGGCATTGATATTGACCGCATAGGACGAGAGGGTATAAAACCCCAGGATGTTATCCCCGTCGTCAGCGGCGACATAACATTTGGTAAACCGTTCCTGGTGATCATTCCCGGCATAGATTGCCAGATAGTGGTTCAGGCCGGGAACACCGCAATCAAAACCCTGCTTATTATGGCGCTTTGAGATTAGCGTGTAGCTCAGGCTGCGCATTATTTTTTGCCAAACTCCTTGCGCCGGCCCATGGCGCGCAGCAGGGCGGTGGGGGGATCGCGATCTTCCAGCAATGTTTCGGCAAACTTCAGCTGATCTTCCATGGCCAACTGAAGGACCGCCGTTTCTTCTATCGCGCGCTTGGCGGCGTCGTGCGTCGCCGTGATGATAAAGTCTGTCATGGATATTCCTTGCAGCCCGGCGGCATGTTTTATTAACACATGCAGCTCAAGCGGGATACGGGCTTCAAGCCTGGCGGTTGTTGCCATGATCACCCCTCTTTTTAAACCGGCAATCTGCCGTACAAGAAATAGACCTAAGCAAGGATTATAATAACATTTAAAGACGGAAATCACCGACTGTACATTTTATAGTTATAATAAAAATCGTTGCAAAATATTTTATATTAATTAGTTATTTTAATCATTCTTATATTAATTAAATTTTATATAAAATGATGGAATTACAGTAAATATCTAAAATATTTTGGTTGTTAAAATGGCGTAGCCATCCGTCGGCGCGGCAATAACCGCGCCGCCCGGGCCTTTTGGCGTGATTCGGGGCGGCGCTCATCAAATACCTCCCATTACAAAGGTTTATGGGCAATTACCGTGGGAAACATCCGCGCCCGATCGTTGATAAAACCGATCCCGGTAAAGCCGGCCTTTTCCAATTGCGCACGGGTTTGTTCATGGGTGCGGAAACACGTCCATTTGGCGTCGATAATGCGTGAAAACAGCAAGTGCTGCAAGGGCAGCAATGACTGGTCGATTTCCGCCTCTACCCAGGCTGATTTTTCGGACAGTATCGGCGGTGGCGTCATGAAGCTGGTTATCAGCACGCCGCCGGGAAGTAAATGATTATGGAAGGAAGTATACAATTCCACGACGCGATCGTCGTTCGGCTCATACACATTAAGGCCGTTACTGGTTATCACGTCGACTTTAGGCAGCGAGGCGATCGACCAGGCATTTTCATAAGACAATGAAATGCGATCGGCGATTCCGCGATCTTTTGCCAGTTCCAGCGCGCCCGCCAGCGCCTGCATATCCAGATCGACGCCAAATAGCCACACATTGGGCTGGCGGCTATAGTCCAGCAACAGCAGGTCGCCCATAAGGCCACAGGGCACCGACGCCATCATAATGCCCGGTCGTAACAGCGCCTGTAGCTGTTGCCGGAATATGCCGAAGCGTTCCCGGGTCGCCAGCACGGCGGGCAACCTTGCAAAAATCAGGCGCTCCAGTTTGCCCAACCGGCGCAGTTTTTCCGGGTTGGAATCCCAGGTTACCAATTGATGCGTCCAATAAGCGTTCAGCCCGCGGTTTTCCAGCAGGAAGCGGCCTAAGCTAAATTCGGCAAGTTCCTCCGCGAGGAGAATTTGCGCCTCGACGGTGGCATTGGGCAAATCGCCGGCTTCCCGCAGTCGTTCCTTCACGAACCGGAGAAGCTCGTCGGGGCTGAGCGATGAGTGAGCCTGATGGGAAAGTAATTGCGCAACGGATTTGGGTTTATCGGATTCCGACATCATTGACCTCCAGAGTCAATCTTGGGGGGTGGTATGGGTGGTCGTTTCGTTACCTCGCGTTGCTATGTTGAAATACTATCCAAGACGCTGGCACCGATGGGGGTCGGGCTTACCGCTATTTTGTTATGGTATAACATATATAATAACATAATGGTATTATATTTTTATGACAGCATAGTGCCCAGCGGGGGATATAACGATGCGGGCAGCCAGGATGATGATGTTTGCCGGGTACCATGCAAAGGCTGAGACGGGGCGAAAATACCTGTATCGCCCCGTATTGTAACGACAACGATTTAATCGCCCCGTACCGAGACCTGGCTCAGATGGAGCATATTGGTATTCACGATCGCGATATTAACCTCAAAGGGCGTGCCGTCTTCCAGATACACCACTTCGTATAATTCCATCATGGCATCATTGAGTTTTATATTCATATGCTTGATCATTTCTTCATCCGTTGCATTAAACGCATGGAAATTTTGATCGCGTTTGTAGACCTTTTTCCCCGAAATTCGCTCGATATAGGAATATTTTGAATTTTCCAGCTCTTTAAATTCAATGGAATTAAACAGCGAAACCGGGAAATGGATATATTCCAGCGAAACAGGAATATCGTCAAAGCTCATCAGCCGCAGTATCTTATAAACCGAATCGCTGTTTTTGATGCGTAAAGCCTGCGCCATGGAGGCATCCGGCACGGTTACTATACTGGCGGAAATGACTTTACGACCGGCGCGATGCCCCCCCTTCTGCGCCTGGTAATCAAACGGGGACAGCGCATGAAACCTGCCGGACTGATTATTTTTACCGATGGAGCCAATATAGATACCCGAACCCTTGATACGATAAATCCTGCGCTGATCGATAAGAATCCGGGTGGCCTCGCGAACCGTTGCGCGAGTTAAACAAAGCGCCTTGGCAATGGCTATTTCAGTGTCCAGTTTATCCCCGGGCTGCAGATCCTCTTCCTTGATTTTGGCGAGGATGTAGTCGATAACCTCTTTTTGTTTTTCCGTAATGTTGTCGGTCATCTTGTCGTCTTCCGCCGCGTTATCAGGTTATGCATACCAAAGGCATTGTTTCCGGACAGGGGAACAGAAGTCCACTTCCCGGCACGATGTTCATGATAAATGTGATCAAGTTAACAGCTTTACCGTAAAGCCATCATGTCTGCTCATCTTTGCAAGCTTACCTCTTGTGTATAGTCACGTCTAGGTGCATCCTAAAGATGACTATACAAATTTAAGATGTACATACCAATATAAAATGTATGTGTTTTCAGGGCCGACGGTCCAGGTATGCCGGCAACCGGCATGTCGCGGTGAAAATTCATACAGTTGATTAAATTCAGTTAGATAGGGGAAGACCGTGGAACAACAACAGATCGCGAATGCCATACGTTTCCTGAGTATCGACGCCGTGCAGAAGGCGAACTCAGGGCATCCCGGCGCCCCGCTGGGCATGGCTGACATGGCGGCCGTATTATGGCGGGATTTTTTAAAACATAATCCGGCGGATCCCCAGTGGATTAACCGCGACCGTTTTGTGCTGTCCAACGGCCACAGCTCAATGCTGCTCTACTCGTTGCTCCATCTGACCGGGTATGACCTCAGCCTTGAAGACCTGCGGAACTTCCGCCAGCTGCATTCAAAAACCCCCGGGCATCCGGAATATGGCTATACCCCCGGGGTTGAAACCACTTCCGGACCGCTGGGCCAGGGGATCGCCAACGCGGTGGGCATGGCCCTGGCCGAAAAAGCGCTGGCCGCGCGGTTTAACCGGGACGGGTTTCCCGTCGTTGACCATTTCACCTATGCCTTCCTGGGCGACGGCTGCCTGATGGAAGGGATTTCGCATGAAGCCTGCTCGCTGGCCGGCACCCTTAAACTCGGCAAGCTTATCGCGCTGTGGGATAACAACAATATCTCCATCGACGGGCATGTCGACGGCTGGTTTACCGATGATACCCCGGCCCGTTTCCGCGCTTATGGCTGGCATGTGATCGATCATGTTGACGGGCATAATCCGCGGCAGGTGGCGGCAGCCCTGGAGCAAGCCAGGAATGAACGGCAAAAACCCACGCTTATCTGCTGTAAAACCACCATCGGTTTCGGTTCGCCCAACAAGGCGGACAGCCATGACAGCCATGGCTCCGCGTTAGGTAAAGAAGAAGTGGCGCTGGTCAGGGAAACCCTGGGCTGGACCCATGCGGCTTTTGATATTCCGCCGGACATCTATGCCCAATGGAACGCGCGTGAACAAGGCGCCGCCGCCCAGGCTGATTGGCAGGACCTGTTTGATCGCTACCGAAAAAATTACCCGGCGGAGGCTACCGAATTAGTACGCCGCAGCCTGAAAAACCTGCCGGCGGACTGGCATTCCACTAGCCAGGACTATATCCGCCGGCTGCAGGATAACCCGGCCAATCTGGCCACCCGTCAAGCCAGTCAGCAAGCGCTCAATCAGTTTATCCAATGGATGCCGGAACTGCTGGGCGGCTCGGCGGATTTGTCGCCCTCCAATTTAACCCGTCACAGCCAGGCGCGCGATATCACGCCGGATGATGCGTCGGGCAACTATATTTCCTATGGCGTGCGCGAATTCGGCATGTCCGCCATAATGAACGGCCTGGCGCTGCACGGCGGATTTATCCCCTACGGCGGCACCTTCCTGATGTTTATGGAGTATGCGCGCAACGCCGTGCGCATGGCGGCGTTAATGAAGATACGCAGCATCTTTGTCTATACTCATGATTCCATTGGCTTAGGCGAAGACGGTCCGACGCACCAGCCGGTGGAACAGCTCGCCGCATTACGCCTGACGCCGAATATGGAAACCTGGCGCGGCTGCGATCGGGTCGAGGCCGCCGTGTCATGGCAGCAGGCCATTGAACGTGAAAATGGCCCCAGCGCGCTGATTTTTACCCGCCAGCCGCTGGAGCAGCAGCCCCGGGATGCGCGGCAACTGGCCGATATCGCCAGGGGCGGCTACGTGTTGCGTGATTGCGAAGGCGTTCCCGAGCTGATCATTATCTCGAGCGGCTCGGAGGTAGAGCTGGCCGTATATGCCGCCATCGAGCTCACGGAACGGGGCAAACGGGTACGCGTGGTATCCATGCCCTGCGTCGAACGCTTCGAAAAGCAGGATGCGGCCTGGCGCGAAAGCGTGCTGCCTATCGCGGTGCGCAAGCGCCTGGTGATTGAAGCCAGCATCGAAGGATTCTGGCGGGGATATGCGGGACTGGACGGCAAGGTCCTCGGCATGAGCAGCTTTGGCGAATCAGCGCCGGCGGCCGTGCTGTTCGGGCATTTCGGTTTCTCGAAAGACAATGCCCTGGCCGCCGCCCGCGCGCTGCTTGCCGATTAATGCGCGCCGGGGTCATTTGCGGGGCTGCCGCGTGCCACAGCCTGCATTGATGGGATTCAACGTTTATCAATTGAATGGGTTAAATATGCCAGCTTTATCAACATGGTTAAATGAAGATCGCATCCAGTATGTTAACGCCGTCGGCGACTGGCAGGAGGCCATCAAACGGGTAGCCGAGCCGTTGTTAAACGATGGCACGATTTCCGCCGACTATGTGGCGAACATCATTAAACAAAAAGAGGCCATCGGCCCCTATTTTGTGATCGCGCCGCGTATCGCCATGCCGCACGCAAGGCCGGAGGAGGGGGCCAACCGGCTTGGCTTGTCGATCCTCAAGCTGCGCGAAGGCGTGGTTTTTGGCGCGGACGAAAACGATCCGGTCGATTTTCTGGTGATGTTTTCCGCGCCCGACGGCAACAGCCATGTGGAACTGATTTCCCAATTGGCGGAGTTTTTGTCGGACGACGACGTGATGAACACCGTTTTTAACGCACAAGATCGGGCGGAGTTAAGCCGTATCCTGAACAGCTTTAACTGAGTTTCGATAATTATCTAATACTACCAATGAGGTGAATCATGAAAATTATGGCGGTTTGCGGCGCAGGCTTAGGCAGCAGTTTTATGATGGAAATGAATATCAAGAAAGTCCTTAAAACCTTGAACATTTCCGCTGACGTTGACCATTCCGACCTGGGTTCGGTAACGCCGGACGCGGCCGATGTGTTCGTGATGGGCAGGGATATTGCCTATAGCGCCAACCTACCCGAAAACAAGCTCATTATTGTCAACAGCATCATCGATATTAAAGAGCTTGAAACCAAAATAAGCGATTATTTTGATAAAAAATAATAGGTTATAAATCTTGCCGCTGAGGTTGCTATGTTCATACAAAACCTTTTACTGGTAGTTGTCGACGTACTCAAAGTACCGTCTATTTTAGTCGGGCTAGTGGCGCTGTTCGGCCTGGTCGCGCAGAAAAAGCCCTTTCCCGACGTGATAAAAGGCACGGTTAAAACCATCCTGGGGTTCCTGGTGCTGGCCGGCGGGGCGACCGTCCTGGTTGGCTCACTGTCGCCATTGGGTGATATCTTTAAACATGCCTTCGATGTGCAGGGCATCATCCCCAACAATGAAGCCATGGTTTCCATCGCCCTGGAAAAATATGGCGCCTCGACCACGCTGATCATGGCCTTCGGCATGGTGGCCAATATCATCGTCGCCCGCTTTACCCGCCTGAAATATATTTATCTTTCAGGCCATGTCACCTTCTATATGGCCTGTATGGTGGCGATTATTTTATCGGTGGCCGGATTCGAGGGCGTGCAGCTTATCTATACCGGCTCCCTGACGCTGGGCCTGCTGATGGCGATTTTCCCGGCGATGGCCCAGCCGTATATGCGCAAGATAATCGGCAACGACCAGGTGGCTTTAGCCCATACCGGCACCGTCGGTTATGTTCTTTCCGGCTGGATAGGCTCGTTGGTGGGTAAGGGATCCAAATCCACCGAAGAGATGAACATGCCGAAAAACCTGAGTTTTTTGCGCGACAGCACCATCTCGATCTCGATCACCATGATGATCATTTATTTTATCCTGTCGATCTCCGCGGGCAGGGAATATGTAGAAAGCCAGTTCAGCCATGGCCAAAATTACCTGGTTTACTCCTTCGTTCAGGCGATAACCTTTGCCGCCGGCGTATTTATTATCCTGCAAGGCGTGCGCTTGATTTTAGCGGAAATCGTGCCCGCCTTTACCGGCTTCTCGGAAAAGCTGGTGCCTAACGCCCGCCCGGCGCTGGATTGCCCGATTGTGTATCCCTATGCGCCCAACGCCGTGCTGCTGGGCTTTATTTTCAGCTTTATCGGCGGCCTGGTGGGGTTGTTTTTCCTCGGGCAATTGCACTGGGTATTAATCCTGCCGGGCGTAGTACCGCACTTTTTCTGCGGCGCCACCGCCGGCGTATTCGGCAATGCCACCGGCGGCAGGCGCGGCGCCATGGCCGGGGCTTTTGTCCACGGGATATTAATCACTTTCCTGCCTGTCGCGCTACTGCCGGTACTCGGGGCCACGGGCCTGACCAACACCACCTTCTCGGACACCGATTTTGGCGTGGTGGGGATCATCCTGGGCAATATGGCGCGCTTCCTGGATAAAGGCACCATCACCATGGCGATATCCGGGGTGTTTGTGCTGATGGTGATTTATAACTTTACCGCGAAAAAGAAGGTGGCGGTGGAGGAGGGCGGGGTTTGAATAAGGTATTGTAAATAGCACATCAAGGGGCTGGTGACAGCCCCTTGATGTATAAAATATGAAGCTGATGCGCTTCTCCTCGCAGTAGCGACACGGCAGGGTCGGTTTGCACTTGCGTTACATGTAACTATTTCGTCTGACCTTTTTTCCGAACATCCTTCAGTTTCACTATTACCGGTGACCAGCGCGCTGAGAATCACACCGCTTTTTCGCGTTCAGCTCGATTTATCAATTTTAATTAAAAGGCCTGCTCGGCTTTTAGTTCTTCCGAAGAGGTGTTGTTCCGCCTTTTTTTAGCATCATAGCGGCGATACGGAATAGATCGGGAATATCAACACGGCCATCAGCACGATATTCCATAAGTCCAATTTTTTCCATTGCTTCAGTTAAGGCTAATGCCTCAAATTTGAATTTACCATTATATAAATCTGGTGGAAAAGGAGGAAGAAAACCTCCTTCAGGAGAGCGTGACGCCTCCATAATAACGGGTATAGTATCACTATCGCGCCAGCGCTTGAACATGTCTTCTTTTTTACAAGGCAAACTTAATCCAGCCAATGGTGCTAATGCTCTTTTCACCCATTGATACTCAAGGCTTAATTGGTCAACTCTCACTTTTGAAGCTTCACGAAGCCCATGCCGAATACCTTCAGCTGATAAAATTTTTGCAGGGGCTATAGTGCCAACTTTAGCAGCCTCAGCAAAAAGTTTTATGAAGCTTCTTGGTGTTACATTACCGTTGGCGTCAGCAAGATGTTTATAAGGCCAATCGTAGGTACCACCCTTTTTAAAATTCTTACCCATGTACGGTCCCGTTAGTTGGGTCATCATGTTTTTTTGTAAATCTTTATCAAAAACAAGAGACCAAGATCGCCTATTTTTATGTGATAAGTTTTTAAAAGGAGCGCCAATTAAAGCGGACAACTTATGAAAGTCCTTGGCATATTCAGCGTAAGCTAACCGGGAAAATAATAGACCATATAATTCTACTTGGGACCATTCAAGTTCAATTCGCGAACTTCTTAATTTAGGTATTTCGACGAACCTAAGCGATTCATCATTTAGTTGCTCGGGACGGATGAATATTTTCGCTTTAATGCGTTTACGTGCGCGCAGCCCCCATGCAACTTCGAATAATGCATCTAATAATAATGTTGAGCGTCCCCATTCTTTTGACAAACGATCAAGTGCGTCAAAAGTAATTAAAAGAGTACGGCCGATTTTTTCTAATTTGACATCTAGTTTATCAAAATAAACTTCAATTTTTTCTGGGTTAGCATACCTTTCCATTATTTCAGATAACTGTAAATCTTTACTGGATAGTTGCTTTTCAACAGACCTAATGATCGCTGCTTGCCAGAATGCATAGCCAACAGAATTTTCTTTACCTTTGGGTACAAGAGAATCTATTATAAGAGGGGAAATAAATCCATCATAGCCAGTTGTTACAATAAGATTATCAAGGCCTAAATTAGGGTAGGCCTCGGATGCAACAATTCTCGTCTCATTCTGGGACAAAACGCCTGCCCAAAAGCTTTTGCCTGTGCCTCTGGCCCCTACTACGACACTAGTATTTGGGTCTAAGGCATTTGCGTGCTGCTCAGGAGCAAATATTTCATCAACTGTTGGCTTATGTTCGCCACTGGCATCATGATCGGAAGGAAGACGACTTAGTGACTCTCTTATTGCTATGTAATTGATATCACTCATTAAAATTATCATCCACGATACTTTCGCTGACTATTGTGCGAACTCTTTCAAGTAAAGGACCGAAAGTAACAGTATATACACTTTCGGAAAGTGAATCACTATCAGCTAAAGGGTTAAAATTTTGAAAACGGTTATCGTCTAAAATAGGGATCACTGGATTTATTTTATCATCTATATCAATATTTTCAATATCTGTTAACAATTGAGTGTCAGCTTCATTCCAATCCATCTCGAACGTGTCTTTTAATGAAGACACATCGATGTCATTTTCAGGCATTTTATCAATGAAATAATCAATAATTTTTTGCTCTATTAACTGAGAAAATTTTTCTCTTTCTTTGGATTTTTCTTGGGCCTTGGCATGAACAAAATGTAATTTATTGGCCCAAGAGATATTGTTTTTGCTAAATGTAGATAAATGAGAAAATAATAATTCATAGCCTGTTATCGTTTGGGGTTGATCAATGCCAAAGCAAAAAATATCCGCATTCAGTCCTACCATTGCGGAAGCTGTGGTTTCATGTAAACCACTTCGCGCATCAATAAGGATGACATCATAATTACCTGAAAGAGAGAAAAACCCGATCAAATCATCCATATAATCCATGAATGATTTTATGATGCCATCACTGTTCTTTGAAAGATATGCCCGCGCGATTTTACTTAAAACATTTTGCGGATATTCTAAACAGTTTCTACCCAGGGCTGGTACAACGTCTACTCTCCCTCTTCCTTGAGATATCCATGAAGGCCCCATAATATCGATAAAAAAATCCGCGCCAAGCTCATAAAGATTTTTCTCAACAAAATAGTCCAACAGACCATAGATGGGCAATACATCTTCTTTTAAAAGCATATTACCAAGACCAGGAGCTTCTAAGTCCATATCAATGGCTAAAACACGTTTACCAGACCTCGACAAAGCCGCTGCAACAACACAAAGAGCAGTAGAACGTCCTACGCCACCCTTAACACTGGAGAAGACGATTTTTGCGGTTTTGGGTGATAGATTTTTTTTAGGATCTCTTAACCAGTCAGCTCCAATAAGCCTCCGCTCAAAAAGAAGTACAGAACCAGTAAATTCAGTACTTTCAATTTTAACTTCGCTAGCTATCGATATATCTTTTAAAGTATCATCAAATAATTCGTCTGCGGTAGTAAGTGCAAAACCATCATGGCCAACATAATTCCCGAGCAAACGCGCTATTTTTTTCGAAAGCTTTACTCTCTTGTCCGATGTTATCCTAAAGTCGAGTACAATAAAAGAAAGAACTCCAGTTGCGTCACGGAGAAAAAAATTATTTTTCAAATATTCCGAGCCAAGCTCTTTTTGTATAAACTTTGCAAATAGCGGTAAAGAATTATCAAAGTAAATATTTTTCATTATAGCCGCTCCTTAATGCCTGAAGCTCCCATTAAACGAGTAGTCTCTTTTATCCATAAATCTACTTCTTCTGATGTAGTATTGCCAGAAGCATGATACCGTCTATTTACATCCCAACCATTCAGTATTTTACTGTCTAAAATCATTAGCATACCAATTTCTGATCTACTATTAAGTCTTTTCCTAGCAGCCTCGATTAATTGGGGGAAATGTACTTTAGGGTTATCAATACCCCCGCCTAAGGTACTTATTTTGTATTTTATTGCGCATTCGGCCGCAAAACCTATTAAATAACCAGCATTGTCTAACGAGTCGCTAGCCTTCAAATTTTTTGCATCTTTCAAATGTCTAATTGCTGCGCTTTGATAGTCTTCGACTGATTCACTCCAGCAACTTATTATTCTGCATTTTCTTGCTTTCTAATATGACATATCTACTGATCCTAGCAAAATTTTTTCTCAAAATTTGTTGCTGCGCAATGCTTTTCCCGCCACGCCTGTCCGCGATAGGTAACGTTTTCTATGCATATATTCGGGATCACTTCTGCTACTCCACTGCAGGCTCATAAGCGACAATCGCGACTTGCAATTCACATTCACTGATGCGCGGGAATGCCAACTGCGACCAACTCATGTACACGAGTTGAGTGAAGTTAATATGAGGCACTCAAGTGCCAAACCTGTTAAAGATCAGCTCGGGATAAGCAAGGGCTTTCCAGTGACGGATCAAACGAAATCTGCCTTGCAATACTCGCAACATGAAAATTCCCTTGATATAGGTGATTACCACTAATAGTGGAAGAGAAATACTTTCCGCTACATTATAGCCGTTTACTTATCCAGTCCTTACACAGGGATAGTTAAGCTCCGATCATCTGATAAGCAACCTAACCACCCTCTATCAATCCCTATTTCTCGACCACGTCCATTTCCAATGTCTTATTAAGAAGTTCTAACCTTTCCGAAAGGATATACAACAACAGCTCTTTTATCCCCGGATGGGAGATTTCAATAATGGCATAAGACAGGGCACGGCAGTGAACCACGATTTCTTCCAGGCTAAGAGCGGCATTATCAAACATAGCGCACCTCTATAGAATTGAGGGACATTTTTGCGCATGAATGAAACAAAGAAGTAGCCATAAAGCAAGCCTCCATTGGGTAACTTACAAAGCCACCACCAGAGACGCCAGGCTCATTGGGTGGTAGCCCGAACAAGGTTGGCGTACCGGCCCCAATGACTGCCGGTCTTCCTTGCGGAAGCCTTGCCCGGGCCACCATTGAAGCTTGGTAAACACGAGCTGTGCCTTTAAATGAACACGCAAAACATGCGTGTTCGGGCACCATTGGGGGATTCGGAACGCCAATTCCGGCCACGGATTATGTCGCAGCGAGAGGACTATACCTTACCCGTTTTGCCTATTGCAACCCCGAATATACCCAATAAAAATAAGTATTTATGTTTCGCGATCGTTCCCGCAATTATCGATTCCCCAATAACCGGCAAGTTTATGCCGCCTGTTATTGGAGTCAATAATAAACCTAAACGTACAGACAACGTAAACCTTAAGCCAGTAACCGGATCACTAACAATCTCAGCGTTATTTCCTGGTTTTTCCTGCCGTCTTTCCCCCCGACCGTGCCGGCTTACTCCCAGCCGCCCGCGCCCCCATTGCCGTAAACCGGGTTAACGCCGGTCTAACCCCGCGATCCCGGTTTTTTCCCGCCCTGAGCTCTTCCGCCGTTACCGGTGGAACCAAACACTCCCCACGGTTGCCGATCAGCTGCCGCATCCCCATCGCCGCCAGCGCTTCGCGTATCAGCGGCCAGTTGGCCGGGTCGTGGTAACGCAGCAGCGCTTTATGCAATCGCCGCTGGCGGTCGCCCTTGGGCACTTCCACCTCTTCACTGTTATAATCCACTTTCGCCAGCGGGTTTTTGCCGCTGTAATACATGGTGGTGGAGCTGGCGAGGGGCGAGGGGTAAAAGTTTTGCACCTGGTTCAACCGGAATCGATTTTTCTTCAGCCACAGCGCCAGGTTCACCATATCCTCGTCGCGGGTGCCGGGGTGCGCCGAGATAAAATAGGGGATCAGGTATTGCTCCTTGCCCGCCTGCCGGGAATAGGTGTCAAACAGCTGCTTAAAGCGCTGATAGCTGCCCATGCCCGGTTTCATCATTTTTGATAACGGCCCGGTTTCGGTATGCTCCGGCGCTATTTTCAGGTAACCGCCGACATGGTGCTCCGCCAGTTCCTTGATATAACGCGGGTCTTCCACCGCCAGGTCATAACGCACGCCAGAGGCAATCAGGATCTTTTTAATCCCTTTCAGCGAACGTGCGCGACGATAGAGCCTGATGGTCGGCTCATGGTTGGTATCCATATGCGTACAAATTTCAGGATAAACGCATGACGCCCGGCGGCAGGTCTGCTCCGCGCGCGGCGATTGGCAGCGCAGCATATACATATTGGCGGTCGGTCCGCCCAGATCGGAGATCACGCCGGTAAAACCGGGGACGCTGTCGCGGATTTCCTCGATTTCCCGCACAATGGAGTTTTCGGAACGGCTTTGGATAATCCGCCCCTCGTGTTCGGTAATGGAACAAAACGCGCAGCCGCCGTAGCAGCCGCGCATGATATTAACCGAAAAGCGGATCATATCGTAGGCCGGGATAGCGGTATTCGCATAGGCCGGATGCGGCACGCGCTGGTACGGCAGGGCAAATACCGAGTCCATTTCCCCGGTCAGCAACGGGATGGCCGGCGGGTTGATCCACACATAACGATCGCCATGCTTTTGCATCAGGGCGCGGGCGCAGCCGGGGTTGGTTTCGTGATGCAGGATGCGCGAGGCATGGGCATACATCACCTTGTCATTCTTGACCTTTTCATACGAGGGCAGCAGTACGTAGGTCTTTTCCCAGGGTTTGGGCGCCCTCACGCTGACGGGGTTGGGGGCGTATGCTTTTACCGTCCGCGTGGTACAGGGCAGGTCGTCGCCATAGGGATTAAGGATGGGGTCGATACGTCCCGGCGTATCCAGGCGGCTGGAATCGACGCCGGTCCAGCCGGGCAGCGCCGTTTTACGCAATACGGCGGTATTGCGCACGTCGTTTATCTCGCTGATAGGTTCGCCCGCCGCCAGCCGATGGGCCACTTCAACCAGCGGGCGCTCGCCGTTGCCGTAGATCAGCATATCGGCCTTGGCATCCACCAGCACTGAACGGCGCACGGTATCGGACCAGTAATCGTAATGGGCGATACGCCGCAGGCTGGCCTCGATGCCGCCCAGCAATACCGGCACATCGCCGAATGCTTCCTTGCAGCGCTGGGTGTAGACCAGCGTGGCGCGGTCCGGGCGTTTACCCGCCACATTGCCCGGCGTATAGGCATCGTCATGGCGCGCTTTCCTATCCGCCGTGTAGTGGTTGATCATCGAGTCCATATTGCCGGCCGTGACGCCAAAAAATAGGTTCGGTTTGCCCAGGCGCATAAAGTCCGCTTTGTGGGTCCAAAGAGGCTGGGCGATGATGCCGACCCTAAAACCCTGCGCCTCCAGCATCCGGCCGACGATCGCCATGCCAAAACTTGGGTGATCGACATAGGCATCGCCGGTGACCAGGATGATATCGCAGCTGTCCCAGCCCAGTCGGTCCATCTCAGCGCGGGACATGGGCAGGAACGGCGCGGTGCCAAAACATTCGGCCCAGTAAAGCGGATAGGAAAACAGCTGGCGTTCGGGGGTGATCAGGCTTGTCGGCACGGGCAACTCTTAAGCAGATGGCATCTTTGGGGTAAAAATTTTACCGATTTTGCCGGGGGAGGGCCGGGAAAATTGAGATAAAAATGAGTCAGATCAAAAAAAACACGGTGCGCGGGCCTGGATAACCCGATTGCGATATAAAGGTTAAGAAAAAATAATCTGCTTTAATAATCAATTTCTTAATTATTATCTTACTTTTTATCAAGCGCAACCCTGATATCACGAGGGTATTCATGGCCGTCAAGAAGCAGTTTTGTGCGGTTTTTTATTTTCTCGTTATGTTATAGGTATATATTATTATTTGTAATGCTAATTTATCGAATGAATTATTATATTGTTGCAGCTGAATACAACGGGCGCTGGCCCAACGTTGGATGTTATTGCGCAAGATATTGACATTAAAGACGCGGATAAAACCCCCGGCGAGCCCGCCAAATCGCGGTTGATGGATGCAGAGCCTGGTGGAAATGCGACCCTGGTACAGAATGTCACAACCCGCATAATGGCGTAATGCTGCCGGTACAAAATGATACGCTGTTTGATAAAAAGGGGGGATGTCTTTACGCTGGCACCGGGATAAGCTGTTTAAAAAAAGTGTGACCTGAGTCAAGTCGGGCACGGGATTGGTTGATGTTCTGTTTGCCGGTTTCGCCTTTAAACTGTAGGAAGCATCGAGGGGGCCGGCTCCTGTGACATTTATTATGGGCTGGCGAGGTAGAACCAACCGATTTACGCTTGCGTTGAGCGGCATGGTTTCATCTTTCAAAACACAGGGAGCGGATGGGATGACATTGGATGAAATATGGGGACTGAAATTTCTTGGTAAGCCTTACCAGGATGAGTGTATTTTATGGGCGGAGGAAAAGGTCATCGCCGGCTGCGGCGAGCAAAATATACTTATCCTGGCGAGCCTCGGTATGGATGCCAGCCCAGACGGAACCGAGGTTGAATACTTTTTCGGGCAGGCTTTAAGCGAGCAGGGCGAAAGCCAGCCGGACAGGGATGCCGGCCTGAAAAATTACTCCCTTTGTCTTTGTCATCAGATAGTTAACCAGCAACGGGATCCTGAGTCAACGGCAAAGCTATTGGCGGATATCAACCGCCATGAAAGTTACAATACCAGTATCTATTCGCTCTGGAACCTGGTTGTTGAAGATTTAACCCTGCTTTATTGCGGTCACTCTGCTTATGAGAATTCCGAACTAACATTGGAAAATAAGGACCGCTTTATTGATAAACTGGCGCGTCATTTTATCGTATTGCAGAATAATAATGTGCCGAGCGATTTTCTATTGCTTAGCGTTTGCAAGTCATGCCATAAGCTGGTGCGCACGCAATATCGGGCTCTGCCTGGAGAAAATCCATTGCATGAGCTTTTGATCAAGGTAGGGTTAAAACAGCCGAGACACGCAACGGTTTGCATGTCCTGCGGATCGCTGTTGTTAACCCATCTGTATTCTAACGAGCAACGGGAAAATGCGCTGGGGATGCTGGGTAAATGATTTTTGGCTGTTAAGCATCGGCAGGCTCTGGGGGATGCTTGAACCGGCGGCAGTTCACCAGCCGGTTTCAGCTTTGCCAGAGCGGCGCGGGCAGGGATACAGGCCTTTGATGTGGCAGACGTTTCAATGGATTCCCTGGCCGGTGGAAGCAATGGCAGGTGATGGTAGGGGCTATGCGGCTGCCGGCTCATGTTGATGTTTCCCGAAAAAATCGACATGAGGTGGATGTATGTCGACGCCATCAACACACGCTTTCCCACCTTGCGCGGAAATTGAAAAACGGCCAAAATATTTTTCTTATATTTTAATCAGACATATCTGTTTACCACAAAATATCTTTGTATTCGCCATAAAATCAGACATGATTTGGCAATGCATCCAAGGCGTTTTCGAAAATAAAGAATAAATAACGATGCCTGAAAATATTTATCACAATGTTTAATATTTAAATTATATCTAATAATTAAAGTTAATTTAAATATAAATCACAGTCATGGTATTTGTTTTAGCTGGAAACCCCAACGCGATTTCCCTGTTTAACGCCGTGATACGACCATGCCCTGAACAAGAGACAGGTGCTCATTATGATGAATAACATTGATTTATCCATACATTCACCAGCGGCCTCTCCTCTGTATCAGGTTAAAATGTACAATACAAACTTCAATCAGAACATGACTGCGGCGTATTCCACCATGGATATTCCTGCTCACCGCCATTCTGCAATAAACGACCGCGCTATTCCCCGTCTCGCGGAAAATATTAAATATTCTGGTTTCAATAAAAATGACGGTTCACGCGCCAAACGCCATGCGGCGCCATCCTCCCGCTACCTGCGTACGGACTGGCAATATCTGCTGGGGGTGTATCTTAATAAAAACGCCGCGGCCGGGATCAATCCGGAAAGCATCGAGCCGTTACGGCTGGCCGCCACCCTGCTCGATAGCGTCTCGCGCCAGCCGTCCATTATGCCGGGTATTGCCCGCCTGACGCTTTACGGTAGCCAGCTGTATGGCGAACGTCGCGGTGAAAACCTTACCCCGCTGCAGCAACGCGGCCTGATCGGACAGGCGCTGTGCCGGCTTATTTATCAAAAAGAGAGTATTGTCCTGCGTATCGCGACGTTATTCGCCGGTAACCGTCACGTCACGCAGAAGGATTTTATCGCCGTGCTGCGTTCGTGGCCTTACCCCGGGGGTTACGAGTGGGCAGAGCGAATATGGCGGGAAATGTATGAAGCGCCGGAAATCCCCGCACTTTATCTCAACAGTGTTTATCGCGCGGGGGAAGGGCAGACATCGGGAATAAACGGTTTGCCGGCGACGCTGGATCTGGATAATTTGTGGGTCGGCAGCCTGACCTGGACATTGATGCAATTTGGCGCCCGATCCATGGCGCTGCTTGACCCGGTGAAACTCCGGCAGGTGTCCTGTCATGGCCTAATTGAATTGGGCATCGGTTTGGTCGGTTTGTTCCGGCAGGGCCTGCTGGCATCCGGTGTGGAGGCCACCCTGTACCTGGGCCTATTGCTTTATTATCTGCGCGCGCGTCCGGAACTTGGCCTGGGCCAGGTGCTGGAATCCGATACGCTGGACCCCGCATTCGCCCTGTTAAAGGACGAAATGGAGATGCGGCATCTTACCGCCCAGCGCCTGTATAACGGTTTTCTTCTTTACGAGGGCGGTTATCAGCAGCCCTCCTGGCGCAGCCGTGAAACCGCGGCGGCGGAACTGATTAAACGACACTGCGGCCGGGCGGAGGCGCCGCTGGCAAGCGCCGATCCGGCGGCGCCCGGGCATAGCCGGTTTTCCCCGCTTAGCCCTGTTCAACAGTTGATAAAATGGCCGTCCGGGCAGCGATGCGGTGAATCTGGCGAGCCTGTTCCCGATCTGGACGCGTATTATCGGCTGGTAGTGGATAGTTTTGCCGCCAAAATCCGCGAACTGGACATCGCGCTGCTGGCTGCCGCTTTTGTGGCCAGTGATGTCCGGGATGACAACCTTCAGTCCGAAGACGTGGATTTTTTGCAACGCGCGGGCATTGCATGGGTGATCCCCAGGCTGGTTCAAATCCGGCGAGCTAAGGATATGTTTTATTCAAACGCGCAGGTTCACTGTCACGGTAAACCCGACACGATTTTTTTTCAGGCCAGGCAGGGACATGCACGCCGGCTGTTTGCCCTGCGTATCACGGAACAGGGCTACCTGCTGCGCGAAATCTTGCTGAAGGGTAAAGATCTGAGCGCGCTGGGACCTTATATGATTAACTGGCCGGCGCCAAGGCTCCTGCCCCAGCACAGGTTTCATCTGCTGCCGGTTGACCCTAACACCAGGTTAAAAGCGCCGAACGACACGTTGTCCACCCTTATGGAACGTTACGCGGAACTGCATTATCAATCCTACCGGCAAAAAATCCATGACCAGGGCTATAACGGCACGCAATCGACCTTCCCCCGCATTGCGGGGGTGGTTGCCAGTTATGTGATCCCCTTTTATGGCTGTATCGACTCCCTGATTGCCCGCCAGCATCGCGCCGCGTTTACCGAATGCCTGGTGGATGGCGCGCTGGTGGGCTTGCCGTTGGTCTTTGCCGGCGTTAAGGCTGGTCTGGTCCTGTTCCGGGAAACGGCGACGGGTATCGGCCAGACGATGGGGGGGCCGATGTTTATCGCTGCCGAAACCACGGTGTTCAGGCATATACCGTCCGCTTCGGTACAAATCGGCGGCGGTATCTTGGCCACCCGATTGCAAATCGGTCCGTTTATGCAGGTGATACAAAAAGAAACGCTTAAAAGCATCGATCCCGGTTTTGCCGCCCTGCGCTCGTTGAATATCGTGGGCAAAGGACTTTATCTGGCGCTGCTCGGCAGGGCGGCAATAGGGCTGAGCAGATTGTCGCCCCATTTGGCCAAGGTATCCGGGCAGATCCCCAAGATTATTACCGAAACGCTCGATTTTGATTTACCGGTAAGCTATGGCGCGGATGCGAGTACGCCCCAGACCGTGACGGTGAAAGGCATCCCTTATTCGGTAATGCGGATACAAAACAGCAGCGTGGTGGCGGTGGAGACCGGAGAGCGCACAGCCGACGGCCAGTTGATGTTTGCCCAGTTGGATTTGCACAGCCGGTTCGGTATTTATAAAAAATACTATTGCCTCTACACTGGCAATGCGCAATGCCGGCTTAACGCCTGGCACCGGCCGGATTTCGAGCTGGAAGCTAATGCCGATGTTCCCGGCACCAAGAATAGCCCCTATTTTTGGTCGCTCTCCGTTGGTTCGCCTTTGCAACTGGTGGTGGTTCATCCGCTCCACACGCTCGACTTTGCCGACCGGCAATGGGTGTTATTTGAAATCAACCATCGCCGTTGGGCCTTTGAACTGGAATCCGGGAGCCTGATACCGGCGGATAACATTGATGAGTGGCAGATGCCGCCGGACCGGACGGATGAATGGGCATTGATGATTGAACCCGGTAATGATAACCGGACCCTCGGGCTGCACCTGACACCCTTGCCGCAACGTCGCAAACGCCATGCCGCGTTGCACAGGGTACAGGACTGGAGCCGGCTGCTGGCTAATTACACCCTGGCTGATGAGGGTATTGCCGGTTTCTTAGCCGCTATCCATGGCGATGCACATCTAAACGTGAAGATTGGCGAAGCGGATTATCTCCTGTCGCCCGAGAAAAACGCCGCCACGTTTTTGTTGCGTCATCCAACCCAGGCAACCGCGCCGGCGTTCCGGGTAGCCTATCTGATCGACGGGGGCGATTTTGTGTTTGCCTCGCCGGACGAGCCGCCTAACGCCCACCATATTGGCGAAGCCTTGCGCCGGCGAATTGCCGCCAACCCACGGGCCACCCAGGCGCCTTATATCGATATCCTGCTGCCGCCATTGGTGAACGGCGCATTCAGGTACGGGAACAATATGTTCCTGAAAATGGGCGATCGATTTTTGCATATCGTACCGTCTGATGCCGGCTACCATACCTTGCCGGGGGAGGAGGCGTTGCCGGGCCACGAACCCTGGACCCTGCGTTATGAATTGTTCACCGGCAGTTTTGATATTGCCGATGCCAAAGGCCGTCTTCCCGCGCCCTATAAAGAAAGGGGCGTTTCCCGATCCCGGTTTGACCAGCTAGCGGCCCGGACTTATCCCAAACGGTTGTTTCCTGACCTGGCGGCGCTTTGCGCCACGGTAAAGACTGCGGTTAATTCTTCGGCCACACCGCAATCTGGCCTGCTTGCCCGGCTACGCCAGGTGGCGCTGTTGCTACGTCTTGATCGGCCACGGCGTTCCGAACTGCTGCATGCCTCAAGCGTGGCGCTGCGCACCTTTAGGATGGATGGGAGCCTGGCGGATGAATGGGTGGTAAATTTCCAGCCGCTCGCGCTGTGGGCGACGCTGGAAAACGTGGCGGTCGCCAGCCAGGCGCGCGGCATGCGGGGAAACGTATGGGTGAGCCGGCAATGGGCGCGGGTGGAGGGGATCACCTGGCATTTCCCTCCGCCGGTATTGATTGCCCAGGGGCCTGAACCGCGGTGGTTTATTGTCAACAGCGAATATTCCTCCAATGAGGAATTGCTGCAACAAGAGTATGAAATACAGCTGCTTCCCGATCGGCTCGACGCCCTGCGGCTGACCGGTGAAGGCGGTTTTCGCCGCTGGCTGCCGGGCTTTAGCGATAATAACCAGCGGACGGTGGTAACCAAATTTTGCTTATCGGAGACGCCGCAACCCCTATTCTGGATTGATGAACCGGGCCAGGTGTGGGCGCAGACGCCGGATGGCGTTAAAACCCGGCTGTATCGCAATAACAGCCGGCAGGCGGTGGCCGATATTGTTGTTTCACCCGACGGCGGTACCCTGGTGCTGGTGTATGCCCATACCTTGCAGGAGGAGCGGGTGGCGTTTTATCATCTGCCGTCGATGGGAACCCGGGCGGTGCGGAGCGAGATAGCGCCTTATAAAGACACTATGCTGGAGGGATCTTCCGTCCCTGGCCGGGCATGGTGGGTCACGGACATGGGCGACCTGTTCGTGCCCAGGGAGAACCAGTGGTCTTTGTTGGCCGGGTTGACCAGCCGTTGGGCAGCGCCTGCCGGCTACCGGCCGGATTTTGTGTCGGTTGATCAACGCTTCCTTGGGTTTGTCCGGCGCAACGCTAATACGCAGGTCCATGAGATTATGCTGGTCGACACCGCCGGCGGTACGCCGATGTTATTGCAACGCAGCCGGCCCGTCACGGTGGAAAGCTTCGGCATGGGCACGCTGGTAAGCGTGGCGTTTTCCGCTCTTAACGCGCTGGTGGCGGTGGGCTTTTCCGATGGTTATATAGAGATATACCGAATCCATGACGAGGAAAACAGCGGCGCCGTCGCCTCCCTTGGTTATCTCTGTTTGCCACTGGGAAATTACGTACTGCCGGATTTCCAATACCCTAAACCCAAGCAGATGGTAATGAAATTCAGTAATGCCTTCGACCGGTTAGCGGTTTTCCATGACATCGGCGATTTTCACTCGGATGCGAAGGGAAACGGCACCTATGCCGTCGAGGAAATTTACCTGGCGGATTTAGCCTGATTCGCTTACCACCGTTGACGGGGGCCAGAATACCGGTGGCTGGATATCGGCCAAAAAGCCGCCGAACCGCGCGGCGGCGCGATAAATTTAATCTGTCTGTATAAATCATTCAGCAATGCTAAATGAATCCCATGGCATCTGTCTCGTTTGTTACATTAGTCACGGTAGTAGGGCAACAGGGCGTGATTATGATAATTTACCGAAATTAGATTCCAGATTCAGGAATGCACCATGCACGATATGCGGGATCTGAAATTGCTGTTGGCGATTCGCGATAATGACACCCTGGTGGCCGCCGCCCATCAGTTGGGCCTGACGCCATCGGCGGTGACCCAGCGCTTGCAGAATATGGAAAAGCGGCTAAATTTGCGGTTGATCGACCGTTCCGCCCGGCGTCTGTGTTTTACCGGCGAAGGGGAGCTGTTATGCCAACGCGGTAAACTGTTGGTGGAGCAGTATGACGCGTTAATGCATGAGCTGGACAAGCGTCGCAGCAGTTTTGCCGGCACCTTGAAAATCAACGCGCCGTTTGGCTTCGGCCGGCGTTACCTGGCCGCCGCCGCCGCGGATTTCCAGCAACGCTACCCTGATGTGGAAATTTTGCTTACCCTGTCGGACCGGCCGATGGTGGAAGCCGCGGAACGTTTTGATATCGTGATCCATATTGGCGAATTACGCTCATCCAATTTAATCGGCCATGCCATCGCCGCCAACAGTCGTTTTGTCTGCGCGTCGCCCGATTTTATTGCCCGCCATGGGCAGCCGTCCTCTCCGGAAGAATTAGCCCGTCTGCCCTGTATTGCCCTGTGCGAAAACAATGAAGACGTATTGCTGTGGCATTTTACCCGCGGCCGCACCAGCAGCAGCGTGCGCGTGCGATCTACGCTTGCCAGCAATGACGGCGATATTATCCGTTTATGGGCGACGCGGGGGCTGGGCATTATTATGCGGTCTGAATGGGATGTGGCGCAGGCCTTGCGGGAAGGGGAACTGGTACGCCTGCTGCCGGGGTGGAAAACCCTCGACGCCGATGTGATTGCGTTGACCCATCAGCGCGAGGGACTGCCGCTGCGTACGCGCCAGTTTATGCGTTTCCTGCGGGAACGGTTTGCGCCGATCCCGCCCTGGCGCGAGGCAAAGCAGTGATGCCCTGGCCGCCGCCGATCGGTAACGTCGCCGGGCCGGTGGTTTTATTCCGGTTTCGCAGCGCGTGGACAAGCGTCGCCAGGATGCGCGCGTCGCTGGCGCCGATAGGGTGGCCGGGCGCGATGGCGTCTGGTCCTCAGGCGTTGATACCGCCGTCCACATTGATGCCTGTGCCGGTAATATGCGCCGCCTCGGGGCCGGCCAGGAAGGTGACCGCGGCCGCGACATCCCCGGCCTTGCCGTAATGGCCGAGCGCAATAAACTGGCGCTGCGTTTCGGCGCCTTCGCCGTCGGCCGGGTTCATATCGCTGTCGGTGGGCCCGGGGTGGACCAGGTTAACGGTGATGCCGCGCGGGCCCAGATCGCGGGCCAGGCCGCGGGTCAGCGCCAGCAGCGCCGATTTGGTCATCGCATAGACGGCAATGCCCGGCATGGGCACGCGATCGGCCAGGCAACTGCCGATGTTGATGATGCGCCCGCCTTGCCCCAGGTGGGGCAGCGCCGCCTGGGTAGCCACTACCAGGCCGCGGATATTAACGTTAATCATCGCGTCGATATCCTCCAGCGCCATTTCTTCCAGCATGCCGCCGCGCGCGATGCCCGCGTTATTCACCAGGATATCGAGGCCGCCCAGACCGGCCACGGTTTGGCTGACGGCGTCACGTACCGCGGCGGCTGAGGCGCTGTCGGCCTGGATGGCCAGCGCCTTGCGGCCCAGGGCTTCAATTTCCTTCACTACCTCAAGCGCCTTGTCGGCGGATTTTTCGTAGGTTATCGCCACATCGGCGCCGGCCCGGGCCAGTGACAGCGCCATGGCCTTGCCCAGTCCGCGGCTGGCGCCGGTGACCAGCGCGCGTTTGTCTTCAAGTGAATTCATGATCATTCCCCATTTGTGTGTTGATCGATACAAAAATAGGGTAAACGGAATTGCCTCCAGTGGTCAAGAGTATTATTATATCGATCGGCATAAAATTAATGAGAGCAGGCTCGGGTTATGGCGGCACGAGGACGTCCCAGAGGCTTTGATCGCCAGGCAGCGTTGGCCGCAGCGATGAAGCTGTTCTGGCAGAAAGGATATACCGCGACGTCGATGGCGGATCTTTATCAGGCGATGGGCATCAATTCGCCTAGTTTATATGCCGCGTTCGGCAGTAAAGAGGATCTGTTCCTGGACGCCATCGGCTATTACGAAACCTGTATCGCGCCGCAGATATGGTCGCCGCTGGACTACGCCGCCAGCGCGCGGGAAGGTGTGCGGGAGTGGCTGAAAAGCTCGGCGGAGATCCTTACCCGGGATGACTTCCCGCGCGGCTGCATGGTGACGCTGTCAAACGTGGCCGGCGAAGGCCACGATCGGCTGGGAGAAAGGGTGGCGCGTTCGCGCCAGAAGGGCATCGACAAGCTGACCGCGCGGCTGGAGCAGGCGGTGGCTGAGCAGGAGCTGGCGCCCGGTACCGATACTGTGGCGCTGGCGCGGACGTATGTCGGCATCCAGCAGGGCATGTCGATCCAGGCCCGCGACGGTGCCAGCTATGCCATGCTTGACGCCGTGGCGGACATGGCGCTGGCGCTGTGGCCGGCGGCATTAATCAATGCACGGGCCGAATGAGGCGCATGCCCGCGAACGGCAGGCCAATGGCGATGGCCAAATTACGCCGTGCGCTTAACGCTTTCAGCGTTCTTATCCCGACCGGATTGCCGGGCGCCGGAATGCTGACCGAACGCGTTCATGAAAAACATCCCTATGGCAAACCGGGCGTGCAGGCGTAGCCGGGACTGTTTGTGTCGTTTTGGCAGGGGCGGCAGGCGTGAGGCCATTGCTGTTATCAGGGCAGGCTTTTAAACTCGTCCGTTATCAGGAGCGCGGCGGCTTTTTTCAAGATATCCCTTTCCATTTCAAGACACCTTATGCGTTCCTCGAGTTCCAAAATACGCTGCTGGTCGGGCGTTACCGCCATGCCCGGCGGCATGATGCCGCTGCGCTCCGCGCGCAGCTGGGCGACCCAGCGGTATAGTATGTTTTCATCCACCCCGGTGGCATCGCAGGCTTCCCGATAAGTATGGCTGTTATCGAGTACCAGGCTCGCGGCCTCCCGCCTGAACTCTGCGGTAAATTTATTTTTTTTGGTCATCAGGACATCCTTTTTAGTACGGTGATTATATCGCCTAAGCGGGTGACCGGCATTAGAGATACGCCGTACGGGCGTGGCGCGGGGTACCATGTTGACCTCCATACCCAGCGGGTCCCGGCAGTGAGGTTATACCCGCCCGGCCGAAGAAAAATCAACCTTCCTATGGGTCTGTGTAGGGTTCGTTTAATCATTTTTTTCAGATCTTCGCAGGGACAAAACCGGAGGGGCTGGCTAAACAAATCACTTATCTCCTACATCACAAGGCGGGAAATGCTATTTCGCGAGACGCCTGTCCCAGCGCATATTTGCAGACCGGCGGGCGAACCGGCTTTAACGCGCAGATCAAAACAGACCCGGGGTCGTGTCATCTGGGGCCGCGCGGGCATGTTATCGTCATAACTTTGTAATGATTGCGTCAGGCTGGCGTCAGAGCAGGATCCTTAAACTCCTTCATTGAAACCGGGGTAGTTACCCCATCCCCATCCAGCAAGGAGTTTATGATCATGCGTAATATATTAAACCGCACCGTTTTGTCATCCGTCGTCGCCTCCGCCCTATTGCTTACGGCGGCCACGGTCTCAGCCCAGGCCGCCCCGGTCAGGAACATCGTCCTGGTCCACGGCGCGTTTGTCGGTGGCGCGGGCTGGCGGCCGGTATATGATATTTTAACCAAGGACGGCTATCACGTGACCCTGGTGCAGGAGCCGCTGACCTCGTTCCCCGAGGATGTGGCCGCCGCCAAACGCATCCTGGCGTTACAGGATGGCCCGACGGTGCTGGTGGGCCATAGCTATGGCGGCGCCATTATTACCGAGGCGGGTAACGATCCGCATGTCGCCGGGCTGGTGTATATCGCGGCCCATGCCCTGGACAACGGCGAGACCGAGGCCGGCAACGGCAAAAAACTGCCGAACACCGCCCACCCTTTTGCCAGGACGCCCGACGGCTTCCTGTACATCAATCCGGCCAATTATCCGGCGGATTTTGCCGCCGATCTGCCTCGTAGGCAGGCCGGGTTCGAGGCGCGGGCGCAGATGTTGACCTCGGCAAGCGTCTTTACCGCCAATATTGCGGATCCGGCCTGGAAAACCAAGCCAAGCTGGTACATGGTGGCGAAAGCCGACAAAATCATCAGCCCCGATCTGGAGCGGATGTACGCGGCGCGGGCGCATAGCCATACCGTGGAAATCGAAGGGGCGAGCCACTCGGTATACGAGTCGCATCCCAAACAGGTGGCGGCGCTGATAGAACAGGCGGCGCGGCATGCGCTAGACTAGGAAGCGGCCGCGACAGGCCGCGCCGGAGACCATATGAATATTCTCGTCATCGAAGATGAACCCAAGGCGCGTGAATATATGCGCACCGGCCTGACCGAATCCGGTTATGTGGTGGACGTGGCGTCGGGCGGCGTGGATGGCCTGCATATGGCACTGGAAAGCCATTATGACCTGATCCTGCTGGATGTGATGATGCCGGGAATGGACGGCTGGTCGGTCATGGAGATGATGGACAGGCGGATTGATACCCCGGTAATCTTCCTGACCGCCAAAGGCACCCTGGAAGACAAACTCAAAGGGCTGGAGCTGGGGGCGGACGACTACCTGGTGAAGCCCTTCTCCTTTGCCGAACTGCTGGCGCGTATTCGCATCGCCTTACGGCGCGGGGGGCAGGTAAAGCAGGATGAGGTGCTAGCCGTGGGGGATTTGCAAATGGATGTGGCCAAACGCCGCGTGGTGCGCAACGGTACCCGCGTTGACCTGACCAACAAGGAATTTAATCTGCTGCATCTGTTTATGCTGAGTCCGGGGCAGGTGCTGACCCGTTCGCTGATTGCATCCAGGGTATGGGATATGAACTTTGACAGCGATACCAACGTGGTGGATGTCGCGGTGCGTCGTCTGCGGCAAAAGATAGACGAGCCGTTCGGCAAACCGTTGATCCATACCGTGCATGGGGTAGGTTACCGCTGTGAAGACGAAGCATGAAAAGCCTCTCGCTCACGTCCCGCCTGTCGTTGATCCTGGCCGCGTTGGTCATGCTGGTGATGGCGACGGTCGGTTACGCGCTGTACCGTACCCTCGAGGAACAGCTGATTATCCGTGACGATGGGGCGTTGATTACCCGCGTCGAGCAGATCCGCACCTTGTTGCTCAATGAAGACGTCATGACGCTTATCCGTGAGAAGCCGGGCCTGTTTGCCAATATGCTTGGTAATACGGAGTCTTTGTTGGTGTTGCGAATCCCCGGCCGGGCGCCCCTGATCGAAGTGAATCCCGGCCATTCGCCGATCCCGCAGATTAACGCCGTGGCGGCCGACGCGCCCCTGAGCCTGGCCTCGGTGCACCACGCCATAACCGCCGGCGGCATTCCTTTTATCTCGGCGTCCGCCCTGGCAACAATTTCCGTTGCGCCTTATGAGGTTACCATTACCACCGGCCGCCTGATGACCGAACGCACCCGTACCCTGGCCATGTATCGCCACCAGATTATCCTGGTGGCGTCGGGGGCGACGGTGCTTACCGCGCTCCTGGCCTGGTTTTTCACCCGCCGGGGGCTAAAGCCGTTGCGCCGCCTGGCCGATGAGACGGCGTCTATAGATATTCGCTTGCTGTCCCGGCGCATCGGCCTTAAACGCGCGCCGCCCGAGCTGCGGCAACTTATCGATGCGTTTAATACCATGCTGGACCGGCTGGAAACCAGCTTTCGCCAGCTTAGCCAGGTATCAGCCGATATGGCCCATGATTTAAGGACACCCATCGGTATCCTGCTCGGGCAAACGGAAGTCGCGATGCGGCATAAGCGCGGCAATGATTATTATGAAAACCTATTGGGCTCAAACTTCGAGGAGTTGTTGCGTCTGTCAAAAATGATCGACAACATGCTGTTCCTGGCCCGCGCCGAAGATGCGGGGCATGCGATCCAGCGCGCGCAGTTATCGGTGGCGGTCGAATTTCAGCGGCTGGCGGACTATTTTGAAGGACCGGCCGAAGAACGCGGCCTGACTTTGGTATGCGACCATGACGGCGGCGTTTGGGCCGATGCCGAACTGCTGCGCCGCGCCCTGGCCAATTTACTGGCCAACGCGGTACGTTATGCCGACCCCGGCACCACCATCGTATTACAGGCCGAACAGCAGCCGGAAGGGACGCTGATCGGTGTGGAAAATTCCGGCCCCACTATCGCGCCTGAACAGCTTGAGCGCGTATTTGACCGTTTCTACCGCGCCGATGCGTCGCGCATCGGCGCCTCGAACGCCACCGGCCTGGGATTGTCCATTGTCCGCAGCATCATGGTGCTGCACCAGGGACGATGGGATGCAACGAGCGGTAATCACCGTACCCGCTTCAGCCTGTTTTTCCCGGCGAAAAGACCCGGTGGACCATGATAATGGCCATTCCCGTTGTCAAAAAACGGCATAATTTTAACGGTTGGTGTGGTCAGGGTATATTTTCAGAAAAAGTGGCGTATCCAAAAAGGATATTTGATAATTAGTCAAATATGAAAACGACTCTTGATGAAATGCAGGCGTTTATCGCGGTAGTGGACTGCGGTTCCATCACCGCCGCCGCCGTGCGGCTGGACCAGACCATCTCGGCCACCAGCCGCACCCTCGGCCGGCTGGAGGAGAAACTGCAAACCACGCTGCTCAGGCGCACCACGCGCCGATTGGAGCTGACCGAGGAGGGCAAGGCCTTCCTGGAACGCGCCCGGCCTATTCTGGCCGCGGTCGAGGAGACCGAGGAACTTATGTCCAGGCGGCGCAACCAGCCGTCCGGCTTGTTGCGGGTGGATGCCGCATCGCCGTTTATGCTGCATGCGATCGTGCCCCTGATCGCGGGCTTTAGGGAGCGATTCCCGCAGGTGGAGCTTGAGCTGAACAGCAACGAAGGCATCATCGACCTGCTGGAAAAACGCACCGATCTGGCAATACGCATCGGGCACCTGAAAGATTCTACGTTGCATGCCAGGCTTATCGGCAATAGCCGCATCCGCGTACTTGCCGGCCCCGCTTACCTGGCCGCGCGCGGCACGCCGGAAAATGTGGCGGACTTATCCCGCCATGCGCTGCTGGGTTTTAACCAGCCCGAAGCGCTTAACGAATGGCCGCTGCTGGATGAGAACGGACTGCCGCTGCATATCCAGCCGGCCATCCGCTCGTCCAGCGGCGAAACGTTGCGGCAGCTGGCGCTGAATGGCGCCGGTATAACCTGCCTGTCGGATTTTATGACGCGCGCGGATCGCCGGGATGGGCGATTGTGTGAGTTGCTGCAGCGGCATACGCAGGATGTCCGCCAGCCGATTAATGCGGTTTACTACCGCAATACGGCGCTGTCTTCGCGCATCCAATCCTTTATTGATTACCTGGTTGAAGCCATTGGCGCCCGGGGATTTGATTGACCGGGGAGCGGCGATTTTTCGCGCCCGCCATCCGGCCATTGACAGGGAGGAATGCTATTCTGCGCGGGACCGGATTATGCAGCGTTCAACTGCCGGGAACGAGCGAATCGGGGACGGCAATACCGGCATTAACCAGCTATAGGATTAGCTGAACAGGCCGAGATGTTCGATCAGGATATTGCAGCCGATGCCGATCAGCACCACGCCGCCCAGGATTTCGGCCCATTTGCCCATTACCGGGCCCAGGAAGCGGCCGAGCAGCACCCCGGATGAAGCCATTACCAGCGTCGCCGTGCCGATGGCCAACGCCGTGGTCAGGATATTGACCTGCAGGAAGGCCAGGCCAACCCCTACCGCCATGGCATCCAGGCTGGTGGCGATGGCGGTGGTGACCAGAAGCCAGAAGCCATGCTTTCTCCTGGACCGATCGTTTTCCAGCGTTTTTTTGCAGAACCCGTGAATTACCATCCTGCCGCCCAGGATGGCGAGCAGGGTAAAGGCAAGCCAGTGGTCCCAGGCCACGATGTATTTGCTGGCGGTGATGCCCATCATCCAGCCAATGACCGGCGTGATGGCTTCCACCGCGCCGAATATCGCGCCGGTTCTCAACGCTTCTTTCAGCCCCGGGCGTTCGAGCGTCGCCCCTTTACCAATAGACGCGGCAAAAGCGTCCATCGACATGGCGAAAGCAAGGATCATCGTGGCGTACATATTCATTATTATTTATTACCGGGTGTTGCCAGGTATCGATCCTGCCGCTGTTCATCCCGCGCGGCGGGCGTATACCGGTTACTCAGGGAAAGAGGGAATAATACAGCGTTATAAAGAGAAAAAAAAGACAATAAAAACATGGGATTAAGTATAGCCCTGGCTATATTTCATAGCCAGGGCTGTTTAGCGGCCTAAAATTAATACGCCCGGCGCACAGGCAATAACCTGAGGGTTGAGGCCCGCCGCCGATAAAGCGCTGAACGGAAAGGGACTTCCCTTTAACTCTATTACCTTAGAAATAACAGGGCCATGCCATTAGCCTCGGTAAATATTGAGCCAACGGGAACGGCCCCTTCCCCCGGTAATCGCTGAAGCGGGAAGATTTTTCCTTTCCGCCGGGCATCTATGCATTCAAAGCGACATTTTTTAACCTGGCCGCCGTTCGCTGCGTCGTCCGATCGCCAGCATAATCACCCCGCCGGCCAGCACCGCCAGGGCGCTGTAGGCGATGGCGCCCGGCGCGCCGAGGCCGTCCACCAGCAGGCCGCCCGCCACCGCGCCCAGGGAGATGGCAATCTGGAATGTCGTCACCAGCAGGGCGCCGGCGGTTTCCGCATGATCGGGCGCCGCTTGCGTATTCCAGGTCTGGAAGCTGACCGGCAGCGCGCCGAAGGCAAAACCCCAGGTCGCGGTGGCGGCGAACGCCAGGCTCGCCGCCGAACCAAAGAACAGGAGTAAAAACGCCATGATTGACAGCAGGATCGCCGCCAGCGCAACGGCTATACTGGCGCTGCGTTCGGCGATAAAACCGCCGGCGAGATTGCCGAAAAAACCGCCGATGCCGAAGGCCAGCAGCACCATTGAAATCATGCGCACATCAAACCGCGGTACCTGCTCAAGGAAAGGGCGTACATAGGTAAACCCGGCAAAGTGCCCTGAGATCACGAACATGACGGTAAGCAGGCCGATGCGGATGCCCGGCCGACGCAGCAGCAGGCCGAAAGTGGCGAGGCTCGGCACGTCCCCCGGCGGCAACCGGGGCAGGGTAGCCAGCTGCGCGAGCAATGCGGCGATGCCGATGGCGGCGGCCGCCAGGAACGTGGCGCGCCAACCCATGATATCGCCCAGATAGGCGCCCAGCGCCGGGGCGCAAACCGTGGCCGCCGAGACCCCGGTAAAGATAATCATCATGGCGCGCGGCAGTAGCCGGGCCGGCACCAGGCGCAGGGCGAGGGCGGCCGCCAGCGACCAGACGCCGCCCAGGGCGATGCCGAGCAATACCCGGGCCGCGATCAGCACCCAAATAGTGGCCGCGACGGCGGCCAGCAGGTTCGACAGCACCAGCAGCAGCGACAAACCCCAGACGACCAGGCGGCGGTCAACTTTACCCGTGCCGATCACCACCAGCGGTCCCGCGAGCGCGGCCACCAGCGCCGTCGCCGTTACCGCCTGCCCGGCAGTGCCGTCCGAGATGCCCAGATCGGCGGCAACGGGGGTCAGCAGGCTGGCGGGCAAAAATTCCGCCGTGACCAGGGCAAAGACGCCGAGCGACAGCGACAGCACCGCGCTCCAGGCGGCCACGGTTCGTCCGTTATCGGCGCGGGGCGTAGCGCGGGCAGTAGTGCAGGCAAAGATTTCATCGCCGGTACAGGACTTTTCTGACATGGATTCTCCACGAGATTCTTTTCAAGGGTGGATCCGGATGGTACAGTCGACGGATTGGAACTTCCATGCTAGGAAACCCACAATGCTTGACAATTCGTCCAAATCTGGCGATCCCCTTACCGATATGCTGCAGGGCCTGCGGCTGGACGGGGTTGAATATGGCCGCTGCAAGCTCGCCGCGCCCTGGGCTTTCGTGTTTCCGGCCCGTCAGGACGCCTGCTTTCTGTTCGTGGCGGAGCGCGGCTGCTGGCTGCATACCCCGGCCGGCGAATGGCTGCAGCTGAATGCGGGCGACGCGGTGCTATTGCCGCGCGGCAGCGCGCACGCGCTGGCAAGCGAGCCGGGCGTAACGCCCCAACCCTTTCCCCGCTGGCAGTGCCAGTCCATCACCGGCAATTTTTTCGATTTAAACGCGGGTGAAGAGGGGGAGAGCTGCATGCTGTTTTATGGCTCCATGCGCTTTAACCTTGATAGCCTGCATCCGCTGCTGCGCATGATGCCGGATATGATGCGCGCCAACGAACTGATGCGGAACGAGCCGATGATCGCGCATCTGCTTGAGGCCATGGGCTGCGAGGTGGCGATGAACCGGGTGGGCGCCTGCGGCATGGTAACGCGACTGGCCGATGTCCTGGCCGCCCAGATTATCCGCGCCTGGGTAGAGCACGGCTGCGGAAGCGCGGCCGGATGGATTGCCGCCGTGCGCAACCCGGAAATCGGCCGCGTGCTGGCCGCCATCCATGCGGCTCCCCAGCGTGACTGGTCATTGTCCGAACTGGCCAAGGTCATGGGCGCGTCGCGCTCCGGCTTCGCCAGCAAGTTCGCCGCCATCGTGGGTGAAACCCCCGCCCGTTATGTTGCGCAGGTGCGCATGCATCAGGCGCGGCAGTGGATTATGCGCGACTCCGCGCGCATTTCAGAGGTGGCGCAACGACTGGGCTACGACTCGGAGGCGTCGTTTAGCCGCGCGTTTAAGCGCATTATCGGCACGGCGCCGAGCCATTTCCGCACCGGGGCGAAACAGGAGGCCTGACATCAGCCGCCATGGGTTCACCACGTGGCGGAAGCGGGCAGGCCAAATTGACCTGGTCCGGGGTAGCGGTTAAGCTAAGGGCAAGCGACAATATAGGCGTGGACCGCGGGATCGCCACCGATCCCGATGCTATTGCCTGGAGCAACCCCGCCTATGGATATTCAGCCTTTTACCGTCAATGTCAGCCAATCGGCGCTGGATGATTTAAGCGATCGGCTGTCACGCACCCGTTGGCTTTCTCCCATCGCGGACGCCGGCTGGAGCGAGGGAACCGACATCGGTTTCCTGCGCCGGCTGGTGGCATACCTTTGACTGGCGGGCGCAGGAAGCCCGGCTGAATACCTTGCCGCAGTTCAAGGCACAGGTGGCGGGACAGGAGATTCATTTTGTGCACCAGCGCGGAAACGGGCCCGCGCCGCTGCCGTTGGTGCTGACGCATGGCTGGCCGGGATCCTTTCTCGAAATGCAGGCTATCATCCCTATGCTTACCGACCCGGCGCGTTTTGGCGGCGATGCGCGCGATGCGTTCCACGTGGTGGTGCCCTCGCTGCCCGGCTATGGATTTTCCGCCGCGCCGGCGGCCAAGGGCACCGGATCCTATGAGGTCGCCGGGCTATGGGCCGAACTGATGACGGGCCTGGGCTATCAACGGTTCGGCGCCCAGGGCGGCGATATCGGCGCCGGAGTATCCAGCTGGCTGGCCTGTCGTTATCCCGACAGGATTGCCGGACTGCATCTCAATTTTATCCCGGGATCGTACCGGCCGTCTCCCGCGGCGGCCATTTTGCCGCCATGGAGCGCCCGGAGGCGCTGGCGCGGGAGATACGGGCGTTTTTCAAGCCGCTGCGAGATAAGGGCTAAGCACCCTGGCGTGGATGGGGCGCGGTATCCAGCGGGCTGACCACTAGCCAGGCGCCGCAGCGCATACGCCGGCGAACAGGGCGGCGTCGGGGAAGATTTCCCGGCAACCGGCGTTGATTATTCAGGCCGGCGTCATCCGCGCAGCGGGCATCCTCAGACCAGATGTTCACGCGCCCACTGTTCTACCCCGGTCACGCGTATATGGTGCCGGGCATTGAAGGTTTGGTTAACATCCCATGCCACCCCGATCCCTTTGGCGAACGCCAACCGATATTTGCGCACCCCATCGTCAGGCGCCCGGGCCAGCTCGGCGGCGAGATGCGCGAGGTCCCACGCTACGCGGTGAACTTTGCCACCCAGCACGCTATCAACGATATCTGCCAACTGCGCATAGGTGACGGTATCGCCGGCGGTATACACCACCTGGTTAACGATGCGCGGTGCGGCGAACAGGACCGCCGCGGTCAGGACGCCGATGTCCTCAGGCGTGGTAACGGTGACGGCGTTATCCCAGCTTCCCAGGGCGTGCACGGTATGGTTTGCCCCATCGACGATGCCGAACGATGGCTCGAACAGGTAACTGGTAAAGATACCGGTGGAGACGATGACCCATTCGGTGCGCGTCTGCGCCCGCAGGAGGTGACGCACGTCCAGCTGCTCGTCAAACAGATCCTGGCCGCTGCCTTTGCCGATCAGGTCGTAATCGACGCCGAACTGCCAGGGGAAATAACGCCTTACCCCTGCCTCCAGCACGGCATGGGCAAGTTTAAGCTGTGTACCGCCGCCGGCCGCGAACCCGGTGCAGCACACCACCGTATCGAAGGCCCTGAACCGGTCGGCAAGATCGGCAATGGAATCAACCAGCAGATCGCCCGCCAGCAGCCGCACGCCAAGCGTACGCAATTCCGCAATGTCGCGTTGTTTGCCGGGTTGCCGGCTGGTGATGGATGACGGGCGCAGCAGTACGGTCACCGGGGTGTCGGCGGATAAAGCGGCGTGCCGCGCCAGGCCGCGGATCACCGCCATGCCGAGCTCGCCGGCGCCAATCACCAGGATGGCGTTTGGGGTGTTTTCAGTGTTGACGTTCATGCGTTTCTCCTATGTAGTTGCGTTTAGGTTTGCATCTCTCACGATTGAGAACAAGAAGGCACACCGGTGATACAGGGGTGGAAAATTGGATATGGATGAGATGATTGAACGGTCGCAGGCCGTGTGCGACGCGTTAAGCGACGACGATGACGGGCTAAAGCGCGAGGTGCTGACACATGCCGGCAACCGCTGGTCGCTCGGCATCGTGCATACCCTGGGCGTAGGGGGAAGACTGCGCCATGCGGCAATTGCCAGGCGAATGGAGGGCGTCACACAGCGCATGCTCACCCGATCGCTGCGCCAGCTGGAGCGTGACGGGCTGGTGCTGCGTCATGACTATGTTGAGAAATCCCCGCGGGTGGAATATGAACTTTCGGACCTTGGCAAACGGCTGTTGGCGCAGATGATACCGCTGTGGCTGTGGGTGGTGGACAATGCCGATCAATTCCGTCAGGCGCGGATGGCTTTCGATAATGCGCAGGATAACGCCCGGCCATAAGCAGCCCGCCTGCCGCTCGCCGGTCCGCCCGCTGATATTATGCGCCTGCGCCGGTTTGTATTAGAGTGGATTCAGGCCGCCTCTTGCCAGTGGCGGCGCCCCGGCATAACCAGGAGATCTCACCATGCTGACATCGCATATGCGCATCGCCCGTCCGGTCACCGATCTTGACCGCAGCCGGGAACTGTACTGCTCCGGCCTGGGCATGCGGGTATTGGGCAGTTTCACCGGTCACAACGGCTTTAACGGCGTAATGCTCGGCGCGGCAAATTTGCCCTGGCATTTTGAGTTCACCCTTTGCGAACAGCATCCGGTGATACCGACGCCGACGCCGGAAGATCTGCTGGTGCTGTACCTGCCCGATGAGCCGTTATGGCTGCGGTCGTGCCAGCGCCTGGTGGACGCGGGTTTTGATCGGGTGGTTTCGTTTAATCCCTATTGGGACGCGGCGGGCAGGACCTTTCAGGATCATGACGGCTACCGGCTGGTGCTGCAAAACCGCGCCTGGGGCGATTAATATGGGCCGCCCTGGCGTGTGCGGGCAGGTGACGGCGCTGGCATCCGATTTCTGCGAAGCCGGCGCGAGCGCTGTTGCACCGGGCGGGGGCTAGGCAAGATGTTGCCAGGTAATTTCCATGCCCAGGCCGAGCAGGCCGAGGAAAAAACAGCGGCGAAATACCCGGTGGCTTAACCTGGCACGCAGATAACCGCCGAAAAACATGCCCGCCAGGGCCGGGATCACCGCCAGCAGCGACAGGCCCAACGCGCTGAACGTCAGTAAATCATGCCAGGCCAGGCTTGCCGCCAGGGCCAGGGTAGAGACGGTAAACGACAATCCCAGCGCCTGGATTAAATCATCCCGCTCCAGGGCCAGGGCGTTGAGCCAGGGCACGGCGGGGATGACAAACACGCCGGTGGCCCCGGTCATCAGCCCGGTCACCAGCCCCGCCAATGGCCCAAGCCATTTTTCCGCGGCGGCCGATACCCGCGCCTGCCGGTTAACCAGGCTCACCAGCGCGTAAACCATCAGCAAAATTCCCAGCATCAGCGAGGTCCACCCGGCCATAGGCCCCGCCATCACGCCGGTGCCGTACCAGGTGCCGAGGCATACGGCCAGCAGCATCGGCCACAACCGTCGGCATAGCCTTGCCCAATGCGGACCGCTGAACAGTTGCCATATATTCGTCACCAGCGAAGGGATAATCAGCAGCGCGGCCGCCTGCGCGGGCGGCATGACCACGCCCAGCATGCCCATTGCCACGGTGGGCAGGCCGAGGCCGATCGCGCCCTTTACCGTGCCGGCGGTCAAAAATGTGGCCCCGATTAACAAGGTATACAGCGTCAATGCCATCATGTGACTATTTTCTGAAAGTGTGGGTGACCCTATTTTTGCCGCGCGATGAATGCGCCACAATGCGTATGTTTTTAACCCGGCCTTCGTTATTGCCGAAGGGTACGCGGCGCGTAGCACAAATCGTTTAAGCCGCATGATGCGGGGCGGCAACTTCATGCGTTTGATTCGCGTGATGCAAGGCGGCGATTTCCCAGGTTTAATTGGCGTGCCACGAGGCGGCAATTTTATACGTTAAAGCCGCATGATATGAGGCGGGCAATGCCATGCACTTTGACCTGACTGATTTACGGCTGCTGGTATGGGTGGTTGACACCGGCAGCATTACCGCCGGCGCGGAGAAAGCCTGCCTGTCCCTGTCTTCCGCCAGCGCCCGCATCGCCGGGCTGGAGCAGGAAGCGGGCGTCGGCCTGCTGGACCGGCGCCACCGGGGCGTCACCGTCACGCCGGCGGGACGGGTTATGTACGATCACGCCAAAATTATCCTGCGGCAGACCGCGCATCTGTCGGGTGAGCTAAGCGAATTTACCCAGGGTATAAAAGGCCATGTCCGGCTACTGGCAAATACCGTGGCGCTGGGGCAATTTTTGCCCGGGCCGCTGTGTGATTTTTTGCGTCTGCATCCCGGCGTCGATATCGACCTGGATGAAATGCCCAGTCTGGATATCACCCGCGCGGTGGCGCAGGGCGCGGCGGATATCGGCATCGCGGCGGACCATGCGGACTTCCGCGGGCTGGAGGTCCTGCCGTTCAGGGCCGATCGTTTAGTGCTGGCGACGCCGCGGGAGCATGTGCTGGGACAGCGCAGGCAGGTGAGCTTCAGCGAGGCGCTGGACCATGAGTTTATCGGCCTGCCGGAGGACAGCGCCCTGGCGCGCTATATTGCCGGGCAGGCGAGCCGGACCGGCAAAACCATGCGTATACGGGCCAGGGTCCGTGGCCTGGACAATATTCACCGGATGGTGGCCGGCGGCGCTGGAGTTGCCGTATTGCCCATCGTTATGTCGGTAACCGGGCCGGATAACAGCGGGGTGGCTTTTATCCCGCTTGATGAAACCTGGACCCGGCGTCAACTGATGATGGTGGTACGTTCGCGTGGCGATCTTCCCCCGGCGGCAAAACGGCTGGTGGATTTTCTCACTGCCACGCGCCCGCAGGCGGTTGCCCTGGCCGCAGGGAAATATCGCCGGCAAAACCCTACAGATAATGTTCGATAAAGCTGTCCAGATCGCGAAAATCCGCCAGACGCCGTTGCAGCGTGTCATGATCCCAGTGCCACCACCCGCTGCGCTCTATACGCTCAATCAGCGCGTCGGGAAACCGGCTGCCGATCGGTTTTGCCGGCACGCCGGCGACAATTGCGTAAGGGGCGACATCCTTGGTGACCACCGACGCGGTGCCGATCACCGCGCCGTTGCCGATAGTCACCCCGGGCATGATGGTGGCGTTATGGCCGATCCAGACATCGTGGCCGATGGTGACATGCCTTTCGCGCCGCCAGTCGAAAAACGCCTCGTCGTCGTCGCCCAGCCCGTAGGCCGAGCTGCGATAGGTAAAATGATGCTGGGCGATGCGTTGATAGGTGGGATGATTGCCCGGGTTGATGCGCACATAAGAGGCGATGGAGACAAACTTGCCGATGGTGGCGTAACAAATTTTGTTATGGCCGTCGGTATAGGAGTAATCGCCCATATCCACCTCATCCAGGGTGGTGTCATCGGCCAGATGAACATAATTGCCGAGCCGGGTACTGTTTAATATCACGTTACTGCCGATTCTTGGTTGCGCCTGCGAGGTCATGATCGCTGTTCCTGTGTGGAGAATAACACCTTGGCCGGACGGGCCGCCGTCTGGCTGCATCAGGGCAAGGTCGCCGGATGGGACCGCCGGCTGTCTGTTTCCCGCCACCGTTTCGGCCGGCAGCGGCGCCGGCGGCCAATGGCGGGGTAACGTCCGCCGTCAAAATATTTGCCGCCCCTGCCGCCAGACATTTTTCACATACACATGTCCGCTGTGCCGGTGGGCCAGCACCAGATCCGCGCGCCGGCCTTCGGCGATCAGGCCGCGATCGCCAAGCCCCAGCGCGCGGGCCGGATTGTCGGTCATCAGCCTCACCGCCTGCGGCAGGGTAAACCCGTTGGTCTCATCGGCCGCGACGCGAAACGCGGCATCCAGCAGGCTGGCCGGATAGTAGTCGGAGGAGAGAATATCCAGTACCCCGATCGATGCCAGGTGATGAGCCGCCACGTTGCCGGAGTGCGATGCGCCGCGCACGATATTCGGCGCGCCCATCAGCACCTGCAAGCCCAGATGGTGCGAGGCGCGGGCCGCCGCTTCGGTGGTGGGGAATTCGGCAATGGCGCTGCCCAGCGCGCGCGATTCCTCCACATGCTCCACGGTGGCGTCGTCGTGGCTGGCGAGGGTGATATTGCGCCGGCGGCAATGGGCGGCAATCGCCGCGCGGTTGGGTGCCGACCATTGGCGGGCCAGGGCGGTTTGCTCCCGTTCAAACGCATCCATTTGCCGATCGCTGAGATGGTATTTGCCCTGGGTATATTCGCGGTATTTAACCGGCGAGACAAACTGGCGCTGGCCCGGCGAATGATCCATTAATGACACCAGCGACACCGCCGGCTGGTCCATAAATTGCTCAAATAGCCCGAGGGTGCTGCTATGGGGCAGCTCACAGCGCAGGTGCAGCCGGTGCTCGGCCCGGGTGGCGCCGGTGGCATGGCTGTCGATGATGGCGTCGATCATCTTTTGCAGCGTGCCGGCCCGGTGGCCGCCGTCGCGCACATCGCCGATGGCCACCGCGTCCAGCACGGTGGTGATGCCGTTGGCGACCATCAGCGCGTCATGGCTGCTCATGGCGGAATGGGCCGGCCAGTCCACGTTCGGGCGCGGGGTAAAAAATTTATCCATGTTATCGGTATGCAGTTCGATTAATCCGGGCAGCAGCCAGCCCCCGTCGCCGTCCAGCGCCTGGGGCAGCCGGCTGGCGCCTTCGCCATAACGGTAAATCACGCCGTCCCGCGCCTCAAGCGAGCCGTTTATGATTTCATCTTGCAAAATCAGCTTAACGTTATTGATGATCATCGGGGGTCTTGACCTCGTTGGGCGGTTGCATATCGTAAAGCCTGTCTGCCACCCGCTGGCGGATGGCGTCATCATGGAAAATGCCGACAATGGCGGCGCCGCGCTGCTTGGCCTGCTCGATCAGGGCGACCACCGCCGAACCGTTGCGGCCGTCGAGCGACGCGGTGGGTTCATCAAGCAGCAGCACCGGGTAATCATTGATAAAACCGCGCGCAATATTGACCCGCTGCTGCTCGCCGCCGGAAAAGGTGGAGGGCGCCAGGTGCCATAACCGCCGGGGCACGTTCAGCCGGTCGAGCATTTCCTCGGCGCGGGCCAGACACTGCCTGCGCTCGACGCCCAGCTCCAGCAACGGCTGCATTACCAGGTCCAGGGCGCTGATGCGGGGGATCACCCGCAAAAACTGGCTGACCCACCCGACGGTGTGGCGGCGTACCGTCAGGATCTGGCGCGCCTCGGCCTGGACCATATCCAGCCATCCCCCTTGATGCTGTATCCAGATATGGCCCTGGTCGGGCAGGTAATTGGCGTACAGCGAGCGCAACAGCGTGGACTTGCCGCTGCCGGAATGGCCGTGCAGCACCACGCATTCCCCGCCCCTGACCGTCAGGTTGGCGTCGCGCAATACCGGCAGGCGCACGCCGTTTTGCTGATGCAGCACAAAGGTTTTACTGAGATGCTCGACCCGCAATTGCGTATTCATCTGATTGTTCCACATGGAATAGTTTTGCCTCCGTCTCAGGACAAGACCGAAGAGACCAGTAGCTGGGTATAGGGATGATGGGGATCGTCCAGCACCCGATCGGTCAGTCCGCTCTCCACCACCCGTCCTTCTTTCATCACCAGCAGGCGATGGGCCAGCAGCCTGGCCACGCCGAGGTCGTGCGTCACGATCACCGCCGCCAACTGCATCTCCACCACCAGGTTGCGCAGCAGGTCGAGCAGCCGCGCCTGCACCGACACATCCAGCCCGCCGGTCGGTTCATCCATGAATACCAGCCGGGGATGGGTGACCAGGTTACGGGCGATTTGCAGCCGTTGCTGCATGCCGCCGGAAAAGGTGGTGGGGAAATCATCAATGCGCGATGCCGGGATTTCGACATCCTCCAGCCAGCGGCCCGCCTGTTGCCGAATCTCGCCATAGTGACGCTGGCCGATAGCCATCAGGCGTTCGCCGATATTGCCGCCGGCGGAGACGCGCGGGCGCAGCCCGTCAAGGGGATGCTGATGCACCACGCCCCATTCGGTGCGCAGCAGGCGACGCCGATCGCTTTCCGCCATGGCGTAGAGATCGCGCCCCGGCGCCCCCGGCGGGCAATAGATTATCCTGCCCTGCTGGGGAGTGAGCCGGGCGGAAATGGCTTTCAGCAATGTGGTCTTGCCCGACCCGGATTCGCCGACGATACCGACCACCTCGCCGGGATAGAGCGTAAACGAGACATCGCCGAATCCTTTACCCGGAGCGTAAAGGTGCGTGAGGTTTTCAACCGACAGCAGTGGCGCCGGGGAAAGCAGTGCGGAGTTCATAGCGGTTTCCCCGGGTGCTGTTGCGCCAGCTGTTGCTGGCAAAAATCGGTATCGGAGCAGATAAACATGCGATTGCCCACATCGTCGAGCACCACCTCGTCCAGGTAGCTGGCGCGCGATCCGCACAGCGCGCAGGGCTGCTCCCAGCGCTGCACGCTGAAGGGATGATCGTCGAAATCCAGGCTCCGCACCTTGGTAAAGGGCGGCAGGGCGTAAATACGTTTTTCACGTCCGGCGCCAAACAGCTGCAACGCCGGCATCATATGCATTTTGGGATTATCGAACTTGGGGATCGGCGACGGATCCATTACATAACGATCGTTGACTTTCACCGGGTAGGCGTAGGTGGTGGCGATATGGCCGTAACGGGCGATATCCTCATATAGCTTTACCTGCATTACGCCATATTCTTCCAGCGCGTGCATCTTGCGGGTCTCGGTTTCGCGTGGCTCGATAAAGCGCAGCGGCTCGGGGATCGGCACCTGGTAGATCAGGATCTGATCCGCCGCCAGAGGCGTCTCCGGGATGCGGTGCCGGGTCTGGATTAGCGTCGCCAGGGTCGTCCGCTCGGTGGTGGCCACGCCCGCCACCCGCTGGAAAAACCGGCGGATCGATACCGCGTTGGTGGTGTCGTCCGCGCCCTGGTCGATGACCTTCAGCACATCGGTCCGGCCGATAATGCTGGCGGTCAGCTGTACGCCGCCGGTACCCCAGCCATAGGGCATCGGCATTTCGCGCCCGCCGAAGGGCACCTGGTAGCCGGGTATGGCCACCGCCTTGAGGATGGCGCGACGGATCATGCGCTTGGTCTGTTCGTCGAGATAACCCGGGTTATAGCCGGCCAATGTTTCACTCATCATGGTTCTCCGATCCGATGGCCGCGGCCTGGGCAAATTCCCGGCGCAGCCGTTTCAGCAGTTCGAGCTCGGCCTGGAAATCGACGTAGTGCGGCAGCTTGAGATGGGACACAAACCCCGCCGCCTCCACGTTATCGGCATGGGCCAGCACGAACTCCTCGTCCTGGGCCGGGCTGTCGACGCTCTCGCCGTGTTCGCCGCATTGCAGCGCCCGATCGACCAGCGACATTGACATCGCCTTGCGTTCGGCGCGGCCGAAAACCAGCCCGTAGCCGCGGGTAAAATGGGGCGGCCGGTCCGCGGGATCGACAAAACCGTTGACCATTTCACATTCGGTCAGCAGTATTTCGCCGATATCAAGGGCAAAACCCAGCTCTTCCGGCACTATGGCGACGGTCGCGTAACCGCTGCGGATCTCGCCGGCAAAAGGATGGGTGCGGCCATAGCCGCGCTGGCCCGAGTAACTTAACGCCAGCAGGAACCCCTCGTCGCCGCGCGCCAGTTGCTGCAGACGGGCGGAACGCGAACAGGGATAGGTGGGCGGACGGCGGGTAATATCGTCCGGTATGGCGCCGTCGTCCCGTTCCGCCGGCGCCAGCTGCTGTTGGGCGAGCAGTTCGAACACATGGCCGCACGACTCCGGCAACGGGTCGTCGGCGCGTGGCGCGACCGGGGCCTGCATGCCCTCCGCCAGCAGGGCAAAGTCCAGCAACCGGTGGGTATAGTCATAGGTGGGGCCCAGCACCTGGCCGCCGGGCAGATCTTTATACACCGCCGAAATGCGACGCTCCAGGCGCATATTTTCCGTGGCGAGAGGTTCACTTACCGCCAGGCGCGGCAGGGTAGTGCGGTAAGCGCGCAGCAGGAATATCGCCTCGACCAGATCGCCGCCGGCCTGTTTTATGGCAAGCGCCGCCAACTGCCTGTCGTAGATGCCGCCCTCGGTCATCACCCGATCCACCGCCAGGCCGAGCTGTTGATCGATTTGCTCACAGCCGATCGCCGGGATCGCGGCGTCGCCACGGCGCAGGTGTTCTTGTAATTGATGGGCGGCATCAATCGCCTTTTCACCGCCTTTCACCGCAACATACATCAGCACACCTCTACATGAGTGGTTCGGGGAATCGCCATCAGGCCGTCGTCGCAGGCCAGCAGGAAATCGAGGCCGAGCGGGAAACGCTGCGGACGATCGAGCAGATAAGCCAGCAACGGCGCCGGCAACACCGGGGCGACCCGGCGCTGATGTTCGATGCCCGGGCCGCTCAGGCGCAGCGGCGCGCCTCCGGACAGGCTATCGATTTGCACCAATACCGTCGCGCCGAGCTCCGGCGAAATTTCGCTGCCATATGGCAACGCCTGGAGCTGCGCGGCGCTAAGCCGGCTATCGAGCAGGGCAAGGCAGGCAGCCTGCGGGCGTTCGGCCAGCGGCGCGCCGGTATGGAAACGCAGGCTGTTCAACAAGGTGTCGCCGTCCAGCGCCTGGCAAAGATAGAGCGGGGTTTCGCCATCGGCCAGCGTCAGCAGCACGGCGGTCGCCGCCCGCCCGAGCTGGTCCCACGCGTCGTTGCCCGACAGCGTTACCTCGGCGCCGGGTTCGCTTAATGCCTTGAGGATTAGGCGGAAGGCACGCTGGGACTGGTGAACCGGCTCGGTAAATCCCGGCAGTAACGTCATCAGTTATCCCCCCGCACCAGGGTAAAGAAATCCACCCGGCTGGCGGCAATTTCCCGCGCCCGTGATTGATGTCGCTCCTGCTGCCGGGCGGCGAGCGGCTCGACTAACTGCTGCTGCAGGCGTGCATGGTATTGCGGCTGTTGCAGCAGGGCGTCGGCCAGGGCGCACAGCTCGGCATGGGTTTTGTCGCGTCCGGCCACGTAGCTGTAGCCATAGGTCCCGTCGTCCAGCCGCACTACCGCCCGGGTTATCGTCATATCGCCCAGGACAAAACGGCGGCCGGTGGCGCCCATGCGCGCTATCAGCTGGGTAAGGCCGGTTTCCGGCGCGCGGATAATATGAAAAGGAATATTAAGATCCAGCGCCCGCCACCCGGCCTGTAATTCTCCCGCGGGGCTGGATGCCAGTACCGACATCCAGCGCTGTCTTTGCTGTTGGGTAACCATTCAGTGCTCCATCGTTAGTTCGATCATATCGGCGCGCGCCAGGGTGAAGGAGTATTCCGCCAGCCGGTCGCCATCGCCGCAGGTGTTGAGCGTGCGCACGCACAGCAGCGGGACTTGATTGGCGACCTCCAGCAGTTGGCTTTCCTTGGTCTGGGCGCGCCGGGCGCTGATGCGCGTTTGCCTGCGCGCCAGGCTCTGGCCGAGGCGCGCCTTGATAAATTCATGCAGCGAACCGCTCTCGAACTGCTGCAGGGCGGGCCACCAGTCCAGATCCGGCAGGTAATGATCGATCACGCTGAGCGGCACGCCGTTCACCCGGCGCAGTGTACGTAAGTGAATAACGTTTTCGCCGGTTTGGCATGACAGCGCGCTCGCCACCGGCACGCTGCACGGCCGCAGCACCGCCAGCAGCAGTTCGCTGGTGGGATGGCTGCCCTGATCCAGCAGGTTTTGGCTAAAATGCGCCCGGGCATGCAGCGGATAGTCATAAGGACGCATCAGCACCAGGATGCCGATGCCGTGCCGACGCTGCAGCCAGCCCCGGTCAACCAGCTGATCCACCGCGCGGCGCAGGGTATGGCGGTTAACCTGATAGCGTTCCGCCAGGCGTTGTTCCGAGGGCAGGTATTCGCCGCAGTGATACTGCGTGCGCAGCTCCTGCTCAAGCAGCGCCGCAATATGTTGGTAGAGCGTGGGGTAACTGGTCGGATGTCTAGATAACTGTATCATAATGGAAATCTCCATGGGCGGTGATCACCGGTGCAAAAATAATGGGATAACGCGATGTTGTTGAGGCGCATGATAATTAATCCGCTATGGCATTGCGGTACATGATGCGGGTACAAGATGACAGTTCGGTTAATAAAAGATGACATGAGAATGAATAATATTCGCGCCGGCGCGGCGGATAAAAAATGCCGGAATCAATCTTGTAACGATGCGCCGTGGGTAATGATATATTCATATTGAGATCGGTCGCTGGCAATGACATTAAATCCTGGCAGCGTAATCTGAGCATCATAATAACATCATCCTGCTGTCATAAATTAATCCGTTAATAGCAATCCATAACGGTTTGGTAGTCTGGCTCGGGAGTAAATATATGGCACAGGCGATGTTAAAACTGGCGCACCCCGGCCAACCCGGACAGCTGTCGGTACCGCAAACCAAGGTATTGGCGGTGAAGGGACTCAACAAGCATTTCCAGGCGCAGAATAACGTGCTGAACGATATTAACTTTGATCTGTACGCCGGTGAATTTGTCGCGGTGATCGGCCGCTCCGGCGCGGGAAAATCCACCCTGCTGCATATCCTCAACGGCTCCCTGCCTGCCTCCGGCGGCGAAATTCTACATTACCCGCCGGACGGCGCCATCCTGGATATCGCCCGGCTGTCCCCACGCCAGATGCGCCGGTGGCGCGCGCAGTGCGGCATGATCTACCAGGATTTTTGCCTGGTGCCGCGCCTTGACGTGTTAACCAACGTCCTGTTGGGACGGCTGAGCCAAACCTCGACGTTAAAATCGCTGTTTAAGATATTTGACGATAAAGACCGCGCCAGGGCGATTGAGCTTTTGCAGTGGCTGAATATGTTGCCCCATGCCCTGCAGCGGGCGGAGCATCTCTCGGGCGGGCAAATGCAAAGGGTGGCCATTTGCCGCGCCTTGATGCAAAACCCGAAAATAATGCTGGCGGATGAACCGGTGGCTTCCCTCGATCCCAAGAATACCCGCCGTATCATGGATGCGCTGCAAAAGGTGGCTGAAAATAATATTTCCGTGGTGATAAATCTGCATTCCGTCGAATTAGTTAAAGAATACTGTACGCGGGTAATAGGTATAGCACAGGGACGGATTGTGTATGACGGCCAGCCCGACGGGCTTGATGAGCAGGTCTTGCAGATATTATATGGCGATGAAATCGCCCAGGTTCATTAAGTTTCACAATAACATCCGCTGACGGATCAGCGCAGGCATTAATTAACCAGTGATTGTTTTCATTTCCCCCATAGACACACAAAGGCTATTTTAATGAAAAAAACATATCTTCTGATAAACATCCTGGCCGGCGCCATCATGTCCTTTAATGCCGGTGCGGCCGATGCCCCGAAAGAACTTAACCTGGGTATCCTCGGCGGGCAGAATGCGACACAGCAAATTGGCGACAATATGTGTGTGAAAGACTTCCTGGATAAAAAATTAAATGTCGATACCAAATTGCGCAACTCCTCCGATTATTCCGGCGTAATCCAGGGCTTATTAGGCGAAAAGGTGGATATGGTGTTGAGCATGTCGCCGTCATCTTTTGCCTCGGTGTATATCGCTAATCCCAACGCGGTAGATCTGGCGGGCATTGTGGTGGACGATTCCGACCAATCACGAGGTTACCATTCGGTGGTGGTCGTTAAAGCCGACAGCCCATACCAAAAACTGGAAGATTTAAAAGGTCAATCTTTTGGTTTTGCCGATCAGGATTCAACGTCGGGCTATTTGATACCGGATCACGTGTTCAAAAAGCAATTTGGCGGCAATATCGATAATAAATACAATAACTTTTTCTCCAGCGTTACCTTTTCCGGCGGCCATGAGCAGGACATTCTTGGCGTGCTGAACGGTCAGTTCGAGGGTGCGGTGACCTGGGCATCGATGGTGGGCGATTACAATACCGGTTATAACACCGGCGCCTTTGTCCGCCTGATCAAAGCGGACCATCCCGATTTGATGAAACAAATCCGCATTATCTGGCAATCGCCGCTGATCCCCAACGGTCCGATATTAGTGCGCCACTCCCTGCCGGCGGATTTTAAGGCCAAACTGGTCGACGCCATCCAGCAGTTGGATAAACAAGACCACCAATGCTTTATCAAGGCGGTGGGAGGCAAGCAGCATATCGCCCCCACGTCCCTGAAGGAATTCCAGGATATTATCGACCTGAAACGCGATTTGATTAAAGGCAATCGCTAAGGCGCGATGTTGTTAACCCATGCCGGCCCGTCTGTTGCAGGCGGCCGGCATTTAACCGATGGCCTATTTTGAATACTGATTTCAATCACTATTACCAGCAGGTGCGGCGCAAACATAAGCGCGACACGCTGTTATGGTCCGGGGCGTTGGTGGTGCTGTATCTCGGCGCCGGCAATATCGCCGAATTCAATCTGTACGCCGTATGGGTTGCCATCCCTCATTTCTTTGACTATCTAGCGCAAACGATACCCGTCCTCCGCTGGCAGGTATTGTTGGCCGACCGCCATACCCTGGGATCGCTGTCTTACTGGGGTTACCGGCTGCCTGTCCAGCTGCCGCTGATTTGGGATACGGTGCAGCTGGCGCTGGCCTCGACGATGATTTCGGTACTGGTGGCGAGCGCGCTGGCGTTTCTGGCGGCCAACAATACCCATAGTCCCCTGCCGGTGCGTATTGCCCTGCGCACGCTGGTGGCGTTCCTGCGCACCATGCCGGAGCTGGCCTGGGCGGTGATGTTTGTGATGGCGTTTGGTATCGGCGCGTTCCCCGGTTTCCTGACGCTGGCGGTGCATACCGTCGGCAGCCTGACCAAACTGTTTTATGAATCCATTGAGTCCGCCTCGGATAAACCCGTGCGCGGACTGGCCGCCTGCGGCGCGGGCACTTTGCAGCGCATGCGCTTCGGCCTGTGGCCGCAGGTGAAACCGATATTCTTGTCCTACAGCTTTATGCGCCTGGAAGTCAATTTCCGCCTGTCGACCATCCTTGGGCTGGTGGGGGCGGGGGGCATCGGCCAGGAACTGATGACCAATATTAAACTCGATCAGTACGATCAGGTCAGCATGACGCTGCTGTTGATTATCCTGGTGGTGGCATTGCTGGATTATATTTCCGCCAGGCTGCGCAAATGGGTAGTGGAGGGAAAGGACTGATGTTAACCAATACGTTGCCGCCACAGGCGCTGGCGCAATTCAAACGCCAGCACCGGGAGATCTTTGCCCGCCAAAACCGCTACCTGCGCCGGGTGGGGCTGATCGCCGCCGCCGTAGCGCTGTATTATATCTATTTTTTTTCGGCGTTCGGCCTGCCGTGGCCGCGTTTTTTGCTCGGCTGCCAGCAAATCGGCCACTACCTGGCGCGCATGCTGGTCTGGCATAATGTGGCCAACTGGCCGTTTTCCTACTATCTCGGACAGATATTCCTTACCATCGCCATCGTCTGGGTAGGGACCCTTACCGCGACCCTGATTGCCCTGCCCCTGTCTTTCCTGGCGGCGCGCAATGTGATGTCCACGCCGGCGCTGCGGCCGATAGCCCGGGTGGTCCGCCACGCGTTTGATATTTTTCGCGGTATCGACATGGCCATCTGGGGAATGGTGTTCGTGCGCGCGGTCGGCATGGGACCGCTGGCCGGGGTAATGGCGATTATCGTGCAGGATGTCGGCCTGCTCGGCAAACTGTATGCCGAGGGACATGAGGCGGTGGATAAATTACCCGGTCGCGGCCTGGGCGCGGTGGGCGCCAACTATGTGCAGAAACAGCGGTTCGGCATCTATACGCAATCTTTTCCCACCTTCCTGGCGCTCAGCCTGTACCAGATCGAGTCCAATACCCGCTCAGCCGCGGTGCTGGGTTTTGTCGGCGCGGGCGGGGTAGGCCTGGTGTACGCTGAAAACATGCGCCTGTGGAATTGGGATGTGGTGATGTTTATCACCCTGGTGCTGGTGGCGATCGTGATGGTAATGGATAAGATCTCGGCCATGCTGCGCAAAAAATATATCACCGGCCAAGAGATCCCATTGTTCCAGCCGTCGCCGCCGCAGCTAACCCCCGACCAGCCATAGTAAACCGTCCCGCGCCAGGCCCGCACTGAGGAGGCGCCCAGGCGGCTTACGCCGTTGGTCTCCACGCCTCCCGGGCGGCCCCTCAGGCAAGCGGACCCGCCGCCTGCGCCTGGTCGGCGAGGTAAGCTCTCCAGCCGCCGTAGGCGGTAATATCGAGCGCGCTGCCCAGCGCCAGCGGTTCGCAGATAAAGCCCTTGACGCACCTGCCGTCGGCAAGCGTCAGGGTACCGATGCCCAGCGGCGCCGGGATCTCGGCCACGAACTCGCCGAAGCGCGCCAGCGGAATATCCCACAGCTCCACTACAATGCCGGCCCCGGTGTCGGCTTTAACCAGCCCGGGCTTGGGCGGGCGGGTATCGGCCAGGGCGTACAGCCGGTAGCAGGGGGCGGTTTCGCTGGCTTCCACCAACACCGCGCCGCGCGAGGTGAGCTGCCCGTTCAGCGGCATGCCGGTGAGGTGAGCGCCCACTACCGCCAGCCGCACCTGATCGGCCGCCGGTGCTTCAACCGCCGCGGCGGCCGCGGGCGGCAGGCGGCGTCCGGTGGCTCCAAGCGGCAGGTCCAGCCCCTGCTGCCAGCGCCGGCCAAAGCTTGCCAGCGCGCGGTCATGCCATGCCGGCGCAATCAGGGTAATCCCGGCCGGCAGCCCGTCGTCGCGCAGCCCAGCGGGCAGCGCCAGCGCGCATAAATCCGCCAGGTTGGTAAAGTTGGTATAGGTGCCGAACTGCGAGTTGTACAGCACCGGCTCCCGGCGCATCTCTTCCAGGGTACGGATGGTGGGAGAAGTGGGTACTAACAACGCGTCAAAAGGCGCCAGCGCCTGGTTGATGGTACGGGCCAGTTCGGCGCGTTGATACTCCGCCCGCCAGGCGTCGCAGGCGCTGTAATTATCGCCGTTGGCGACAATGGCCGCCACCACCGGATCCATGCTTTCGGGGTGCGCGCGCATAATATCGCCCACCGCCACGGTGCGCTCCGCCACCCAGGCGCCGGCATACAGCTGTTCGGCCAGGCGGCGGAACGGGGTAAAGTCGATGGGCGCAAGCGCCACGCCCTGCGCTTCCAGCCCGCGCAGCGCGGCGGTAAACGCCCGTTCGGCGTCCTTATCGCCAAAAAACTCCAGCTGGTCCGGCACGGCAAAACGGGGCGCGGCCCCCATCGCCGCCGGCGCGGTGGCGGGATGCGGGCGTGAATACGCGTCGCGGGCATCATAACCGCCGGCGATCCCGGCGATGCGATGCGTGTCGCCGACGGTGAGGGCAAAAATCGATACGCAGTCGTTGAGCCGGCAGGCGGGCAATACGCCGCGGGCGGACAGCCAGCCTTTGGTGGGTTTCAGGCCGACAATATTGTTAAAACCCGCGGGCACCCGGCCGGATCCGGCGGTATCGGTGCCCAGCGCAAAGGGCACCAGGCCGCGCGCCACCGCCGACGCCGACCCGGAGCTGGAGCCGCCGCTGACATAGGCCGGATTAAAGGTATTGGGCACCGCGCCATAGGGTGAACGCGTGCCCACCAGGCCGGTGGCGAACTGGTCCAGATTGGTTTTGCCGATGACCACCGCGCCGGCCGCCCGCAGGCGGGCCACCACCTCCGCGTCTTCTCCCGCCTGGCGGATAAATGCCGGGCAAGCGGCGCTGGTGGGCCAGCCGCCCACGTCGATATTATCCTTGACCGCAAAAGGAATGCCGTACAGGGGCAGGGCGCGCGGGTCGCCGCCGGCCGCCGCCACCCGTTCGCCGAGTTCCGCCAACTGCAGCTCAAGCAGGGCCTCGTCGGGCAGGTAAAGCCAGGCGGCGTCATCCATGCTTAAGCTGGCCAGCAGAGCGGCAAGGACCGGTTTTACCCCGTCGGGGTGCCGTTGATAGAACTGTTGCCACTCTGCAAGGGTGCCGGCGGTGATTGGCTGCATAATTATGATCCTATCGGGTAAGAGTGATAAATATTTTCACGCCGGCGACATGCGCCGGCGTGAAACCGGCCGTTATCGGCAAATGCGCCGGGTCTCGCGCCGGCGCGCAGCCGGCCGTTGCCGGCAAACGGGCGGTGTCAGTCCTGGTCCTCTTCCAGCAACAGCAGCAGCTGGCCCGCCTGCACCTGGTGCCCCGCGGCGCGCACGATACGCCGCACCCGCCCGCCCACGGGCGCCAGGATGGGAATTTCCATTTTCATCGATTCCAGTATGCCCAGCGTTTGCCCCGTGCTAACCCGATCGCCGGGCGAGACCTGCCATTGCCATACGTTGCCGGCGACCTGGCTGTCCACGCCGAAATAGCCGTCAGGTATGGTTTCCACATCCGGCGGCGCTTCGTCCCGCAGCGCGCTGTCATAGGTGAACTGGCCGTCGGCGCGCCAGCGCGCCAGCTCCGCGTCAAACGCCCGCTGGCGCCGCTGCTGGAACAGGTCGATTTGCCCTTGCTGGTCGGCCAGCATGGCCTGGTAATCGGCCAGCCGGAAGCTGCCCGGCTCGGTGCGCAGGGAGTAAAGGCCATAGGGGAAGCGTTCGCGGATTTCCAGCAGTTCCCGCTGGCTGACCGGATAAAAGCGGATTTGATCAAAAAAGCGCAGCAGCCAGGGCAGGGTGAAATCGGCGGTTGCGCGATCGCGGTTCCACATTTGCAGCGTGCGGCCGACAAACTGATAACCGCCGGGTCCTTCCATGCCGTAGACACAAAGATAGGCGCCGCCGATGCCCACCGAATTTTCCGCCGTCCAGGTGCGGGCCGGGTTGTATTTGGTGGTGACCAGCCGGTGTCGCGGGTCCAGCGGCGTGGCCACCGGCGCGCCGAGGTACACATCCCCCAGCCCCATCACCAGATATCGGGCGTTAAATACCGTTTCCTTCACCTGCGCCACCGACTCCAGCCCGTTAATGCGGCGAATAAATTCAATATTGTCCGGGCACCAGGGCGCGCCGGGGCGCACCGACTGCATATATTTCCCGATGGCCTGGCGGCAGGCGTCGTCGTCCCAGCTGAGCGGCAGCCAGACGGTACGCGACGGCACCTCGACCTGGCGCAGATCGCCCAGCGTCCGCTCGGCCAGTTGCAAATGCGCGATCAGCTTGCCGCGCGGGCAGGCGAGGCTGTCGAAATGCACCTGCAGCGAGCGGATGCCCGGCGTCAGCTCCTGTACCCCGGGCAGGGGGTGCTGTTCCAGCCACTGCATCAGCGCATGGGCGCGAAAGCGCAGCGCGATATCCAGCACCTGCTCGCCGTACTCCACCAGTAAAAAACGATCGCCGGCGGCGCGGTAGGTGACCTCCGGCACCTCCGGCTGCGCCGGCTGGCGCCAGAGGATGGGTGATTCCCGATGGGCGGCCGCGTCGCCGGGCGGGGGCGCCGTCAGCGTGGCAAAGCTGGTTTCCGCCTGACGCGCCAGCCGGTCGGCCTGCTCCAGGGATACCGGCATAAAACGGATCCGGTCGCCGGCGGCGAGCTGCCCCAGTTGCCATAAATCGGCGTGGATCACCGTGGCCGGGCAGACAAAACCGCCCAGCGACGGGCCGTCGGGGCCGAGTATCACCGGCATGTCGCCGGTAAAATCCACCGCGCCGAACGCATAGGCGTTATCGTGGATATTGGAGGGGTGCATGCCCGCCTCGCCGCCGTCGCCGCGCGCCCACCGGGGTCTGGGGCCGATCAGGCGGATACCGGTGCGGCTGGAATTGTAATGCACCTGCCAGGTGGCGGCAAAAAAGCGCTCGATATCCTCATGGGTAAAAAACTCCGGCGCGCCGTGGGGGCCGTAAATCACCCGCAGGGTGCGCACGCCGCTCAGCACGGGCGAGAGGGCGGGCGACAGGGTATTGGCCAGCGCCTTGCCCGGCGCGGCCAGATGCAATACGTCGCCGCTGCGCAACGCCCGTCCGGCGTGGCCGCCGAAACGGCCCAGGGTAAAGGTGCTGCGGCTGCCGAGGTAGTCGGGGCACAATAGGCCCCCCGCCAGCAGCAGGTAGCTGCGGCAGCCTGTTTCGCCGACGTTGCCGAGCGAGAGCGTTTGCCCGGAGCGGGCGTGGCACACCTGCCACAGCGGCAGCGGTTCGCCGTCCAGGGTGGCGTCAATCGGCGCGCCGGTAATCGCCAGCGCGCAGTCGTGGTTAAAGCGCAGCACCGGCCCGCGCAGGGTAATTTCCAGTCCTGCGGCGCGGACGTCGTTGCCCAGCAGGCGGTTGCCGAGACGGAACGAGCGGTTGTCGAACGGGCCTGAGGGCGGCACGCCCACATGCCAGTAGCCGGCGCGGCCGGGGAAATCCTGGATGCTGGTCAGGGTGCCGGGAGACAGCACGTCCAGCGTGCGCGGCAGATATGACATCCGCGCCAGGGTGGACGTCAGTACCCGGCCGTCGCGCACCTGGGGCAGGCTGAGCAATTGGCGCAGGTATTCCAGGTTGGTCTCGATGCCGTACAGTTGGGTGTTATCCAGCGCGTCGGCCAGCGCGGCCAGCGCGGTCGGCCGATCGCGGCCATGGGTAATCACCTTGGCCAGCATCGGGTCATACCAGGGCGATATTTCGCAGCCGGTGCCAATCCAGCTGTCGATGCGCAGCTCAGCGTCCGGCGCCCGCGGCGCAAACTCCACATGGCTAAGCAGCCCGGCGCACGGGCGGAACGCCTTGGCCGGATCCTCGGCATAAATGCGTACCTGGACGGCGTGGCCGCGCGGTTCGCCTACCGCCAGCCGGTCGAGCGGCGGCAGGGTTTGCGCGCCCAGCTCCACCATCCAGCGCACGATATCCACGCCGTACACCATTTCGGTGACGCCGTGCTCCACCTGCAGCCGGGTATTCACCTCAAGGAAATAGAACTCGCCGCTGCCGACGTCATAGACATATTCCACCGTGCCGGCGCTGCGGTAGCAGGCCGCTTCGCCAAGGCGCACCGCGGTATCGCGCAGCGCCCGGCGCACGTGGTCGGGCAGATGCGGCGCCGGCGTCTCCTCCAGTACCTTTTGGTTACGGCGCTGGGCCGAGCAGTCGCGCTCGCCCAGGGCGATGACCTTGCCCGCGCCGTCGCCGAAGATCTGCACTTCAAGATGGCGCGCCGCCGCGACAAATTTTTCCAGGAATACGCCGTCATCGGCAAAATTATTGCCGGCCAGCCGCTTCACCCGGGTAAACGCCTCGCGCAGGTCGCCGGCGTTTTCGCAGCGCTGCATGCCGATGCCGCCGCCGCCGGCGGTGCTTTTCAACATTACCGGATAACCGATACGCCCGGCCTCGGCCAGCGCCTGGTCAAGATCGCGCAGCAAGCCGCTGCCCGGCAGCAGGGGCACCCCCGCCTGCAGCGCCAGCGCCCGCGCGCGGTGCTTCAGGCCGAAGGTGGCCATTTGCCGAGGCGTAGGGCCGAGGAACACCAGGTTTTCTTGCTGGCAGCGGCCGACAAATTCGGCGTTTTCACTGAGGAACCCGTAGCCGGGATGCACCGCCCCGGCGCCGGAATTCACGGCGATAGCCATTAACTTATCCTGATCGAGATAGGTGTCGCGCACGTTGCCGTCGCCAAGGCTATGGGCCTCGTCCGCCAGGCGTACATGCAGCGAATGGCGATCCGCTTCGGCATAGACCGCCACCGACCGGATGCCCATGGCTTTAAGCGTGCGGATAATCCGCACCGCGATGGCACCGCGATTGGCAACCAGGATGCATTTGAACATGATTGACCCTCTGTCTGTTTGAACGGCAGGTCGTCCTGCGAAAATACATAGCGCGGTGAATAGCGGGACGTCCCGTGGCGCGCATTGACGGGCCGCTGCCATACGGCCGGCGTAACCGTCATTACCAGACACTGACCTCTATCGGGGTCGGGTTATAACCGTTGCATGGGTTATTGAGCTGGGGGCAGTTGGAAATCAATACTAATACGTTCATTCTTGCTATCAGCTCAACATACTTGCCCGGCGCCGAGATGCCGTCCTCGAACGTCAGACCGCCGCCGGCGGTGACCGGCACGTTCATGAAAAAATTGATATTGTGGGCAATGTCGCGTTTGGTCAGGCCGTATTCCGGATGTTCGCCGACCGCCAGCATCCAGCTGTCGCGACAGTTGTGCATATGGCGTTTTTCCAGCGAGTAGCGCACCGTATTGCTTTCGGCGGCGCAGGCGCCGCCCAGGGTATCGTGACGGCCGCAGGTATCGGCGACGATCTCCAGCATCGGCCGATCGTCGTTGGAGCGCAGCACGCTGCCGGTGGACAGGAACAGATTGTTCTGGCCGCGCACCGTATCCATCATGCTGTAGCGCTCGGCGGTATCGTCGGCGTTGAAAAACAGCGTATCCGCCGCCTGGTTGCCTTCGCAATCGGTAATGCGCAGCGTGCGCCCGCGGTCCAGGCGATGGAGCCAGTAATCACCGGCGTTGATGATTTGGCGATAAAGCGCATCCTGCGGGCGCAGGGAGCTGGTCTTGATCATGATGGCGCTCCTGAACGGGGAAGGGCTAACCCGGCCATGGGTAGCCCGGCATAGTAGAGATCGTTATTGGCCAGGCCGCGGCGGTTCTCCTCATGGCGCAGGCAATGCGCCGGCAGTGGCGCCACCTGCGGCGACAGGGTGATTTGCACCGGCGCGCGCGGATAGGCGCCCGCGCGATTTAGCGGATGCGGGCAGGTATGCAGCAAGACCAGCGTATCCATGGCGAAACGCAGCGTGACGCCGGCGCCCGGCAGGGTTTGCGGTTCCAGGCGCAGTTCGCCCTCGTCGTCGGCGCGCACCTGTGAAAACAGGTTCAGGCAGGCGGCCATGTCCCGTTTGCCCAGGCCGTATTTCGCCAGTTCCACCAGGAAACTGTCATAGCCGTTTTGATGCCGTTCGTTGCGGGCCTGCTGATAGCCGGACGCGCCGAACCGTCGTTCGGTCAGCCCGGCGTTCATGGCGCCGCACACCGTGTCATGCCAGCCGGCATCATCCTGTTCGATAGCGCAGAAGATACGGCCCATATCGGAGTACAGGCAGTGTCCGGCGGTCAGGCGGAAGGTATGCTGGCATTTGAGCGTATCCGGGGCGTTGTAGCGCTCCAGCAGGTTTTCCGGGTTATAGAACAGCATACCGACATTGGCGCCGCCGTCGATATCGGTCAGGCGCAGCGCAGCGCCGCGCCGCACGCGCAGCGACCAGTGGGCGCCCGCCGGCAGCGTCGTGCTGTATGGGCTTTGCATGGTTTCAGTCATCATTCCTCCAGGTAACAAAAGTCAGGCCTCGCGCCCGGGCGGGTAAATCATCTCGCTGACCCGCTGCTCAACGCCGGCCGGTTGACGGTCCAGCTGAATGTCGTAGGTGATGCTGGCGCCCCAGGCGTCGGGGGCCTGCGCGTCGTGATGGATTTTGTCGAATACCCACAGGCGGGATCCCAGCGAAAAACCCTCTGTTAAATCGTGGGTGATCATAAAAATGGTCAGGTGGTGCCGGCGCCATAAATCGGTCAGCAGCTGATGCATATCGCGCCGGATACCGGGATCGAGCGCGCCGAAGGGCTCGTCGAGCAGCAGGATGCGCGGTTTTTTAATCAGCGACTGCGCCAGCGCCAGCCGTTGCTGCATGCCGCCGGACAGCTGGTGGGGATACTTGGCGGCGGCGTGCTCCAGTCCCACCTGCGCCAGCATGGCCCGCGCCCGGTCATTTATAGCGCGCCGCCGGCGTCCCCATACGCGCCCCAGCCAGCGCGCCTGGACAAACTCCTCGCCCAGCATGACGTTCTCCAGCGCCGTAAGGTGCGGAAACACCGAATAGCGCTGGAACACCACGCCGCGATCCTCCCCCGGCTCCTGGGGAATAGGCTTGCCGTCCAGCAACAGCTTGCCCCGGCTTGGCGGCTCGATGCCCAGCATCATGTTGAGGAAGGTGGTCTTGCCGCAGCCGGACGCGCCGACGATGGACACAAATTCCCCTTCCGCCACCTCGGCGTTCATGCGCTCCAGCACCACCTGTTGACCGTAGCGTTTTTCCAGCTGGCGCATACTCAGTAAACTCATCGGAGCACCCTTAATTAACGTGATACCAGGGCCACAGGCGGCGGCTAGCCAGCCGCAGCAGCGCGTCCAGGGCGAAGGCCAGCAAGGTTATCCAGGCAACGTAAGGCAGGATGACGTCCATCGCCAGATAGCGGCGCATCAGGAAAATGCGGTAGCCCAGCCCGTCGGTGGACGCGATGGCTTCGGCGGCGATCAGGAATAGCCAGGCGGACCCCAGCGCCAGGCGCACCGCGTCCAGCAGGCGCGGCAGCAGCTGCGGCAGGATCACCCGCCACAGGATCTGCGCGCTGTTGCCGCTGAGCGTCTGCGCCTTGATCAGCTGCTCCCGCGGAATGGCCTGCACCCGCAGCTGCAGATCGCGCGCCACGCAGGGCGTAACGCCGATGACGATCAGCACCACCTTCGACAGTTCGCCCAGGCCGAAGCAGATAAACAGGATGGGCAGAATTGCCAGCGGCGGTATCAAGGCGCCCAGCACCACCAGCGGCGAAAACAGCGCCCGGATCGCCGGCAGCGCGCCGCAAAACAGGCCGAACAGCAGGCCGAGCAGGGCGCTGATGCCAATGCCGGCGAGCAGCCGCGCCAGGCTGGCGGCGGTATCGCTCCATAACAGGTATTGGCCGGTGCGCGGGTTGGGCTGCAACGCCATCCGGTAAATGGCGTCGCCCATGCTGTTGAACCCCGGCAACAGCTTATCGAGCGGGTTCGCCGCCAGGCGGGCATCCGAGGCAACCAGGTACACCAGCACCAGTAGCAGCATCGGCAGCATGCCCAGCAGGCCGCGCGACAGGCGCTGAGGCTGGTAGTTGATCATCTTGCGCATCGGACAAGCCCCTGGTTATAACTGGCCGGCGGCGGCCAGTTTGACGAACTCATCGCTAAAGCGCAGCTTGACGTTGGCGCTGTCGCCCCAGACGCCCGCCGGCGAGCTGATTCCCACCACATCGGCGCTGGGCGCGGCATCGCCCAGCAGTCCGTGCTTAAAGGAGAACTCCGCCACGCCGCGCATGGTGGTGAGCAGTTGCTTGCCCTGGACGAACTCCAGCGTCTTTTTCGGGTCGGTAAACAGGAAGGTGGCCGCCAGCTGTTCGTCAAATCCCTTCAGGTCGGTGCCCGAGCTTTGCCCCATCATGGCCCGGGCTTTTTTAGCGGTATCGCCGTCGCCGCTCATGGTGCGCAGGGTTTCATACCAGGCGCCGGTCAACGCCTTGCCCAGCTCCGGGTGCGCCTTCAGGGTGGTGGTGTTGACCACCAGCAGATCGAGGATTTCGCCCGGGACTTGGGCAGACGAGAAGATTTCATGACTGTCGGGCTGCTGTTTGGCCGCCGCCAGCAGCGGATTCCAGGTCACGATAGCCTTGACGTCCGGGGTGCCGAAGGCCGCCACCAGATCGGCGTCGGCGGTATTAATCACCTTCACATCCTTTTCGCTCATGCCGTTTTTCTCCAGCGCCCGCGCCAGCAGGTAATGGGACACTGAGAGCTGCACCAGGTTGACGGGCTGGCCCTTGAGGGAACGGATATCGCCCCGGCCTTTAAGCAGGATGCCGTCGTTGCCGTTGGAGTAGTCGCCGACAATCAGCGCGGTACTGTCGACGCCGCCGGCGGCGGGGATGGTCAATGCGTCCATATTGGTCATGGTGCAGCCGGCAAAGCCGCCGGCGGTGTACTGATTCACCGATTCGATGTAATCGTTGACCTGGACGAACTGGATATCGATACCGTATTTATCGGCCCATTTTTTTACGATGCCGGTTTGCTGGGCATAATCCCAGGGCATCCATCCGGCGTAAATGGACCAGCAGATTTTAAAGGCGGGTTTGTCGGCTGCCAGGGCGGCCGGGCCGTAAAGCATTCCGAGGCATAAGGCCCCGAGCAGCAGCAGTCGATTGAAAATAGATATCATAGGATCCCCTGACGTTAACTACGGCGAATGGATACAGGAGGTCAGCGGCAAGAACAGGTTCTCGCTTTGGCCTCCCGGGCTTTTATCCCGCCGTGTAACCGCCAGAGGGTGTGAACCGTCAGTGGTGGTCGGTCGCTCTCGGACCAGTCGTCTGCCGTGGCAGACCGGAACCCTAGTGACCCGTTGCAAATTGTGTGGCGATACCGGCTTGCCGGCTATCGCTCCTGCAGGGTTAAAAAAGCAAAAAACCTGCCAGCTTTCAGCCCGTGTTCGAATAACTCAAAAACGCAACCATAAAACTATTTATTATCAAACAGATAGGATTAAAACCTATTCCATGGTTAGCTGCGTCTCATTGGCGAGCAGTGTGCAACCGCTCCGGCGGCGCTGCATGGTGGAGCATCATTAAGCGGGAGTTGCACGGCGATGGAGCAGCGGCCGGCGGAAGTCATATGCATAATTTGCTATATAGATCACAAATTTCCCTCTTGAAAACCTGCCGTGAGACCATATTTATTTATCGAAGGCGAGATTCACCGACGCCTTCAGGTTTGAGCTTTTGAATGTGCTAGACGATATTCAGGAGGTTAACCATGGCACTAAAAACCTTATCCGTAATTCCATCCTTTACCGATTCGTTTTTCGGCGATCGGTTCGACCGTATCGACCGGCTGTTCAGCCAGCTTACCGGGGATATGCCGCTTTCGGCGACGCCGTCCTATGATATCCGCAGGTATGGCGATAACCGTTACGATTTAACGCTCAGCGTCCCCGGCTGGAGCCAGGACGAACTGGATATCAGCGCCCAGGGCGGCCAGTTGATCATCAGCGGCAAACGTAATGAAGAAAAAAATGCCCAAGAGCAGGAAGGCTGGCTATACCGCGGCATCAGCCGCACGGACTTCTCCCTCAGCTACCGGCTGCCGGAACATGTGAAAGTCGAGGGGGCCGAACTTGACAAGGGTCTTTTAACGGTGAGCCTGCTGCAGGACATCCCGGAAACCGAAAAACCGAAAAAAATAACCATCCGATATCGCGACGCCAATGCGCCAAAAGCACTGGAACATGATTTAGCCTGACGGCGCCGCTCGCGAGCCCCGGACCCCGGTTCATACCGGGGTTTTTTTTATCCCCGGCGTCGCCCTATCCCCAGGACCCGCGGCGCAAAGCCACGGATTGGCCTGCGCTTTTTTACGATTTCCTTTCACTTTCTTAGCACTTTGCGCCCTGAAGGGGGGAGCAGTATGTGCCGATAACCTTAAGCACACATTGTAAAAGGAGGCCCACATTGTCTAATACTATCACTTCATCGATATCGTCCGCTTCGTCGGGAGGCGGGAATGACGTCGCCGCCCAAATCAAGAACATTACCCAACAAATTACCAAGTTGACGAAGCAATTGAAAACGGTAACCGAATCCAGCGGCCTGACCGCTGAGCAAAAGCAGGAGCAGGAGCAGCTGATACAGGCGCAAATCAAAATGCTGGAATCGCAGATCGCCCAACTGCAACAACAGCAGGCCGAGAAAGCGACCGCTACGCAGGAAACTTCCGTGACCGCCGAGGTTAAAGGCGATGGCGTTAATCGCCCGACCGATGCCAATCAGGTTGATGTCTACATCTGATGGGTGCGCGTTACCTCACCCAGCAGGCCGGCTAACCATGCCGGCCCGCTTTCCCCGCGCCCTTCGTTAACCCTCATGCCTGTACGCTATACTTATCCTTCAATGTGAAAATGTTTATATTGTGCCTATAAAAAACCCATTGGTTCAAAAATCTTGCCATCGATGTTAAGCCCCGATAAATTGAACTGATTGGTTCAAAATGGCGGCATGGCTTGCCGTGGTTTTCCAGACACCAAATCAAGAAGAGGAGCTATTATGAGCACGATCAACGCAGCGGCCTCAGGGCAGTTTACGCTGGGCGACATTACTATCAACCGGTTGGGTTTCGGCGCCATGCGCATTACCGGCAAGGGAGTCTGGGGCGAGCCGGAGGACCGGCAATCCGCGCTGGACACCCTGCGGCGTCTGCCGGAACTGGGCATTAATTTCATCGATACGGCCGACAGCTACGGCCCCGACGTCAGTGAAAACCTGATACGCGAAGCGCTTTATCCCTATGACGGGCTGCTTATCGCCACCAAGGGTGGATTGACGCGGCACGGCCCGAATATCTGGCAGCCGGTCGGGAGGCCGGAGTATCTACGCCAGGCGGTTTTGATGAGCCTGCGTAAACTCAAGGTGGAACAAATAGGGCTATGGCAATTACACCGGGTGGATGCCAAGGTTCCGGAAGATGAACAGTTTGACGCCATCGCCCAGATGCAAAAAGAAGGGCTGATCCGCCACGTCGGGTTAAGCGAAGTCAACGTGCAGCAAATCAAGAACGCCCAGCGCTTTTTCCCGGTGGTGTCGGTGCAGAATATGTTTAACCTGGTTTCGCGCGGCCACGAGGCCGTACTGGACTATTGTACTGAAAACAATATCGGTTTTATCCCCTGGTTCCCGTTGGCCGCGGGTGAATTGGCCAATCCGGGTTCCATACTCGATACGCTGGCGAAGGAAAAGGGCTTTACGCCGGGCCAGATTGCCTTGGCATGGATATTAAAGCGCAGCCCGGTGATGTTGCCGATCCCGGGTACCGGCAAGGTTAAGCATCTGGAAGAAAACCTGGAGGCAACCCAGGTGCAGTTAACCGAGGAAGAATTTCGCCTGCTGGACGATCTGGGCCGCAAGCGGCAGTAGGCTTCTATGCCAGGCGGCGGCCCAACCGCCTGGCCATCCGCGTCCATCCCGGCCGGTGTTTTTATCGGGTGTTTTTAGGGCTCGCGGGCCGGTCGGGCAGCCATAAGCGGACCTTATGTGATACATGGCCGATGTTGGTAATTACAGTGTTGACATGCCGATGAAAAAGGGTAGATTGGTTATTAACGCAGGCGCAATCAGTTTCGGAAAGTTTATTTAGCCTGTGTTCCAGAAGTTCATGCGATAAAGGCTGCGTAGTGGTAAAAATAGTCGTGATTTAACCAATGAGTTTGCCAAACGGCAGACGTCACGACAGCGGTAAGGCCACGTAATAAAGCTTTCCATCGCAGAATGGGGGTTTTAAACGATAGCGCGATACAGTAAGGTCTTGTAGTTGAAGTGAATATTCGTGATTGTGGGTTTGTAGCCAAATAATTGAGAATATCACGGAGAAAGTAAGGTCTTGTAACAAAAGTATATATCGCGATGGGTGATGTGCTGTGTTAGTCGGTTGGCGTTTCGGCTGATTAACCCTATTAGTGACGGGAATTTTCATTTAGTAATATATCGGAGGACAGCTCGTTATAAATACTTTTTGCTCCCGTGTAAAAATGTACATCGTGTGAAGTTAGTGTTAAAAAATTGAAGTAATTAATGTTAAATTCTAAAATCGTAGCACCCTAAAAGCCCTGACCTCACCGTCAGGGCTTTTTCATTAGAAACCGCATCGCTCATCAGGCGGATTATGGGGAACCCGCTTCGCCGGTCAACGGGTGGCGGTTATATATAGAAGCAAATCAGCCGGGCTGAATGTCGGGCACTTTATCGGCATGTTCTACAATGATTAAGGCGATGACCTTTTTGGAGACGTTAACTATGAAGCCTTATATCGTTTGTCACATGATGTCCGCCGTGGATGGGCGCAGCCTGACGGACGGCTGGAACCTTGACTATGCCGGGGAGTTGTATGAAACCACGGCGGCCACTTTTAAGGCGGATGGCTGGATTTGCGGGCGCGTGACCATGCAGGAGGTATCGCACGGTACCGATTATCCCAGGGGCCTGGCAAGTACGCCGTTGCCCCGCACCCATTATTTCGCCAGGCGCGATGCCGGACAGTATGCCATAGCCATCGATCCCCGGGGGCTGGTGGCCTGGAAAAGCAATACCGCCCTCGATTCCCATGTGATCGAAGTGGTGACAAAACAGGTTTCCGATGACTTTTTGGCGTACCTGCGATCCATCGAGGTGTCATATGTGTTCGGCGGCGAGTCGGAAATCAATCTGGCGGCGGTGGTCGAACTGCTGGCCGCCGAGTTGGGCGTCAAGCGGTTGATTGTCGAGGGTGGCGCCCACGTCAGCGGTGCATTTGTCAACGCGGGCCTGGTGGATGAGGTCAGCGTGCTGATCCTGCCGCTGGTGGACGGCCGTCCCGGCCATCCGTCCTCTTTTGAGATAGCCAGGGAAGCGTGGAAAACGCCCAATTACCTCAGGCTAGCGTCGGTGGAAAAAACCGATCACGACGGGGTTTGGCTGCGTTATACCAAAGTCTAGCCCGGTGGGTAAAACGGGCTGGAGCGGCACGTTTTACCCGCGACGCGGGTTAACGCGCCTTTCTTCATCTTGGCAAAATGTCTTTATAGATATGGCCTGCCTTCATGATCACCACAAAGTTCCTGGCCGGATCCTCGATAAGCTTGATATTTTCCAGCGGATCGCCGTCCACCAGCAGCAGGTCCGCCAGCGAGCCTTCCTCCACAGTGCCCAGCCGGCCGGGATAGGGATTGATAAACCCGGACAGCGCCATCAGTTCGCCGTTGTCGCCGGTGGCCATCTTCAGCGTTTCCGCCGGGGTGTACCAACGCACCAGCTTAGCCAACTGCGCGCCCTGGCGGCTGGCCACCCGCGGGTCGAACAGCGCGTCGGTGCCAAAGGCGGTCTTGATATGGTATTTCCTGGCGAGTTTATAGGCATTGTCGGTGCCGGCGAATACTTCGAGGGCCTTTTGCCTGGATAGCGGCGTCGGCATCGGCGAGGCGTCCTCGTCGTCGAGCAGCGGCTGGGTGCTTAGCCATATGCCCTTATCCGCCAGTAATCTGGCGGTAGGCTCATCCATTAACTGGCCGTGCTCGATGCATTTGACTCCCGCGTCCACCGCCTGGCGGATTGCCGCCGGGGTATAGGCGTGTACGGTAACATAGGTGCCCCAGTTGGCGGCGGCTTCCACCGCGGCACGGATTTCCGGTTCGGTATATTGTACCGATTCAATGGGATTATACTGCGAGGACACCCCGCCGCCGCCCATCAGCTTGATTTGGCTGGCGCCCTGGCGTAACTGCTCCCTGGCCCTGAGGCGAACTTCGTCGGGGCTGTCGGCAATGGCGGCAATGCCCTCTTGTTCAGAATGACTCAATGGGCCCCCCGGCCGGCGGGGCAGTTCAAACATAAACCTGAAGTCGCCATGGCCCGAGGTTTGCGAGATAAACGCGCCGGACGGGTAAATGCGCGGGCCTTCAATCACCCCTTCGTCGATGGCGCGCTTCAGGCCGAACACGGGGCCGCCAAGATCGCGCACGGTGGTAAACCCGCGCATCAACGTCTCGCCGGCCTCATGCGCCGCCCGCAGCTGCAGGTAGGCCGGGCTGGCGGTCATCAGTAACATTTGCGGCGTTGCCGCCATGAACGCGTGCCAGTGCGCATCGATAAGACCCGGCATCAGCACCCGCCCGTTGCCGGCGATGACCTGTGCACGGTCGGAATTATCCACGGCGATGGGGTCGGCCGAAATGCGCGAGACGACGCCGTCCTTGACCAATACGTTGGCCGGCCCCGAGAGGGCGGTATTTTTACCGTCAAAGATACGGACATCCTGAAATAAGGTGACTTCGTGATTGACCGACGGCGGCGCGGCCTCGCCGGGTATGACAAAATCGCCTTCATCCGCCAGGGCGGCATAGGAAAAAAAACAGAGCACGCCCGCCAGGATTAGCCAAGGGTATTTAGTTAAATTGCCGCCAACCGCCGCAACGGCATGGGGCCGGGGGAATTGCCTATTTATTGTTAAGCTCATGGTTATCGATCCTTAAGGATATTTTCATCGGGGCGTTCGGCGGGTGAGGGAATTAAAAATGCCGTTACTCAAGTAACTATGTCACGTCGCCGTATCTCCGGCTTTAGCCATATGCCGTATTTGGGATCTGGTGCGCATTATAAATAAGGGTGTTTTTTTAGCTGGCGCCGGTGTTGAAAAATAAATTCTTGAACTGTTAGGTTAAATAATAAATCACCATATGAGTAATGCTGGAGTTTTTTAGTCATTATGCATGATATAGTTTATACATTTTAATCGAATAGTTTTTATTATAAATAATTTTCATCTCACCAAATAAGGTGGAATAAGGCCCTCTCAGGCCGGATTTCCATAATCAACCGGTTGATGCTGCTGAGCATCGCCTGGCGTAAATGAGGGGCTATTTGGTTAACCAATAAACGCGGGTATCCCGAGGTTCTGATAATTATTCCCTGGGGTATTTTATAAAAAATATTGCTCAATTAATCCTGCTCTTATTGCACGGGCAGCCGGGATCAGACAGTTTTATTAACCACTGCACCATTCTGCATGGGCTAATATCCTGGCCATGACTCAGGCCATCATAGACGTTGGCCGGGCGTGCATAAGAGAGCCATTCTGGCGCCTGCCGGCTAGATAAACTCCGGCGGATGCACATGGGAAAACACCACGCATTCGTCATACTGTTCCTGTAACGGTATGGTTTCCGCCTCGAATGCGTGGTGATAGGCAATCAGCCCGGCCGGGATGTTTTTATAGGCTATCTGCGCAAAAGCCTCGCGGTCGTGGTGATAGTCCTCGATGGCATTTTCATCATGGATATCAAAGGAAAATCGCTCCAGGGTGTTATGGCAGGCCGTTCCCGAAGATGCCATAAGGGCAATGGAGTGAATGTCCAACCGGCGCTCCCGGAGGTTTTCGGCGGTAGATTTCAGCCGCAGGGAGGGGCATTCCGCGCTGCCGTTTTTCTTGATATGCAGGTTATGCATTAAGACCAGGATATTGCGTCCGGGCAGTTTTTTCCGGATAAGCATGATGGCCTTCGCCATATATTTGTCCCGCAGGGCGAAGTATCCGGCCTGCGCCTTGATGGCATGGTAGACATCTGCCTGCGCCTGTCTTTCCGACCGCCAGCAAACGCCCGGCGGGAAAGTAAGGATATGGCGACGTGGAATGACGTCCGCCCCCAGGCAGATTATATTCTTCTCCCGGGCGCAGGAGAGCAGGCCAAGCATTTCCCGGGTCTGATGGACTTTAGGAAAATTTTCCAGCTGTTGCCGCGGGGTGTCGCCCAAAAGAAACGAGATATACATACCGAGGCTGTCAGCTTCAAATATCAGGATAGAACCGGGCGCTGACAGGGTCTTGATATAATGGCATTTGAAAGAGGTGAATTCAGAAACGCCGTGAATTGATTCGCCAATCATGATGATTTTATTTTCCATTTCCCAAGTTCCAAATAATAAAGTGTAAATGTCAGCTTATTATTATAACCGACTGAGTGATGGCGCAGCTGTACCTGTTTGGTTAAATCAGATAATAGAATAATCCACTGCCGTCGTAAATAGTCGGTTTATCTTTTTCGGCGAATTCTAAAGAGCGCTCTCATTTATCCGGAAGCCCCGAGCATGGCAGATTATCATTAAGGATATCATTAAAGAAATATATTTAATAAATACCTCATCATCATGACATTCCGCGATCCCGCCCTGAAAACCGACGGCGGCCCTAATCTTAAGTTATGACGATATGTGCCGCTACAGCCTCAGTGAGGCAGCGGCTTTCCCCAGCCTTAGCCGGCCTGGGCGGGGACGCCGGCAAATACGTCGTCTCCGCGCCCCTGAGGCCGGTAACCGGGGGGAGCAGCGTGGCTTGGCGCGTGTTGATAGCGGAATAATCGTCGGAATAATAACCGGACCGCTATTGCCAGCGAGACAGGCGAATGGGACAATCGGCGCCCCTCTGGCAGGGCGCGGTGGCGCCGCGGGCAAACCAGGAGGTGGCTTATTTCCGGCAATACTGTTTTTTGGCAACACTGTTTTTGAACATAATGGTTATTTTAAATAATGATAAAAAATATAATAACAATTTTGTTGATGCTGTTTGGCGCCTTTATCCTGTGCGCCTGCGCCACCCTGTCCAGCATGCCGATTGACAACGTAAAAGTGGCGGGCCGGGAGTCGGCTGCCCATGGCGATTTAAAAACCCAGGTGGACAATCTGGCGCTGCCCCTGCTTGCCGCCGGTCAAACGCCCGGCCTGGTGGTCGGCGTGCTGCGGCCCGATGGTGAAAAATTCACCTTTGGTTATGGTGTTACCGATAAGCCGCAGGGTGTTGACATCCGCGGCGATACGTTGTTTGCCGTCGGGTCGGTAAGCAAGGGTTTTATTGCCGAGGTGACGGTGGTGCTGGTCCATAAAGGGGTGCTGCGCTGGGATGAAACGCTGGACACCTTATTGCCCTCTAGCGTACCGCTGAGCGCCGACGCGCGCAAAATCACCCTGCTGCAATTAGTCACCCACACGTCCGGCCTGCCCCGGCAAATGCTTTCCGTCGAGATATTAAGTTCTTTCATACATTATTTATTTACCGGCGAGAATTTTTACCGGTCGCTGGATAATGAGAAGGTCATGGATTTCCTGGCCGATTTTCAACGGCCCGCAAGCGTGCAGCCGCGTTATTCCAATCTGGGTTATGCGTTGCTGGATTATATTCTGCAGCACCGCACCGGGAAACAGGTCAACCAGCTGCTGGCGGAAAATATTACCGGGCCGCTGGGCCTGGAACATACCAGCTACAATGCCCGGTTGCTGCCGGGCTATCCGCGGCGGGCAATCGGCCACGCGGGCGATCAGCCTAAGTTTATCCGCCGCGGGCAGGTGGTGCCCGACTGGCATTTTTCATCGTTTATGGTGGGCGCCGCCGGCCTTTATACCAATGCCGACGATCTCCTGACCTATGCCCAGGCGCATATGCGTCCCACCGGTAATCCCGCCCTTGACTCGGCGCTGCGGGACTCCCTGACCGTGCGTTATGACCGAACCCGTCAAGCCGCGGCGCTTGCCTGGATCGTGGATGATATCGGCAGCCAGAAAATCACCTACCAGGTCGGTTTTATCGGCGGTTACTCCAGCTATATCGGGCTGGATACCCGGCATAAAATCGCGGTGGTGGTGCTGCAAAACAGCTTTAACTGGACCAATAATATCGGCCATCGCCTACTGCAGCGCATGGGCGAGGCGGAGGACGAAAAAGCCCGGGCGGCGCAAGGCCGCGCCGGCGTCCACCCCTGACCCGCTGCCATTCGGAACGCCAATATCTTATTGCCCTTTTTTAATCACCAGGCACGTATCGGCGTGCGTGTCGTCACTGGCGGGTTTCGCCGGCTTGGCATATACCTAACGGTATATTGTTTAACCAGCCTTATCTTCGGCGCAGTCGGGACGGCGGAGCGTCCCGGCGGATAATAAGGGTATTTTTCATGACTCATGAGCAAAAGTGGTGGCACCGTTCGGTCGTTTATCAAATCTATCCACGCAGTTTTTATGATGCCGACGGCGACGGCATCGGCGATCTGCGGGGCATTATCCACAAGCTGGATTATCTGGCCCTGCTGGGCGTGGAGGTGCTGTGGCTATGCCCGGTATACGCTTCGCCCAACGATGACAACGGTTACGATATTGCCGATTATTACCGCATCATGGACGAGTTCGGCACCATGGACGACATGGATGAACTGATAGCCGAAGCTGGCAGGCGCGGCTTGAAAATCATGATGGATATCGTGGCTAACCATACCAGCGACGAGCACCGGTGGTTTTGCGAGGCGCGTAAATCGCCGGATAATTCCTTTCATGATTATTATGTCTGGACAAAACAGCCCAACGGGTTAATGTCGGTATTTGGCGGCAGCGCCTGGCAATATGAAGAAAATCTCGGTGAATATTACCTGCATCTGTTCTCGCGCAAGCAGCCGGACCTGAACTGGAGCAATCCCCAGGTGCGCCGTGAAATTGTGGATGTGCTGGCCTACTGGCTGGAAAAAGGCGTAGGCGGCTTTCGGTTTGATGTGATTGATTTGATCGGCAAGATACCTGAACAGCGCATTACCGCCAACGGCCCCCGGCTGCATGACTATGTGCTGGAATTAAATGAGGACGGCTTCGGTCAATATGATGACATCTTAACCGTGGGCGAAGCCTGGGGCGCTACTCCCGAGACCGGGGTGCGCTGGAGCGATCCTGACCGGCATCAGCTAAGCATGATCTTCCAATTCGGCCACCTGACGCTGGATCAGGCCCGGGCGGAAGGGGAGAAATGGGATATCATTCCCTATGATTTACGCGAATTGAAAACAGTGTTAAGCCGCTGGCAAACCGAGCTTTACGGCCGGGGATGGAACAGTCTGTTCTGGAACAACCATGACCTGCCCAGGGTGGTATCGCGCTTTGGCGACGAGGGAGAATACCGGGTCGAGAGCGCCAAGATGCTGGCTACGGTATTACACGGCATGTCCGGCACGCCTTATATCTACCAGGGCGAGGAGATCGGCATGACCAATGTACGTTTCGCCGATATCGACGATTATCGCGATATTGAAACCCGCAATATGTATCGCGAGCGTCTTGCGGCGGGATACCGCCTCCACGGCGTGATGGCCGCGATTTATGCCAAAGGCCGCGATAACGCCCGCACGCCCATGCAGTGGGACACCAGTGAACACGCCGGTTTCAGCCTCGGCACACCCTGGATAAAGGTCAATCCCAACTACTGGGATATCAATGTACTGTCGGCGGTGGAGGATAAAGACTCGGTATTCCACTATTACCGGCGGTTAGTCGCGCTGCGCAAAACGGCGGACTGGTTGGTTTACGGCAGTTATCAGCTGCTGTTGCCCGAGCATGGGCAACTGTTCGCCTACTGCCGGCGATATGAACTTGATGAGTATCTGGTGTTTGGTAATTTCAGCGATCGCACGCTGACCGTCGACCCGGCGGCGCTGCGTCTTTCCCCGCGGGCGGACGTGCTGCTCAATAACTATCCCGACCCGACCGTGCTGGAACACGGCGCTATTCGTCCCTGGGAGGCGGCGATCGTTAAACTCTAACGCCGGAGCCTTATCCCCGGCCTGGCTTCGGCGTGGTAATCCTCGGTCGATAGCCGCCTGGTTCCTGATGAAGACAGGGATGGTGTCGATAGGCGTGTTCGCCTCGATCCAGGCGCCGCCGGGGCGGGTGGCATCAAAAAAGGTCATTTCCTGTTTACTATGGCAACGGCGCCGGCGATCGTTTTTCCTGAAACCGCATGGCCCGAGTACTAATTACTGGATCTGTCCGCCGCCGCTCTATATAAATAAAAAGATAAGGTTGCTTATTATTCGTATAACGGGCGGGCGTCGATGTTAACACTGCGGCAATTACGTCATTTTATTGCGGTGGCCGAGGCCGGCTCCATTTCCGGCGCCGCCCAGGCCACCTTTGTCGCCCAGTCCTCGCTGACGCTGGCGGTGCAGCAACTGGAGGAAGAGCTGGAGGCGTCGCTGTTCGAACGGCACGCCAAAGGCATGACGCTGACCCACCAGGGCCATCAGTTCCTGCGCCAGGCCAACCTGATCCTGGCCACGGTTGATAATGCCAAATTCAGCGTCAAGCAGGGCATGGCGCGCCTAAGCGGCAACCTGACGCTGGGGGTGACCAGCCTGGTATCCGGCTATTTTCTAGTGGATATGCTCACCCGCTTTCGCGCCTGTTATCCGGATGTCACCGTCAGCATCATCGAAGACGAACGCCGTTATATTGAGCATCTGCTGGTCAACGGCGAGATCGATATCGGCGTGCTGATTTTAAGCAACCTGGAAGACCGCCACGCCCTGCAGACCGAAGTGCTGGTCCATTCGCCCTACCGGCTCTGGCTGCCGCCGCTGCATCCGCTGCTGGAGCAGGAGGCCATCGCCCTGGGCGACGTCGCGCCTTATCCGCTGGTGCAGCTCAACGCCGACGAGATGGACCGGCACGCCCGGCAAATCTGGGCCGGGGCCGGGCTGCATCCCTGCGTCGCCATGCGCACCGCGTCCACCGAGGCGGTGCGCAGCATGGTGGCCGCCGGGCTGGGGGTCTCGATCCAGCCGGACATGGCCTACCGTCCCTGGTCGCTGGAAGGCAGCATGATCGAGGCGCGTCAGCTGTCGGATCTGAACGAGCATCTTAATATCGGCCTGGCCTGGCGGCGGGGCAACAGCCGCCCGGAACTGGTCACGCCGTTCCTGGCGCTGGCGCGGGAAAAGACCCCGGCGCGCAAGGTTTCGATTTAACCGAACGGGGCGTTCGTTATTTAGAATTAGTCGCTGGCGGGCCTGTGGGGATAGTCTCGGTGTGTAAGCAATTGTACGCAAGTTGTTAACATCTGCGCCAATACCCGAGGGTGACGCCGTGACCGACCTGTCCCTGTTAACCGAGACCCGCTGGCTCAACTATATCAACGGCGAAACCCTCGCCGGCGATGGGCGCGCGGAGCAGATCATCAATCCCGCCACCGGCGGAATTCTCCTTGCGCTATGCGAAGCCGGCGAGGAACAGGTTATCGGCGCGGTCAACGCCGCCCACCGCGCTTTCCCGCGGTGGGCGGCCACCACCCCGGCCTTTCGCGCCGGCATCCTGCTGGAGATTGCGGCGACCATCGACCGCCACGCCGCCCAGTTGGCCGGGCTGGAAGCGCTGAACTGCGGCAAGCCCCTGCACCAGGCGCGGGAGGACGATATTGTCGCCGCCGCCGATGTATTCCGCTTTTTTGCCGGCGCCGTGCGTTGCCGGCAGGGGCAACTGGCCGGCGAGTATATCCCCGGGCACACCTCGATGCTGCGCCGCGACGCCCTGGGCGTGGTGGCCTCCATCGCGCCCTGGAATTATCCGCTGATGATGGCCGCCTGGAAGCTTGCCCCGGCGCTGGCGGCGGGCAATACGCTGGTATTCAAACCTTCCGAACACACGCCGTTATCGATCCTGGCGCTAATGTCGCGGCTGGACGGCCTGCTGCCGCCGGGCGTGGTTAACGTGGTATTCGGCCGTGGGGAAACCACCGGCGCGGCGCTGATCAATCATCCGCTGGTGCGTATGATTTCGGTGACCGGCGATACCGTGACCGGGCAAAAAATTCTCCAGGCGGCGGTCGGCGGCACCAAGCGCACCCATCTGGAACTGGGGGGCAACGCGCCGGCGATCGTCTGCGATGACGCCGATTTGGACGCGGTGGTGGCGGGCATCCGCCGTTACGGCTATTACAACGCCGGCCAGGACTGTACCGCCGCCTGCCGGGTATATGCCCAGGCCGGTATTTACCCCCGGCTGGTGGACGCGTTGGGTGAGGCGGTGGCCGGACTGCGCTATGCCCGCCCCCTGGATGCGGACAACGAGCTTGGCCCGCTGATTTCATCGCGTCAGCGCGACCGGGTGGCCAGTTTTATCGAACGCGCGCTGGAACAACCGCACATTTCTTTGGTGACCGGCGGCAAGGCCCACGGCGGCCCTGGGTTTTATTATCAGCCGACGCTGCTGGCCGGGTGCCTGCAGCACGATGAAATCATCAAAAAAGAGGTGTTCGGCCCGGTGGTCAGCGTCACCCGGTTCGAGGATGTCGGGCAGGTGCTGGCGTGGGCCAACGACTCGGAGTACGGTCTGGCGTCGTCGGTCTGGACCCGCGATGTCGATTTGGCGTTTTTCCTGGCGTCGACGCTGCAATACGGCTGTACCTGGATCAATACCCATTTCACCCTGGTCAGCGAAATGCCGCACGGCGGGCTGAAAGGCTCGGGCTACGGCAAGGACCTCTCGGGCGAGGCGCTGCAGGAGTACAGCGTGGTGCGCCATATCATGGCCAAATTCGATACCCGTTTTCCCAGCCCCCCCTACCCGGACCCGGCCTGACGCCCAGCCCCGGGTCAACCCAATGACAGGAGACAGGCAATGAATAATATTACGCAGGTAAGCGCCTTATGTATCAGCGTCTTTTGCGGCAGCGCCCTGGCGCGGGCCGCCGATCTCCCCACTCTGTTGGGCAAGGGCGAGGGGCAGGTGGATATCATTGCCTGGCCCGGTTACATCGAGCGCGGCCAGACCGACAAGCAGTATGACTGGGTCACGGCGTTTGAAAAGGAGACCGGCTGCCAGGTTAACGTCAAGACCGCCGCCACCTCCGACGAAATGGTGAGCCTGATGGCCAAGGGCGGCTACGATCTGGTGACCGCCTCGGGCGACGCCTCGCTGCGCCTGATCCTCGGCAAGCGGGTCCAGCCGATCAATACCGCCCTGATCCCCAACTGGAGCAAGATCGATCCGCGCCTGGTTGGCGGGGTCTGGTACAACGTCGACGGCAAGACCTACGGCACGCCGTACCAGTGGGGTCCCAATCTGCTGATGTACAACACCAAGGTATTTACCACCCCGCCGGACAGCTGGTCGGTAGTGTTCGAGCAGCAAAACCTGCCGGACGGCAAAAGCAATAAAGGCCGGGTACAGGCCTATGACGGCCCGATTTATATCGCCGACGCGGCGCTTTACCTGAAGAGCACCCGGCCGCAGCTCGGCATCAAGGATCCCTACCAGCTTAATGAAACCCAGTACCAGGCGGTGCTGGCGCTGCTCAAGCAGCAGCATCCCCTGATCCATCGCTACTGGCACGACACCTCGGTACAGATGAGCGATTTTAAAAACGAAGGCGTGGTGGCGTCCGGCGCCTGGCCCTACCAGGCTAATGCACTGGAAGGCGAGGGGCAGCCGGTCGCCACGGTGATCCCGAAAGAGGGCGTCACCGGCTGGGCGGATACCACCATGCTGCACAGCGGCGCCGCCCATCCCAACTGTGCCTACCGCTGGATGAACTGGTCGCTGGAGCCGAAGGTGCAGGGAGATGTCGCCGCCTGGTTCGGGTCGGTGCCGGCGGTGCCTGAAGGCTGCAAGGCCAGCACCCTGCTGGGGGACAAGGGATGTGAAACCAACGGCTTTAGCCAGTTCGACAAAATCGCCTTCTGGAAAACGCCGACGGCGAAGTGCGACAGCGGCAACGGCGGCCAGTGCGTGTCCTATAGCCGCTGGACCCAGGACTATATCGCCATGATGGGCGGCCGTTAACGCGCCGGTTTGCCCTTGCCGGGCGTACAGGCCGGCAAGGAAATCCGGTATACGGCCTGGCGCCAGGGCAGGGTGGGCAACGCCGCTGCCCGGGGACGCGCAGGCCGGTTATTGACGCGCGGCGCTTTCGTCGGGGCGCCGGCAGGAGGAGTACTGATGAGCAGCGCGGTAAGCCTGGAAAACGTAACCCGCCGTTTTAACGGCGTTCCCGCCGTGGACGGATTGACGCTGGATATTCCCGACGGCGAGTTTTTTTCGCTCCTGGGGCCGTCTGGCTCGGGGAAAAGCACCTGCCTGCGCCTGATAGCCGGTTTTGAGCAGCCGGACAGCGGCGTTATCCGGCTGCACGGCACAGACACCGCCAGCCTGCCGCCCTACCAGCGCGACGTGAATACCGTATTCCAGGACTACGCCCTGTTCCCCCATATGTCGCTGCTCGACAACGTGGCCTACGGCCTGATGGTCAAAGGGGTGGGGCGCGCCGAGCGTATGGTCCGCGCCAGGGCCGCGCTGGCGCGGGTGGAACTGCGCGACGTGCTTAACCGCAAGCCGGCCCACCTGTCCGGCGGCCAGCGCCAGCGGGTGGCGCTGGCGCGCGCGCTGGTCAACGAGCCGCGCATCCTGCTGCTGGACGAGCCGCTGGGGGCGCTGGATCTCAAGCTGCGCGAACAAATGCAGGGCGAGCTGAAAACCCTGCAGCGCGAGTTGGGCATTACCTTTATTTTTGTCACCCACGATCAGGGCGAGGCGCTGTCGATGTCCGATCGGGTGGCGGTATTCGACCAGGGGCGCATTGAACAGGTGGATACGCCGCGCCGGCTGTATTTCCAGCCCCGGAGCCGCTTCGTGGCCAATTTCGTCGGCAGCGCCAACGTTATCGGCGGCGAGCTGGCCCGGGAACTGACCGGCGAAAACGGCGTGTTTGCCGTGCGGCCGGAATTTGCCCGTATCAGCGTGTCGGACCGGCCGGCGCGGTCCGATGAACTGTCGGTCACGGGCGAGCTGAGCAATATCCTGTTCCAGGGCGCCATCACCCGCTATGAGCTGGTGCTGGCCGGGGGAACGCGTTTTTCCGTCAGCGAGACCCATCCCGTTCGATCGTCCATCCAGGAAGGGATTGCCCTGGGCCAGCGGCTGACCGCCTCATGGCCGCGCACGGCCATGAGCGCCCTTGAGGAATGAGGATAATGGATATGGGACTGCCGGACCACCCGAAAGCCGCCGTGCGGCCGGGGCGCGTTATCTCGACCTTCCTCTACCGCCGGCCCACCGTGCTGCTGTTATCGCTGCTGCTGCCGCCGCTGCTGTGGTTTGGCATTGTCTACGTGGGCGCCTTGCTCAGCCTGCTGTGGCAGGGCGCCTATACTTTTGACGATTTCACCATGACGGTGCTGCCGGATCTGACCACCGCCAACCTCGTCGCGCTGTTCAACCCGGCCAACTACGACATTATCCTGCGCACCCTGGCGATGGCGGTGGCGGTGACGCTTGCCAGCGCGCTGCTGGCGTTTCCCCTCGCCTGGTATATGGCGCGTTATACCAGCGGCCGCTGGAAAGCGTTTTTTTATATCGCGGTGATGATGCCGATGTGGGCCAGTTATATCGTCAAGGCCTATGCCTGGACGCTGCTGCTGGCCCATGACGGCGTGATGCAATGGTTTTTACAGCACCTTGGCCTGCAGCCGGCGCTGCAGGCGGTGCTCGCCGTGCCGGGCATCGGCGGCAGCACCTTGTCCACGTCGCATCTGGGCCGCTTTCTGGTGTTCGTGTATATCTGGCTGCCGTTTATGATTTTGCCGATCCAGGCGTCGCTTGAGCGCCTGCCGCCGTCGCTGATGATGGCTTCCGCCGATCTGGGCGCCCGCCCGGGCCAGACGTTCCGGCATGTGGTGCTACCGCTGGCGGTGCCGGGCATCGCCGCCGGCTCCATTTTTACCTTTTCGCTCACCCTGGGCGATTTTATCGTGCCGCAGCTGGTGGGGCCGCCGGGCTATTTTATCGGCAGCATGGTGTATGCCCAGCAGGGAGCCATAGGCAATATGCCGATGGCGGCGGCGTTTACGCTGGTGCCGATGGTGTTGATTGCCCTGTATCTCACCCTCGCCAAACGACTGGGGGCCTTCGATGCGCTCTGATCGCGCGCCGCTGGCGCTGAAACTGGCCGCCTGGGGCGGCATCCTGTTCCTGCATTTCCCCCTGGGGATAATCGCCCTGTACGCCTTCAATACCGAGGACGCGGCGTTTAGCTTTCCGCCCAAGGGGTTTACCTTGCACTGGTTCGAGCTGGCCGCCGGCCGGCCGGATATTTTGTCCGCGCTGTGGCTGTCGCTGCAGGTGGCCTGCCTGGCGACCCTGATCGCCCTGGTGCTGGGCACGCTGGCGGCGGCGGCCCTGTACCGGCGGGATTTCCTGGGCAAGCAGGCCATAACCATGATGATGGTGCTGCCCATCGCCCTGCCGGGCATTATTACCGGCATCGCCCTGTTGTCCGCCTTTAAGGCGCTGGACGTCAGCCCTGGCCTGATGACCATCGTTATCGGCCATGCCACCTTCTGCGTGGTGATGGTGTTCAACAACGTTATCGCCCGCCTGCGCCGCACCTCCTTTAGCCTGATCGAGGCCTCGATGGACCTGGGCGCCGACGGCTGGCAGACCTTCCGTTACGTGGTGATGCCGGGGCTGGCCTCGGCGTTGCTGGCAGGCGGCATGCTGGCGTTTGCGCTGTCGTTTGACGAAATCATCGTCACCACCTTTACCGCCGGCCATGAACGCACGCTGCCGCTGTGGCTGATGAACCAACTGGGCCGTCCGCGCGACGTGCCTATTACCAACGTCGTTTCACTGCTGGTCACCCTGGTGACCATGTTACCCATACTCTGGGCCTACTACCTGACGCGCGGTGGCGAAGGCGTGGCGGGCAGCGGCAAATAACCAAGGACTTTCCCATGCATGACACATTACTGATCAACGGCAGCTCCGTGCCGGGCGCGGGCAAACCGACGCCGGTGATAAACCCGGCCACCGGGGACATTATCGTGACGATTAACGAGGCCAGCCTGGAGCAGGTGGACGCGGCGGTGATGGCGGCGGACGCGGCGTTTGAACACTGGGGCCAGACCACGCCGAAAACCCGCGCGGCGATGCTCTTGCAACTGGCCGCCGCCATCGAACAGCACGGCGAGGCGCTGGCGCGCCTGGAATCGCTGAACTGCGGCAAGCCCTATCACTGCGTGATCAACGATGAAATACCGGCGGTGGCGGATGTGTTCCGTTTCTTCGCCGGCGCCAGCCGCTGCCTGGGCGGCAGCGCCGCCGGGGAATACCTGGAAGGGCACACCTCCATGATTCGTCGCGACCCCATCGGGGTGATCGCCTCCATCGCGCCGTGGAACTATCCGCTGATGATGGCGGCCTGGAAGCTGGCCCCGGCGCTGGCCGCCGGCAATTGCGTGGTGTTTAAACCCGCCGAGCAAACGCCGCTGACCGCGCTCTACCTGGCGCGGCTGATGGCGGTGATCCTGCCGGCCGGCGTGGTCAACGTGCTGTTCGGCACCGGCGCGGAAATGGGCGACGCCCTGACCGGCCACGAGCGGGTGCGCATGGTGTCGCTGACCGGCTCGATTGCCACCGGCGCGCATATCCTGTCCCATACCGCCGGCGGCGTTAAAAAAACCCATATGGAGCTGGGCGGCAAGGCGCCGGTGATCGTGTTCGACGATGTCGATATCAATGAGGTGGTGGCCGGGGTAAGGACCTTCGGCTTTTACAATGCCGGCCAGGACTGCACCGCCGCCTGCAGGCTCTATGTGCAGCGCGGCGTCTACGACAAGCTGGTGGAGGCGTTGGGCCAAAGCGTCGCTTCGCTTAAAACCGGCGATCCGGCCGATGCCGATACCGAACTGGGACCCTTGATTACCGCCGCGCACCTGCGGCGGGTCAGCGGTTTTGTCGAGCGCGCCAGGGCGCTGCCGCATATCCGGGTGATCACCGGCGGCGCCCCCATCGACGGGCCGGGCTATTATTTTGCCCCCACGGTGCTGGCCGACGCGCGCCAGGAGGATGAAATCGTCCAGCGGGAAGTGTTCGGGCCGGTGGTCACCGTCACGGTATTTGACGACGAGGCGCAGGCGATCCGCTGGGCCAATGCGTCGCCTTACGGACTGGCGTCGTCGGTCTGGACGCGGGATATCGGCCGCGCCCACAGGGTCACCGCCCGTTTGCAATACGGCTGCACCTGGGTCAACACCCATTTTATGCTGGTCAGCGAGATGCCCCACGGCGGCCAGAAGCTGTCCGGCTTCGGCAAGGATCTGTCGATGTACGGCCTGGAAGACTATACCGCCGTGCGGCACGTGATGATCCGTCATTAACCCTTCATCAACCGGGGCGGCGGCGAATATCCCGTTTCGCCGCCGCCTGTGTTGCCGAAAAAAGCCTGGGAAAAAAATATAATAAAAAGCCTGAAATCAGGCATAAAAAGATTGCCGTTACGCTTCCCGTCTGCTATAAAATCCTGCGTTAAAAATATTATTGCTTTTATCTCATTGGTCAGACGCACTTATTTAAGGCATGCGCGATCCATCGTGGTGCATTGCCGTCTTCGCAATAAAACCTCCTTATTTTTTCCTCTTGGTTATTTCAGTATTTCCGGCTGTTATTCATTTCCAATCTTGCGCTAATAACTCTTTTTATTGATGGATTTCATATTTTGTTCTAAATATATACAGGTAGTTACAGTTGGCCCGGACGCTGCATCTGTCAGATCGATATCATATGATATCTCCTTCCAAGGAGCTTATTTTGTCTCGTTCAACCCCCATGCTTACCCCGTTAGAATGTACTCAGCAGGCGCTTAAGTGGATTGAGAAAAAAACGCTGACGCATGATGAGATGATCAACCTGAATAAGGAAGTGATAAACAATTTTAAAGAGTATGTGAATCCCGGTTTTCTTGATTATCGTAAATCAGTCACGGTAGGCGGGGATTACGGAGCCGTAGAATGGCGAGCCGGTGGACTTAATACACTGCTCGACACCCAGGGCAGGGAATATATCGATTGCCTGGGGGGTTTTGGCATTTTCAACGTGGGGCACCGTAATCCAAAAGTTCTTTCCGCCGTCGAAAACCAAATGGCGAAACAACCGCTCCATAGCCAGGAATTGCTCGATCCGCTGCGCTCGATGCTGGCCAAAACCCTGGCGGCGGTGACGCCCGGCAGGCTTAAATACAGTTTTTTCAGCAATAGCGGCACCGAATCCGTCGAGGGCGCGCTGAAGCTGGCGAAGGCCTACCAGACTCCGCGCGGCAAGACCACCTTTATCGCCGCCACCGGCGCGTTCCACGGTAAAACCCTCGGCGCGCTGTCCGCCACCGCCAAATCCACCTTCCGCCGTCCTTTTATGCCGATGCTGCAGGGCTTCGATCATGTGCCGTTCGGCGATATCGGGGCAATGCGCGATCGCGTCTATCGCTGCCGGTCCACCGGCGCGGACGTGGCGGCCATCATCCTGGAACCGATCCAGGGCGAGGGCGGGGTGATTATTCCGCCGGCGGGCTACCTGACGGCGGTCAGGGCGCTGTGCGACGAGGTGGGCGCGCTGCTGATCCTCGACGAAGTACAGACCGGCATGGGCCGCACCGGCAAGATGTTTGCCTGCGAACATGAAGGCGTCCAGCCGGATATCCTCTGCCTGGCCAAGGCGCTCGGCGGCGGCGTGATGCCTATCGGCGCCACGGTAGCCACCGAAGAGGTGTTTTCGGTGCTGTTCGAGAATCCGTTTTTGCATACCACCACCTTTGGCGGCAACCCGCTGGCCTGCGCGGCGGCGCTGGCCACCATTAACGTGCTGCTCAGCGAAGATCTGCCGGCGCAGGCGGCGCTTAAGGGCCGGTTCCTGCTCAAGGGTTTTGTCCGGCTGGCGTCGGCCTATCCGGAGTTTATGGTGGAGGCGCGCGGGCGCGGACTGTTGCAGGCGCTGGAATTCAGGCGCAATGATATCGGGTATGCTTTTGCCCAGGGGATGTTCCAGCATCAGATCCTGGTGGCGGGCACGCTGAACAATGCCAAAACCATCCGCATCGAGCCGCCGCTGACCATTTCGCTGGATTATTGCCAGCAGGTGCTGGCGGTGGCCGAACGGGTGCTGGGCCGGATGCGCGGCAAGGAGCCGGTCCACCACAAGACCCCGGCGACGGTTGCCCAGCCCCAGTCGCACATCCAGGTCCCGGTGGCGGCCTCGACCGGTTTGACCGCGTAGGGCCAATCCAGCCCAGCCCATCATAAAAAAGGTCTCGCTAAGAGACCTTATTGCTTTATTGTCAAGACTCAGCCGACCGGCATCACCTGGCGGCCCAGCTGTTCGTTTATGACCTGCGCCATGGCCAGATAGATGGCGCTGGCGCCGCAGAACAGGCCGACATACCCGGCAACGACGATGATCTGATGGTTGCCGGTAATATTGCCGGCGGCCAGCAGGGCAAACAGCACGGTCAGGCTGCCGAACACGATTTGCAGCCCCCGGCTGGATTTAAGGGTACCCAAAAACATAAACAGGGTAAAAATGCCCCACAGCGCCAGGTACACGCCCAGGAATACCGCGTCGCTCGGCTCGGCCAATCCCATGCGCGGCAACATCAGTATCCCCACCAGGCTCAGCCAGAACGCGCCGTACGAGGTGAACGCCGTGGTGCCGAAGGTATTGCCGTGCTTATATTCCATGATACCGGCGATGATTTGCGCGATACCGCCGTAAAAAATACCCATACTGATAATGATTGAGGTCAAAGGGAAAAAACCAGCGTTATGCAGGTTTAGCAATATGGTGGTCATCCCAAAACCCATTAATCCCAGCGGGCCGGGGTTCGCCAACTTGTTGGTATGCATATATCCTCAGCAGAAAAAGGCAAAATGAAGTGGACTGACTCTCCTTTCGGGGCCCGCGACGGCGAAGATGGCTCCCCGCCCGGCGAAGGGCTGCGGCATCATAATGACCTTACTCGGCTGAAACAATGATTTAGATTAGCCTGGAGCGGTTTTTGTCTTTTTTTTCCCCGGCATGAAAAAAGGGTGCGCCTGAGCGCACCAATGTTCTGCCAAATATCAGCAGTATCGGGATAACCTCACCCCTTGCCTTTTACACTGCTGATAAATGTTTGCCGTGCCGATGACGACCCCAGCCGCTCCGCTTCGTTAAGCAGTTTAAGCGCCTTGTCGATATTGCCCTCGCGCACCGCTTGTTTAATGGCTTGATTAAAATAGCGCTCGGTATCGGTAAGCATCGGCGCGGCCGGCGCGACAGCCGCCGGAGCCTGGGACGCCACCGGCGCGGCGTTGCCGACCACGACCGGCTGCGTTTCCGGGCCGGAGAAAATCTGGCCGATGGTAATATTGCCGCTCTTCTGTTCCGCCGCCACGTTTAACCTGAGGGCCCCGGTTTCGCTATGGCGGCCGATGGGATCGGGAATATCAGGCACCGCGTTGCCTACCCCCTCGGCGTAGGCTTTGGCCGGATTGGACATGGTGGTGGTGGCCAGCAGATCCTGGCGGGTGGTGTAGATCAGCAGGTAAATTTGTTTTTGACCCAGGGCGGGGGTGAGCTTAAGCGTGCCCTCCAGCCGGTCCATCGACATGCCCCCCGGTTTTTCATAGGGAAAATAGCTGCTGGGGAAGAACGCCGCCGGATGCATTTGCTCATCCAGCACCAGCACGTTGGGGGCAAAGACCGACTGGCCTTTCGCCAGGCTGCTCAGGGTGACGGACAGCGATCCGCGGTTCGCCGGCAGGGTCACGGCGGCCACCGGCCCGGTGATGTCGCCCGCTTGGATCCGGGGCGAGGCGCCGTCGAGGATAATTTCCTGTTTAACCGGCGGCATCAGCGTCTGCCAGGGCAACTGTCTCAGGGTGGACTGCGGTATCACCGGCGCTACCGACATATCTTGCGGATTGGTCTGGGTATCGGCCAGCGTGGCGGCCGGCAGGATGGCGCTCAGTGCGGCCATCAGGCACAGGGAAAGCATTTTTATTTTCATTATTGTCGCCTTATCAGCGTGACGAGCGGCGGGCCGGCGCCGGGCAAGTAGCGCAGGCCCGCCAGGTGCTTATACAGCGCGACCCGTCAACAGGCCGCGCCGGGGGTTATTTCCACCAGGCTTCCATTTGCACGCCGAAGGCGACTTCGTCGTCCTTACCGCGGCTGAAGGTGGTACTGCTGTTATCGCTATAGGCGACGCCGTTGGTATAACCCGCGTTGTTATCGCCATAACCCCATTTTTCATTCCATTTGGCATAGGTCGCGAACAGGCGGATTGCCGGACGGGAGAAGATGCTGTCACCGGCCTGCCACTGCTGCGCCAGCGTCACCTTGTACTGATCGTTACGATCGCTGGTACGTTGGGACTTGACGTTGTCGTAGCCCACTTCCAGCAGGGTGCTCATGATCGGGGTCCATTTGTACATCGGGCGCACGCCGACGGTGTACCAGGTGGTGCCGTTGTTGTTGTCGCGGTCGACATCCTGGTACATGGCGACATACATCATTGCCCACTTGTCGTTAAAGTCCAGGCCGCCGTGGTCCAGCACGCGGATCATATGGCCGTCGTTATCGACGTAGGAGCCGTGCGGACGACCGGTATTATCGGTGGTCATGGCGTCGGTGGCGTATTGCAGCACAAACTTGTTAAAGCCGTTGCCGATGGTTTGCGTGTGTTCCAACGTGGCCATGGTGCCGTCCTTGGTGGCCCCGTCCGCCAGGTTGAAGTTGTCCTGCACGTTGGCGCGGCCATAATCGACGCCAAACTCCAGTTTGCCGCCGGGGTTGGTCTCCAGTTCGGCAATACGCACGTCATAGATGTCGTTGATGGTCGGCACCTGGTTGAGCTGGTTATCGATATAACCATAGGAGCCGCCGGCCTCGCTGTTACGCGTCACCGCCAGCGACAGCTTGCCCACGCCCAAATCGATATTTTCCAATCCGGCGCCGGGACCGGAAATGTCCCAGTAGTAGAAGTCGATCATATGGACGTCGTGACGTTGATAGAAGCGTTTACCGGCCCACATATTGGCGCCCGGCAGCGAATCGATCAGGTTTTTACCCACCACGTTGACTTCGCGGAAGCTCGGTTCCAACGGTTCGTCATCGTTACGCTGGGAGACGGAATAACCGACGTTGGTATCAAAATAGAAGCTTTTGTCGCCTTCGCGCCACAGCTCCTGCCCGAGTTTAAGTTCGGCGTAGGTTTCGCATTCGTTGCCGAGGCGGTATTTACTGGAGGCGCCGGTGGCCTTGAAGCATTGCTGTTCGCCGCCGCTCCCGGTCCAGCCGATGCCGGAACGGGCATAACCGCCAAAATCCACCGCCATCGCCTGGGCGGAAACCGCGCCGGCGATGATTGCCACTGACAAAGGTAATACGCGTAGGTTAGTCATTATTTTCTCCTGATTATTATTGCCTGCGAACAGGCAGACTTATACGCCCGGTTCCTGGTGTAACCGTCGGCAGGCGCTGCCATCCTCACGGAATAAATGGCAACGCTGGGGCGGCAGGCCGATAGCGAATAGGGCACCCTCGTTGACCAACACCACATCATTCTGGCGATAGACCAGATTGAGGCGGATGGAGGGAATTTGAATATGGATCAGGGTTTCATACCCCAGTTGCTCTACTACCTGCACCACGCCCTCCAGGACGACATCGGCGATATTGCCGGCCAGCAAATGCTCAGGACGGATGCCCAGCGACATATTGGCGCCGACCTCCACCCGGCTGCTCTCCACCGGCAGCCACACCTTCCGCCCGTTGGGCAGCCCGACCTGTACCTGGTCGATGGCGATGGCGGTCACTTTTACCGGCAGGAAATTCATCTTGGGCGAGCCGATAAACCCGGCGACAAAACGATTGGCCGGGTAGTGATACAGTTCCAGCGGTTTGCCGAACTGCGCAATGCGACCGCCGTCGAGCACCACGATCTTGTCCGCCAGCGTCATCGCCTCGGTCTGGTCATGGGTGACGTAAATCATGGTGCGCCGCAGACGCTGGTGCAGGCGCGAAATCTCGATGCGCATCTGCACCCGCAGCGCGGCGTCCAGGTTCGACAGCGGCTCGTCGAGCAGGAACACCTGCGGTTCCGCCACCAGGGTACGGCCGATGGCGACCCGCTGGCGCTGCCCGCCGGACAACGCCTTGGGGCGGCGTTCCAGCAGATGGCCGAGCTGGAGAATATCCGCCACCTGGTTCACCCGGAGGTTGATTTCCTCTTTTTTGACCCGGGCCAGCTTCAGGCCGAAGGACATATTGCCCGCCACCGTCAGGTGCGGATAAAGCGCATAGGACTGGAAAACCATGCCGACCCCCCGTTCTGCGGGCGGCACCTCGTTCATCCGGCGATCGTCGATTTTCAGCTCGCCGGAGGTAATGTCCTCCAGCCCGGCAATTATTCTCAGCAAGGTGGATTTGCCGCAGCCCGACGGGCCGACAAACACCACGAACTCTCCTTCGCCGATATCCAGGTTGATATCGCTGAAAATCACGTGGTCACCGTAGCTTTTGCCGATATTGCGCAGCGTCACGCTTGCCATAGGCCCTGGTTCCTGCCTCTCTTTGCCCCGCCGCCCGCCGCCCGGCGGTGCGGCGGCAGGTTGACATCTAGTGTCGGCAAGTGTGAGTGAAACGCGCGGGAGGGAAATCCTCCGGGGGCGGCTTTTTTCAAGGGGGAGACGGCGGGATGACGTTGCTGAGCAATTGACGGCCATGGCGGCGGCGAGCCGGTAAAAGCGTGACGGTTGCCGCAAGTATCCAGCATGCTTTTTGTGGCTTGCCGCGCAAATTGCCCATGGAGTGTTAATGCGGTCACAGCGGGGGACCCAGGGGCGTAGGGCGGGGGAGGATGAGCGTGGCAAAAGTTATGCGCACTATGTCCAGATTGTCGATTCATCACGGTTTTCCGCGCGCCCGGACGCCGCCGGCCTGGTTACAGGTCCGGTTCCTGTCGGGGACTCGCTTTCCGCGCCTGCGGGACATCGCCACATGTAAGGATGGAACTATGGCTAGCATCACATGCGCTCTTTGTACCCTGACGCTGTCGGCCGTAATCTCGGCGATGGCCTGCTCGCCGGCCTTGGCCAAAATAGAGGAAGGTCGGCTGCTTATCTGGATCAACGGCGATAAGAGCTACAACGGCCTGGCTGAAGTCGGCAAGAAGTTTGCACAGGATACCGGCATTAAGGTGAGCGTAGAGCATCCCGATAAGCTGGAGGAGAAGTATCCCCAGGTGGCGGCGACCGGCGATGGACCGGACATTATTTTATGGGCGCACGACAGGTTTGGCGGTTACGCCCAGTCCGGCCTGCTGGCGGAGGTCACCCCGGACCAGGCGTTCCAGGATAAGCTGTTTCCTTTTACCTGGGACGCGGTGCGCTACGACGGCAAGTTGATCGGTTATCCCATCGCGGTGGAATCCCTGTCGCTGATTTACAACAAAGACCTGATCGGCGCGCCGCCGAAAACCTGGGAAGAGATCCCGGCGCTTGACACCCAGCTGCGCGCCAAGGGTAAAAGCGCCATTATGTGGAACCTGCAGGAACCCTACTTTACCTGGCCGATTATCGCCGCCGCCGGCGGTTACGCCTTTAAGGCGGAAAACGGCGGCTACAACACCCAGGATGTCGGGGTGAACAACGCCGGCTCCCGCGCCGGGCTGCAGTTTATCGTCGATCTGATCAAGAACGGGCACATCAGCGCCGACACCGATTATTCCGTTTCGGACGCCGCCTTTAACCGGGGACAAACCGCCATGACCATCGACGGACCCTGGGCCTGGGGCAATCTGGAAAAAAGCGGCGTCCACTACGGCGTGGCGGCATTGCCCACCTTCCGGGGCCAGCCCTCTAAACCCTTTGTCGGCGTGCTCAGCGCCGGGATTAATGCCGCCAGCCCCAATAAGGAACTGGCGAAAGAGTTCCTGGAAAACTATCTGCTGACCCAGGACGGTCTGGGCGCCATGAATAAAGACAAGCCGCTCGGCGCGGTGGCGCTGAAAAGTTATCAGGCCGGACTGGCCAGGGATCCGCGTATCGCCGCCACTATGGATAATGCGCAAAGGGGCGAGATCATGCCGAATATTCCGCAGATGAGCGCTTTTTGGTATGCCGAGCGCAGCGCGGTGGTCAACGCCATCAACGGTAAACAAAGCGTGCAGGACGCGCTGGACGGGGTAAAGGCGCGCATCATCAAATGACCCGTCGGCCCGGGGCCGTGCCTGGAGTCGGGTTATCTCCCGCCGTCACGGCGCGTGCGGGCCATTGGCTGGTCAACCGTCGTCACGGCGCGTGCGAGCAATCAGGTTGTCATTCGCCGTTATAGGAAGGGTTATGTCAAAACTTGGCTCAGCTCCCCTGTCCCGCAGGTCCGCGCGCCGGTGGCGCCATCGGTACGTGAAGTGGCCGATGGTGGTTTTTTGCGCCCTGGCCATCGCCTGGATGGTGATACCGATGTATGCCCGGGGCGAATATCTGTTCGCCATGCTGACGCTTATCCTGGCCGGCGCCTGGCTGGCCATCTTCGCCAACGCCGGGGCGTATGCCTGGCGCTATGTTTATCCCGGCCTGGCGGGCGTCGGGCTGTTTGTGCTGTTTCCGTTGGCCTGCACCATCGGTATCGCGTTTACCAACTACGGCAGCGTGCATCAGCTGACCTTTGACCGCGCGCAATCGGTGTTGCTGGAACGGCAATTACAGTCCGGCAAATCCTACGGCTTCAGCCTGTATGGCCAGGATGACGCGTGGCGGCTGGCATTGACCGATGACGTGAACGGCGGGCTTTGGGTCTCGCCGGTGTTCACGGCGGACGACGGCCGGGAGCGGACGTTGGTTATGCAAGCGAGCGACGCGCCGCCAGCGGGGGCGCGGGGTACGCTCAGGGCGGTCACGCGGCATCGCCAGGCGCTGGGGCGGCTGACGCTGCAACTGCCCGACGGCGCGCGGCTGCGCATCAGCTCGTTACGGCAGTTTTCCAGCCTGCGGCCGCTGTATGTCCTGGGCGAGCGGGATAGCCTGACCGACAGCCATAGCGGGAAAGAATACCGGCCCAACCCGGCCACGGGTTTTTACCAGGCGGTGAATGCCGAAGGACGTTTTGTCGACGGCCAGCTCAGCCCCGGGTATACCGTGCCGGTGGGCTGGAAAAATTTCATGCGCGTAGTGCAGGACCAGGGGATCCAGAAACCTTTCCTGGCGATATTCGTCTGGACCATCGTGTTTTCGTTGCTAACCGTGGTCCTGACCGTGGCCATCGGCATGGTATTGGCCTGCGTGGTGCAATGGGAGGCGCTGAGGGGCCGCGCCCTGTACCGGCTGTTGCTGATTTTACCTTATGCCGTGCCGTCGTTCATCTCGATACTGATTTTCAAGGGGTTGTTTAACCAGAGTTTCGGCGAAATCAACCTGATGCTTAACGCCCTGTTCGGCATCAGGCCCAGTTGGTTCCAGGCCCCGCTGCTGGCCCGGCTGATGCTGGTGGTGGTGAACGCCTGGCTCGGTTATCCCTATATGATGATTTTATGCATGGGGCTGCTGAAATCCATCCCCGATGATTTATACGAGGCCTCGGCCATGGACGGCGCCGGGCCGTTGCAGAATTTCTTTGGTATTACGCTGCCGCTGCTGATTAAGCCGCTGACGCCGCTGATTATTGCCAGCTTTGCGTTTAATTTTAATAACTTTGTGCTGATCCAGCTGTTGACCAACGGCGGACCGGACCGCATCGGCACCACCACGCCGGCGGGTTATACCGATTTGCTGGTGAGTTATACCTACCGTATCGCCTTCGAAGGCGGCGGCGGGCAGGATTTTGGCCTGGCCGCCGCCATTGCCACCATCATCTTCCTGCTGGTGGGCGGGCTGGCGATACTGAACCTGAAAGCAACACGTTTGACGTTTGATTAAGGAGGTCCGCCGGTGGCCATAGTTCAATCATCCTCGCGCTTTCTGCGCCTGGCGGCGACGCATGTATTACTGCTGGGTTTTATCGCCATGATCCTGTTCCCGCTGCTGATGGTGCTGGCGATTTCGCTGCGTATCGGCAACTTTGCCACCGGCAGCCTGATCCCCGGGCAGATTTCCCTCGAGCACTGGCGGCTGGCGCTGGGACTGAGCGTGCGGCACGCGGACGGCGGCATCACGCCGCCGCCGTTTCCGGTGCTGCTGTGGTTATGGAATTCGGTCAAGGTGGCGTCGGTTACCGCCGTGGGCATCGTGGCGCTGTCCACCACCTGCGCCTACGCTTTCGCCCGCATGCGGTTTCGCGGTAAAAGCCCCTTGCTCAAGGGCATGCTGATTTTCCAGATGTTCCCGGCGGTGCTGTCGCTGGTGGCGCTGTATGTACTGTTTGATCGGCTTGGGCAGTACCTGCCGTTTCTCGGTCTTAATACCCACGGCGGGGTGATATTCGCCTATCTTGGCGGCATCACGCTGCACGTGTGGACCATCAAGGGCTATTTCGACACCATCGAGGGATCGCTGGAGGAGGCGGCCGCCCTGGACGGCGCCACGCCCTGGCAGTCGTTCCGGCTGGTACTGCTGCCGCTGTCGGTACCGATCCTGGCGGTGGTGTTCGTGCTGTCGTTTATCGGCGCCATTACCGAGGTGCCGGTGGCGTCGCTGCTGCTGCGCGACGTGGACAACTTTACCCTGGCGGTGGGCATGCAGCAGTATCTCAATCCGCAAAACTATTTGTGGGGGGATTTTGCCGCCGCGGCGGTGCTGTCCGCCATACCTATTACCCTGCTGTTTTTGCTGGCCCAGCGCTGGCTGGTAAGCGGTCTTACCGCCGGGGGCCTGAAAGGTTAAGCCACTGTTGTTGTAATTTGCGTATATGTCTGTGTCCTGTGTCTTTGGCGACGTAATGTCGCCATTTTTTTGCCTGATGGCCGGCGCGGCCCCTGGATCGGTTGTGCCGGAAACAATACCGGTCTTTAACGCAATTGACGGCGTCGGTTGATATCCCGCAGCAGCCGGTTAATCCCGGCATTATCAAATATCTCCTCCAGGCTTAGCGTCAGCTTGCGGCGCCAGTTCGGGTATTCATTGCCGGTGCCGGGCACGTTGACCGGCGCGGCGATATCCAGCCAATCCTCGGGTTGCAATCCCAATAACGTGCTGGCGCTATCGGCCAGATAGCGGTGTATGGCGCGGTTAAGCACCGGCGACATCGGCAGGGTATCAGCCAGTGGCGAGACCCGCCGCGGCAGGCAGCCGTGGCGGTGCAGGGCGGTCAGCAGCCCCTGGCGCGAGCGCCGCCGGTCCTTATGCAGGTAACGCAGCGCCGACTCAATGGGATAGAGTCCCAGCGTCTGCCCGAGCCGGAGATCGCCCGCCCCCCAATAGCCGCGCAGCGTCGGCAAATCATGGGTGGCGGCGGTGGCCATCGACTGCGGCGGGTACGCCCCGGGCGCCAGGAAATTATGGTGGGCGTCCTGCTCGAAATACAGCACTTTATAGGAATACACGCCGCTGCCGCGCAGCCGCGCGAGGATCTCATGCGGCACCGTGCCCAAATCCTCGCCGATCACCATGCAGCGGTTGCGCTGGCTCTCAAGCGCCAGGATGGACAGCAGATCCTCCATCGGATAATGAACATAGGCGCCCTGTCCGGCGGTATCGCCCAGCGGGATCCACCACAGGCGCAGCAGCGACATCACATGATCGATGCGCAGCGCCCCGCAGCCCTGCATATTAGATCGCACCAGATCGATAAACGGCTGGTACCCGCGTAAGGCCATCTCGCGGGGATCCATGGGGGCCAGCCCCCAGTTCTGTCCCCGCGGACCGAGCATATCCGGCGGCGCGCCCACCGACGCCCCCAGGCAATACAATGCCGGGTCGCTCCAGGTTTCCGCGCCGCCGTCGCCAACTCCCACCGCCAAATCGCGATATAGCCCGATGGGCATGCCCAGCGCGCGGCACAACGCGAAACACTCGGCGAACTGACCATCGGCCAGCCATTGCAGCCAAAGATAAAACGCGATCTCATCGCCATGCCGCTGGCGGAACGTCTGGGTGCCGGCGCCCCGGATATCGCGGCAATCCTCCGGCCAGTCCGGCCAGCCCACGCAGGACGCGTCCCGCGCCAGCAGAGACTCATGCAGGGCGTCAAATTCGGCCTGATGGCGCAGGCTGGCGCCGCCCAGACGCACAAAAGCGGCAAAAGCCAGCCGCTGCCCATCCTGCTCTTCCCGCAGGTTAAACTGTTGCCAGCACAGCCGCAGCGCGGTTAATTTCAGGGCGCCGACCCCAGGGTAATCCACGTCAGCCGCGGCGCGCGCTTGCGCCAACCGGCGCTGCACGTCCGCCCGCGCCCACCATAGCCGCGCCGCCGGGCTAAGGTGGAAATCCTCCAGGCTATTGATGTCGATATACAGCGTATTCAGCCAGCGCCGCGATGACGGGCTGTAGGGACTGGCATTGCCCGGCATGGCCGGATAAAGCGCATGGAGCGGGTTAAGGCCGACAAACGCGCCGCCGCGCCGGGCGATTTCCCGCACCATCTTTTTCAGATCGCCGGTATCGCCGATGCCCCAGTTGGCCGCCGAGCGCAGCGTATAGAGCTGAACGCAGGCGCCCCACAGCCTTTGCCCGCCGAGCAGCGCCTCGGGCTGATAGCAGCGGGGCGGGGCGATGATCACCCGGCAGCGCCACGCGCGCGCGCCCTGGCTTAAGGTTAGCCGGTGATAGCCGCACGCCAGGACGCGGGGCAGTTGCAGCGGGGATCCGGCGCTCACCTCACCCTGGAGGAAACCGCCCTGTTCGGTATACAGCCGCCACTGGTAATCGCCCTCGCCGCCGGGCGTCAGCGCCGCCGGCTCGTCCCGTCGCCAAACGGCCACCGGCGGCAGCGGTTCCGTGGTGACGGCCGCGAGTCCGGCCCGGCATCCCATGGCGTCCAGCAGCCGGCGTTTGGTCTGTGGCGAGATGGTCTGGCGCCGGCCCAGGGCGTTGATATATTCGCTGCCGATTCCGGCCTGGGCCGATAGCTGTTCCAGCAAAAGTTCTTCCATTATCCTTCCCGCCGTGGGCCGCTGATGACTGGTACCGCCGTTGATCATGACCTGGCGGGGCGCGACCGGCATCCTCCCGGTGATGGGTTATGTGAGGAGGAGCGACGAGGCGTAGTAAAAATTGTGACAGGGCGCAATTTACCAAAATATGAAATGGATAACCTTGGGCAATAATTACTTACAATATTATTACAATAATTAACAGTTAGTTTTCGACAGTTATTGCGCACCTCCGGGGAAATAAAAAGAATGCTAATCCCATCAAAACTCAGACGGCCGGCAAGGCTGCATAATACGGTGCCGCGCCAGCGTTTGCTGGACCGGCTTTCTTCAGCGGCCAACTATCGCCTGGCGCTGATTACCAGTCCCGCCGGGTACGGCAAAACGACGCTTATTGCGCAGTGGGCGGCGGCAAGACAGGATTTGGGCTGGTTTTCGCTTGATGAAAGTGACAATGAACCTGAGATATTTGCCAATTACCTGGTGGCGGCCATCCAGCAGGCGACGGACGGCCATTGCCTGCGCAGCGAGGCATTGGCGCAGAAGCATCAGTATGCCAGCCTTGCCACCCTGTTTGCCCAGCTGTCGGTGGATCTGGCCGACTGGGACAAGCCGCTGTTTTTAGTGATCGACGATTATCATCTGATCACCAATTCGGTGATACACGACGCCATGCGCGGCCTGTTGCGCCAGCAGCCGGATAACCTCAAGCTGGTTTTACTATCGCGCAACCTGCCGTCGCTGGGCATCGCCAACCTGCGGGTGCGCGATCAACTGCTGGAAATCGGCAGCCAGCAACTGGCCTTTACCCATGAGGAGGCGAAGCTGTTTTTCGATTGCCGTCTCGATATGTCCATCGAATCCCAGGATAGCAACCGGCTTTGTGACGAAGTGGCGGGCTGGGCGACGGCGCTGCAATTGATTGTGCTGTCCACCCGTCAGTCCGATACGCCGGCCAGTAAAACCGCCCGGCGGCTGTCGGGCATCAATGCGGGTCATTTGTCCGATTACCTGGTGGATGAGGTGCTCGATCGGGTGGACGGCGCCACCCGGCGTTTCCTGCTGCGCTGTTCGCTGCTGCGCTCGATGAACGACGTGTTGATTGACCGGCTGACGGGCGAGGAAAACGGTCAGCAGCGGCTGGAGCAAACCGAGCACCAGGGGCTGTTTATCCAGCGCATGGACGATAGCGGCGAATGGTTTCGTTTTCATCCATTATTCGCCGGTTTCCTGCGCCAGCGCTGCCAGTGGGAACTGGCGGCCGAGCTGCCCGAGATCCACCGTAGCGCCGCCGCCGGCTGGCTGGAGCTGGGTTATCCCGGCGAGGCCATTCACCATGCGATGGCGGCGGATGATGTGGAGATGATGTGCCGGATCCTGCTCGATAGCGGCTGGACGCTGTTTAACCATGGCGAGCTGGCGCTGTTGGATCGTTGCCTGAAGCATCTGCCCTATGACGTATTGATCCTGCGTCCGCGGCTGGTGTTGTTGAAGGGTTGGCTGGCCCAGAGCCAGCACAGATGCGCCGAGGTGGCGAGCCTGCTGGCCCATGACAAAGCGGAGATGGCCCGTCGCAAGCTCGATGTCTCGCCCTGGCTGGCGGCGGAGTTCAACGCCCTGCTGGCGCAGGTGGCCATCAACACCGGCAAGCCCGACGAAGCGGAAGCCCTGGCGGCCGAAGCGCTGCGGTTTTTGCCGCAGTGCAATTATTTCGGCCGCATCGTCGCCACGTCGGTGACCGGCGAAGTCGCGCACTGCAAAGGACAGTTGACCATTGCGCTGACCATGATGCAGCAGACCGATCGGATGGCGCGCCAGCACGGGGTATACCATTACGCGTTATGGGCGCTGTTGCAGCAAAGCGAGATCCTGATAGCCCAGGGATATTTGCAGGCGGCATTTGAAATACAGGATAAGGCGTTTGAGCTGGTGGGCGAGCAACATCTGGAACAGTTGCCGATGCATGAGTTCCTGCTGCGGCTGCGCGCGCAGTTGCTCTGGTCCTGGTCGCGCCTGGACGAGGCTGAACAGGCCGCCCTCGCCGGGCTGAAGGTCCTGGCCGGCGCCGAGCCGCAGCAGCAGTTGCAGTGCCTGGCCATGCTGGCCAAAATCGCCTTGGCGCGCGGTGATTTCGACAATGCCCGTAGCCACCTGCATCGTTGCGAAAACCTGATGAGCGGCGCGCAATACCATAGCGATTGGGTAACCAACGCCGATAAGCCCCGGGTGTTGTTTTGGCAGTTGACCGGCGACACCGATGCCGCCGCGCGGTGGCTGGGCCAGACGGTAAAACCGGATAATGTCGATAACCATTTTTTGCAGGGCCAGTGGCGTAATATCGCGCGCGCCCAAATCCTGCTCGGTCAGTTTGACGAGGCGGAAGTGGTGCTGGACGAGCTTAACGATAACGCCCGGCAGTTGCGTCTGGTCAGCGACCTTAACCGTAATCTGTTGCTGAATAACCTGATTTATTGGCATGCCGGGCGGAAGAATGATGCCCAAAAGGTGTTGATGGAGGCGCTGTCGTTAGCTAATCGCACCGGCTTTATCAGCCATTTTGTCATCGAGGGCGAAACGATGGCGGTGCAACTGAGGCAACTACTGCAGCTGGGCGTGCTGCCGGAGCTGGAGCAACAGCGTACCCGGCGCATCCTGCGCGATATCAATGCCCATCACCGGCATAAGTTCGCCCATTTCGATGAGGATTTTGTCCAACAGCTGCTGCATCATCCGCAGGTGCCGGAGCTGATTCGCATCAGTCCGCTGACCCAGCGCGAGTGGCAGGTGCTGGGGCTGATTTATTCGGGGTACAGCAATAATCAAATCGCCGGCGAGCTGGAGGTGGCGGCGACCACCATCAAGACCCATATCCGCAATCTTTATCAAAAGCTGGGCGTGGGGCAGCGGCAGGATGCGGTGCAGCAGGTGAAAAAGATGTTGACGATGATTGGTTATGCGGTGTAGAGGGCGTGCTATCGGCACGCTTGGTCTGTTGACCATCCCGCCGCCTTCCTTTTTGAGTGCTGGCGTAATGGGGTGGAGGGTTTCGGTACTATAGCTGTCTCATGGAGGATTTAGCGCAGGGGCTGGCGGTAAGGTTTATGTCGCCCCGGCGAGTCTGGCGTGCGGTAAGGTTTATGTCGCGCCGGTGGGGTCTGGCTGGCGGTAAGGTTTATGTCGCGCCGGTGGGGTCTGGCTGGCGGTAAGGTTTATGTCGCGCCGGTGGGGTCTGGCTGGCGGTAAGGTTTATGTCGCGCCGGTGGGGTCTGGCTGGCGGTAAGGTTTATGTTGCCCCGGCGAGGGTTTCGCTTGCCTTGCGTTGGGTGGTTATTGGTATTGCCGGGTGCCGGCAAGCAACCAGAGGGACCGTTCGCCCGGTCCCTCTGGACTCCCATGCGTCCGGCAGGTCGTGCGCCGCTGCGCGGTCCCCGGCATCGCCGCATCACGGCTTTTGGACCGCCCGGGATGCGCTCCCGGCGCAACCCGGGCTTTCGCCGCTCCCGGCGGCTCATCCAGCCGTGATTTGCGCCGCCGGCGCACTCTATGCCGGCACAAGGTCAACACCATCGTCTGCAAGAGAAGGCGTTTTTTGTTTGTTTATGGGAGTATGCATATACCGGGGGGGAAACAGCGGTAATTTTTGGCTAAAGGCTAAAGGCTAAAGGCTAAAGGCTAAAGGCTTATGCCGGATGACCTGATTTTCGCTGTGCCAGTTGCTTCCCATAATGATTAGCAGTATCTCAATCTATACTTCCTGACCCTCAACACCAGCAACGCTATAGCCTAATAAAAAAGCATTGCTAACAGCGACATTTGGGCCGGCATAGAGCGCGCTGGCGCAGGAAGGCATCGCGCAGCGACGCGCGACCTGCCGGACGCGCGGAGGTCAAGGAGGGTGTCGCGAAACACCCTCCTTGTCGCTTGCCGGCACCCGGCAATACCAATAACCACCCAACGCAAGGCAAGCGAAACCCTCGCCGGGGCAACATAAACCTTACCGCCAGCCAGACCCCGCCGGGGTGACATAAAGCCTACCGCAGGCGAAACCCTCCCCCCGTTGTCAGCAAACTCGGCGTGCCATCGGCACATACACTCTCTCACTACCGGCTACTGGCGCCGGATTCAGAAGTGAGTGTTCAGGCCAAGGTAGAATGTCCTGCCCGGTTCGTTGTAGGTGGCGGCGCCGGCGCCGTACATATAGGCGTTGGTGGCGGCGTTGCCGGTGGTCTGGGCGTTGCCGGCGCGGAACTGGCGCTTATCGAACAGGTTGTCGATGCCCAGGGTGACGCTGGCGTATTTGTTGACATCATAGGTGCCGCTCAGGCCGATAATGGCGTAAGGGCTGACCTCGTCGGTTTCGCTGCCGGTAACGCGTTCGCCCTTGTAGTTGTACTTCTTCGGTTTTTGGGTGCCGTACCAGGAAAGGGTGGACTGCACCGACAGATCCTGGCGCGCCTGCCAGCTCAAGGTTGAGTTCAGCGTATATTCCGGGATGATGGACAGGTAATCGCCGGTCTCTTTATTCTTGCTTTCAATCATGTAGGTGATGTTGTTATTCCAGGAGATGGTTTCGCTGACCGGGATGTTCAGCGTGCCTTCCAGCCCTTGTACCACCGCTTTGGGGACGTTTTCCCAACGGTAGATATCGGACGCGCCGTTGGTCGATACGCCGGTCGGCACATAACCCGCCTCGATTTTATTGCGGTAATCATTGCGGAAATAGGTCACTCCCGCCTGATAGCCGTCGCGCTTGAATTCCAGCCCGATTTCCTTGTTGATGCTGGTTTCCGCCTTCAGGTCATCATTACCCAGCAGATAGCAACCGCCGGTGCTGGCGGCGCAGCCCTGGCCGCGGCTGTAGAGCAGGTAGTTGGGATTGGTCTGGAACAGGCTCGGCGCTTTATAGGCGCGGGCAATGCCCATCTTCAGGGTGAAATCATCGCCCAGCCCCTGCGAGAGGTTAAGGGAGGGGCTCCAGTTGTCGCCGACGATGGAGTGGTGATCGAAGCGCAGCCCCGGCACCAGCATGGTGCTGTCGGTCAGTTCCATATTATCCTCGGTAAACAGCGAGAAAATATCGGCCGAGGAGTACGGGCTGCGGCCGGTGCTGGATACGCCCGGGATAGCGCCGCCCAACAGGGTCTGGGTATTCGACGCCGGATCCTTCATTTTCTGCTGGTTCCATTCGCTGCCGACCGTCAGGGTCTGGTTGACCCCCAGCTCAAACGGTACGCTGAGTTCGGTATGCGCCAGCAGGCTGTCCAACTCGATGGTGGAGAAATCGTCATTGGAGAAAATGCCTTCCGTGCCGCCGGCCAGTCCCTCGTTCAGCCGGGTATTCTTGGTGCGCTCATACTGCACATAGTTCATGGTGCTGATGCCGCTGTCCCAGGCGCCGCGATAGGTCAGGGCATGGGTCTGGCGGTAGATGCGGTTGGTTTCGTTACCGTAGTTATCCTCTACCAGCGCGCTGGTATTGGTATTCTGGGTATCGCCGGCGTAAATGTTGCCCTGGCGGCTGTAAGTGGTTTCATACTCCAGCGAGTGCATCGGCGCCAGATCCCAGTGCAGCAGGGCATCGATATTTTTGTCCCTGACGCCTTCGCGTCCGGCCGGGATGGTATCGGCATAGGTGCCGGTACGCAGGGATTGATGGCCGTCGTTAAGATCGCGGGCATCGGCCTTGGTTTTACTGTAGCCGCCGGTCAGGCGAAAGCTGAATGCGTCGCTGAGCGGCCCGGCCAGGCTGAAGTTGGTGCGTTTGGTCGACCCTTCGTCATCATGCTGCGGCATATTCATGTAGGTATTCCATGAACCATGCCACTCCCCGGTCTCTTTTTTGGTAATAATATTAACCACGCCGCCTGCGGCCCCATTGCCGTAGCGCGCCGCAGCCGGACCGCGGATCACCTCGATATGATCGATCATTTCCGGCGGCACCCAGGCGGTATCGCCGCGGGTATCGCGCTCGCCGCGCCAGCCCTGGCGCACCGAGTTGCGGCTGCTGACCGGCAGGCCGTCAATCAGGACCAGGGTATTTTCCGGCCCCATGCCGCGAATATCGATCTGGCGGTTATTGCCGCGCTGGCCGCTGGTGGAGTTGCCGGTCAGGTTGACGCCGGGCATGGTGCGGATAATTTCCGACACATCGCGGGCGGGCGGTCGTTTCCTGATTTCATCGGCGGAGATGGTGGATACCCCCGGCGCCTGCAGGTTTTGCTTCGCCGCGGTGACCACGATGGTATCGCCGGTGGCGGTACTCTTGCCGGCGGTTTGAGCGCCGTCGCTTGCCGTGGTGTTGCCCGACGTCGCGGGTGTTGATACCGGTGCTGTGGTAGTGCTGTCGGCCGCAAACGCAGCCAAAGGAAGTGCCAGAGTCCCCAGGCCCAGACTGATTAAGGTCGCTAAGGAGTAACCTGATAATGTGGTATGCATATTATCCCTGATCTGAAGCCGATCCGGAGACTGCGCTGGCGGAAATCCAGCGGTATGGACGGCCTGATGTTTTATTATGTTGATAAAATAAGCAGTTTTTCAGCAACTGCCCGGCGGCGAAAGGCCAATGTTAACCTGCTGTTAACATTGCGTTATTTCCTCGATCAGTCAATCCAATGACAAATAAAACCGACCCTTTACGGAACTTTTACACACTATTGCAAATAGAAATAATTATCAATAGTATTAAGTTTACGTTTTATATTAAAAGGTCTACATTCGGGTTTTCCATAAGGAATAGTGCACGGTGAATAAAGAGATATTGGCCCGTGCCGACGTAGGCGGCGACGGCTGGTGGCGGGAGGTGGAACGCCAGGGCGCGCCTTGGGTGGAGCCAGGCCCGGCCGGACAATGCGGCGTCATCTTCCTGTGGCGTGATCCAGAGGGCGACGAGCGCGCATCCGCTATTCGCCGGGTATGGATAAACATCAGCGGCGTGACCGACCATCACGGCAATACCGGTCCGCAAAGCCTTGAGCGTATCGCCGGCACGGATGTCTGGTACTGGCAAACCCGGCTTGGGGAAAGCTGGCGGGGCAGTTACTGCTTTATCCCGTGCCGGGACGACGGTGCTTTCGTCACGCTGACGATGGCGCCCGTGGACCGGGCCGCGTTGCGCAACGCCTGGCGCGGTTTATTCGCCGGCGCGGTGGCCGATAGGCTAAATCCGCTGCGCGCCTGGACCAACGGGCGCGGCCATCCGGTTTCCGCGCTGCATATGCCGCGGGCGCCCGCGCAGGCGGCCTGGCGCGAGTTTGACAAGATCGGTCCGGTGGCCGGGCGCACCCTGCCGCCGTTGCCGGCGCCCGCGGGGCTTGAGCGTCATCGCTGGTTAAGCGAGCGCCTGGGCAATACCCGCGATATATGGATATTCACCACCGGCCGGCGGCGCGAAGCCGAACGCCCCCTCGCCATCCTGCTCGACGGACAGTTCTGGTCGCGGCAGATGCCGGTTTGGTCGCCGCTGCTGCACATGACCCGGACCGGGGGCCTGCCAGAGGCGGTCTATGTGCTGATCGACGCCATCGATACCCGGCAGCGCGGGCGCGAATTAACCTGCAATCCTGACTTCTGGCTGGCGGTGCGGGAAGAACTGCTGCCACAGTTGGCAACCTGGGCGCCGTACCGTGCCGATCCGGCCACGACGGTGGTGGCGGGGCAAAGCTTTGGCGGCCTGTCGGCCCTGTACGCCGCGCTGAACTGGCCCGGGCATTTTGGCTGCGTGCTAAGCCAGTCCGGATCCTTCTGGTGGCCAGACCGGGATTTGGCGCAGGCCGAGAACGTCCCCGGCGACGCCAGCCGGCTGCTGGGCCAGATAGCGCAGGGACTGGGCGACGGTCAGGCGTTAAAGGCGTTTATCGAGGTCGGCGCCAGGGAGCAGCTTATCCATCGGGTAAACGACCGTTTAGCCGATCTCCTGCGCCGGCGCGGGCATCAGGTCGATTACCGGGTGGTGGACGGCGGCCACGACGCGCTGTGCTGGCGCGGCGGACTGCTGGACGGGCTTGCCGCGCTGTGGTCCGGCATGTCGCCTATGCCCTGGCTCTTTACCCGCGCTTAGCCATTTCCACCCATGGGCCATGCCTGTTTTCAGCTATTACGCACTGATGCAAGGAGTCTGTTTTGGAACAACTCAACCCATTTGACGACCCGCTGCAGGACTGTCTGGTGTTACGCAATCAGCAATCTCAATATAGCCTCTGGCCTGATTTCAGTCCGGTGCCCCGCGGCTGGGCGCCGGTATTCGGCCCGGCGCCGCGCGCTGAATGCGGCCGTTGGCTGGAAACTCATTGGACCGATATGCGTCCCGCCGCGCTGCGTGGCGCATAACCGGCGCAATCATTCGTTTTAAAGGAGCTACCGCCGTGTCAGACATATCCTTGCCAACCGACGCCGATGGACAAGCGATCGAAATGCCCCTGGTGGCGGCGCAACCCGGTATCTGGGTTGCCGACCAACTCTCCCCGCTGCATAACGCCTATGCGGTGGCCCATTACATTGAGCTAAAGGGCGATATCAACAGCGATTGCCTGCTGCGCGCCATCGGCCAGGGTATGGGCGAGGCCGATACCCTGCGGATGCGCTTTGCCGAACGTGACGGCATCCCGGTGCAATGGGTCGCAGACGATCGGACGTTTGATCGCCCCGATTGCCTGGATCTCGGCGCCGCCGAGGGAGCGGAGAGCGCCGCGCTGGCGCTGATGCAAGAGGATCTGGCGGGCGACATGCGCGCGCTGAGCGGCAAACCGCTGTACCGGCATATGCTGATACGCGTGGCCCGCGATCGCTGGTTTTGGTATCAGCGCTACCATCACCTGCAGGTGGACGGCTTTAGTTTTACCGCCGTCACCCGGCGCATTGCCGCGCTGTATACCGCCTTGATGCGGCTAGAGACGCCGTCGCCGCCTCCTTTTACCCCGTTCCGGGCGGTGGTGGAGGAATACCAGGCTTATCATCAGTCGGACGCCTGGCAACGCGACGCCGCTTTCTGGCGGGAAAAAGCCGGGCAACTGCCGGCGCCGGCCACGCTGGCGCTCAAACCGCTGTCCGGCCAGGCCGCCACCACCCGGTTGCTGCGGCATACGCTGAATCTTGACACCCGGTTGCTGAACGTCCTGGTAACGGGACAACAACGCGCGCCGGGCGTCGCCGATCTGGCCCTGGCGCTGGTGGCGCTATGGTTTGCCCGGCTGAGCGGGCAAACGTCCTATGCCGCCGGCTTTATCTTCATGCGCCGTATGGGCTCGGCGGCCCTGGACGCCACCGGCCCGGTGATCAATGTCCTGCCGCTGGCCGTCAACGTCGGCCCGCGACAGACGCTGGGCGAACTGGCTTCCACCCTGTCCGGCGAGCTGAAAAGCCTGCGCCGCCATCAGCGCTATGACTCGGAGCAGGTGCAGCGCGATCTGGGCCGGACCGGCGACGGACAGCCGATGTTCGGCCCGGTATTTAACCTGAAGATGTTCGATTTCCAGCTGGATTTTGCCGGGGTGGAAGGCGTGACCCGCGCCCTGGCCTCGGGACCGGTGCGGGATGTGGAAATCGCGTTATACCTCGGCGAACAGGAGGTGGCGGTGGAACTGGTGGCCAATGCCGAACGTTACACCGCCGCCGAACTGGCCGGCCACGCCCGCCGCCTGCCGTTGCTGCTGCGCCAGTTTGCCGCCGCCCCCGCGCTGCAATGCGGCCGGGCCGATCTGCTGGACGCTCCCGACCATGCGTTGTTGGCGCGCATCAATGACACCGCCAGGCCGGTGGCGCCAGATACGCTCAGCACCCTGCTGGCGCGGCAGGCGTTGCGCGCGCCGCAGGCCATGGCGCTGATGGATACGCGGCGCCGCCTGACCTATGGCGAAACCCGCGAACAGGTGCTGGCGCTGGCGCAACGACTGGTGGCGCGGGGGGTGCGGCCGGGCGATATTGTCGCCGTCGCGCTGCCGCGTTCGGTATTTCTGTCGCTGGCGCTGATGGCCATTGTCGAGGTGGGCGCCGCCTACCTGCCGCTGGACACCGGCTATCCGGACGACCGGCTGTGGCTGATGCTGGACGACGCGCGGCCCCGCCTGATTATCACCAGCGAAGATCAGGCCGCGCGTTTCGACACCCGCGGCGCCCTGCTGCTGTATGACGCGCCGCTGGCCCAAGATCCGCGGCTGCCGCAGGCCTTCCCGGGGCCGTCGGTGCATCATCCCGCCTATATTATCTACACCTCCGGCTCGACCGGGCGGCCGAAAGGCGTGGTGGTGGCCCATGACGCCATCGTGAACCGTTTGCTGTGGATGCAGGATCATTATCCGTTGACCGCCGCCGACGTGGTATTGCAGAAAACCCCCTGCAGCTTTGATGTGTCGGTGTGGGAATTTTTCTGGCCGCTGATCGTCGGCGCGCGGCTGGTGATGGCGCCGCCGGACGCCCACCGCGATCCGCAGGCCCTGCTGCAGCTGATGGCGGATTATCGCGTGACCACCCTGCATTTCGTCCCTTCGATGCTGGCGGCGTTTGTCACCGCGCTGGCCGATGACGACGCCGTTGCCTGCTGCGGTACATTGCGCCGGGTATTTTGCAGCGGCGAGGCGCTGCCCGCCGAGCTGTCCCGCCTGTGGCAACGGCGTACCGGCGTGGAACTGCATAATCTGTACGGCCCGACCGAGGCCGCGGTTGATGTGAGCTGGTACCCCGCCCATGGCGAGGTGCTGGCGGCGATCGGCGGGGCGAATGTCCCGATCGGCTTCCCGGTATGGAATACCGGCCTGCGTATTCTTGACGGGCGGTTGCGCCCGGTGCCGCCGGGCGTGGCGGGCGATCTTTACCTGACCGGCGCACAGTTGGCCCAAGGCTATCTGGCACGCGCGGAGCTGACCGCCAGCCGGTTCGTGGCCGATCCCGACGGCGACGGCGGGCGGATGTACCGCACCGGCGATATTGCCCGCTGGCTGGATAACGGCGCGGTGGAATATCTGGGACGCAGCGACGATCAGCTTAAAATCCGCGGGCAGCGTGTCGAGCTAAGTGAAATCGACCATGCCCTGCTGTTATTGCCGGGCGTGCGCCAGGCGGTGACCCATGCCCGCGTATTGGGCGCCATGCCCGACGCCGGCGCCGGCGGCGACGCCCGGCAACTGGTCGGCTACCTGGTGGCCCAGCCGGGCGAAACGCTGCATCCCGAGGCGCTGCGCGCCGCCCTGGCCGAACGGCTGCCCGCGCATATGGTGCCGGTGGCGCTGGTCGAGCTTCCCGCCCTGCCGCTCAGCGCCAACGGCAAGCTCGATCGTAAGGCGCTGCCGTTGCCGCGGGCCCGTCAGGCCGCCCGTGGGCGTGCGCCGCAAACGGCAACCGAGCGGCGGATTGCCGCGTTGTTTGCGCAACTGTTGCAACAGGAGATCGGGTCGGTTGATGATGACTTTTTCGCCCTCGGCGGCCACTCCCTGCTGGCGATGCGGCTGGCGGCCGAACTGCGCCGGGCGCTGGGCAAGCCGGTTACCGTCGGGCAGGTGATGGTGGCCTCGACGGTGGCGCAGCTGGCCGTGTTATTGGACGATAACGGCCGCGATCGGGACGACGATGCGCAGCGCTCCGGCCTGGACGCGGTGTTGCCGCTACGTCATGGCAACGGCCCGCCGCTGTTCTGTTTCCACCCCGCGTCCGGATTTGCCTGGCAGTTCAGCGTGCTGCGGCGCTATCTCGATCCGCGCTGGCCGCTGGTGGGTATTCAGTCGCCGCGTCCGGACGGCCCGCTGCAACGCTGCGACGATCTGGAGCAGGTATGCGACGCGCACCTGCTGACCGTGCGTAACGTGCAGCCGCACGGACCCTATCATTTTATCGGCTACTCGCTGGGCGGCACGCTGGCGCAGGGTATTGCGGCCCGCTTGCGCGCCGCGGGGGAAACGGTGGCGTTTCTCGGCCTGCTCGATACCTACCCGCCGGAAACCCGCAACTGGAATGCGGTGCAGGGTAAGCACGTGCTGGATCCGGAAGTGCTGGAGGAAGTGCGGCGCGAGCGCGAGCAGTTTATCGCCGCGCAGCAGGGCATAGCCGAGCCGGCGGGAGGCGGACAGCGGCGGCTGTTTGATGATATCGAGGGTAACTATGCGGATTCGGTGCGCCTGCTGGCGGCCAGCCGCAGCGCGTATTTTGCCGGGGAAGCCACGCTGTTCGTGGCGCGCCGCACGCTGCCCGCCGATATGGACGTGCGGCAAACCTGGTCGACCTATGTGGGCAAGCTGAGCGTACATGAGCTGGACTGCGCCCATGTGGATATCATCTCGCCCGCCTCGTTCCAGGTGCTCGGCCCGCTGCTCAACCAGGTGCTCAGGGAACTGTAGGCGTCAGCTCCGGCCCAGCGGCACGATCATCGGCGTATGGGACACGGGATCGTCGATGATCATGCAGCGCAGGCCGAACACCTGTTCCACCAGCTCGGCGGTAACGATATCCCCGGGCGCGCCCTGGGCCAGGATACGGCCGTCGCGCATGGCCACCAGATGGGTGGCGTAGCGGCACGCATGGTTAAGATCGTGCAGCACCACCACCAGCGTATGGCCGCCGTTGCGGTTCAGGTCGCGCATCAGCTCCAGCAGATCTATCTGGTGGGCAATATCCAGCCAGGTGGTGGGTTCGTCCAGCAGCAGCAGCGGCGTTTGCTGCGCCAGCACCATGGCTATCCACACCCGCTGGCGCTGTCCGCCGGACAAGGTATCCACCGACCGTCCCGCCAGTTCGCCGACGCCGGTGGCCCGCATCGCCTCCAGCACCGCCTGTTCATCCCGCTCACTCCAGCGGCTTAACAGTGATTGGTGGGGATAGCGCCCGCGCGCCACCAGATCGCCCACCGTAATATCCCCGGGCGCGCTGGAGCTTTGCGGCAATAATCCCAGCCGCCGCGCCACTTCCTTGGTGGCGTAACTGCCGATCTCCCGGCCGTCAAGCCATACGGTGCCCTGGTTCGGGCGCATCAGGCGGCTTAGCGTGCGCAGCAAGGTCGATTTCCCGCAGGCGTTTGGCCCTATTATCACCGTCAGTTCGCCATCGGGTATAGCAATGGACAGATCGCGGACGATGATTTTTTTATCATAGCCGAGCGTAAGATGTTCCGCCCGCAGACGGTCGGACGACGGGTTAACGGCGCTCATTTTTTTCGCGACTCCCGGATTAATAGACCGATCAGATAGATGCCGCCGATGCTGACGGTAACCACCCCGACGGGAAGCTGATGAGGGATAAACATGCGCTGGGCGACGAGATCGGCCGCCAGCAGCAGCAGCGCGCCGGTCAGCGCGGCCAGGGGAATAAGCAGGGTCTGGGTGCCCGCCAGCCGGCGCGATATCTGCGGCGCCACCAGGGCGATAAAGGATATGGGGCCGGCGGCGGCCGTGGCGGCGGCGGTCAGCGCCACGCCCGCCAGCATCAGGCCCAGGCGCGATTTTTCCACCGGCACGCCGAGCGCGCAGGCGGCGTCATCGCCCATTTCCAATAGCCGCATGCGGCGGGACAGCGCCAGGGCCAGGAAGAACGCCATGGCGATCGGCACGGACACCGGCAGGCATTTTGCCCAGGTCATGCCGTTAAGCGATCCGGATCTCCATAGCCCGACGGTCAGCGCGGACTCCAGCGAGGCGCTGACCACCAGCCAGGTATTAAGCGACACCAGCAGGGCGCGGATGGCGATGCCGACGATGATCAGCCGAAAGGTCTGGATGCCGTTGCGCCAGGCCAGCAGGTAGACCACGGCGGCGGTCGCCAGTCCGCCGGCCAGCGCCGCGCCGGTAATGCCCAGGTAGCTGCTGCTGAACAGGACAATGGCTATCAGTACGGCGCTGTGCGCGCCGGTATTAAAGCCCATGACATCGGGACTGCCGAGCGGATTACGCATTAATGATTGAAAAATGGCACCGCTGGCGCCAAGCGCCGCGCCCAGCAGTAACGCCATCGCCACCCGGGGCAGCCGCCATTGCGTCACGATAACCTGGATATTGTGCGCCTCCGCGCCGCGCAAGGCGTCCACCACCTGGGCGGCGGAGAGCGGCAGCGAACCGGCGCCAAGGCCGTAAATCGCCAGCGTAAGGCATGCGAGCAGCAAAACGCCGGTAGCGACGATAACCCTGGCCCGGGACCGCCGGTTTACCATCATAGCCGGCTGATCATCCGGTGGCGGCGCACCAGGGCGATCAGCACCGGCGCGCCGAGTAGCGCGGTGATAACCGATACGCGCAGCTCGCCGGGCACAATCACCCGGCCGATCATATCGCTGCCCAGCAGCAGCAGCGGCGTGAGCAGCAATGTCCAGGGCATCAGCCAACGGTGGTCCGGGCCGGTAATCCAGCGCGCAATATGCGGCATCATCAGCCCGACAAAAGCAATAGGTCCGACCAGCGCCGTGGCCGCGCCGCATAACAAGGTGATGGCCGCCAGCCCGAGAAGCTGGGTTACGCCCACCCGCGAGCCCAGCGCCGTCGCCAGCTCGCTGCCCATGCTCAGGGTATTCAGCGCCCGCGTCAGCCACAGCGTCAGGCCGGTGCCCAGCACGATGGGCCAGATCACCGCTTTCACCACCGCCATGCTGCGGATATCCAGCGTACCGGCCTGCCAGAAACGCAGTTGGTCGTAGACCAGCGGATTAAGCAGTGAAATGCCGGAGGCCATGCCGTCCAGCACCGCGCCCAGGGCCACGCCCGCCAGGGTTAAACGAATGGGATTCAACCGTCCGCCGCCCACCGCGCCGATTAACGCCACCAGCAGGGCGGCGGCCAGCGCGCCGGCAAACGCAAACCAGAGATAGCGATCGATGGAGCCGGCGCCAAAAAAGGTGATGCCCAACACCACGGCAAAACCCGCGCCGGCGTTAACGCCGAGAATGCCGGGATCGGCCAGCGGATTGCGGGTCAGGGTTTGCATCAGGGCGCCGGACAGGCCGAGGGCGATACCGGCCAGCAGCCCGGCCAGCATACGCGGCAGGCGGCTGTTAAGGATGATAATGCAATCCGGACTGCGGCATGCGCCGGTCAGCGCGGGCAATACCTGGTCGGAGGGAATGGTTTTGGCGCCGATAAATAAGCTGGCCGCCATCAACAATGCCAACAGTACACTAACAAATAGCAATCCGTAATAATGGCGCATAAAAGACTAGACCATAAATTATATGATAATGATATTTATTATCGTTATTACTCGCAACTACTTATGATAGCATGACTGCTTCCATTATTGCAGCGTCCAATAGCGGCGAATTCCGAGTAGTCAACGCCTTATGCAAAAACCCTCTTTCATGCTCGATATCAGCCTGCTCAAAACCCATCCCGCGTTCCGGGCGATTTTCCTGGCGCGTTTTTTATCCATCCTGGCGCTCGGCATGCTGGCGGTGGCGGTGCCGGTGCAGATACAGGCCATGACGGGGTCTACCCTGCGGGTGGGGCTGGCGGTGACGTTGGCGGGCGGCGGCATGTTCGTCGGCCTGCTGGCCGGCGGGGTCATGGCGGATCGCCACGAGCGGCGCGGGCTTATCCTGTTTGCCCGCTCCACCTGCGGGGTGGGGTTTATCGGCCTGTGCATCAATGCGCTGCTGCCGGCGCCGTCGCTTTTCGCGATTTACCTGCTGGCGGTATGGGATGGTTTTTTTGGCGCGGTGGGCGTCACGGCGTTGCTGGCCGCCACGCCGGCGCTGGTCGGGCGGGAAAATGTCATGCAGGCGGGGGCCATCAGCATGCTTACCGTACGCTTCGGCGCTATTTTATCGCCGGCGGTGGGCGGCCTGATCATCGCCTCCGGCGGCGTGGCCTGGAACTACGGCCTGGCGGCGTTCGGCACGCTGTTAACGCTGTTGCCGCTGCTCCGGTTGCCCAGGCTCGCGCCGCCGCCCCAGCCCAAGGAGCATCCGTTGCGCTCGCTGGCGGGGGGGGTAACCTACCTGTTCCAGCATAAAACCATCGGTTTGGTAGCGCTGATCGGCGCCCTGCTAACCATGACCAGCGCGGTGCGGGTGCTTTATCCGGCGTTGGCGGTCAGCTGGCATATCAACGCCGCCCGGCTGGGGTTAATGTATTCGGCGGTGCCCCTGGGCGCGGCGATAGCCGCGTTTACCAGCGGCCGGGTTGCCGCCACGGCGCGACCGGGCTGGATGCTGCTGGCCACCGCCGTTGCGGCGTTTATTACCGTCGCGGTGTTCAGCCTGGCGCCGTTTTTCGCCCTGGCGCTGCTCTGCCTGGTGGGATTTGGTTATTTCAGCGCCATCAATTCGCTGTTGCAATATGCGCTGATACAAAAACTGACGCCGGATCATCTGCTGGGCCGGATCAACGGCCTGTGGACCGCGCAGAACGTCACCGGCGACGCGCTGGGGGCGCTGGTGCTGGGCGGCTTGGGCACCCTGATGCCGCCGGGGCTGGCCGCCGCCGCGTTCGCCCTGGCGGCGGCCCTGGCCGGGATACTGCCGGCGTTGGCGCTGCGCGGTCTGCGCGCCGTGGATATGGACAAGGATGGCGCAGTGGAAAACCCCGCCCGCTAGGGACGGGGAAAGATCAGGGTTTAACGAACAGCTGTTCCAGACGGGCCAGCACATTGCTGGCGCTGTAGTAATCAAGACGGAAGGTATCGTTGCCGAGGGCGTAGACCCGGTGGTTTTGCACCGCCGGCAGATGCGCCAGGAACGGGTTGGCCAATAACGCCCGGGCATTGGCGTCATCGTTGGCAAACAGCAGGAAGGTTTGCCCGTTCAGCCCGGTCGCCAGATTTTCGCCGGACAGTTGGACGATATCCTTGCGCTTGCCCATGCTTTGCCCGCCGGAAAGGCTTTTGGGCGGTTCGGCAAGCTGGAAACCCAGCTGGCGCAGCAGCTGGCCCTGGGACGAATCGGCGGTCCACAGGTTGGCGGCTTTGCCGTCCGGTTGGTAAACCAGGGCGGATACCGGCTGCGGCGGCAACGCCAGCCGTTGTTTCAGCGCCTGCTGGCGGACATCGAACTGGGTGATGATAGCAAGCGCCTGGGCCTCGTGGCCGGTTGCCTGTCCGAGCTCACGAGCCAGATCCTGCCAGCTTTTATCGTCATAGTTGACCACCAGCGTCGGCGCCAGCGGGGACAGCTGATCGTACAGGCGCAGGGCGGAATCGCCGCCGGTGGCGGCAATAATAATCAGATCGGGGTTCTGGCCGGCGATGGCCTCGGCATCCGGCTCGCCGATATAGAGGCGCCGGACCCCGCGTTGTTTGGCCACGCCGGCCCATTGGCGGAAAAAGCCCTGCTCGTCGGCCACCCGGTTGTTTGGCGTGGTGGCGCCGCTGGCAACCACCGGCGCGCCGATGGCCAACAGCGTGCCGGTGAGGGTGACGCTGGTGGACACAATGCGTTGCGGCGCGCGCTCAAGGGTAATGGCGCCGCGGGTGCCCGCCACCTGTCGCGGCCAGCCGCTCTCGGCGGCGCGCAGCGGGGCCGCCAGCAGGCAGGAAAGCGCCGCCAGGGCGAGCCAATTCAGGGCGGATCGACGCCGGGATTGTGCAGTGGTCATATCTGAAAATTCCTGGGATAAGAGTGCATGTTTGATATGCATCAACATTACGGAAGATGGGCGACAAAAACCACCCGTGAGCGGTAAAACGCGATTTACGTTTATTGACACGGCAGATTCTACGACGTAGTTTAATGACTAACAATACAAATGATAATAATTATTATTGTGTTTATCATTTGTCAATAGCGGAGACCGCCACGTGGAATTTTCATTGTTACGACAGACATCACCAGGCGACGCGGATGCCATTATAAACGGATTTTTCTTCATGTCGCCCTATCGCAGCTTCGTTACCCAAGGGCGTTTTTGCGCCATTGAAACCCCCGCGGGTTCGGGGCATCAGCGGGAAGGCATGTTCCAGCGGGAACTGCGCCACGCGTTCAGGCGCGCCAGGAATGCCGGTATTGAACGGCCGGTAGTGGTGGGCGCCATTCCGTTTGACGCCGACCGGCCCCCGTCGCTGTTTATCCCGCAAAGCAGCCATGGGTTCGATCGCCAGACGTTTTTGCAGGGCCGGAACGTGCGCGGCGGCGCGCTGCCGCAGGTGATTGAAAAAGTCGAGCGTCCGTTGGAACATGACTTTCGGCGCATGGTGGCGCAGGCGGTCGAGGCGACCGGGCAGCAGCGTTTGAGTAAAGTGGTGCTGTCGCGCCTGCTGGATATTACCACCCGCGAGCCGGTGGATACCGCGGCGCTGATGCGGCGGATCGTCGCCCAAAATCCCGCCAGTTATAATTTTCATGTGCCCCTGGACGACGGCGCCTTGCTTGGCGCCAGCCCCGAACTGCTGCTGCGCAAGATCGGCCGCCGCTTTTACTCCACGCCGCTGGCGGGTTCCGCCCGGCGCGATGCCGAGCCTGATCGGGATGCCGCCGCCGGTCGTCAATTGCTGGATTCAGCCAAGGACCGTTATGAGCATCAGTTGGTCATTGATCAGATGCGCGAGGTGCTGTCGCCGTACAGCGAGGGTTTAAACGTGCCTTCCGAGCCCGGACTGGTCAATACGCCCACCCTGTGGCATTTGGCCACGGCCATCGACGGCGACGTGGCGGACCCCGAGGTCAATGCCCTGTCGTTGGCCTGCCTGCTGCATCCCACTCCCGCGCTGTGCGGCGCCCCGACCGACCGCGCGCGCCGGTTAATCCGGACCCTGGAACCCTTTGATCGCGATCTGTTCGGCGGCATGGTGGGTTGGTGCGATGAGGAGGGCAATGGCGAATGGGTGGTCACCATCCGCTGCGCCCGGGTGGCGGGCAACCAGGTCAGGTTGTTTGCCGGGGCGGGGATCGTGCCCGCCTCCACGCCCGAATCGGAATGGCGCGAAACCGGCGTAAAGCTCAACACCATGCTGAGCGCGTTCGGATTGCACTAAAAGAACAGGAGAGATGATGAGCATAACGTTTAACCGTTGGCCGGATGAATTTGCGGCCCGCTACCGCGCCAAGGGATACTGGCTGGATGTGCCCCTCACCGATATTATCGACCGCCGTAAAGACAGCGACGCGCTGGCGGTGGTCTGCGGCGATCGCCGCCTGAGCTATCGCGATATTGATCGGTTAACCGACCGGCTGGCCGCGGCGCTTGCGCGCCGGGGACTGGCGGCGGGGGATACCGCGCTGGTGCAGCTGGGCAATGTGGCTGAATTTTACCTGGTGCTGTTTGCCCTGCTGAAAATAGGCGTGGCGCCGGTCAATGCGCTGTTTAGCCACCAGCGCAGCGAACTGAACGCCTACGCGGAGCAAATCAAACCGGCGCTGCTGATTGCCGACAGGCATCATGCGCTGTTTACGGATGATGCGTTTATCGGGGAACTGCGGCAACTGCATCCGTCGCTTCGGGTGGTGGCGATGCGCAATGACGCCGCGCCGGAATCTGGTTTGGCGCATTTGTTCGACGAAGCGCCGGGCTATTTCATCGCCACGCCCACGCCCGCCGATGAAGTGGCTTTTTTCCAGCTTTCCGGCGGCAGCACCGGCACGCCGAAGCTGATCCCGCGCACTCATAACGACTATTACTACAGTATCCGCGTCAGCGTGGAAGTTTGCCGTTTTGACCGGGATACCCGTTACCTGTGCGCGCTGCCGGCGGCGCATAATTATCCGCTGAGCTCACCGGGGGCGCTGGGGGTATTTTACGGCGGCGGCAGCGTGGTGCTGGCTAATGATCCGAGCGCCAATGTCTGTTTCCCGCTGATAGCGCAACATAAGATCACGGTCACCGGACTGGTGCCGCCCGCCGTGACGCTGTGGCTGCAGGCCATGGAGCAGTGGGGCGACCGCGGGCAACTGGCCAGCCTGCGGTTATTACAGGTCGGCGGCGCCAAGCTCGGCGAAACCCTGGCCGCCCGCATACCGGCGGAGCTGGGCTGCCGGCTGCAGCAGGTATTCGGCATGGCCGAGGGGCTGGTGAACTACACCCGGCTGGACGATGACGACGAGCATATGTTTACCACCCAGGGACGCCCGATGTCGCCGGATGATGAGGTCTGGGTGGCCGACGGGCAGGGTAATCCGCTGCCGCCGGGCCAGGTCGGGCGCCTGATGACGCGCGGGCCTTATACCTTCCGCGGTTATTACCAAAGCCCGGAGCACAATGCCGAGGCGTTTGACGCCGACGGGTTTTATTGTTCCGGCGATTTGGTTGAGCTGACCCCGGACGGCTACCTGAAAGTCCAGGGGCGCGAGAAAGATCAGATCAACCGCGGCGGGGAAAAGATCGCCGCTGAAGAGGTGGAAAATTTACTGCTGCGCCATCCGCACGTGGTGAACGTGGCCTTGGTATCGATGGCCGACGAAATGATTGGCGAAAAGAGCTGCGCCTATATCGTCACGTCGCAGGATATCAAACCGGTGGTCTTGCGCCGCCATCTTCGCCAACTGGGCGTGGCGGAGTTCAAGTTACCCGACCGTTTTGAACGGGTTGACGAATTGCCGCTGACGCCGGTGGGCAAGGTTGATAAAAAACGGCTGCGCCAGCTGATTGACGCCTCCACTACCACCCCCGCCGCAGGAGAATAAACCGATGGCCATCCCGAAACTGGTTTCCTATGCGATGCCGACACCGGCGGAATTGCCCGCCAACAAGGTAAACTGGGCCTTTGAACCGCAGCGCGCGGCATTGCTTATCCATGACATGCAGGACTATTTCCTCAATTTCTGGGGCGAGGACAGCGCGCTGGTCAACCGGCTGGTGGAGAATATCGCCGCCCTGCGCCGCTACTGTAAATCACAGGGCATCCCGGTGTTTTACACCGCCCAGCCGGCGCGGCAGAGCGATGAGGATCGCGGGCTGTTAAACGATATGTGGGGACCGGGGTTAAACCAGCATCCCGAACAGCAGGCGGTGGTCGCCGCCCTGACGCCCGATACCGACGACCTGGTGCTGGTCAAATGGCGTTATAGCGCGTTCCATCGCTCGCCGCTGGAGGAAATCCTGACCGAGCGCGGCCGTAACCAGCTGATTATCTGCGGCGTATACGCGCATATCGGCTGCCTGATGACCGCCACCGACGCTTTTATGCGCAATATCAAACCACTGCTGGTGGCGGACGCCCTGGCGGATTTTACCCGCGATGAGCATCTGATGGCCCTGCGTTATGCCGCCGGCCGCTGCGGGCGCGTGCTGATGACCGCCGATTTGCTGCCGGTGCCGGTCAGCAAGGCGCAGCTGCGCGCGCAGATCCTGCCGATGCTCGATGATGATAGCGAGGATCTGGGCGATGATGAAAACCTGATCGACTACGGCCTCGATTCGGTGCGCATCATGACGCTGGCCACCCGCTGGCGGCAGGCGCGCGCGGGGCTTGATTTTGTCGCGCTGGCCCGGGAACCGACCATTCACGCCTGGTGGAAACTGCTGGCTCCGGAGCATAACGCATGACTATCAGCCTGGATTTTAGCGGTAAGCGCGTCTGGATCACCGGCGCGGGGCAGGGCATTGGTTACCGGACGGCGCTGGAGTTTGCCGAGGCCGGGGCCGATGTGGTGGGGCTGGACCGGCGGTTTGCCGGCGACGGCTACCCGTTTCGCACCCAACTGCTGGATATCGCCGATGCGTCGGAGGTCGGGCGGGTTTGCCAGTCCCTGCTGGAGGAAAACCCACGGCTGGACGTTTTGGTTAACGGCGCCGGCATCCTGCGCATGGGCGCCACCGATAGCCTGGACCTCCGGGACTGGCAGGACTGCATGGCGATCAACGCCGGCGGCGCGTTCAACCTGTTTCGCCATACCCTGCCGGTGTTCCGCCGCCAGCGGGCCGGAGCCATTGTCAGCATCGCCTCGAACGCCGCGCACGTGCCGCGCGTGGACATGTCGGCCTACTGCGCCTCGAAAGCGGCGCTGAAGAGCCTGTGCATGACCGTCGGGCTGGAAATGGCGCCGTTCGGCGTGCGTTGCAACCTGGTTTCGCCCGGCTCGACCGATACGCCGATGCAGCGCGGCATGTGGCAGTCCGCCGGGGCGGAGCAGCAGACCATCGCCGGTTTCCCCGATCGGTTTAAGCTTGGCATCCCGCTGGGTAAAATTGCCCGCCCGCAGGAGATTGCCGCCGCGGTGCTGTTCCTCGCTTCCGAACATGCCGGCCATATTACAATGCAGGATATCGTTATCGACGGCGGCGCGACGCTTGCCGCATGAACGGCGGTAAAGGCGGGGGATATCCTCCAGGGCGCCCGACCCTTTGGCCTGATGGGTATGGGCGCCGTTTTCAGCGCCAGCCGGGCCGGCAGCCCGTTACTGATAAGCCTGCTCAGCCCATTGGATAACCGTCTGCTGGCGGCGAAGCCGGCATTTGCGGTTAACGCCGGCGCCTATACCGCCGAAAGTATTCGTGCCCGTATCCTGCCGATCCACCTTGAGCAAATGGACGCCGCGCGCGCCATCGGCATGGCCTACCCGCCATCCACGCTTTAAGCCTTTGTGGACATTCAGGCGGTTGGGCCTTTGGGCAACGCAAGCGCCGGCCATACCGTCATCCAGGTTGCCGCGATGGCGTGGAGATCGTCACGACTGGCCCCTTCGCGGGCTTGCACCGACATGCCGTGCAGCGCGCAGACCAGGTTCTTGGCCAGCCCCGCCGCGTCCATATCCCCGGGCAGCTCCCCCATCGCCTGCCGCTGGCGGAAAAACGCCAGCAGCAGATCTTCCTGCCGATGGTGGCGGGCGCGCAGCATCAGCGCCACGTCGTTAGAAGACGAAGACAGCGCCGCCGAGGTACAGATCAAAAAGCAGCCCGCGGGCAGGGCGTCGTCGGTGAACATCGCCGCCGCATCGCGCAGGTAATCCCACAGAACCCCGGCCACCGGGCGGGCAGTATCGGCCAACAGGTTTTTACCCCGCTCGGCGAACAGCTCGATATAACGCTCGGCGGCGGCGCGGAACAGCCCCTCTTTATTGCCGAACTCAGTGTACAGCGTCGGTGCCTTGGCGCCGGTCGCCGCGACCAGATCCGACATGGAGGTGGCTTCATAACCATGACGCCAGAACAGCACCAGCGCTTTGTCCAGGGCATTTTCCCGGTCGAACAGCTTTGGCCGTCCCGGCCCTTTGGTCGTTTTGACACACGCAGGCGGATGTGTGTCCATAAAATCCTCTCTTATTGATGTTGTCGTGTCAGTATATAATTAATGATCATTAATAAAATTACAAGCACCACGTGGGCAACCGGGGCATCCAGCGCCCGGCCAGGTCGTCAGGACGAGGGATAAAACAAAAAAGAAGACTTTAATCTAGGCATAATCAGTACCTTAAGTATTAAATTAACGATCGATAATAAAAAAGAGTTGATCGGAATGAATACAGAGGGTAGCATTTAGTTATCGAACGTTAAGAAATTAACGCCGCAGACAAAATCCTGATTAACTTTTAAAGAGAGCATACATCATGAAAAACGTAAAATACGCAGTAGCCGCCATCGCCCTGAGCGTCGTCTCTTTCGGTAGTTTTGCCGCCGACCTGGTTAATTCCGCACCGGCCAACCAGCGGCAGGTAGGGGTAATTTCCGCCACCGGCGGCAGCAACCTGTCCTCGCTGGAAAGCCAACTGGCCGACAAAGCCGCGCAGTCCGGCGCCAAATCGTTCCAGATTACCTCGGCTTCCGGCCAGAATAATCTGCACGGCACTGCGGTAATTTATCAATAAGTATCAAGGTGCAGCGGGGTATTTGAACCCCGCGCCCGTCGGGCCGGAAATTATCCGGAAAGGGTATCGAGCGAGCAATTTGGTTATTCGATATCACATTTATTATATATAAATAGATCCGATGCAAATAACACGGCCAGTCGTTAATTAAGCAATTATGCGTGGGCGTCAGCAAGCCCGCGAACAGTGAAAACGATATTACACCAGATTATAGAGAGTCAATTATCATGAAAAATGTAAAATACGCAGTAGCCGCCATCGCCCTGAGCGTCGTTTCTTTCGGTAGTTTTGCCGCCGACCTGGTTGATTCCGCACCGGCCGACCAGCGGCAGGTAGGGGTAATTTCCGCCACCGGCGGCGGCAGCCTGTCCTCGCTGGAAAGCCAACTGGCCGATAAAGCCGCGCAGTCCGGCGCCAAATCATTCCAGATTACCTCGACCTCCGGCCATAATAATCTGCACGGCACCGCGGTAATTTATGAATAATCGACATAGAACAGGAGTGCCGCCCATGGCGGCCTTCCGTTCTTGTTATATTTAACGCCCGCTTGACGTTATTCCCGCATTGTCACGGCGCTAATTGGACTGGATAAAATCCATTTTACCCGCCGTCATCGCGCGCAAAGGCGATGTCAAAATCTATTATTCAAAAGATCCGAGATAATCGCTTTTACCAATAGCCAGGCCTTGGTTACGCAGGATGTCGTAGGCCGTGGTGATATGGAAAAACAGATTGGGCAACGCCAGGCGGAATAAATAATCATAACCGCTGAAGGTTTTAGCTGTGCCGCGCATATTCATCACAATCGGCCTTTCACCCGCGTGGGCAAACAGGTCCTGGGGCAGGCTGTTGAGATAGGCGATGGTTTTGTCGATTCGTTGCTGCAATTGCGCAAAGGTCGTTTCGGTATCGGGAAAACTGGGTATTTCACCGCCCGATAAACGCGCCGCGCAGGATTTCGCCGCATCGCTGGCCGACTGCACCTGCCGTGCCAGGCTGAACATATCGGGCGCCAGGCGGGCATTCACCCACTGGGATTCATCAATACCCTGCTCGGCGGTAAAGGCGACCGCTTTACGCAGCAGCGCGGACAGATTGTTAAGCGCCCGGATAAATACCGGGATCGAGGCTTGATAGTAGGTCAGGTCGTATTGTGCCGGATTAGCCATGTTCAGTCTTCTCATCGTTATCTGATATAAGGGTAGACAGCGGGCCGGTGGTCCTGCCCGCCATCAACTTAGGACGCGGCTTCCGGCACGTCAATGTTTTTTTAACGATTGCTATGAAATGTGTTGACCCGGTAGCCATTGGTAATGGGGACCAGATCGCCGCGGGCGGGACGCCTCAGTTATTCCTTGCCCGCGCCAGGCAATCCAGGCGCCGTTCGTCGACCCGTTTGGCAAACCAGGCGGTGGTCAGCCGGCGGGTAATTTTCGGACTTTCCAGGGTAATGCCCGGCAGCACGGCGCGCGGCAGCGGCTGGTCCTGGGTTTTATCCGCCAGGGCGTATACGCGCCGGTAAAGATCCGTCTCCTCGAAATCCAGCCGTTCGCCTTTAACCAGCGCCCGGCGGATGGCCGCGTCGCTCATATCCAACCGTTTGCCGAGCGACCGTATAGCCAGCTCCGTGGCGCCCGCCGCATCCGAACCATAGTTTACCAGGTCGCCGTCAAGCGCCAGCTTCTTGCCGGTGGCGCGGCTGACGGCATTCTGGAACGCGGCGTTGCGGCTGGCGTACCAGCCGGCGTTGAAATCGGCAAAGCGGAATATCTGCCGGGGATAATGGGTCGGGTAACCGAGTAAATGCACAATGCCAAAGTACATGCCGCCGCGACGGCTGAACACCTCGTGACGGATCGAACCCTCGACGGGGTAGGGATAACCGTCGGCGTGCCCGGCGGCGAAGGCAATGCTGACCTGCATCGGCCCGCCGGTATGCACCGGATTGAGATTGCCAAACAGTTTTTGCCCCATCGGCACCATACCGATGAAGTCCTCGAAGATGGCGCTCAGCTCTTTTTCGCTGCGCGCGTTGTCCAGGCGTTCGCTATAGGTCTTGCCGTTAGGCGAGTTGATATGCAGCGCGGCATGGACCACGATGGCCGGGATATGCGCCTGGGCGGCGCGGCGGTCGATTTCATCCCAGGCGATCTTGCCCAATCCCGGCACCGGCGCGTCGGCCTGCAGGCCGGATTCCTGCTGGGCCACGGCCAGTACCGAACAGATATTCTCCGTATTGGGGTCGATATTCCGGGCGTTGAACGCCGTATAGATATCCTTGGCCCAGCCCGCGCGATCGGTGGTATTGGGCGGCAAAAGACGCGCGATTTGCGCCTGCGCCTCGGCGGGCTGGCGTGTGGCGGCGCCCTGGTGTTGTTGGGTGCCGCAGCCGGCCAGGGCCAGCAGCAGGGCGATGCCCATCCATTGCCGGCTCCGGCGCGGCGGCGATACCGCCGCGCCGTTATCCGGGCGGCAGGCGAGTGGGGCATTGCGGGCAAAGCCTGGCGTAAGCGGGTGGGGCATAACGCGGTAAAAAGGCATGTCTTTCCTGTTAAACCTGGCTTGGACGGCGGGACAAACCGTAGTGTAGCAGTCCCGCGATAATAAGCGCCGGCAAGGTGGCGCCCACCTGCGGCAACCATTGGACCATGGCCTGGTAAACGGCGATGCCGCATGCCCAGGCCAGGAACGCCCGCCATGACGAGGCCGCCGCGGGGGCCAGACCCCGGCGGCGGATCAGGAAGTGCTCCACCAGCACCACGCCGAACAGCGGCGCAAATACCGAGCCGATCAATAACAGGAAATTTTCATACTGCGACAGAGGCACCCCCCAGGCAATCAGCGTACACGCCAGGCCGATAATCAGGGTCAACGGCTTCACCCGCATCGGTACCAGCAGCGCCGACGACAAGGCCGCCGAATGGATATCGGCAAAAGCGTTTTCATTTTCATCGATCAGTATCAGCAATAAGGGAATGCCCATGGCCGCGCCCGAGAGCGCCACCAGCAGCGCGCTGGCATCGTTATTACTGACAAAGGCCAGGGCGTAGGCGCCGCCCAGGGCCATGACCCACAGGCTGCCGGCCAGGTAGCCGGCCAGCGTGCCGAAAAAGGTTTGCCGGGCGCTTTTGCCAAAACGGGTATAATCCGCCACCAGCGGCAGCCAGGACAGGGCCATGGAAATCACAATATCGCAGCCGGCCGCAAACGGCAGCGTGCCGTTGCCGGCGGTGGCGGCCAGTCCGGCCATATCCGCCCGCCGCCATAACGACCAGCTTAACCAGCCGCAGGCAATAATCAGCAACCAGATGCCGAAGCGCCGCAGCACCACCCGGATAAATGCCAATGGGCCCGCCAGGGCCAGCGCCGTGGCGCAAAAGCCGAACAGCCAGGTCCATAAGGCCGGATTTGCCCAAAGGCTGGTGCTGCCCAGGGCGCGGGCCGCCAGCAGGCTGGCCGCGTCGCGCATCATCACAATTTCAAACGCGCCCCAGCCAATCAGCTGTAGCAGATTGAGCAGGGACGGCACCGACGCGCCGGTTTTGCCCAGGCTAAAAGCCATGGTGGCCATCGACGAACGGCCGGTGTCATACCCGATGACCCCGGCCAGCGCCAGCAGCAGACATCCCGCCAGCGATCCTAGGGCGATGGCGGACAGCGACCCTGCCATGCCTAGCCCTGGGGAAAGAATGGCGCCGGCCTGCAACACCGCCAGCCCAATGCCTAAAGAGAACCATAAGGAAAAAAGATCCCGCCAGCCCAGCACGCGTCCGCCTGGGGTAATCAACCGGTCGGGAGCATAAGTATCAATGTTTTTCATGGGGTTATCGGATTGCGCATGGATAAGCGAGCATAGCATAACCTAACCGTCCGGGCGCTGGCTATTCCTGCCGCCGGCGTTAATCCGGCCGGCCTTGCAGTGAGAGCTGCGTCAGCCACAGGCGGGTATCGAATTCCAACTGGTGATAGCGTGGTTCCATATGGCAGCAGAGCTGGTAAAACGCTTTGTCATGTTCTTTTTCCTTCAGATGCGCCAGTTCATGCACCACAATCATGCGCAGGAAATCCGCCGGGGCGGTTTTGAATACCGTGGCGATGCGGATCTCGGCCTTGGCCTTCAGCCTGCCGCCCTGCACGCGCGATACCGCGGTGTGCAGGCCCAGGGCATTTTTCAGCACATGGATTTTACTGTCCCAGGCGACTTTATTGACCGGGGCGGCGTTGCGCAGGTAATGGTTTTTCAGATCCAGCGTATAGACATACAACGCCTTGTCGCTGGTGACCTCATGGGCGGCGGGATAGCGCTGCGCCAGCACCTCGCCCAGCCGTTGTTCCTCGATTAGCGTACGCACCTGCGCAAGCAAATGTTCCGGATAACCCTGCAAATAGATAAGTGGTGTCATAAAAGCCCTGCCGCGCGGCGATGGAAAAAATGCTGACTTGCCCAAGGGTAACGGATCCCCGGTTTAATGCCAACGACCACCGGCGGGGTCCATCATTTCATTGCCCGGCGCGTTCTGTGCGTCAGTTCACCCTCTCCCGCCTTCAGCCCGATTAACGTTCCATAACGAAACGTTAATGGCCCGGCAATGTTCCAAACGGGAACCTTTCAGGGGGTTATCATCTGCGGGCCAAAGCTGCCTTATAGTCATTATCTATTCCTATTATCTGGCGGAGCAGCGTATGAAAAAATTAATCAATAACGTTGAAACGGTTTTACAGGAACAGCTTGACGGCCTGGTGGAAGCCCATCCCGGGCTGAAACTGCATCGGGAACCGCTGTTTGTTACCCGTAGCGATGCGCCGGTAGCCGGCAAGGTGGCGCTGATGTCCGGCGGCGGCAGCGGCCATGAGCCGATGCACTGCGGTTATATCGGCGAGGGCATGCTGGCGGGCGCGTGTCCCGGCGAGATATTCACCTCCCCCACGCCGGACCAGATGTATGAATGCGGACAGGCCATTGACGGCGGCCAGGGCATATTGATGCTGATTAAGAACTATACCGGCGATATCCTTAATTTCGAGACGGCGGCGGAGTTGCTGCACGCCGGTGGCACGCCGGTGGCGACCCTGGTGGTCGATGACGATGTAGCGGTAAAGGACAGCCTCTATACCACCGGCCGGCGCGGCGTGGCCAATACCGTCCTGATGGAAAAGCTGCTGGGGGCGGCGGCGGCGCGCGGCGACTCGTTGGATGAATGCGCGGCGCTTGGCGAGCATATCAATAACCAGGGGCATTCGCTGGGCATCGCCCTGGGCGCCTGCACCGTGCCCGCCGCCGGTAAACCGTCGTTTGCGCTGGCGGAGGATGAGATGGAGTTTGGCATCGGCATCCACGGCGAGCCGGGCATTGAGCGCCGTCCGTTTACCTCGCTTAACGACACGGTGGATACCATGTTTACCACCCTTATCGAACACGGCGGCTACCAGCGCACCTTGCGCCACTGGGATCGCCAGGCGGGCGATTGGCGCGAAAGCCGCCAGGCCAAGCAGCCGCTGGTCAAAGGCGATCGGGTGATTGTGCTGGTCAACAACCTGGGATCGACACCGCTGTCGGAGCTGTATGGCGTCTGGCACCGCCTGGCGAAGCGTTGCGCGGAGTTCGGCCTGCGGGTGGAACGTAAATTAATCGGTTCCTATTGTACCTCGCTGGATATGCAAGGCATGTCCATTACCCTGCTGAAGGTCGATGACGCGCTGCTGGCGCTGTGGGATGCGCCGGTCAACACGCCGGCCCTGCGCTGGGGCTGTTAATTCATGGAGGCAACAATGGTTATCACCAGACAGCATATCGTCAGTTGGCTGCAGCTGTGCGCCGAGGTGTTTACCGAACAGCGGGATTTCCTCACCCGGCTGGACTCGGATATCGGCGATGGCGATCACGGCCTGAATATGAACCGCGGCTTTAATAAAGTGCTGGAGAAATTGCCTTCGGTAGCGGACAAGGATATTGGTTTTATCCTCAAGAATACCGGTATGACGCTGCTGTCGAGCGTGGGCGGCGCCAGCGGCCCGCTGTTCGGCACCTTTTTTATCCGCGCCGCCCAAAGCACCAACGCCAAGCAAAGCCTCGATTTGCCGGCCCTGTGCCAGATGCTGAAAGAGGGGTCGGAAGGCGTGGTCATGCGCGGCAAGGCCGAGCCGGGTGATAAAACCATGTGCGACGTCTGGGTTCCGGTGGTCGAGCAACTGGAGCGGGACCGCCAGGGCAACCTGGATATTATCGACGCTCTGCGCCTGGCCGTCGACCGGGCGCAGCAGGCCCTGGAATCCACGATCACCATGCAGGCGCGTAAAGGACGGGCCAGCTACCTGGGCGAGCGCAGCATTGGTCACCAGGACCCCGGCGCCACCTCGGCGATGCTGATGATACAGGCGCTTTACCAGGTGGTTACCCGTTAGTCACAGGCCCTGGGCCGGCAGGAGGAGAGATGGTCAATATCGTGGTAGTGTCCCACAGTCTTCTGCTGGCGCAGGGCGTTGCGCAGCTGGCTGAACAGATGATCCAGGGCGGCTGCAGGCTGGCAATCGCCGCCGGGGTGGACGACGAAGCGCATCCCATCGGCACCGATGCGGTTAAGGTAATGGAAGCCATTGCATCGGTGGACGACCCTGCCGGCGTATTGGTGCTGATGGATCTTGGCAGCGCCTTGCTAAGCGCGGAAACGGCGCTGGAGCTGCTGGACCGCGACATGGCGCAACGGGTCCGGCTGTGCGCCGCGCCGCTGGTGGAAGGTACGCTGGCGGCGGTGGTGGCGGCCTCGGCGGGCGGCGATTTGCCGCGGGTTACAACCGAGGCGCTGGGCGCGCTGGCGGCGAAAGCCCGCCAGCTTGGCGAGCCGGCCGACCAGCCCGCCGCCGGTCCGGCCACGCCGGTGATGCCCGCCGATGGCCAAAGCGTCAGTTGGAAAGTACTTAACCCGAATGGACTGCACGTGCGCCCCGCCGCCCAACTGGCGGGGGTGTTGGCGCCGTTCAAGGCCGATCTGTTGCTGCAAAAGGAGGGGCGTGGCGTCGATCCCCGCAGCCTCAATCAGCTGGCGACGCTGCAAGTCCGCCAGGGCGATACTATTCGCCTGCTGGCCAGCGGACCGGAGGCGCAGCAGGCGCTGGACGCGTTCAGCACGCTGGCGCGCCGGGGTTTTGGCGAACACGTTGACGCGCGCGCGGGCATGGTACTTGGCGGCATTCCGGTTCCCCCGGGCGGCATACGCGCGCCGGTGCTGAAACTGCGGCCGGCTCGTTATCATGCCCGCTCCGAGACGATTTCCCGCGCACAGGTCACCGGGCAACAGCAGCGTCTGCGTTCGGCGATGGCTGCCACCCGTGGCGATCTGCGACGGCTGGCGCACCGGGCCGGCGATGCCATGGGGCCGGATCAGGCGGCCATTTTCAGCGCCCACGCGCTACTGATTGAGGATGAGGACCTGCTGCGGGCGTTTGACCAACGTATCGCCCGGCAGCTGGCCGGCGCCGAGGCGGCGGTGCAACACGAACTGTTGGCGATGGCGGGTGAATACCTGGCGATGGAGGACCCCTATCTGCGCGCCAGGGAACTGGATATCCGCGATATTCTCAATCGCGTTCTGGGACACCTTGGCGCCGGGCCGGTGGCGCCGTTAAGCATTGGCGACGGCGACGGCGTATTGCTGGTGGCGGAGGAACTGATGCCGTCCGAAATGATCGGCCTGGAGCGGCAAAAGGTGAAGGGTATTTGCCTGAGCGAGGGGAATATCTGGTCCCACAGCGCCATCCTGGCGCGGGCGCAGGGCATACCGATGGTGGTGGGCGTCAGCGGATGTATGCAGGCCACCCGCACCGGCCAGATGGCGGCGCTGGATATGACCACCGGATCCCTCACCGTCGACAAACCCGCCGGCGGTAAAAAGGCGGGGCTGGACGAGGCATAAGATCATGCCGCGCGGCGGCGTGCCTGTTTGAAGCATGGCGCCGCCGCATGCGGCGCGATGCTTGCCAGTAATATTTTCCCCGCGCCGATGACAACGGATCCGGCGGCGATTATTCAGCCTCGGCGCGCGCTTTAAACCGCGCCATTTCAAGCTGGTATTGCTTTACCTTACGCCATAGCGTGGTGCGGCCGATGCCCAGCAGCGGCGCCATCTCGTTGAGCTGCCCCCGGCACATCAGCGCCGCGCGGATAATCGCCTGGCGCTCCAGGTCCGGAAACGACAGCACCGGCTGCGCCTCGGGCGCGTCCGGCTCAACCAGCGCCCGCTCATGCAACAAATGCTCCGGCAGATCGTTAAGGTCGATGCGATTGTTGCGGCAGGTCATGGCGGCACGCTCCACCACGCTTTTCAGCTCCTGATCATTGCCCGGCCAGGGGTACAGGCACAATTGGCGGATCACATCCTCCCCGATCTGATAGCGGCACTGGAAATGACGACCCAGCGTCTTCAGGCTGTCCTGTACCAGCAGGGGGATATCCTGCGCCCGCAGGCGCAGCGGTGGAATATGCAGTTCGAAGGATTGCAGGGTATAAAACAGCTGGCGGCGAAACCGGCTTTGCTTGACCAGCAGCGGCAGATCGGCGCCGGTGGCGGCAATTACCCGTACATCCACCGGGATCACCCGGTTCGAATTTACGCGCATCAGCATGCCGGTTTTAATAATTTGCAGCAGGGCGGACTGCATTTCAGGCGACAGGTATTCAACCTGCTCCAGGTACAGGGTACCGCCGTTGGCCAGCTCGAATTTACTTGGCTGCCCGGCCTCGCCCTCGCTGGCGTCGCTGCCCAGGAATTCCCGCGCCATCAAATCCTGCGGCAGCGCCTGGCAATTAAGTGCGATAAACGGGCCATGCGCGCGTTCGCCGCCGTTATGGATCGCCTGTCCGAGGCGCTGCTTGCCCACGCCCTCCTCACCGTGCAATAGCATCGGGTGCCGGCCTTTGGCCGCCTGTTTGCCGTAGCGCACCAGCCGCCGCATTTCCAGCGAGGCCAGCGGCATATCCGCAAAGGTATAGCTCGCCCGGCCCAACTGGTTATGCACCAACTGCTGCAATAGCTCCTGGGGATGAAGCAGGGCGATAAAGCCGCAGCGGTCGCCGTCCGGGATCGGCTTTAGCGTCAGCAGCGCCGGGATAAACTGTTGTCGGCTCTCAAAGGTCACCTGCACATGGCTCAGCGGGCTGCGGTTGTGCATCGCCTGGATCACCAGCGCCGGCAGGGTGATAAGCGTCAGCACCGGTTTGCCGAGGCTTGCCGTTTCATCGAGGCGCAGCATGGCCGCCGCACGCGCGTTCAGGTATTGCAGGCAGCCGTGCTGATCCCAGGCCAGTACGCCGTCCTCCACGCCATCCAGCAGGGCGTTAAGCGCATTCAGGTGGCGATTGGTTTCAGCCAGCAGGCTGTCGGCGTGCAGGTAGTTGCCCACTTCGCGCGCCAGCACCAGCGTCAGCGATAAATCGCTGGCGGCTTTTTCCTCTACCAGGCTGGCCAGTACGATAACCGCGCGCTGGCGGCCGCCGTTGTCGTAGACCGGGGCGGCGCAAAAATGCCAGGGATGCAGCGCCTGCCTGAAATGCTGCTCTCCCGCCAGTTGCACCGGATAGCCCCCGGCAATGGCCAGCGCCGGCGCGTTGGAGCCGATCAGGCCCTCGGTCCAGTAGCTGCCGGGACCGATGCCCAGCGCTTCCAGCTGTGCCTGGGTAAACGGGTGCCCGCATACCCACAGGGTACAGCCGCTCTCATCGAGGATCAGCAGCGCGCAGGGGCGTGATTCCATATATTCATACGCATCCTCCAGCGCCGCCTGTCCCAGCACCAGCAGGTCGTCCTTGCGCCGGCATATGGAATCAAAGGTGGCGCCGGCGGCGCGGTGCGCCGGACGCCAGTCGGCGGGCTGCATCAGTTTGCGGCAGCGGCGCCAGGATTCCTCAAGCGCGGGGGGCGCGCAGGCCGACTCCCGCTTGGGAAGGTCGTCGCGTCCGGAAAGGGGCAAGGCAGGTTTCAGCGCCACTATATCGTCATCCCGTATCGGCTCAATCAGGTAGGATATTACCCCAGAATACCGGCTGGATTTCTGTTAAGTCCCGGGCAAATATGACAGGCGATATCATTCTGTAGCTTGAGGCCGAAGCCAAAAAAGCGGATTCGTGAACACTCGCACCTTAAAAGGCTCAAAAACATGCACAATAGGTTAATTAAGGGAGATTGAGATATCGCCAGTGTGGTTATCCCTATATCAATATTACCGTTCTTACGCCAGGTTAAATCGAAAAAGTTAAACCCGTAGGGTTGGGCAGGGCTGAAATAAAAATGTTTATAACAACCCGGCTGAAATAAACATTAAAAGTGTTAATCATCTTCTTTATATATGGGGCCGGGTTACTGTTTGTCAAACATCGCTACTGTATGTTGGAGAACATATATGAATATAAATAAACCTTCCCCCCATAGTCAAATGCTGGAAACTATAGGCATGCGGTCGTTAGTGGTATTTGCCATTTCCGCGGCGGCCGAATTAAAAGTAGCGGATGTGATTGGCGATAATATTTGCCCGATCGATGAATTGGCTTATGTTACCCAAACCGATGCAAATTCCCTGCATCGGCTGCTGCGCGCGCTCAGCGGCGAAGGCATTTTTATCGAGGAAGAGGGCGGTTATCGCAATTCCATCCTGAGCAATACGCTGCGCCGCGATATACCGGACTCGCAATACGCCTGGGCGCAGTTTATGGCCTCACCACAGGTAAACCGCTGCTTTGAGCGCTTAAGCTGGTCGCTGGCTACCGGACTGCCCATATTTGATGAAATCCACGGTTGCTCCTTTTTCGAATCCCTGCGCCGGGACCCGGCGGCGGCCAATCGTTTCGCCAGCGCCATGACATCGATGTCCGCCTCCTCCCTTGCCGACGCCCTTGACGCGTATGATTTTTCGCAGGCCGGCTGCGTGGTGGATGTGGGCGGCGGCTACGGTACCTTTTTACGCGGCATCCTGGCCGCCCACCCGCTTACCAGCGGCATTCTCTTCAAGCGGCCGGAGATCCCGGCGAACGCAGCACGGGATGAAACCGGGGCGGATGAACGGCTGATGTTGGCCAGTGGTGATTATTTCGACAGTGTGCCGAGGCTGGGCGATACCTATATCCTGCGGCACGTGCTGCGCGACTGGCCGGACGACAAGGCGATCGGCATCCTGCGCAACTGTCGTAAAGCCATGCGCCCCGATGGATGCGTGCTGATTTTTGAACATGTGCTCCGGCCGGCCAATGAGCACGATTATGCCAAATTCCTTGATTTGATGCTGCTGGCCTACGCCACCGGACGCGAAAGGAGTATCGGGGAGTTCGGCCGGCTGGTGGATCAGGCGGGGCTGCGTATCAAGAGGGTGATACCCGCCGGTGGGGTTCATACCATCATCGAGGCGCGGATATAAGCGCATCAGGGCATCGGTGGCGCTGTGCTAAGCGACGCGGTCGCGCTATGCTGGGCAATAAGCGTGGGCACCCGCTGTAAAGCGGGCCGCTTTTATTAAACTTTTCGTTAATTCAGCAAAGGATTTTCACCTATATGAATAATCCCGCAAATGCGCCGTTGGCCATTATCCAGCTGGGCGCGCCGCCGGCGGCGATTATCGCCGGGGTCGGCGAGCAGCATAACTGGTTTATCCGGGCGCTAGGGCTGGCCCCGGGCGACTATCTCCTGATCCGCCCCGATCTGGGCGATCCGCTGCCGGACGACGGCGCGATATCAGGTGCGATCCTGACCGGCTCATGGGCGATGGTTACCGACGGGGCGGCGTGGAGCGAGGCTACCGCCACCTGGATTCGTGAGGTTTATCAACGCGCATTGCCGTTGCTGGGCGTGTGTTATGGCCATCAGCTAATGGCCTATGCCCTCGGCGGCGCGGTGGCGGACAATCCCCAAGGGTGGGAAGGGGGCCTGCAATGGATAGAGGCCACGCGGGATGCCGGTAAAGACCTCTTGCTGGCCGGACTTCCCGGCCGGTTCAGCGCCTGGCTGTCCCATCGCCAGACGGTGCTGTCTCCGCCTGCTGGCGCCAGGGTGCTGGCGGCCTCCCAGCAAGATCATTGCCAGGTTATCCGCTACAGCCCGCAGGCGTTTTCGGTACAGTTTCATCCCGAGTTTACCGCCGCCATTATGGACGCCTGCCTGCGCGCCAATGGCCGGGTGCCCGAACAGGAAGCGCCGCGCGTGGGAACGAGCGGCGATGGCGCATGGCCATTGTTGATATTGCGGCGTTTTTACCCGCAGCGGCGCCGGGAAAAAACGGATGGGGCGGCGGCGTAAAACCCGTAAGGGAAAGCGATGTTCAGTGGATAAATCATCGATCGGTATTCGAGACGGCACGTGAAAAAGAACGCCGGCTGAATCGATGTATTAATAAGCGGCTGCTTAAAGGCCGGCCCGATCCCCATTCTTTTCTATCAACGGTCATTATCCATATTCTTTCCTATTGCGCCCATTGACGGGTCTAGCGCATCTTTTCAAAATGATACTCAAATTATAAAATTGAGAGGCTCAGTGGATATGATTCTTTTCAATTATTATATTATCCATATGATAAGTCCTTGCCGGTATAACGCATTGAATATTTTGATTATATAAATTCCGGCATATAAAAAATAAATATGTTATAAGTATCAAGCGACAAAAAGTTTTGATAAACCAAGTGACTTTTTCAGTAAATAAATGGATTTATATTTATTATAGGGAATATAATGATGCTAAATTTGAATGAGGGAAATCATAACCGTAATACGAATACGCTAATAGACCTAGTTAATGATATAAATCCTTCGGTAATGATAAACCTTCCGGTGGGACTGGTGTTATTTCATGTCCAAAAAGGTTATTTTTCGGGGAGTGGCGTTTTTTTTAATAAACAAACAGGCACGAAAATCTCGCGTTTCGCTGTCGGAACCGGTACCAAAGGTACGTATTATGTCGCCTATGCGCCTGAAACAGCCCTGGCTGAAGTATTTAAGGATGCTTATCTGGAAGCAGAGGATTTGGATAGGTATTTTATGGCCACCGTTTCGCCCGTGCGCAGCCTGAAAATTGTACACATGGGTTATCTGGCAAGGGAATTGGGGATTGATGTAACCGCTTTGATGAACGAATCCTATGCAACAACACAGAAAATCGCGGCGGAGGTATCTCACTATGCGGATGGATTATGGTATATCTCACGTAAATTGGGTGAACCCTGCCTGGCGTTCTGGCATGAATGCACCGATGGCGCTGGTCTGTTTATTACCCGTGATGTGGTTGCGCTCTCCCGATTCCATTATCAAAACATTGATGCGGAGAGCATGCTCGATCGTTTAAACATCAAGGTGATGTAACGTGATGGCTGAATATTTCCCGCCCTTTTTATTCGGCGTCCTGCATTCCGCGCAGTTTCGCAATGCGGCAAAGCTGGCGGATCTCTTCATCCGTTGCTCCTTTCTCAAGTATGGTCAAAGGGGTTGTCTGCATTTCGAGGCAGGCATCCAAGGTGTCTATTCTACCCATGAAGAAGCCGCATCTGCGGATATCGCTTAGATGATCCAGGCTGCCGAGAATTTCGCCGACCCCTTTAAGCATGCCTTTGTCATTGTGCTGGCCATTTTTGGCAAATTGAAACATGGGGAACAGATAGTCGCCGCCCAGTTGGATCGCCAGCAGCTTGCCGTTCTTGCGGTTATTGTTAACCGTTACCGGCGAGACGCCCAGTATACGGGCAACCTCGCTGGATTTTACCGTGCCGCCAAGCTTAACAAGTTCGTTTAAGAAGTCGGCACGGTTTTTCGCCCGTTTTAACAGCCGGGCGGTTTCCGGGGATTCCTGCTGGCTATGTCTTGCCGTGATGGCCTGGGTAATGAATTCAATAGCAAACTCATCATCCGGCAGGGATAATAGCCCTTTGAATGCTTGTTCGTTATTGTCCAGGGCACACAGGTAGCTTTGCATCAATTTTGCCAATCGTCCCGCGGTGGTGGCATGCCATTCTCCATGCGTGTTTCCAGTCTCAGGGCAGGTTTTCAGGTTGGAAGTGTGCATAAATGGCGTCCTTTTTTATGATTTCAGATTTTACACTATAGTTAAAATCATAAACCTTCGCAACCCGCCATTGCGTTTGTCGCCTTGCGAATACCCTTCGTCTAAGATGTAAACACCACGCTGCTCTTAACCCGGGTATCCACCTGCAGCGAGAAAATATCCGGGCGGGCGTAATGACCGGCCACGTCAAAGTCATAGCGGGCCTAAACCATCTCATCCAGATCGATGGCGGCGGTCACCAGCCCCGTTTCGCCGACGAGCGGGACGGCCAGGATATTCCCCAGCGGCCCGATAACCACGCTGCCGCCGCGGATCAGCGGCCGGTCGTTATCCCAGTTGGGAACGGCGAGGCCCAGTTTCGCCGGCGAGGGTTGAACCCGGCAGGCGCTGACGACAAAACAGCGGCCTTCATGGGCGATATGACGCATAAGGCTTTGCCAAATATCTCGCCCATCCACCGTCGGCGCACACCAGATCTCCACGCCTTTGGCGTACATGGCCATGCGCAAAAGGGGCATATGATTTTCCCAACAGATGGCGGTGCCCAGGCGACCGGCGCTGCCTTCAACCACCGGCAGGGTCGAACCGTCGCCCTGTCCCCGGATCAGCCGTTCGGTGCCGGTGGGCATCAGTTTAAGGTGGATGGCGGCCAGCCCTTCCCCGGCGGAGAAAAACAGCGCCGGGCAGTACAGGGTGCTGCCCGCTCGCTCAATCACGCCGACCACCAGATCGGCGCCGGTTTGCCGCGCTATCCCATCGAGCTGGGACGGCGCACCCACGGCGCGCGCGATAGGGCCGTCACCTTGGTGGAAGAGGCGATTGTCGCCTCGTTCACCGGGTTGCCAGGGTTCGGGAAGCCATAAGGGATGGACTAGAAGTCCTGGCCGTACAGGCCGCCGAGCCGCTGGTACTCTTTCATTTCGGTACGCTCGAAGGTCAGCGGCGTAACAGAAATATAACCTTCGTCATTCAGTTTAAGCTCGCTGTTCTCCGGTCGTTCCAGGCCGCCGTGCTGCACCCGTATCCAGAAATAGTCTTCACCGTGCGGATCCGGCGTGGCTATCACCATCATGCCGTCCACGTTGCCCATGCCCTGTTTGGTGACCCGGATGCCTTTGACCCGATCGGCGGCCATATCGGGAAAATTGACGTTCAGGCAGACCTGCCGATCCCATGACGCCTGCAATAAATGTTGCAGGGTCGGCACCAGATAACGTGTGGCGCTATCCCAGTTTACCGGCTGATCCGGGTCGCGGTTCTGGCTTAAAGCAATCGAGGGAATGCCTGACAGCATGCCCGTCATCGCCGCGCCTACCGTGCCGGAAAGCAGGGTTTCAAACCCCAGGTTGGAGCCGTTATTCACACCAGAGAGCACCAGGTCGGGCGGTGAATCGAGCATTGCCTGATGCACGGCGTATGCCACGCAATCGGCCGGCGTGCCGTAGACGGCAAAGCGCCGTGGGCCTTTGTTAATCACCCGCACCGGTTCGCGCATACTCAGGGAATTGGCCACGCCGCTTTTGTCTTGGGCGGGGGCGACTATCCATACCTCTTCGGCGATTTCCTGGGCGGCCTTGGCCAGCAGTTCCAGGCCGGGCGCGTCGATGCCGTCATCATTGGTCAATAAAACGCGATTCACTTTTTTCATCGTCAGGTGTTCTCCATGGGGTCATGCCAAAAAAGAATGAATGTCGTGTTGTTTTTGCCACGGGCGATGCCTGACATCATAGGACAAAACCACGTTCGAAGGGGATAAAATCTGTACAGCCGCGCGGATTTCTGTTCAGCAACCCTGTCTTGCGGCGGGTAAAAAAGCGCAGCGCAAGGCTAAGGATCTTTGTTGAATAACAGATTGCGAAAATATGACAAATCAAAGACGGGGGGCCGGTTTGCCGGGTGTTATGCCGCGACCGTTTCGGCCGCGGCAACGTGGCTGGGTTACTCAGGGAAATCCGTTGCCAGCGCCGCGTCCTTCCACGCCGCCAAATCCAGCTTCACCTCGCCAATTTTCTGATACGCCAGATCCCACGAGATATGGCCGGCGAACAGGTGCAGCGGTGGTTTTTCCACTGACGCAGCCTGGACGATAAGTTCGGCCAGCTTATCGGGATCCCCGGCCTGGTTGCCCGCCAGGGTACCCAGGTGCAGATCCAGCGAGGCCTGGGCCTCGGTGTAGTCGTCAATATGGCGTTGCGCCAGCGTAAGCGATCCGCTGGAGAGAAATTCCGTGCGCACCGGTCCCGGATAGACCACGGTGGCCTTGATGCCCAATTCACGCGTTTCGGCCGCCATTGATTCCGTCAGTCCCGCCAGGGCGAATTTGGTGGCGACATAGCTGCCCCAGCCCGCGTAGCCGCCCTGGAAACCGACGATAGACGCAATATTAATAACATGCCCGGAGCGCTGGCGGCGCAACTGCGGCAGCGTACGGCGCAGCACATTCAGCGGCGCGAACACATTGACGTCGAAATTACGGCGCAGCTCGGCGTCGGTCAGGGCTTCCACCGTGCCATGCAGGCCATAACCGGCATTATTAACCACCACATCAATCCTGCCGAAGGCCTTAAGGGCCAGCTCTACCGCCGCCCCGACGCTGTCCTCGTCGGTCAGGTCGGCCTCGAGCGGCAGGAACAGCAGGAACTGGTCGGCAGTTGCCGCCACGGCGCGCTCCAGGTCCGCGCGGTTCCTCGAAGTCGCGGCCACGTTGTGACCCAAGGCCAGCAACAAACGGGCCAGTGTCAGCCCGAGGCCTTTGGAGGCTCCGGTGATAAACCAGGTTTTAGGTTGTATAGTGCTCATGACGGGGATTCCTCAGGTAATGATACGGACCGACGGTCTGACGCGCGAACGGCTTGCCGGCGTCGACGCCGCCCGGCTGGAGAATGACACGGGTTATGATACGGTTTTCCCCGCGGTGAGCGAATATCCAGTTCTTTTGATTTATTGCCTATTCCTGTTTAAATAGCAAAATCCCCGGCCGTGAGCCGGGGAAATGTTTGCATCAAAAGTTATAGGAAAGGCTTACCGAGTAATTACGCGGTTCTCCATAGACCGCATAGTCGCTCAGCCAAGAATAGTAAGTACGATCAAACAGATTGTCGACATTGGCCTGCACCGCCAGCTGTTTCGTCACCTGGTAACGGGCAAACAGATTGGCCAGCGGGATGCTGCCCTGGTAAACACGCTGAGTTTCCCCATCCGGTCCGGTTGCGTCCTGGAAAGTGCGGTTTTGCCAGTTCGCGCCGCCGCCGATGGTCAATTCCGGCAGCATTGGCAGCTGATAACGGCTGAAAAGCTTGAACGAGGTTTGCGGCATATTGCTGTTGAAACGGCCGGTTGAATCTCTTGCCACATAGCGCGTGGCGCCGAAGGTCATCTGCAGGTTGTCCGTCACCGCGCCATTTAGCTCAAATTCCGCCCCTTTACTTACCGCGCCTTTCGCGGCGTAATACGCCTGCTCGCTGCCGCCGTTGACGAAGTTATCGCCATCGGGCTGCCCAACGTTGTCCTGTTCGATACGGAACACGGCCACCGTCGCCGTCAGGCGACCATTCATCCAGTCCGATTTCAGGCCGGTTTCATAGTTTTTACCGGTGACGGGCGAGAGGTAGCTTCCGCTGCGAGAGCGGTACGTCTGTGGCTGGAAGATGGAGGTATAGCTGGCGTAGGCCGACCAGGTATCGTTGATGTCGTAAACCAGGCCGCTATACGGCGTGAGGTTGCTTTTGCTCATGTCGCCGCTGCTGCCGTTGGTGCGCCATTGCGTGTAACGCGCGCCAATGATGAGCGACAGCGGATCGGCCAGCGAGAAGCGCGCGGCGGTGTAGGCGGATTTCTGCCGCACGACATCATCGGCATTCTGGTACCAGTCATCCCATTGCGGATCGGCCACATCGCCGTTCCAGTTGTTGAAACTGCCCATTTGGTCGCTATCCAGGGCGCCGTCCGCGCTGTAAGTGGCGTTATGCTGACGGCTGTAGCTGACACCCGCCACCAGTTCATGCCGACGCCCGAAGAGCCCGAAAGGGCCGCTGGCATAGGTATCAACCGAGTCCAGCTTACGTGTCCCCCGGTCCTTGCTGCCAAACCCGGAAAGGCCCTCGCCGGTCACCGCATCAGGAAAATCCATGATATAGAGAAGCTTATCGTTAAAGGTCTCTTCCGCATGCGTGCCATTCAGGCGAAAGGTCCAGCCGTTGTCGAAGTTATGCGTCGCGTTAGCAAAGACTTTACGCGAATCGAGGCTGTAGCGCGCCCAGTCCGCCGATGGGTTGGTGCTGCGATCAAAGCGCGTGCGCGAGCCGCCGCCGTACCAGGTGGGTAATCCGCCCCAGGTCGGATTACCGGTATTGCTTTGCTGATAGTCGTAGCCTAGCGACAGCGTGGTGTGGTCGGTCACATCCGCGTCCACCACGCCATACAGGAATTTTTTGCTTTTATGGTAGCGGTCCAGCCAACTGTCCTGATCCTGGTAGCCCGCGATGACGCGGCCACGCACATTGCCGGATTCGCTGAGCGGACCAGAGACGTCCATGACATAACGCTGTTTGTTCCAGCTGCCGTAGCTGGTTGAAACATTGCCGGTGAATTCCCTGCTGTCGGCGTGCTTGCGCACCATGTTCACCGATGCGGCCGGATTGCCGGCACCGGTCATCAGGCCGGTGGCGCCGCGTACCACTTCGATGCGGTCATAAATGGCCGTGTCTTCGCCGGCATCGCCAAAGTCCCATGTATCGCTGACCGACGTGGGAATATCATCGAAGGTGTAGTTGTTAATGTAAAAACCACGGGAAAAGTAAGCGGAGCGTTCGCTGTCAATGATTTCAGTCGAAATGCCGGTGGTGTTATCCAGCACGTCGCCCACCGATTGCAGGTCTTGATCCTGCATGCGCTGTTGCGTGATGACACTGACCGATTGCGGGACGTCGCGCGGCGTCAGCAGCATTTTTGTGCCGGCGCGGGTGGTTTTCACGCTGTAATCCTGCTGCTCATTAGCCGATCCATTAGCGGCGGCATCAACGACCATAACCTCCTGCGATTTCGACGTCGCAGTGGTGGTGTCGCTGCTGGTTTCGTCTGCCCGCGCCGGCGCGGGATTTATTAAAGCATGAATCGCCAGTGCCAACAGTAAAACGGTAAACGTATTTTTGATACCCGGCGCGCGCATACCGACGCCGGCTTCCCTGCTAATGAAAGACATAGATACTTCCCATAAGGAATATTGTTATGCGAAGCGCTGCCGCTTTTTTTATTGTCCTGACACCAATACGGCATTACCAGGGTGTCCCGGCAGGTATCACAAAAAGCAAGAAGAGCATGCGATGAGAATAGTAATGATAATGATTTGCGTTAGAAAAATATCAAGGATAGTGGATACTAAATGTAACAAACTGTTATTATTGAATATATCAGCATGCTCACTCAAAGGTCTGCGCGCTGACATCGCGCATTTACTTATAGAGTGGTAATACGTATGATTCTCATTCTTTTTTATAAGCTTCCCGCCGCGGCTGCGGCCAGGCGGGAGTCGATCATCCATTGATGGAGCCCAGAATGAAATCTTTGTTCAGTCCGCGTAAAGCCTTGGTTGCACTGGCGGTGGTGGCATCGTTCAGCCTGACTGCGTGTCAGGCGCCGGCGAAAAAAGTCGAGGTCCCCGTTGCGCCAAAGCCGGTTGATTCCCGGGTTTCCCAGCGCATTTTAGCGGATGGGCTGTATGAGATGGCCTATGCGCCAGAGGCTAAGGCGCTTTATGTTGCCAGCGCACAGTCGTTTAAAGACGTTAACGGCGGCGTAATCTATCGTCTCGATCCCGTTACGCTTGCGACCAAAGGCGAAACCCACACCGATCTGAAAAACTTCGCCATGGCGATGGACCCCGACGGCAGCGTGCTTTACATCACCAATACGCTGGATAGCGGCATCTCGAAAGTGGATGCGCAGAGCGGTAAGGTGCTACAGCGTCTGATGTTTAGTGACAGAGGCCAGGACGGCGATCCTTTACCCGCCCGTGAAATTTTCTGGCATCAGGGCCAGCTCTATATCGGCGGCGTAGGTGATCCGGGCGTCATTTGGGTGGTGGATGCGCAGACCATGAAGCTAAAAGCGCACATCAAAAACGCCGGCAAGTGGGTGACGGGGATTATCTATTCACCGGTGACCGACCGCATCTACGCGGCGAACGGCGGCGGCGAAATCCTGGTGATCAACCCGCGCACGCATAAAATCGAGAAACGCCTGACCGCGGGCGATGGCAAAGAGTATCTGTTCCTGAACCTGGCGGAAGATCAGGCGACGGGGCGGCTGTTGGTTACCGACGACTCCAAAGCGAAAACCACGCTGGTGTTCGACGAGCGCAGCGGCAAGGTGATCAAACGCATCGACGGCGACGCGCTGGGCATCAAATTCAACGCTAAACGCAATGAGATTTACCTCAGCCAGCGCGAATCGAAAAAAGTGCTGCAGCTGGACGCCACCACCTATGCGGTGAAAAACAGCTGGTCATTCGACAGCCGTCCCAATAGCCTGCTGGTTTCACCGGATGGACAAACGCTATATGTCACCGCGAAGCAGGATTTCAATAAGGACAGCACGACGAAGGGTCCGGATAGCGTGGCACGCATCGCGTTGAAATAGTTCTCCTGAAGACAGAGATCTGAATCTAGCCCGAAGCGACATTTTCGCTTTGGGCTGACAATGGGTAACGCCCTCGATGGATAGCGTTAAGCGGATTAATAACTAAAGAGTATTAAAAATGTCTTTTTATGGTATTTAACCATGAACGTTGCCCGGCCCTCAAAGTAAATCCAATCAGATCATTGTTTTTATTATAATTTAAAAATTGTCCGCTATATTAATCAGCTCCGAAACGCCTTACCATAAAAATTGGTATTTTATTTCATTTTGTGACAGACATTAAATTTTCATATTTTGATAACTAAAAAATGTGACCAATCTCATTCAAATGAATCATGGTGTATTTTATAAAACATCGTTCCAGATATATTCATTCTGTTACCTTCCTTTTGTCGACTCTCTTTAGCGCCCCTATGGCGAGCCGCCCGCCCGTCCCGGGTGTAATTAACCGCTGAACCCGTCCGGAGTTAAAATAATGAAAACGAAAAAACTGTTGATTGCACTATCGATAACCCTGGCGACCGCGTTGTCTGCCCCCATAGCCACGGCCAAAGTGCTCAAGGTCGCCGAGGTGCAGCCCGATGGCTATCCCACCGTGGTGGCGTTGCAGCATATGGGTGAAAAACTCAAGCAGGCCACCGATGGACGCCTGGAGATGAAGGTCTATTCCGGCGGGGTGCTGGGCGACGAGGAGCAAACGCTGCAGCAGGTGCAAATCGGCGCGGTGGATATGATACGCGTCTCGCTGGCGCCGATGACCACCATTGCCCCGGAGACCAGCGTGTTAACCCTGCCGTATGTCTTCCGCGATGAAGACCATATGCATAAGGTGCTGGACGGGACGGTGGGACAGGAAATCGCCGCCAAGGTGAGCGCGGATCCCCAGGCCAAAATGGTGTTCCTCGGCTGGACCGACGCGGGGGTGCGCAATATGATCACCAAAAAACCGGTGGTGAAACCGGAAGATCTGCACGGCATGAAAATTCGCGTGCAGAACAGCCAGATCTCGCTGGCGACGTTAAAAGCCATGGGCGCCAACCCGGTCGCCATGGGGGTAAGTGAAGTATTCAGCGCCATGCAGACCGGAGTGGTGGACGGTACGGAAAATAATCCGCCGACCTTTGTTGCCCATAACTATATCCCGGTGGCTAAGTATTACACCCTGACCGGTCATTTTATCCAGCCGGAAATGATCCTGGTTTCATCGGTGGTTTGGCATAAATTATCCGCCGAAGATCAGCAGACTATGCTGAAATTAGGCAAAGAAGCGCAAATGGACGAGCGGCAATTATGGGCCGCCTACAATCAACAGTCGCTGGATAAAATGAAAGCCGCCGGGGTCACCTTCCAGAATATTGATCATGATTATTTCGTCAAGGCGACGCAGCCGGTGAGGGATCGATTTGGCAAAGGCCATGAAGAGTTAATGAAACGCATCGCCGATGTGAATTAAACCTTATCCCTCCCCGCGACGGGCATATCTTCCCGTCGCCTGCAACTTATCAGGTGGACGATTATGTCTGATTCTTATTCCCGGTTAATGGACGGGCTGTACGCGATCTGTTTACTTGTCGCCAGCATTGCGCTGATGATTATGGTTACGGTGATCCCCATCGGTATATTTGCGCGTTACCTGTTTGATAACGCACTCTCCTGGCCGGAGCCGGTGGCCATTGTCTGCATGATTATCTTTACCTTTATCGGCGCGCCGGTGGGCTATCGCGCCAATACCCATATCTCCGTATCGATCATGACCGACCGGCTGTCTCCCACCGGACAGCGTATCTGCGAGCTGGCCTGCGATATCCTGATGTGCGTTATCTGCCTGATCATGATCTGGTACAGCACCAGCCTGTGCGCCGCCATGTGGGACCAGATGATGGCCTCGCTGCCCGGTTTTTCCTATGGCGAAATGTACCTGCCGATCCCTGTTGGCTCGTTCCTGGCGATGCTGTTTGTCATCGAACGCATGATCTCCGGGCCGCAAGAACATCGTCCCCTGGTCATGCTGGGCAATTCCCATTAATAAAAGCGGAGCGGTGCTATGGATGCGTTAATCTTGATAGGCAGCCTGGTGGTGCTTCTGGCCCTTGGCTTTCCCGTGGCCTTTGCCGTGGGATTAAGCGCTTTTATCGGCGCGTGGTGGATTGATTTACCGCTGGAGGCCATCGTCATCCAGTTGACCAACGGCATTAATAAGTTTTCCCTGCTGACCATTCCGTTCTTTATCCTGGCGGGCGCCATTATGGCCGAAGGGGGAATAGCCAGGCGGATGGTGAATTTCGCCTATATTTTTGTCGGTTTTATCCGCGGCGGCCTGTCGCTGGTGAATATCGTGGCATCAACCTTTTTTGGCGCCATTTCAGGCTCGTCGCTGGCGGATACCGCCTCAATCGGCTCGGTCATGATCCCGCAAATGGAAGCGCAGGGTTACCCCCGCGACTTTGCCGCGGCGGTGACCGCCAGCGGTTCGGTGCAGGCGGTATTAACCCCGCCCAGCCATAACTCGGTGATTTATTCGCTGGCCACCGGCGGCACCGTAACTATCTCCGCGATGTTTATGGCGGGTATTTTCCCCGGTTTAATGCTGGGACTATGCCTGGTGATTATGTGTATCGGTTTTGCGCGCAAGCGCAATTATCCCAAAGGCGAAATGATCCCGTTTCGCCGGGCGGTAAAGATATTTTTTGACGCCTTCTGGGGCCTGTTTACCATCGTTATTATCCTAGGTGGGATTTTGTCCGGTATTTTCACCGCCGCCGAATCCGCGGCCATTGCCTGTATCTGGGCCTTTTTTGTCACCATGTTTATTTACCGCGAATTCAGATGGCGCGATCTGCACCTGCTGCTGTTCCGCACCATTAAAACCGTCACCATCGTCATGGTGCTGATTGCCTTTGCCGCCGCCTTTGGCTCGGTGATGACCTTTATGCAGCTGCCGCAGATTATTACCGATTTTTTCCTCAGCATTTCAGAAAATAAATACATTATCCTGATGTGCATTAATATCATGCTGCTGATTGTCGGCTGCCTGATGGATATGGCGCCGTTAATATTGATCCTGACGCCGGTGCTGCTGCCGGTCACTACCTCGCTGGGTATCGACCCGGTACACTTCGGCATGATTATGCTGGTCAACCTGGGCATCGGATTGATTACCCCGCCGGTGGGCACCGTTCTGTTCGTCGCCAGCGCGGTCAGCCAGCAGAAAATGGAGGCGGTGGTGAAGGCGATGCTGCCATTTTACTGTGTGCTGTTTATCGTGCTGCTGATTATTACCTATGTGCCGATTATCTCTCTCTGGCTGCCCGCCGTCACCGGCGTCTATAACGGCAACGGCTGAACGGCTCGAGCCGGCGCGGAATAGCCTTTTTTTGCGCAAGCTAATGCGTTTTTTCTTAGCAGCGCCGGTAATAACTTAGAACCGATCAATATTGGGCGGTTCATTAAAGATGATGTTAGTTTTTTAGCTCATCGTTAATGAAACCGCTTTTTTTTGTTGCCTGTTGTTGTCATGTTGCGGTGTTCCAGCGCCAGGAGGAAATGATGTCTGAATACTGTTGTTGCCAGACCCGTTGCGCGCCTTGTTATCTCCTACCGGGAATCCTTCATGATCAACGGAGCAACCTATGAGTACCACCGTCACCACCGCGTTACCTCTGCTCGATCTGTCCAGGCTTGAGCACGGCCCGGCTGAACGAGCCGCCTTTTTAACCGAGCTGCGCCTGGCGGCGCGGGATATTGGTTTTTTTTACCTGACCGGCCATGGCGTGGATGAGCAATTGCTTGCCCGGGTGCAACAATTGTCGCGCGGGTTTTTTGCGCTGCCCGACGCGCAAAAGCAGGCGGTGGCGATGATCAATTCCCCGCATTTTCGCGGCTACAACCGCGCCGCGTCGGAGCTGACCCGAGGCCAGCCCGACTGGCGCGAACAGTTCGATATTGGCGCTGAGCGCGCGCCGCTGGCGCAGACCGATGAGACGCCGGCATGGACCCGATTGCAAGGGCCTAACCAGTGGCCGCAGGGACTGCCCGACTTAAAACCGGCGTTATTACGCTGGCAGGCCGAGATGACCGATATGTCCCTGCGCCTGCTGCGCGCCTTCGCTGAAGCACTGTCCCTGCGCACGGACGCGTTCGATACCCTGTATGGCGACAAACCCAACGAACATATCAAGCTTATCCGCTATCCCGGGCGCAACCAGACCGGCAGCGACCAGGGAGTCGGCGCCCATAAAGACTCCGGGTTCCTCAGCTTCCTGCTGCAGGATCGGCAAAAAGGCTTGCAGGTGGCGGTGGAGGAAGACCGTTGGGTGGACGCCGCGCCGGTTGCCGGTACCTTTGTGGTGAATATCGGCGAGCTGCTGGAGCTGGCCACCAATGGTTACCTGTGCGCCACGGTGCATCGGGTGGTATCGCCGCCGGCGGGCGAAGACCGGCTGTCCATCGCCTTTTTTCTCGGCGCCCGGCTGGACGCGGTGGTGCCGCTGTTTGAACTGCCGGCCGCGCTGGCCGACCAGGCGCGCGGCCCCGCCAGCGACCCGCGTAACCCGCTGCTGCACGATGTCGGCTGGAATTATTTAAAAGGACGGCTGCGTTCCCATCCCGATGTGGCGGAGCGTTATTACCCCGATATCCTGCGTGCCAGCAGCGAAATTAACGTCTAATGGCAAAAAGCAGCGGCGGATCCTCCCCGGTCCCGGTCCCGGCGATAAGCCAAAGTTCGCCGGCTGGGTCATCAGCGGCGGGCGTGGGCGTTTTTCCTGCCCCGCGCCCATCGGTTAAACCCCTATATCGCTATAATGCCGCCAGCCCCCGGGCCAGATCGTTAATCAGATCGCCCGCGTCCTCGATTCCCACCGATAGCCGCACCAGCTGCGGCGTAATGCCGTTGGCCAGGCGCTGCTCCAGCGGAATGGAGGCATGGGTCATGGTGAAGGGCTGGCTAATCAGGCTTTCAACGCCGCCCAGGCTTTCCGCCAGGGTGAACAGGGTAAGCCGCTGGATAAAGCGCTTGGCCGCCTGCTCGTCATCGCCGCGCAGGCGGATGGAAATCATGCCGCCCGCGCCGCGCATCTGGCGCCGCGCCAGCTCGTGCTGCGGATGACCCGGCAGGCCGGGATAATACACCGCCTCAACCTGCGGCTGTGCTTCAAGCCATTCGGCAATACGCTGCGCGTTCTCACTGTGGCGGGCGATGCGCAGCGCCAGGGTACGGATGCCGCGCAGGGTTAAAAAACTGCTGAACGGGTCAAGCACGCCGCCGATGGCGTTTTGCAAATAGGCCAATTGCTCCGCCAGCGCGGGATTATCTCCCACCACCGCCAGTCCGGCCACCACGTCCGAGTGGCCGTTAATGTATTTGGTCGCCGAGTGCACGACGATATCGAAACCCAGCGTCAGCGGCTGTTGCAATACCGGCGAGGCAAAGGTATTGTCCGCTACGCTTAGCAGGTTATGGCGGCGGGCGATGCCGGCAATGGCCTCTAAATCGGCCAGCTTAAGCAGCGGATTGGTCGGCGTTTCCACCCAAATCATTTTGGTGTCGGGCTGAATGGCGCGCTCCAGTGCCGCCGGATCCTGCGGCTTGACCCAACTGACGCGCAGGCCGGCGCTGCGGGCGCGCACGTTTTCCAGCAGCCGGTAGGTGCCGCCGTAAACGTCGTCCACCGCCACCAGATGGCTGCCATGATCGAGCAGCTCCAGCACCGTCGAACAGGCCGCCAGCCCGGAGGCAAAGGCAAATCCCCGCGCGCCTTGCTCGAGCTGGGCGATGGCCTGCTCGAGCGCGTGGCGGGTAGGATTGCCGCTGCGCGAATATTCGTAGCCGCTGTGTTCGCCCGGCGCGGTTTGCGCAAAGGTGGAGGTGGCGTAAATCGGCGGCATCACCGCGCCGGTGGCGTCCGGGGTATAACCGCTGTGCACGGCCAGGGTGGCAATATGGGTCATGATATTATCCTTATTATGAGTGTATGCGATTGCGCCAGGTGTTCAGCACATCGGCGCGGGTAATCAATCCCAGGAAATGTTCTCCATCCATCACCACCGCCACATGGCCCTGCGCAAAGGTGCCCAGCAGCGTCGCCTCGTCGGCTTCCTTCGGCAGGGTAATGACGTCGCGCGTCATGGCGGCGTCGACCGCCAGGGCGAACCTTTGGGCATCGGCCCGCACCTGCGCCAGGATATCCCACTCGTCTATAAGCCCCACCAGGCGGCCGTTTTCCAGCACCGGCAGTTGGGAAATATCGTACAGGCGCATACGGGCGTGGGCGGTGGCCAGGGTATCATTCGGCAAGGCGGACACGGTGGCGCCTTCGTCATGGCGAAAGGCGATAAAATCACGTAGATCGCCGGTGGCGGGACGCGCCAGCAAACCCTGCTGGCGTAGCCAATCGTCGTTAAACATTTTGGAGAGATATTTGTTGCCGCTGTCGCAGGCAAAGGTCACCACCCGTTTAGGCGTGCGCTGTGCGCGGCAGTAGCGCAGCGCCGCCGTCAGCAGGGTGCCGGTGGACGATCCGGCCAGTATGCCCTCTTTATGCAGCAGGGTACGGGCGGCGGCAAACGCTTCGCCGTCGGTCACGCGAAACGCCTGGTTCAGCTGTTCAACCTGGCTGAGCGGCGGCACGAAGTCCTCGCCAATGCCTTCCACCAGCCAGCTTCCGGCCTCGGACAGGGTACCGTGCTCCACTACGTCCGCCAGGATCGACCCCGCCGGATCGGCGAGGATAAACTCGGTTTTTGGCGAAACTTCATTAAAGAAGCGGCGCAGCCCGCCCAGGGTGCCGCCGGACCCGACGCCGACCACGATGGCGTCGATATCCCGCTCCATCTGCCGCCACAGCTCGGGCGCGGTGCCCTGGTAATGCGCCAGGGGATTGGCAGGATTGTTAAACTGATCAATGTAAAGGGCGCCCGGTGTTTCCTGGGCCAGCCGGCGGGCATAGTCCTGGTAATAGTCGGGATGCCCCTTGCCCACATCGGAGCGGGTTAGCCGCACTTTCGCCCCCAGCGCCCGCAGATGGAAGATTTTCTCGCGGCTCATTTTATCCGGCACCACCAGGATCAACCGATAGCCTTTTTGCGCGGCCACCAGCGCCAGTCCCAGGCCGGTATTGCCCGCCGTGGCCTCGATAATGGTGCCGCCGGGCGCCAGGGAGCCCTGGCGTTCCGCCTGTTCGATCATGGACAGCGCCACGCGATCTTTAATCGATCCCGCCGGGTTTTGGTTTTCCAGTTTCAGAAACAGCCGGCAAACGCCGCTATCGAGGTGTTTCAGTTCCAGCATCGGGGTATGGCCTATCAGGTCGAGAACGGAATCGGGTAGAGGCATGGGAAATTTCCTTTAACGTGCCGGCGATGATTTCCGTGGATAATAGGACTGATTTAATCCGTATTTTAAAGAACAAATAACTACTGCATATGCATTTATGGAATATATTAGTCTGTTTGGCCGTCGGGATGTACGGCCGTATAGCGGTAAGGAAAGATAAATAAAATCCCCTCCGCGCCGGTGCTGGCCTCAGCGCCCGCAACCGGACCGCCGCAGCGGTGAAATAGCGCCGCTATAAGCAAAAAGTGCGCTAGCTTAAACGAAATAGGCATAAGTTGACGCCGTACTGAAATATGGGCGTGTTATGAACTATGATCTCGGGGATCGGATAGATTCATAGCGAGGGATAAAGATGCGTAAACCACGTAATGACGATCGCGCCATCATCGAGATGCTGGGCGATGATCAGGAATTCGCCGTAGAGTTTTTACATATGATGTACGGCGAACTGGATGATGAAGAAGAGGAAGAGCTTTTCCTTGCGGCGCTGCATGGCCCTCATGAACCCGCCGGGGATGCGGCGCAGGCTACTGAAACAGCTCCAGGGCGCCAATGCGGTTGATTGCTTCATTCAGCAGGCCTTCATCACTGGTCAGGCTGATCCTGATATAACCCTCGCCCGCCGGGCCGAATCCCGTTCCCGGCGCCGCCAATACCTGCGCCTGTTCCAGCAGCAGGTGGGTAAAACCTTGCGAGTCATATCCATCCGGTACCCTCAGCCAGACAAAAAACGACCGGGCGTGGGCACTGGCCCGCCACCCGATGCGATCCAAATGGTAGGCCAGCGTGGCCCGCCGCTGCTGATAAAGCAGGTTTATGGCGTTAATGTCCCGCGCGGGCAGCGCCAGCGCCGTTTCGGCCGCATCCCGTATGGCGCCGTATACGCTGCTGTAGCTGTGAATATGCAGCCGGTTGAACGCGCTGGTGATCGAGGCGTTGCCGACGGCGAAGCCAAAGCGCCAGCCGGCCATGTTAAAGGTTTTCGACCGGGTATAGGTTGCCACCGCATATTCCCTGGCACCCTCGGTTTGCAATAAGCTCATTGGGCCGATCGGCGCCACCACCATGGCCGGCGGCGATCATAGTTCTTTGAGAATAATTTTAAAATCATCGAAATTTGAATGTATTGCCGGTGGCTTGCCGCTATTCTAAGCCCGTTAACCTGGGGGAGGACCCGCCATGACCATAAACGCAATAACCAATAGCAATCATGAGCACCTTAACGCCGATAGATCCAACGCGGCGGCAACGCCGGGCAATATGGGGCCGCAGATTGCCCGGATCGGTAATACGCCCCGGGTACAGGGCGACATCGCCGCGCGACGGTGTGCGGGCAATATTGACGCGCCGGGCTTTCCATTCGCCAGCCGGCGTCTTGCGCATCGCGCGCCGGCCGGCCTGCGGGACATGGCCGGGACGGAACAGCAGGCTGCAACCTTTCCCTCCCCGGCGGAAAATACTATCACGGCGGCCGTCATACAGGTTAATCCCGCCGGATCAGTCACAAGGCGACCCTATGGTATCGGGTCGTTACTGAAGCGGGAAAACCTGGCCAAGGTAGTAAAGGCGGTGGGGCTGGCCATGGCCGTAGCCACGCTGTTTTCGTCGGTGGCATTACTGGCCGGGGCGGCATTGGGACCCTGGCTTATCGTCGTGGCGGTCGGGTTTTGCGTTGGCGCGCTGGCATGTGTGTGTGCCAAAGGCTTATCCCACTATTTTGTGCGGGCCGCGTTCAAAATGACCGAAGATAAATCCGATAAAACCAAAGAAGCCGCCTGCGCCTTGCTGGCCAGCACCGAGGTATTGCTGAACGGCGGCAGCGAGAGCGGCGCCGGCGTCGCCGGAGACGCTGGCGCCCTGATTGGCCGGTTTGGGATAGGGGGCAACTCCTATCTGAAAGCCATTAAAATCAGCCAGTCGGCCGGCGGCGCTATTGCCAGGGTGGATACGCTGGCGGGGGGAGCGGCCAACCGGGCTAAACAATTCGCCGCCGCCTTAGGCACGGCTATCGGCGGCGTGGTCTTGTTCCGGTTGGGCGGGGCCGAAAAAGACCTTGGCAAGATCGGTGACGGCGCCGTGTCCGGCACCCTGTTTGGGGCGCGGGTAGGGCGCTTTATCGATGCGGTGTTCTTTGGTTCTTTTTGGCCGCAAATAACGCGCAATATGGAAACGCGTTATAACGGTTCTATACTTGATAAATACTTGCCATGGCAGAAAAAGGAAGAACCCTCGGCGGGGCCCGCGGAAGCGGTGGCGGCGGCATCCTGTGCCATCATCGTCGGTACGGCAATCGCCATAAATACCCTACCCCTAGGCTCAGCGCTACGCGATGTCCGTAATGACCTCAATACACGTCTGAGCAGGGGATTCGCCCGGACGCGGCGAACCGCCGACGCCGCCAGGCGGAACCTGTCCTTTGGCAATCTGGTGTGCGGCGTGGGCAACCGTCTCGCCCCGCTCCTGCTAACCGAGGGACTGAACTATGCCGCGGCGTCGCTGGCCAGCAGGTGAACGGCGGTGTCCTCGTCCGTCACCAGCCCGTTAATCCAGCCGCCGCTCAGCACCGCCTTGATGGCCTGGAACTTTTCCCGGCCGCCGGCAAAGGCGATTACCGGTTTTTCGGGGCGTGAATGGATGGAGACGCTGGTCAGGCGATCGTCCATCTCGCTTGCCACCCGTTGGCCGTTCTCGCCGATAAAGTGACCGACGATTTCGGCCACCACCCCTGCCTGCGCCAGCCGGTTGACCTCTTCGGTGGTGATAAAACCGTCTTTATGCAGCGGGCAAAGGTAGTTCATCTGGCCGATGCCGATAAAGGTCACATCCGCCTGCGCCGCCTTATCCGTTACCATGCGATAGATGCGGTGGTTACACCACAGCTCTTTATCCGTCAGGTTATCGGCGAACAGCGGCGCCGGCAGGATAAAATACTTGCCCTGGGTTTTTTCCGCCATCCACAGCGGCACGTCGTAGCGGGTACAGGAGCCGTCCGAGGCGATGGCGCCGATAAGCGACACGCAGCTGTGCTGCGGGCGATCGATTTGCGCCATTTCATTTATGGTGGCGCGCAGCGCCCGGCCGGAGCCTACCGCGATGGTCCTGGGCTGCGGCTGATCGAGAAATTGCATCATCACCTCCGCGCCGGCCACCGCAATCATGCTGTTGATACTGGCGGTATCCATGCCGGCCGAGGGCACCACCAGGCAGACCGACAGGCCGAAGCGGTGGGCCAGCCGCTGTGACAGCGCCGTGCACTCCGCCACCGGATGGGTGATATTTACCCGCACCAGTCCGTTTTCCGAGGCCAGGGCCACCAGGCGCTGGGCCGCCTGGCGCGATACCCCCAGCACATCGGCAATCTCATGCTGCGTTTTGCCCGCCACGTAGTACATCCACGCGGCCCGGGCGGCCTGATCTAGTTTCCTGTCAATTTTACCCATTGATCATACTCAGCTTTTGGCAGTGGTGGAACTATACCCATTATTTAACGAGGGCGTAAATCGATCATTTGCGAAATGTGAGCTAAAGCTCATTAGGTGGGCTATTATTCGATTAATCTCTCTATCTAGGCAATTACTCATTTTGTGAGCTTATGCTCATCTCCCTTTCGCGAGGTAATATACATTATGACCACTTCAAAACACTTTACCTGGATGCATATCGGCGCAGGCTCATTTCATCGCGCGCACCAGGCCTGGTATCTGCACCGTTTGTTGGTACAGGGCGACAGGCGTTGGTCGATTGCCCTCGGTAATATCCGCGACGACGCCAATCAACTGCTGGATATCCTGGCGGCTCAAAAAGGGGAATATGCACTGGAAACCGTGACGCCCGCCGGGGAGCGCAGCTATGAAAAAATCACCTCCATCCGCAAAATCATCCCCTGGGACGAGCCGCTTTCCGCGCTGGTCGGGCAGGGCGCGGATGAGGAAACCCGCGTTATCTCCTTTACCGTGACCGAAGGCGGTTATTACCTTGATACCCATTTTAGGCTGGATCAGTCTAATGCGGATCTGCAGGCCGACCTGAAGGGCGGCGCGCGTACCATATACGGCACCATCGCGCGCATCCTGCAAACCCGCCGCAGCCAGGATACCGGCGGCGTTACCCTACTCAGCTGCGACAACGTGCGCCACAACGGCGAACGGTTCCGCGACGGGCTGACCGAATTCCTGACCCTGCGCGGCGAGCGCGATCTGCTGGCCTGGTTCAAAACCAACACCACCACGCCGAACACCATGGTCGATCGTATCACGCCGCGCCCCGCCGCCGATATCGCCGGACGCGTCAAGGAAAAACTGGGCATGGACGATCGCGCGCCGGTGATGGGCGAGTCCTTTATCCAATGGGTAGTGGAAGATAACTTTATTGCCGGCCGCCCTGCGCTGGAAAACGTCGGCGTCGAGATGGTCGGGTCCGTGGTGCCTTATGAAGAGGCGAAAATCCGCATCCTCAACGCCAGCCACAGCTGCATCGCCTGGGCGGGCACGCTTATCGGCCAGTCTTATATTCATGAAAGCACCGGCACCGACGATATTCGCCGCATGGCCCACGACTATGTGACGCAGGATGTCATTCCCTCGCTGATGCCAAGTCCGCTCGATCTGGCCCAATATCGCGATGTGGTGCTGGACCGCTTTAGCAATCCCTATATCCGCGATACCAATCAACGGGTTGCCGCCGACGGGTTCTCCAAAATCCCCGGCATGATTACCCCGACCCTGATTGAGTGTTATCGCCGGGGCCAGCAGCCCAAGGCCACCGCCGTACTGCCGGCGCTGTTCTTTATCTTTATGCGCCGCTGGCATGACGGCGAACTGCCTTACGACTACCAGGACGGCATTTTGGACGCGGCGGCCACGCATGCCATGTTCAAATCGGCCGATCCCGTCGCGCTTTATGCCCGTGACGCCAAACTGTTCGGACCGCTGGCCAGCGACAAGGATTTTGAAAAATTATTGCGCGAGACCATCACCCGGCTGGACGCCTGGGTCCTGGCCAAGGCCCCGCGGGTCACCGCACAGTAATTCCACCACCCAATAACGAAGGGGAGCGAATATGTATCTCGGTCTTGATTTAGGCACCTCGGAAATCAAAGTCGTCATTATTGACGATGCGGGACGGCTTGTGGCCAGTGAGGGCGAGCCGCTGACGGTGCAGCGCCCACATCCGCAATGGTCCGAACAGGATCCCGGCCAATGGTGGACGGCTACTAACCGGGCAGTCGGTCGCCTGCGCGCCAGGCACGCGGATTTATGGGCGGGGATCCGCGCTATTGGCCTGTCCGGCCAAATGCACGGCGCGGTATTGCTCGACGCCCAGGATAACGTGCTCAGGCCGGCCATTCTCTGGAACGACACCCGCAGCGCGGACGAGTGCGAACTGCTGACACAACTGGCGCCGGAGCTGCATCAGGTCGCGGGCAACCTGGCGATGCCGGGCTTTACCGCGCCCAAGCTGTTATGGGTGGCGAAACACGAGCCGGCGATCTTTGCCTGCGTCAAGACCGTATTGTTACCGAAAGATTACCTGCGTCTGATGATGAGCGGCGAAAAGGTCTCGGATATGTCCGACGCGGCGGGCACGCTATGGCTGGACGTGGCGAAGCGCGACTGGTCGGATTCCTTGCTCGGCGCCTGCGGGCTGACCCGCGATCATATGCCCGGGCTGGTGGAAGGCTCCGCGCCGTCAGCCGCCCTGAAGGCGGATGTTGCCCGTGAATGGGGATTGTCGTCATCCGTGGTTATCGCCGGCGGCGGCGGCGACAATGCGGCCAGCGCCGTGGGCATCGGCGCGGTGAACACCGGCGACGCCTTTATCTCCCTGGGAACGTCCGGGGTGATTTTTGCCGTGAACGAGAAATTCCGCCCCAACCCGCAGTCGGCGGTGCATGCGTTTTGCCACGCCCTGCCGGGCCGCTGGCACCAGATGAGCGTGATGCTCACCGCGGCCAGCGCCCTGAGATGGTTATGCCAGATCCTGCATACCGACGAACCCACCCTGTTGGCGGAGGTGGCCGCGCTGAGCCTTGAGGAACAGCGGCGCGCGCCGATTTTCCTGCCTTACCTGTCCGGCGAGCGCACGCCGCATAACGATCCGGTGGCCAGCGGATCGTTTCATGGCCTGACCCATTCCACGGAGCGCGCCGCGCTCGGCTACGCGGTGCTGGAAGGCGTGGCGTTCGGTCTAGACGACGGCCTGGAGGTGATGAAACAGGCCGGTAGCCATATTGAGCAATTTTCGCTGATTGGCGGTGGCGCCCGCAGCCCCTGGTGGGCGCAGCTGATAGCCGACGTGGTCGATATTCCGGTGGTGACCCACCGGGACGGCGCGGCCGGCGGTGCCCTGGGCGCGGCGCGGCTGGGCTGGCTGGCGGTGGGCGGCAGGGAGGACGAAGTTTGCCGCAAACCGGCGATCCATACCCGTTTTACCGCCGGCGCCGATCGCGCGCAGCAATTACAACAGCGTTTGGCCCTCTTCCGGTTGTTCTATCGCCAGCAGGTAGAGGCCAGGAAACCGGCGCTTTAATCCGGTACGCCAAACGCGCTGCCGCGTTTGGCGTACCGCCCATCCACAGTTGCTGAACAGAATAAAAAAGACGTTACCTTTACCCTAACGTAATCAAACAGAAGGAAGGACATCGATGAAAAAAGTATTAGCGGGTCTTTTGCTGGCCGTTGCCACGGTGGCGGTATCGGCCCATGCCGAAGATAAGATCAAAGTCGGTTTTGCCAACCGAACCCTCAATGGTGCCTTTTTCAACGGCCTGACCGAGTATATGAAAATCCATGCCAAGGAACGCGGTTATGAATTGATTACCACCGATGCGCGCGGCGATTTGAATAAACAGATTTCCGACGTTGAAGATATGATTTCGCAAGGTATTAATTATCTGGTGCTTAATCCGCAGGATCCCGAAGCCGGCATGCGTATCACGCAAATCGCCAAACGCGCCAACATCCCCACCGTGATTCTCGACAGTGATATTTCACTGGATGCGCCGGTCATTACCCGAGTACAGGCCAATAACGCCAAGAATAATATCGCCATCGGCGAATTCGCGGTGGATCAGTTTGGCAATAAGCCGATGAACTGCGTCATTATCAGCGGCAACCAGGGCAACCTGGTGGGCGAGGCGCGTCGCACCAATTTTATTCGCGGCGTCATGGAAGCCCAATTGCGTAAATATAACCAAACCAACCTGACCATCGTCAGCCAGGGCTGGGGCAACTGGGATCAGCAGGGCGGACTAAAGGCCATGGAGGATATCATTGTCGCCCAGGGCAATAAGATCAACTGCGTCTACAGCGAAATGGACGATATGGCGCTCGGTGCCATTCTGTCGCTAAAAGGCGCCAATAAACTCCAGGACGTGAAAGTGTTTGCCCATGATGGTTACAAGAAAGGGCTGGAAGCCATCGAACGCGGCGACCTGCAGGCGACGGCGGCCAATAACCCCAATACGCTGACCAATACCGTGCTGGATGTTATCGCCAAATACCAGGCCGGCAACAAAGACTTCCCGGACTATGTTTACACCCCGACCGTCCTCATCACCAAAGATAACGTGAAACAAGTCTACGATGCTAAATCGCTTTTCTAACGTCTTCCCCCCCTTGCCGCAAGGGGGGCTGATATGAGGTATGTTCATGGACCAGTATGCAGTCGTTATCGAAAAGGTAAAAAAAAGCTTTGGCGGAGTCCATGCGCTAAAGAGTATTGATTTAAAGGTGAGGAAGGGAAGCATCCATGCCATCGTCGGTGAAAACGGCGCGGGCAAATCGACCTTGATGAAAATACTGTCGGGCATTTATATCAAGGATAGCGGCACTATCCATATCAACGGTAAAGAGGTCCATTTCACCACGCCAAAACAGAGCCGTGAAAATAATATCGGTATTATTTACCAAGAGCTGGCGCTGGCGCCGGATCTCACCGTGGCGGAGAATATTTTCCTCGGCGACCTGGGTTTTGGCGGTCAACTGGTCAACTGGAAAAAAATGAACCAGAAAGCCGGCCGGGTATTATCCAACCTGGGATTCCATATTCCACCCACCGCGCGCCTGGGCACGCTGAGCGTGGCCTACCAGCAGATGGTGGAAATTGCCAAATCCCTGGCCCGGGACGTCAAGATATTGATCCTGGACGAACCCTCGGCGGTATTGTCGAACCGGGAAATCGATATTTTATTCAGCCAGCTGAAATTACTAAAAGGCCAGGGCGTTACCATCCTTTATATCTCACATCGCCTGGATGAAATATTTGCCATCGCCGACGCCATTACGGTCATCAAGGATGGCGAGACGGTGACCGATCTGGACCCCAAGACCTGCACGGAGGACGACATTATCTCCAGCATGGTGGGGCGTAAATTTGAAAACCTGTATCCGGCCAAAAATATCCCGCAGGACGAGACGGTGCTTGAAGTGTACGGCATGTCCACCAAATCGCTGTTGAAGGATATCAGCCTGACCGCGAAAAAAGGGGAAATCGTCGGCCTGGCGGGATTGGTCGGCTCCGGCCGTACGGAAATATCCCGCTGTCTGTTTGGCCTGGACCGCATGACCGCGGGCCGGGTGGTTAAAAACGGCAGGGAAATCAGCATTCGCCACCCGGCCGACGCCATGCGCCAGGGCATAGGCCTGGTGCCGGAAAGCAGGAAAGAGCAGGGCGCGATTTTAACCCGCCCGATTCGGGAGAATATGACCTTATCCAGTCTGAAACGCGTTTGTCATAGGTTTGGCATTATTAATTATCGCAGTGAGCGGACGTTCAGCGAACAGTCAAGACAACGGCTGGCGATTAAATTGGGGTCCATTGAAGACCCGATTTCCAGCCTGAGCGGGGGCAATCAGCAAAAGGTGGTTATCGCCAAATGGCTGGCCACGGAGTGCGATCTGCTGATCCTGGATGAGCCCACCCGCGGCGTCGACGTCGGCGCCAAGGTGGAGATTTACAACGTCATTCATGAACTGGCCCAAAAAGGCTACGCCATTATCGTTATCTCGTCGGAAATGATCGAGGTTATCTCCCTCTCCCATCGGGTGTATGTGATGAGCGAAGGATCGATAACCAAAGAATTGCAGGGCGATCAGATTACCGAGGAAAACATCATGAGATTCGCCATACCTAAACGTGCTTTAGTGTAGATGAGGAAAAATTATGGAAACGGTAAACAATCCCACTAAAACGACGGGCTTTGCCATGCGGGCCAAAGTACTGAAATTTTTCTCCAATAACTCAACGTTACTGGTATTTTTCGTGATGTTGATTGTGGCCAATTTTTTATCCGATCGCTTTTACAGCCCGGAAAATATTACCAATGTGCTCAGGCAAAGCGTGCCGCTGGGTCTTGCGGCGATAGGGATGCTGTTTGTTATCCTGACCGGCGGCATTGATTTATCCGTGGGGTCGATTATGGCCCTGGTTTCGGTGGCGGTGGCGCTGCTGATCCCGGAAATCGGCGTGATGCCGGCTATCGTGGCGGGCGCGGGCATCGCCACGCTGGTGGGGGCCGCCGCCGGGTGCCTGGTGACCTTTTTTAATATTGCCCCGTTTATCGCCACGCTGGCCATGATGACCATTGCGCGCGGCCTGGCGCTGATTGCCGCCAAGGGGCAGCCGATATTTATCGACGATGTGTCCTATGTGAATTTCGGCACCGGCTATTTATTGGGACTGCCGCTGCCGGTATATGTCTTTATCGCTTTTGCCATCATTGCGCATTTTGTCTATCAGTATACGGTGTTCGGCCGGCTGGTGATTTCCATTGGTTCCAACGAGACGGCCACCCGTTTTGCCGGTGTGCGGGTCGACTGGTACAAATTTGCCGTCTATGCCTTAAGCGGCCTGGCCTGCGGCCTGGCGGGCGTGCTGGCCTCCACCCGTACCGGCGTGGGTTCGCCGGTGATGTCCATCGGCTTCGAGCTGGATGTGATCGCGGCGGTGGTGGTGGGCGGCGCCAGCCTGGCGGGCGGACGCGGCACGGTGGTCAATACCATTATCGGCGTGCTGATCCTCAGCATCATCTCCAACCTGATGAACCTGATGAATATCTCCGGCTATAACCAGCAGGTGGTCAAAGGCGCGATCATTATCATCGCCGTGATGCTGGAAAGCTTTAAATCGCGGGCGCGGGCATAACACCACGTCAAGGCGGCGGGACAAACGGCTAAACCGCGGCCAGGTGGTGCGGGCGGGCAAATCAGCGCTTGATACGGGCGTACGCGACGCACCTGCGCGCGTCCGCGTTCGCCTGAAGTCAGCGCGTCCGCGCAGCGTCGGTCAATGGACGGCACCGGCGGTAAAGTTCGCGAAAACGCGGATATTGTTGATGGTAAAAATCCCGTGTCGCCGCATCGGGCCGGATAACCTCGCCGAAACGCACAAACCGGCTGGCGCCGTTCCAGTCGTCGCTTAAACCCACGCCGATGGCGGCGGTCCAGGCGGCGCCCAGGCAAGAACCGGGATGTCCCTCCAGGCGCTGCAGCGGCTCGCCGAGCACGTCGGCGACAATCTGCATCCACAGCCGGCTGCCGGAGCCGCCGTCGGAGACGATATAACGGCGGGTGGGATATCCGATATCGTGCAGCGTGTCGATATGGTGCCTGATGGCAAAGGCGTAGGCTTCCAATAATGCGCGCCAGATATGGCCCGCGTCGTGGGACAGCGTCAGGCCGAACAACACGCCGCGCGCCGCCGGATCGTGCAGCGGCGTTTTTTCGCCCAGGAAATAGGGCAGGCATATCACGCCCCCGGCCCCAGGCGGTTTCCGCTGCGCCAGGCTATCGAGATATTGATGCAGTGAAAGGCCGGCCTGCGCCGCCGCCGCCCGGTGCTGGCCGGCAAAATTTTCCACAAACCAGTTAAGTCCCGAGCCGCCGGTGGACATACAGCCGTTCGGCATATACATACCCGGCACCAGATGGTAATCAAGAAAAAGGCGCGCATCCGGGTTGACCGTGGCGGTGGCGGTTAGTATATCCACCGACCCGCCGAATTTCAGCAACACGTCGCCCTCCCGGGTGACCCCGGCGCCCAGCGCGGAGGCAATAAAATCCGCCGCGCCGCCGATAACCGGCGTGCCCGCCGCCAGGCCGGTCAGACGCGCCGCCGCCGGCGATACCCCGCCCAGGATGCCATGGGAGCGTACCAGGCGCGGCACCGAAAATCTTGGCAGATGCGCCAGGGCAATCTGTTCGTCATCAAGCCGATGGGTGGCAATATTGACAAAACCCGCCTCCAGCGCCCAGTTCTGCTCGATGGCCTTTTCGCCGGTCAGGCGCCAGTTGATGAAGTCATAGGAGCCGAATACCGTGGCGATCCGTTGATAGATAGCGGGTTCATGGCGTTCGATCCAGCGGATCTTGGCGGCGACCAATTGCTGGTTGATGCCGTTGCCGCTGCGCCGGATAAACGCCTGCTCGTCCTGTTCGGCGCGCAGTTCGGCCACTTCCCGGCCGCAGCGGCCGTCGCTTTGCTGGATGCTGGGGCGCAGCAGCCGATCTTCTTCATCCAGCAGCACCACGGCCGGTAGCATGCCGGTGATGCCGATGCCGGCGATATCGGTGTTGGTTACGCCGCTCGCCGCCAGCAGCTCGCGGCAAATTTCGCCGACGTTATGCCACCATTGTTCGGGATCTTCCTCGGTCCATCCGGGCTGCGGCGAGGAGAGCCGCACCGGACGGGAAACCAGGCCCACTACCTGATCCGGGGGCCGGATCAGCATGCCGATGGTGGATGTGGTGCCAATATCAATACCCAGCAAGCAGTTCATGCGCCCTCCTGTCGGACCGCCGTCGCGATGTCAGTTGATTAACGCAGGCTTTCCACCACATCCATAAAACGCTTGACCCGATCGCCGTCCACCGCGTTCCAGGTATAGCCGTCCACCTTGAAATGCGTGCCGATAACCACGCCGCTGGCCATGCTTAACACGTCGCGCACGTTATCGATGGTGGTGCCGGTATTGGCGAATACGGGCACGTCGGCAACCGCTTCGCAGACTTTACGCAGATGGGATTTATCCGCCGCCTCGCCGGTTATCTGGCCGGAGACCAGGATGGCGTCGGCCAGGGAGGAAAACACCGCGCTGCGCGCGCGCAGCTCAATCGGGCGGCTGTCCAGGGAATGGGCGAATTCGGCGTTGATATTAAACAGCAGCTTCATATCGTCCCGGCCCAGGTTATGGCGTAGCCGGGACGCGGTGGCGCAGTCGGGCTGCCAAATACCCATGTCGGAGGCGAACACGCCGGTAAAAATTTCCCGGACGAAGCTGGCGCCGGTGACGGCGCCGATAGCGACGCTGGCTTGCGGATCCCACAGGTAATTCACGCCGAAGGGCACCTTCAGCGCGGGCTTGAGGGCCTGCACCACCGCAGACATGGCGGCGACGCCTTCCAATGCCGCGTTAAACACATAAGGCCGGTCGTTTTCATTGCCGAACATAATGGCGTCCACGCCACCCGCCTGTAGTTTCTCCACATCGGCCAGCACGTCGGCGATCAGCTTATCAATGCCGCCGTCCGCATCGTAGAGCGGGGACCCCGGCAGCGCGCCAATATGCGCCATGGCAATAACCGCTTTGGCCTTATTACCAAAAAAATCAAAAATCATAGGACACTCCAGACGAAGTTATCGGCAACCGGTATTCCCGGTCCACGTATCAGCAGCCTGCGGATAAAGGCGGAGCGATGACCACCTTAATCCTGGCCGCCTCGAGCGCCAGGGCAATTGCCGGTGGCGGCGAGCTCTCGGTAATCAGCATGTCCACCCCCTCCAGCGGGGCGATATTCACCAGCGACATACGTTGGAATTTAGATGAATCGCACAGCACCACGGTATAACCCGATCGATTCAGGTAAAGCCGTTTCAGGTCCACATCCTCAAAGGAGTAGTCGTAAATGCCGCCGGCGGTAATGCCGGAAACCCCGATAAAGGCGACATCAAACCATAGCTGTTCAAACTGGGCGATGGCGGCAGGGCCGCCCATGGCCATCTCATCGCCGCGCATATGCCCGCCCGCGAGATAAATGTCCGGCGCCCCGCTGCTCATGCGATGGGCAATGCGCACGCTGTTGGTGAAAATTTTCATCCGCTGGCGCTCCAGCAGTTTTTCCGCCACCAAATAGGTGGTGGTGCCGACATCCAGCGCCACGGTCCGGTAACCGCAGGCGATGTCCGCCGCCACCGCCGCAATGCGGGCTTTTGCCTCGCAATGTTTTATCAGGCGGGCGTCGAAACTGGGTTCTTCGCGATCCATCGCCACCGGCGCATCGTTATCAGGCAGCACCGCCCCTCCGTGGATCCGCACCAGTTTTCCTTCCGACTCCAGCTCAAGGAGATCGCGCCTAATGGTCATATCGGAAACGTCCAGTTCGGCGGCGATGGCGGTAACCGAAACGGATCCCTGCTGCACCAGGGCCTCGATGATATGTAAATGACGGTCTTGCGCCAGAAGCCTGGGGCGTTCCGGTTTAGCGTCATAGGCCGCAAGCTGTTCTTTATTCGTGTTCATGCTGACATCCATTGCATCTTAATGTTCGTGTTTGCCTCTAATCAAACAATATTTTCACATAATACGGAGAATTATTTTTTTATCAAACATATTTATGTTTTGATTTGTTAGATATTTTGTTGTAGATAATAGTAGATAATTTAGAGGAGCAGCAACATGAGCCATGATATCGCCAGTCCCTATCAGTATCACGATCTGGCCGGCAAGGCCGCTATAGTCACGGGCGGCGCCACCGGCATCGGCCGGGCCATCGCCCGCGCGCTTACCGCGCAGCGGGTGCGCGTCGCCATTGGTGATATCGATGAGGTAAAGGCGAAACGCACCGCGGAGGAATTGGGCGGCGAGACGTTTGGTTTTCATCTTGACGTATGCTCCCGCGCGTCGGTGACCGCCGGGTTCGCCCGCGTAAACGAGGTTTTTGGCAGTTTTCAGATTTTAGCGGCCAACGCCGGGGTTTCTACTATGCAGCATGCGTTAAAACTCACCGATGAAGAGTGGGATTTTAATTTTGACGTCAATGCGCGCGGGGTATTCCTGACCAATCAGATCGCCGCCCGCCAGTTTGTCGGCCAGGGCCGGGGGGTGATAGTCAATACCGCTTCCCTGGCGGCGAAAGTCGGCGCGCCGCTGCTGGCGCACTACTCCGCCAGCAAATTTGCGGTGCTGGGCTGGACCCAGGCGCTGGCCCGTGAACTGGCGGCACATGGCATTCGGGTTAACGCCGTGTGTCCCGGATTTGTCAAGACCGGGATGCAGTCGCGGGAGGTGGAATGGGAAGCGGAGCTGCGATCCGTCGAGCCGGAACGGGTCATCGGGGACTATATCGCGCAGACGCCGTTGGGGCGTCTGGAAACCCCCGGTGATGTCGCCGACGTGGTGGCGTTTTTGTGCTCGGACGCCGCACGCTTCATGACCGGCCAGGGAATCAATGTGACCGGTGGCGTTTATACCGGCTGATAAATACAACAAAAAGAAACATTATAATAAAATGCGAACAACACACCTTCGGGACCCGGGAGGCAGCCGGCCAGCGTCAGTCACCGGCAAAAGCAACCGTTTGCCCTGATGTGGCCGGTTTTGCGTTAGCGTCGGAGAGGAGAAATACCATGGCTTCTATCGAACTGCGGCAGGTTTCCAAGATCTATCAAAACAACCAATACAGCGTACGTGACGTCGACCTGAAGATCCGCGATGGTGAGTTTGTGATCTTTCTCGGTCCCTCCGGCTGCGGTAAATCCACGACCCTGCGCATGATTGCCGGCCTGGAAAGCATTACCTCCGGGGAACTGCGCATCAACGGCCAAAATGTAAACCACGTGGCGCCCCGCGATCGCAACATTGCGGTGGTATTTCAAAGCTATGCGCTTTACCCCCATATGACGGTGGCGGAAAACATGGGTTTCGGCCTGAAAATGCGCGGTACCGCAACCGGCGTTATCCGGCAAAAGGTCGCCGAAACCGCCGCCATGCTGGGACTGGACCAGCTCCTGCACCGCAAGCCGGGCGCCCTGTCCGGCGGCCAGCGGCAGCGGGTGGCGCTTGGGCGCGCCATCGTCCGTGAACCGCAGGCGTTTTTGCTGGATGAGCCCTTATCCAACCTGGATGCGCAACTGCGCGCCGAAATGCGCACCGAACTGATAAAACTGCACCGCAGGCTGGGCAAAACGATGGTGTATGTGACCCATGACCAGATCGAGGCGATGACCATGGGCGATCGCATCTGCATCATGCGCGACGGATACCTGGTGCAAAGCGGCACGCCGCTGGAGGTCTACGCCAATCCGGCCAATACCTTCGTGGCGCGCTTTCTATCCTCGCCGCCCATCAACCTGATCCCCTGCGTGGCGCGCGTGTGGGCCAACGGGGTCTCGCTTGAGCTGAACGACACCTGCCGCCTGCGGGTAGCGGATTACGCGCAGGTGGATTACCGGCGCTATGACGGGCAGCCGGTGACCCTGGGCATCCGGCCGGAAGATTTCCATGCGCGGCAGCTTAACGCCAACTGGCAGCCGGTCATGTTCAAGGTGACGGCCGTGGAAGCCCTGGGGGCGGAGAACATCGTCATCGGCACCATTGCCGATATCCGGTTCGTGGTGCGACTGGACCGGCATACCCTGCCGTCGACAGGGAGTACCATTACCCTCTATATGGACCCCGACCCGCTGCATCTGTTTGATAGCCTGACCGGGGATGTCCTGCCGCGCCGGGCCTCGCCTCCACTCGCCAGCTAGGCCACACCGAGGGCATGGTATGTTACGCAAAATTGCACTGCATCTTGGACTGATTTTTTCCTGCCTGTTGGTGATATTGCCGCCGCTGTGGGCGCTGCGCACCAGCCTGGTGCCCGAGTCGATGGCCTACAGCACCGATCTGTTTCCAGGCTGGTCATGGGAAAACTACCGGGGACTGCTGGAGAAAAACCATTTTCTGGTTCATTACCGCAATAGCCTGATTGTCTCTATGTGTTCGGTGATCCTGGCGATGCCGTTTGCCGCCGCCACCGGTTATGCGTTTGCCCGCTTCAGGACCGGCGGACGGGCGGCGCGGTTTGTTATGCTGGCGACCCAAATGCTGCCGGCGGTGGCGCTGGTGCTGCCGGCCTTTGCCCTGTTGCGCACGCTCGGGCTGACCAACTCGCTGGTCGGATTGACGTTGGTATACGCCGCGTTGAACCTGCCGTTCCTGACCTGGATCCTGATGGGTTTTTTCGAGGGCATACCGGTCGACCTGGAATGGGCGGCCATGACCGATGGCGCCACCGCCTGGGGCGCCTTCCGCCATGTGGTGCTGCCGGTTTCACTGCCGGGCCTGGCCGCCGCCGCGGTGTTGGGATTTATTCTTTCATGGAACGAGTTTCTCTTCGCCCTGGTGCTGAGCGGGCCGCAAACCTCGACTATCCCGGTGGCGCTGGCCGCGCTGCAAACGTCCAACGGCGTCCAGATTGGTAAAGTGTCGGCGGGCGTAGTGCTGGCCATTTTGCCGCTGATTATCGCGTCGCATTTTATCCAGCGTTTTATCGTTAAAGGCCTGACGTTCGGCAGCGTTAAATAATATGAGCGTTGAATAGTTAAACAGCACGACCCATTGTTTTTTTCACCAGAGAAAATCCGTCAATCCGACGAAACAGGAGCCGGCCATGTTAATAAAGAAAAAAATATTATTTTTATCAGGTTTGGTTATGTTGTCCGCCGTTATGGGAGCGCAGGCAAAAGAAGTCGTATTGCGTGCCCTGATGGAAGATGTCCCGGAGACTCATATTATCGAGCAAATGCTGCCGCAGTTTGAAAAAGAGAGCGGTATCAAGGTTGAGTTTGAAAAGATCGGCTATGGCGACATGCATGATAAGCTGGTAGCGCAATTAATTGCCCCACAAAGTTATTATAATTTGCTGGAAGTGGATTTTCTATGGGCCGGCGAATTTCCCGCCGCACAATGGTTGACCGATCTCACCCCGCTTATTAAAAAAGACAGCTTTGATACGTCGGCGTTTATCCCCTCCACCGTTTCATTGCTCAACCACGACAAAGATAAGTTATTTATCTTGCCGATGTATAACTATTCCATGGGGCTGATATATCGCACTGATATCCTGGCGGATAAAACAGTGCAACAGCAATACCAGGCCGGCGCCAATAAGGCGTTGGTGCCGCCGCAGACGCTTGAAGACTATGTCGCGTTAATTAAATATATCAAAGAAAAACAGGGCATTGCCGGAGCGGCCATGCAAGGGCAACGAGGTGATCCTAACAGTATGGAATTCTCTAACTATCTGTTTGCCGCCGGCGGCGATTACCTGGACCAGGATAATAAGGTGGCGCTCAATAGCCCGGCGGGTAAAAAGGCCCTGGCCTTATATGTCGACGCTATCCAGCATGGGGCCCAGGCTGGCGCGCTTTCCGCCACCCTCGACGATACCATGCGCCTGATGTGCAGCGGCAAGGCCTTCAGCATGATCACCTATTGGTGGATGCTGCCGCAGCTGGACAACCGGCAGGCTTGCCCGAATGTGGCGGGCAAGCTGGCGCTGACGACCATGCCGGGCGGCCATGGTGAAAGCGGCGGCTGGGGCTGGGGCATTCCGCATAATGTTTCACCTGAGGAAAAACAGGCCGCCTGGACCTTTATCCAATGGGCGCAAAGTAAGAAAACCGAAACCGAGCGCGCGCTGCAGGGGCATGCGCCGGTGCGCGCCGATGTCTACCAGGACCCGGCGGTGCTGGCTAAATTCCCGTACTACCAGACCGCCCAGCAGGTGGTCGCCAGCGGCAAATCTTTCCCTATCTTTACCTATTCCGCCCAGTATGAGGACGTGCTCGGCACCCAGCTTTCCCAGGTGGCCGGCGGCAACGGCACCGTCGACGGGGCGTTGGCGGAATCCGCCGCCCAGCTTGAAAAGTTGATGAAGAAGTAATGGATGATGCTATCTAAAACCTCCGCGGCTTCCCTGCGGCAGACAAAACCCGGCCGCGCCGGGTTTGACCGGTTTCGCCTGACCGGCTGGGCGTTTGCCTCGCCAGGCTTGACCGCGTTGGCCATCGTGCTGGGTTTCCCCGTGCTGTATGCCGTCGCGCTGGCGTTCTCCTCCTTTACCCTGATGCGGCCGGCCCTGGCGCCTTTTGCCGGCATCGACAACTTTGTCGCCGTGCTGAACGATGCAGCGTTCTGGGCGGCGGCCTGGCTGACCATTAAATATTCACTGATTACCGTCGCCGGCGAGTTTTTGGCGGGGCTGGGCATTGCCCTGATGCTTAACCGGGTGGTAAAGACCAGGCCGCTTTATTTCGCATTGCTGACCATTCCGATGGCGATGTCGCCGGTATGCGTCGCGCTGATCTGGCGCATGCTGCTGCAGCCCAACCTGGGCATCATCAACCATATGTTCGAATCCTGGGGACTGCCGCGCATGGACTGGCTGGGTAATCCGACCCTGGCGTTCTGGAGCATGGCGTTTATTGATGTCTGGCAGCAAATGTCTTTTGTCGTGCTGATCCTGGCGGCCGGTCTTGCCGCGCTGCCGCGTGAACCTTACGAGGCCGCCGAAATGGACGGCGCCCGGCAATGGCAGCAATTTTGGTATATTACCCTGCCGATGCTGCGCCCGGTGGCGGCCATCGCCGTGGTCATCCAGCTTATCAATGAGCTGCGCACCTATGATCTGCCCTATGTGCTGACCCGCGGCGGCCCCGGCACCGCCACCGAAGTACTGAGCTTTTTTGCCTACCGCAGGGCCTTCCTCGGCCTGTCGATTAACGAGGGGTCGGCCGCAGCGCTGGTATTGCTGCTGATCGTGCTCGCCATGACGGTGGTCTTTTTCGCCATGCTGGAGCGGCGCCGTTAACACTCCCTGAGCATCTATACTAAAGGTTAGGTCTCAACCCGGTACACCGGGCGGCAGCGCCGCCAGGGGCCGGGACGATCGCCAGGCGCAGCGGGGCTGAAGGTAGCGGGAGGAGATAATGGCTGGCAGCAAACACAATCCAAAGGGTAACAACGGCGACGGCAGACAGGATGCCGGGAAACCAACGAATGATAAACCTGTCGCGACAGCGGCGGACCGGCCGTTTTTCGATCCCGTGGCATATGGCAACGGCCCTGACGACGGGGTGACCGATACTTCCGAGAACGCCGCCATTACCCACCATACCATGGAGATCGGTGGTAAAACCCTGGATTACACCGCCGCGGCCGGCCATCTGGTGGCGGTCGATTCCGGCAGTTCACTGCCGGAGGCAAAAATCTTTTACGTCGCGTTTACGCTTGACGGCGCGACGCACGAGAGCCGGCCGGTGACCTTTTTCTACAACGGCGGTCCGGGGTCGTCATCGGTGTATGTGCTGTTGGGCTCTTTTGCGCCCAAGCGTATCAAAACCGCGATGCCAGACTTTACGCCGCCCGCGCCTTATACCCTTGAGGATAATCCCGATAGCCTGCTGGATATAAGCGATCTGGTGTTTATCAATCCGGTTGGCACCGGTTACTCGGCGGCCGTCGCGCCGCGACGGAACCGGGATTTTTGGGGGGTCGACCAGGACGCCCGCTCGCTGGCCCAATTTATCAAACGTTACCTGACCGCCAACGACCGCTGGAATTCACCCAAGTTTCTGTTCGGGGAGTCTTATGGCACCGCGCGCAGCGCGGTGCTCTCGTATGTATTGCATGAAGACGGCGTTGATTTGAACGGCGTCACGCTGCAATCCTCGATCCTGGATTATGCCCGGGCCGGTAATCCGGTAGGCTTATTACCCACCTGCGCCTGCGATGCCTGGTATCACAACCGGCTGAAGATATCTCCCCGTCCGGCCGAACCCTTCGCTTTTTCGCGGCAGGCGGCCGACTTTTCCAGCCGGCATTACGCCGGGGCGCTGGCCCGTTTTCCCCAGGTAGATCACGCTATCCTGGCAACGCTTGCCGAATATACCGGTATTGATGAAAAAACGCTGCTTGGCTGGAGCCTCGACGTCGGCGCCAGCAACAGCCGGGGTAACTCGCTCTTCCTGGTAACCCTGCTCCAGTCCAGGGGGTTGGCGCTCGGCTCGTATGACGGCAGGGTGACGGCGGTTAATACCGGCATCGCCGCCGATATCGATCCCAATTCCGGCGGCAACGACCCCTCGATGACGGCGGTTAACGGCGCTTATACGGCCATGTGGAACAGCTACCTTAACGAGGGGCTTAAATTCACGTCCAATTCCGCCTTTACCGATCTGAACGAACGGGCTTTCCAATATTGGGATTTTCACCATACCGATCCCACCGGCGCTGAAAAAGGCGTCAATGACAAGGGAGCGCCGATCCTCTATACGGCGGGCGATCTGGCGGCAACCATGAGCCTGAATGTCGACCTCAAGGTATTATCGGCTAACGGTATCTACGATTTTGTGACGCCGTTTTACCAGACGATGCTCGACCTGGAGGCGATGCCGCTGCTCTCATCGTCTATCCGTCAGAACCTGGCCGTTAAATTCTATCCTTCCGGCCATATGATCTACCTGAACGGCGAGGCGCGCGCCACGTTAAAAAACGACCTGACCGCCATGTACCGCCAGGCGACCGGCGACCCTGCGGCGATAAGCCGCATTCGCGCGTTGCAACAGCGTAAAACGGCAATCTCTTAAGCGGCCCATTGCGGCGCCCATAGGGCGCGGTTGAACATAGGGCAAGACATGGTGCTGAAACTATCCGGCGAAGCGGCGCTGCCGGCGCTTAATCGACCGTTCGCCGCCGGCAAGGGTTAATGGCGTCGATACGTGAGCCGTTATTGGCCGATATGCCGCAGCTTTTTTCCCGCCATCAGGTTGTGCTCGATTTTTTCCAGCGAGATATTTTTGGTTTCCGGGATCAGGATAAAGGTTACCATTACAAACGCCACGTTGAGCGCGCTGTAGAGCCAGAACGTGGCGGCGGCGCCGATATGGCCCATCAGGGTCAGGAAGGTGGCGCCGATAATCATATTGGCCACCCAGTTGGTGGTGGTGGAGCAGGTGATGCCGAAGTCGCGGCTTTTCAGCGGCTGGATTTCGGAACATAAAATCCATACCACCGGCGCGGCGCTCATGGCGTAACCGGCGATGCACATCATGGTCATGCCCACCGACAGATAGGAGATGCCGGCGGAATGGTTGCCGCGATCGATCATCTGCAGGCAAACGCCCAGCATCAGCGTGCCGACGGCAATGACGCTAAAGCCGATTTTCAGCGCCGGTTTGCGCCCGGCCTTATCCACCATGCCGATGGCGATAAACGTCGCCAGCACAAAGGTCAGGCCGACAATGACCGTGGCGATCATTTGCTGACGGGTGGAGGTGAATCCCGCCAGGCTGAATATTTTCGGCGCGTAATACATGATGATATTCATACCGGTAAACTGCTGCATCGCCTGCAGCAGCATGCCGAGGAATACCGCCCGCCGCACGTTGCTATTGGATTTAAACAACCCCCAGCCGTTTTGCTTGAGCTTCAGGCTTTCACGGATATCGTTAAGCTCCTGCCGCGCCTTTTCCGAGGTGTCGCGCAGCATCCGCAGCACCTGTTCCGCCTCGATGTGCCGGCCCTTGGAGGCCAGCCAGCGCGGGCTGTTGGGCAGGAAAAACACCGCTGCCAGCAGGATTATCGCCGGGATGCACAGCACGCCGAGCATCGCGCGCCAGTTGCCGCTATAGCTAAAGGCGGTATCGGACAAAAAAGCCAACAATATGCCCAGGGTCACCATGAGCTGATACATGGCGATCAGCTTGCCGCGGACGGATTCGGTGGCCATTTCGGATAAATATAGCGGTGCGGTGTAGGAGGCGATGCCGATGGCAAAACCCAGCAGCACCCGCCATAGCAGCAATATTTCCGCCGACTGGGCCAGCGCCGAGCCAAGGGACCCGAGGATAAACAGCACGGCGCCAATCATCAGGCTGTATTTACGTCCCAGGCGGGAAGAGAACCAGCCGTTGGCCAGCGCGCCGAGCGCCGCGCCCAGCATCATGCTGCTGACTATCCATTCCTGCAGCTGGCTGCTCAGGGAAAAATGCTCGGTAATCAACGGCAGGGCGCCGGCAATCACGCCGATATCCAGCCCGAACAGCAGGCCGGCCATGGCGGCGGCGAAAGAGATAAAGGTATTCATAAAACGCGCATTACCGGCTAATAGGGATCCGGTAGCGGCGGCTGGGGATGGGTATTCACCAGATTGTGACATGGTCGTCTCCATAAAGGCATAATAACGGCGGTCAGCCGGACAGGCGTTTAACATGGAGCTTATCGTCACTCACCGTGAGGCCCGGTCAGCTAAAGATATAGACTTTTCTGCTACTTAATGAGTTTTTGTGATAGGTGCATCACAATTATCAGCTGGTTAATCCCTATCCAATGGACATTAAAGCTTAGCGATTGGCAGCTGATTTTCCGCTCGGCGCGCTCGGTGGCACAGACTTTTAATGCACCGGCCGAAGTGCTAAAGTTAATAAAATTGCAGATATTTCCGTCAGCGGTTGGTTCAAAACCCGCGATTCATCACATAAAATATGGCGGTAGGGCTGTATGGACTTTAAAGATTATTATGCCGCATTGGGTGTCGATCCCACGGCCGATGTTAAAACGATTAAAACCGCTTATCGCCGACTGGCGCGTAAATATCATCCCGACGTCAGCACCGAATCCAGCGCCGAAGCCAAATTCAAAGAAGTTGCCGAAGCCTATGAGGTGCTGAAGGACAGCGCCCGTCGCGCCGAGTACGATGACCTGCGTAAATATGGCCAGGGCGGTCGTTTCGAAGCGCCTCCCGGATGGCAGCCCAACGGGCGCGCCGCTGCCGGTGCGCAAGGCGATTTCCAGCAGCGTGATTATTCCGATTTCTTTGAATCGGTCTTCGGCGCGCAGGCCAACGGCGGGCAGCGCGCCCGCGCGCCCCGGCGCGGCCAGGATGCCGAAATCGAAGTGGCGGTATTCCTGGAGGAAACCCTTGAGGAGCATCAGCGCACCATCAGTTATCAACTGTCCGCGCCGGTCGAGCGCGGCCGCCAGGGGCAGCCGGTCAGCAAAACGCTGAAGGTAAAAGTGCCCGCCGGCGTCAGCGACGGCGATCGCATCCGTATCAAAGGACAAGGCCCGGCGGGCAGTAACGGCGGCCCCAATGGCGATCTTTACCTGATCATCCGTATCGCCCCGCATCCGCTGTTCGACATTGACGGCAACAACCTGCTGGTGACCCTGCCGCTGGCACCCTGGGAGGCGGCGTTGGGCGCAAAAGTCACGGTGCCGACGCTTTCCGGCAAGATAACCCTCACCGTGCCGGCCAACAGCCAGACCGGCCAGCAGCTGCGTATCAGGGGCAAGGGACTGGTAAACAAGCAGGGGACCGGTGATTTATATGCCTTAATTAAAGTGGTGATGCCGCAACAGGCCGACGATCGTGCCCGTGACCTGTGGACGCAGCTCGCCGCGCAATATGCGTTTAATCCTCGTGCGGAATGGGAGTAAACAGCCATGACCGATGTTAGGGTGACCCTGGAAATCACGGAAATTTGCCAGTCTGCCAGTATTTCCCAGGACGAATTGTTAGAAGTGGTCGCGTTGGGCATTATTGCGCCGCAGGATAATTCAGCCGACGACTGGCGTTTCGAACCCGCGGCATTGCGGGAGCTTAAGCGGGCGCAGCGCCTGCGCCAGGATTTGGAGCTGGACTGGGCGGGCATCGCCCTGGCGGTGAGCCTGCTTGACGAAATATCGCGGTTGAAAACGGAAAATAGCCGTTTGCATCAGCGTTTGGACCGTTTTCTTATCAAGTGATTTTTCCGGGCATCCCGTCGGTTATCCCTTCTTTTCCGGCCCTGGCCCAGGGCCGATGCTGATTACCCTGCCACGCTTTATATTTTCTTGCTGATTTCAGGCTGAACATGTTCGGCTTGCCGGTGTCATATAACCGGTCGAGGCCCTGTTTGCCTGGCCCGGTGGGGTTTTGCCCTATCTGTTCATTTATCAGCGGAGCAGGTCCATGAGAGCCTTGGTGGTATGTCGGGATAATATCGGGGATACATTGTTAACCACTCCCCTTATCAGCGCGCTGGCCAAAGAAGGCGGCTATCGGGTCGACGTCCTGGCGAACAGCTACAACGCCGGCGTGCTGGCCCGTAATCCTGATATCAGCAAGGTCTATGTCTACCAGAAAATCCACCATCGCGCAGCGGGGGAATCCCGTATCGGCATTATCCTGCGCCGCCTGAACATCATGTGGCATATCCGGCGCACCCACTACGATATCGCGTTGATGGCCAAAAGCCGCTGGGATCCGCGCGTACTAAAGTGGGGCCCTCTGTCGGGGGCCGGCAGGATCCTGGCCCTGGGCGATCGTTCCCATCCGGCGATTAGCGATTTGGTGACCCCACCCGACGGGACCCGGGAACATCTGGTCCGGCGCTTTCACCGCATGCTGGCGCCGCTGGGGATCCGCTCGCCTGCCGGCCCGTTGGTGCTTAGCGCCGATCCGGCCGCGGTCGCGGCGCTGTCGGAGCGTTATGGCATTGACGCCGACCAGCCGGTCATCGGATTGCAAATCAGCGCCCGCCGGATATTGCAGCGCTGGCCCGAGGCAAATTTTGTCGCGTTGGCCAGGCTAATCGCCGCGGCCGGCCCTTGCCGGATCATCCTGCTCTGGTCGCCAGGCGCGGCGGATAATCCCACCCATCCGGGTGACGACGACCTGGCCGCGCGGATCGCGGCCGCCTGTGATTTACCCTGCCTGACCCCCATAGCCACGCATTCATTGGATACGCTGATGGCGGCCATGCAGCTGTGCGACAGCGTGGTCACCAGCGATGGCGGGGCGATGCATATCGCCGCCGGATTAGGCAAAGGGATTATCGCGCTGTTCGGCGACAGCGACCCGGTGTGCTGGGCGCCCTGGCAGGTGCCGCATAGCGTTTTACAGGCAGGGGATTCTAACGTGGCGTCTATTTCGCCCCGGCAGGTACATGAAGCGTTGCGTCAACTAAAGCCCGGCGCGCGGCAGGCCGGTTAGTTCAATCCCGTTGCGGCCACCTGCCCGCGCGAGCCGCCGTGACCAACAGTTCAATGGTCAATGGCCGCGGCGCGGGCGGCGCGCTTGACCCGATGCACCGGCCCAGCTGCCGCATGATTTTTATCGGCATCGGGCTGCTGTCTTCAGGGAAATAGGCCAGGTGGTCGTAGTGGCAGGCGTCTACCTGGAAAAGTAAAAAAAAGTCGTTCATCAGATGATCGAATTCATCGGGTGATAAACCCAGATCATCGCGCACGGAAAAGGCCAGGCACAGGGGTTTGCGCCGTCCCCAGATATCGGGCAGGCGGAAGGGGGCGATGAAATCGAACACCTGCTGTTGCAAATCAGGTTCCATAATGATAATTGCCTGGCGCCAGCGCGTCGTCTTGCCCGCGGCGGTAACTCTGCTGCACCGCGGTAAAGACTTCATCAACGGTGATGGCGGCCATCGGGAATGGGCTGGCGGCCAATTCGGGCGACAGGCTTTGCAGCGGCTTATAAAAGACATGGTGCAAATGCAGGTCCTGGTTAGGACCGGTGTATAACGGATTAGCGGTGACAAACAGGCTCACCGTCCTGACCTGCTGCGCAATGGCCAGATGCAACGGTCCGGTGTCGCCGGTAACCAGCGTGTCAAAAGTGGTTATTGCCGAGGCAAGCTCCATCAGGCTGGTTTTGCCCACCAGTGAAACGACCCGGGGCCGGTGACGGGGGGATATCCGCGCCATAAGGTCATCGACCAGCGCCAACTCGTTCTTGCCGCCGATCAGCACGACGTCCAGGGCGGCATGATTATCCATGAGCTTGTCGGCTAACGACGCAAAGCTCTCCGGCGGCCAGCGCCTGAAGTCGCGCGAGGCGCCGAGCTGGAAACCGATGCGAATTTTATCCGCGGGCTTTTGCCCGGGCGGGATGGCCACCGGAATCTCCATTCGTACCGCCGTCGTATCACATCCCAGCGGTTGCAGCAGATTAAGCTTGCGTTGCACGGTATGTCCCTCGAACTTGGATGAGAAGGCGGTGAGCCAAGGGTTGAGCGCCTGGCTCTCGCTACCGTAGTGATCGCGGAAGATATAGCGGCATCCGGACAAGACGACGCTTAAGATATCATAAGGAAAATAGGAGTGAAGAATAACCGCCGTCTGCGGACGCAGGCGCCGTAATTTATAAATAAAATAGATAATATTATTGAACTTATTGTTCCAGTACAAAATGTCATCAAACAACGCGCTGCCCTGGACCAATCCTTTATTCTTCGGACTGGAGACCAGCACTAATCTGGCTTGGGGGAATTTTTTCCTGAGCGCAAGGATTGCAGGGGTATTAAGTATTAAATCGCCTAGTGCGGTAGTGGAATAGATGACAATACAACTAATGCCATCATTGCTGCAGTTTTCCAAACGGCCCCTTTTATAGCCGCTTAAAAAAGCGTAAAAAGTCAATATCTTATTGATTATGCTTGTTTTATTTCTTTTCATGACAAATTGTGGTTAATCAGGGGAATGAAAGGATAATAACATATTGTCTCCGAAAAATATGCGAAGTTATTGGCAGAATATCGTTAAATGCGTAAGTGTTCATGGTTGAAATCATAAATCAGGATGTTAGGCTATGCTATTCTCATCCCTAAGTTAAATTAATTAATTTAATATGTTGTCCAAACTGATGACTCATCTCTATGCCCACCTAGGCGGGTTGTTTGATACCTTTTATCCGGGTAAGTTCAATAATTTTTCACATCGAACAACAGTTGTAATAAAAATTAATTAGAGCTTTTAATTATCATGCAATAATATTTCCATTAACAGTTGATTTACCCGAAGGGAATTCACGCTTTGCCCCCTGATTCACCCGGTTTCCCTCCATGCCGATCATAACGGCGATTATCCGCAGGTTGACCTAGGCAATCATTACAAAAAAACGTGAGATAACTCCATTTTTTGGAGGTCTATCACACTTTTAATGTGACCTACTTCTAATTTCTTGCCTTTTAAATACGTTGGCAGGACTATTGTTACCGGTAACATATTTTTTGCGCTGTTTGGTCACCAAAAGGCCGCCCGGAAATTAACGTAGTGTTCACCGCGGGGACAGTGCATGACGTTTTTTTGCAATGGGAGTCATCAGGTGTTCGAACAAAAAATAAATATCCCCAGGGCCGGTGTCTTGCCGGTTGCTGATTACAGCGTGGTGGATCATAGGCTATGAGTACGTTGACATTAATTATCACCGCCATCGGTTCGGTGCTTATCCTGCTATTCCTGGTAATGAAAGCCCGCATGCATGCTTTTGTCGCGCTGCTGCTGGTCTCCGTGGGCACCGGTATTTTTTCCGGTATGCCGCTTGAAAAAATTGCCGATACCATGCAGGCGGGCATGGGCGGCACCCTGGGTTTCCTGGCCATCGTCGTCGCCTTGGGGTCCATGTTCGGCAAGGTGTTGCATGAAACCGGCGCGCTGGACCAAATCGCCGGTAAAATGGTCAGGTGCTTTGGTGAGAGCCGCGCCTTTTTGGCCATGGGGATCGTGGGACTGATCTGCGCGTTGCCGCTGTTTTTTGAGGTGGCGGTGATGTTGTTGATCGGCGTGGTGTTTGCCGTTGCCCGTCGTACCGACGGCAATCTGGTCAAACTGCTGGTGCCCTTGTTCGCCGGCGTCGCGGCCGCGGCGGCATTTTTATTGCCGGGCCCGACCCCGATGCTGCTTGCCTCGCAGATGCACGCCGACTTCGGTTGGATGATCGCCATCGGCCTGCTGGCGGCGATCCCCGGCATGCTGTTGGCTGGGCCGGTGTTCGGCAGCTTTATCAGCAAATATGTCACCATCCCGGTGCCGGCGGATATTGCCGAGCCGGAATTAAAAACCGATGCGCTGCCTTCGTTTGGCTTTAGCGTCTCGCTGGTGCTGTTTCCGCTGATCCTGGTGGGGCTGAAAACCATCGGCGTGCGTTTTGTGGAACAGGGCGGGACCCTATATCGCTGGATGGAGCTGGTGGGACATCCGTTTATCGCCATACTGCTCGCCTGCCTGGTAGCCATCTACGGCCTGGCCTATCGCCAGGGCATGAGCAAGGATAAGGTAATGAACATCTGCTCGGCGGCACTGCAGCCGGCGGGCATTATCCTACTGGTGACCGGCGCCGGCGGGGTATTCAAGCAGGTGCTGGTGGACTCCGGCGTAGGCCCGGCGCTGGGCAATGCCCTGATCGGCACCGGCCTGCCGATTGCCGTGGCCTGTTTTGTCCTGGCCGCGGCTATCCGCATTATCCAGGGTTCGGCCACCGTCGCTTGCCTGACCACCGTCGGGCTCATCATGCCGGTGGTCGCCCCGCTGGGATTCAACGGCGCGCAGATGGCCGCGCTGTCGGTGTGCATCGGCGGCGGCTCGATCGTCTGCAGCCATGTCAACGATGCCGGCTTCTGGCTGTTTGGCAAGTTAACCGGCGCCACCGAGCTGCAAACGTTAAAGACCTGGACCGTCATGGAAACCATCCTCGGCACCACCGGCGCGGTGGTCGGCATGATTGCCTTCGCCGTGCTGTAATATGTTCACGCGCTGCTGTTGCCCCATGGGCTACAGCGCTGGAAGCGGCTGTTGACCACGGCACAGGCGGGTGGGGATAGCGTTGTTAAGGTAAGAAACCAGCACCGCCGCCGGCAGGAATGCCGACGGCGGGAGAGATTAGGCAAAAGCGCTGACCCGCGCTGGCGTTAAAGCCATTGATTGCCATCCCGCCACCGTTACCGCCGTCGTAATGAGATCCTGCTTAACCCACGTCCAACGTCCAGGTCTAAACGCGAATTAAACTGCACTCCTGCCCGTGCATCAGAGACGGGCGTCTGTAAAAATAAATTGTCTGATGACTTAATTTAATCGAACTCTGACGATATTTTTTTGAATCCTTATCTATTCTCAGGATATCGGGTTCAGGTTACGATGATCTGGGTAAAATCTGAAAACGGCCTCGACAGGGGGGTAAGGATTTTTTATAATGGCCGTTAATTATATTCGATCACCCATTCAGGTTAGAGAGGATGTCATGAGCATTGAACAAGCGGCATGTCTGAAGAAAGGTCGCGGACGTCCTAAGCAGTTTGACCGCGATATCGCTTTGGACAAGGCGCTGGAAATGTTCTGGCGGCATGGCTATGAAGCCACCTCGATGGCCGATCTGGTCGACGCCACCGGCGCCAAGGCGCCGACGCTCTATGCCGAGTTCGGCAATAAAGAAGGTTTATTCCGCGCGGCGGTGGAACGTTACGTCAGCAAGTTTGCCGAAAAAGGCAAGGCCTTGCTGACGCGCCCCGGCAGCACCATTACCGAGGCGGTAGAACGTTTTTTCCGCGCCGCGGCGGCCACCTTTACCGATAAGAGTCTGCCTTCGGGTTGTTTTATCATCTGTACCTCCGCGGCTTTATCCGCGTCGTCCGAGGATGTCGCCGAACTGCTGCGCACGCGCCACCATTTGCAGGAAAATACCCTGCGCGAATTCCTCCAGGTGCGGCAGTCCCAGGGCGAGCTTCCCACGCAGACCAATATCGCGGCGCTGGCAAAATATCTGGCCTGTACGCTGCAGGGCATGTCGGTCCAGGCCCGGGACGGCGCCACCCATGAAGATTTGGATACGATCGTCTCCACCATGATGACCGTATGGCCGGAGCTGATCCGTGTCGGCGCCGATTTTACGCTGATTGCCGCCCTCGAGGCCTGAGCCGCCGGCCAACGCCATTGTGCCGCGCCCAGGAGACGACCCGTCGCCTGGGCCAATCCTTATCCCATCATCAATTTTTGCGCCAACGCCCGCATTTCCGCCGCCGGATTATGACCAATCAGCATGAAGTGGTGATGTTGCGCGGTCCAATACACCACGTTCATTTCGCGCCGGACTTCGCTTTGCGCGCTGCGGTCGCCAGCGCCGGCGGCGGGCGTAATACAAAACGCCAGGGGACCATGGCGTTCATCCAGGTAGGCAATCTGCGCTATGGGCAGGCTGTCGTAACGCAACATACGGGCAAACTTCAGCTCGGCGCCGGGTAGGTTAATACGTGCAGGTTCAAGCGTAAGGCCCAGTTCGGCGCTGATATTCTGCAATTGCCGTTGTTGCAGCGCGGCGGAATCGGGCATGTCGGCAAAGGTTTCATTGGTATAAAGCGACATATATTGCGCCACCAGCCCGCGCCAGTTGTCGTCAGGCGTTTCGCTCTCTCCCAGGCCCGCCGACAGGCGTCCGGCCAGGCCACCCACCGCCAGGCAGGCCACCGCCGCCGCGATAAGGTGACGGCGGCTTACGCCTTTATACCCCGATGCCGGCAGTGGGTTTCCGGGGTCCAACGCCTCCAGCCCTGCCTGTAACCGCGCTACCGGCGCTTGCTCCAGCATACCGGCGTAAGCCGCGCCGAAAGGCAGGCTGGCGCGATCCAGATAGGCCAGGCGCGCCGCCAGCTGCGGGTCCAGGCTGAGCTGTTCCCCTAGCAGATGGCGTTGTTCCACGCTTAATTCATCATCCAGGTAAGCCACCAGCATTTCATCGGAAAACGGCGGGGCCGGGCGATATTGAGTCATTGGAAATCCCCCTCTGCCAGGGTCCGGCCGGAAGCGATGGCGGCATCTTTTGCCAGCCGTTGCCGGGCTGTCGCCAGCCGGCTCATGATGGTGCCGATGGGCACGGATAAGGTTTGCGCCGCTTCCTGATAGGTAAAACCTTCCACGTACACCAGGAACACCGCATTTCGTTGGGCCTCCGGCAACCGGTTGACGCGCGCCATAATCTGGTTCGCCCAAATATCGTCAACGGAGTCGCGGCTATCGGCCTGGCCTTCCGTAGCGTCGATGTCGACAAATCCCTGGCCCTGGCGAATTAAGCGCGACCTGATCTCATTGACCCAAATCGAATGCAAAATCGTGAACAGCCAGCGATCCAGCGTGGTCCCGGCGGCAAACTGCCCGGCGCGTTCCAGCGCGCGCACGCAGGTCGCCTGCACCAAATCATCGGCAATATCATGTTTACGCGATAACACCATGCCGTAGCGCCAAAGACGCGCCAGATGGTGCCCCAGTTCGCCTCTGATCTCATCTGCTTTCACGACAGCGATCTCCCGACCGGATTCAGTACCTTATCAAGTGCATGGGATTATTGGACCAAACCCGGCATGTACATGCCGCCGGCGCGCGTTATGACTCGGGATGACCGTTAATGGCAGCGGACAGATCCCGATACTCTTCGCAACTGGTGCCGCACAAGGTCTTTATCGTGGCCAGCTGTTCCCTGGCCAGGTCCGGGCGTCCCTTGATCATATAGGCTTCGCCTAGATATTCGCGCACCTGGGCGTAATGCGGATCCAGGGCAATGGATTTCTGGTAATAACCGATACCCTCGTCGGTGCGCCCCAGCTTGCGCGTGGCATAACCGCGATAGTTCCAGGCCTTGGCGGTGTTGGGCTGCCTGAGGGTATTCAACACCCCTAACGCCTCGTCATAACGTCCGGCTTTGGCCAGGGAATAGGCATACTGGGTACGATCGGTATCGGAAATCTTGCTCCCTTTATCCACCATACAGCTTTTGGTGCGGGAATCGTAGATTTGTCCCTTGGGGCAGGTCGGCGTGGTGGTCGAACTGTCGCCCATGGCGTGTGCCACGCCGGATAGCAGCAGCAAGGCGCCTACCGCCACCGGCAAGATGCGTTTTTTTGATATCAGCAAAACGATTGAGTAAGGCATGGTTTTCACTCCGGTGGTTAAGGGATGGAGATAGAAGGCGTTATTTTGCCGGCGGGATCATTCTTCTTAGCGTATTGTCGCGTAGTACATAATGGTGGAACAGCGCCGCGCAGGCATGCAGGCCGGCGAGGATAATAATTGTCCACGCCGTGTAAAAATGCAGCATGCCGAACGTGCGCCGCAGCATCGGGTCGACGCCGAAAATATCCGGTATAGGAAACAGTCCAAAGAACATAAAGGGCTCGCCCTGCGCCCAGCGGAAAAGGAAACCAAGGGTAACCTGCCCGATCAGCAGCAGATATAACGCCCAATGGGTCAGCTTGGCCACGCGGTGCATCCATACAGACGACGAGGCGGCGGGTAATCGTTTACCGGCCGTGCCGCGCCAGATAAGACGGGTGATAATAATGGCCGCGAGCATGATGCCGAAAGAGATATGCAGTGACTGAAGCCCTTTTCTCCATGGCGTGCCGCGCTCCAGTTGTTCCCATATCTGCGAGCTGGCAAAAAGAAAAATAACCATCAGCGCCGTTGCCCAATGCAGCATGATGGTAAATTTATCATAACGCTGTGAGTTCGATTTTTGCGGAATGATGGAAGTGGTTGGCATGCCTGTATCCTGGATGGCCTGGTTGAATACAGGGTAAACACCTCACCGGGCGAACTTATTCGCTTTTTTTCGAGAAATTATTTTCCCCGCCGTGCCGGTAAATTTATCGGTAAACTCCGGTGACGCTATAAGCGCAAGCGTGGCGGTCAACGTCGCGACCTGGGAGGATGGAATAATGGACTCAAAGCGCCTCTGGGCGTCCTGCCACAGGCTATGCGATGCCTGGAGTTTATCGTGGCCGGCCTGCGTCAGCCTGACAACCCGGCCGCGTTTGTCTTCCTGCGCGACCGCCACCGTCAGCAGGCCGTCCCGCTCGAGGGGCTTAAGGTTGTGGTTCAACGCCGAACGATCCAATACCAGCGCTTCCGCCAGTTCGCTCATGCTGAGCTCGCCGGCGTTGTTGATTTGCCGGAGAATAGAGCGCTGCGTGGAGCGCAGCCCTATGGGCGCCAGCGCCGCATCGTAAAGCTGGGACATTCGCCGGGTGGCCTTACGTAAGGCCGTAGCATGGCATACCGCGGGTTGGTTGGTCTCGCCCGCCAGGCCGCTCCCCTTAACCGGAATTTCGTCCAGCCTCGGCGATTTTTTGGCTGCGCACATGTTATTCTCCCGGCCGATGGCGGCGGTTCAGTCCCGGCTGCGCTGGTAGACCGCCAGATGGGTATAAGCGGCGCAGAGCAGGGGGGTAGTCAGTCCCGCGCGCTGTCCCAGCGCCACGAGATCGCCAAGCACCTGCTCGGCTTCCACCTGGAAACCCTGGTTCAGATCCCGAAACATTGAAGAGGTCTGGGCCGAGTCCTGTTGGGTCAATAAGGCGGTGGTGTCGGCGATATAGTCTTCACGTCGGCGATAGCCCGCCGATGTGACCACCGCCAGTATTTCGTTTATCACCGAACGGGCGAACAGCTCGCCGCCGGGGGCCGCGGCCACCTGGCCGATATTGCCGCGCATCAGGCAGGTAATGGCGCCCAGGCTTGCCAGCAGCAGCCATTTTTCCCACATCTCGTTGATAATCGAGGTTGATAGCCGGGCGGTAAAGCCCGCATCCTTGAACAGGGCGTCGAGCCGGCTGATACGATCGGTTATCGAGCCGTCCGGTTCGCCGTAGGTTAATTCATGCAGATGGCTGAGCTGCACGACCCGGCCTTGCTCATCAAGGGTGGCGGCTATTTTGCACAGTCCGCCAATGACCGCCTGCTTGCCAAAACGGGTGGTCAGGATCTCCAGGTGTTTCATGCCGTTAAGTATCGGCATGATGATGGTGTCCGGGCCTACTGCGGGGGTTATGTCGCTAAGCGCCGATTCAAGGCCAAAGGCTTTCACGGTTAACAGGATAACGTCATACGGCTGGTCTATTTCTCCGGTGGTTATCAACTGCGGTTGCAACGAAATCTCGCCGCCGGGCGTGATCAAATGCAGTCCGTTGTGACGTAACGCATCGGCACGCTTACCGCGCACCAAAAAGGTGACGTTCCGTCCGGCAAGCGACAACCGCGCGCCAAAATAACCTCCGGTGGCGCCTGCGCCAACGACTAAAATCCGCATAACGTTTTCCTTTTATTCTTGATGAGTGAAAAACCAGGCCATCTTGATAAAATAGGTGAGTATGCAACTAATAGTCAAGCGGGTTATCTGCCCCGCCATTACCAGAGCGGGCTGAGGCGGTCATTGTCACGGGCGATATCTCTGAAGACGGCCCTCAAAATTTTTACCGACTGGCGTTATGGCAGCTAAAAAAAATTAAACGTCCCTGTTTATTATTTGGGTTGAACTCATGATAATAAAGAGAATGTGGAGCCGTACGTTATCAACTGAAAACAACCGTGGATTTAAGGTGTTGGATTTTGGTAAAACGCATGAACCCATTAAAATTTTATATGATATTATTCAATCGTTATTAAACTTAATAACATCCCATTCATTTTTACGACCGGTTGATGCCTGGATGTCATTAACGTTTGATATTTAGCTTAAGGCTATGCTTTTTTATAATAATTATAAATGTTATAAAATTTAATCAATCGTATCAATAAAGGCGCTGTAGTTATTGCCACCATGACAAGTCTGTGGCGCCACCCGGTAAGGAAACGCCGCGCTACTTATAATAGCGCGGCGTACCGTTGTCATCCCTGTTGAGTGACTGGCACTCTACTCGACAACAGCGGCAGTATAAATGAAAAATCATAGCAATGTAAATGCCTGAATAAATAAAAATGGAAGATATAATAAATTAAAATTGCGCTACCTATTCAATTAGTGTTAACGATATTATAATAAAAGCTACCTGGTACTAATAATTAGCCTTTATATTTTGAAAATATGGTGTGGTGTGGGTAATGCCGCCATTACCGGCAAATCAGATATCCACGCTTCCTTACCTGTAATCAAGAGGGCCTCTCGGTTAGGACATTCGACTAAAAAAATCTTGGAAAGGCAGGTGATGAATGCGATAGGGGATGGCTGCAAGCCTGCAGCCAATAGCCGTTCAGCTATTTCGCCCCGGGTTTCCTGGCAACCCATTCGCCAGCCTTTTCCCTTGCTTTTCTCCAGGCTTAGGGTTCAACGCCAGGCGCGCTACGGGTTATACGTTTGTACCTGCCTATCTGTTCCCTTTATGTTTCGCAGGTTATTTTTCTCCTTATAACGTGGCATCGGTTGCACCTGTAACCTCGAACGCGGTGAGCTTTTTTTCCGAAAATCCGGTGGTGGCCGCGATAATCGTACGTTCCACGCCCTTTGCCAAAAGCGTGCGAGCTACCTCCTTACCTTTCCTGAAACCTTTCCTCATACCTTTACGTTCCAATTGTTCTACCAGAGTCATTATATTCCCCTTATAACGCGGCGCTTGCCGCGCTAATGTTGTTAGAAAAAGCTGAGTTTTGATCGAGCGCTTTCCTGTGTGATCGATATAATAGACAAAGCTGTTGAACTGAGCTTTAGTAATGGGCCAATTTTGCATCAAAGCAGCGATATCGCACACCTTATCCATCCAATTCCGCACAAATATATGTTTTTGCACCATTTCCATTAAGGCTATCCGCCGGTGCCCGAGAAGCGTCTCGTCAGAGATAACCGTGACATCCACCAGAGAAAAGGGATTGAAATATACTGATTCAGCCGTTTCAGGGTCGGCAAAACAATCCAGCCAACGGGTCGAATAAGGATAAGGGCCTTTCCTCCCGTGGTAAAACAGCAGCGGTATGACTAACGGCACATGTTTATGACCCTGCTCAAGATGGTACTGCATCGCCGCCACGCTGTAGCGCATAAGCCTGAAGGCCATCAGTTTATCCATAGGAATAAGGCGTTGATGCTCAGAAAAACAGGCCGGGATAGAATAAACCGTCCTTGGTTTACCGTAGTGCCTTGCCTGTGCGTTCAACCATGGCGTGAGTATAAAAGAAAGCTTTCATTGAAGTAAATATCGAAACAACTAATAGAATCCTAAAAAATCGCAATTAATTTTCAGCGCTTTATTCATGAGTTTTATATAAATACCTATCTGCGATAAACGGATTGGCGATTAAAAGGCCACAGTGCCAATCCTTGGGCTGCCGGTTTTTTGCCTATCCCGGCAACGTCGCCAGTAACGGCTATCACGCGTCCCCGCCTTATAGCCCCGGCGCCTTCCACATCGACGTGGTCAGGCCGTGATCCACCAGGCCCAGCTGATCGGCGTATACCGCCTGCCAGTTGGTTTTCATCTCCTGGTAGTGCTGATGGTTTTCCGTATTCGGCTGGTATTCACGCTGCCAGCGCACCAGGCGCTCGCCGGTCTCGGCAAGCGTGGGATAGATGCCAGCGCCCACGCCGGCGGCAATGGCGCAGCCCAGCGCGGTGGCCTCTTTTACCTCCGGTACCTTGACCGCCAGGCCGGTAACGTCGCTGAGGATTTGGCACCATAACTTGCCCTTGGAACCACCGCCGGCAAACACCAGCGCGGGGGCCTGCACGCCTGAAAAACGGGCGATCTGCTCGAGATTGCAGGCGGAAACAATCGCCGCGTTTTCCTCCAGGGCGCGGAACAGCGTCTGTTTGTTGCACCGATCGGGATCGATGGAGAGATTGATAAACGAAGGGGCGGCGTGATACCAGGACTTGAAGTGCATGGCATCCGAGAATATCGGCATTACGCCATAGGATCCCACCGGCACGCGGGCGGCCATCTCTTCGAGCAGGTTATAGGTGTCCACGCCCATGCGCTCGGCGATGGATTTTTCCTCGCTGCAAAAGGCGTCGCGAAACCAGCGCATGGTGAGACCGGTGAAAAAGCTGATGGACTCGGCCTGCGCCATACCGGCAATCACATGGGGATTGATGCGGATATTCATATCCGGGTCGGTCATCGGCGCGGGCAGGTTGACAACCTGCTGCCAGAAGGTGCCGCCGAGCACCGCGGTTTGCCCCGCGCGCACGATGCCTAAACCCAGGCTGCCGAGCTGCACATCGCCGCCGCCCATCACCACCGGCGTACCGGCCGCCAGCCCGCTGGCGTGCGCAGCGACCCGCGTCACTTCGCCCAGTACCGTGCCCGTCTCCCGCACCGGCGAGAGCATATCGGCGCGCAGCCCGGCCATATCCAGCAGGCTGCGTTGCCAGTCGCGGCTGGCCAGGCTAAGCATGCCGGTGGTGCCGGCGTTCGACGGGTCTACCGCTAATTCGCCGCACAGCATATAGGCCAGCCAGTCGCTGATCATGGTCAGCGTCGCCGCGCGACGATAGACATCCGGCCGGTGATGCGCCAGCCACAGCAGGCGCGGCATGGCGCTTAACGCCAGCGTTTGCCCGGAACATTCATACACCTCGCGCTCAAAACAATAATCATGCAGTTCCTTCAGTTCGGCTACCTCGCGGCTGGCGCGGGCATCGACATTGGCGCAGGCCCAGATAGGCTTGCCATGGCGATCGTAGAGCACGATGCCTTCACGCATGGAGCAGGCGGCCACCGCCCGGATTGCCTGGGGCGCAAGCCCGGCGCGTTGCAATGCCTGGCGGATGCATCCGCAGGCTAACCGCCAGTTATTATCCAAGTCAAAGTCCATGGAACCGGGAATGGCGGGATCGGATAAATGCTGCCATTCCGCCTGGCCAACCGCTATTTGATTGCCTTCGGTATCGAAAATCACCGCCCGGACGCTGCCGGTACCGGCATCCAGCGCCAACAGATAATCCCCGCCGGAAGCGGCGGGGTTTTGCGTAGGGTTACAGAGTGTAGTCATGGTTTGATCTCTGTTTTAGTCGCGCCGGGGCGCGTTATGGCGTCGCCTTGGCTAAAGTAGGTTCAGCATCGCCCTCACCGTGCTCTCTTCGGTCACCAGGGCGTTGATATGCTTGCCAGCCAGCGCCGCCAGGATGGCCTCGGCTTTTTCCACGCCGCCCGCCACGCCGATCACCTGTGGAATATTATCCAAATCCCGCAGCGATACGCCGATCAGCTCCTGATGGATGGGCATGGACTCCGTCAGTTCGCCGTTACGTTGCATAAAATAACCCAGGATATCGCCCACCGCGCCCTTGCGGCCGAACAAGAGTTGTTCACCCTCGCTGATATAACCGGAACGCATTATGGTCGCCTCGCGCTTCTGGCTGAGCGAACCGATGCCGACCACCGCGAGATCCGCGGCGCAGGCGGTCAACATTACATCCTGCACGCTGCGCTCCCGGCGAAAAATTCCCGCCACGCTTTCCGAGGAGGCGCGCAGCGGCGCCGGGATGATGCTGACGCTGCAGGCGGCGTCCAGTTGGCCAATGCCGGTCATATAGGGACCGACCCCGCCGGAAAGGGTCACCAGCCTGATCTGCTGGGAAGTAATAAATCCGCTCAGATGCTGCAGCGTGCTCATGGCCGTTTCGCCAAAACCCACCGCCAGCAGCTGCTGCGGCTGCAGTTGCTTCATGATCTCCTGGGCGGCGCCGATGCCGATACGCTGGCTCATATCCCGCTGCGGCAAGGCCGGCAGCACCCGCGCATGCCGCAAATCGAAGCGTTCGAGCAATTGGTTTTCCAGCTCCAGGCACCCCTCGTAACGGGAGTTTATCTGTACGCGGATCACCCCCGACTGGCGGCCTTTTTCCAGCAGGCGGGAAACCTTGAGGCGGGTCAGTCCCAACTGCTCGCCGATTTCTCCCTGGGTCATGCCGTCGTGGTAATAAAACCACGCTATACGCGCTAACAGTTCCTGCTCGGCCATGCTGCTGTCCGCTGGGTTGAAATTATCCGGGTTATTTTTCTTCATATAGAACACTTATTAAATTTTAAATCAATTGTTCACTTAACAACAATGACGAATTGTGATGCGCACGACAAAATCGTCATTACCCTGGTGGCTACGTCAGTCGATAAAATTGGCATGAGTAAAATGTGATCGATCTGGCGGTTTTATTATAACGGTCAAACTAGGATTATGAACAGTTTTGAAATTAAAATTCATTTGTTCACATTTGGCCGAGGCGGTATGATGCTACAAACCCCGATGTCCAACGTGCCGCTGCTTAGCGTTCGGAACGTCAGCAAGTATTACTCCGGCGTGGCGGTATTAAAAAATATCACCTTTGCCCTGCTGCCGGGACAAATTCATGCGTTGCTCGGCGGCAATGGCGCGGGTAAGTCGACGTTGATGAAAATCATCGCCGGCGTAGTGACGCCAGACAGCGGCGCCCTGCAAATCATGGGCGAACCCTGCCCATCGCTGACGCCGGCCCGGGCGCATCACCTGGGGATTTACCTGGTGCCGCAGGAGCCCATGCTGTTTCCCAATATGACGGTAAAGGAGAATATCCTGTTCCGCCTGCCGCGCCATCAGGCCGATAGCCAAAAACTGCAGGAACTGTTACGCCGCCTGGGCTGCGATCTGCCGCTGCAGGCCCCGGCAGGTACGCTGGAGGTGGCGGATCAGCAGTTGGTGGAGATCCTGCGCGGCCTGATGCGTGATGCGCGCATCCTGATCCTCGACGAGCCCACGGCATCCCTGACCCCGGCTGAAACCCAGCGCCTGTTCCAGCAGGTACGCGATCTGGCCGGGCAGGGCGTCGGGGTAGTGTTTATTTCCCATAAGCTGCCCGAGGTCCACGCCCTGGCGGATGTCGTCAGCGTCATGCGCGACGGCGTCATCACCCTCAGCGGCGCCATCGGCCAGTATGATACCGACGCGCTTATCCAGGCGATCGCCCCGATCGCGCGGACGGACGGACTGCCCATAGCGCAGAAAATGTGGCTTGAATTACCGGGCCAGCGCAATACCTTCGCTGCGCGCGGGCCGGTATTGGACGCCCTGAAGTTGACCGGCGAGGGATTTAAGGAGGTTTCGTTTAGCGTCAATGCCGGGGAAATCGTCGGCCTGGCCGGCGTCGTGGGCGCCGGGAGAACCGAACTGGCGGAAACGTTGTACGGACTGCGCCCGCTGCGCGGCGGACAGCTGCGGTTCGAGGGGCGCGATATCGGCGCGCTGACGCTGGCCCAGCGGCTGGAGGCCGGGCTGGTATACCTGCCGGAGGATCGGCAGTCATCCGGGCTCTACCTGGATGCGCCGCTGTACTGGAATACCGATGCGCTGTCCGCCGGTCGTCGCGACTGGTGGCTTCATCCACGCAGGGAAAAAGCCACCCTGGAACGTTATCGTCGCGCGCTGGGCATCAAATATGCCGACCCCGATCGGCCGGCGCGTACCCTTTCCGGCGGCAACCAGCAAAAGTTGCTGATTGCCAAGTGCCTGGAAGCGCAGCCCCGTCTTTTGATTGTCGACGAGCCGACCCGCGGTGTCGATGTGTCGGCGCGCGCCGATATTTATCAGCTGCTGCGCGGGGTGGTGGCGCAAAATGTCGCGCTGCTGCTGATTTCCTCCGATCCGGAGGAGATAACCCTGCTGGCGGATCGGGTATTTGTCATGCATCAGGGGCAACTCGGCGCGCCCATGCCGGGTGGGCAAGCCAACGTTGAACAGATGATGCGCATGGCGTTTGGTTCCCCTGCCCCGGGTACGGAGGCCGCCGATGCTTAGGCTGTTGCAAAATAACCGGGAATTTACCGCCTTGCTGGCCATCCTGGCGCTGTTTGTGCTGCTGGGCGCCCTCGATCGCAGCTATATCGGGTTCCAGACGCTGTCGATGATCTTCAGCAGCGCCCAAATCCTGATGCTGCTGGCGATGGGGGCCGCGCTGGTGATGTTAACGCGCAATATCGACGTGTCGGTGGGATCGGTTGCCGGGCTGTGCGCGGTTACGCTGGGATTGCTGCTGAATGCCGGCTGGATGTTGACGACCGCCATTTTGTTCACCCTACTGGTCGGGCTGGTGGCGGGGCTGTTTAACGGCGTGCTGGTGGCCTGGTGTCGTATCCCTGCCATTGTCGCCACGCTCGGTACCCTGGGGTTATACCGCGGCCTGATGCTGTTGCTGACCGGCGGCAAATGGATCGAGGGCCTGCCGTCCGGATTAAAGGCCTTATCCAGTCCCTCCTGGTTAGGCATCTCGCCTATCGGCTGGCTGATCATGCTGCTGCTGGCCGGGTTGTTCTGGCTATGCTCGCGCAGCGCGTTCGGCCGCAGTTTCTATGCGGTGGGGGACAACCTGCAGGGCGCGCGCCAGCTGGGGGTGCCGGTCAACGCCATTCGTATCACCGCTTTTGCCGTCAATGGCCTGATGGCGGCGCTGGCCGGGATCGTCTTTGCGTCGCAAATAGGTTTTGTCCCCAACCAGACCGGCAGCGGGCTGGAAATGAAAGCCATTGCCGCCTGCGTGCTGGGGGGCATCAGCCTGCTGGGCGGCACCGGCACGGTGTTCGGGGCCATTCTCGGCGCTTATTTCCTGACGCAAATCGACAGCGTGCTGGTGCTGTTGCGCCTGCCGGCATGGTGGAACGATTTTATCGCCGGCCTGGTGTTGCTCGGCGTGCTGATCTTTGACGGCCGGCTGCGCCGGGCGCTGGAGCTTAACCGCCGCCGCCAGAAATACGCCCGCTTCATGCCTGCGCCGGCGAAGGCCAAAGATGCTAAAAAACGGCCCGGCAACGGCACGCGGCCGGCGTCGCCCGGCGCCCATAAAAAGAACAGCGGGGTGGCCTGATGAACCGGATGAAAATGAAAAATTATGGTTGGGAAGGCGCGCTGGTACTGCTGCTGCTGGCCGAGATCCTGCTGTTCGGCGCGCTGAATCCGCGCATGCTGGATCTGAATATGCTGCTGTTCAGCACCAGTGATTTTATTGCCATCGGCATCGTCGCCCTGCCGCTGACCATGGTTATCGTCAGCGGGGGAATCGATATTTCTTTTGCCGCCACCGTCGGGCTATGCGCCATCGCGCTCGGGGTATTGTTCCAGGGCGGGGTGCCGATGGCGCTGGCCATTCCTTTGACCCTGCTGCTCGGGCTGGCCTGCGGCCTGCTGAACGCCGGGCTGATCCTTTACACCGGCGTGAATCCGCTGGTGATAACCCTTGGCACGCTGTACCTGTTCGGCGGCAGCGCCCTGCTGTTGTCGGGACTGGCGGGCGCCACCGGTTTTGAAGGCATCGGCGGTTTCCCCGCCGCCTTTAGCGATTTCGCCAATCTGGCGCCGGGCGGCCTGCCGATGCCGTTGCTGCTGTTCCTGCTAACGCTGGCGGGGTTCTGGCTGCTGATGCATCGCATGCGCCTTGGCCGCAACTGCTTTGTGATCGGCCAGAACGCGCGCGTGGCGCGCTACAGCGCGGTACCGGTCGGACGGACGCTGTGCGCGGTATATGGCTTGACCGGGCTGGCGTCGGCGGTGGCCGCGGTGCTGCTGGCGTCCTATTTCGGCTCCGCCCGCTCCGATCTGGGCGGAGCGCTGCTGATGCCGGCGATAACCGCCGCGGTGCTAGGCGGGGCCAATATCTACGGCGGTTCCGGCTCGATCCTCGGCACCGCCCTGGCGACCCTGCTGGTGGGCTTTTTACAACAAGGGCTACAGATGGCGGGGGTAGCCAACCAGGTTTCCAGCGCCCTGTCCGGCGCGCTGTTGATCCTGGTGGTAATCGGCCGCTCCGCCAGCCTGCACCGGGAAATATTAATCCGCTTCCTGACTCGCCGGCTGCGTCCGCGGGTTCCCTAATGAATATCTCTGAGATCAATGGAGTCGAACATGGATAACAACATCTGGCGCAACCTGGCAATGGCGGGCGCGTTTTGCCTGGCGACGGCGGGCCTGGCGACCGCACAGGCCGCCGAGCGCATAGCCTTTATCCCTAAACTGGTGGGCGTGGGCTTTTTTACCAGCGGCGGCAACGGCGCGCTGGCGGCCGGCAAGGAACTGGGCATCGACGTCACCTACGATGGCCCGACCGAGCCCAGCGTCTCAGGGCAGGTGCAGTTGATCAATAACTTCGTCAACCAGGGTTATAACGCCATCATCGTATCGGCGGTGTCGCCCGATGGACTGTGCCCGGCGCTGAAACGGGCGATGGCGCGCGGGGTGAAGGTACTGACCTGGGATTCGGATACCAAGCCGGAATGCCGTTCGGTCTATATCAACCAGGGCACGCCCAAACAGCTCGGCGCGCTGCTGGTGGACATGGCGGCCAAACAGGTCGCCAAGGAGCAGGCCAAGGTGGCGTTTTTCTACTCCAGCCCGACCGTGACCGATCAAAATCAATGGGTGAAAGAAGCGAAGGCCAAAATCAGCGCCGACCATCCGGGCTGGACTATCGTCACTACCCAGTTTGGTTATAACGACGCCACCAAATCCCTGCAAACCGCCGAAGGCATCCTGAAAGCCTACCCGGATCTGGATGCGATTATCGCGCCGGACGCCAACGCGCTGCCCGCTGCCGCCCAGGCGGCGGAAAATCTTGGACGCAAGGGCGTGGCTATCGTCGGCTTCAGCACGCCTAACGTCATGCGTCCTTATGTTCAGCGCGGCACGGTAAAGACCTTCGGCCTGTGGGATGTGGTACAGCAGGGCAAGATTGCGGTGTACGTGGCCCATGAAATGCTGCGCAAAGGCGACATGAATGTCGGCGATAAGCTGGCCATACCGCAGGTGGGCGAGGTGGAAGTCTCCGCCAATAGCGTGCAGGGATATCAATATGAAGCCAAGAACAACGGCATCGTCCTGCTGCCGGAACGCGTGCAGTTCAATAAGGACAATATAGACAAATATGACTTTTAACCGCCTGTGGAGGAGGAGTGATTATGGCAGATTTGGACGATATCAAGGACGGTAAGGATTTCGGCGTTGGCGTTGAACAGCGTAATACGCCGTTTTTCCTCAAGGGCAGCGGAGCGCTAGACTGGGGCATGCAGTCGCGGCTGGCGCGGATTTTTAATCCCGGGTCCGGCCGCACGGTGATGCTGGCGTTTGATCACGGCTATTTCCAGGGGCCGACCACCGGCCTGGAGCGTATCGATCTGCATATTGCGCCGCTGTTCGCCCATACCGACGTGCTGATGTGCACCCGCGGCATCCTGCGTAGCGTGGTGCCGCCGGCGGTTAACAAACCGGTGGTGCTGAGGGCGTCCGGCGCCAACTCCATCCTCGGCGAACTGTCGAACGAAGCGGTGGCGGTGTCCATCGAGGATGCGCTGCGCCTGAACGTGGCGGCGATGGCGGCGCAGGTTTATATTGGCAGCGAATACGAGCATCAGTCGATAAAAAATATTATCCAGCTGGTGGACCAGGGCACGCGCTATGGCATGCCGACCATGGCGGTCACCGGAGTGGGCAAGGATATGGCGCGGGACCAGCGCTATTTTTCGCTGGCGACGCGCATCGCCGCCGAGATCGGCGCGCAGGTAATCAAAACCTACTATACCGATACTGGTTTTGAACGCGTGGCGGCCGGTTGCCCGGTACCCATCGTGATTGCCGGCGGTAAAAAGCTGCCCGAGCGCGACGCGCTGGAGATGTGCTATCGCGCCATCGACCAGGGTGCTTCCGGGGTGGACATGGGGCGTAATATTTTCCAGTCCGCCGCGCCGGTGGCCATGCTTAAAGCGGTGCAGGCGGTAGTGCATCGGGGCGAAAACGCGGAACGCGCCTACGAGCTGTTCCAGAGCGAACAACACGCGGCGCAAGGAGGACAGTGATGCACGTGACGCTGGTGGAGATCAATGTAAAACCCGACAAGGTCGATGAATTCCTGGCGGTTTTCCGGCAAAATCACCTCGGTTCGGTACAGGAGCCGGGTAATTTACGTTTTGACGTGCTGCGGGACGAACAGGTGGCCAGCCGGTTTTACATTTACGAGGCCTATCGCGATGAACAGGCGGTGGCGGCGCATAAAAAAACCGCCCACTACCTGCGCTGCGTCGAGCAGCTGGAACCCCTGATGACCGGACCGCGCAAGAAGACCGCCTTTATCGGCCTGCTGCCCGAGCCGACATGATCTTCATGTCATGAGCGGCAAGGGCCGTCAGGGTTGCCACAGCGGTTCCGTGCCGCTGAGCTTGCGATCGAGGAAATACGCGGCGCTGATCAATGCCAGGTGGGTCAGCGCCTGCGGCGTGTTGCCCAGCGGGTAGCCCCGCTGGTCGAACTCTTCGGCAAACAGGCCGAGCGGATTGGCATAGCTGAGCAGTTTTTCGAATTCGAAATGCGCTTCCTCCAGCCGGCCCGCGCGCGCCAGGCACTCCACATACCAGAATGAGCACGCGGCAAAGGCGCCCTCACTGCCGGACAACGTATCGGCGGGGGTATTTTCATGATTATAGCGCCTTACCAGCCCGTCCTGGACCAGGTTAGCCTTGATGGCGTCAAGGGTGGCGATCCAGTCGGGGTCGGTGGCGCCGACAAAACGAAACAGCGGCATCAACAGCATGGACGCATCCAGGTCGCGGCCGTGGCGCGTGGACGTAAAATGGCCCAACTCCGGGTTCCAGAAATGGGTCCAGATATCCTCGCGAATATCGGTGCGCGCCCGATCCCAGCGATCGTAGGGCATGGGGAGCGAACGTTTCATCCCCAGGCGCAGCGCGCGATCGATTGCCACCCAGCACATCAGCCGAGAGTGCAGGAAGTGCTGAGGTTTACCGCGCATTTCCCAGATTCCGGCGTCGGTCTGGTTCCAGCACTCGCAAACATGGTCGATCATCTTGACGATATGCTGCCAGCCACGGTGTGAAATCGCCTCGCCGTATTTATTCGCCAGGTAGATGGCATCCATCAGTTCCCCATAGATATCCAGCTGGAGCTGCCGGTAGGCTTCGTTACCGATGCGCACCGGCGCTGAGCCGGCGTAACCGGACAGGTTCGGCAGGCTTTCCTCGGGTAGCTCGGTCCCGCTGTCCAGCCGATACATAACCTGCAGCTTGTCCGGCTCGAACTGGCTGTTTTCCATGCAACGCCCGACCCATTTGGTAAAGGCGCCCGCTTCCTCGACATAACCCAGGCGCATCAGGGCGTAGACGGTGAACGAGGCGTCGCGGATCCAGGAGGCGCGATAGTCCCAGTTGCGCTCGCCGCCCAGATGCTCAGGCAGGCCGAAGGTGGCGGCGGCGGCGATGGAACCGTGTTTCCAGGAAGTCAGCAGCTTAAGCGCCAGCGCCGAGCGGCTAACCATTTCACGCCAGCGGCCCTTATAACTGCTGGTGGCGCACCAGCGGCGCCAATAGCGCAGCGTGGCCTCGTAACAAGCCTGGGTATTGTCCAGGTCTAACCGTGGATCACGGGCGCTGCCGAAAATAAATTCCGCCTGTTCGCCGGCTTTCAGCACAAAGCGGGCCACGGCGGCGCTGCCCGAGGCGGTATGCAAGGGAATGCTGGCCGCCAGGCGCAGGGTGGGCTGGCCGGGAGCGGTAAAATCCACCATCCCCCGCTTAAGGCGGGCGCGGGTAGCGGCGCGGGCATAATCATGCACCGGCGCGCAGCGCAGCGTAAAGCTGGCCTCGCCCTGCAGGACTTCCAGACGGCGGATAATACGCGGCATCCGATCCCCGTCGTCGCAAATCGGCATGAAATCGGTCACCTCCGCCAGCCCGTTATCGTCCAGCCAACGGGTTTGCAGGATATTGCTGTCCGGCAGGTACAACTGCTGCCGGCGCGCGTCCGGCCAGTCCGGCGACAGACTGAAAATGCCCGCCGCGTCGGTGTCCAGCAGAGCGCTGAACACCGACGGACTGTCGAGATCGGGCCAGCAGAAATAGTCGATGCTGGCGTCAAGGGCGACCAATGCGCAGGTCTGCAAATCGCCGATAATGCCATGTTCCCCAATGCGTCGCATCGCGTCGGTCTTAGGTAAGTCAGCCATGTTCCTGATTTCCTGAATAGGCGCTATGCCGCTATGTTTATTCATTGTAATCTTAACTATAGCGCAGGAATTGGCCGGATGAATCGATTGTCCCGCCGTCGCGCCAGAAGGGAATTATCCATTATTGTCTATGGGATAATATGGGGTATCAACGTGAAGCTTTAGCCCGTGCGCAATAAAGATGCTGGGAAGGTGAAAACTGATGGTGGGGAATAAACATACTGTTCAATTCTGATATGAAATTATCTGCCAATGTTATGGCTGCATTTGATTTTATGCAAAAAATTCGGCGTTGTTAATCACCGGTATATCACAATCGGCCTATATCACATCATCTCGATGGCAGAGCGCTTTCTACCCGATAATAAATATGTTTTAATGCATGGCTATTCCAACGCGATAACACCAGACATTTGCCGGTGCAGGAGAAGAAGCATGTGTAAATTCGGCCCCAGCTTCTACGAGTTTCTTTTTGACAGTAATATCGAGTTCATTAAGAAGCCTGATGGAAATACGATAATTTTTGGAGCCCTGAATTTAACCCATACGGGAATCAGGCATATTCCGCAAAAGCTGATAATTGTTAACTCGCTTATAATGAGATATTGCGATATTGAATCGCTCCCCGCTGGCCTGCAGGTATTTGATGACCTGGATTTAAAGAATACGCCTATCAAGCGGTTGCCAAATGACCTCCACGTGGGGGGTAGCCTCTTCCTGGAAAACTCGCAAATCAGCGAACTGCCGGACAACCTGGAGATTGAGGGCGGATTGGATCTTGAAAATACGCCGATAAAAAAGTTACCACATAATCTCTGCGTCGGTGATTATCTTAATATACAGGGCACCAATATAACCGATTTGCCGGAAGATCTCTATGTGGGGCATAGCTTGTTGCTGGATAATGAAAAAATCAGCAATAACGCGGCGTATCGGAATATCCTGGCCAGCGGGGTGATTTGGCCGCGGAAACGTCAATATATTAACAGGAATGTTAAGATATTAACAAAGGTTGCCAATACTGACTCCAGCCATAAGCGGTGCGTGTTTTTCTAGCGGCGCCATCCCCTCCTTGTGCGATCCCCATCCTGGTGAGAGGTGTTATGCGGATCGCGAACTCCGGCCGGTTGCACTTTATCGACGGGCTTGTTATTAATTTTTCTTATAGCGATATTAATAAAATGAGTGGGGGTTATCCCGTTGTTGCCGCCGGTTTTATGGAATAGTAGCGGCAACGCATCAGATACGTTGTTTACGGCCCGGTGTAACGGCACCGGGCGTCATTGTTGCCACGGAGACAGAATCATGACCCACTTTATTAACGGTAGCTGGCGCAGCGGCAAGGGCGATCATTTTACCAAAGTTTGCCCGGTCGGCGGAGCGCTATTATGGCAGGGTAACGAGGCGAACGCGCTACAGGTCGAGGAGGCATGCCGGGCCGCCCGCGCCGCGTTTCCCTCCTGGGCCAGGCTTCCTTTGGCCGGGCGCGTAGAGCTGTTGCGGGCGTTTGCCGGCGTGCTTGAACAGCATAAAACAGAACTGGCGACCGTTATTGCCCGCGAGACCAGCAAGCCCCTGTGGGAAAGCCAGACCGAAGTTCAGGCCATGATCAATAAGGTCGCCGTTTCCCTGACGGCTTACCAGGCCCGTACCGGCGACAGCTCAGCTACCATGGGCGACGGCCAGGCCAGTTTGCGCCATCGGCCGCACGGCGTGCTGGCGGTGTTCGGTCCGTATAACTTTCCGGGACATTTGCCCAACGGCCATATGGTCCCAGCGCTGCTGGCGGGTAATACCCTGGTATTTAAACCCAGCGAACTGACGCCGATGACCGCGGAACTGACCCTGCGCCTGTGGCAAGAGGCCGGATTGCCCGCCGGCGTGATTAACCTGGTGCAGGGCGGCCGGCAGACCGGCATGGCGCTGGCGCAATCCAATGAAACCGACGGGCTGTTGTTTACCGGCAGCGCCAATACCGGTTATCAGCTGCACCGGCAACTGGCCGGCCGGCCCGAGAAAATGCTGGCGCTGGAAATGGGCGGCAATAACGCCCTGATTGTCGAACAGGCGGACGACGTGGATGCGGCGGTAAACATTATTATCCATTCGGCCTTTATCTCCGCCGGCCAGCGCTGTACCTGCGCCCGGCGGCTGCTGGTCAGGCGCGGGGCGGCGGGGGACGCGCTGCTGCGCCGCCTGGTGGCGGTAAGCGCCGCCTTGCGCATCGGGGCCTGGGATAGCCAGCCGCCGCCGTTTATGGGCGGCGTGATAAGCCTGCAGGCCGCCGCCGGTCTCATCGTGGCGCAGGAGCAACTGTTGGCCGCGGGAGGCAAAGCCTTGCTGGCCTTGCGTCAACCGCGGGCGGACAGCAGCCTGCTGACGCCGGGAATTATCGATATCACCGCCGTGCCTGACGCGCCGGATGAGGAATATTTCGGTCCTTTGTTAAGCGTTATCCGTTATGACGATTTTGACCAGGCCATCCATATTGCCAACCACACCCGTTTCGGGCTGGCCATGGGACTGATTTCCCCCCATCGCCATCATTTCGACCAGTTGTTGCTTGAAGCCCGCGCCGGTATCGTTAACTGGAATAAACCGCTGACCGGCGCCGCCAGCAGCGCGCCTTTCGGCGGCATAGGCGCTTCCGGCAACCACCGGCCCAGCGCTTTTTACGCGGCGGATTATTGTGCCTGGCCGATGGCGTCGCTGGAGAGCGAACGCCTGACCTTGCCGGATCAGCTGGCGCCGGGACTGTCATTTCCCGGTTAAATATCGGAGCTGACATGTTCCTTGCAGTAGCGTTTTTATATTCCAGCGGAGTGAAACCGATCTGCCGACGTCATGGAACGCGCGCTGTATAATACCGTCCTGGCGGGCATGGCCCTGGACGGCAAGCACTTTTTTTATGTCAACCCGCTGGAGGTCAATCCCGCCGCCATCAAATGCAACCATATCTACGATCATGTCAAAACGGTGCGCCAGCAGTGGTTCGGCTGCGCCTGCTGCCCGCCGAACATCGCGCGCATCCTGGGATCCCTGGGTCATTATATTTATACCGGAACCGACGATACGCTGTTTGTTAACCTGTATATCGGCAGCGAGGTTCAGGTAGCGATCGGCGAACACACCCTGACGCTGCGCCAGGACGGCAATTATCCCCGGGATGAGGTTATCGATCTGGAGGTCTGTTGCGAAGCGCCGGTGAAGGCGACAGTGGCGCTGCGGCTCCCGGCCTGGTGTCCCGCCCATGTGGTCACCCTGAACGGCGAGCCGTTGACCCTGGATGCGCGCCAGGGTTATCTCTATGTTTGCCGCCAATGGTTATCCGGGGATGGCATCCGGCTAATCCTGCCGATGCCGGTACGGCGCGTGCGCAGTAATCCGCTGGTGCGTCATAACCGTGGCAAGTTGGCGCTACAGCGCGGGCCGCTGGTTTATTGCCTGGAGCAGGCCGACAACGGCGCGAACCGCGGGGAAGGGGAAATGCGTGTCTGGGTCGATGAGGCGGAACCGGCAACCGGCCGGGACTGACGCCGGCGTGGAGATAGCGCCCCGCTTCCACCGGCTCGCTACACGCCCGGACGATCCGCCGGGAAAGTAACTACTGGACAGGCCGCTCACGGATATGCGTATTTTAGCCGCTGACCAGGGCGATAATCGCTGATATGATTGCGGGATTAATGGGTTCATTGTCCGCGAAGGCAAACCCCGGCTCAGTATAAGGTAGGGATATGGATATCAATATCAATAAAGGCTTGGCGGTGGCGGCGCTTTGCGCGTTTCTCGGCGCCTGCGCGCCGTCGCCGCGCGCCCCGGCGGCGGATGCGGCAACGCCCCCGGGGCCAAAGGATAGGTTACCGGGATCGGCGGCGGTCTGCGCCGCTCCGGGCGACGTCACGGGGATGGAATATTACCAGTCCACCAAGCAGGCCTACCTGGACGCGGGAATGGATGACGGGATCGCTACTTACCTTGCCCATACCGCCACCGCCATGATGACCTGCATCTGGCAGGAGGAGTTTAGCCAATTCGCGGGCAGGACCTGCTCGGTGGAATTGGATTTTACCGGTGCGCTGCCCGAAAAACATTTTGCCGGCGACCGGGAGTTCTGCGCCTTTATCGAAAAACAAATCGCCCCGGTTGTCATTTCACCGCCGCCGGCCGACTACCTGCGGCAGCATAAAAAGCTGACGATTGAATTCACTCCCGGCTAGCGGCGTATTCCCCGCCGTTCATACATTGCGTTTGGCAAATTCCTGGCCCAGCCAGTCGATAAATACCCGCACCCGAGGCGATAGCTGGCGGTTGCGCGGGTAAAGCACCGATACCGGGATGGGGGCCGGGGGGTAGTCCGCCAGCAGCGGCAGCAGGGTGCCGCACGCCAGATCGCCGGCAACGTGATAACGCGGCACCTGGATAATCCCAAGACCCAGCCGCGCCGCCGCCACCAGGCTCTCCGCGCCGGTAACCGATACCGTGGTGGGCAGCGTCCGGCTGTGGACGGTGCCGTCGATGGTGAATTCCAGCGGCATGAGGGCGCCGGTGGCGGACGAGCGGAATCCGATCGTCCGGTGCCCCTCCAGATCCGCCGGCGAGACCGGCAGGCCGAAGCGCTTAATATAATCCGGCGAGGCGCAGGTGGCCTCTTCCAGCGCCCCGAGGCGCCGCGCCGCCATATCGCTGTCTATCAGCTTGCCTACCCTAACCACGCAATCGATCCCTTCACGCACCGGATCCACCAGACGATCGCTCTCGCTCATGAAAAACTCGATATCGGGATAAAGCGCCAGGAAAGCAGGCAGGCCGGGCAGCAGGAAATGGCGCGCCAGGGTGCCGTGCGCATCCACCCGCAGCAGTCCCTTGGGCCGGGCGCCGATAAACGCGTTTTCGGCATCCTCCACCGCCGCCAGGATCATCAGGCAACGCTGGTAGTAGGCCTCGCCATCCAGCGTCGGACTGACATGGCGGGTAGTCCGGTACAGCAACCGTACCTTAAGCCGGGTTTCCAGTTGTTTGACCGCATCGGTGGCGGTGGAGCGCGGGATGGCCAGATCCTGTGCCGCCTGCGTAAAGCTGCGCTGTTCCACCACGCGGGTAAACACCCGCATGGCATCGTATCTGTCCACGTTATTGTTACCGATTTTCGGATAGTGTTGTCGAATATTAGGGGATTATCCGGTTAAATAAAAGGTCCATCATGTGTCCACCGGCCCACAATAGGGTGAGGCCGCCACCCCGACTGGAGAACATCATGAATCAATCAACACAGCGCGTCGCTATTGTTACCGGCGCTTCCAGAGGCATCGGCGCCGCTATCGCCCGGCGTCTGGCCCATGATGGTAATACCGTCATCGTCAACTACTCGCGCCAGCGGGAAGAAGCCGACGCGCTGGTCGTCCAAATCACGCAGGCCGGCGGCCATGCGCTCAGCGCCCGGGGCGACGTCAGCGACCCGGCAACCTTCACCACGCTGTTTGACCGGGCGGAAGACGCCTTCGGAGGGGTAGATATCCTGATCAATAACGCCGGCATTATGAATCTGAGCACCCTGGGGGATAGCGACGATGCGCTGTTTGACCGCCAGGTTGCCATCAACCTGAAAGGCACCTTTAACGGCCTGCGCGAAGCGTCGCGGCGCCTGCGCAATGGCGGTAGCATCGTCAATTTTTCCACCAGCGTCGTCGGCCTGCGGCTGGAAACCTACGGCGTCTATGCCGCCACCAAGGCGGCGGTGGAAACCCTGACCGCCATCCTGGCCAAGGAATTGCGTGGCCGCTCGATCAATGTCAATGCCATCGCTCCCGGACCAACGGGCACCGACCTGTTTTTAAAGGGAAAACCGCAGGAAGTGATTGACCGCATGGCCAAAATGGCGCCGCTGGAACGCCTGGGCACGCCGGAGGATATTGCCGCCGCCGTGGCTTTCCTGGCTGGGCCAGACGGTGCCTGGATCAACGGCCAGGTGCTGCGCGCCAACGGCGGCCTGATCTAACGTATTTCCTGCCGATTAATTCAATCAAGAGAGCCCATACCATGAAACACGTTATTGTGATAACCGGCGCCTCCAGCGGTTTTGGCGCCCTGACCGCACGGGCGCTGGCCGCGGCCGGGCATACCGTTTACGCCGGCATCCGTGAAACCACCGGGCGCAACGCGCCGCAGGTGGCTGAAGTCCGGCGCTATGCCGCCGAACAGGGTGTGGAGCTGCGCGCGGTGGAGCTGGACGTCGCGTCCGATGCGTCGGTGCAGGCCGGGATCGCCGGCATTATCAAAGACTGCGGCCGGCTGGATGTGGTGATCCACAACGCCGGGCATATGTCGTTCGGCCCGGCGGAGGCGTTTACACCCGAGCAGTTTGCCCAGCTTTATGATATCAACGTGCTCAGTACCCAGCGGGTAAACCGCGCCGCCCTGCCGCAGCTGCGCAAACAGGGCAGGGGATTGGTGCTGTGGGTGTCATCCAGCAGCGCCAGGGGCGGCACGCCGCCCTACCTGTCGCCTTACTTTGCCGCCAAGGCGGCGATGGATTCCCTGGCCGTCTCGTATGCCGCTGAACTGAGCCGCTGGGGCATTGAAACCAGCATTATCGTGCCGGGGGCGTTCACCCGGGGCACCAACCATTTCGCCCATTCAGGCGTACCGGCAGACGCGGCGCGCGCCGCGCAATATGATCGGGGGCCTTACGCCGGGCTGGCTGAGCAAAGCCTGAAGGGACTGTCTTCCCTGGAACCAGAGGATGCCGATGTTGCCGCGGTGGCCAGGGCCATGGTGAGGATAGTGGATATGCCGTTCGGCGCCCGGCCGTTTCGCGTCCATATCGATCCATCCCAGGATGGCTGCGAGGTGGTCAACGGTGTGGCGGATCGGGTGCGCGCCGAGATGTTCCGTCGTATCGGCCTGGACGATTTGCTAAAACCCCATGTCCGGTAGAACCGCAAGGTAATAAGTAATGGCATATATTCAGCCACCGTCGCAACGGCTTGCGGCGGTGATGCCCACTACGCGTACGGCCATAGAGGTAAGGTGCCGTTGGTTGCCTTGGCCGGCATGGGATAAATCATTTCGGCAAGGCGCCGGAACTTCACCACGGCAAGAAGAATATCAAAATAACATTGCAGATAATATTCATCTCCTTCTGAAATATAGTCCTGATATTCCTTGAGTATATGGTAAATATTTTCTTCGTCCTCGTTATCCAGCTGATGCTGGTAGAGCCCGGTAAAATCATAAAAATTCATATCACGAATGATAAGCCGCGCGAGATCGCTCAGGATCGCGGGTAAAAAATTTACATTTCGTTTGATACGGGCATTATGAAGTGATTTCCTGACGGTGATCAGCATTTCGACCATATCGGCAAGGCGTTTCAGTTTTGCATTGCCCCGTCTATGTTCTTTGGGCCCATAAGTATTCGCCGGCGCGGGCAAAGCTTCCTCCGGATTAATAGTTGCCCCTGAAAAGCGGGTAAACCAGTGGGGTTGCCGTTGCCTAATACCCGGAGTTGCCAGATAGGGACACAGCTGGATATCGATCCTCAGACCATTGGCCAGGATCTGTCCCAGATGGGAAGGGGTGCCAAGACCATCAAAGATGGTGATTAGTTCGATACATTGTACCTGGGAGATAGCGGGCAGCTTGCTGTCGACATAAAACAGCCCGCGGATAATATGCGCCATTTCCCCGGCGTCGAGGGGATAAATATTTTGCGGGACGGCCTCCATTTTAAGCGTCAACAGCCCTGTGTTATCAGGCGTCGCCGCCAGGGTCCAGCCATCCTGGGTCAGTATTTTTTCCCTTGACGCCACGGGGACTTCCTCGATGATCTCCTCTCCTTGCGAATTGACCTTGGCAATAGTTTGAAACGCCAGCCTGTCCGACATAATGGATTCATTTACCGGCGCGTTAAAGGGATTTCCCGCAACCACGGTATATTGTTCATCAGTGTTTCTCACCCTGAGCTTGCCTTCGGCAAAGATGCCCATTTCTTCTGCCATGATGATCGAAGGCCCGGTTTCGAACAAAGGGTTGAATAGATTATTGCCTACGCCGGCAAAGCGCCCATCTCCGACGCTGAGCAATAAATGGCTTAAAAATACGTCATCGTAGAATATCGCGAGTAATTTTCCCGCTTTTATTTTTAACAAATCGCCGATTGCAAGCAGCTCGACGCTGGATGACATATACCCCTGGCTGGGGTAATTTTGACCTAAGGCCAGCGTGACTTTTTGCTGCATATCTTCGGTTTCATGGGCATTGAGTATGTTGGCCTCTTTCAGGATTAAAAAAGGAAAGGTAACGTTCATATTATAATTGGTGTGCAGGCGATACAGATGATCATACGAAGAGATCATGCTACGGGTCGCCGACAAAATCGAGGGAGCTTGATTATACGCGGCAGGTAATATTTCCTTAACATAGCGATAATAATAATTAATTGCGACAGTCTTATACCATATAGGTTCTCGTAACAAGAACGCATCTTTGATGTATTTCCCTGGATGTCCAGCCTCACGATAGGGAAACGCAATGGCCGATTTTATTTTAGTGAAATCTTTGTATTTTATCAGAGGGAAGTCGTTGGCGATGGTTTTTTTAATTAGCAGGGTCCATTCTGGTTCATTAAAAGCTTGCCGATCTTCGATCAGCCCGGCGCCATACGGGCGAAGATGCATGATATCGACAATAAAGTCATGTTGTTTTATTTTTAAAACTAATACAATATAATCTACCGGTGCACGATCGTGCTCATTTTGCCATAACCGCTGCATTCGGTAAGCAATGTTCACCCCGCCGTCCAAGGCCAATCCCGTCACAAAGTGGAGTAATAAAGTATTCACATCGCTATCCGTTTCCTGTACAAATATTTCACGAAATTTGCGTACATCGGTGAGGCATTCAACCAAGTCGGTTAGCATTTTACTTATATCACTGCTTTGATCAAATAGGCTTTTCATATGCGACATGTAGTTATTTAGCATAAGCTCTAACATGTAAATATACATCCGCTTATTATCTTTATAATGATCTTTGGGGAAAGTTATGACACGTAATGGCTCTATGCTGAAATTGTCAACCTCCTCGTTTAGATGCCTGATTCGACGGCCGGAACGGGTTGAAATAGGGAAGCGGTCATTATCCAGAAAATAGGATGAAATCCATTTATCCTTATCGTTTCTATACATAGGAACCGCATAATTAGAATTTATAACTTCGGTCGGTTTAACGACGCGCCAGGATTTTATCGCGGCATCCCAGATGACCTGAAAAAAGTTGTCGTTTATTTCTATAAAGCTTTGTGTGGTTCCTTGCCCCTGGTTTAGGATAAATGTGCCATCATTGTTTTTATGTGAAAGTAAATTCCTGTCAATTTCAGCAGACCAAAGAATAAATTTAGTCATCCTCTGCTCCATATTGTTTAGAACGAAATTACTCATCCATGATATAACAGTTGCCATATTCATAGATAAGTGATGTCTTACCTTCTTTGAAAAAATTGTATGTATCGGTAACGGATTCAGATAGCCAGTAATACTGTTGAAAACAGAGCCTGAACTTTTCCTTGCCGTGCTTAGTAATTCTTCAGCCAGCTTTTTTGAAACAACGCTATTCAGCTTTTTGATGGACATGGTGTCGATATTGGCAATATTTAGTAATCTCTTGTATAATACTCCTACCCCTTTGGCCGCATTATTTGCTAATTGCGCAATCATAAACGCCAGATCAAATGTATCGAATATGACTTCTATACCATTGATCTCGTTATTTGCGTCATTACAATGTTTCCATAAAACCTCATAAAATGGTATTAAAGCCAGCAGTTGTTGCCACCATTTTTTTTCTCGTAGTGATTTTTTTAACTGAAGCATTATCTCTTCTAACATTTGTGCATTCCAGTGGTCTAAAATTTCCACCAGTGTTTTATACTCCTTCTTCTCGTTGCCAGCCACCAGGACATAATCCGGCGTGGGCATGCTGGCAATATTTTGCTCGGGTCTAATCAGGAAAAGACTTAACGGGGAAATGAGCGATGTGGTGTTGTCAAATTGTATATCAAAAAGATTCAATAAATCTTCTTCGGTGACGGGGATTTTTCGGCGATTAATCCAGTTGAGACCGAAGTTGGTTTTTTTATGTTCATCAAACATATAATCAAGAAGATCATTCCCCGGGTTTGTTGATATTTTCTTGATAAACGGCGCACTAAAAATGGCGCAGGCCATAATGAGATGATGAGTGTAGGTCCTGATCAGGGAAAAAGTGCCAAAATTATTGTTTGGGGAGTAGACATCGATATTAGGCGCTAAAGAATTTTGAACGTAATTTCTGGAATAAATTTTGAATGTATATACCTCCTTGGGCGGGTAGATCATATCCAAATAATCTAGTTCTGAATGTGAAAGGATTTTATAAGTAAATTGCCTGGCTTCCTGTCGCAGGGAATAATCTTTATAATGGGTGAATTGATTATAAAAATCCCAGGCTGAATTGAATTCACTCGATGGCTTCAATTCAAATATTTTTTTGAAATTTTCAGCGGATCGCGCCTCGAAGTCTAATGCAATTATTTTTTTGACCTCTTGGAATTCCTTGATAATAAATAGAGAGTTGAGGCGGCTTAACTGACTTGGCTGGACATGATTATAGTCTATGTACCAATAGATCGCCGCTCTCAATAGCAGTTCAATGTTGCCCGCGGTAACGTGATTGAAATATTGGTTGATAATTTCTTGTTTGGATTTTTTACTGGAGTCCTCAGGAAAGGCCATTATCATCGCCATGATCTTTGCTTCCGCCAACCGCTGCTCATCGGTTTTGCTGCCTAGCAAAACCTGTTCATGCTGATGCTCGGCGACAATATCTATCAGGTAGGTTTGCAGCTTTTCCAGGAAACTCAATAATAAAACGCATTCCTTGTCATATTTAACTTGATTAAATAAATCATCACTCCATTGAGGGTTTTGCGCATACTCAGGATTGTCCAGGCGTTCAAGATTGGTGGCCGCGCTTTTCTCCAGGTACTGTAAAGTTTCTTTGTAAGGTTGCAAGCTCTCTTCTTGCCAACCTTGGCCTGCGGCGCCGATATCAGGATGGGTACGAAAAAACTCGATATCGCGGACCAATCGGCCAATATGAGGGTTATATTTATCATTGCCGTGGATGAAATCCACGATCTGGGTCGCCACCAGTTCGGCTATTTCCTCTTCACTTAGCGGCGGATCCGGTTGGTCAAAAAGGCTACTGTATTCAGTCAGTTCGCCGGGGATAATAAGATAGTTGCCCTGCATGCTCAGGCCACTATTCCTGCTATACTCAAATATATAATAAAAAAATCGTTTAATAAGAATCCGTCTAAGGTTTATTGGCTGCTCATCAAGCATATCAAGATATATTTCGCGTGTATTGAAGTAGATGAGCCTGTCTATTAAAGGGATTGAATCGCTGATTAATAATCTTTCATATTTATTCTGGGATTCTTGCATTAAAACTAACAGGGAATACTGCTCTTTGTAGGTTACTGCCTTGTCTGACGGCGACTCCTTGATAAGTTGCTGTAGGTTTGTTTTGGCATCGGCATACGAAATGCCGTTTTTAAAATCAATTAATTCTCGCATTATCTTGAAATTAATCCCAGCTACCGCTGTTTCAATTCGCCGACTGAATGACGGAAAGAAATCGGAGACCGTTCTTTGCTCTTTGAAATAGTCTCTACTGAAGTCACTCTCCTGCGTTTTTTTGCTTTCTGATTTAATGCATTCTTCAATGCTATTTTCAATATATCTTTTTATCATTATAATATCAGTAAATTGAACTATATTATCAAGGTATGATGCATCATTGAATAATTCAGTTATTTTGTCGTATAAAAAAATATTCAGGCTTGACATCCATCCCAAAGAGTAGATTTTTTCTTTGGCCAGTGGGATATATTGCTGTTTGATTGCCGTATATAATCCCTTGGCGGCATGATTAGCTATATGTAAGTTTGTTTCGCAAATATAATTTTTTTTGTCTTGGCTTTCTCTGGACGGCGGATTGGACATCAGGGGCAAGGTATGGGAATGTTGCTGCGCAACGTCATCGGCTGCCCGCGGAGGTCGTTTTAATAAAGCCGCAGGATGATTTTTCAATAGCCGGTTCCATGGCGTTAGTATCGCCGGACCGGTTATGTCGTCTGCCACCGCATCGGCGCCGGGCAACGACGGTGATAAAAAAATCAGATGGCGGGAGGGAAATAATCTGGTCCATTGGCCGGTCGTCCGGACCGGTTTCAGCAACGGTAAGCCGCCGTGTCCATTAGCTTTGGTTAAGCGCCCGGATGCGCCCGGCACTGCACCTGGCGGCGCGCGCGTGGCCTGGGGCGCTCCCGGGAAAGTACGATCCGCCTGATATCCACGGACCACGCCCGCGAGGTGGGCCAGCAGGTTGACCATAGTGTCCTGCCAGGAGTGGGGCGGGCAGACAAGATCGTCAATATAATATCTCTCCCCGTCGGAAACCAGCCACCGGCCGGCTACCACCGCCACATACACATCATCGCCGCCGGGCAGGGCGATTTTTTGCGAGGGTATGCTAAGCGGGCGGTCCGCAATCGTTATAGCAATATTTATCCCCGGCTTAGCCGTGGATAAACTTTCAGGATGTTTTTTAAATAATGCCACGCAGTAGAATAATCGATCCGCTTTTATTTTATCATCGAAGGTTTCATGAGTATAATTTTCACGGTGACGCTTTGATGAATAATTATTTTTCATCGAGGATGATTGGGTGTGAATTTGGGTATGGACCTTGTTAATTTTTTCATAATAATTATTTTTTGTTGCGGCGTTAGCATGCTGAGGGGCGGTTAAGTGGGATTCATTTTTCAAAAAGTGATTATACCGGCTGATGATTTTATTCAACATATTGTCTCCAGTAAATTATCCATGGCCGCAGTGCGGCCTATCATTGCGAAAAGTACGCGCGGCGCCATATTATAATTATGGCGCTGAACAAAAGGCTTATTTGAGCATGTTAATAAAGAAAGGTCAGTGGGCTATTTTTTAAATTATTTTTAATAAAAAAGCACTTGCTCACCAAGGCATGAAAATGCCTCGGTCTATTGTTATTGCCACCACAGGCGCAACATGGCCGGCAACGCCGGTGTCTGCGACAGCAGATACAATACCAAACCGATAAAACCGCCCACCAGCGTGCCGTTGATGCGGATAAACTGCAAATCCTTACCGATATTCAGTTCGATTTGCCGTGACATGTCCCGCGCATCCCAGCTTTTCACCGTATCGCTGATATGCTGGGTCAGGAATGCCGAGAAGTCGGGCGCCATGCGCAGGGCCGCCTGCTCCAGATGCTGGTTCAGGGAGGCGCGCAGGTTGGCATCCCGCGCGAGCGTCTGGCCCAGCCAGAGTCCCGCTTCGGTCACTTTGCCATGCAATACCGAGTCCGGGCGATCCAGATCCTCTTTCAGCCAGCCGCGCAGATCGCCCCACAGGCCGCTGATATAGGTATTAAGCACGTCATCGTTTTTCAGGTAATGTTTAATCTCCTCCGCCCGACGGGCGGTAGCGGGATCGTGCTTGAGGCGATCGATCAGTTTTTGCGCCAGCCGATCGAAACGCCGCCGCAGCTCATGGCCACGGTCACGGCCAATCTCATCCAGCCACGCATTCACCGCGTTGGCGACCGCCGTGGCGCTGTGTTCGCCGAGCCATTCCGTCGGCAGCACTTTCTCTTTCAGCGGATGCTCGCGTTTCAGCCACTGGACTATCCGATCGGCGATAAGTTCGCGGGCGGCGGGTTTGTTGAGCAGTTTAACCAGTTGGCGCAGCGCCGCATCCAGCAGATCCTGATGCCGGCCGTCTTTGGTCAGGCTGTCCAGGATGGCGCCGACCGAGGCGGACAGGTCGATTTTATCAATGACGGCGTCAAGGGCGTTGCGAATAAAACCCTGGATGCGCCGGTCATCGGTGAAATCGAGAAAACCACGCATCAGCTGCAGGATCTGGCCGCCCAGCCGGACGGCGTTAACGGGATCAATCAGCCAGCCGGCGATGGTCCGCGCCGGATCGTGTTTCCTGATAAGTTCCGCCAATGACGACGTATCGAGGAATTTTTCCCGTACGAAGATCGCCAGGTTATCGGCAATTTTATTTTTATTGCGGGGAATAATGGCGGTATGGGCGGCGATAAAGGGGATCGGCACCCGTCTGAACAAGGCGACGACGGCAAACCAGTCGGCCATGGCGCCGACCATCGCCGCCTCGGCAACGGCCTTCAGTCCATCGCGCCAGAAACCGGGCGGTATGAACAGGGTCGCGACAAATACGCCCGCCGCAAGCGCCAACAGCTGCAAGGCCACCCGTTTGATTCTTTTCAGTTCCGTTTGTTTAGTCATAAGGCATTAAATTTAGGCATCAATCAGGTGGCCGCGGCGTGAACGCTGTTCCGCCCGGGGTCAGTCGCCGACGGACTTGCTGAAGGCGTCCACCGCAATCAGGGCGTGAGCCACTTCCTGCGCGGTGAGATTAACGTTCAGGTTCCTTAACGTATCCCCTTCGGCGCAGGCCAGTTCACCGATTTTAACCAGATTCTCAAAGGTTTCATTTTCTAAATGGATTTCCTTAAGCGTAGTCGGCATTTTGATCTGGCGGTAAAAACGAATATAACGGGCGATCTCCTCATCCGGACGCTGTTCGAGCACCATATGCGTGAGCGTGCCGTAAGCCACTTTTTCGCCGTGGGTCAGATGATGGATATCGCCTTTGACGGCGGTAAAACCGTTATGGATGGCATGGGCGCCGGCCAGGCCGCCGTTTTCGAACCCGAGACCGGATAACAGGGTATTGGCTTCCACCACCGCCTCGACGGCCGGCGTAACCACTTGCTGCTCCACCGCTTTATAGGCGCTATAGCCATAAGCCATCAGCGTTTCTTCGCAGGCCCTGGCGATAGCCATGCCGGCGATGGTCGGTTTGCCGCCCACCATCGACAGCGCATTGGTGCGTTTTACCGCCTGCGCTTCGACATAGGTCGCCAGGCCGTCGGCAATGCCGGAGGCGAACAGCCGTACCGGCGCCCGCGCGCAGACTCCGGTGTCCACCAGTACCAAATCCGGGTTCTTGCTGTAAAATCGGTAAGTGTCGAATACGCCTTCATCGGTATAGATTACCGACAGGGCGCTGCAGGGCGCGTCGGTGGAGGCGGCCGTCGGCACTATGGCCTCCCGTTGTTTGAGCTCGTCCGCCACCGCCTTGGCGGTGTCGAGGGTTTTACCGCCGCCCAGGCCCACCACGATATCGGTATGCGCGGCGCGGGCAATGTCCGCCAGACGCAGGACTTCGTTGCTGGATGCCTCGCCGTTGAATCGTTCATAGGTAAAATCGGCGCCCGCGTGTTCAAGAGAAGTCTTAACGCGTTTACCGGTAATTTCCCATACGATATCGTCGGCTATTACAAAGGCCTTGGTACCGAGCGTAGTCAGATGTTTGCCCAACTCATCGAGTAATCCTCGGCCCTGAACATATTTGCCGGGAGAAGCAAAAATAAAATGACTCATGATGATGACCTCGTGTGTGATGAAACGCTGCTATGACTATTAATCATGAAGCGTTATGCCATGTATGGCCATTGATGCGGTACGTCAGCGCGGCATAACCGCGCGCGGGCATTTTTCGCCTGGGGATGGAGAATTGTAGTACAAAAAGCTCGCCATCCCGTTGCGCGGATGCTGGCAAGTGTGTTGCCAATGAATACCCGTGGATACGATCGCTGATATTTCATGTGATGACGGCAATACGCTTCATGGGATTCAGTGTAATATTAGTGGGCGAATATAATGTGACTGGTGTAGTAACCCCTATCGGTTTCTGGACGGATAGCGCGGGCTGCCGAGAGTCAGTAGTATGTAAGTAATTGATAGCGCAGACATTTACCAGTGAGAGAGTCGCATTCAGACCAACCGGCGTAGCGGCCACGGCATCGTTGATTTTCGGAACAATTTACCCTATGCATATTCTTTTTCGGACCTGTTTGCACCGTTGCTTATTGATGGTGTTTATCATTGCGGCGGCGGGGGCCCCCATCAATGCTTGTTTTGCCGCCGATACCAAGCCGGCCAACGCCCCGGCCGCGCCTAAGCTGGTGGCAAGCGTGGAACTGCCCAAACTGCAAAAACAGTTGGACAGCATAAAGCAGCGTGTGTCCGCCGCCACCAGTGATAATCAGTTGAGCGCGTTAAACGACGAAACGCTGCAGCTGGCCGCCGATGCCGATGCGCTGGTGGCGTCCATCCAACCCGACCGGGCGCAGGTGCAGGCGCAGCTCGATATCCTGGGACCGCCGCCCGCCGAAGGCGCGATGCCTGAAACCGGCGTGGTCGCCCAACAGCGCAATACCCTGAACAAGAGCAAAACGCTCATCGACGGGCAGCTTGAACATGCCAAAGCCATCAGTACCGGCGCGGTCAATTTGTCGGTACAAATTGTCGATATCCGCCGCAATGCGCTGCGTACGCAGATGGCGCTGAACTCGGGCAGTATCCTGTCGGGGGGCTTCTGGTCGCCGTTGTTTAATACCGCGCCTGAGGACGCCCGGCGCCTGGATAATTTCGGCGAACAGCTAAAAGAGGCCTGGCTGGCGGCCTGGGAACCCGGCTGGCGCTTCGGCTCGGCCGCGCTGTTGATTATGGCGTTGGCCGTGTGGGCATTCGGTTCCCGCCTGCTGGACAGGCTCCTGGCATGGTTTTGTATCAACGTACTGCCGGAAGGGCGTCTGCGGCGCAGTTTCCTGGCCACCGCCACCGCGCTGATCACGGTATTCAGCGTTGGGCTGGGGGCGCAGTTTATCTTGCTGTTGATTCTTCGCCATCCAGACGCGTCGCAATTGGTCATAGATTTTACCATTGAAATATTCAAGCTTACGTTATTTTCCGCCCTGATTGCGGGGCTTGGCCGGGGGCTGCTATCCATTAAGCGGCCCTCATGGCGCCTGCTGTCCATTGCCGATCCGGTGGCGGTGGCGATGCGTTCCCTGCCGCCGATGCTGGCCTCGTTCATCCTGGTGTTCGGCGCGGTGGAGCAGATGAACAACCTGGTCGGCACCAGCGTGGCCACCACCATTTTCGGCAACGGCATCTCGGCGCTGCTGGTGGCGTTGACCGCGGGCTACGGGCCGCTGCGCACCAATCGTACCCGACGCAAGCTGTTGGCCGAAGGCGGGGAGCCGGAGGCGCGCAGGACGATTGCCGGGCTGATTCATCTGTGTATTACCGTTACCGCCGTCGCCATCCTGCTTTCGCTGCTGATCGGCTATATTGCCCTGGCCCGGTTCCTGACCTATGAGTTGATATGGGTGGGCATAGTCCTGTCCTGCCTCTATCTGCTGATCCATTTGGTGGTGGATCTGTCCGATAGCCTGTTTTCACCCGCTACCCTGATCGGCCAGCGTATCAAGCATTCCCTCGGCCTAGACGACCGGCATTTGGGCCAGGCCTCCACGCTGCTGGCGGCCATCGGCAAAACGGTGCTGATCCTGCTGGCGGCGGTGGCGTTGCTTAACGGCACTTTTGGTTCCACCACCCCGCTGGCGCTGCTGAACAAGGCGGTGGATATGTGGGGGGGCAAAGGGCTGGAAAAACTGAATATTGTCCCGGCCCATGTGATGAATGCCCTGATTTTCCTGGCGATCGGCATCTATGTGCTGCGCTCGGCCAGACGTTGGCTGGATAAGGACTTCCTGCCGAAGACCATGATGGAACCCGGCATGCGCGCTTCGCTGGTGATCCTGTTCAGTAATATGGGTTATGTCCTGATTGCCCTGATGACGCTGTCGACGCTCGGCATCCAGTGGAATAATCTGGCCTGGATCGTCAGCGCCCTGTCGGTGGGTATCGGTTTCGGGTTGCAGGAAATCGTGAAGAACTTTATTTCCGGCATTATCTTGCTGATCGAGCGGCCGGTGAAAGTGGGTGATTTGATTACCATTAGCGGGGTTGAAGGGGATATCCGGCGCATCAACGTGCGCGCCACCGAAATCCAGCTGGGCGACAGGTCCACCGTGATCGTGCCGAATTCACAGTTTATCTCGCAGAATGTGCGTAACGCCACCATGGGCAACGCCCAGGGCGTGGCGACCATCGCCCTGACGTTCCCGCTGGATATCGACCCGGAACAGGTACGCAATCTGTTGCTCGAGACCTACCGCGATCATGAGTCCATCCAGGATACGCCCGCGCCGTCGGTGACCTTTAGCCAGCTTGGCCCGAGCGGCATCGTGCTGAGCGTGACCGGATTCGTCAGCAGTCCCCGTATCGTGGCCGGCACCAAGAGCGACCTGTTGTTCGAGATGCTTAAACGTATGCGGGCCGCCGGCATCGTGCTATCCACCCCGCAGAAAATGATCCTGGAGAATTCACCGCCGGCGGCGCCGGGCATCCTGGACACCACGGTCCAGTAGCCTGAAGTCGGCTTGTTCAACCGGTCACGCCGGCGGCCCGGGCAGCGTGTTTTGCCCTTCCCCCAGCGAACGCTGCATCAGCAGCGTATCCACCCAGCGGCCGTGCTTAAACCCGACGGCGGCCAGGGTGCCGATAAGACGAAATCCCAGCTTTTCATGCAGGCGGATGGAGCCGATATTGTCGCTGTCGCCGATCACCGCCAGCATCTGGCGCCAGCCGCCGCGCTGCGCGCGCGCGATGGCTTCAACCAGCAGGGCATGGCCTATGCCCTGGCCGCCCATTTCAGGATGGATATAGACGGAATCCTCGACGGTGAAGCGGTAGGCATGGCGCGGGCGATATAAGCCAAGATAGCAATAGCCGACCACCCGGTCGCCAAACTTGGCCGCCAGCCAGGGCAACCCCTTGTCCAGCACGGCGGCGCGGCGCGCGATCATGTCCGCCACGGCGGGCGGTTCGGTCTCGAAAGAGGCGATGCCGTGCAGGACGTGCCAGGCGTAGATTGCCTGGATGGCGGCCATATCCGCTTCGCTGGCATCGGTAATACTTAAGGGTATGGACAATTTATCAGCCTATAACGCAAATAATACTGGCGTTTAGCATAATTCAGAAATAAAACGCGGGGTAGCCCCTTCATCTTATCAGCGCCATAAGAAAATCTTAGTCATGCCGACGCCGGCCGGGCATTGCCGGAGCATCATGCCGCTGAGAACACAATGAAAGAGGTTACGCCATCCTGTGCGGTGTCCCGTCACGGCATTCTCAAGCGTATGCGGCGACTCCCGCCGACGATGGCTCGTCTTTGGCTAGTCGCCTTGCGCCGCGCCGGCGCTGAGGGCCGGGCCACGGCGGAATACCGCGCCATACCGGCGCATTTTGGGCAGCAGCAGCGCGGCGACCAGCCCCAGCAGCGCCGCCAGCGATAGCCAGGCTCCGGGCATGGCCTTATCGCCGCTGGCGTGGATCAGATAGCTGGACATCGCCGGGGTGAATCCGCCGAAAATCGCCGTCGCCAAACTGTAGGCCATGGAAAAACCGGTGGCCCGCACCTGGGACGGCATGACTTCGACGAGCGTGACCACCATGGCGGCATTATAGCTGGCGTAGAGGAACGAGAGCCAGAGCTGGGCCATCATCAACCGGCTGAAGGCCGGCGCGCCGACCAGCCAGTGCAATACCGGGTAGGCGGTCAGCAGTATCAGGGCGCTAAAGGCCAGCAGCATCGGCCGTCGGCCGACTTTGTCCGATACCGCGCCCATCACCGGCAGCCAGAACAGATTGGATATGCCGACGCACATCGTGACGATAAAACTTTGCTGCTCGCTGAAATGCAGCACGCTTTTGCCATAGGTGGGCGTAAAGGCGGTAATCATATAAAAAGCCACGGTGGTGGTGGTCACCATAAACATGCCGAGCAGCACCAGCCGCCAGTTCTCCGCCATCGAACGCATGATTTCGGCGGTATGGGGGTGATGGGCGCGCCGTTTGAATTCATTGGTTTCCTCCAGCATCCGCCGGATCCAGAATAACACCGGCACAATCAGGCAACCGATAAAAAACGGTACCCGCCAGCCCCAGTCCGCCATGATGGCGTCGCCAAACAGATGGTGCAGCGCCACTCCGAGCAAGGCGGCAAAGATGACCGCCACCTGCTGGCTGGCGGATTGCCAGCTTACATAAAAGCCCTTCTTGCCCGGCGGGGCGATTTCAGCCAGATAGACCGATACGCCGCCCAGTTCCACGCCGGCGGAAAACCCCTGCAGCAGTCGCCCCAGCAGCACCAACGCCGGCGCGGCCACGCCAATGGCGGCGTACCCGGGCACGCAGGCGATGGTCAGCGTGCCGAACGCCATCAGCGCCAGGGTCAGCAGCAGCCCCTTGCGCCGGCCGTGACGGTCGATATAGGCTCCCAGCACCAATGCGCCCAGCGGCCGCATCAGGAACCCGGCGCCAAAGGTCATCAAGGTCATCATCAGCGAGGCGAACGGATTGCTGTTCGGGAAAAACGTGGCGGCAATGGCGCTGGCATAGTAGCCGAACACCATAAAATCGTACATTTCCAAAAAATTACCGCAGGTGACCCGCAAGACGGTCATGATGCCGGCCTGACTGGCTCCGGACTGGGAAGCAGGTGTGGACATTATTAATAACCCATGCAATTAAAAACATTCTCTTAACATTTTCATAGCATTGTAAAAAGTGATCTCTCTCTCATTTTCTTTCATCAGTATGTTAACCTGGGCGCAGAGAGATATTTTTGCCCAATCCGCGCATCCGGGCGGCATTTACCGTAAACTCATTGGCGCTGTAATCCTTTTTAGTGGAATTTTTTTTGCCGCCCGCTGTCGAAAAAGTCGAACCCGGGAGGAGCCGAACGCCCGAAGCCCGCCGCGATGCCCGCCGGCGAACGGCTCCGCGCGGACACTATATTGCCAGTTATAGGAACCTTTTCCGGCATGGAACGAAGATCATTTATCAAAGCTTCATTGGCCCTGGCCGCCTACTGCGGCGTGCCCGCCATGGCATCATTGTTTGTGCGCTCGGCGCAGGCCGCCGATAATATCGCCGACGGCAGCGCGAGCGCGTTCGATTTTTCCACGCTGAAAACCATGGCCGCCAACCTGGCGGGGCAGCCGTTTGGCGGCCCGCCGGCCGAATTGCCGAAGACCCTGGCGGAACTGACGCCCCAGGCTTATAACGACATCCAGTACGATGCCAACCATTCGCTTTGGCACGATGTCCCCGGCCGCCAGCTGGATGTGCATCTGTTTCACGTCGGCATGGGATTTAAACGCCGGGTGCGGATGTATTCCGTTGATCCCCAGGCGCATATGGCCAAGGAAATTCATTTCCGCCCCGAGCTGTTTAATTACCATAACGCCGGGGTGGATACCGCCCAGCTGCAGGGCCGCGACAACCTGGGTTTTGCCGGGTTTAAAGTCAATAAGGCGCCGGAGCTGACCCGCCGCGACGTGGTCTCCTTCCTCGGCGCCAGCTATTTCCGCGCGGTGGACGATACCTACCAGTACGGTCTGTCGGCCCGGGGCCTGGCCATCGATACCTTTACCGACCAGCGCGAAGAGTTTCCTGATTTCGTCGCCTTCTGGTTCGATAAGCCGCAGCCCACCGACACCACGTTCACGCTGTATGCGCTGCTGGATAGCCCCAGCGCCACCGGCGCTTATCGTTTTGTCATCCACTGCGAAGCAGAACGGGTGGTAATGGATATCGAGAAGCATATCCATGCCCGTACGGCAATCAAGCAGCTTGGCGTGACGCCGATAACCAGTATGTTCAGCTGCGGCACCAACGAGCGGCGTACCTGCGACACCATCCATCCGCAAATCCACGATTCCGATCGCCTGGCGATGTGGCGTGGCAACGGCGAATGGGTCTGCCGCCCGCTGAATAATCCGCAAAAGCTGCAGTTTAACGAGTATCTCGACGAGAACCCCAAGGGGTTCGGCCTGCTGCAGCTCGATCATGATTTTGACAATTACCAGGACGTGATCGGCTGGTACAACAAGCGGCCCAGCCTATGGGTGGAGCCGGTCGGCGACTGGGGCAAGGGGTCGGTTAACCTGCTTGAGATCCCGACCACCGGCGAAACCCTGGATAATATCGTCTGCTTCTGGCAGCCCGCCGAGCCGATCCAGGCCGGGCAGGATCTAAGCTTCAGCTATCGCCTGTACTGGAGCGGCGAGCCGCCGGTTAGCAGTCCGCTGTCGCGGGTCAAAGCCACCCGTACCGGCATGGGGGGCTTTCCTGAAGGCTGGGCGCCGGGCGAGCATTATCCCGCGACCTGGGCGCGTCGTTTCGCCATTGATTTTGTCGGCGGCGAGATCAAGGCGGCTGCTCCCCAGGGTATCGAGCCGGTGATCACGCCCTCGCGCGGCAAAATCGATAATATCGAGATCCTGTTTGTCGAACCGATGGACGGCTACCGCGTCCTGTTCGACTGGACGCCGGACAGCGATTCGGTCGATCCGGTGGAACTGCGCATGTTCCTGCGCACGCGCGGTAGCGTGCTGAGCGAAACCTGGCTATATCAATATTTCCCGCCGCCGCCCGATAAACGCAAATACGTCGACGACCGGCAGATGAGCTGACCGGGTTCGCGCTTTCAGGGACCGCGGAAAAGGATCTGGCCACCGGCCGGATTCTTTTTTGCTGGTTAAGCAGCATAATTATCCATCAGCCCAGGCATCAAAACGGTGCATGTTGTCGGTATCCTGCACCAATAGCGGCGCTTTTTTCCTCCCGCACGTTCGCCCCCTGTACATGATTATTCTAATGATCTGTTTTTAAAACATTAATTATACTTTACCCCCGCACCGACTTTTGGCCCCGTAATTGCTTGATCTTGTCTATACAAGTACCGTATCAACGTTATTACAGCCGGAGCCGCCGTATGCCTTCCCCCATTACCCTGTCGATGATCGGCATCCGCAAATCCTTTGGTGACCAAGAGGTATTGAAGGGCATTTCGCTGGATGCCCGCCAGGGAGAAGTCATTTCCATACTGGGCGCCAGCGGCTCCGGTAAAAGCACCTTTTTACGCTGCATCAATTTGCTGGAAACGCCGGATGAAGGCACCGTCGCCATCGGCGGCGAGACCATCGTCATGAAGCGTCACCGGCAAGGGCATCAGCTGCCCGCCGATCGCCGCCAGATTGACAATATCCGCGCCCGGCTCGGCATGGTATTCCAGAATTTTAATTTATGGCCCCATATGACGGCGCTGCAAAATGTCATCGAAGGCCCGCAGCATGTGCTGAAACGATCGCGCAAGCTCTGCGTTGAGCGGGGCGAGCAGCTGCTGGCGAAAGTGGGGCTGTATGACCGGCGCAATTATTACCCGTCCCAGCTATCGGGCGGGCAGCAACAGCGGGTGGCGATTGCGCGCGCGCTGGCCATGGACCCGGAGGTGATGTTGTTTGACGAGCCGACCTCGGCCCTGGATCCCGAATTGGTGGGCGAGGTGCTGAAGGTGATGCGCGCGCTGGCGGAGGAGGGGCGCACCATGCTGGTGGTGACCCATGAAATGGGTTTTGCCCGCGGCGTCTCAAACCGCGTGGTGTTCATGCACCAGGGCAGCATCGAGGCGCAGGGCGCGCCTGAGGAGCTGTTCAACCAGCACCCGTCCGAACGTTTCCGGCAGTTTATCTCCAGCCATCACCAGCGCGTCCAGTAACGGGGAAAAACGCGCGCATGGCATTCGGCAAGGCGCGATCCCGGGAATATTTGCCCGGGGTTGCGGGACGCCGGCACCCACGACCTTTGGCTTAGGCGTCGGCGTCCATCTGATAGGCGCCGATCACATGGCGGCGCATGGCGATGCGCAGCGCGTCCAGATCCTGCCGGCGCAGGCAGTCGATAATCTCGAAGTGTTCCGCGGCCGTGCGCGCCAGGGTCAGGGCGGTATTGTGCTCGCGCCGGACGCTGACCGGGATGCGATCGCGTAAATCAAAGATCATGGTATTGAGATCGCTATTGGGGCAGTGGCGCAGCATCTCCCGATGAAATTCGCGATTGCTCTCCTCCTGCTCCTGGGCGGTGCCCGATTGCACCCGATCCTGAAAATGGCGGGCCAGTTCGGTCAGGCGTTCAAAGCCGGCGGCGTCAATCCGTCCGCAGACCTTTTCCACCGCTCCCACTTCCAGCAGCGCGCGCATCTCGATGATATTTTGCAGTTTGCGCGCGTTAAATTCCATCACGCGCGCGCCGCGCTGGGGAATCAGCTCCACCAGCCCACGCTCCGCAAGACGCTCCAGGGCCTGGCGCACGCTCAGGCGGGAACAGCCATAGGTTTCTTCTAATTCCACCTGTTTAAGCCATGCGCCGGCGCCGAAGCGGCCGATATTGATATCGCGCTCGATGCGCGCCACCAGATCCCGCGCCCGCTGTTGCGCGCTCTCTTTTATCGTAATTGATGTCATTTCAGGATTTTACCCCGACTTTAAAAAGTCTGAAACGCTTCGCCTGTCACCCATAATGGCCGGACGATTAATGGCGGAACTATAGCATAAACTAAGATTTGACAGAAAACTTATTGTGATCCAATAATGGCGCCATTAATGTTTGCAAAATTTTCTTCAGGAAAGCGTCATGACCACAGCCGCACCGCAAGGGCCTCTTCGTTTACGCATCGGCGTGGATTCGGGCGGAACCTTCACCGATATCTGCATGTTTGATGAAACCAGCGGCGACATCGTCGTCTGGAAAGTCAGCAGCACGCCCGGCGATCCTTCTCTGGGCATTGCCCGCGGCGTGGAGCAGGGGCTGGCGGAGGTGACGCGCCTGAGGGGCCAGGCCGTTGAAGTTGTCTATTTCGGCCATGGCACCACCGTTGCCACCAATGCCCTGATCGTCGGACGCGGATCGGCCACCGGGATGATCACCACCGCCGGTTTTCGCGATGTGCTGGAGCTGCGCCGCCAGACCCGCGACGCCCTCTATGATTTGCAAACCGAGAAGCCCACCGTGCTGGTATCCCGTGACCGTCGGCTGGAAGTCGACGAGAGGGTAGGTTTCGACGGCGGCGTTTTGGCGCCGCTGGATGAGCAGGGCGTACGCCAGGCCGCGCGCCGTCTGCGAGACGCGGGCGCAGGCTCGGTGGCGATATGTTTTCTGTTCAGCTACCTGGCACCGGAACATGAGCTGCTGGCCCGCCGGATCGTGCTGGAAGAACTGCCCGGCGCTTTTGTCAGCGTCTCTCATGAAGTGGCGCCGGAAATGCGCGAGTACGAGCGCTTCTCCACCACGGTGGTGAACGCCTATCTCGGCCCGTTGGTAAAAAATTATCTGCAGGGTTTGCGGCCGCGGCTGCAGGCGTTGGGGATTACCGCGCCGGTGCAACTGACGCAATCCAACGGCGGCATCATCTCCTCCGCCGCCGCGCAGGCCTTCCCGGCGCGCACGGTGCTTTCCGGCCCCGCCGCGGGCGTCACCGGCGCGCTGGCCATCGGCCAACTGGCCGGTTATCGGGATATCATTACCTTCGACATGGGCGGCACCTCCACCGACGTTTCGCTTATCAACGGCGGCCGGCCCCAGGTGTCCACCGAGGCGGTGATCCACGGTTATCCCCTTAAGCTGCCGATGCTGGATATCCATACGGTGGGCGCGGGCGGCGGCTCCATCGCCCATATCGACGCCGGCGGCCTGCTGAAAGTCGGGCCGCGCAGCGCCGGCGCCGATCCCGGCCCTATCTGCTATGGCCGGGGCAATACCGAGGCCACCGTGACCGATGCCAATGTCGTGCTGCAGGTCCTCAATCCGACCCATCTGTTAAACGGCCGGCTGCCTATCGACCGGCGGCGCTCCGTCGAGGCGATTACCCGGCTGGGCCTCGAGCTTGGCCTGGACGTTATGCAAACCGCCCAGGGGATTATCAGTATCGTGGTGGCCAATATGGCCAAGGCCATCCGGGTTATCTCGGTGGAGCGCGGCTACGATCCGCGCCATTTCGTGATGTTCGGTTTTGGCGGCGCCGGTCCGATCCATGCGTCCCGGCTGGCCCGGGCGCTGGATATGCCCAAGGTGGTGATCCCTAAATTCCCCGGCATCATGTGCGCCCTGGGCCTGCTGCTGACCGACCTGAAAAGCAGTTTTTCATCGGCCCTGCTGCGGCCGCTGGATAGTGAGGCGGCCGGGGCTATCCGCCATGGCTATGCGCTGCTTGAGGACCGGGCCGACGCCTGGTTCAGCGAAGAACATATCGGTCTGGAGCGCCGGCAGCTGGCACGCGCCCTGGATCTGCGCTACGCCGGACAAGGGCATGAACTGACGGTGGCCTGTCCCGCCGGCATGATTGATGAGCGCGCGCTGGAGACCCTACGCCATGGCTTTGAGCAGGCCCATCGTCAGGCCTATGGTTATGTCGCCGATGACGAACCGGTACAGATCACCGCGCTGCGCCTGGAGGCGGTGGGCATCGTTGCCAAAGCCGGCTTCCCGCGGTCGGACCCGGCGCAACATCCGGCGGCCGACGCGGTCATGGGCCGGCGGGCAGTCTGGATCCCCGAGGCGGGCGGTTTTACCGACTGCCCGGTTTACGACCGCGCCCGGCTGGGGTTCGGCCACCGCTTCACGGGGCCGGCGATTGTGGACCAGATGGATTCAACCACCCTGGTGCTGCCGGGGCAAACCGCCACCGTCGACAGCTATCTTAACCTGGTGATCGAAGCATGAGCATAAATCCCTGCATCCCCGGCGTTTCCGGGCGCGCATTGCCCGAGGTTGATCCCATCACCGTCGAGGTGATCGGCAGCGCGCTGGCCACCATTGCCGAGGAAATGGGCAAAGCGGTGATCCGCGCCGCGTTTTCAACCAATATTAAAGAGCGGCACGATTGCTCCACCGCCCTATTCGATCGGGACGGCCGGACGCTGGCCCTTGCCGAGCATATCCCCATCCATCTCGGCTCCCTGCTGGGCATAACGGAGTATGTGCTGGCCAATACCGATTTGGCCACCCTCCGGCCGGGTGATATCTTTATCGGCAACGACGCCTATACCGGCGGCGGTACGCACCTGAATGATTTTGTGCTGATGGAGCCGGTGTTTTACCAGGAGCAACTGGTGGGATGGGTCGCCAACCTGGCGCATCACTCCGATTTTGTCGATCGCGGCCATGCCCATATCTTCCAGGAAGGGCTGCGTATCCCGCCGGTCAGGCTCTACCGCCAGGGCGTACTGCAGGATGATGTGCTGCAGCTGATTTTGCTTAATTGCCAGGTGCCGCGCGAGCGGGTAAACGATCTGCGCGCGCAGACCGCCGCCAGCCGGCTTGGCGTGGAGCGTTTCCATTCCCTGTGCGACAAATACGGCGCCGGCGTGGTGGCCGCCGCAGGGCAGGCGATTCTGGACTATACCGAACGCCGCGCCCGGGCCGGTATCGCCGCCATCCCGGATGGGAACTACAGCTTTCGCCATGATTTCGACACCAACCTGATAGCCGAAACCCTGGATTTGACGGTGAATATCGAGGTCAGGAACGATGAAATCTTCTTTACCTTCCCTTATGCGCCGTCCCAGGTGCGCGCGCCGATTAATATGGTGTTTACCGCGCTGCTGGCGACGGTTTATTACGCGGTAAAGGTGCTGGTAGACCCCGAAATCCCGGCCAACGCCGGTTTCCACCGGCCGATCCATGTCTCGGCGCCGCTGGGCAGCATTCTTAACGCTACCGCGCCCGCCGCCGTCTATAGCCGTACCGATCTCGCTCCGCGGCTGGTGGATATGATCTTCGCCGCCTTTGCGCCGACCCTGCCGGACAGGGTGGCCGCCGCGTCGACCGGCGGCATGCTGCTGACCACCAGCGGCATGCATCCGCGCACCGGGCGGTTCTATGTTTACAATGAAATGCACGGCGGCGGCATGGGCGCCAGGGCGGACAAGGACGGCCTGGACGGCGTGCAGGTCAATATCACCAATACCGCCAATATGCCTATCGAGGCCCTGGAAAGCGAGCATCCGGTGATGGTGGAGCGCTATGAGCTGGTACAGGATTCCGGCGGCCCGGGCGAATATCGCGGCGGCATGACGCTGCGCCGCCGCGTGCGCGTGCTGGACCATACCGCCACGCTTTCCGCCGGCGGCACCAATCATCGTATCCCGCCTTTCGGCCTGTTCGGCGGCCTGGCGGGTATCCCCGCGCGGGTGGAACTGGCTCCGGGCATCGCGCCGCTGGTGGGCCGCGCCGGGATCCTGGCCGCCGGACAATCGGTGGGCATCGTGCCGGCGGCCGGCGGAGGTTACGGCGATCCCCGGCGGCGCTGCCGGGATCGGGTGCGCCGCGACCTGCGCGAGGAGCGCATATCCCGACAGGCGGCGGTGGACATCTACGGCCTGGATCCGGCCGATCCGCTATTGCATGACGACTAGCGGCGCGTACGGCGCTGCTGGCGCCCTTATCTTGGTCCCGGAGAACAACTGATGGAAACGGCTGACTATCTGCAATTGATCGGTTTTGGCGCCGGGGGGTGGGGAGGTCGGCTGCTGGCCGGCGCCGGCCTGACGTTGGCGGTGGCGGTGTGCGGTTTTATCCTGGCCCTGGTTATCGGCGCGCTGGGTGCCTGGTGCAAGATCCGCGGCAACGCCATGGTGCGCCTGTTGACCGATCTCTACACCACCGCGCTGCGCGGCGTGCCGGATCTATTGGTGATTTACCTGGTGTATTTCGGCAGCAGCGCGCTGCTGACCGACGTGGGACATTTTTTTGCCGCGAACGGTTTTATCAGCCTGCCCGGGTTTGTGGCCGGGACCATCGCCATTGGGGTGGTGGGCGGCGCGTTATGCACCGAGGTGCTGCGCGGCGGCTTTAGCGTGGTACCCACCGGCGAGCTGGAGGCTGCCATGGCGTTCGGCATGTCGCCCGCCACCTGTTTCCGGCGCGTCCTGGCGCCGTTGCTGCTGCGTTCCGCCATGCCGGGATTGGGCAATGTGTGGCTGAGCCTGTTGAAGGACTCCTCGCTGCTGTCGGCCACCGGCATCATTGAGTTAATGCGCGCCACGCAGGTGGCGGCCGACTCGACCCATATGCCGTTTGATTTCTACCTCACGGCGGCGGCTATTTATGTGCTGATGGCGATTATCTCGGGCCTGCTGCTCAGGCGCGCCGAGCGGCACTATTCCCGCGGGGTTCGCGGCACCGGAACCCGGGCAACCCAGGCCCTGGGAGGCGTTAAGCCATGAGAGACGGCGCATTTATCCTCGATGTCCTGCGCCAGCTTGCCGCCGGCATCCCGCTGACGCTGGAACTGGCGTCCTGCTCGTTGCTGCTGGGGGCGCTGCTCGGCCTGGCCATCGCTTTTGCCGCGTTATCCGCCAGGCGCGCGCCGCGGGTCCTGGCCTGGTTCTATGTCGAGGTGATTCGCAGTACGCCGCTGCTGGTGCTGATGTTCCTGATCTATTACGGCCTGGGACAATATGCGGGCCTCAGGGATAGCGTGCTGTGGCCGCTGCTGCGGCAGCCTTACTGGTGCGCGCTGCTGGCGCTGACCATCAATACCTCTTCCTATACCGGTGAAATTATCCGCGGCGGCCTGCTGTCGGTACCCCAAGGCGCCCTTGAGGCCGGACGCGCCTGCGGCATGTCGCGTCCGTTGCTCTACCGCCGCATTATCTTGCCGTTGGCGATACGCCAGGCGTTGCCGGCCTACGGCAACGAGGTCATGTCGATGATCAAGGGCACATCCCTGGGTTCCCTGGTAACGCTGATGGAGGTCACCGGCATTGCCTCGGCCATCGTCTCCGAGACCTATCGGCCGATGGCGGTATTTATCGCCGCCGGCATACTGTATTTCGGCATTAACTTTATCCTGACGCGCGGCATTATGCTGCTCGAGTACCGGCTTAACGCCAACCTGCGTCCGCCGTCGGCTGGCGCCCGATAATCCACCCTTAAACGTAAACTACAGGAAAACCGGATATGACAATGACCAGATTAAGCCGCGCGTTACTGATGACGGGAATGGGCCTGTCCCAGCTGGGTGGCGCGGCGCATGCCGCGAACGAGCCGATCAGGGAGGTGCATATCGTTACCGAAGGCGGGTTCCCGCCGTGGAATTACACCAAGTCCGACGGCGCCATCGCCGGTTTTGAAATCGATCTGGTTAAAAATCTCTGCGACCGGATGCAGGTCGCCTGTACTTTTACCGCCCAGAGCTTCGACGGCATGATCCCGGCGCTGAACGCCGGTAAATTCGATGCCATCGTCGATGACCTGGGCATCACCCCCAAGCGGGAGGAGTCCATCGCTTTCAGCCTGCCCTATGCCTCGCTGTGTTATACCCTGGCGACCCGCAAGGGCAGCGATATCGCGAAAAAGTTGCCTAAGGACGACGCGGTGGTTTCCCTGAACAACGAGGCCGCCGCCGCCGAAGCCTGGGCGCCGGTAAAAGCCGCGCTGCAAGGCAAGGTGGTCGGCACCATGTCCGCCGGCACCTCGGTCAACTTTACCAAAACCTATCTGCAGGAGACGGCCGAGGTGCGCCAGTATAAGACTCCCGACGCGCGTGATTTCGACCTGGCCTCGGGGCGGCTGGACGCCATCGTGGCGTCGAAAGACTCGCTGTTGGGCAGCATGACCAAGCCGGGCGGCGCCGATATCGTACTGGCAGGGCCTTGCTTTAGCGGCGGCGTCGTCGGCAAAGGGGCGGGCATCGGCTTGCGCAAAGGGGACACTGCGCTCAAGGCCTTGTTTGATAAAGCCATCCAGGAAGCCCTGGCGGACGGTACGGTGGCCAGGCTATCGGAACCGGTATTCCATATGGATGTCAGCCCGCGCTAAGCTAAGCCGGTGTGTGGATATAGCATTGATAAGTCATGATATTGGTGTAAAAGTGAACAATTAAAGGTAAGGTAGTGGGGCTTCCTACTACCTGAACCTTTCGCCGGAGAGCCTACCATGACGATTAAAGCCGTTACCCGCGCCGCCATCCTACTCTGTGCCGCGGTAGTGATGCCCGCGGCCCTGGCCGTCGCAACGCCGCAAATCAAAACCCAGTCGCCGGGCTACTACCGGATCATGGTCGGCAATGCGGAAATCACCGCTCTTTATGACGGCAGTTCCACCTTTCCCCTGACGCTGTTCAAAAACGCCACGCCCGACCAGTTGCAACGCTATGTCAAGGACGTGGACGGCGACGCGCCTAAAGTGGTTAATGGTTCGGTTAACAGCTTTCTGGTGAATACCGGCGAACACCTGATCCTGATTGATACCGGCGGCGGCAAACTGCTGGGACCCGGTTTCGGTCAGGTCACGGCCAACCTGAGGGCGTCCGGATACGCGCCGGAGCAGGTGGATATGATTTTATTGACCCATATGCACGGCGATCATATCGGCGGCCTGGTCACCGCCGACGGCCAGCCGGCATATCCGAACGCCACCGTCTGGGCGGCAAAACCGGAGGTGGATTATTGGCTCTCGGCAAGCCAGGCGGCCAAGGCGCCGCAGGCGCAGCAGACGGGGTTTCAGCGCGCAAGGGATATCCTGACGCCGTTTAAAGACGCCGGTAAGCTGAAGACCTTTACCGCCGGCAAGGACCTGCTCCCCGGCCTGCAGCCCATCGCCCTGGCCGGCCACACGCCGGGACACACCGGTTTTGTTCTGGAGCAGGGCGGGCAGCGCATTTTATTCTGGGGGGATATCGTGCATTACTCCGCCCTGCAGTTTGCCCATCCGCAGCTGGCCGTGGGTTTTGACGCCGACGGCGCCCAGGCGGTGAAGACCCGCGCCGGGTTGTTAAAGCTGATGGCGCACCAGCGAACGCTGATTGCCGGCGCCCATATCACCTTTCCCGGCATCGGTTATGTCGTCGAAAACGGGCAACAGGGCTATCGCTGGACGCCTATCGGCTACGGCGAGATACGCTAACCCACTGCCGGATTAACGCAGCCCGGCCATGGGATCGCCGCCTTCAAGGGTAAAGCGCAGGCGGCGGCGTTCAACGCGCACGCGCAAATGGCGGTATTTTATCAGGTAATATACCCCCACCAGCGCGGCGGCCAGTCCCGAGGCGGCGCCGATGCCCAACGCCCAGCGCGGGCCGAACCTGTCCGCCGCCCAGCCGACCACCGGGGCGCCGATGGGCGTGCCGCCCAGGGCGATGGCGAGGAAAATAGCGATGACGCGTCCGCGCATGGCGGGTTCGGTCGATAGCTGCATCAGGCTGATTGCCGACGTGGTCAACGTCTGCGCCGTCACGCCGATAAACACCAGCGCGATGCCGAACATCAGATAGTTGGGCATGACGGCGGCAAGCGCCAGGCCGACGCCGAAGATCGCCGTATTGGCGAACAGCAGGGTAATGCCGGTGGTGGTTCGCCTGGCGGCGAGCAGCGCGCCGATCACCGATCCAAAGGCCATGATCGAGGTCAGCAGCCCATACTGGCCGGCGCCGGTATGAAACACGCCGACCGACATGGTGGCAATAAAAATCGGGAAATTAAGCCCGAAGGCGCCGATTAGAAAAATCATCAGCAGGATGGTCTTGAGCGCCGGCCGCCGCCAGACATAACGAAATCCCTCGGCAAAACCGCCCGGCGCGCGGGCAGCCCTGATGCGGGTATGCAGCACGCCGGCGCGCAGGCAATGCAGCGAGACCAGCACGGCGACAAAGGAGGCGGCGTTGATCAGGAACAGCCAGCCGGACCCCACGATGGCAATCAGCGCGCCGGCGATGGCCGGACCTATCATCCGCGCGGCGTTAAGCGAGGTGGAATTCAGCGCCACCGCGTTCGACAGGTCGGCTTCTGCCACCAATTCGGCCACGAAGGTCTGGCGCGCCGGCGCGTCAAAGGCCGCGGCGCAGCCCAGTAAAAACGCAAATACGTATACCTGCCATAACTGCGCCAGGCCGGCGACGGTAAGCATCCCCAGTCCCAGCGCCAGCATACCCATGGACGCCTGGGTGGCGATCAACAGCTTACGCCTGTCGAAGTAGTCGGCGGCAAATCCCGTCAGCGGCAGCAGCAGGATTTGCGGTCCGAACTGCAGCGCCGTCACCACGCCCACGGCGGTGGCGTTATTATGGGTCAGGTGCGTCAGCACCAGCCAGTCCTGCGCGGTGCGCTGCATCCAGGTGCCGATATTGGACACCAGCGCGCCGCCGGCCCATATCCGGTAGTTAGCATTGGTTAATGAGCGAAACATCCCCGCGGCCAGGCTGCCTTTGGGTTTCATGGGTGGGGATCGTCGATAAGACGTTTGAGCAGCGCTACCGCGTTGGCCAGTTCCTGCTGCTCCGCCGGGGTGAACCGGGCACGCACGGCCTGGAACAACCAATCCTCGCGCGCCGCCCGGTTGCCGGCAATCAGCTTGCGGCACGCGTCGGTCAGGGAAAGCAGGGTTTGACGGCCGTCGGCCGGGTCCGCCGAACCGGCGACCAGCCCGGCCATCTGCAGGGCGGCCACGGTGGCGCCCATGGACTGGGGACGCAAGCCTTCGGCCCGGGCGAGGCCGGTCACGGTCAGGGGACCGCCACGCTCCAGGCGACTGATAACGGCAATCTGCGCCGGGGTGAGCCCGCCCGGGCGCGCCTCTTCGCGGAGCCAACGTTTCAGTTGGCCAATCAGGATACGAAAGTCCCTTACCAGGGCTAAGGTGCGCGCGGCGCCGGGTTCATTGGGTCGTTCATCTGTGTTCATCATGAAAAAATAACAGATATAAAGGTAACCTACAAAGGTTACCTTCATAAATAGTGCGCGGATATGTTAATCCAGGTAACCGTTTATAACACCGTCATGCGTGGATCAGCCCGGCGGCGCCTGTCATGCCGGAAGCCACTACCCGCGACCGCGATCCAGGTAACGGCGGCCCTGGCCGTCATCGGGGGGCAGGGTGCCGCTGGGTAGCCTGCCGAACCAGCGATAGCGATTACGGGCGACGGCGTTATAGATACCGTCGCGCAACACCCGGGGAAAAAAACGCAGTATCAGCAGGGCGCGCCACGGCCAGCCCAGCTCGCCCAGGGCGGCAAAAAAGGCCGTCGAGCGGGTCGACACCTCGCCGTTGGCGATATAGGCGATGGTGCTGAAATTATCGGTGGGCAGGCCGGCCCAACGCAGGAGATCCTGGCCCGCGGGCGATTGCACCGTGGCCAGGTGAATTTTTTTGCGCCAATCGGCACGGATCAGAAAACGTACCAGCCGCCGGCATAACACGCATTCGCCATCAAACAGGATGACCCGCTCGCCTGCCAGCAGATGCGGCGGGGGCGTAAGACGCTCGTTGCGGATAACATAGAGCGGCGGCGCGGTCGATTTGCGTCTGGCGTTTTCCATGATTCATACCCCCTATAATACCTGTTCCGTATGCTACCAAGGCGGTTGGCGCAGGGTGACGGCCCGTGCCGCATCTTACCGCGTCAGCCTTGTAAATCCTTGAGTACCGCCTGCTTAAACTGCGTCATCGGGCAGAATCCGTCGGCATCCACCGTGCATCCGCCGATGGTTAGAGTGACACGTTGCGGCGGCGCGGAAAGCGACAGCGGGCTCGTATTGCGAATTTGGCTGGCCGTGGGATAGACATATTCCATTTTCATCAGATCCCGGTTTTGTTTAGGGTCGTGCCAACGCTGGAATACCACGGCCCCGCTGATCGGCGTGCGCTCAAATTGTCCCGGCAGCCGGTAATCCCGGGTATGCAGCGCCGCCAGCAGCGAGGCGATGTTGGAATCATGGCCCGCCAGCAGGGTCATTTTTGCCCGCTGCGCGGCCTGTTGATTGGCGTCCGCCGCCGGCTGTATATCCAGCGCGCCGGCAATAAAGCCCAGCAAGGGCTTGGCCGCATTGGCGGCGATGGCCGGCGAGCCGAACAGCGTTTCGTGATAGAGGTTTTTAATGGTTTCCAACCGCCGCCACTGCTTGTCGGTGGTCACCTTACCCCAGGCAACGTCCTTGAGCGGAAAACCTTCATAATATTGCAGCATAAAGGCGTCGGTGGCGCCGGTCGCGGTGCGCAGCGGGCCGTTGATGCCGGGTTCCTTACCGGTAATCAGGGTCACCGAGGACGGTTGGGCGGCAAGATCGCAGGTTTTATCCCGTTGGCAGGCCGTGCCTTGACGGTAATCCAGGACATCTTGCAGCAGGCTGTAGTTCGGCTTGAGCCGTTGGTTCAGCCCGTCGATGCCGCCGGCGCCCGCGTGCCGGTTAACGGAGTCCAGCGCATTATGCCTGAAGCTATCGGTCACGTCGGCGGTAATAATCGGATTAAAGGTCGGGTCCATGGTGCCGACGGCGGCCTGGTGGGTGACAGCGATTTTGCACTCCGGGAATGCGCCGGCCAGAAATGCTTTGGCCGTGTCAATGGTGCGCGGCAGGCTGTTGGCGTAGATAAATACCTGCTGGTCCGCCGGGCAACCGTCCTGGGGGATCAGCCGCGTTTGCGCCAGCCACTGCTGGAAATACCGGCCCACATGTTGTTCCACCGCCGCGCCCTTTGGCGTCAGCAACCCACCGCCGGTCTGCCATACCGGCCATTTCTGCGGCGTCGCCTCAGCCAGCGCATCGCCATAGTTCACCAACGGCGCGCGGATGCCGTGACGGCTTAGCACCACCACCTGCTCCAGCTGATAACCCGGCGGAACCTGGGTTTTTTTTTCGGCCGCCAGCAATGGGGCGGGGGAAAGAGCCAACTGCATCGCCAGCAGGCCAAGGGTCAAACCGGAGGTCGTTATTTTCATTACGCTTTTCCTAATATCAATAACAATAGCAATTGCTTTAAGGTAAATATAGCCTATTGAATATAAAGTATTTTCAGCATAATCCTTAATAAGGAAAATTTAGGGATCAGAGTCACATTGCCAATAACCGGCGGTGTCCTCGCTGCCGGATGCGCCGGGCCGGGTATTTCCATTACCGGGCTGATAGCGCGCCCTATCGGCGGCGTTTATGGTTGGTGGGGGGACCGCCTATGGCGATGAACGCTTTGCGCCGGCGCGGGGCGATTGCCGGTATTTCGGCATGGAGCGCGCTGGAATTCGATAACCCCGGCGCGCAGCCTTGCCGTTATTTACTGGTGATGTCCAATGAATAGCCAATGCGGCGCATGGGGGAAAACACAAAAAGTTACGTAAATCCGCATGATCATCACCGTTACCCGGTATAAATTACTATTAGCTATACTCAGCATCAGCAAGGGCACGGGTGCGCTACCCCCGGTCCTGCGATGATGCTATCAATTCCCTTCTTCACGCCCTTCAAGCCTTGCCTTCTGAGAATTATGTACACCGCATCCGTTACAGACAGGCGTTGTTGACCACAGGTGTCAATGTTTACGGAAAGCAAAGGCCGGAGGAAATCTCTTTTCGGAGGAATTATGCGTTACAGCACATTCGGCAATACCGGTTTATTTGTTTCCGAGCTTTGCCTCGGCACCATGACCTTTGGCGGCGAGGGCGGCATGTGGGGGCAAATCGGCAACCTGCAGCAGGCGGACGCCGAGCGGCTTATCGGCCGATCCCTGGACGCCGGCATTAACTTTATCGACACCGCCAATGTCTATTCGGAAGGGCGATCGGAAACCATCACCGGCCAGGCGCTGAAAAACCTGAAGGTGGCGCGGGAAGACGTGGTGGTGGCCACCAAGGTGTTTGGCGCCAGCGGCACCCAGGGCGTGAACTCCTCCGGGCTGTCGCGCTTTCATATTATGGACGGGGTAAAAGCCAGCCTGAAGCGTCTGCAGCTTGATCATATCGATCTCTACCAGGTGCATGGTTTTGATCCCGCCACGCCTATCGAGGAAACGCTCTATGCCCTGGACAATCTGGTCCAGCACGGGCATGTGCGCTATATCGGCGTATCGAACTGGAGTGCCTGGCAGATCATGAAGGCGCTGGGCATTTCCGCCCGCCTGGAGCTGGCGCGGTTTGCGTCCCTGCAGGCCTACTACACCATCGCCGGCCGGGATCTGGAGCGGGAACTGGTGCCGCTGCTGCAAAGCGAAAAGGTCGGCCTGCTGACCTGGAGCCCGCTGGCCGGCGGTCTGTTAAGCGGCAAATATGACCGCCATACCGCCGAGGTGGAGGGCAGCCGCCGCACCACCTTCGATTTTCCGCCGGTCAATAAGGAACGCGCCTATGACTGCATCGACGCCATGCGGGAAATCGGCGCGGCCAAAGGGGCGTCTGTGGCGCAGATTGCCCTGGCGTGGCTACTGCATCAACAGGTGGTGACCAGCGTTATCATCGGCGCGAAAAAAATCGAGCAGTTGGAAGATAATATCGCCGCCACCGCTATTACCCTGTCGCCGGACGAGCTGGCCAGGCTGGATAAGGTCAGCCGGCTTCCGGCCGAATACCCGGGCTGGATGCTGGAGCGCCAGGGCGAAAATCGCCGCCAGCGCCTGAACGACGCCGATAAGGACTAGCGCGCGCGACGTGGGTATAAGTATAATCACCTGCGGCGGTCGTATTAAGGATCGCCGCCAGAAGATGGTCGTTAAAAAAAATGGACTGGCGGTGCTGCTGTAATATTAATTATCCCGTCAGTATTATTATCTCTCTCGATTGCCATAGTTCAGGGGAATCCTGGTTTTATCACAATAATTCAAAACACCGGGGCACATCGCGGCATGGCCGGCCAACATGTTTATAGTAAATGATATTAAATATATATTTATTAAAATAAATACGTTTTCACTCGCATCAGCCTGCGAAAATTTAAAATTAATCATAGCGCGTCGACATAGATTATTTAGGGACTTCCTCGTTATAATCATTTTATCGAAATTTTCTAAGTTCCCACAATCGGAGCCGATTATGCCGCTATGCCCGCTAGATAGCAGGAATTGTATTGGTTATTATCATAATAGATTCTCCCACTTGATGCCGGATCAAAAATCACAACATAAGACTATCCGTTATTTAGCCGGACGTCCGGGCGATGGGCTAAAAAGAGCGCGCGCGGAGCTGATGCTGCAAAGCGTGCTATTTATCACTAATGTTGCCTGTAATACGCCTTCCCGCGCTTCGCCATCACCGGCGCAAAACAAAAAAATACACACGCCCGTAGTACCGGCGCCACAGCTTACCGCGAAACGCCAGACGGAGGGCGCCGACCGCCTGCGCCATGATTGCCGTTACGGCCTGGTCAGCGTCCAATCCGTTGCGCAAGCCGGTGAGCCCGCCGTATTGCCTCCTATGGCCCTGGCGATGCAAATAAAACCCGCTGGCGGCGGCCCGGGGCGCGATAGCCTTGAAGCCGTCCCGTCCACCGTTGCAAGCCCCGGGCGTTGGGATGCGCCATTGACGGTGCGCGCTCATGCGATAAGCAAACGCAGCCCGGCCGAAACCGACGACCTTACGGATGATAACGTCATGGCGCAGACCCGGCGGGTTGCGGATTGGCTGATAAAAAAACATCCGCCGGCCGCCGGCGACGCCGCCAGGCGCGGGTATGCCTTGATCAACCAATGTATCGAGTCTTTGCAGGAGGACCCCGGGATATTGCCCGGTCTGGCCAGGCGGCTCTGCAAACCGTCGGGCGATTTTGGCGCGCATCGCGAGGAGCTATTATCGGAAACCAGCCAATACCGGATATTCAACCGGTGGCTGGAAGCACTGGTCTTTAAGCCCGGCGTCGGTGAGTTTATTGCCCGGGCCGGGGTTAACACC